>NZ_JARUXC010000001.1 GCF_030433855.1 Agreia sp. PsM10 | reverse complement strand
GCGGTCGTCGGTGTCTTTGTCGGGAACGCCGAATCCGAGTTTCTTCCCGGTCGTGGAGGCGGCGTTCTTCGCCGGTCAGGTCGGTGTCGATTCGGCGGCGGTGATCTGCCGCACCCTGTCCGAGGTGGTGAATCGCACCGGCTGGTCGGATGCCACGGATCAGGCGGAACGGCATCTCGTCGCCGCCGCGATGGCCACCATCGCCGACCCCGACTTTGATGCCGACCCCGACTCCGATGCCGCATCCGATCCCGGCCCCGATTCTGATGCCGACGCGGATGCAGGCGTCGACGAGGGCGGCGGTACGGGCGATGGTGATGCGCTGTGGCGGGTACCGAGGCGGTACACGGTCGAGGAGATCGGCCGGCTCGCGATCCGGATCCGGGAACACCTCGATCCCGACGGTGCCGAACCCCGCGACGCGGTGAAACAGTCGCTGCGGGGGTTCAGCTACCCGAAGGTCGGCGCGGACGGCATGGCGAGGGGCCGGTATGCGCTCCCTCCGCTGCAGCTGGGTCTGTTCCTGGCCGCGGTCGACTCGATCCTCAGCCCCCGCACCCCCGACACACCGAATGCAGCACCTCACGCGGCAGACCCAGACGCAACTGATCTCGGTCACACCACTGTCGATAACAACGGGGATCTGGGCGAAACCAAAGACCAACCAGACGGCCCGTCGACGACCGACGACCTCTCTTCGCACGAACCCGCACCACAGGGCGACACGTCAGGCGACCATGCCGTCATCGACGCGCGTACGGCGGAGCAGAAGCTCCTCGACGCGGTCATGACCCTCATCGAGATGGCCGCGACGTCGCCGACCGCGTCGCTGCTGAACGGGGCGGCACCGACCGTGAACGTGCACGTCACCCTCGACGACCTCCAAACCGGGCACGGAGCCGCGTGGATCGACGGCAGCACCGAACCCATCCCCATCAGCACCGTCGACCACCTCCGCTGCCACGGCGGCACCATCACCACCCTCTTCGGCAAGCACGGCGAGATCCTGCACCACGGCAAAACGAAACGTCTCGCCACCCGCAGGCAACGCAGAGCCCTCGCCGCCCGCGACGGCGGATGCGTCATCCCCGGCTGTGCCGCACCACCCTCACGGTGTCAGGCGCACCACGTCACCCCGTGGGTGAGTGAGAACTATCCGCCCGGACGAACCGACATCGATAATTTGGTGTTGCTGTGCCCGTTCCACCACGCCACCATCCACACCTCGGCATGGCAACTCGTCATGATCCACGGCAGACCGCACGTCAAACCACCCAGCTGGCAAGACCCGCACCGAACACCCCGACCCGCCGGACAGCAACGAACAGCCAGACCCTGGTGACCGCGTTGATCAGTGATCCGTTGGAGACCGGCGAATCGGCGACCCTTCGTCGCCGCGTGGTCTACCGGCCTCGCCTGGATCGGGTGGGCCGCCTGGATCGGGTGTGCCGCCTCAGCCGGCCAGCGATACGACGTGACGGGCGTACTGCACGCGACCGAACACATCCGGGGCCGTCGCCGCGCTCGTCACCGGCACATTGCTCTGGTACTGCAGGTGACCGTTGCGCGCTGTCACCTGCACGTATCCGGTCAACCGGGATTCGCGCGCCAGCAGGAAGAGGAGGCTGAGCACGAAGACGAGAAAGAACCCCACGATGGCGAGCACGATGGCCCAGGTCGGAGTCTTCTGCTCCACGCGGGTGAAGTCGGTGACGAAGAACTCCGTACCGGCAAGAGGCACCGTTCCGGCCGGGGTGACGAGCCAACTGCTGGTCACCGCTATCTCGCCGATGACCACCAACGGAGGTTCGGGTTGCGACACCGAGTAAGAGTCAACGCGCGTGAGATCCGACATGCTGTCAGGCTAGCGGGCTTCGCCCGATTCAGCGGGTCGGGGCAGAGGGGGCGTCGACCGCGCCGCCGAACCGACGGGAGCGGCCCGTGTAGTGCTCGATCGCCTGCCACAGGTCGGCCCGGGTGAAGTCGGGCCACAGCCTGTCGAGGAACACCATCTCGGCGTAGGCCGACTGCCAGAGCTGGAAGTTGCTGGTGCGCTGCTCCCCCGAACTGCGCACGAAGAGATCGACGTCGGGCAGGTCGGGCAGGTACAGGTGCTTCTGAATGGTCTTCTCGCTGATGCCGGACGGCTTGAGCCTGCCCGACCGTACCTCCTCGGCGATGGCGGTCACGGCATCCACGATCTCGTTGCGACCGCCGTAGTTGACGCACATACTCAGCGTCATCGTGCTGTTCGACGCCGTGAGCTGTTCTGCGAGCTGCAGGTCTTTGATGACGCTCGCCCAGAGCCTGGGCTTGCGCCCGGCCCACCGGATGCGCACGCCCCACTCGTTGAGCTGGTCGCGGCGACGGTGCAGCACCTCCCGATTGAAGCCCATGAGAAAGCGCACCTCATCGGGCGAACGCTTCCAGTTCTCGGTGGAGAACGCGTAGACGCTGAGGTGCTTGACGCCGATCTGGATGGCGCCGGCCACGACATCGAGCAGCGCCGCCTCACCCGCTCGGTGTCCTTCGACACGGGTGAGGCCCCGCGAATTCGCCCAGCGTCCGTTGCCGTCCATCACGACGGCCACGTGGGCGGGAACCTGGCCTCGCGGAATCTCGGGCGGGTAGACGCCGGTCCAGTCGAGGGGGCGGAATTCGGGAACGTCCGACGCTCGGGATCTGCTCATGACGCGGCCTCCTGACGCCGCTGCTTCTGCGCCGAGCGGTCGACGTGCTCGAGAGAACGCAGACCCCGCTCCAAGTGCCATTGCGTGTAGGCCGAGACGACACCGCTGGCCTTCGAGCGGGATGCCTGGTCTGACGCGTCCGCGCTCGCCCAGTCCCCCGTGAGCAGTGCGCTGAGGAGACCCACGGTCTGCGCGTCGAGCCGCGGAGTGCCGGGAGGAGCCACCGAGTCGCTCACGACTCCTCCGAGCTGCACGACGAAGGCGGAATGGGGACCGGGCTCGCCGGTGACCGCGCAGTCGTGGAAGCTGGGCGCCCAGCCCGCCATCGACAGGGCCCGCAGCAGATAGGAATCGAGAGTGAGGCTCGCGCCGTGCTCGCCGCGGGAGAGCGAGCGCAGCGCCCCGACGAGCAGCAGGTACTGCGGCAGGCCGGCCTCGGCCTCGCTGAGCTTGTCGGCGGTCTCGACCATGGCGCTGGCCGCCGTGTAGCTGGCGTAGTCGGCGGTGATGGCGGCCCCGTACGAGGAGATCGTCTCGGCCTGGGTGACCGTGTCGAGGGACCGGCCCTCGTAGAACTGCACATCGGCGACCATGAACGGCTCGAGACGCGCACCGAACTTCGACCCCGTACGGCGCACTCCGCGCGCGACGGCCCGAACCTTGCCGTGCTGGCGCGTGAGCATGGTGACGATGCGATCCGCCTCACCCAGCTTGTGGGTGCGCAGCACCACACAGTCGTCACGGTAAACAGGCACGATCCATTATCGACCCTCGGCCACGTGAATGCCCGGCGCACGCGCGGTCGTGGTACACCTTGAGGGTGTCAGCAGCCGAGCCCTTCTCCATCCCCCTCTGGGCCGATCTCCTGGCCGTCGGCATCGGCAGCCTGCAGGGCGCCATGTTCGCTTCCCAGTTCAGGGATCGGCGCCTCGACCTGCTCGGCATCGCCATCATCGGCGTGGCGACCGGACTCGGCGGAGGTCTGCTCCGCGACATCTTCCTCGTGGTGCCACTGGTCGCCCTTCACACCAACTGGTACCTGAGCGTCGCCGTGCTCTCGGCGCTGTTCGGCATGCTGCTGGTGCGCCTCTTCGAGAGGCTCGACACCGTGATCACGGTGCTCGACGCCCTCACCATCGGTCTCTTCGGAGCGATCGGTACGACCAAGGCGCTGTCGCTCGGCCTTCCGGTCATCCCGTCGATCTTCGTCGGCGTCGTCTCGGCGGTCGGCGGTTCCGTGGTGCGCGATGTGCTGCTCGCCATGCCGATCGCCCTGATGCACGTGGGATCGCTGTACGCCGTCGCCGCGGGCGCCGGATCGGCCGTGCTGGTCGCATTCTGGGCCGGCGGCATGGACATCACCGTCGCGGCGATCATCTGCGTCATCGTCACGACCGTGGTGCGGCTGCTCGCCGTGCGCTACGGGTGGAGCCTCCCCGAACAGCGCGCCATCCGGCGGATGCCCCGGATCTCCCGCGCCGCCCTGCGGCCGCGCTGGCCCCGACTCCGCCGAACGGCGAAGCCGGGACAGGGCTGACAGCGGCGCCGGGCCCGATCAGACCGCGGCGAGCTCGCGATCAGCGTCAGAGACCCGGATGGCGCGGTTCACGGCGCTGACGACGGCCTTCAGAGACGCCGTCGAGATGTCGGCGTCGATGCCCACACCCCAGAGCCGAGTGCCGTTGACCTGCAGCTCGACATAGGCGGCGGCGAGAGCGTCGCCCGAGGCGCTGAGCGCGTGCTCGACGTAGTCGTAGAGCTTCACCTCGATGCCCTGCTCGGACAGCACGTTCAGGAACGCCGCGATGGGGCCGTTGCCGGACGCCTGCGTGTCGAGGGTCTCGTCGCCGATGCGCAGCTCGACCTGCAGGGAGACGCTGCCGGACATGTCGCTGGCCGTGCGGGTGCGGGTGAGCTCGAAGCGGCCCCACTTCGACTCCGCCAGCTCGGCCGGCGCGGGCAGATACTCGTCCTGGAAGATCTCCCAGATCTGCTCGCTCGTGACCTCGCCGCCCTCGGCGTCGGTCTTCGCCTGCACGACGCCGGAGAACTCGATCTGCAGCTTGCGCGGCAGGTCGAGCGCGTGGTCGTTCTTCAGCAGGTAGGCCACACCGCCCTTGCCCGACTGGGAGTTGACGCGGATGACCGCCTCGTAGCTGCGACCCAGGTCTTTGGGGTCGACGGGCAGATACGGCACGGCCCAGACCAGGTCGTCGACGTCTTTGCCCTGTGCGGCGGCGTCGACGGCCATGGCCTCGAAGCCCTTCTTGATCGCATCCTGGTGGGAGCCGCTGAACGCCGTGTACACCAGGTCGCCGGCCCAGGGGCTGCGCTCCGGGACCTTCAGCTGGTTGCAGTACTCGGCCGTGCGACGGATCTCGTCGAGGTCGGAGAAGTCGATCTGCGGATCGATGCCCTGGGTGAAGAGGTTGATGCCGAGCGCGACCAGGTCGACGTTGCCCGTCCGCTCTCCGTTGCCGAACAGGCATCCCTCGATGCGGTCGGCGCCGGCCAGATAGCCGAGCTCTGCCGCGGCGATGGCCGTTCCCCGGTCGTTGTGGGGGTGCAGCGACAGCACGATGTTCTCGCGGTGGGCGAGTCTGCGGCTCATCCACTCGATCGAGTCGGCGTAGACGTTGGGCGTCGCCATCTCGACGGTGGCCGGCAGGTTGATCATGATCTTGCGGTCTGCGGTCGGTTCGAAGATCTCGATGACCTGGTTGCAGACATCCAGAGCGAACTCGAGCTCGGTGCCCGTGAAGCTCTCGGGCGAGTACTCGTAGTACACGGTCGTCTCGGGGATCGTCTTCTCGTACTGGCGGCACAGGCGGGCGCCGGCCAGGGCGATGTCGATGATGCCCTGCCTGTCGCTGCGGAAGACGACGTCGCGCTGCAGGATCGAGGTGGAGTTGTAGAGGTGCACGATGGCCTGCTTCGCGCCGGCGATCGACTCGTAGGTGCGAGCGATGAGGTGTTCGCGAGCCTGCGTCAGCACCTGGATCGTGACGTCGTCGGGGATGGCGTTCTCTTCGATGAGGCTGCGCACGAAGTCGAAGTCGGTCTGGCTCGCGCTCGGGAACCCGACCTCGATCTCCTTGTAGCCCATGCGCACGAGCAGATCGAACATCACGCGCTTGCGTTCGGGACTCATCGGGTCGATGAGAGCCTGGTTTCCGTCGCGCAGATCGACGGCGCACCAGCGGGGCGCCTCGGTGATGCGCTTCGCAGGCCACGTTCTGTCGGGCAGATCGACGACGATCTGCTCATGAAACGGGCGGTACTTGTGAATCGGCATGGCCGACGCTGATTGATTGTTCTTCACGGTCTGGTTCCTCTTGAGTCTTAGATGGTCAGCCAACGGCGAACTCCGCGACGAGGAAGGCCTGAGACTAGGACTCGTCGCGGCAGCTAAGAAGGAGCAGACCGAACAACATGCTGCAACGGTAGCACCGATTGCCCACGCCGGCGAAGACGTTCAGGGCTGCAGCAGACGAGGCGGTTAGGCTGGAACAAAGGGGAGGCCGTATGCCTGAACAGCAGACCATCGTCATCGCCGGCGCATCCGGCATGATCGGCACCGAACTGACGCGCCAGCTCGAGGCGGCCGGTCACCTGGTGATCCGCCTCGTGCGGCACCCCACCCATCACCCCAGGGAACGCCAGTGGGACCCGGAGGTCTCGTGGCTGAACGTGGCCACCGTCGATGCCGCCGACGTCATCGTGAACCTGTCGGGAGCATCCATCTCGCGACTGCCCTGGACCCTGCCGTACAAGAAGCAGATCCTGTCGTCGCGCATCCAGGCCACGAGCACGATCACGGCGGCGATCGCCAAATCGTCCTCTCCCCCGCACACGCTCGTCAACGGGTCGGCTGTGGGCTTCTACGGCGATCGTCCAGCCGAGATCCTGACCGAGAGCTCGGCGCAGGGCGACGGATTTCTCGCGAAAGTCGTCGAGGCGTGGGAGCGCGCAGCATCCAAGGCCTCGCCGAGCACGCGCGTCGTGATGGCCCGCACCGGTCTTGTGCTCGGCGACGGCGGTGCCCTGAAGCCGCTGGAGATCCTCGCCCGACTCGGCGTGGCCGGTCCGCTCGGCGCCGGCACCCAGATCTGGCCCTGGATCAGCCTCCACGACGAGGCCGCGGCCATCATGCACCTCGCGCTCCAGTCGTCGCTGGTCGGGCCGGTGAATCTCGCGGCACCCCATCCGGTGACGGCCACCGAGCTCTCCGAGACCCTGGCGCGCAAGCTCAACAGACCGTTCTGGCTTCCCGCACCGGGATGGGCCATCAAGGCCGCCCTCGCCGACGCAGGCAAGGAGCTGCTGCTGTCGGATCAGAACGTGTCGTCGCAGCTGCTCGTGGCAGACGGGTTCTCGTTCCGAGACGAGAGCGTCGACCAGGGTCTGAGCGCCGCGCTGTCGAAGTAGCGCGCTGTCGAAGAAGCGCGCTGTCGAAGAAGCGCGCTGTCGAAGAAGCGCGCTGTCGAAGAAGCGCGCTGTCGAAGAAGCACAGGGAGAGCAGCCGGCTCCCGACGGATCAGGCGGACTGTCGGTTCAGGGCGATCGCTCGCCGCAAGGCCGCTCGAGCCCGGCGCCGGTCGCCGCTCGCGTCGTAGGCCAGACCGAGCCTGAACCAGGCGCGCCAGCTCTCGGGTGCGGCATCGACCTCTGCCCGATACCGATCGAACTCGGCGTCGGCGGCCTCCCTGTCGGGGCGACCGCTCGGACGCCTGGGCAGATCGTCCTCTGGCAGGGCATGCTCTGCCGCGAGGTCTTTGACCAGTCGCTCGGTGCGGATGCCGAAGAGGAGTTCGCGCATCAGCGCCCAGGCTGCGATGAGAGGGAAGACGATGAGCGCGACGCCCAATCCGATGGCCACGGGTTCCCCCGTCGCGACGAGGCGCACCGCGCGATCGGCGACGAGCACGAGGTACAGGGCCAGGAGCACGGCCATCGACCACGCGGCGATGCGCCCCTTCATCGGGAGGCCCGGTGGGACAGCACGTCGAACGCCGCGATCATTCGCCCTGTCCCGCCGAGAGGTCGATGAGCCTGTCGAGCCCGACGACCACACCGCGCGCCTCGATGCTCGCGCGCAGGGCGATGGCGATGCCGGCCTCGTATGCGCTCGGAGCCAGGGTCTCGTGACTGATCGTAAGCACCTCGCCCACTCCCCCGAGGATCACGTCCTGCTTGGCCACGACACCCTGCAGGCGGAGACTGTGGATGGGAACGCTGGCGACCTGCTGGCCGCGCGCGCGCTGATCCGTGTGCGGAGCCGAGACGGGACCGAGCGTGCCTCGAGCGGCGGCGACGAGCTCGGCGGTTCTGACCGCCGTGCCCGAGGGTGAGTCGATCTTCGTGGCGTGGTGCGCCTCGACGATCTCGATCGAGTCGAAGAATCGCGCCGCCATGGCGGCGAACGAGGTGGCGAGCACGGACCCGACGGAGAAGTTGGGAATGATGACCACCCCGAGGTCGGGCGTGTCGACCAAGCGCCTCTCGAGCGCCCGGATGCGGTCCGCGGACCACCCCGAGGTGCCCACCAGCACGGGAATGCCATGGGAGACGGCGAACTCGACGATGGTGTGCGACACGGCAGGAATGGTGACGTCGACGGCGAGGTCGGCGCCGAGCATCTCGGACAGGTCGCCCGTCGATCCGATCTGCGCGTGGAGCTCGAAGCCCGGCGTCTCGGTGACGATCTTCGAGACGAGTCGTCCCATGCGGCCGGATGCGCCGACGACGGCGACCTTCGTAGTCATTGAACCAACCTACCAAGTCGCGGCACCTCGCCTAGCCTTGTCCCATGACCATACGAGAGGCGAGAACGGACTCCCCCGAAGCCCACCGGCTGCTCACCGACTACTTCACGTGGAGGGCCGCCGAATTCCCGCCGCTGCAGGGTGCGTACACCGTGGTGTACCCCGATCCGAACGCGTTCCTGGCGCCCGACGGGGTGTTTCTCCTCGCCGGAGACGACCGGGCCGTCGGATGCGGCGGTATCCGCCGGATCGCGCCGGACGAGCAGGGCCGGGTGCGTTTCGAGGTCAAGCATCTCTGGCTGGCGCCGGAGAGTCGGGGACAGGGGGTGGCCGGTGCCCTGATGTCCGAGCTCGAGTCCCGCGCGCGGCAGTTCGGGGCCGAGGTGGTCGTTCTCGACACCCATCACACCCTCACCGACGCCGGCCGGCTGTACTCCAAGCGAGGCTATGAGCGCGTCGAGCAGTACAACGAGAACCCCAACGCCACCGTCTGGTACGCGAAGCAGCTGCCTCCCGCCCGGTAGCGGGTCAGTACGGCTGGGCCTCGGGAAGGCCGGTGCGCAGCTCGACGGGGAGGTGGCCCAGGTCGTTGTGCGTGACGAGTTCCGGAAGCCTGCCGGCCTTGATGTTGATGATCGTGAGGCCGCAATTCGCCTGGTTGACGCCGACCCAGCGCCAATCGGGAGCGCCCATCGCCTCGCGCACGAGCCAGCCGATGACGAAGTTGTGCGTGATGAGCAGGTCGTTCGTCGTCTCACGGGTCGGTGAGAGGAACTCCGAGACGGCGTCGGCCATCTGCGCCCGGCCGGCGTCGACCTGTTCGATCGTCACGGAGTTGAAGAACGGCTGGAACGCGTGCGGCATCTGGGGCGAGTAACCCGTGGGAATGCAGTCGAACAACAGCGCCGTTGACTCGGGCTGGAGCGACGGCAGATGCTCGGCCATGATCGCGGCCGTGTCCTCCGCACGCTGGAGGGGCGAGTGCCAGACGTTCGTGAAGGGCACGCCCCCGAGGCGTTCCGCAATGAGCCGCGCCTGCCGCTGGCCCCGCGGCGACAGGGGGCCGTCGTCCATGCCGTACTCGGCATCCTGTTGCTCGCCGTGCCGCACGAGGTAGAGCGTGCGGCTCACGATGCGGCTCCCGCGAGCGTCGCCTCGAGGCCGTCGAACGCGCCGTCTGCGATGGCTCCGACGGCGGAGATGGAGAGCGGACGGGAGGCGATCTCGCGGGCCAGCTCCTGCACGTCGCTCGGCGTGACCCGGTCGAGCCGTCGCAGGGCCTCGTCGAGATCGACGAACTCGCCCTGGGTGATCTCCGCGCGGCCGAGCCGCGACATCCGCGTGTCGGAGTCTTCGAGCGCCAGCGCTGCGGAACCGGACAGCTGCCCGTGTGCGCGCCGCAGTTCTTCCGCCGTGATCCCGTCGTCGGCGAGCAGGTGGAGCTGGTCGATCATCAGCTCGGCGACCTCGCCGACACGCGCCGGGGTGCAGCCCGCGTTCATGCCGAAGAGTCCGGCGTCGGAGTACGACGGAGCGAACGAGTAGACCGAATAGGCCAGCCCCCGCTTCTCGCGGATCTCCTGGAAGAGCCTCGACGACATGCCTCCGCCGAACACGGAGCCGAGCACGCTGAGCGCGGAGCGGCGCTCGTCGTTCGCCGTGAAACCAGAGGTGCCGACGATGAGGCTCGCCTGCTCGTTCGGGCGCTGAACCACCACGAGAGGAGACCCCCGGCGCACGACGGCTCCCGTCGATTCGCGACGGGCCACAGGATCGGCGGTGCGCTCCAGATCCCATCCCGCGGCGGTGAGCGCCGCCGTGACCCTCGACACGAGCTCGTCGTGATCGACGGCGCCCGCGGCCGTGATGACGAGGTCTTGAGGGCGGTAGTTCTCGAGGTAGTGCTGCCAGACCGCATCACGGGTGACGGCGCGGATGGTCTCGGCGCTGCCTCCCACGGGTCGGCCGAGCGGATGATCCCCCAGGACGGCCTCGAAGAATCGCTCGCCCGCGACGTCGGAGGGGTCGTCGGATGCCTCGGCCAGCTCCTCGAGGATGACGCCGCGTTCCGTCTCGAATTCGCCGTGCTCGATCAGGGAGGACGTGAGCATGTCGGCGATCACGTCGATCGCCATCGGCAGGTCCTGGTCTCGCACCTTGGCGTAGTAGCAGGTGTATTCCTTGCTGGTTGCGGCGTTGTGCTCGCCGCCCACGGCGTCGAAGGCCACGGCGATGTCGAGAGCCGATCTCGTCGGCGTTCCTTTGAACAGCAGGTGCTCGAGAAAATGCGTCGAGCCGAAACGCGAGGGAACGGCGGCCGCCGTGGGCCCCGCCAGCACGCTGCCGCGTTCGTCGCGCGAGCCCACGGCGACCCAGTAGCCGACCGTGGCGCTCTGGGCGCCGGGCATCTTCTCGGTGAGGATGCGCACGCCCGACGGGAGGATCGTGCGGCGGACCAGCGAACCGCCCGAGGCTTCGACGCGGAGTTCAGGCAGGGTCAAGGGCAGAGGCACGGCGGTGTTCATCGCGCCCCAGCCTATGTCACTCCGACGCGCGATCGAGGGTGGCGAGCTGGTGCGGCTGCAGAACGAGATCGATGGATGCCACGAGCTCGGCGACCTGATCGGCCGACGCCGCCCGCACCACGGGTGCGATGACGTTGGGTCTGGAGCGCACCCAGGCCAGGGCGCATGCGCCGAGCGATGCACCCTGCTCCGATGCGACCTGCTCGAGCGCCTTGAGCACCCTGAAGCCAGCCCGACCGAGATGCTGGGCTGCATCGGCGAACATGATGGACTCGGGGACATCGTTGTGGCTGCGGTAGGCGCCGGTCAGGAAGCCGTTCGCGAGGGGCAGCCGCGCGAAGATGCCTATGCCGAGGGTCGACACGGCCGGGAGCAGGTCGTTCTCGACGGGGCGACGGGTCATGAGGCTGTATGGGCTGAACACGGCCCTGAATCGAGGCAGTCCGAGTTCGTCGGCCGCCTTCGTGGCCTGAAGCAGGCGCGCGCCCGAGTACGACGATGCGGAGAGGGCGCGGATCTTGCCACTGTCGATGAGAGCGGCGGCGGCGGTGAGGCTCTCCTCCAGAGGCGTCTGGGGATGATCTCCATCGAACGAGAGCAGATCGATGTGGTCGGTCTGGAGTCGTTCGAGACAGGCGTCGGCCGCCGCTGCGATGCTGTGGGCGCTCAGCCCCGGCGCATCCGGATGGCGACCGATCTTGGTGGCGAGGAACACCTGCGAACGCACGGTGCGCGTACGCACCCAGTTGCCGATCATCACCTCGCTGCGGCCGCCCGCGTAGTGGTCTGCCGTGGAGATCAGGCGACCGCCCGCGTCGTGGAACGCGTCGAGAACGGCGGCCGTGGCCTCGACTCCCGAGGCCCATCCGAAGATGCTGCCGTCGATCGCGAGCCGGAATCGGGCAGGCGGCAGGGCCGCAGAGGTACTGGCGTCGTTGTTCGGCGTCATGAAGGCAGTGTAGTTGGGCCGCAGCCCGGAAGGACGAATGCACGAACGACGAATGCCCGCCCCACCGGAGTGGGACGGGCATTCGTTGACGGGTGACTAGCCTTCGGCCGGAGCCTCGGGGCCCTCGCTGGCGGCAGCGGAGCCCTCGGTGTCTGCGTCGTCGGCGACCACGGGAGCGAGCGACAGCTTTCCGCGGTCGTCGATCTTGGTGATCTCGACCAGGATCTTCTGGCCGACGCCGAGCACGTCTTCGACGTTCTCGACGCGCTTGCCACCGGCGAGCTTGCGGACCTCGCTGATGTGCAGCAGGCCGTCCTTGCCGGGGAGCAGCGAGACGAATGCACCGAACGTCGCGATCTTCACGACGGTTCCGAGGAACTGCTCGCCCACCTCGGGGTTGGTCGGGTTGGCGATCGCATTGACCTGCGCACGCGCAGCCTCGGCGGAGGGACCATCGACGGCGCCGATGTACACGGTGCCGTCTTCCTCGATCGAGATGTCGGCGCCGGTCTCGTCTTGAATCGCGTTGATCGTCTTGCCCTTCGGGCCGATCAGCTCGCCGATCTTGTCGACGGGGATCTGGACGCTGATCACGCGGGGCGCGGTCGGTGCCATCTCGTCGGGCGCGTCGATCGCGGAGTTGATGACGTTCAGAATCGCGGTACGCGCGGCCTTCGCCTGCTTCAGGGCGCCGTCGAGCACGCTCGTGGGCAGACCGTCGAGCTTCGTGTCGAGCTGGATCGCGGTGATGAACTCGCTCGTTCCGGCGACCTTGAAGTCCATGTCGCCGAGCGCGTCTTCTGCACCGAGGATGTCGGTGAGCGCCGCGTAACGGGTCTCTCCGTCGATGGTGTCGGAGACGAGGCCCATGGCGATTCCGGCCACGGGTGCGCGCAGCGGCACACCGGCGTTCAGCAGCGACAGGGTGGAGGCGCAGACGGAGCCCATCGACGTGGATCCGTTGGATCCGAGAGCCTCGGACACCTGGCGGATCGCGTAAGGGAACTCGTCGCGGCTCGGCAGAACCGGCGCGATCGCGCGCTCGGCGAGGAAGCCGTGCCCGATCTCACGACGCTTCGGCGAACCGACACGACCCGTCTCTCCGGTGGAGTATGGCGGGAAGTTGTAGTGGTGCAGGTAGCGCTTCTTCTTGATCGGGCTCAGCGAGTCGATCTGCTGCTCCATCTTGAGCATGTTCAGCGTGGTGACGCCCAGGATCTGGGTCTCACCGCGCTGGAAGATGGCGGATCCGTGCACGCGCGGGATGACCTGCACCTCGGCGTCGAGCGGACGGATGTCGGCCAGGCCGCGACCGTCGATGCGGATGCCCTCGGTGAGGATACGGCCGCGGACGACCGTCTTCGTGACCGACTTGTAGGCGGCGGAGACCATCGGCGGGATGTCGCCGGACAGCTCGCCCGCGGTCACCTTGTCGTTGATCGCCAGCTTGACGCGCTCCTTCAGAGCGTCGTCGGCGTCCTGGCGCTCGGTCTTGTCGGCGATCTGGTAGATCGAGACGAGCTCGTCGTAGGCGAGCTCCGCGACGGCGTCGTATCCGGCCTGGCTGTAGGCGGGGAAGACGGGGTAGTCGCGAACGGCCTTGTTGACCTGCGCGGCGAGCGAGGCCTGGGCGGCGACGAGCTGCTTGAGGAACGGCTTGGCGGCCTCGAGGCCCTGGGCGACGATCTCCTCGTTCGGCTTCGTGGCGCCGGCCTGGATCAGGTTCCAGCTGTTCTCGGTGGCCTCGGCTTCGACCATCATGATCGCGACGTCTTCGTTGCCCTGAGCGTCGGTGACGACACGGCCGGCGACGACGAGGTCGAAGACGGCCTCCTCGAGCTGCGAGTACTTGGGGAAGGCGACCCACTGGTCACCGATGAGCGCGAGGCGCACGCCGGCGATGGGACCCGAGAACGGGATGCCCGAGATCTGGCTCGACGCGGAGGCCGCGTTGATCGCCAGGGTGTCGTAGAACTCGTCGGGCGCGATGCTCAGCACCGTGATGACGACCTGGACCTCGTTGCGGAGGCCGTTGACGAACGACGGGCGCAGGGGGCGGTCGATGAGACGGCAGACCAGGATGGCCTCGGTCGAGGGGCGGCCCTCGCGGCGGAAGAACGATCCGGGGATCTTTCCGGCGGCGTAGCTGCGCTCTTCGACGTCGATGGTGAGCGGGAAGAAGTCGAAGTTGTCCTTCGGGTGCTTTCCGATGCTGGTGGCACTCAGCAGCATGGTTTCCTCGTCGAGGTAGGCCGCGACTGCGCCCTGTGCCTGCTGAGCCAGACGGCCCGCTTCGAAGCGGACCGTGCGGGTGCCGAACTTGCCGTTGTCGAGAACGGCTTCGGCGAACTTGATTTCTGGACCCTCCATATGGGGGTTTCTCCTTTTGTTTTGTCTCCCCCTGCCATGCAGGCCCAGGGGATTCGCGGCCCCGTGTGGGCTCTCGCGATGCGTACAGCGGAGTGGGGTGACAGAGCGACATGGGGGTGCTCGCCGATTGCGAGACCCGTGCACGTACGCGCATTGGAACCCTGAGAGTAGGGGCGCATGTCTGGCCAACAGTAGAAAACCTCGGACCGCGTCGCGTTCCGAAACCCACCACCGGTGACCAGCGTCCTGCCGGCCTGCTCCGCATTGGTGCTCGTGTATTGATTTATTCGCGCTGCTCACAGAGGAGCAACAAGCCGATCCTAGCAGGCGGGGGCTGATCAGGGCCGGATGTCTGCCAGTGCGTCGTCGACGGGCCGGCCGACCTCGACGGTGAGTGGCCGGGCGAGACGGGTGAACGGCCGCGTGGGATCGGGCAGCTTGCCGTCGCCGAAGACGCGAGCGTCCACGGTGACGAGCACGCCCGAATCACGAAGGCGCTCGAGGGCCTCGCCGATGGATGCATCGGTTCCGCGGGGCAGGAATCCCGCCCGGGCGGGTCGCGGACCCCCGATGAAGTACGCCTCGGTGCGCAGTTCGCGACCGAGCCACCGGGTGGCCGAGGGCCAGAGCACGACGGTGAAGGAGCGCTCGGTCCATCCGAGGGCGAGGTCGATCGAGTCCTGGCGCCTGTTCGTCTCGTCGAGCATGAGGGTTCCGTCTGTGGCGACAGCGCGCAGGACGAATCCGTCGAGGTTCACGAGTCTCGACGACGAGTTGCGGTCTCCCCCGGACCTGAGCCCGAGCCTGACGAGCTGCACGATCACGGGCAGGGCCACGAGCGCGGCGAGCACTCCCACGATCGTTCCGATCACGACGAGCCTCACCGTGAGCGACGCGGTGAGGGCCGCGAGGATCACGACGCCCAGGAGGAAGGGCTCCCAGGAGAACAGAGGGAGCTTGCGAGGACGGGGATGCATCCGTCAATCCAAGCACGTCCGTGTCGGAGGGACCGACGCGTCAGTACGCCCGCCCCATGCCGAGTTCGACCCTCAGTCCGTGTCGGGTCGAGACGATCGTGCACGGGATGCGCGGCCCCTTGCCTCTGTCGGAGAGTCGGCCCAGGCACGCGTCGACGGGCGCTTCGAGGCCCCGAGGAACGTACCCCACCATCCCGCTCAGCTCGGATCCGATCCAGAGGCGCACGGGCATCGGTGCATCGACGCGATCCTCGGCCGGGGGCCTCCGCTCGACGAAGGCCTCATGCGGCGGCGACGGCGATTCGTGCAGCTCGCGCAGCTCGGACTGGAACGGAGTGCTGCCGGCCACCCTCAGCACCACGCTCGTGAACCGGGGAAAGAGGTTGTAGGTGTAATCGGCCAACGAGCCCGTACCGGCGTCGTGCCTGTCGGGAGCGCCCGAGCTCCGAGGATCGCCGATGACCATATCGCCATTCAACCCCTCCGCGGCGCAGGAGGGAAGATGCGCGATCGAGCAGGCTCTGAGGAGTCGGGCTTCAGCGGGTGAGGCCGATGGCGAGGTCGACCCTGAGCCCGTTCTTGGTCTCCCGGATCGTCGCCTCCATGCGCGTCGACTTTCCCGAGTCCGCCAGGCGCCCGAGGGCGGCCTCGACCGGCGCCTCGAGGCCGCGGGGCACGAATCCGACGACCGGGGTCGGCCGCTGGTTCACGAACAGGCGCACCGGCGTCGGCGCATCCGTTCGTTCGTCGGCCGCGCTCCGGCGCGTGATGAACGCCTCGGTCTCTGTCACGCCCTGCTCGATCACGGTGCGCAGCGCGTCCTGGCAGGGGTCGCTGTCGGCGAGCTGGATGCGCACGCGCTTGCTGCGAGGCACGAGGTCGTAGAGGTAGTCGTCGAGCGAGCCCGTGCCCTGATCGGTCTTCGCGAGGTGCGGATCGTTGAGTCGACCGAACGAAAAGAATCTCATGACCCTATCCAAGCGCGTGCGCGGCGTTCGCGCGAACACGACCGCGTCGGCTGCGACGGGCCAGGGAGATCGACATCAACACGACGCCCAGGACGGCGCCGATCGCGCCGCCGGAGGTGTTCGCGATCACGTCGGCCAGGTCGGAGACTCGGGTGGGAAGCAGCGCGCCCTGCGAGACCTCGATCGCGCACGACAGCGCACCGCACAGAAGGATGGCGAGCCACCAGTTCCGCCGACCGAACAGCAGCACGAAGAAGATTCCCAGGGGGACGAACATGGCGATGTTGGCCGTGAACTCCACCCGATCGAACGTGATCCAGTCGGTGGCCTCGTACCGGGCGAAGAAATGGAGGAAACGCCACAGCACCCCGCTCGTGTCCGAGTCGTAGGGCTCCGGCCCCAGCGTCACCCAGGCGACCCCCGCGAGGTAGAGCACCGTGAGCACGGAGAGCACGGGGTGACGTCGGAACATGTGTCGATCCTGCCGCACGAGTCTTGGTGGATCGTGTGCATCCGCTGTTCTAGAGTCGAGATATGACTGACAAAGAGCGAGACGAATACAGCAACGAAGACCTGCTCGAGGTGTCGAGCGAACTCGATGGTCGCGGCGACGCCGAGTTCACGAATCCGGGCGACCCGTCGGTCGACGACGAGGAGAGCCTCGACGAGGGACTGCTCGACGGCGCCGACACCGAATTCGGTGTCGAGAACGACATCGACACCCTGCAGATCGACGATCCCGACGAGACGAACGACGACCTCGACGACGAGGACTACGAGGCGGAGAGCGCGGCCGAACTCGGCGACGACGACCGCGTCTGATCCTCAGCGCGGCCGCACAACGCGAATGGGCCGTTCTCCTGTGAAGGAGAACGGCCCATCGTCAAGAAATGCGGCTAACTATCGACGCGGGTACTGACTACCTGCGCAGGCCGAGACGCTCGATCAGAGCACGGTAGCGCTCGATCTCGACATCGGCCAGGTAACCCAGCAGTCGGCGACGCTGTCCGACCAGGAGCAGGAGGCCACGACGCGAGTGGTGGTCGTGCTTGTGCTCCTTGAGGTGCTCCGTGAGGTCCTTGATGCGACGCGTGAGCATCGCGACCTGGACCTCGGGGGATCCGGTGTCACCGGGGTGGGTTGCGTATTCTTCGATGATCGCCTTCTTGACATCAGCTTCAAGAGCCATAGTTGGTGATCCCCTTTCTCCTCATTGCGCGGTGCCCGTCACAGAATGTGCGGGCTCTCTTTATCCGCGGCCGTCAGACGGCAACCTTGAGATTCTAGCAGAAGAACGATTCGCGCCGCTCGATGCTGCTCAATGCTGCACGATGGCCACGATCGGCAGCCGACGGCGCAGCCGCACGGTGAGCCTGCCGCTCCTGGCCAGCACGATTCCGACGACGAGGGCGGCGACGGCCGGAACGACGCCCGACACGAGCATGCCGAACTGTGGGCCGTAGCTCTCGACGAGCCATCCCATGAGCGGCCCACCGAGCGCCTGTCCTCCCAGCAGTACGAGCACGTACACCGACATCACCCGGCCTCGGATCGAGACGTTGCTCGAGAGCTGGATCAGCTGGTTCGCTCCGGTGAGGAACTGCAGCGTGCAGAACCCGACGAGCACGAGAAGGATGCCGACGACGAGCTCGGAGGGCGCGCCTGCCACGATCGCCTGCACGATTCCCCACGCGAGACCCGTGATCACCACGGCGCGAAGCCGGATGCTCGTGCGTCGCGTCGAGAGGACGGCTCCGGCGAGCGCACCCACCGCGACGAGGGAGTTGAAGAGACCGTAGCCACCGGGGCCCGTGTCGAAGACGTCGGACGCGTACGCCGCGAGGAGTACGGGCATGTTCAGCGCGAAGACCGCCACGAACGCCACCATCACCACGGTCCAGAGGATGGTGGGCTTGGCGAAGACGTAGGAGAGGCCCTCGCGGAGCTGGCCTTTGGCCCGGGGCGCGACCGGTGCGGGATACAGGGTCTTCGGGTTCAGCATCAGCACGGTGATGACCACACCCAGGCAGGCGACGGCGTTGATCGCGAACGACCAGCCGGCGCCGACCGACACGAGGAGCACGCCTCCGATCGCGGGCCCGATGAGCGCTCCGAGCTGGAACACCGACGAGTTGAGGCTGATGGCGTTGCGCAGGTACTTCGGACCGACGAGTTCGTTGACGAACACCTGGCGGGTGGGGTTGTCGATCACGGTCGCGAGACCGACGATGAGGGCGACGAGCATGATGTGCCACACCTCGACGACCCCGGTCAACGCGAGCACGGCAAGGGCGACGCTCGCGAGGAGCGACACGCTCTGCGTGATCGCCAGGAGCATCCGCTTGGAGTACCGGTCGACGAGGACGCCGCCGTAGAGGCCGAGGAAGAGCATCGGCGCGAACTGCAGGGCGACGGTGATTCCGACAGCGGCGACGCTGCCGGAGAGTTCGAGCACGAGCCAGTCCTGGGCGATCCTCTGGATCCAGAGTGCGGTCATGGCCACGATGTTCGCGGAGGTGAAGAGGCGGAAGTTCGGCACCCTCAGCGACGAGAACGTGTCCTTCCACGGTGGGGCGGAGGCCAGGACGGGCATGGGAGCGGTAACGGGAAACGGGTCGGAGGGAGGCGGTGTCACGAGTAATCCAGGTGCGAGATGAAGGAGGCGGTTTCGTATGGGTGCGGATGCCGGGCATCCGATTCCTCAACGCTATTGCCCCGCCCGATCATTCCCCGAGTAAATTGACCCTATAACTCCCATTACCTTTTCGAATGAGGCGTATGTTCGACCCCACCCTTCTCCGCACCTTCCTCGCCGTCGCCGAGACATCGAGCTTCACCCTGGCGGCCCAGCGTCTGGGAATCAGCCAGCCCACGGTCAGCCAGCACGTCCGGCGGCTCGAACAGGCATCCGGACGACTGCTCGTGGCGCGCGACACCCGTGACGTGTCCCTGACGGACAACGGGGATGCGATGGCGGGATTCGCGCGCACGATCCTGGCGGCGCACAGCGCGGCCGACGACTACTTCAGCGGCTCGGCCATGAAGGGCAAGCTGCGGTTCGGCGCCGCCGACGACCTCGCCATCACCCAGCTCCCCCGCATCCTCAGGCATTTCCGCCAGCTCTACCCGCAGATCAACCTCGAGCTCACCGTCGACCAGTCGGCCCCGCTCTTCCGCAAGCTGCACGCCGGGTCGCTCGATCTCATCTTCATCAAGCAGAAGCCGGAGACCACGGACGGCACCGTCGTGCGGCGGGACCAGCTCGTCTGGGTGGGACAGGAGAAGACGATCGTCGAACTCGGTGCTCCCGTTCCCCTCATCACCTACCAGGGAACGACCGTCAGCCGCACCAGCGCGATCGAGGCGCTCGAGCGGGCGGGCCGGCGGTGGCGTATCACCTGCAATACGCGGGAGGTGAACGGCCTGCTCGCGGCCGTACGGGCCGGCCTCGGCGTCGCCGTGTTCCCCCGCTCGCTGATCCCCGACGACCTGGTCGTCGTCGGCACGCGCTTCGCCCTGCCCGTGCTCGGTGAGGTCGACCTCACGCTGCTGCGCAACCCCGCGGCACCGGCCGAGCCGGTCGACGCGCTCATCTCGGCCATCATGGGCCGCACACTCAACCGCACGGCGTGAGCCGATCGTCGTGCAGGATGGACAGAACACAGATGATCGGATCCCCGCCGCAGTGAGTAAGCCCTCCTCAGAAGCGTCTCCCCCGTCGGAGACGCAGAACCGCCGCACCCACTTCGTCGACCTCGCCCCGTTCCGCCGCAGCCCGGCGTTCTTCCGGCTGTGGCTCGGAGGCCTGATCGCGGGAATCGGCGGCCAGATGACCGTCATCGCCGTGGGCCTTCACATCTACGACATCACCGGCTCGACGACCGCGGTCTCGCTCGTCGGGGTCTTCGCGCTCGTTCCGATGATCATCGCCGGGGTGTACGGCGGGGTGCTCGCCGACAGCTTCGACCGGCGGACCGTTGTGCTCGTCGCCGAGTTCCTGGCGTGGGGCTCCACCGTCGGGCTCGCTCTGCTCGCCTGGAACCACATCGACGAGCTGTGGATGTTCTACGCGCTCACCACCGTCACGGCCGTCGCCACCACGGTCATCGGCGCCACGCGCTCGGCCATCGTGCCCCGGCTGCTCACGCCCGATCTGCTTCCGGCAGCCTCCGCGCTCGGAGGCATCAGCTTCGGCGTGCAGGTCACCGTCGGCCCGGCTCTCGCCGGCGTGCTCGTGGCCACCGTCGGATTCCAGTGGACCTACACGGTCGACGTCGTGCTGTTCATCGCGGCGTTCACGGGTGTGGTCACGCTGCCTCGCATCGTTCCGGAGGGAGGCAGCCGGCGGGCCGGTTTCGCGGCCGTCTGGGAGGGCCTCGCGTTCCTGAAGCGGGCCCCGAACATCCGCATGTCGTTCCTCATCGACATCGTGGCGATGACCTTCGGCATGCCGCGGGTCGTCTTTCCGGCCGTGGGTGCCCTGCTGATCGGCGGCGGCGCGATCACCGTGGGCATCCTCTCCGCCGCCTTCGCGGTGGGAGCGCTGCTGTCGTCGGTCTTCTCCGGAAGGCTCGGACACGTGCGCCTGCAGGGCAGGGCCATCGGGTGTGCCGTGGCGGTGTACGGCGCGTTCATCGCTGCGTTCGGTCTTGTGCTGCTCGTGATGGACCACGGGCCTGTCGAGGGCATCACGTCGGCCTTCGAGGACGCGAATCTTCCCGCGCTCGCGCTGGCGAGCATCGCCCTGGCCGGCGCCGGTGCGGCCGACAACGTCAGCGCCATCTTCCGGCAGACCATGATGCAGTCCGCCGTTCCCGACATCATGCGCGGTCGCATCCAGGGCGTGTTCACCGTGGTCGTGACCGGAGGGCCGAGACTCGGAGACGCCTACGTCGGGCTGGCGGCGGCAACCGCGCTCCTGTGGCTTCCACCGCTCCTCGGCGGCGTCGTGGTCGTGGTGTTCTCTCTCGCCGCCATCGCGCTGCACCGGTCGCTCCGCGAGTACGACGCCCTCGCACCCACGCCGTAACGCTCGGTTCAGACGAGCAGTGCCACGGCCGTCGTGCCGACGGACAGCGACATCGAGACGACCTCCAGCACCACGATCCGGGCCGGCCGGGGCGCGCGCAGAACCCGGCCGAGCAGCCACGCGCTCAGCGCGACGAACGCGATCGAGGCGGCACCGAGCATCCACTCGACGCCGCCGCCCCCGCCGGCATGGTGTGCGGCGGACGCGACGCCCGCGCCCGACGCCGGGGTCGCCATCACGAGCATGAGGCCGCCCATCAGCAGGGTTCCGAGAGAGCGGTGGACGGCCATCTCCGTCGCGTGCCTCGCCACGGGCCGGCCTGCCCGCCCGCCGTCGCGTCTCAGCTGAACCGCGGGCATGACCGATGCTGCCACCAGCAGGACGGTCCAGAGCACCACCGGAATCAGACGCGAGCCGAGAGCGACGTCGGCCATCGCCGCGGTCATCACGACGGCCGGCGTCCAGTTCGCGGCGGCGGAGAGGCCCCGCTGCCGTGGCGAGGCCGCGGTGCAGCACAGGCCGACCGTCGCGGGGAGGAGGGCTCCGACGTGCAGCGCCTCGATCATCCGTGCGCCGCGTGATCGTGCGCCGTGTGGGGGTGCGCCTCGTGGTCGTGCCCGGCATGCTCGACGTGCGCCGTCTGGTCGTGCCCGTGCGAGCACGCGTGCACCGGCTCGTTGGCGGGAACGTTCAGCGTGGGATTGCGCTCGAAGAAGCCGTAGGGCTTCAGGGTGAACCTGGCATAGTCGGTCGGCATCACGGGCCAGTCCTCCGGGCGCGGGAAGTGGGTCGGGCCGAAGGTGTGCCAGAGCACGATGTCCTGCCCGTCGATCGAGGCATCCGTGTTCGTGTACGCCGGAATCCCGGCGCCGCCCGGGTTCTGGTGCACGAAGTCGCCGGCGGCGTACTTCTCGCTCGGGTCGTAGGGCGTGACCCACAGGTGCTTCGTGGTGAAGGCCGCCCTCTGCGCGATCGACGACGACGGGTCGGCCATCAGCGTGGGGTTCTCCTCCGGATAGAGCACGTAGCCCGTCTGGCCCCCGAGCCTGTTCGTCTTCTCGGTGTTCACGATGTGCCAGGCGCGCCCGGTCGACGAGCTGGCGAGCCTGCCGTCGGACGGCTCCGTGAGCCTGGTGGTGCTGTTGGTGAAAGCGCCCCCGTGGGGGTTCTGTTCGCTGACCGGCAGCCGCACGGCTTCGACCTCGTCGACGGCGTTGGCCAGGCCGTCGACCATCATGTCGAGCCGTGCGTTGAAGAGATGCTGGTGATACGGCGCGCCGAGGCCGGGTGCGACCTCGCTCGCGTACGGGTACCCGGCTCCGGGGTACGACGATGTGAAGAGCACGCCGGTGAGCTTCGCCTCGCACTCGATCGTGCCGTCGAGGTAGAGATACCAGTAGAAGCCGTAGTCGTAGTTGCCGACCGTCGTGAAGAAGCTGATCACGAGGCGGCGCTGCCGGCGCACCTCGTTCGAGCCCGTGAACATGTCGCTGTGCTTCCACAGGGTTCCGTAGTCCTCCTCGTGCATGCAGATGCCGTTCTCGATCGTGAACGGATTGCCCAGCTCGTCTGAGAGCACGCAGTCGAAGTAGTGGATCTCGCCCACGCAGTCGCATCCGAGGGCCAGGGAGTTCGTGAACCGTCCGAAGAGGTACTCGCCCGTGTCGAAGTAGTTCTGCCAGAAGCGCACCGGCGACGGGTCGCCGTAGGGAACGACCATCTCGCTGATGGAGGCCCGGTAGATCACGGGGCGCGCCTGGCCCGCATCGGTGTAGCTGAGCTGGCGAAGAATGAGTCCCTCGCGGGAGTCGAAGCCGACCTGGAAGGTCCAGTTCGCCCAGCTGACCGTCTCGCCGTCGACCGTGAAGCTCGGTCCCTCCGGCTGCGAGATGACGATCGGCTTCAGCGTCGTGAGCGGCTCCCCTTGCAGGGCGGGGTCGTCGAAGTTGCCTCCCTCGGCGGGGATGGGCATGATCTCGCTGTCGATCAGTCGTGTGATCGTGCGGGCCGCGACGTCGACGTAGGCGCACAGACCGTCGACCGGGTGCGCCCACGGGTGATCCTCCGGGTAGTCCTGACGGAATGCGAGGACGCGCACGATGCGCCGTCCCTGCTCTTCGGGAAATCCGTAGGACCCCGCCGACAGCGGCACGCACATCACGCTCTCGACCGTGCATCCCCGGGCCGCAAGGGCGTCGACCCACCTCGGGTCGGCGGCCACGATCGGGCCGATCGCGTCGAACTCCTCGATGAGGATGGGCAGCTGGCCCGTGCTTCCGTCGAGCACCGTCGTGCTGAGGATCTCGCCCGTGGTCACGGAGAGCACCGAGTCCGTGGAGTGCCCCGTGGTCATGTCGAGCAGCATGACGCGGGCGCGCCGATCGGGTCTGGGGCCGTCGCCCGCCTGGAATGCGAGCACCTCGTTCTTGTGCGGTTCCTCGAGGCCCACGTAGGCGAACCGGGTGCTGGGCGTCGTGAGGCCGCTGCCCAGCACGATCTGCTGGATGCGCGCGAATTCGTCGGTGCCGAGGCTGGCGAGCGGGCCGGGCGACGGGGTCGTCGAGGGAGCCGACGAGTCGGTCTTCGGTTCGATCAGGGTCATGATGATGCCGTCTTTCTGTGTCGTTCTGGGGCGGGTCGTTGTGGTGAGGAGCGGATGCCCGGGGTCGGGCGTCAGGCGATCGCGTCGGTGATCGCGTCGTAGGTCTCGGGGCTCCGCTTGCGGAGGACGAGCGCCTGCACGACCCCGATGAGCGGGAAGATGACGATGAGGGCCAGCAGCACGGCGCTGATGACGCCGAACGCGGGAGCGCCGTCGCCATCCACATCGCCCACGAGCATCGGGAAGTTCGCAGCGATCACGACGGCCGAGCCGATGAGGCCGAGGAAGCCGATGGCCGGAGCGATGACGGTGTTCCAGAGCCGCCTGTCCGACTTCGTGCGGGCGAAGAAGACGATCACCGCGACACTGGTGAGGGCCATGAGCAGGGCGATCGCGAGTGTGGCCACGCCGGAGAACCAGGTGAACACCTGGAGCACCGGGTCGAGGCCGAGCAGCGCGAACACGACGATCAGCACGAGCGCCGTGCCCGACTGGACGAGCGACGACAGATGAGGCGACAGGTGCCGGGAGTGCACCGCACCGACCCGGGCCGGGAGCAGCCCGGCGTTCGACATGGTGTGCTGGTAGCGCGTGATCACATTGTGGAACGACAGCACGCAGGCGAACATGCTGGTGATGAGCAGCACGTTGATGACGATCTCCCCGACAACGCCGAGGTAGTTCAGGGTGGTCACGATCACCATCGCACCCGGATCCTCGGCCGCGGCGGCGAGCACGTTGTCCGGGCCCCAGGCCATCACGATCGCCCAGGACGCCAGCGTGTAGAAGATGCCGATGCCGATCACGGCGGTGTAGGTGGCCCGGGGAATCGTGCGATCGGGGTTCTTGGCCTCGTCGCGGAAGATGGCGGTCGCCTCGAACCCGATGAACGCCGCGATGGCGAACATGAGTCCCACTCCGGGCGATCCCGAGAAGACGTTGTTCGGTTCGAACGGTTCGAGCGAGAGGCCTGCCGCGCCGCCCGAGAAGACGACCGCGCCCACGAGCACGAGCACGATGCCCACCTCGGCGACGAGCAGCACGCCCAGGACCTTCGAGCTGAGATCGATGTGCCGATAGCCCAGCACGCCCACGATGACGATGGATGCGATCGAGTAGACGTACCAGGGGATGTCCGGTCCCCCGATGCCCGCCACCGTGACCTCGAGGATGTATCCGACGTAGCCGTGCACGGCTATCTGGATGGTGGTGTACGTCAGCAGCGCGAGGTAGGCCGTCGCGAGTCCTGCGGGCTTGCCGAGGCCGTAGCCCACGTAGGTGAAGAACGCTCCCGGCTTGGGGACCTTGCGCGTCATCGCCACCATGCCGACGGCGAAGAACACGAGGATGACCGCAGAGACGGCGTAGAGGCTCGGAAAGCCGACACCGTTGCCGAGCAGGATGCCGAGCGGGGCGGCACCGCCGATGACCGTGAGGGGAGCAGCGGCGGCCACCACCATGAAGACGATGGACCCCACTCCCAGCGATCCGCTGAGACTCTGTCTGGTGGCAGGCAGGCCGCCGAGGCCTGCCTCTGCCTGATCGCGTGTTGAGGTCATGTCGATGTGCTCCCTGGGTGAGGACGTGTCTGGTGGTGGTCTCGGATGGAACGATTCGCTCGTCCGCGATCCAGCATCGCCGGGGCTCGTTGCCGACGCGTTCCGCTCGGATGAAGCTCTCCGCATCCGAAACGAGACACCGGGTCCGCGGTGTCTCATTTGCACAACTCGAAGCCGAAACACGATCGGAACGTGTGCGCAACGCGTGCGGGTTAGCGTCGGTCCGTGACAGCTCTCGAACGCGCGATCGCCGATCCCCGCCCCGTCGAGGGCCTGGGCGATCACTCCCCCATGGCCGGACTCGCTCGGAGGAGCGTCGGCTTCTACGACGTGCTCGCCCAGTCGGTGTCGGCGGTCGCTCCGTCGGCCGCAGCGACGACCGTTCCGCTCATGGTCGCCGCCGCCGCGGGCAAGGCGACGGTTCTGGCGCTGTTCGCCGCCCTGCTCCTGTGTCTGCTGGTCGCCACGACCGTCAATCAGTTCACCCGTCGTCTGTCTGCGCCGGGCTCGCTCTTCACCTTCGTGTCGAAGGGTCTGGGCGGCGGCGCCGGATTCGTCACGGGTGTCACGCTGCTGATCGGCTACGGCTTCATCGCCATGTTCTCCCTCGCGGGCGCCGGGTACTACCTGGCCATCCTGGTCGGCCATTTCGTGCCCGGAGCCGAATCGTCGGGCCTGCTGGTGAGCATCCTGATCGTCGCCATGGGCGGCCTCTCGTTCGTGGTGCTCGCCCGAGGCATCCGCATCTCGACCAGGGTGACACTTCTGGTCGAGACGCTGTCGGTGGGCATCATCCTCGTTCTGGTCGTCGCCCTGCTGTCGACGCAGGGGCCCGGAATCGACTGGTCCCTGCTCTCGCTCGGCGATACCACTCCCGGCGACTTCGCCATCGGAGCCGTGCTGGCCATCACGGCCTTCGTCGGGTTCGAGAGCTCCGCGACGCTCGGCGTCGAGGCCCGCCGGCCCTTCGCCACGATCCCCAGGTCGATCGTGTGGACCGTGATCGTCTCCGGCCTGCTCTACCTCGTGGCCTCGTACACGCAATTCGTCGGTTTCTCCGGCCTGGGCCGCGACTTCATCGACAGCGGGTCGCCGGTGAACGACCTTGCCACCGCGTACGGCGTGGAATGGATGGGGCTGCTGCTCGACCTGAGCATCGCCGCGTCGTTCTTCGCCTGCGCCGTCAGCTCCACCACGGCGCTCGTTCGCGTCGTCTTCGCCATGGGCCGGGAGGGCCTCCTCCCCTCCGCGTTCGGACGCACGCATCGCCGATTCTCGACGCCGATCGTCGCGATCTGCGTGACCCTGCCGATCCTCACCCTCGTTCCCGTGCTGGTGATCGCCGCGGGCAACGACGCCTGGCAGGCCATGAGCTTCTTCATCGTCGGGGCCGCCGGAGGGTACATCGCGGCCTACATCCTCGTGTGCGCGGCCGTGCCGGTCTTCCTCGCGCGCATAGGCGAGGCTACCGTGTGGCCGTTCGTGCGCGCGTCGGCGGCCGCCGTCGCCCTGGCTGTCGTTCTCACGGTCTACCTCGTCGCCGAACTGGCGACACCGCAGTGGCCCGGCGTGGTCATCGTCGTCGCGATCGTGCTGCTCGCCGTGACCGGTCATGCGCTGCTCGGAGTCCGGTATCCCGACCGGCGTCGCAGCGTGGGCGCGTACGACGAGCCCACGAGGGAGGACGTGCTCGGTGGTTGATCCTCTCGGGGCATCCGGCGAACTCCGGGCGCGGCAGCCGAAGGCGATCCACAGCGCGCTGACCGTGCTGGAGGAGGTCGCCAGGGCGGGCGCCGGCGTCACCGCGCGGGAGGTCTCCGAGGGCCTCGGCCTGCCCCGGGCCACGACCTACCGGCTTCTCAACCTGCTGGTGCAGGACGAGTACCTCGTGCGCATGCCCGACCTGCGCGGCTTCGCGCTGGGTCGCAAGGTGGCGGAGCTCGTCGGCCAGGTGGCGCCTGCGCGCCCGCCGCAGGCGGCTCGCGAGGTGATCGCCGAGCTGCGCCAGCGGATGCGCGGCGGCGTGCATGTCGTGCGCTACGGCGACGACAGCATCAGCATCGTCGACAGCGACCCCGACTTCCCGTTCAGCGACGAGCTGCGAGTGCTGCGCGAATTCGACGCGTCGGCCATCGGACTGCTGCTGCTCGCGGAGCAGAGGAGCCTCGGCCGTGTCAGTGCCCGGGCGGCTCATGCGGGCCGCGGGATCGACGACGATCTCGCCGCGGCGCTCGCCCGCGGCTACTCGAGCCAGATCGGGCGATTCGTTCCCGGCTTCGGATGCATCGGGGTGCCGATCAGGGACTCCAACGGCATGCTTGTGGCCGGGCTCTGCTTCTCCGGCCCCCGCACGCGCATCGAGAGCCCCGAACGGATCGTGGCCGAACTCGCGAGTTCGGGACGCTCACTGGCTCCCCTGCTCGCGTAGCCCGGCCACGATCGCTGGTTACGGAACGCTGATCAGGTCGATGACGAAGACCAGGGTCTTTCCGCCGAGGAAGTGCCCACCCGCGGGACCGTAGGCCAGGTGCGGCGGAATGGTGAGCTTGCGTCGGCCGCCGGCCTTCATTCCCGGGATGCCCTCCTGCCAGCCCGCGATGAGGCCGTTCAGCGGAAAGCTGATGGTCTCGCCGCGACCCCACGAGGAGTCGAACTCCTCGCCGGTCTCGTACTCGACCCCGAGGTAGTGCACCTCGACGGTTGCGCCGGGCGTCGCTTCTGCACCGTCGCCGACGACGATGTCCTCGATGACGAGCTCGGTCGGAGCGGGACCTTCGGGGAAATCGATCTCGGGCTTGGTGTTCATGTTTTCGGTCATGACACCATCCAACCGTTCCCGGGTGCGCCGGTCAAAAGCGTTCTCTCACGGGGTAATCGCGTGTGTCACACCGGGCGCACGAGGTGCAGCCGCTGCGTGGGCCTGGTCATCGCGACGTAGAGGCCGGATGCCCCCCGGGTCGACTCGGCGAGGATGCCGTCGGGGTCCACGACGACGACCGCGTCGAACTCCAGGCCCTTGGCGTCCTGCGCCGTCAGGACGGCGATCGATCGGTTGAGGCCCTGGGCGCCGAGCCCGATGTCGCGGCCGAAGGATTCCGACAGGGCGGGGTACAGCGCATCCACCGTCGCCTCGGTCGCGATCACCGCGACCGTGCCCCGGGAATCGATGTCGCGGTCGTCTTCGATCACGGTGATCACCGCGTCGCCGAGCGCGTCGGGATCGGCGGGGCGCCCAGCCGGGCTGAGCTCCACCGTGGTCGTCGTGACGGGCCACTCGCTCTCGCGCACCGCGGTGGCACGCGTGATGGGCAGGTGGTTGCGCTCGGCCATCTGCTCGGCCTCGGCCGCGATCTGCGCCGGCGTCCTGTAGTTCACCGTGAGCTCCTCGAGCCGCCATCTCTCTCCGAGCGGTGACGAGCCGACGAGCGGCCGCACGGCGTCCTGCCAGCTGCGGGCGCTGGCCGCCGCGCTCGCCTGCGCCATGTCGCCCACGACGGTGAAGGAGCGCAACGGGCAGCGACGGGCGAGCACACGCCATTGCATCGCCGAGAGCTCCTGCGCCTCGTCGACGACGATGTGCCCATAGGTCCAGGTTCTGTCGGCGGCGGCCTGCTCGGCCGTCGTGCCGCGCACACTGCGCTCGGCGAATCCCGCGGCCAGATCCTCCGCGTGCACGAGGCCTTCGACCTGCATGTTGCGGATCGCGTTCTCGGCGTTCTCGATGTCGCGCTTCTTCTGCAGCTTCTCCTCGCGCTTCAGGGCGGCGTTCTGAGCGTTGTACTCGCCGAGCAGCTCTGCGGCCTCGTCGAGCAGCGGCACGTCGGAGATGGTGAACGGCTCATCGCGGTCGCGGCGCAGAAGGGCGCGCCTGGCCTCGCTCCACGACGGAGTCAGCGACGCCAGCCACTGGGGCCGGGCGTAGAGGTCCTGGAGAAGCTTCTCGGGCGTGAGCGGCAGCCAGGCCGTATTGAGCGCCACCACCACGTCGTGCGACGTGCGCAGGTCTTCGCGCAGCACGGCCTGGTCGGCGTCGTCGACGGTGTTGCCGTGCGAGCGCAGCTGGTCGGCGAGGAGCCGGCTCAGCTGGTTGAGTGCGCTCTTGACGAAGACGACCCGCGCCTCGTTGTGCGGCTTACGGCTCTCCCACGCCCGCTGCATCGCAGAGGAGATGAGCCCCGGTTCGAGGGTGAGCCTCTCGCCGTTGACCTCGAGGTCGATCGCCTCGGCGGGCACGCGCTGGCGCGAGCGCACGGCCCGCTTGATGAGAGCGGCCATCTCGGCCGCACCTTTCACCCGCGCGGTCTCGGGGGCGTCGTCGTGCGTCGCCTCGAGGCCCGGATAGAGGCCGCCGACGCTCGAGACGACGACACCCGTCTCGCCGAGGCTCGGCAGCACGGCCTCGATGTACTGCAGGAAGGCCCTGGACGGGCCGACCACGAGCACACCGGATGACGCGAGTCGCTCGCGGTGGGAGTAGAGCAGGTAGGCGGCGCGGTGAAGAGCCACGGCGGTCTTTCCCGTGCCGGGGCCTCCCTGCACGACGAGCACTCCCCCGAGCTCGGACCGGATGATCCTGTCCTGCTCGGCCTGGATCGTGGCGACGATGTCGGACATGCGGCCCGTGCGCTGGCTGGTGAGGGCGGCGAGCAACGCCGCCTCTCCCTGCAGCGAGTCGGCCTGCTCGACGAGCAGTTCCGCGTCGAAGATCTCATCGTCGATGCGCGTGACCGTTCGGCCCTCGGTGATGAGGTGCCGTCGGGCACGGGCACCGAGCGGCGTCGCGGCGGTGGCCTGGTAGAACGCCGCGGCCTGCGGCACCCGCCAGTCGAGCAGGATCGGCCTCAGCTGCTCGTCGCGCAGACCGATGCGACCGATGTAGCGGAACGGCGAGCTGTCGTCGGGGTCGTCCGCAGCGTCGGCGGTGTCGGCGTCCACCAGTTCGAGCCGTCCGAAGGCCAGCCGGTCGTCGACCTCGTCGAGCTGAGCTATGCGGTCCTCGTAGAGCCGGGCGTAGGCATCCCGCTCGGAGCGGCTCTGGTGGTTGCCGCCCACGCTCTCGCGCCGCACCCTCTCGAGCGCCGTGCGCGCCTCGGCCCTCAGGGCGTCGAGGCGGGTGTACAGCCCCTCGACATAGCGACGTTCCTGGGCGAGCTCGGTTGAAACCACTTTTTTGACACTCCTTGACAGCGGCCAACCAGTTTACTCGGCTCCGGGGGCGCCGCCCCCGCCGTCAGATGACGGGCGGGCCCTGCTGTCCATGCTGCTGCGGCGGCGCGGCCGGCGGCGAGTACTGCCCGGGAGACTGCGGATACTGCTCCTGCGGCGGGAGCACCGCCGCCTGGGGCCCTGTCGACAGCAGCACGGCGCGGTCTGCGGCCACGGCCTGCAGAAGGTCGGCCTCGTCTCGGCGGCCCCCGATTCCGTCGCGGCCTGTGACGACGCGCTGGCGCGCGAAGGCCAGGCGCGTCGCATCCTGGGTGAACCGTCGCATGACCGTGCCCTTGTCTCCGCCCTGCGCCTTCGCCCAGGTGCGTGCCTGCCGCCGACCTGTGCCGGTCGACAGCATCGCCACCTCCTCGGGCGTGAACCATCCGGCCGCCGCGTACTCGTCGAGTCGAACCCGCGTGAGTGCGGCTTCGCGCTTGCGCAGGAACACGACGGCGACGATGGCCAGGGCGAAGAGGGGAACCTGCACGAGCGCGTAGACGAGGAAGAAGCCGCCCAGGCCCTCGACGATGAATGACGACCCGTTCCAGAGGGCGTGCAGCAGAACGGCGGGGACGAGCCCGATGAAGAAGAAGCCGATGCCGGGGAGCCAGCCCTTCTTCTGCGAAGCGAAGCCGAGGGCCACGCCGGTGCATGCGGTGAACATCACGTGGGCGAAGGGCGACATGATGCCGCGCAGGAAGAAGGTGAACCCGAGTCCGATGCCCCCGGACTCGATCAGCGACGAGCCGAAGTAGAGGATGTTCTCGGTGAAGGCGAAGCCGGCTGCGACCGTGGCCCCGTAGACGAGACCGTCGACCGGTCCGTCGAAGTGACGGCGCAGCACGAAGAACAGGATCAGCACGCCGAGCCCCTTCGCGCTCTCCTCGACCAACGGCGCCTGGATGACAGCGGAGAAGAAGTCGCCGACGCCGCCCTGTCCCTGGGTGGCGTAGTAGACCGCGAGCTGCACCCCGAGACCCACGAGCAGGGCGATGGCGACGGATGCGGCCGCACCCCAGAGGAAGGCGAACCAGAGGGCCCCTCGCGGCTCCGGCTCCCACCGGTCGATCCACGTGATGGTGAGGATGACGACGGCGAGCGGGATGAGCGCCACGAGACCGCAGACGAAGAGTGCGAACGGGCCGAGGCCGATGAGGATGTAGACGAGAACGGCGAGGAAGATGAAGCCCAGAACGCTGATGCCGATGATCGACAGCACGAGGCCCGTCGACTTCTGCGTCGGAGGGGTGGGCGCGCTCCACACCGCCTGGTCGGCGTACACGGGGTTCACCGCCTGCTGAGGAGCGGGGGCGAAGGCAGGGGCGGCCTGCTGCTGCGGGTAGTAGCCGGGCTGGTAATGCTGGGTCACGGGACTCCTCATCGGGGACAGGCCACCGAGCCTAGCGGCACGGCGATGATTCGGGGAGGCCGATGCGTCAGAACACCGCGCCGGGATTCATGATCGACTGCGGGTCGAACACGGCCTTGATGCCGCGCTGGAGCGCGAGGGAATGAGGGCCGATCTCGTTCTCGAGCCATCGCTTTTTAAGAACCCCCACCCCGTGCTCTCCTGTCAGCGTGCCATCGAGCGCCACGGCCGCCTGGAAGAGCTCGTCGGCCGCCGCCCACACCGCATCGGGCACCCACTGCTCGTCGACGCCGACCCCGCCGCCGGCAGGGCCGTCGATCGGGTGCGCCGGCCGCTCGGGAAGCACGAAGTTCGGATGCAGGTTGCCGTCGCCCGCGTGCGCGACGGTCGGGATGGAGATGCCGTGGCGCTTCGAGATGTCCTCGATGGCCGCGAACATCTCGACGAGCCGGGAGCGGGGAACGCAGACGTCCTCGATGAGCACCTCTCCCCTGGCGGCCAGGGCCGGATGGAAGTTGCGCCTCACGGCGAGCAGGGCCTCGCCCTCGGCGGCGTCGCGTGCGAGCCTCACCTCCGCCCCTGCCCGCGTGAGGATCTCGGCGATCGCCGACGCCTCGTCGGCCGCACCGCGGGCATCCGTCTGCACGAGGAGGTACGCCGCGCCGCCGTCGGCCAGCCGTGTGCCGGAGTATGCGTCGATCGCGATGAGCGAGGCGGAGTCCATGAGCTCCATGACCGCCGGCCTGATGCGGGCGGCGGTGATGGCCGCGGCAGCGGAGGCGGCAGCAGCCAGGTCGGCGAAGAACGCGCCGATCGTCACCACGTCGCCCGGCGGGATCGGCCGGAGCCGCACCGTGGCCTCGACGATGATGCCGAGCGTGCCCTCGGAGCCGGTGAAGAGGGCCGTGAGGTCGTAGCCCGTGACGCCCTTGACGCTGCGATGGCCGGTGCGCAGCAGCGACCCGTCGGGCAGCACAACGAGAAGACCGAGGATCGCCTCCCTGGTCACCCCGTACTTCGCGCACAGGAGCCCGCCGGCATTCGTGGCGATGTTGCCCCCGATCGTCGAGATGGCCTTGGATGCGGGATCCGGAGAGAAGACGAGACCGTGCGGCGCCACGAGGTCGCTCAGGTGCTGGTTGACGACGCCGGCCTGCACGACGGCGAGTTCATCGGCGAGGTTCACCTCGACGACGTCGGTCATGAGCTCGGTCGAGATGACGAGCGCTCCGTCGGTGCCCACGCCTCCCCCTGCCAGGCCCGTGCCTGCTCCGCGAGGGACGACAGGAATGCGGAACCGCGCGGCGATGCGCATGGCCGCCTGCACCTGATCGACAGTGCGTGCGCGGACGACCGCGAGGGGTGTGCCCGGCGCGACCCAGCCCGACTTGTCTGTGCGAACGGACTGCAGCAGCGCGGGATCCGTCGACACGGCCTCGCCCACCTCGGCATCGAGCAGATCGAGGATCGCCTGCGGCGCGGTCTCGGCAACGTGCATACGGCCATGCTAGGCCGTGTCACGGCGCTGTGCGGGGCGCCTCTACTATCGAATCATGACGCGCGCGGGTGATCCCCTTCTCACCCGCAGGCAGCTCGATCGCAGGGCCACCCGATACGCCATCCGCCGCACCTGGCACGGATTCATCCTTCACCGTGACATCGACGCGGCTGCGGCGATCACGTTCTTCTCCGCGCTGTCTCTCTTTCCCGCCGCCCTCGCCATCGTCTCCGGCCTGGCCCTGTTCGACAACGGGGATGCGACGATCCAGCTGATCCTCGACGTGGTCGGGCGCCTCTCCCAGCCGGACACGTCGCAGGCCGTCCGCGCGATCTTCGACCAGCTCTCGCTGCTGCCGAATTCGGGGTGGGCGCTGCTCATCGGAACGGTGCTGACTCTCTGGACCGTCTCCGGATTCGCCACGGCGTTCGGCCGCGCCATGAACAATGTCTACGAGGTGGAGGAAGGGCGCCGGCTCACGAAGAACCGCATCCTGATGCTCGGCGTGGCCGCGGGACTGATCGCGTGCTACCTCGTGATCGGCGTCATCGTCGGGCTCACGCCGACCGTGGCCGGGGCGCTCGTCGACTCCCTGGGCTGGCCCGGCATCGTCGCCGACCTCTGGTCGGCACTCAAGTGGATTCCGTTGGCGCTCGTGGCCATCTTCACGGTCGGGTTCCTGTACTACGGCACGCCCAACCTGCATCGCCCGCGACTGCGCTGGCTGTCGGTCGGGGCCACCTTCACCGTCGCCATCTGGACCCTGGCAGCGGTCGGTTTCGGCCTCTACCTCGCGACGTTCGCGAACTACGACCGGCTGTACGGCTGGCTCGGTGTTCCCATCGCGGCCCTCATCTGGCTGTACATCTCGTCGGTCGTGCTGATGATCGGCGTCGAGGTGGATGCCGAGCTCACCCGGGCGCGTCAGCTGCTGGCCGGGCTGCCGGCCGAGGAGACGATCCAGGTGCCGTTGCGCGACACCGCGCGCAACAGCATCCTGGCCCGACGCTGGTCGGCCGACCTCTCGGACGGCCGCGAGCTGCGCCGCCTCTCGCAGATGCTGCGGGAGGCGGAGGCGCGCTCTACGGCTCCTGGCGAGTAGAGGCCTCGGCTTCGGCTTCGGCCTGCGCGATCACCTGCAGCACGTCGGTCACGGGTTCCAGGCCGGAGAGCCGGGCGGGCGAGAGCAGCTTCAGCACGCGTTCCCGATCCATGAGGCCCGCCTCGACGACGAGGTCGGCGATGTTGCGCTTCGTGAGCAGGGCGGCGTGCGCCAGCGACGAGGCTGCGGCGTATCCGATGTACGGGGTGAGGGCGGTGACGACGCCCACGCTCGACGCGACCATGGCGTCGAGTCTCTCGTGGTTGGCCGTGATGCCGTCGATGCAGTTGATACGCAGGGTGCGGCATCCCTGCCTCATCCACGCGAGACTCTGCAGCAGGGAATGGGCGATGACGGGCTCGAACGCGTTCAGCTGCAGCTGGCCGCCCTCGGCCGCCATGGTCACGGTGAGGTCCGCGCCCGCGACGGAGAAGGCGATCTGGTTCACGACCTCGGGGATCACCGGGTTCACCTTGCCCGGCATGATGCTCGACCCCGCCTGCCTGGGGGGAAGGTTGATCTCGCCGAATCCGGCCTGCGGGCCACTGGAGAGCAGCCGCAGATCGTTGCAGATCTTCGAGAGCTTGATTGCGCTGCGCTTGAGGATGCCGGAGAGCTGCATGAACACGCCCGCATCGCTGGTGGCCTCGATGAGGTCGACGGCGGTGATGTGCTCGTAACCGGTGAGCGCGCTCAGGTGGGCGCGCACCGATTCGACGTAGCGAGGATCGGCGGTGATTCCGGTGCCGATGGCCGTGGCGCCGAGATTGATCTCCCAGAGCAGGGGAACGGTCTCCTCCATGCGCTCGAGGTCTTCGGTCAGGGTGGTGGCGAAGCCGTGGAACTCCTGGCCGAGCGTCATCGGCACGGCGTCCTGCAACTGGGTGCGACCCACTTTCAGGACGCCCGCGAACTCCTTGCCCTTGGCGCCGAACGAGTCGCGCATCAGCGCATGCTCCACCAGCAGCCGCTGCAGGGAGAAGACGAGTGCGAGCTTGACCGCCGTGGGGTAGGTGTCGTTCGTGCTCTGGCTGCGGTTGACGTCGTCGAGGGGGTGCAGCAGGTCGTAGCGCCCCTTCTCCTCACCGGCCAGCTGCAGGGCCACGTTGGCGATGACCTCGTTCGTGTTCATGTTCGTCGACGTGCCCGCGCCGCCCTGGATCACGCCGACGACGAACTGGTCGTGGTACTCCCCCTGGCGGATCGCCTCGCAGGCGGCGTCGATCATCGCGCCCTTCTCGGCGGTCAGCACGCCGATCTCGACGTTCGCCCGCGCGGCCGCCTGCTTCACGATCACCAGTGCGTCGATCAGATCGGGGTATACGGAGATGGGGCGACGGCTGATGGGGAAGTTCTCGAGTGCCCTGGCCGTGTGCACGCCCCAGAACGCGTCGAACGGAATGTCGACGCTTCCGAGGGAGTCGGTCTCGGTGCGGAAGCGGGTGGCCTTCGAGGGGTGCGCGGCCGTCTCTGCGGAGGTCTGCGCGGCCAGTCTCTCTGCGGCCGTCGTGGGCGCGGTCGTCGAGGCATTCGTCATGTGAATATCAGCTCCATTGCTTGGGAAGGAGGCTCGTGGCCGCCGGCAACAACCCTAACTCAGCCTGCGCAGCAGGCCTCTGATGAAGGAGCTGCGCTTCGGCGTGTAAGGCGGATACACGAGGCCGAGCGTGTCCGGCGCGAGCGGCTTCGACAGCACGGCCTTCTCGTGGCTGAACGTCTCGACGCTCCGCCGACCGTGATAGCTGCCCGTGCCGCTCTCCCCCACGCCGCCGAACGGCAGCCCGGGCACGCTGAGATGGGCCACGGTCACCCCGAAGCCGATGGCGCCCGACGACGTCTCGGTCAGGAACCGACGGCGGGCATCCTTGTCATCGCTGAAGACGTAGAGCGCGAGCGGCTTGTCGCCGGCACGGATGACGGCGAGTGCGTCGTCGAGACCGGTGACGGTCACGATCGGCAGGACAGGTCCGAAGATCTCCTGCGTCATGACCTCGTCGTCCAGGCCGACATCGACCAGCACCGTCGGCTCGATGTACCGCTCCGTCGCCTCGGATCGACCGCCGATGGCGGCCTGCCGATCATGCAGGAGACCGGTGAGCCGCGCGAACTGGGCGTCATTGACGATGCGCCCGTAGTCGGCGGTCTTGTGCGCGTCTTCGCCATAGAGCGAGGAGATCGCGACGCGCAGGGCGTCGACGAGGCGAGCCGCGACATCCGGCGTCGCCAGAACGTAGTCGGGCGCCACGCACGTCTGCCCGGCGTTGAGGAACTTGCCCCACGCGATGCGCTTGGCCGCGGCGTTGATGTCGACGGTGTCATCGACGTAGACGGGCGACTTGCCGCCGAGTTCGAGGGTGACGGGAGTGAGGTTCTTCGCCGCGGCCTGCGCGACGATTCGTGCAACCCGCGAGTTGCCGGTGTAGAAGATGTGGTCGAACCGCTGCGCGAGCAGCTCGGTGGTCTCGTCGACCGCCCCCTCGACCACCGCGACGGCGCGATCGTCGAGATAACGCGGCAGGAACCGGGCCATCACGGCCGACGTCGCGGGAGCGAGCTCGCTGGGCTTGAGCACGACGGCATTGCCGGCGGCGAGGGCACCGACCAGTGGCGCGAGCAGGAGCTGCACCGGATAGTTCCACGGCGAGATGATGAGCACCACGCCCAACGGCTCGAGCATCACCGACGCGGTGGCCGGCGCCAGGGCGAGGGGCACCCCCACTCGGCGTGGCCGCAGCCATGTTCGAAGCTGCGAGAGGGTGTGGGTCACCTCGGAGAGAACGACGCCGATCTCGGTGAGCTGCGATTCGCTCGGGTTCTTCGCCAGGTCGGAACGAAGGGCCTTCTCGAGCTCCGGCCCGCGCTCGATCAGAAAGTCGCGCAGACCCGACAGCTGCTCGAGCCGCCATGTCAGAGAGCGCGTGCGACCCGAATCGAAACGGCCGCGAACGGCGGCGACGAGATCGGGAATGGCCGTCGAGGAATCCATGGCCCCGACACTAGCGCTCCTCGCCTCAGCTTGCGTGGAAGAACGGCACGATCAGGTAGATGCCGAAGAGCACGGCCAGGATGCAGAGGCCGAAACAGATCACCGCGGCGAACGTCGCCCACCGGGGACGGCCCTCCTGCTGCGCGGGCACGACCGAGACCGAGCCGGATGCGGTGGTCTCGCTGGCGCCCGGACTGTCGTCGGCGTCGACACCTCGTCCCACGTTCAAGAGGCGGAGCCCGAAGGCGAACAGGCTCACGACGACCGACGCCGACACGAGCGCGGCCGCGGCCACGATGGCGAATGCTGCCCAGTCGATCATTCGGCTGCCTGCCTCTTCTTCTTGAGGTTCCTGCGCGTGGCCTTGGGGGTGCGTACGGCGCCCACCGCCGCGTCGACCTCGCTGACGACCGTGCCGCTCGTGACCTGATCGCGCGACGAGATGACGAAGATGGCGACGATCACTCCCAGGCCGAGCACGGCGTCGATGACGATGCCGACCGGACCGATGGTGGCGAGCAGGGCGGCGATCGCACCGACCGCGGCAGCGGCGGGCAGCGTCAGCAGCCATCCCACCCCGATGCGGCCCGCGGTGCGCCAGCGCACGGAGGCACCCTTGCGTCCGAGTCCCGAGCCGATCACGGAGCCCGAGGCGACCTGGGTGGTCGAGAGCGCGAAGCCCAGGTGGCTCGAGGCGAGGATGGTGGCGGCGGTCGACGTCTCCGCCGCGAAGCCCTGTGCCGGCTTGATGTCGGTGAGTCCGGTTCCCATCGTCTTGATGATCCGCCAGCCGCCCGTGTAGGTGCCGAGTGCGATGGCCAGGGCGCAGGCCGCGATGACCCAGAACTCCGGCCCCGTGCCGACGGCCTGCGAGCCGGTCGCAATCAGGGTGAGGGTGATCACACCCATCGTCTTCTGGGCGTCGTTCGTGCCGTGGGCGAGCGCGACGAGCGACGAGGAGAAGATCTGCGCGTACCGGAAGTTGCCTCTTCCGAGCCCGCGGCCCGTGGCAGGGTCACGCGTGATCGCGTAGGCGAGCCGCGTCGCGGCGAAGGCCACGAATCCGGCCACGATGGGCGCGACGAGCGCGGGCAGGACGACTTTGGAGACCAGGACGCTGAAATCCACTGCGCCGACGCCGGCTCCGACGATCGCGGCCCCGATGAGTCCGCCGAACAGGGCGTGCGACGAACTCGACGGCAGACCGAACAACCAGGTGACCATGTTCCAGCAGACCGCGCCGATGAGCCCGGCGAAGATCATCTCCGGAGTGATCTGGATGCCTCCGTCACCCTCCCTGATCAGTCCGCCCGAGATCGTGCGGGCCACCTCCGTGCTCAGGAACGCACCGACGAGGTTCAGAACGGCGGCGAGCCCGACGGCCATCCGGGGTTTCAGCGCACCCGTCGCGATCGGCGTCGCCATGGCGTTCGCGGTGTCGTGAAAACCGTTCGTGAAATCGAAGAAGAGGGCCAGAACGACGACCAGGACAACGATGAGGGTGAGATCCACCAGCGACTCTCTCTAGAGGTGCACACACGTTCGCGTAAGACGAATAACACCGCATTCGTTCGCGATGAGTTCACACACTATTAGGGTGTCTAGGGTTGCCCTGTTCACGGGCATGTCGATACTGGCATTCTTCGATCCGCACGGTCAACTTCTGCGGCGGGTCCCGAGCAGATGGACTGGATCGCCGATGCGTCGTCTTCTCGTCGCTCTGTGTGGAATGCTCCTGGTCACCCTCGTGGTGGTGGCCTGCGGGCAGGCGTGGCAGGGCCGCGACGACGCCGATCGCGTCGCGGCCGCATCCGCAGCGCAGCCGCCCGACCAGGTCCTCGTCGCGGGCGTGACCTCGGAGGTGTTCTCGAGCGCGGAGGAGGCCTCCGACGTGCAGGTCCTCTTCATTCACGGGGGCTCGTACGTGCACGAGGCGTCGGCACTGCACGCCCCGTTCTTCGAGCAGATCCTCGACACCGTCGACGCGACCGTCACGATGCCGATCTACGCGCTGGCACCGGAGCACGGCTACCGGGTGGCGTACGAACAGATCATGGATGTCTACCTCGAGCTGCGCCGATCGCATCCCGATTCGCCCATCGTGCTGATGGGAGGGTCCGCCGGCGGCGGATTCGCGCTCGGATTCGCGGAGAGCCTGCTCGAGCAGGGAATCGCCCAGCCCGATCGCATCGTTCTGCTCTCGCCCTGGCTCGATCTGACCCTCACGAACCCCGCCATCCCGGCCGTCGACGCGACCGACGTGCTGCTCGACCGCGAGGCGCTGGTGCCGAACGGCCTCGCCTGGGCCCACGGCGACGATCCCTCCGGATACCGGTTGAGCCCGGTGAACGGGACTCTCACGGGCCTCGCACCGACGACCGTGCTCGCCGGAACCAACGACATCCTGTATCCGGACACGCTCGTTCTCGAGGCCCGGGCCGAGGCGGCCGGCCTCGACTTCGAGCTGACGAGTTTCACGGGTGCCGACCACGTCTTCGCCATGACGTCGGGGTCGGCGGGCGACGAGGCCCGCGCAATCATCGAGGCGATCATCGGCTCGCTCGACTGAGCGGGCCTGCTGTCACTGCTCGCTGTGAGTCACAGGGTCTCCCCCGAAAAGCCGGCCGTCCGGCCTGCCCAGCAGGGTGATCTCGGCGATCTCCTCAGACGTGAGCTCGAAGCCGAAGATGTCGAGGTTCTGGTCCTGACGTGTGGGATCTGCCGACTTCGGCAACGGAACGCTGCCCAGTTGCACGTGCCAGCGCAGAACGACCTGGGCCTCCGTCACCCCGTGGGTCCGTGCCGCGCGAACGATCACAGGCGAGGCGAGCACATCGGAGCCCTTGCCGAGGGGGCTCCACGACTCGGTGCGGATGTTGTGCAGCTCGTGGAACTCGCGCAGCGCGAGCTGCGGGAAGTACGGATGCAGTTCCACCTGGTTCACCGTGGGAAGGACGCCCGTCTCGGACTGGAGTCGTGTCAGGTACTCCTCGGTGAAGTTGGAGACCCCGATCGACCGGGCGAGGCCCTGCTCGTGCAGATGCACCATGGCCCGCCAGCTGTCGACATACCGGTCGTCGCCGGGGTTCGGCCAGTGGATGAGGTAGAGGTCGATGCGCTCGAGCCCGAGCCTGTCGAGTGAAGACTGGAAAGACGCGAGAGTGCTCTCATAGCCCTGGTCTCGTCCGGGCAGCTTCGTCGTGACGACGATCTCATCCCTCGGGATCTCGGCGGTTCGGATCGCCTCGCCGACGGCGTCCTCGTTCCCGTAGTTCACGGCGCTGTCGACCAGTCGATAGCCGGCCCGAAGCCCCGCGCTCACGGCGGCGACCGCATCCGGACCCGTGAGCGGGTAGGTTCCCAGCCCCACGGAGGGGAGGTGATTGCCATCGGCCAGCAGGTGTGAGGGTGCACTCGTCATGATTCGAGCCTAATCCCGTGCGGGCAAGCCCCCCTGACCACGGAGGCGGCCGAGGTAGGGTCAAGGAATGACCGTTGGTGTTGTCCGTCCTGATCGCCGTCCGAACACCCTCCCCGAATGGGTCGCGCGTCAACGCTGGTACCAGAGTGCCGGGTCGAATCCCGACCTCGTGCTCGTGGGCGAATGGCTTCTGCCGCCCGGGCCCGACGGCACCGCCTTCGTCACGCATCTGCTGCGCGACAGTTCAGGCGCGGCATCCACGCTGTACCAGGTGCCTCTCGCCTACCGCTCGGCGCCGCGACCGGATGCGTCGGAGGCGACTCTCGTAGGCACGGTCGACGGCAGCGTAGACGATGCGCCGGCCCCGCTCTGGGTCTATGACGCCCCGCACGATCCCGCGTACTGCGCCGCCCTTCTGGCGTTCATCCTCGACGGAGGCGTCGGGACGCAGAACGATCGGTCCGCCGGAGCCTCCGCGGCAGGTCATCGCCATCCCACGGCCTCGCACTCGTCGTTCGCTCATTCGCAGGTCCTTCGGGGCGAGCAGTCGAACACCTCGATCATCTTCGATACGGTCGACGCGTCCGGCCAGCCATCTCTTCCGATCATCTGCAAGGTCTTCAGAACGCTGCACCACGGCGAGAACCCCGACATCATCGTGCAGTCGGCGCTCGCGGAGGCCGGGTGCACACTGGTTCCGCCGTCGGTGGGCTTCGTCTCGGGCACCTGGCGCGCTGAGGCATCACCCGACTCGCCGGTCGACGGCGGCCACCTCGCATTCGCGCAGCGGTTCCTCCCCGGAGTGCGCGACGCGTGGCGCGTCGCACTCGACGCGGTCGAGCAGAACGAGGACTTCTCGGATCGAGCTCGCAGCCTCGGGGCCGCGACGGCCGAGGTGCACGCCGTTCTCGCAGACATCATGCCGACGGTGGCCGCGACGGCCGAGGAGCGGGCGGGAGTGGCATCCCGCATGCGCCGCCGCCTGGGCGCCGCCGTCGCCGAGGTGCCCGAGCTCGGTGTGTACGAGTCGGCGGTCGATGCGATCATCGCGGGAGCGGAGGCCGCCGAGTGGCCCAGGCTCCAGCGCATCCACGGTGACTATCACCTGGGACAGGTGGTCGCGGTGCCCGATCGAGGATGGGTTCTCCTCGACTTCGAAGGCGAGCCGCTGAGGCCGCTGGCGGAGAGATCGCGCCCCGACCTGACGCTGCGCGACGTCGCAGGCATGCTCAGATCGTTCGACTATGTGGCCGGGTCCTTCGAGCAGTCGCACCCCGGCGCGTCCGCCGAGAGCTGGGCGCAGGCCTCTCGCACGGCGTTCCTCGAGGGATACTCCGACCGGGCCGGCGTCGACATCGAGCGTTTCCGGGTCCTGCTCGACGCCTTCGAGATCGACAAGGCCCTCTACGAATCCATCTACGAGGCGCGCAACCGCCCCGCCTGGCTGCCGATCCCCGTGACCGCCATCTCGAGACTGGTCGCCTTGATATGACGCGCCTCCCCGACGCTCCTCGAGCGGAGCGCCGCCCGTCGGAGCGCACCCACCACGGCGACACGGTCATCGACGAGTTCGAATGGCTGCGCCAGAAGGACGACCCCGCGGTCCGCGCCTATCTCGACGCGGAGAACGCATTCACCCGCGCGTCGACCGCGCATCTCGAGGCACTCCGACAGTCGATCTTCGACGAGATCAAGGCGCGCACGCTCGAGACCGACCTGTCGGTACCGGTGCGTCATGGCCGGTTCTGGTATTACTCCCGCACCGTCGAGGGCCGGCAGTACGGCATCCACTGCCGCATCCCGATCTCCGGCGACGACGATTGGACGCCACCCGACCTCGCGGCGCACGACGACCGCGAACAGGTGCTGCTCGACGACAACATCGAGGCGGAGGGAACGGACTTCTACTCGCTGGGCAGCTTCGACGTGTCGACGGATGGACGCCTGCTCGCCTACTCGGTCGACACCACGGGCGACGAGCGCTACACACTCCGCATCCGGGATCTCGACACGGGCGTGAACCGTGCCGACATCGTGCCCGACACCTTCCCGGGGGCCACGTTCTCGCCGGACGCGAGCGTCGTCTTCTACCCGACCGTCGACGACTCGTGGCGCCCCGACACCATCTGGCGGCACACGGTCGGCACGGATCCCTCCGACGACGTCGCGGTCTTCACCGAGCCCGACGAGAGGTTCTGGGTCGGCGTCGGGCTCACCCGCAGCGGTCGCTACCTCGTACTCGACATCGCCTCGAAGATCACGAGCGAGGTGCGCATCCTCGACACGAGTGACATCGAGGGCGAGTTCCAGGTCGTGTGGCCCCGCCGCGAGGGAATCGAGTACCAGGTCGAGCACGCGGTGGTGTCGGGCGAGGACCGCCTGCTCATCGTGCACAACGACGGAGCCGAGGACTTCCAGGTGGTCGACGTGCCCGTGGCCGACCCGCGCGACGAGGCGGCACGGCGCACGGTGGTCGCGCCGAGCCCGGGCCTGCGTATCGAGGAGGTCGACGCCTTCGCCGATCACCTGACGCTCGAGTATCGCCGCGACGGCCTGACGCGCGTCGCCGTCATCCGGCTCGGCGAGGGAGAGCATCCATTCGGTCCCATCGAGGAGATCCCCTTCGACGAAGCCCTCTTCCAGGTCGGCACCGGGGGCAACCCAGAGTGGACGCAGCACACGGTGCGGCTCGGCTACACCTCGTTCGTGACCCCGTCGACCGTCTTCGACTACTCCGTGACCGACGGCTCGATGACGCTGCTGAAGCGCCAGGCCGTTCAGGGCGACTACGACCCGCTCGACTACGAGCAGGAGCGCGTCTGGGCGACCGCGGACGACGGCGCACGCATCCCCGTCTCCATCGTGCGGCGTCGCGTCGACGGGCCCCGGATGCCGCGGCCGACGCTCCTGTACGGTTACGGCTCGTACGAGGCGAGCATCGACCCCGGCTTCTCGGTGCCGCGCCTGTCGCTCCTCGACCGAGGAGTGGTCTTCGCCATCGCGCACGTTCGCGGAGGGGGTGAGCTCGGCCGCCACTGGTACGAGCAGGGCAAGACCCTGACGAAGAGGAACACCTTCACCGACTTCGTCGCCGTCGCCGACGAACTCATCCGTTCAGGCAGGACGACGGCGGAGCTCATGGTCGCTCAGGGAGGAAGCGCGGGTGGACTGCTCATGGGCGCGGTCGCGAACATGGCCCCCGACCGCTTCGCGGGCATCCTGGCCCAGGTACCGTTCGTCGACGCCCTGACCTCGATTCTGGACCCCGAGCTTCCGTTGACGGTCATCGAGTGGGACGAGTGGGGCGACCCGCTGCACGACCCCGATGTCTACGCGTACATGAAGTCGTATTCTCCCTACGAGAACGTGCGCGACGACGTGGCCTATCCCCCGATCCTGGCCGTGACGAGTCTCAACGACACCCGGGTGCTGTACGTCGAGCCCGCCAAGTGGACCGCGAGGCTCCGACAGGCGGGTGCGCCCGTGCTGCTGCTCACCGAGATGACAGCCGGGCACGGCGGCGTCAGCGGGCGCTACGAGCGCTGGAAAGAGGTCGCCGAGGAATACGCCTGGGTGCTCGATCGACTCGGGCTGGCAACCGCACGGCCGCTCTGAAATACCGCCGAATCTGCGCGCCGTTTACCCATCGTTCAGTCGAACATGGTTAATTAGGTGCAACCGCACGGAGGTCGAGCGAACCTCCGGCATACACCCGAGGTTGACATGCCTGTCAGAACCGCCGAGTACTCCCGCCCCGATCACTTCATCCTGCACCTGAGTGACACGCACTTCATCGGCGGTGACGGCCTGCTCTACGGCGCCGTCGACGCCGAGGCGCACCTGGCGCAGCTGCTCGAAGAACTCGAGAGCTCCGAAGCCCGCCCCGAGGCCATCGTCTTCACGGGCGATCTCGCCGACAAGGGCGACCCCCGCGCGTACGAGAAGCTGCGCGCCATGGTCGAGCCCGTCGCCGCAAGACTGGGCGCCCAGCTCATCTGGGTCATGGGCAATCACGACAACCGGGCGTCCTTCCGCGCCGGCCTGCTCGGTCAGCTGCCCTCGATGAAGCCTGTCGACCGGGTGCACGACGTGAACGGCCTCAGGATCATCGCCCTCGACTCGAGCGTTCCCGGTGCCCACCACGGCGAGATCGCCCCCGAGCAGCTGGACTGGCTCGCGGAGGAGCTCTCCTCCCCCGCGCCGCATGGCACGATCCTCGCACTGCACCACCCTCCCGTTCCGAGCGTTCTCGACCTCGCCGTGCTCGTGGAGCTGCGAGACCAGTCGGCCTTGGCCGAGGTGCTCGAGGGAACAGACGTGCGATCGATTCTGGCGGGCCACCTGCACTACTCGAGCACGGCCACGTTCGCCGGCATCCCCGTCTCGGTTGCGTCGGCGACCTGCTACACGCAAGACCTCAACGTGCCCGTCGGCGGCACCCGGGCACGCGACGGGGCGCAGGGATTCAACCTCGTGCACGTGTACGAGAACACCATCCTGCACACGGTCGTGCCGATCGGCTCCTACAGCACGACGTCGTACACGTCGGCGGAGGAGACCGCGCGCATCCTCGAACGCGAGAACGTCGTCATCCGGCCCGCCCGCGCGGTCGCGCTGCCCGTCGACGAGGTCCTCACCGTTCCGCAGCTGGTCGCACAGGAGCCGGCGCTGACTCCCTGATCGTGCAGATCGGCTGGGCGGCCTGCAGGGTCGATCAGTTGGTCGTCTTCTCCCACGGGGCGGCGATCGGGAAGTACTTCTCGAGGAAATCGACCATCAGCGCGGCACGCTCCTGAGCGGGAACCTCGGGAAAACTGCCGTCGTTGAGGCAGAAGAGGTCGTACTGACGACGACGGAGAAGTGCGGGAAGTCGGCCCAGGCCGCTCTTGAGCGTGGTGTCGACGTAGAGGACCTTCGCGTCCTCCTGGGTCACGGCGCGCCCCTCGAGCAGTGCGTAGTAGTGGTACAGCGAATTCGTGACCGAGATGTCGGACTTCGAGCGGAAACGACTCGCCGCCGTGCGCCGGAACTCCTCGGGGAAGTCGGCCTCGAGCAGCGAGATGACGCTCTTGCGCAGCGGCGCGGGCGTGTGCTCGAGGTGGCGCGTGATCACGTGCCCGAACTTCTTCTGCAGCAGGTCGCGGTTGACCCGAGCGGAGTTCTCGAATCCGCTGCGGCTCGGATCGCTGAATCCCAGTCCGATGCGCGTGGTCGCCTCGATGAACTTGGTGACCCCGCCCGACGAGAAGAACAGGGAGGGCTGAACCGGACGGCCGAAGAACATGTCGTCGTTGGAGTACAGGAAGTGCTCGCTCAGCCCGGGGATGTTGTGCAGCTGGCTCTCGACGGCCTGCGAGTTGTGCGTGGGCAGGACGGAAGGATCGGCGAAGAACTGCTCGCTGCGCATGAGCTGCACGCGGGGGTGATCGTCGAGCCAGGCGGGTCGAGGCGAGTCGGTCGCGATGAAGATATTGCGCACCCAGGGCGCGAAGAGGTAGACCGAGCGGAGGGCGTACTTGAGCTCGTCGACCTGGCGGTAGCGAGCATCCGCCTCGTCGCCCTCGCCGACCACGACGCCCTCCATGCGCGCGGCACGCGCCTTCTGGTACTCGACGTCGTTGCCGTCGACCCAGGAGAACACCACGTCGATGTCGAACGTCACGTCTGTGGCGTGCGGTTCGAACATGCCCTGGAAGGTGTCCCAGCTGCGGCCGAACAGCTCGACGGTGGCGGGAATCGCCTCGACCAGCGGGAGCACCCGGCGGGTCAGGGAATTCTCGACGGGGCAGATGTAGTCGTCGCCCTCGATACTCCAGAACTGCAGCTCGATGCCGGTCGACGAGCCGTAGGCGAGGCCGCCGAGCGGCTCGAGCCTCGGACGGAAGAGGCGGAAGATCTTCGCCTTGCGCTTCTCGGAGAGCAGGCCGTCGCCGAGCAGCACGGGCGGCCTGCGCCGACCGCCGACCGTTCGGGAGTAGAACGGTTCGTTCGCGCACGCGACCGCGAGGGCCTTCTCGACCCGGCGCCTCAGCGGCGCATCCACCACGAGGACGGGCCGTTCGTCGTTGCCGCGAACCAGCACGAAATCGATACCGGCCGCGATGAACGCGTCGCGGATGAAGAGCAGGTCTTCGACGAGCGCCTGGTGAGGGGTCAGCGACGTGTTGATGAGGGTCGCGAGACCCTTCTTGACGACGACGTCGGGCCTGCCGTGCAGCTCGGGCCATGAGCGGGGTGCACCGTGCACCCCCGTGGCTGCGGTGAAGAGCTCTTCGGGGGTGAAGGCCTCGACGCTCTCGTCGAGGTCGATGTTGTGAGTGGCGGAGCTTCCGGTCAAGTAGATATCAAGCCTTTCTGAGCAGTACCCAGGCGGCCCCAGTCTGTGCTGCCAATAATTCTATCGTGCGCGGCCGCCCGCGTCGCTCGGTGGCGTCAGAGCCACCCTCGACGCTTGAACATGACGTAGAGCCCGGTCATCGCGATCAGCATGACGCCGATCGTGACGGGGTATCCGAACTGCCATTGCAACTCGGGCATGGCCTCGAAATTCATACCGTAGATGCCGGAGATCACGGTCGGCGCGAAGAAGATGGCCGCCCACGCCGAGATCTTCTTCACCTCCTCGTTCTGCCGGTTGCTGGCCTCGGCGAGAACCTTCATGTCCTCGTTCTGACGCTGGGCGACCAGGGTCGCGTTCACGGCGAGGATCTCACGGAGGGTGCTGCGGAACCCGTCGACCCGATCGTTCACGACAGCCACGTGATCGGCCACGTCTCGCAGCGCGCGTCGCAGCTCGAGGTTCGTCTCGAACGCGTCGAATCCCTCTCTCAGCGTCTCGAGCATCCCGACGAGGGGCAGCGTCGCCCTCTGGAAATCGAGCACCTCCTGCGAGAGCTCGTAGATCCTTCGCGACACCTCGGCGTCGCCGGCGAAGACCTGGGCCTCGATCTCGTCGATGTCGTTCTCCAGACCCGACACGACGGGCAGATACTGGTCGACGACAGCGTCGAGAATGCCGTACAGCACGGCGACGGGGCCGAGGGCGAGCAGCTCCGGCTCCGCCTCCATGCGCTGGCGCACAACGGCGAGGTCGGGCGATTCGCTGTGCCGCACGGAGACCACGAAGTTGGGGCCGACGAACAGGTGGAGCTCGCCGAAGTCGACCTCCTCGCGTTCATCCGAGTAGCTCGCAGCCCGGAGGACGACGAAGAGGGTGTCGCCGTAGCGCTCGAGCTTGGGCCGCTGGTGGGCTCCGATGGCGTCCTCCACGGCGAGCGGGTGCAGGTCGAATTCCTTCTGGATGGCTGCGAGCTCGGTTTCGTCGGGCCGATAGAGTCCGATCCAGGCCATCGACGAGGCGTACCGGGAGCATCCGGCCAGAGTGTCCTCGAGGCTGGTCGGCGACAGCACGCGACGCCCCTCGGCGTACACGGCGTTGTCGACGGTGCTGTTGTGCTTGGGATGCGGCTCCGCACTGGGCGGCGGCGCGGGAGGTGCGGGGGTATGCGAACCCGGTCGGAGAGACGACATCGCCCGGAGGGCCTGCGACACACTCGGCTTTTTCATAGTCACCTCTCCAGCACATACCCCGGCAAGGGCGGTTAACCTTGCCACATGGATGTGAACGAGATATGAACGACGACCTGAGCACGGCCGGCTCCTACGTGACCCCCGGATCGGAGTTCACCCGCGACACCAACTACATCGACGACCGCATCACCGCCTCGGGCACGGAGTCCGGCCACGACGCCCAGGGCCGGATGCTGTGGCCCGCCGAGGCGGACCGGTACAGGTTGATCGTCGCCCGGGGCTGCCCGTGGGCGAATCGCGCCGTCATCTCGCGGCGCCTGCTCGGACTCGAGAACGCCATCTCGCTGGGCATCGCAGGCCCTGTGCACGACAAGCGCAGCTGGAGCTTCGATCTCGACCCCGACGGTCTCGACCCCGTATTGAGGATCCCGCGCCTGCAGGACGCCTTCCTCGCCCGGTACCCCGACTACCCCCGCGGCATCACCGTGCCCGCCCTCGTCGACGTGCCGACCGGGAAGGTGGTGACGAACGACTACCCGCAGATCACCATCGACTTCGCCACGGAATGGACGGCCTGGCACCGGGAGGGAGCTCCCGACCTCTACCCCGAGCACCTGCGCGCGGAGATCGACGAGGTGAATGCCGTGGTGTTCTCCGACGTGAACAACGGCGTCTACCGGTGCGGCTTCGCGGGCTCGCAGAAGTCCTACGAGCGCGCTTACCGCACGCTCTTCGAACGGCTTGACTGGCTCGGGCACCGCCTCAGCCGCCGACGGTATCTCGTGGGCGACACGATCACGGAGGCCGACATCCGGCTGTTCACGACGCTCGTGCGTTTCGACGCGGTCTACCACGGCCACTTCAAGACGAACAGGCAGAAGCTCACCGAGATGCCCGTCCTCTGGGCCTACGCGCGCGACCTCTTCCAGACCCCCGGTTTCGGAGACACCATCGACTTCGAGCAGATCAAGCAGCACTACTACATCGTGCACACCGACCTGAACCCGACGCAGATCGTGCCCGTAGGGCCGGATGCGACGGGCTGGCTCGAGCCGTCGGGTCGCGAGAGTCTCGGCGGCCGCCCATTCGGAGACGGCACTCCGCCGCCCCCGCCTCCGGCCGGCGAACGCGTGCCCGACCTGGTCTAGGTTCAGTTCTCGAGCGCCTGCTCCAGCAGGTGCACGAGCGCGTCGAGCTGCACGCTGTCGCCCGACGAGACCTCTTCGTCGCTTCCGTCGAGGGCTCGGGCGGCGAGGCCCTGCTTGCTGTCGATGAGCTCCGCGATCTTCGCGTCGATGGTCTGGGCGGCGACGATGCGCCACGCGGTGACCGGTTCCTCCTGGCCTATGCGGTGCACCCGGTCGATCGCCTGGGTCTGTTCCGCGGCGGTCCACGACAGTTCTGCCAGAACGACGTTCGACGCGGCCTGCAGATTCAGTCCCACTCCGGCGGCGGTCAAGGAGCAGACGGCGACGGCGACGGAGGGATCGTTGTTGAACGCGTCGATCTCCCTCTGCCTGTGCAGCGCCGACTGGTCTCCACGGATCGACACCGTCTGCAGGCCTGCCTTGGCGAATGCCTCCTCGGCCTGATCCATGACGTCGATGTGCTTGGCGAAGAACACGACCTTGCCGACCGATCGGGCGAGCTGAGCCGTGTAATCCGCGGCAAGCGACGCCTTGGCCTGGCCGATGAGCCGCACCATCGTGAAGACGTTGTCCCCGCTTCCGCCCTGGGCCTTGGACTCCTCGATCTCCTGTCTCGCGACCGCGCGCATGAGGTTCTCGGTCGAGACGTCGGCGTCGGGATCCGACTTCGTGCGAGCGGCGAGCAGCCGCGTGTACCGGGTGACGAGCCGGCGACCGAGCTCCGCCTCCGCCTCGCGGATCGAGCGACCGAGGTCGTCGTCGAGCTCCACAGGCAGGTCGACGACCCTCTTCGCCGGGAGATCGGCTGCGACGTCGAGCTTGCGTCGCCGCACGATCCCCATGTCGATGACCGCCTCGCGCGCCTCGGAGAAGAACCCGAAGTCCGCCGGGGTGAGCCCGGTCTCCTCGAGTCTCTCCATCAGCTGCGGAGTCGGCTTGGTGCCGTCGATCCAGCCGAGAAGCTGCCAGATGGCCCGGAAGTCGTCGATGTCGTTGATGAGCGGAGTTCCCGTGAGCGCCATCATGAGCGGGTTTCCGCCGGGCGCCTGCGACCGGATGCGCTCGGCCAAGGCGAGCACGTGCTTCGACCGCTGCGACGACAGGTTCTTGATGAAGTGTGCCTCGTCGACCACCATGCCGCGGAATCCGAGCGTGCTGAGCCACGCGAGGTGCCGGTCGAGCACCTCGTAGTTCACGATCACGACGTCGGCGAAGGCGTCGAGTCCGGCACCGTCGCCGTGGATGACCGTGGCACGACGGTGCGGAGTCCAGAGTTCGACCTCACGCGCCCAGTTCATCTTCACGACGTTGGGCACGACCGCGAGCAGCGGGTAGGCATCGGCGACGGATGCGGCCAGCAGGGATTGCGCGGTCTTTCCGAGGCCGGGTTCGTCGGCAAGCAGGAAGGATCGGTGCCCCTGGGCGACGCTCGCCACGAAGCGGGCCTGGTGGCGCATGAGCTCCTGCCCGGGCGGGGAGAGCCGATCGATGCGCGGCGCCTCGGGCAGCTCCATGCTGGCCACCTGGCCGCCCGCGCCGTACTCGAATGCGCGGAAAAGGGGTCCGAGGAGTTCCCAGTTCGAGAGTCGCCCGTGCGTCGAGTGCTTCTGCGTCTCGAACGACGCGAAATCGGGTGCCAGGAACGGATTCGCGAGCTGACGCGCCTTGACCGACTGGGGTATCACCTGGCGCTCCGCCAGCTCGGGCGGCAGCATCGTGGTCTGCTTCGGCGCTTCGACGACCTCGTCGGGCACGTCGATCCCGGCATCTTCGAGGTACTGGCGTCGCAGCTTCTGCGCGACCGGAGAGATCGGCGCATCGTTCTCGAGCAGCGTGATCAACGAGGTGTCGCGGGCCGCCGTCTTGGCGAGGATCGAACCGATGCCGTCGAGACGCTTGATCTGCTCCGCGCGGTCGGACTCGGCCAGGTCGGGGTTGTTTCGCACGGCTGTGCGCTCCTCGCGAGCGAGGAGTGCGACGACGAGGAACTTCGTGCGGTTCGAGGGCGCGACCTTGCCGCGTTGCGCCGCCGCTTCGACCTCCCGCACCTTGCGCGCGAGGATCGGAATGAGGCCGGTGTTGTCGACGCTCTTGGGTGATCGGCGTCCGCCGGATCGAGACATGCTCCTCCTGTGGAGTGTGGGCTCCGCCGTCCGTGCTCCCTCAGTGGACGACGAGGCTTCAATAACGATCCCGAGCCGGGATCGGTGAGGTCGTGCGGGCCGGGTGTGGGCGTCGAGCAACATGACATGGTCACGGTCGACGGGGAGAGCGATGCAACCCGGCCTCGACAAAGTCTACGACACCGCGAACACGGCCGCGAACACGGCCGCTCGGGGCGGTCAGCGCCGCGTGGACGCGGGGTCTGGCGCCTGGGGCACCTTGATCAGCAGACCTGCGGCCACGAACACCACCGCCGCCACGAGGTGGAGGATCTGCCACACGAGCAGCTCCAGCTGCAGGGGAACGATGGGGTTCCACACGACCACGATGGCCGCAAGCGCGGGAAGCCACCACCACTGGCGGGCCTGGAACGCGAAGACGCCGATGATGGCCGCCAGAATGCTGATCGCGTAACGGAAGATCGTGAACCAGTCGCTCTCGACCAGAGCGACACCCGCGAGCAGCAGGATCGCCGCCAGGAGTCCGGGCGCGAGGGCGAGGCGGGCGAAGGACGGGTTCGGATAGCGCTGCGACATCGTGCCGTCAGCTTAACGCGTCGCGCGGGAAGCGGGCCGCGCGAGCTCGTCGAGCGCCTGCTCGAGAGTGCTGTGCCGGAACACGTAGCCCGCGTTCTGCAGTCGCTCGGGCAGCACCCAACGGCTCTTCAGAACGAGCTCCGTCTCGGTCCGGAGCAGCCACATCGCCGGCTCGAGCATCCAGCGATAGGCGGGCAGGCCCACAGGAGCTCCGACGTTGCGGCGCAGCAGGGCCATGAGGCGTTTGTTGTCGCTCGGCTCCGGGGCGCTCACGTTGACGACGCCGGAGATGTTCGGCCTGTCGCGGATGAACCGGACGACACCGACGACGTCGTCGATGTGCACCCAGCTGAATTTCTGGAGGCCCTTGGTTCCCTGCTTCTGATGCCAGACGCCCGCCCGACGACGCGCGGCCGAACCGAAGAGAGACCGGAACCACCAGCCGTCGTGCTGGGTGCCGCCGAGCCCGAGCCGAGCGACGCGTTCGAGCGGCTCGAGGGCGCCGCCCCGTCCGAGCACGATCGCCATGCGGAGGGCGACCCGCCGGGTTTTCGGAAGGTCTCCGTCGAAGAACTCGCGCTCCCAGTCGGTGGCGATCGAGACGGAGAATCCCGAGCCGATCTCACCGCTCGCCTCGGTCTGCGGTCGATCCTCTGCGTGCCGGTAGATGGTCGCCGTACTCGAGTTCAGCCAGAGCGGCGGCGGGGAGGCGACGCGGGCGATGGACTGCCTGAGCAGTCTCGTGGTCTCGACGCGCGAGCGTCTGATCTCGACCCGGTTGCGCTCCGTGTAGCGGCAGTTCACACTCTTGCCCGCCAGATTGATCAGGAGCGCGGCCCCGTCGACGGCACGGTCGATCGTGGCGGTGTCGTGCCACCTGACCGCCGACCCCGATCGGCCGATGAGCACGACCTCGTAGCCTTCGGACCGGAGCTCACGCTGCAGCACCTGGCCGATGAATCCCCCGGCCCCGGCGATCACTGCACGGCCCGGGTCGTGAACGGTTGAGGCTTCGGGAGTCATGACACCAGTCTGGACGACGGCGGCGACATTCACCGTCACGACGATTGTCCACGGCGGGCCACGACGCTAGGTTTTCCTTATGACCTCTCCTGTGCCCTTCGGCGCCCCGTCCCCCGCCCTGTTCTCCGGCCCGGAAGGCGTCTGGAACGCGGACCCCGTCGAACTCGCCGCCCGCCTGTTCGTCGCCGTGTTCCAGCCGCAGGCATCCGCACCGCTGCCCCAGAGGGAGGTGTCCGACATCTACGACGCCCTCGCGGCCCTCGGCGGCTACACCCTCCCGGCCCAGCGGGTCGGCAACACGCAGCCCCTCGCCCTGACCGTGCAGCTCGCCCAGGAGGCGATCCTCACCTGGGAGCGCGCCACCATCGCCACGCGTCTCTCCGCCGGCGCAGGCCCGGTCTCCCACACGGTCACGGTTCTGCGTTTCGGTCCGGGAGTCCTGCAGGCCGCCGACCCCGTCGCCGCGCTGCGCGGCCGACTCGGCTGACCCGGGGCATGACCTCGCCGTTCATCGTCTCCCCTGCCGTCGCCGAGGCACTGGCCGACGGGCGCCCCGTGGTCGCGCTCGAGTCCACGATCATCTCGCACGGCCTCCCGCGACCCCGCAACCTCGCGGCCGCAAGGGAGTTCGAACAGATCCTTCTCTCCCAGGGCGTCACCCCGGCCACGGTCGCCGTCCTCGACGGCATCCCCCGTATCGGCCTCGAGGCCGACGGCGTGGAGCGCATCGCGTCGGAGGACATGGCGAAGGCGAGCGTACGCGACCTGCCGATTCTGGCCGCCAAGGGCATCAGCGGAGCGACGACGGTCGCCGCCACGGCCTATCTCGCGGCGAAGGCGGGCGTGCGTGTCTTCGCGACGGGCGGGCTGGGCGGTGTGCACCGCGGGGCCGACCAGACCTTCGACGAGTCGGCCGATCTCTCCGCGCTGGCGATCTCGCCCGTGGCCGTGGTGTCGGCGGGGGTCAAGAGCGTCCTCGACATTCCGGCCACTCTCGAGCGGCTCGAGACCCTGTCGGTCCCCGTCATCGGGTACCGCACCACGAACTTCCCGAGCTTCTGGCTCCGAGAGTCGGGCCACACGATCGACTGGTCGGTCGATTCGGCGGCCGAGATCGCCGCGGTCATGCGCAATCAGGATGCGTTGGGCCACGGCCAGGGCATCGTCGTCGCCAATCCGATCCCCCTCGAGCAGCAGTGGGACCCGGAGGAGCACGACCGCGTCCTCGCCCAGGCATTCGAGGCCGCGGAGGCCGCCGGCGTTCACGGCAAGGCGGTCACGCCCTTCCTGCTCGGCTACATCGTCGACGCCTCGGGCGGACGAAGCCTCGAGGTCAATCTCGACATCGCACGCAACAACGTTCGACTCGCCGCGGAGATCGCCACGGCGTGGAGCGAGGGTGCGCCCGTCCGTGGTTGAGCACGGTTCCGCGCACGCCGCCGCGGGATCTCCGCGGGTGATCGTCTTCGGCGACGTCATCGACGACATCATCGTGACGCCGACCGGCGACATCCGGCCCGACACCGACACGCCCGCCAGCATCGTTCGAACGGCCGGAGGTTCCGCGGCCAACTCTGCCGCGTGGCTCGCCTGGGCCGGGTGCCATGTCGACTTCATCGGCCGCGTGCACGTCACCGATCTCGACAGGCACCGCGCACTTCTGGTCGAGGCACGAGTCAGCCCTCACCTCCTGGGCGAACCCGACCTCCCCACCGGGGCCATCGTGGTGATCGTCTCGGCCGACGGTGCGCGCACGATGCTCACCCAGCGTGGCGCGAACGCCGCGCTCACTCCCCGCGACATCGGCGCCGACCGCCTCTCGAGGGCCGGTCACCTGCATTTCACCGGCTACTCGGTGTTCCGGCATCCGCGGGTGGAGGATTTCCCCGACCTCATCCGCCGCGCGCACGATGCGGGTGTGACGGTCAGCGTCGACCCGGGGTCGGCGGGGTTCATCGGCGACTTCGGCGGCGAGAGATTCCTCGAGGCGATCGACGGCAGCGACATCATCGTTCCGAACCTCGACGAGGGTCGGGCGCTCACCGGAGAAGACGATCCGGCCGAGATGCTCGACGCGCTCGTCGCCCGTTTTCCGCTCGTTGCCCTCACGCTGGGCCGCGACGGGGTGGCGCTCGGAACGCGGGACGGCATCCGACTCACCGCTTCGAGCAAGGCCGTCTCCGCGCTCGACACCACCGGCGCGGGCGATGCGTTCTGCGCATCCTTTCTCGCCGTCCTGCTCCGGGAATCGTCGCGAGAAACAGACGTTCTCTCGCGGGCGCTGTCGGCAGGCCTCGATGCCGCCGCCCTCGCCGTGTCGAGTATCGGAGCGAGGCCCCGGCCCACCGCGTAAAGTCGTCGTGTGGAAGACGAGGCGACCGGGCGGCACGACGACGCGAATGCGCTCGAGCACCTGCGCACCCTCCTGAGGATCCCGACCGTCTCTCGGCTCGACGAATCACGCATCGACTGGGCGCGGTTCGACGAGTTCATCGGCGCGCTCGGGCAGCTGTATCCGCTCGTGCACCGCGAACTCGTCGTCGATGTGGTCGACGGCCATGCCCTCCTCATGCGTTGGGCGGGCAGAAAGTCCGGGCGGGAGGCCGTGCTGATGGCCCACTACGACGTGGTCGCGGCCGACGATCCGACGGCCTGGACGCATCCGCCGTTCGACGCGGTCGTCACCGGCGCGGGTGCCGATGCGATCGTCTGGGGGCGAGGCACCCTCGACGACAAGGGAGCGGTCGCCGCCATCCTCGAAGCGGTCGAGCAGCTCCTCGGCGCGGGCTTCGTTCCCGAACACGACATCTATCTCAGCTTCGGGCACAACGAGGAGACGGCGGGCTCCGGAGCGGCGAGCCTCGTGGCCGAACTCGCGAGAAGGGGTGTCAGCCCCCGTCTCGTTCTCGACGAGGGCGGTGCCGTCATCGAGAAGGTGTTCCCGGGGGTCCATCGCCCGAGCGCGGTCGTCGGGGTCAGCGAGAAGGGCATGGCGAACATCTCGCTGACGGTCGAGCAGTCCGGCGGACACGCATCGACTCCCCCGCGCATGACGGCGACCGCCCGGCTGGCCCGGGCACTCGTGCGTCTGAACGCCCGGCGCTTTCCCGCATCGCTCACCGCTCCCAACATCGAGATGATCCGCACGATCGGGGCGCACTCGACGCCGCTGCTGCGCTTCGTCTTCACCCGCGTCGACACTTTCAGGCGCCCCCTGCTCGCCCTCTTCGCCCGTCTCAGCGACGAGACGAACGCTATGGTGCGAACCACCGCGGCGGTGACGCAGCTGCGTGCGAGCGACTCCGCCAACGCGCTGGCCGAGAGGGCCGTCGCCGTGGTCAACACCCGCATCGCCATAGACTCCACCGTCGACGAGACCCTGAGGCATATCAGGCGCGCGATCCACGACCCTCTCGTCGTGGTCGCAGCGAGCACGCCGAGCGAGCCGTCCCCCGTCTCCCCCTCGTCGGGTGAGGCGTGGCAGCTCATCTCCGAGGCCGTCTCCGCCGTCTACCCGCGCGCGATCGTGTCGCCCTACGTCATGCTCGGGGCGAGCGACGCCAGACACTTCACTGCGATCAGCCCGTTCGTCTATCGATTCACGCCCTTCGAGATGTCCTCCGACGAGCGCGCGACCCTGCACGCCATCGACGAACGGATGCACGTGGCCACGTTCCTGTCCGGAATCCGGTTCTACAGAACCCTGATCGAGCGACTCTAGTCGGCGTGCGGCGTCGAACCGGGCCGACTTCCGGCCAGAGCAGAGCGCGCACCGCCTTCGGGGTGGCGCGCGTCGTCGTGGCGATCGTGGGAATCGTCGCCCTCGTCGGCGATTACCAGTACATCCTTGGGTTCAGCAGTTTCTCCAAAGCAAACTATTTCGCGTACTTCACCAACCAGAGCAATGCGGCCGGAGTCGTGGTGATGTGCCTCGGGGCCTGGCTGTCATTCAGGAGATCGACCGACCCGGGCTGGATCATGACGGCCCGGATGCTCACGGCCACCTTCACGATCATCTCCGGCATCGTCTTCGGGCTCATCGTGAGCCAGGCCGGAGACTACAACTACCGGATCGTCGTTCCGTGGTCGAGCCAGCTGCTGCATTTCTGGATTCCGTCGTACGTGATCATCGACTGGATCTTCGCTCCCGGACGCTCCCCTATCGCCTGGAGACGACTCTGGCTCGTGCTCATCTACCCGCTCGTGTGGGGAGGATTCACCATGATCCGCGGCGCGATCGTGGGCTGGTACCCCTACTTCTTCCTCGACCCCGGCCAGGTGTCCGGCCCTCTGGAATTCGCCGCCTACTCCGGCGCCATCCTGCTCGTCATCATGGGCCTCGCGGCCGGTCTGATCGCACTCTCGAGGAGAGGCCGTCAGGACGCGGGAAGGAAGGGCTGAAGACTCGCCAGGGCGATCTCCCGAACGTCGTCGTCGCCGAGCTCCGACAGCGCGAGCGCGTCGCTGCCCCCGATCAGGCCGATCAGCACGGCATCGCCTGTCAGGGGCATGAGGTTGATCCACTGACGGATCAGGATCGAGTCCTCAGTATCAGGCGTCGGCGTCGCGGCCGGCGAGGGCGCCTCGTCGGCACCGTACGGGGGCGAATCGACCACCAGGCTCCAGAAGGCTGCCTCCTCGGTCCAGAACGGGGTGTCGTAGCGCAGCCAGACCTTTTCGACGGTGCCCGATCCGAGGGAGGCGATCGCGGATCTGTGGGCGAAGGGAAGCGGGGGGTCGAAGGTGATGGAGTCCGACTGCAGCACGCCGAGCGGCACCGTGACGATCACTCGGTCGACCCGGAGCGACTCGCCGGTGGCCATCTTCAGGCGAACCGCGTCGTCGTCGACCGACACCTCGCGAACCGGCGTCGACAGGGCCACGTCTGCTCCGTCGAGAAGCTCTGTCACAAGAGGCAGGGCCGAGCCCACGACGAAGGCGTCGCCGCCCTCCCCCTGCGCCGCGTCATCGAGCCCGTACCAGGTCGACAGCTGGACCGCGTCCGCTCCGAGCACCGTGACGACGGTGCGGTCGACGTACTCGGCCACGCGAGATGCAGGGCTGACTCCGATCTCGTCGGCGGTGCCGTCGACCGACGAACCGCCCGAACCGGCGAGGGATGCGCTGAGGCTCGGGTCTCTGCTCTGCATCGCGCCCCAGGTCACGGCAGCGGCCAGCGCATCCGGTCCGACGGCATTGTCGGGCACGGCATCGGATGCGACGGTCAGTTGCACGCGCGAGGTCGCGTCGACGGGAACGGTCACCACGTCGAGCTCTGCGAGGGAGTCCGTGAGGGTCGAGGAGTCGACGCCCCGCACGAACGACGGGCCGAGGTCGACGACCACCGGCCAGTCTCCGGGCCCGTGCGCATCCACCCTGCCGCCCACCCGGTCGCGGCCCTCGAACACCAGGACCTCGTAACCCGCAGCGACGAGCGCCCTGGCTGCCGCCGCGCCCGCGAGCCCTGCGCCGATGATGCCGATGCGTTCGCCGTCGGACGCCGCCTGAAGGACGTCGGCGGCCGCCCGCGCGCCGGAGCTCTGGGCACCGTTCAGGGTGCCGGGAAACTCCGTGCTGGTGGCCTCGCCGGCAAAGAAGATCCTGTCGGACACGCTCTCGCCGAGCACCTCGCGGGCGTCGGGAGCCGAACCCGTGGGCAGGTAGCTGGTGCTGCCGAGCGAGAAGGGGTCCGCCGACCAGTTCGAGCGGATGAATCCGTTCGGACTGGGAACCGCACCCGGTGTCGGCGTGGGTGTTCCCGTGGCCGTGGTGGGTGTCGGCCGGGGCGGACCGACGCAGGCCGAGAGGGCGAGCACGGCTGCGCCGGTCGCTGCGCCCACCAGAAACGTGCGACGATCCACGGTCATGGCCTGTGCTCCGATTGCCGGGCGCGCGTCACTGCGCGGAGAGGTCGGGCAGCCTGATCGGACGAGACATGGGGGGAAGATCGTTCACCCTCTCGAATGCGGGCCGGAGCTCCGACAGCCAGACGTCGTACCCGGCCTCATTGAGGTGCAGACGGTCATCGGTGAATTCTGCCTTCAATTCGCCGTCGGCGTCGGCCATCGCCGGCCACAGATCGAGGTAGTGCACTCTCTGGGTTGCAGCGAACTGCCAGATGTGGCGGTTGATCTCTCTGATGTTCTCGGCGTACTCTCGCCCGCGGGGAAGGACGGACTGCAGCAGGATGCGTGCGTCCGGCAGCTCCTGGTGCAGGCGCACGAGGGCGCTCTCGATGTTGCGGACGATGCGCTCGATGCCGCGACGCTCCGCCAGGTCGTTCGTGCCGATGAGGAGCACGACAGTCTGCGGGTCGCTCTCGATCACTGCATCGAGTCTCTCGAGAAGCCCGTCGGTCGTCTCGCCGTCGACCCCGAAGTTGCGGGCATCGACATCGGCGAACCACTCCTGCCAGGCTCCTGCTGCGGTAATGCTGTCTCCGACGAATGCGGTCACAGGCTTGTCAGTCATCGTGCCTCCGTAAGTGCTCTCCAGCCATGATACGCGGCACCCCTTTCAGGGGGAGGGAACAGCCTCCCGCGGAGGCGAGGCCGGACTGCGCCGATCACGGGTCGCCTTCTCCGCCGTCGCGGTGATGCGATTCGCCATGCCGTTGAAGATCACGCCGTGGAACGGGAGGATGGCGAACCAGTACAGACGGCCTCCCAGGCCGCGGGGGAAGAACACCGCCCGCTGGTCGTAGACGGACCCACGACCGTCGTCTGCTTCGGAGGCGCGCATCTCGAGCCAGGCGAGGCCGGGAACCTTCATCTCCGCTCGAAGCCGCAGGAGCGACCCCCGCTCGATCGCCTCCACCCTCCAGAAGTCGAGCGCGTCTCCCCTGTGCAGTTCAGTGGCGCTGCGACGGCCGCGACGCAGACCGACGCCACCGACCAGCTTGTCCATCCACCCGCGGGCAGCCCATGCGAGCGGGAACGAGTACCACCCGTTGTCGCCGCCGATTCCCTCGATGACCTTCCACAGCTCGGAGGCGCCTGCACTGCTCCTGCGCTGTTTGACATCGAGGTACACGGTGTGTCCGGCCCATTCCGGATCGGAGGGCAGCGGATCGCTCGCCGCGCCCCGCACGACGGCGTTCTGCCAGCTCGTCTCGACCTCGCCCGCCTTCATCTTGCCGAGCGCGAGACGAACAGCACGACGGTACGAGGTGAGTCCCCCCTCGGGATCGGGGATCAGCTGCCGGATGTCGTCGTCGTGCGCCACGCAGTCGAACTGCAGCGAGGCGATGATGGGCACCGCGAGAGCACGCGGAATCGGGGTGACGAGGTTCACCCACTGCGACGCGAGCCACGGGGTCATCACCGGCAGAGCGGCGATCGGCCGCTGCTTCAACCCCGCCTCCAGGGCGTATCCGTTCATCATCTGGCCGTACCGGAGCACATCCGGCCCGCCGATGTCGAACGCCCGATTGACCTCGGATGGTACGGAGGCCGCGTGGACGAGGTAGTAGAGCACGTCGCGCACGGCGATGGGCTGGATGCGGTTGCGCACCCAGCGCGGGGCCGGCATGTAGGGAAGCACGTCGGTCAGATGGCGCACCATCTCGAACGAGGTCGATCCCGAGCCGATGATGACCCCGGCCTGCAGCGCTATCGTGGGCACGCCCGAGGCGAGCAGGATCTCGCCGACGCGCTTGCGGCTCTCGAGATGCTCCGACAGGCGGCCCTCCACGGGGTGCAGACCGCCGAGATAGACGATGCGCTTCACCCCCGAGGCCTTCGCCGCGCGGGCGGTGTTCAGCGCAGCGCGCTCCTCCTGCTCGCGGAAGTGGCCGGGCCTGCCCATGGAGTGCACGAGGTAGTAGAGCACCTCGACGCCATCGGTGGCCGCGGGCAGCGTCGATGCATCGTCGAGGTCGCCTGTGACGATCTCGACGTCGGAGGCCCACGGAACGTCCGAGAGTTTGAGGGGGTCGCGCACCAGGACGCGCACCCGGAACCCGGCGTCGATGAGGCGGGGCACGAGCCTGCCTCCGACGTACCCCGTTGCACCGGTGACGAGAACGAGGGGCAGCGCGGAGGAATCCATGTTCCTCACGGTACGGCGCGTCGGCGAGCACGGCGAGGCATTGACACTCTGGCGTCGACACTCTGGCGTCGACACCCAGCCCCGGCTCGGGCTTCACCGTGTGGCGGGCGAGGTGCCCTAGGCTGGTTCGGTGCCAGCAGAGAGCCTGAATCCGACCGCGTCGATCTCCGAGCCGACAGAGCACTCGACGAGCGTCGTGCTCGCCGTCGACTTCGGCGGAACCAAGGTCGAGTCCGCACTCGTCGACGAGACCGGAACCCTCCTCGAGGGCAGCCGGTTCAGGCATCCGACGGGCCGCGACCGATCAGCCGACGAACTCGCCGAGGCCGTCTCCTCCGTCTGCAGGTCCTCGCTCCAGGCGCTCCCCGGCACACTCTCCCTTCGTGGCATCGGAATCGGCGCCGCAGGGCCGATCGACCGCGAGAAGGGGCTCGTCTCCCCCGTCAACCTCCAGGTGTGGCGCGACTTTCCGCTGCGCGACACCGTCGCCGCGGTCGCCCGCGAGTTCGGACACTCGGCCCCGGCCGTGCTCCGCCTCGACGGCCTCTGCATCACCCTGGCCGAGAACTGGGTGGGCGCTGGCCGGGGCCGCGACAACATGATGGGCATGATCGTGTCGACCGGTGTCGGTGGCGGCGTCATCTCCGGCGGCTCCGTGGTCGCCGGGTTCTCCGGCAACGCGGGCCACATCGGGCAGGTCGAGGTTCCCGGTTTCACCGACGTGGATGCCCCGTGCACGCTCGAGGAGATCGCCGCCGGTCCGCACACGGTCGCGTGGGCGCAGGCCCGAGGCTTCGAGGGCGAGACCGGAGAGGACCTCGCCCGAGCCTACGCGGCGAAGGATCGCATCGCCGTGGCGGCCGTGACACGCAGCGGAACGGCCATCGGGCGCGCGATCGCATCCGTCTCGACGCTGCTCGACCTCGAGGTCGTGGTGATCGGGGGCGGTTTCGCGCGCGTCTCCCCCGACCTGTTCGACATCATCCGCACGGCGATCGACCGGTACTCGCGTTTCGACTACGCACGCCGCGTCGAGGTGCTTCCCACCGGTCTCGACACCGACGGTCCGCTGATCGGTGCCGCAGCCCTCGTCTATCGCTCGGTCTGACCGACACGGCGTCGGCCGATCAGGCGAGCAGTCGTCTGACCTGCTGCACGTCGTCGTTCATCTGCTCGATGAGCGGCCCGACGCCGGTGTACTTGACCATGCCGCGGATGCGATGGGTGAACTCCACGTCGACGACGTGATCGTAGAGGTCGATGTCCTGATCGAGAACGAAGGCTTCGACCTGCTTCTGCGGAACGCCGGTGAAGGTGGGATTGTTCCCGACGGAGATCGCCGCCCTGTAGCGCACGCCCTGGTCGGTCAGCCATCCGGCGTAGACGCCGTCGGCCGGGATCAGACCCTGCGACTCGGGAGACAGGTTCGCCGTGGGGAATCCCAGTTCGCGCCCTCGGGCGGCGCCGTGCACCACGACGCCGCGCACGGTGGGAGTGTGCTCGAGCAGGCCGGCGGCCCCTTCGACATCGCCGTCGCGCAGCAGTTCCCTGATCCACGTGGACGACACGCGGCGGTCGTCCTCCAGCCGCACGTCCTCGATGAGTTCGACGGTGAAGTCGTTCTCCTTGCCGAGGCGTCGCAGAGCGTCCACATCACCGGTGCCGCGCACCCCGAAGCGGAAGTCCCTGCCCACGAGCACGACCTTGGCATGCAGGGCGTCGACGAGGATGCGCGACACGAACTCCTCGGGTGTCTGGTCGGCGAACGGCCTGTCGAACGCCACGACCAGTGCCGCTTCGACCCCCGTCGACGACAACAGCTCGAGCTTGCGCTCGGTGCCCACGAGAGTCGCGGGACAGTTGCCCGGCGCAAGCAGGTCGAGGGGGTGACGGTCGAAGGTCACGACGACACTGCTGAGGTCGTTTCGTGCGGCGACGTCGAGAAGCTGCCGGATGACGGCCCGGTGGCCTGCGTGCACACCGTCGAATTTGCCGATAGTGACGGCGGAACGCCCCCGGTCGATCGACACGGACGCGAGGTCGGTGAAGATCTTCACGACGCGGTGCCCTCCGGCTCGCGGGACGGCCGGTGAGCCCTGAGCCAGAGCATGCCGAGCACCGGCAGCACCAGGGGGATGAAGAGGTAGCCGTTGCCGTACCAGGACCACACCGACGGCCGGGCGAAGTACTCGGGGTGGGTGAGGCTCAGCGTTCCGACCACGAGCACGCCGACGAGCTCGAAGGTGATCGTCGCCCAGGCGACTCGATACCACGCGCGGCCCGGTGCGATGAGGGCGATCGTCGCCACGATGTAGACGACGCTCGCCAGAGCCGAGAGCCAATAGGCGAGCGACACGGGTTCGGAGTCGCGGAGAAGACCGGCGATCTGAACGAACGATCTGCCCGTCGCTCCGAGAGCGAGGATGCCGTAGACCACGATGAGCACTCGTCCGACTCCTGAGGAGCGGCCTGTGCGTTGTGCGATTGTCTTGTCCTGTGCCATGGCCGATTCAGTTTACCGGTGCCGCGGCCCTGCCCGGCGCGTTGGATGCGCCCGATGCACCGATCACGCGAGCTGCACGAACCAGATGACGTTCATGCGGTAGACCATCACGGCGATGGCGAGGCAGACGACGCCCAGCACCACCGTGCTCCAGCGGCTGCGCTCGACGAGCGCCCAGAAACCGCCGGCGAGCGGCAGCAGCAGCGCCGAGACCAGATAGGTGTAGAACTCGAGAGGATCCCCGCTCGGCGGGTTGCCCACGGCCGGAGCCACGATCGCCACCACGAGCTGCACGACGAGCAGGAGCTCGACGAGGGCCGTCGCCCCGAGCGTGATGTCGTTGGGCGCGCGTTTGGCGAAGCCCAGCACGAGACACAGGACCCCGGCGAGGACGGCGACGACGACCTGCACCGTGGTGAACCACTCGATCATGCGTCGTCCGGCTTCGTCTGGGGTTCATCTGACGGAAAGTTGGCAAGGATCTTCGCTGTGCCATGCGATACCGCAACCAGACCCACCAGTCTGTCGTCGGGTGCGATCGCGGCGACCGGGCCCGACGCATCCGGAACGTCGCCCAGCACGAGCCTCTTGCCGTGCCCGAGGTCGATCGTCTGCTCCTCACTCAGCCGCAGCGTCGGAAAGAGCTCCGACGCGGCCTGCGAGGGCGACTGCAGCGCGTCGGCCACGACCACGGTGTCGAGCTCGGCCGCCGCGTCGACCGAGAATGGACCGATTCGAGTTCGGCGCAGCGCGACCAGGTGGCCGCCCGTGTCGAGGGCTGCACCGAGGTCGCGGGCGAGGGCTCGGATGTAGGTTCCCGAGGAGCAGACGACGCGCACCTCGAGATCGACGACGGGGGTGCCGGACGCGCTCGTCGCGGGTGTTCGCGAGAGCACCTCGAACTCGCTGACGGTAACGGGACGGGCCTTCAACTGCACGTCGACGCCCTCCCGCGCGAGAGCGTAGGCGCGCTTGCCGTCGACCTTGATGGCGCTCACCGTGCTGGGAACCTGCACGATGTCGCCCGTGAGCCGGCCGATCTGCGTTCCGATCGCATCGTCACCGAGACCCGCCACGACCCCCGCCGCGGCGGTCGAGGTCACCTCGCCCTCCGCGTCGTCGGTCGTCGTCCCCTCACCGAGCCGGATGGTGGCCAGGTACTCCTTGTCGAGTCCCACGACGAACGTCAGAAGACGCGTCGAGCTGTTGATGCCGAGCACGAGAAGCCCTGTGGCCATCGGATCGAGGGTGCCGGCGTGTCCGACCTTGCGGGTGCCTGCAAGACGTCGGGTGGCGGAGACCACGTCGTGGCTCGTCATGCCGCCGGGTTTGTCGACGAGCAGGATGCCGCTTCGGGTCGACGGCTCGGCTCGAGGGCGGGTGAACGGATCTGGCACGCGACAAGCCTAGACGCAGGGCCGGCCCCGACGGCTCAGCAGCTGTCGGCGAAGACCCGACGCGGAAGCTCGGGGTCCGTGGTGTCGACGATGGCCGTGGCCGTGAAGCGGGGCTCGGCCACGCCGGCGTAGTGGTCGAGCGCCTCGTCGAGCACGAGATCGCGCGGTCGCCGCGGCGTCTCAAGATAGATCGTGTAGTTGAACGTGCCTCGCAGCTCCGGCCGCGCGAGGAACGGACCGGCGACGACGAGGATCGCATCGGGCGGCGCCGTTCGCCAGACCGGCTCGATGCTGCGCGAGGCCCCCTCGTCGAAGGCGGCCACGACGAAACCGGTGCTGCCTCCCAGCCGGAAGGGGTCGATGAGGACTCGTCTGAAGGTCGCGTAGTCGTAGCGCTGCTCGTAGTACTCCGACGGGGTCTGGCGGGCACCGATGCGGTCGGCCGGCGACGACACGAAATCATCGATAGACGCGAACACGGATGTGTGCCCCGCCCGGGCCAAGGCGGCTCCGAGTTCGCGACCGAACTCCGTCGAACCGACCGCTCCGTCTACGGCGACGACGGCTCGGCCCCTCCCGTAGTTGTGGGCGATCTCCGAAGCCTGGGCGTCGAAGAACTGACGTGCTGCAGCATGGTCGTATGAGGCGTCGAGGGGCACTCGTCCAGTGTAGGCACGCCCTCGCCCGGCCGGGTCGATAGGGCGGGGCGTGCGAGCTGCGGTCTACTCCGGGAGAACGACCATTGCACCGAAGCCGTCGTAGTCTCCCTTGCACGCGTCAGCGACAGTCAACATGAACTTGATGGAGTGCCGAACGGATTCGTCGGTCAGATCATCGCTCGCAATAGCGTCCAGAACCCACCTCGGTCGACCGTTCGTGCGGGTGAGGCGCACCGATCGGGATCGGCGGATGATCCTCACGGCACGTCTCGCAGACATCCGTCGTTCGAACAGCACGGTGTGCACGACCTCTCGCTCGGCTGACAGGTCGTCCCGCTCCCGCAGCCGAACGGCTTTCTGCTCGAGCCAGGTCTGCCACTCGCGATCGAAGCTGGCCTCGATCCCTCCATCCACCTCGGACAATCCGCTCCCCCTGTGGTCAATGAATGCAGGTTCCGTCAGAACAGAATCTAGCGTCCAGCGTTGCCGCGCCCTGCGGCGTCCGCCGGCGATGAGCATGAGACGGCACCTAGGCTGTTGAGGTGAATGCGAACATCCGTGCCACAGGGTCGACACATGACAGCGGCACGAGCGACTACGCAAGGGCCCTCATCGAGTGGTTCGACGCCTCTGCCCGCGACCTTCCGTGGCGCGCTCCCGACTTCGGGGCCTGGGGCATCCTGGTCAGTGAATTCATGCTGCAGCAGACACCCGTGGTGAGGGTCGTTCCGCGCCTGGCGGAGTGGCTAGAGCGCTGGCCGACACCCGCGGCCCTCGCCGCCGACTCCCCCGGCGAGGCCGTGCGTGCGTGGCAGTCGCTCGGATATCCGCGACGCGCCCTGTGGCTGCATGCCTGCGCTGTCGCGATCACCGAGACGCACGACGGCGTGGTGCCGTCCGACGTCGGGGCGTTACGGGCGCTGCCGGGCATCGGCGATTACACGTCGAGAGCCGTGGCCGTCTTCGCGTACGGCGACAGGCATCCGGTCGTCGACACGAACACCCGCCGCGTCATCGCCCGCTCGATCGAAGGACGCGACGACGCTGGGCCGCCGAGTGCGCGTCGGGATCTCGAGGCCATGGAGCGCCTGCTGCCCCACGACGAGCACGACGCCCGTCGATTCAACGCGGCCATCATGGAGCTCGGCGCCGTGGTGTGCACGGCGCGCCGACCGGACTGCGACATCTGCCCCGTGCGCTCCTCCTGCGCCTGGCTGCAGGCTGGCTTCCCCGAGACGGGTGGGCCGAAGAAGAAGGTGCAGAAGAAGTTCGAGGGCTCCGACCGCCAGGTGCGCGGTCTGGTTCTCGCGCTCCTTCGCGCGAGCGACGGCGCCCACGGCGTCTCCGTCGGTGCGGTGGATGCGGTCTGGCACGACGGCGTGCAGCTCGAGCGGGCCGTCGACGGGCTCGTCCGCGACGGCCTGATCGCCCGAACGCCGGACGGCTTCGCGCTGCCCTCGTGACCGGGCCTATGCTGGCCATCAGGTCGATTGACGAAAGCGGTAACACAGTGAGAGCTCTGCTCGGCGTTTCGGTCACCCTTCTCGCGGTCGTGCTGACCGGATGCGCGGGGGCACCGTCGAACGGCCAGGCGACGACACCCCCGGCCTCGGCAGCACCCCCCACGTCGAGCGCCGAACCTGCCGTTCCCGAGACCACGCCCCCGGCTCCCGAGCGGGCCGCATACACGATCCCGACCGACTGCGCCTCGCTCATCGCCTCCACGCCCTTCACGTCCACGTTCGGGAGTTGGCCGTTGAACGACCCTGCCGTGGTCGGAACCCCGGATGGGCCGTACTACACGCCGTCCGGCTCCATCTCGCCGACCCCCGCACCGAGCGATGCGACGCTGCTCGAGGCGATGTTGTCGGCGACCGAACTCCGATGCGTGTGGAGAGACCCGCAGGCCGACATCACGAACCTGTCCGTCGAGATCGGCGAGGTCGATCCCGCCGTTTCGGCCCCCTACCTGCAGTCGCTGCCGGCCGAGGGGTTCAGCTGCACCCAGGAGGGTTCCGCCCAGACGTGTGCGAAGTTCGAGACGGAGAGCAAGTACAACGTCGAGGTCGGTCAGACCGTTCTCGTGCGCGACGGCGTGTTCATCCGCGTGAGCCAGGCCAACGTCTCGACTCCGAACCTGATGGACACACTCGTCACTGATGTGTGGGGCTAGGCCGGCGCACCCCAGCGCCTAGGCTGGCCGTATGCGAATCGCCGTGATCGGGGCCGGTGCGATCGGAGGCACCATCGCGGCTCTCCTCGACCGTGCGGGGCACGACGTCACCATCACGGCCCGGGGCGAACAGCTCGAGGTGATCCGGGCATCCGGCCTGCAGATCTCGGGCGGCTGGGGCGAGCACACGGCGCGCCCCCGCGCATCCGCCGTGCTCGAGGAGTCGCCGCAGCTGGCGTTCGTGTGCACGAAGGCGCAGGATGCGGCCGACGCGATCTCGGCGAACGCCTCCCGGCTCGCCGGAGTGCCGGTGGTCATCGTGCAGAACGGTCTCGACGGCGTGCGGATCGCCGAGGAGCTGCTGCCCGGCTCCCCCGTCGTCGGCGCGATCGCGCTGTACGCGGCCAGCTACCTTCGCGCCGGGCACGTGGATGTCACGGCCGCCGGGCCCACGTTCGTCGGCGTCGACGACGCGGCACGGCAGGGCGTCGCCCACGAGGTCGAGACGGTGCTCGGCTCTGCCATGCCGACGCGGCTCGTGCGCGACTTCCGAGGTGCGCAGTGGTCGAAGCTGATCGTCAACCAGGTCAACGCGATGCCCGCCATCACGGGCCTCTCGGCCCAGGCCACCCTGCGGCATCCGGTCCTCGGCGGCATCGTGGCCGCGAGCATGCGGGAGGCGGTGCGCATCGGATTCGCGTCGCACGTGCACTTCGCTTCGTTGCAGGGTCTCAGCCAGCCCCTGCTGCGCGCGTTCTCGATCGCGCCGATCGCGATCGCGCGCGCTCTTCCGCGCGTGATGGCGAGGCGCATGGGCGACGCACCCAATCCGGGATCCACTCTGCAGAGCATCCGCCGTGGGCAGCCGACCGAGATCGACTTCCTCAACGGTGCGGTGGTGCGCGCCGCACACGCCGCGGGAATGTCGGCCCCTCTCAACGAGATGCTGACCGAGCTGGTGCACCGGGTAGAGAAAAGCGGCGACTTCCTCGAAGTCGAGGAAGTCGCCGCCGTGTTCCGTGAACTGCTGAGCTAGTGACGGGGAGCCGTCGCCGGCTCACCGTCTTCGTCGTCGCCGTCGAACTCGTCGTCATCGTCGTCGAGCTGCCGGGGCTTCACATACGGGTCTGCGTCGCCGGCGAATTTCGCCTCGCGGGCGAGCCGGAGCGTTTCAGCGTCACGCTGTTGCGCCTCGGCCAGCAGGCCGTCGATCAGCTGGGCGTTCTCGGGAATGCCATCCGGAATGAATTCCAGACTCGGGGTGAGGCGGGCGGTGATGTTCTTGCCCACCTCGCTCCGCAGCATGCCCGTGGCCGACTTCAGAGCGGCCGCACTGTCTGCGCGCTCCTCGTCTGAGCCGTACACCGTGTAGAAGACCGATGCGTGCTGCAGGTCGCCCGTCACCTTCACGTCGGTGATGGTGACGAAGCCCAGGCGGGGGTCTTTCAACCCCCGCTCGAGCGTCTTCGCCACGATGACCTGGATTCGCTCCGCCATTTTTCTGGCGCGGGCGGGATCAGCCACGGTGCTTTCCGTTCTCTCGTCGGAAGCCGACGCGAATCTTTGTCCGTGAGGACTAGACGCGCGGCTTCTCCTTCATCTCGATGGTCTCGATCTCGTCGCCGATCTGGATGTCGTTGAACTTGCCGAGACCGATACCGGCCTCGAAGTCCGTACGAACCTCGGTGACGTCGTCTTTGAAGCGACGCAGCGACTCGATGGCCAGGTTGTCGCCGACCACGACGCCGTCGCGGATGACCCGCGCCTTGGCGTTCCTCGTGATGGTTCCCGAGCGCACGATGACACCGGCGATGTTTCCGAACTTGGAGGAACGGAACACCTCGCGGATCTCCGCCACACCCGACTGGACCTCTTCGAACTCGGGCTTGAGCATGCCCTTGAGCGAGTTCTCGATGTCTTCGAGCGCGGAGTAGATGACCGAGTAGAAACGAACGTCGACGCCCTCACGAGCGGCGCGCTCGCGCGCCTTCGTGTCGGGTCGAACGTTGAATCCGATGATGATCGCGTTGTCGACCGTTGCCAGGTTGACGTCGGACTCGGTGACGGCACCCACACCACGGTGGATGATGCGCAGCTGCACCGAATCGTCGACCTCGATCTTGAGCAGCGACTCTTCCAGTGCCTCGACGGCACCGGAGACGTCACCCTTGATGATGAGGTTGAGCGACTCGACCTTGCCCTCTTCGAGTGCACGGGTGAAGTCCTCGAGCGAGATGCGCTTGCGGCTCTTGGCCAGCAGGGCGTTGCGCTCGACGGCCTCGCGCTTCTCGGCGATCTGCCGAGCGGTGCGGTCGTCTTCGGTGACCAGGAACGTGTCGCCGGCGCGGGGCACCGTCGAGAGTCCCTGCACCTGCACGGGGCGGGCGGGCGTGGCCTCGGTGACGATGTTTCCATCCTCATCGTGCATGGCCCGGACCTTGCCGTAGGCGGTTCCGGCGACGATCGGGTCGCCGACGCGCAGCGTTCCCGACTGGATGAGCACGGTTGCGACAGCACCACGGCCCTTGTCGAGCTTCGCCTCGATGGCGACGCCGCGGGCATCCTTGTTGGGGTTGGCCCGCATGTCGAGTCCGGCGTCTGCGGTCAGCAGCACGGCGTCGAGGAGTTCCTTGATGCCGATGTTGTTGAGCGCGGACACGTCGACGAACATCACGTCTCCGCCGTACTCCTCGGCGACGAGGCCGAATTCGGTGAGCTGCTGGCGCACCTTGGCGGGGTTCGCGCCCACCTTGTCGACCTTGTTCACCGCGACCACGATCGGCACGTTCGCCGCCTGGGCGTGGTTCAGCGCCTCGACCGTCTGCGGCATGATGCCGTCGTCGGCCGCGACCACCAGGATGGCGATGTCGGTGACCTGCGCACCACGGGCGCGCATGGCGGTGAACGCCTCGTGGCCCGGGGTGTCGATGAAGGTGATCTTGCGCTCGATGCCCTCGTGCTCGGCCGAAACCTGGTAGGCGCCGATGTGCTGGGTGATGCCACCGGCCTCGCCGGCGACCACGTTGGCACTGCGGATGGCGTCGAGGAGCCTGGTCTTACCGTGGTCGACGTGACCCATGACGGTGACGACCGGCGGACGGATCTCGAGATCCTCGTCGGTCTCGTCTTCGAGCTCCTGGTCGATGTCGATGTCGAAGCCGCTCAACAGCTCGCGATCCTCGTCCTCCGGGGAGACCATCTGGATCTTGTAGCCGAGCTCTTCGCCCAGGATGTCGAAGGTCGCCTCGTCGAGGGACTCCGTGGCCGTCGCCATCTCACCGAGGTGGAACAGCACGGTCACGAGGTTTCCGGGGCTCGCGTCGATCTTGTCGGCGAAGTCGGTGATGGATGCTCCGCGGCGCAGTCGCACCACGGTCGAGCCGTCACCACGGGGAACGCTGACGCCTCCGAGCGACGGGGCTTCCCGCAGCTCGAACTCAGCGCGCTTCGTGCGCTTCGACTTACGTGCCTTGGCACGACCGCCGCCACGACCGAATGCTCCGGCCGTGCCGCCACCGGGGCCACGACCACGGCCGCCACCACCCGCGGGACGGGGAGCGCCGAAACCGGGAGTCGCTCCGGGAGCGCCGCCGGGACGCTGGAAGCCGCCGCCCGCGGGACGGGCGCCGCCCGCTCCACCGGGACGGAATCCGCCGCCGGCGCCTGCGGGACGCTGTCCGAATCCGCCGGGACGTGCGCCCTGGCCTGCACCGCCGGGACGCGGGGCGCCCGGGCGGGGTGCACCGGGACGGGGAGCCGCCGGACGCGGGATCGCGCCGGTGGAGCCGCCGCCGGTACCCGCTCGGGGTGCCGGGGTGGTGCCCATGCCCTGCTGGCTGGCGAAGGGGTTGTTGCCGGGGCGCGGGGCACCGGGACGCTGCATGCCCTGCTGGCTGGCGAACGGGTTGTTGCCGGGGCGCGGGGCACCCGGACGGGGCGCACCTCCGGCGGGTGCGGTCTCACCGGTGGAGACGGGGGCCGCGGGCTGGCTGGTCTCGACCGCGGGAGCGGGGGTCGGGGCCGCGGCGGGAGCCTCTGCCGGAGCGGCGGGGGCCGCCGGCGTGGCAGCCGGCGCGGGAGCCGCGGGGGTCTCGACGACCGGAGCAGCCGGGGTCGGCGCTGCCGGAGCAGCGGGACGAGCGGGGCCGGGGGTCGCCGTCGTACGAGCTCCGCCGGGGCGGGCGGGCGACGGGGCGGCCTTCGCCGGGGCGGGCGTCGGTGTCGCACTACCTGCACCGTCGGCGAGAAGGGCTTCCTTCAGGCGACGGGCGACGGGCGGTTCGATGCTCGACGAGGGGCCCTTGACGAACTGACCCATTTCTTTCAGCTTCGCGAGGGCGATCTTGCTGTCGACGCCGAGTTCGGCGGCGACTTCGTGTACGCGTGGTTTTGCAGCCACAATTCTCCTGTCTGGGATCCGCTCCCAAACAGGGGCAGACCATTAGTTGTGCGCGGGGCTCATTTGGAGCCGCTCATTAGTTGTCACTCATTAGTTGGTCACGATGTACGTTTCAGCCTGTTCTGTAGAAACTGAATGTCTGCGGATTGATGGATGAGTCGTCTCCCGCTCGAGGAATTCGAGGACAGGAGACGTGTCGAGTGCCGTCGTGACGCGCAACGCCCGGCCGAAGGCCTTGCGTGTTCGCGCTGTGGAGACGCACTCGATGCGGGGATGCACCCACGCGCCCCGACCGGGCAGAACGGCCGTCTCATCGACGACCACGACTGGAATCCGGGCGACGACCCTCAGAAGTGAGGATCGATCGGCACGCGCGCGGCAACCGACGCACGTTCTTACGGGTTCCATACTACACCTCCCCCGAATCGATCCCTGTGATGACGCGGCCTCAGGCCTCGTCCATCACCGAATCGGGCTGGATGTCGATCTTGGCACCCGTGAGCTTCGCGGCGAGCCTGGCGTTCTGGCCCTCCTTGCCGATGGCGAGGGAGAGCTGGTAATCGGGAACCAGGGCCCGTACCGCCTTCAACGACTCGTCGATGACGAACGCACTCGACACCTTGGCGGGTGACAGGGCGTTCGCGACGAACGTCGGCAGGTCGGTCGAGAAGTCGACGATGTCGATCTTCTCGTTGCCCAGCTCGCTCGTGACGGCGCGCACTCGCTGGCCCAGCTCGCCGATGCACGCACCCTTGGCGTTGATGCCGGGCTCTGTCGCACGCACGGCGATCTTCGTGCGGTGGCCGGCCTCTCTGGCGAGGGAGACGATCTCGACGGCTCCCGATGCGATCTCGGGAACCTCGAGCGCGAACAGCTTGCGCACGAGCGACGGGTGGGTGCGCGAGACCGTGATCGACGGGCCCTTGGTGCCCTTCGACACGCTCGTCACGTAGACCCGGATGCGCGAGCCGTGCGAGTAGTCCTCGCCCGGCACCTGCTCCTCGGGCGGCAGGATGGCCTCGATGGTGCCGAGGTCGACGTGGATCATCCGAGGGTTCGGGCCCTGCTGGATGATGCCGGCCACGATGTCGCCCTCGCGACCCTTGAACTCGCCGAGAACGGCGTCGTCGGCGATGTCGCGAAGGCGCTGGTTGATGACCTGCTTCGCGGCGAATGCACCGATACGGCCGAAGTCGCTCGGGCTGTCCTCGCTCTCGCCGATGACCGCGCCCTCGTCGTCGAGCTCGGGCACGTAGATGCTGACGTGTCCGCTCTTGCGATCGAGGTGCACCCGCGCGGTCTTCGCGACGGGCACCGGGGTGTCCTTCGGCGCATCGGCCGGCAGAACGGGCGTGGTGTGCTTGATGTAGGCGGTCAGGATCGCCTGTTCGATGATCTCCACCAGTTCGTCGAACGGGATCTCCCGCTCGCGCTCCAAGAGCCTGAGCACGCTGAGGTCGATGTCCATAACCCGGCCTCCTTCTTCTGTATTAAGTTCGTGGTCCCCCGACGCGGATGGCGTCAGGTCCAACAGACCAATTTACCCGACGGATGGGCTCCGCGGTACCGCCCGGAGGAATCAGCGGAGCCGGGAGACCAGCTCCGTGACCGCCACCTCGGTACGCTCGCCCGATGCGCGGTCCCACAGCTCGACGACGCCGTCGACGGCGCCCCGGCCGACGATGACGATCGTCGGAACGCCGAGCAGTTCGGCGTCGCCGAACTTGACCCCGGGCGAGACCTTGGGCCGGTCGTCGTAGAGAACCTCCAGACCGGATGCCTCGATCGCCTCGACGATCGTCTCCGCGGTCTCGTAGACGGCCGCGTCGCGCCCGGTGGCGACGACGTGCACGTCGAAGGGGGCCACGGCCTTGGGCCAGATGAGCCCCTTGGAGTCGTTGTTGAGCTCGGCGATGATGGCGAGGATGCGCGTGACGCCGATGCCGTAGGAGCCCATCGTCACGGTCGCGAGCTTGCCGTTCTCGTCTTGCACCTTGAGGCCGAGCGCCTCGGCGTACTTGCGTCCGAGCTGGAACACGTGGCCGATCTCCATGCCGCGCGCGAGCTCGACGGGGCCGGAGCCGTCGGGCGCGTCGTCGCCGGCGAGCACCTGGGCGACCTCGATCGTGCCGTCAGACGAGAAGTCGCGTCCGGCCACGAGACCGAAGACGTGACGCCCGTGCTGGTTCGAACCCGTGATCCAGCCGCTGCCGTCGGAGACGCGGGGGTCGAGCAGGTAGCGGATGCCGGTGCTGCCGGTCGTGCCCAGCACGGGGCCCTCGACAGACCAGGGGCCGATGTAGCCCTTGACCAGGCCGGGGTTCGCGACGAAGTCCTTGTCGATCGCGGCCTCGACCTCGGCGGGCGCGAAGGCCACCTCGGCGCGCTTGAGGTCGACCTCGCGGTCGCCGGGAAGGCCGACCACGACCAGTTCGCGGGTGCCGTCGAGGTTGCGGAGGGCGAGGACGACGTTCTTCAGCGTGTCCGCGGCGGTCCAGGAACGTCCGTCGGGACGGGGGTGGTTGGCGTTCGCGACGTCGACGAGGGTCTGGATCGTGGGGGTGTCCGGGGTGTCGTGCACATCGGGAGGGGTGAGGCCGTCGTAGGAACGGGGTGCGGGGGGCGTCGTGGTGAACGCCTCGACGTTCGCCGCGTAGCCGCCGGCGCTGCGCACGAAGGTGTCCTCTCCGATGGGGGTGGGGTGCAGGAACTCCTCGCTCTTCGAGCCGCCCATCGCCCCGGCGTCGGCCTTCACGATGACGTACTCGAGGCCGAGCCTTGTGAAGATGCGCTCGTATGCCGCGCGCTGGGCCTGGTAGGAGGCCTCGAGCCCCTCGTCGGTGACATCGAACGAGTAGGCGTCCTTCATGGTGAACTCGCGCCCGCGCAGCAGGCCCGCCCGCGGACGCGCTTCGTCGCGGTACTTGTCCTGGATCTGGTAGATCGACAGGGGCAGATCCTTGTAGCTGTTCACCAGATCTTTGACGAGGAGGGTGAAGACCTCTTCGTGTGTCGGGGCCAGGACGTAGCCGGCCTCGTGCCTGTCGTTGAGCCGGAACATGCCGTCGCCGTACTCGGTGTAGCGACCCGTGACCTCGTAGGGCTCCTTGGGAAGAAGCGCGGGGAAATGCACCTCGTGCGCGCCGGCGGCGGTCATCTCCTCGCGGATGATGTTCTCGATGCGCGCCTTGACCCGCAGGCCGATGGGCAGCCAGGCGAAGATGCCCGGAGCCTGCCTGCGGATGTAGCCGCCGCGCACGAGCAGGCGATGGCTGGCGACCTCCGCATCGGAGGGATCTTCGCGGAGGGTACGGAGGAAATAGTTGCTGAGACGGACTGACACGCCCACCAGTCTATTGATCGAAGCGGCGTCGACCCGCCAGCGGGGTCAGTTGCCCACCGAGCAGGTGACCTCGGCCGCCGTCTGACCCGTGAAGGAGTCGGGCAGCACGGTGGCTCCCCCGGCATCCGGTGTCGCCGTGGCGGCCGGATCGGCCGCGGGGTCCGTCGCAGGGTCGGTCGCGGGATCGGTCGCCTGCGCGTCATCCGTGCCGTCGGCCGACGTCGCCGAGTCGGCCGTGGCGACCTGGCTGAGGTCGAGCGGTGTGTCGTTCGCCAGGGCGAGGTTGAGGATCTCGGAGTCGGACTCGTTGACCACCACCCGGTTGGGATCGTCGGGATCGCCGATGACCGGATACCGCAGGAACGCGACCTTGTCGAGCTGCACGCCCTGGAGCGCCTTCGCGATCGAGACCATCGAGTCGACAGAGGCGAGCTGCGTCGAGAACTGCATGTTGGTGAGTGCCGAACGCGCGATGCCGTAGAGGGTGACCGGGTTGGTGAGCGTGTCGCTCGAGAGGAGCTTGCGCACGAGGGCGGACAGGTACACCTGCTGCGAGCTGATGCGGGCGAGGTCGCTGCCGTCGCCGACCCCCTCGCGGGTGCGAAGGAAGGCCAGGGCCTCGGTTCCCGACAGCGTGTGCACGCCCGCGCTGAGGGAGAGCTGGCTGTAGGGATCGTTGATGGCCTGCGAGACGCAGACATCGACTCCCCCGACGACGCTCGTCATGGCGGCGACTCCGTCGAAGGCGATCACGCCTGCGTAGGGGATCGTGAGGCCGGTGATCTGCTCGACCGCCGACACGACGCAGGGAAGGCCGCCCTTGCCGAGGGCCGTGTTCAGCTGCTGGTAGCTCTGGGCCGGCTTGACCTCGCCGTCGCCCTGGTCGGTGCATTCGGGCATGTCGACCATGGTGTCGCGCGGAAAGCTGATGACGCTGACGTTCTGGTGATCCTGGCTGATGTGCATCAGCATGGTCACGTCGTTGCGGGCACCGTCGGTGTCGTCACCCGGCGTGGCCAGCTGATCGATGCGGGTGTCGCTGCCCACGATCAGCACGTTGACTCCGCCCTCGATCGCTCCCACATCGACGAGCTGCTGCACGTCGTCTTCGTTTCCGAGGTCGACGGTGTTCGCCTGCACCTCGGTGGCGAGGCTGTTCACGGCGATGGCCGCGATGGAGACCGTGCTCACGACGCCGACGACGGCGACGATCGCGACGAGCCGGATGACCGCCCAGAAGCTGGATCGGTTGCCGAGGCGGCCGTGTCGCGGAGCGATGGATGACGAGGTGCGTAACGAGCTGATGAGAATCGGATTCCTGTGTCGGGCCCCGGAGGGAAGTCGGCAAGGTTCCTGAAACTAGCGAGTGAACTTCGGAATTCCCTGTGTTCGCGGCGTGAGACCGCCCGGCGCCTCGATCACCAGGGCTTGTCGACGTAGTCGGGACTCGACGGGGTGCGCTCCGCGGTCTGCTGGTCGCTGCGGTCCTGCCCGGCGTCGCGGAGCTTCTCCTCGAGCTGCTCCACGGTGGCGTCGCTCGGCGAACCGTCGTCGGACGGCTGGTCGTCGCCCGGGTCGGATTCGTCCTCGGAGGGCTCCTCGAGCGCCTCCTTCTTGTCGGTGAGCCGCTGCTCCGAGTCCGACAGCTCGTCGTCGGTACCGTCCTCGCCGTTCTCCGGCGGCCGGGTGCACGACTCGTCCGCCTCGTCGATGACCTCGAGCGCCTGGTCGTAGAACGAGGATGCCTCGTCGCGCTTCGCCGGATCGGCCGCGATCACGGCGTCCCCCTGCCGCTCGAGCACGAGCGAGAGGTTCACCCGCACGGGGCACTGGTCTGCAGGAGCGGCCATGCCGAGCGCCCGCTCGAACTCGGCCTGCGCATCCGCATCGAGGCCCTGACCCGCGAGCCCGTCGCCGACGGCGAAGTGGGCCTTCCACGGCTCGATGACGTTGAGCACGGTCAGCCACCGGGCCGACGCCGTCGCGGAGACGTAGTCCTCCCGTTCGTACGCCGCGGCCACCTGTCCGGACACGAGCACCACGCCGATCAGCTTCACGGCGACCACCGTGGCGATCACCGTCGCGGGCAGCGCGATCAGGCCGGCCTTCGTGCGTCTGCGCATCATGCCCCGCTCCCCTGCCGATCGGCGGCCGCGCGGATCTCGCGAAGCCGGCGCAGCACGACGACGGCCTCGACGGCCAGCAGCAGCACGAGGGCGGCGGCCGGAATCCAGTACAACTCGACCACGCCTCCCCGGGACGGATCGGAGTCGGAGCGGATCGACGAGGAGCCGGCCTCGGCGAGGGGCGTACTCCCTGGAGCAGTCCGATGGGCGTACTCGACGCCCAGCTGGTCGGCGATGGCGCGCAGGTTCTGCTCGTCGATCACGGATCGCGCCGGCGAACCCGAATCGTCGGTCACGTACCCGTCGTCGGTCTTGTCATCGTCGTAGTACCCCGTCTGCTCGCGCATGGGGCCGCCGGCTTCGGTGCCGTAGCCGAAGACGTATCCGCCGCTCACGAACTGCGCCGATTCCTCGAAGCTCTCGACAGGGGCCGACGAGGTCTGCTCTCCGTCGCCGAAGTAGTACACGATGCGGGAGCGGTCGGGCTCGGCCTGCTCCGCCCTCTCGAGGGTCGAGGCGAGCAGCTCGTTCGCCTGCGAGATACTGCTTCCCGTCGAGTAGATGGTGATCTCGGGGGCGAGAACCTCCGACGCGTTGGCGATCGCGGTGGCGTCGGACGTGAGCGGAACCCGCACGATCGCCGAGCTGTCGAAGGACAGGAGGGCGAACTTCGCTCCCGGGTAGGCCTCGACGAGGTCGACGATGTCTGACCTCACCCCGTCGAGTCGCGGGTCGGAGCCGTCGTAGTCCTCGGCGACGATGCTCGTGGTCGTGTCGACCACGAAGAAGACGTCGACGTCGGTCGTCGCCTCGTTGCCGCCGCCGCCGGAGACTCCGGGGCGCAGGGCCACCAGCAACAGAAGCACGACCATCGCGCCCCGGAGCGACCACGAGAGTCTGCGGCTCCGGTTCTCGCGCGAGACGAGCTGCCACACCACGAAGGCCAGCAGAACGGAGAAGACGACGATGAGCAGGGGCACCGGCATCACGGGAGAGAGGGTCACAGCCTCGCCCTCCAGACCACGATCAGCAGTGCTCCGAGAAGTGCGAGGGCGAGAATGGCGAAGATGGTCGGCTGATCCGTGACGAGCAGCTGCGGTTCGTCGTCGACCAGGGCCGCCTCCGTCGCCTCGATGCTGTCGACGATGGCGGGCACCGTATCGGCCGACTCCAGCACGAAGTAGTCGCCGTCGGTCGAGTCGACGACCCGCTGGAACTCGGCGGAATCCTCCGAATCGCCCGGGTTCGAGACGCTCGGATCGATGCCGTACACCCGCACATCGCGGGACTTCGCGAACGCGCCCGCCTCGTCGAGGGTCATGATGGGGGTGCCGTTGATGTCGTTGTCCGTGGCCAGAACCACGGATCGGGAGCGCTCCTCGTCGGTCCTGTCGAAGGTGAGCACGCACGACGCCAGACCGTCACCGATGAGCGAGGCGCCCTCGCCCGTGAGGGTTCCGCCGAACGCGTCACTGAACGTGCCGGTGCCGTCGAGGCTCGACCGTACCGCCTCGAGCTGCTCTGCGATGTAGTCGTAGTCGTCGGTCAACGGAAACACCTGGGCGGCCGAGGAGTTGAAGATGACGAGCGCGAGGCGCTCTCCCTCGAACCCCTCGGAGAGCTCGGTGAAGCGCGCGAGCACGTCGATGTCGACATCGGTCATCGAGCCCGACACGTCGAGGCAGAGCACCACGTCACGGGTGAACGTGGCCGGCTTCTCGGTCGAGGTCACGACGGGTCGCGCCGCGAGCACCGCTGCCGTTGCGCCCAGGAGGGAGACCAGAACGATCGCAGCGATCGAGAGGGCGCGCATCCTCGACAGGGCCGCCATGAAGCCCGGGAGCCGGGTGAGGCGACCCGTGTGCGCGACCGGAACCGCGGCATCCGATGGGCGTCGACGACGCGCCAGTCGCGATACGACGATGATCGCGACGACGACGGGAACGAGACCGATGAGGATCCAGGCGTTGGCTAGGCCCACGATTCGATCACCTGCCTCGCCCGTGCGACGGCGGAGGAGATGTCGGCGCGGTCCTCGGGTTCGAATGCAGCCGGGTAGTACTCGGCGACCGCCGTGGTGACCGTCGGCAGCGATACGGACTGCAGCTCGGTGAGCGTCATCACCGGGGCATCGATTCCACTGACGGCCCGACCGAAATCGCGCACGACGGCACTGAGCCGGTGATGGGCACGGCGAGCCGACAGGGTGCCCGCCGCGAACTCCGCCTCGATGGCGCTGACCCTCGCGTGGTGATCCGCCTTGATTCCGGCGAGACCGCCCGGCCGCATGGGGACCGGTGACGGCGCAGGCCGGCGACGGCGCAGTAGTGCGATGAGCAGGATCGCGACGACGACAAGAACCAGCAGGACGATGCCGATGACGAGGAGACCGCCCCCGTAGCCGATCGGGGGAATGAGTTCGGTATCAGGCACGGGACCGCGCCTTCAGCAGGTGCAGAAGAGACGGCACGACGTCGTCGACTCGGGCGATGCGGCGGTGCGAGACGCCGAGATCGTCGAACATCTCCTGCCGTGCGCGGATCTCGTCGTCTATCGACCGGGTGAGCTCGGCGGTGAGACGCCGGTCCCCGCGGAGCGCCTCGGGGATCCGCCAGCCGTCGTCGACGGCTGCGGCGCCCGCGTATCTCAGCGGGTCGAGATCGCCGACGGTGACCCAGACCAGCTCGTGCTGCGCACGCAGTCGTCGCACGAGCCTGGTCTGCTCCGGCCCGAGAAGGGTGTCATCGGTGACCACCACGACGATCGCCCGCCGACGCACCATGCGGGCGACGAGCCGCAGCGCGCGATCGATGTCGCTCGGCGGGGCGTCGAGACCGTGGGCCGCGTCGATCGCCCGCAGCACCCGCTCGAGGTGGTTCTCGCTCGATCGGGCGGGAAGCCGGATCGTGCGCTCGGAATCTCCGGACAGCAGCGAGACCTCGTCGCCGTGCCTCACGGCGAGGTAGCCGAGCACGCCGACGATGGTGAGGGCGACGTCGCTCTTCGCCTCGCCGTCTGCCGCCCTGGCCGCCATGTTGCGCCCGGTGTCGAGCACGAAGTGCACGGTCTGACGCCGGAGGGCCGTGTAGCGCCTGACGAGGGTCGAGCCGTGCCTGGCCGTGGCCTTCCAGTCGATGTCGCGCACCTCGTCGCCCGCCACGTAGCTGCGCAGGTCCTCGAAGTCCATGCTGCGACCCGTGACGAGAGAGCCGTATTCGCCGTCGAGCAGATGCAGCGCCTTGCGATGCGCATGGATGAACATCCGCGACTTGATTCGCACGAGCAGACCGTCCATCGGGTCAGGGCGTATGGACGGACGCGAAGACCGCGTCGATGACGGCCTCGGGACGCACACCCTCCGCGTCGGCCTCGAAGTTCAGGATCACGCGGTGCCGAAGCACAGCATGACGGATGGCCTTGACGTCGTCGGGCACCACGTGGGACCGGCCCGACAGCAGGGCCAGCGCACGGGCCGCCTGCATGAACGCGATCGTGCCTCGCGGGCTCGCCCCGTATTCGACGTAGCCTGCCAGCTCCTCGCCGATGTAGTTGAGCGGATTGCGCGTCACGTAGACGATCGACACGATGTAGTTGCGGATGGCGTCGTCGACGTAGACCCGGGAGGCCGCGTCCTGCAGGAAGAGCACGTCGTCGAGAGAGACGGACCCCTCGTGCTGGCTCGAGGCATCGAAGACGCCGGCGTCGAGGCGGCGCAGCACCTCGAGCTCCTCCTCCATCGTCGGATAGTCGATGATCTCCTTGAGCAGGAACCTGTCCATCTGGGCCTCGGGCAGCTGGTACGTGCCCTCCTGCTCGATCGGGTTCTGCGTCGCCATCACGAGGAACGGCTCCGGCAGGGGATGCACGGTTCCGCCGATGGTGGTCTGGCGCTCCTGCATCGCCTCGAGCATGGCGCTCTGCGTCTTCGCGCTCGAACGGTTGACCTCGTCGAGGAGCACGAAGTTGGAGTGCACCGGGCCCAGCTGGGTCTCGAATGTGCTGGTGCGGGCGTCATAGACCTGTGTGCCCGTGATGTCGCTGGGCAGGAGGTCGGGGGTGCACTGGATGCGGGTGAACTGGGCATGGATGGCCCGGGCGAGGGTCGTGGCAGCGGTCGTCTTCGCCAGGCCCGGAACGCTCTCGAGGAGCACGTGGCCGCCGGCGACGAGGGCGACGAGCAGCGCGCGACGCAACGTAACCTGCCCGACGACGGTCGCCGAATAGGACGATTCGATGGCGTGCACCACGGTGCCCGCCCGCTCCATCTCGGTCGGGGTGAGAGGCTCGAGCCTCATCGGGCTCCGACTGTCACGACGGGGCTGCCGGTCGACGTGTCGGTCGCGGGCATCTCGGCGGCGAGTCGGTTGGCCTCTTCGATCAGCGTGGACACGATCTCGGACTCGGGCACGGTCTTGACGACCTCGCCCTTCACGAAGATCTGACCCTTGCCGTTGCCGGATGCGACGCCCAGGTCGGCATCGCGGGCCTCGCCGGGCCCGTTCACGACGCATCCCATCACGGCGACGCGCAGGGGAACGGTCATGCCCTCGAGGCCGTCGGTGACGTCGTTGGCGAGCTTGTACACGTCGACCTGGGCGCGCCCGCAGCTGGGGCACGACACGATCTCGAGCTTGCGTTCGCGCAGGTTGAGCGACTGCAGGATCTGCAGTCCGACCTTGATCTCCTGGGCCGGCGGCGCAGAAAGCGACACGCGGATGGTGTCGCCGATTCCCTCGGAGAGCAGAATGCCGAACGCGGTGGAGCTCTTGATGGTGCCCTGGAACTCGGGGCCGGCCTCGGTGACTCCGAGGTGCAGCGGCCAGTCGCCGCGCTCGGCGAGCAGGCGGTACGCCTTGACCATGATGATGGGGTCGTTGTGCTTGACCGAGATCTTGAAGTCGTGGAAGTCGTGCTCCTCGAAGAGGCTGGCCTCCCAGACGGCGCTCTCGACGAGGGCCTCCGGCGTCGCCTTTCCGTACTTCTGCAGAAGCGATGGCTCGAGCGACCCGGCGTTGACGCCGATGCGGATGGAGACGCCCGCGGCCTTGGCCGCCGCAGCGATCTTGCCGACCTGGTCGTCGAACTTGCGGATGTTTCCGGGGTTCACGCGAACCGCCGCGCAGCCGGCATCGATGGCCGCGTAGACGTAGTTGGGCTGGAAGTGGATGTCGGCGATGACCGGGATCTGACTCTTCTTCGCGATGATCGGCAGCGCCTCCGCATCGTCGCGGCTCGGCACGGCCACGCGCACGATGTCGCATCCAGACGCGGTGAGCTCGGCGATCTGCTGGAGAGTCGCGTTGATGTTCGGAGTCGGGGTGGTGGTCATCGACTGGACGCTGATGGGAGCGTCACCGCCTACGAGGACCTTGCCGACTTTGATCTGACGGGACTTGCGCCGAGGTGCGAGGGTCTCAGGCACTTTCGGCATTCCCAGATTGATAGCAGCCACGTCATCCAGTGTAGGCGTGACCCGAACGGCCCGAGCCTGCCTCGCCCTATCCGCCGCTCCAGCCGGTGCGCACGAGGTGCGTCTCGTAGGCCGTCACGACGAGCTGCACACGGTCCCTGGCACCGAGTTTCTGCATGATCCTCGACACGTGGGTCTTCGCTGTGAGAGGGCTGAGGAACAGCTTCGCCGCGATCTCCTCGTTCGTGAGGCCGTGCCCGACCAGGGCCAGCACCTCGCGCTCCCGATCGGTCAGCACGGCGAGGGTCTCGGTGTCGACGACCGCCGAGAGGCCGCCGGCGACCCGCCCCAGCAGCCGCTTCGTCACACCGGGCGACAGCAGCGCGTCGCCCGCCGCCACGACTCGCACCGCCCTGATGAGCTCCACCGGCTCGGTGTCCTTGACGAGAAAGCCCGAGGCGCCCGCCCGGATCGCGTCGACCACGTAGTCGTCGAGCTCGAACGTGGTGACGATCACGATGCGGGTCGCCGCGTTCTCGGGGTCGGCCACGATCCGCCGGGTCGCCCAGATACCGTCGCCATCGGGCATCCGGATGTCCATGAGCACGACGTCGGGGCGCAGTCGCGTCACGAGTTCCACGGCTTCGGCGCCGGTCGCGGCTTCGCCGACGACGTCGATGTCGGCCTCGCTGGCGAGAAGCGCCGCGAAGCCGGCCCTGATGAGCTGCTGGTCGTCGGCGACCACGACCCTGATCATCGGCTGCCTGCCATGGGCGCAGGGTGTTCCGTCGACCGCGGAATGGTCGCGGTGACGGCGAAGCCATGCGGGTCGAGGGTGACCGCCTCGAGGCGTCCTCCGAGCAGCTCCGCCCTCTCCCGCATGCCCAGGAGGCCCTTTCCCACCACATCGCCGAGATCGTCGGCGACTCCCCTGCCGTCGTCGCTCACCCGAAGGATCAGGTCGTCGCCGGCCTCCCGCAGTTCGACGCGGGCGGACGTCGCTCCGGAGTGCCGCACGATGTTCGTGAGGCTCTCCTGGGCGATGCGGTACAGCGCGAGCTGCACCGCCGCCGACGGGGCCGAGCGGACGTCGGAGTCGAGGTCGACGGCGAGAGAATCCGACCGGGTGTTCTCGACGAGCCGGGGCAGGCTCGCGAGATCGGCCTCGGGCACGAGCGGCGCGTCCGACTCGTCGGCGTCACCGCGCAGGATGCCGAGCACGCTCCGAACCTCGTCGAGGGCCTGCTTGCTCGTGGCCTTGATCGCGGCCAGAGCCTCTCCCGCCTTCTCGGGCTGGGAATCGAGAAGATGCAGTCCGACACCGGCCTGAACGTTGATCGACGACAGCGAATGCGCGAGCACATCGTGCAGCTCGCGGGCGATCCTCACCCGCTCCTGCTGCGCCGCGTCGACGCGGCGCCGGCTCTGCAGAGTGCGTAACTGCGCGAAGCGCTCCCGTCGGGATCGGATCGACGAGCCGAAGCCGAGCGAGACGACGAGCCCCGCCGTCAGCAGCACCACCGGCACCGGCTCCCACGCGATTCCGAGAAGCCCTGCCCCCACGAAGCTCACGGCCCATCCCACGGTGACGGATGCGACGGCCCACACGCCCGCGCCGCGGACCAAGGCGAGGGCCGCGGCGAACAGGACGGCCACGTAGGCGGAGAAGACCGAGGGATCGACGAGCGCGTCCGCCACCGCGACCACGGTCACGACGACGACGACGGGCCCGGCGAAGCGGCGGGCGCCGATCAGAGCGGCAGGGCCCAGCACCGAGAGAAGGAGCGCGAGGGCGGCGCCGGCAGGCCGAGTGGCGGGCGACGACGCCGAGAGCTGAGCGGTGGCGACGGCGAACTGCACGACGAGCGACACGATGACCGGCAGCCAGAGCCGGGCCTGCGGCGGAAGGAACGGGCCCCGCGGGCCGATGCCGTACGCGCCTCGCCATCCGGAATGCGGCCCGTGCGGATGGCGTCGCCCGTCGCCGAACCGGCCGTGGGGGCCGGGCGGCCAGGCCGGCGCTCCCCAGTCGTCACGGCCCCGGGGATTCGGATCGTGCGGCGGTCGCTGCGGGCTCATGATCTCGATGCTAGCGAGCGGTCACCCCGCCGTCGTCCGCCCTGCGGTGCGCCGGCCCATACTCCCTCGGGAGTACGGCTCCGTCGGGAGGACGACGGCGCTCAGCCGAAGAGATTGATCGGCTTGACGATGTCCGCGTAGATGAGAAGCGCGCTCATCGCGCCCAGCACGATGACCACACCGAAGGTGAGCGGCATCAGACGGGCCGTGTCGACGGGGCCGGGATCCCGGCGCTTGAACAGCTTCGCGAAGCCGCGTCGGATGCCCTCCCAGAGAGCGCCGGCGATGTGCCCGCCGTCGAGCGGCATGAGTGGAACGAGGTTGATCACTCCGAGCGCGACGTTGAGGGAGCCCACCAACCCGAGGAGGCTCGCCACCTTGGAGCCCAGGGGCACCTGCTCGATACTCGCGATCTCTCCCGCGGCGCGCCCGACCCCGACCACGCTGATGGGGCCGTTGGGATCGCGCTCCCCCGGCCCGAACGCGGCGTTGGCCACATCGACGAGCCTCTGCGGCAGGTGGAGGATGAGGTTCACGACATTGGCGATGTTCTCACCCACGAAGGGCAGCACCGCGGCAGGGCTCTGCGGTACGAGCTCCTGCTTCGGACCGATGCCGACGAAGCCGACCTTCTGCGTGACGGGCTGACCGTCCGCGTCGAGCTTCTGCTCGCCGTCGGCGTTCTGCACGTAGCGCTCGGCGAGCAGGGGAACGACGGTCAGCGTCGTCTGCTCTCCATCGCGCTGCACGTCGACGGAGAGGGACTTGCCCGGCGACTTCTGGATGATGGCGGTCGACTCGTTCCAGTCGGCCACCGGAACGCCGTCGATGGCGGTGATGACATCGCCCTCTTCGAAGCCGGCCGTGACGCCCGGACCCGGGGTGTCGGATGGCTCGCACGTCTGCCGCTCGCTGGTGGCGGGGAGAACGCACTGGCTGATCGACCCGATGGTGGTGGTCGACAAGCCGAAGCCGCAGAGCACGATGGCGAAGACCACGATGGCGATGACGAAGTTCATGGCGGGGCCGCCGGCCATGATGATGATGCGCTTCCACACGGGGAGTCTGTAGAACGACCGGTCGTCGTCGTCGCCGATCGTCTCGGCACTCACCTCCCGCGCGTCCTGCACGAGGGTGTTGAAGAATCCGGTGCTCGCGTTGCGCACGGCGCCGCCCGTCTTCGCGGGCGGGAACATGCCGATCATCGAGATGTAGCCGCCCATGGGGATGGCCTTCAGCCCGTACTCGGTCTCGCCGCGGCGCCGGGACCACAGGGTGGGGCCGAAACCGATCATGTACTGCGTGACCTTGACCCCGAAGAGCTTTGCCGGAACGAGGTGTCCGACCTCGTGCAGGCCGATGGAGACGGCGAGGCCCAGGACGATGACGAGCACGCCGATGATGAACTGCAGGACCGTTTCCACGTGCACACGTTACAGCGCCGTGTCGTTCCACTGCTGGCGTTTCGCTGGACGCCGGCCGTATTGCAGCCGTCAGTCAGCTTGCGATGAGCTCATCGGCCGCGCGCCGCGCCCACTCCTCCGTCGCCGCCAGCGAGTCGAGAGAGATCTCGGCCGGCGCGTCGTGTTTCTCGACGACGCTGCGGATGGTGTCGACGATGTCGAGGAATCCGATGCTGCCCGCATGGAACGCCGCGACGGCCTGCTCGTTCGCCGCATTGAAGACCGCGGGATAGCTGCCTCCGGCCCTGCCCACCTCTTTCGCGAGTTCGACGGCGGGGAACGCCTCGGAGTCGAGCGGCTCGAAGGTCCAGGTCTGCGCCGACGTCCAGTCGAGTGGGCGGCCGACGCCGCGCACCCGGTTCGGCCAGTCGAGACCCAGGGAGATGGGCAGCTTCATGTCGGGCGGCGATGCCTGCGCGATGGTGGAGCCGTCGATGAATTCGACCATCGAGTGGATGATCGACTGGGGATGCACGGTGACATCGATCCGGCCGTAGGCGACGTCGAACAGCAGGTGCGCCTCGATGACCTCGAGGCCCTTGTTCACGAGCGTGGCCGAGTTGGTCGTGATGACCAGCCCCATGTCCCAGGTCGGATGCGCGAGGGCCTCGCGGGGGGTCACGCCGACGAGCGATGCCCGGCTCCGCCCGCGGAACGGCCCGCCCGAGGCGGTGAGCACCAGGCGCTCGACCTCCTCCGGAGTTCCGGAACGCAGCGCCTGGGCGATCGCGGAGTGCTCCGAGTCGACGGGAACGATCTGACCCGGGCGAGCGAGGTCTTTCAGAAGGTCGCCGCCCACGATGAGGCTCTCCTTGTTCGCCAGGGCGAGGACGCGTCCGGCTTTCAGAGCCGCGACGCTCGGTCCGAGCCCGACGGAGCCCGTGATTCCGTTGAGGACGACGTCGGCGTCGATGTCACGCACGAGTTGCGAGGCCTCGTCGGCGCCCAGCGCCGTGTCGGCGACTCCGAACTCCGCGGCCTGCTCGTCGAGGAGTTCCCGATTGCGTCCAGCCCCGAGGCCGACCACCTCGAATCTCTCGGGATTCGAGCGAACGACATCGAGCGCCTGCACGCCGATCGAGCCGGTTGAACCAAGGATGACTACGCGTTTCACATCGCTATCCTCGCACCTGGCTGCGACCGGCCCGCAGGGCGCGCTGAGCTACGCGGCGAGGATGTCGATGACGAACACCAGCGTGTCGGTGCCCGAGATGCCGGCGTCGGCCTGGCCCGCGTCGCCGTAGCCCTGCGCCGGCGGGATCGAGACGATGACCTGGGACCCTACCGTCTGGCCGGTGATCGCCGCTTCGAAGCCCTGGACGGTGCCGCCCGGCTGCACAGCGAAGGGCGTCTTGCCCCAGCTCTGGTCGAACATCTTCTTGCTGCCCCAGATGCTGCCCTGGTACTGCACGATCGACGGCTGGCCGGACTCGACGACCTTGCCGTCGCCCTTCTTGAGCACGGTGACGGTGAGGTCGGCCGGCGGCGCGGCGTCGGGGATCGTCACGGTCGGGGTTCCGTCCTCGGCGTCGACGACGGTCGGCACACCGTCGACCACCGGCTGCACTGCCCCGTTCGCCTTCAGCTGGTCGGGGTCGGTGACGGAGACGACCTGGCCGAAGTCGACCACGAACACGAGCGGGTCCGTGGCGGCGATGCCCAGCGAGGAGTTGCCGGCGTCTCCGAAGCCCTCCGAGGCCGGCACGGCCACAGCGATCCGAGAGCCGCCGTTGAGGCACTCGACGCCCTTGACGAGCCCGGGAAGGAACTGGGTCGCGTCGACGACCATGCTGAGTCCCGCCGATCCCTCGTCGTAGGTCGAGAAGACCTCGTCGCCGGACGTTCCGTTGAAGAGGGTGAAGTTGAGGATGCCCAGATCGCCGATGTTCGCCTTCACTCCGTCGCCCTCGGAGAGAACGGTGCGCTGGGTCGTGTCGATGTCGACGGGCGAATCGAACGTCGCCGCTGCCTTGGTGCCGGCGTCGCCCGTGACGGAGATCGAATCGGAGGCGTCGCCGCTCGGCGTCTCCGTGCACGAACCCGCCTCGGCCTGGGGCGCAGAGGTCGCACTCGCATCCGGCGTGGAGCTGGGCGACGGCGAACCGGAGCATCCGGCGAGGGTCAGGGCGAGTGCCGAGACGGCGAGGATGACGGGAAATTTGCGCACGAGCGGGCCTCACAGGGTGACGGGGATGACGAGATCGCACGGCACGGCGCGCGACGGATGACTGTCGCCCAGTCTGGACCATCGACCTCGCGCGTTCCTGTTCAGCGGCTGGGAGGGGTCTCGTCCAGGACGCCGACGGGGTCGCGTTCGAAGACGAGCTCCAGCCCGTCCTCCTCATCGACCTGATGCCCGACCTGAACGAAGCCGAGGCGACGAACGACGGAGAGCGAGGCCTCGTTCTGCGGACTGACGCTCGCCCGCACGACACGGGCTCCGCGCGAGGCGGCCTCACGAAGCAGCAGGGCGGCCGCCGCCGTGGCGTATCCCCGCCGGCGGTGGTCCTCGAGAACGGTGTATCCGATCTCGACCATGCCCCGGGCATCCGGAGAGGCATGGAACCCCGCATGACCGACGACGACGCCTGTCTGCCGGTCGACGATCGCCCTGACGAGAAGACGTTCCGCCGACGGGTCGGCGGCGAGCTTGGCCCGGAAGACGGGCCACAGCCACGATTCGGTCGTCACGAAGGGCCGCGGCAGTTCGACGCCCGCGCGCAGCGACGCCCCGGTGAGATCGCCGCCCTGCAGCAGGGCGTAGACCTCGTCGCCGAGAAAGACCAGCCGCACGTCCGGTGACGTCATGCGGCGGTCGTCGACTTCTCCGCCGCATCCGAACGACGGGGGTTCACGATGCCGATTCCCGAGACGATGCCGCCCGCGATGAGGAGAACGCCGGTGACGATCGCGGCGCGATGGAAGCCGTCGACATCAAGGTTCGCCCCCACGATGAGACCGGCGGCCGCGACCGAGATGAGGCCGGCGACCCGGGAGACCGCATTGTTCACGGCGGAGGCGATGCCCGCTCTGGACGGCTCGATGGATCCGAGGATGGCGGAGGTCAGCGGCGCGACCGTGATGGTCATGCCCAGTCCGAACACGACGATTCCGGGGAAGACCTCGCTCCAGTAGTCGGCCGAGCTCGAGAGGCGCAGGAGCAGGAAGAACCCGGCCCCCGCGACGATCGGACCGATCAGCATGAAGAACCGCGATCCGTATTTTCCGGCGAGACGGCCGACCTGGGTCGAGAGGCCGATGCTGATCAGGGTGGTGGGGAGCATGCTCAGGCCGGCCAGGGTCGCGGTGTAGCCGGCCACCTGCTGCAGGAACACGGCGAGGAGGAAGGTTCCCAGCGAGAGCGCGCCGTAGACGAGGAACGTCGAGACGTTGCCCACCGAGAAGTTGCGCACCCGGAACAGCGACAGCGGCATCATCGGCTGCGCCGTGCGCCGCTCGTGCAGGATGAAGAGAACGAACGAGACGACACCGAGACATGCGGGAACGATGATGACGGGACTCGTCCAGCCGAACCGCGACTGCTCGATGAGCGCGAAGACGGGCAGACCCAGGCCGACGATGCCGAGTGCCGCGCCGACAAGATCGACGCGGGAGCCGGGTGCGGCCGGATGATCGTGGGGAAGCCGGGCGAGGAAGAGGAGGGTCACGGCGATCGGAATCACGTTGATGGCGAAGACGAGGCGCCACGAGACGAGGTCGACCAGGAGGCCCCCGATCAGCGGCCCGGCGAGGAAAGCCGTGCTCGTCCACGCGGTCCACGACCCGATCGCCTTCGCCTGGGCCGGGCCGGAGAACGCCGAGAGGATCAGTGCGAGGGAGCTGGGAACCAGAAGCGCGCCTGCGACTCCCTGAAGTGCTCGCGCCCCGATGAGGATTCCGGCCGTGGGAGCCACTGCGCAGATCAACGACGACACGCCGAACCCGACGACTCCCCAGAACAGCACCCGCTTGCGCCCGAACACGTCGGACAGCGAGCCGGCCAGCAGGATGATGGAGCCGAGGGTGATGAGGTAAGCATCCATCACCCATTGCTGTGTGACGATGCCGCCGCCGAGTTCCCTGGTGATGGCCGGGAGCGCCACCGTGATGACGGTACCGTCGAGGAACGCGACGAAGGCGGAGAGCACGGCGACGATCAGCACCAGGCGCTGCATGACGGGGGTGGGAGGTGTGGACACGTTCCTAGCTAACTGCACCCGCGGCGAATCCGTTCCCATTCGGGTCGTTAACCTCTCGTCCACCTGTGGCCCCTATGGTTCGAGCGCCGCGTGGGCGCGCGGCATCCGATACACCAGGAGACTGACGTGACCGACTCCCCCGCCGACCGCGGACTCCTCCTGGGCAGCGAGCGGACGCCGCCGGAGCGCACCCTCGTCGACATCCTTCGGGAATCGGCCAACAGGCATCCGGAATCGGCGGCCCTGGCCGACGCGAACGGATCGATCAGCTACCGCGAGTTGATGCGGCTCGTCTCGCAGGCCGCCGTCGCGCTCTCAATCGCGGGGGTCCGCCGCGGCGACAGGGTCGGAATCCGAATCCCCTCGGGCGGTCGCACGCTGTACGTCTCGATCCTGGCCGTTCTGGTGCTCGGTGCGGCCTACGTGCCCGTCGACGCCGACGATCCGGAGGAGCGGGCCGAGCTCGTGTTCGGCGAGGCCGACGTCGTGGGCTTCATCGGGGCCGACGGCACGATCGTGCCCCGGACCTCGGCCGACGGCACCCGCCGGCTCGACAGCCGACCGAGCGTCGGCCTCGAGCCCGTACGCACCGGAACCGGGACGATCACGACGCTCGGTTCGCCCACCCCCGACGACGACGCATGGATCATCTTCACCTCCGGCTCGACCGGAGTGCCGAAGGGGGTCGCGGTCACCCACCGCTCGGCCGCCGCCTTCGTCGATGCGGAGGCCCGCCTCTTCCTCCGTTCGGAACCGCTCGACGAGGGCGACCGGGTGCTCGCCGGGCTCTCCGTCGCCTTCGACGCGTCGTGCGAGGAGATGTGGCTCGCATGGAGGCACGGAGCCTGCCTGGTTCCCGCACCCCGATCGCTCGTGCGCTCGGGCGCCGACCTCGGACCGTGGCTCATCGCGCACGGCATCACCGTCGTCTCGACGGTTCCGACCCTGGCCGGTCTGTGGCCCGCCGAGTCGCTCGAGAACGTACGCCTGCTCATCTTCGGCGGCGAGGCATGCCCGCCCGAGCTCGCGGCACGGCTCGCCACTCCGGCCCGCGAGTTGTGGAACACCTACGGGCCGACCGAGGCGACGGTCGTGGCCTGCGGCGCCCTCCTCGACGGATCGACGCCCGTGCGCATCGGCCTTCCCCTCGACGGCTGGGACCTGGCCGTCGTCGATGCGGCCGGCGACCCCGTCGGCGAGGGCGAGGTCGGCGAGCTGATCATCGGAGGCGTGGGACTCGCCCGCTACCTCGACCCGGCCAAGGACGCGGAGAAGTACGCGCCGATGCCGAGCCTCGGCTGGCCGCGCGCCTACCGCAGCGGCGACCTCGTGCGGTTCGAGCGGGCGGGGCTGGTCTTCCAGGGCCGCGCGGACGACCAGATCAAACTCGGCGGCCGCAGGATCGAGCTGGGCGAGATCGAGGCGGCCCTGCAGGCGCTGCCGGGCGTCGCGGGCGCCGCCGCCGTCGTGCAGACATCCGGCGCGGGGAACCAGGTGCTCGTCGGCTATCTCGCGCTCGATGCGAGCATCGCCGAGTCGGACTTCGACCGCGCGGCGGCCGTGGCCCGGCTCCGTGAGGAGCTGCCGGCCGCACTGGTGCCGGCGCTGGCCGTCGTGGAGTCCATTCCCACGCGCATCTCCGGCAAGGTCGACCGCTCCGCGCTGCCGTGGCCCCTGCCCGCGAGCGGCGGCACCGGTCAGCCCGGTTCGACGGCAGAGCTCACGGGAACCGCCGGGTGGCTTGCGGAACTCTGGACGAACGTCCTCGGAACGGCCGTGTCCGACTCCTCCGACGACTTCTTCGCCGTGGGCGGGGGCAGCCTCGCCGCGGCGCAGCTCACGAGCATGATCCGGGCCCGCTTCCCCGAGGCGCGGGTGTCCGACATCTACGACCATCCCCGCATCGGGGCTCTGGCCACAGAACTCGACTCGCGCACTCCGCGCGAGGCGGCCCAGCCCCGCACCGTCGTTCCCACCCCGCGTTCCACCCGGTGGGCCCAGACCCTCCTCGGCATCCCGCTCCACATCATCGTGGGCGCCCGCTGGAGCGTCTACCTGCTCGCGGCCAATCTCCTCCTCGGCGCGTTCGCCGGCATCGAGTGGCTGCCCGAGGTCTCCTGGTGGTGGCTGATCGTCGGATTCCTCGTGCTCGTCACGCCCATCGGCCGCATGGCCGTCTCCGTCGTCGCCGCCCGCATCCTGCTGCGTGGCGTGCGGCCCGGGTCGTATCCGCGCGGAGGGCACGTGCACGTGCGCCTCTGGCTCGCCGAGCAGGTCGCCGGGCTCGTGGGCGCGGCCAGCCTCGCGGGAGCACCGTGGATCTCGTACTACGCGCGCGCTCTGGGGGCCACCATCGGCGAGGGCGTCGATCTTCACTCGCTGCCGCCGGTCACGGGAATGCTCAAGCTGGGAGCCCGAGTCGCCATCGAACCCGAGGTCGACCTCTCGGGGTACTGGATCGACGGCGACGTGCTGCACATCGGCACGATCACGATCGGGGCGGACGCGACGATCGGCTCTCGAAGCACCATGCTTCCGGGCGCCAGGGTCGGTCGCGGCGCCGAGATCGCCGCGGGCTCATCGGTGTCGGGCCGGGTGCCCGGCGGCGAGCGCTGGGCGGGCTCGCCGGCCGAACGGATGGGCAAGGCCCGCCCGGGCTGGCCGGCCGAACGGCCGCCGCGCGCATCCGGCTGGGTCGCCGCCTACGGCGCGGGTTCGGTGGTGCTGTCGCTGCTCCCCCTCGTGGCGCTCGCGGTCGGCGCGCTCGTCACGGGTGCGATGGTGCGGGGCTCGGACTCGCTCGGCGAGCTCGCCCTGCGTGCGCTCGCCTCGGTTCCGCTCGCCACGCTGGCCGCCGGCCTCGTGTTCGCGGCGCTCGTGGTGGGCAGCGTCCGTCTCCTCGGAATCGGCCTCGCCCCGGGGCACTATCCGGTGCGCTCGCGCGTCGGCTGGCAGGTGTGGGCCACGGAGCGCCTGCTCGATCTGTCGCGCAGCATGCTCTTCCCTCTCTATGCGAGTCTCATCACTCCGGTGTGGCTCCGTCTGCTGGGAGCGAAGGTCGGGTCGAACGTCGAGGCATCGACGGTGCTTCTGCTGCCGGCCATGACGACGATCGCCGACCACGCCTTTCTCGCCGACGACACCATGGTGGCCTCCTACGAGCTCGGCGGCGGCTGGATGCGCATCGACGAGGCCAAGATCGGCCGGCGGGCGTTCCTCGGCAACAGCGGCATGACGGGACCGGGGCGCACGGTGCCCAAGAACGGACTCGTGGCCGTGCTGTCGGCGACGCCGCGCAAGGCGAAGTCCGGATCGTCATGGCTCGGCAACCCCCCGGTGCGCCTTCGCCGAGCCGTGGCCGAGTTCGATGAGAGCCGCACCTACGAACCGTCCCGCGTGCTGCGCATCGCCCGTGCGCTGTGGGAGCTCGGTCGACTCGTGCCGGTCATGGTCACGGTGGCCATCGGGCTCGGTGTGCTGCTCACTCTCGAGGCCGCGCTCGTCGCCTGGGGTCTGGGCTGGACGATCGCCGTGTCGGGGCCCGTGATGCTGGCAGCCGGAGCGGTGGCGGCCTCGGTCACGACCGTCGCGAAGTGGACGATCGTGGGCCGGATCCGCGCCACCGAGCATCCGCTCTGGTCGTCGTTCATCTGGCGCAACGAGGTCTCCGACACCTTCGTCGAGATGGTGGCCGCGCCGTGGTTCGCTCGGGCGGCGACGGGTACTCCGGCCCTCGCCCTCTGGCTGAAGTCCCTCGGCGCCCGCATCGGTGCGGGCACCTGGATCGAGACGTACTGGCTGCCCGAGGCCGATCTCGTCTCCCTCGGCGACGGGTCGACCGTGAACCGCGGCTGCGTGGTTCAGACCCACCTCTTCCACGACAGGGTCATGTCGCTCGACAGCGTGGCGATCGCAGCCGGCGCGACCCTCGGACCGCACAGCGTGATCCTGCCCGCGGCGCGCATCGACGACGGCGCGACCGTCGGCCCCGCCTCCCTTGTGATGCGGGGCGAGGTCGTGCCGGCGGCCAGCCGGTGGACGGGCAACCCCATCGCCCCGTGGAATACTTGAGCGACCGATGCCGCACACACCTTTTCACCCCAGTCACGGATCGCTCTCGATAGGCGACAGCTATGTGCCCTCGAGCGGCAACGGCGGATACACGGTCTCGTCGTACGACCTCGACCTCGATTACCGCGTCGCGAACAACCGCCTCGCCGCCACCGCCGTCATCACCGCCACGGCGACCCATGACCTGAGCCGGTTCAGCGTCGACTTCTGCGGACTCGTCGCCACCCGCGTCTCCATCGACGGCGTCGCACCCTCGAAGCTCGTCGAATCGGCGAGGAAGCTCACCATCACGCCGGCTCGCACGATCCCGGCCGGTGAGCAGTTCGTCGTCACGGTGCGCTACGGCGGCTCTCCCCATCCCGTGCGCAGCCCGTGGGGCGAACTCGGTTGGGAGGAGCTCAGCGACGGCGTGCTGGTCGCCTCGCAGCCGAGCGGCGCGGCCAGCTGGTTCCCGTGCAACGACCACCCGAGCGACAAGGCCGCCTTCCGCATCCGCATCACGACCGAGTCGTCGTACTCGGTTCTCGCCAACGGCCGGCTCCTCTCGAAGGTGCGGCGGGCCAGCCGTACGACCTGGACGTTCGAGACCGTCGAACCCATGGCCACCTACCTGGCCAGCATCCAGATCGGTGCGTATCGCGAGATCGTCCTGGCGCGCATCCCCGTGCCGCAGACCGTGTTCGTGCCGCCCGCGATCGTCGCACGGGCGCAGAGCGACTTCGCAGACCAGGAACGCATGCTCGCGCTCTTCGAGCGTTCGTTCGGCCCCTACCCGTTCGGCGAGTACTCGGTCATCGTGACCGACGACGACCTCGAGATCCCCGTCGAGGCCCACGGGTTCGCCGTGTTCGGCAGGAACCACATCGACGGCCTCGGCGGCTCGGAGCGGCTCATCGCGCACGAGCTCGCGCACTCCTGGTTCGGCAACAGCCTCACTGCGACCACCTGGAAGGACATCTGGCTGCACGAGGGCTTCGCGTGCTATGCCGAGTGGCTGTGGTCGGAGGAGTCGGGAGGGCTCTCGGCAGACAGGCTCGCCCACCAGCACTGGGCCCGGCTCTCGCACCTTCCGCAGGACCTCGCCATCGGCGATCCCGGCCCCGAGCTGATGTTCGACGACCGCGTCTACAAGCGCGGAGCGCTCACCCTGCACGCCCTGCGCCTCACGGTCGGAGACGACGCGTTCTTCGAGCTGATCAGTTCGTGGGCGACAGAGAACCGCTACGGCAACGTCACCACCGAGGGCTTCTACCTTCATGCCAACGACCGCAGCCCTGTCGACCTCGACGAGCTGTTCGAGACGTGGCTCTTCTCCGAACGGCTGCCGGTTCTTCCGCACTGACGGTGACGTCGGCCGTTCGGTCCGTCGGCTCCGCCGACTAGTCGGTCAGGTCGACGATCACGGGCCCGGTGCCGAGCAGCACGACGCTGAGCACCAGGTCGGGGTCGTTCACGGGCACATCCACGATGACGGCGTCGGCCGCTGAACCGGATGCGAGATCGACGGTCGTGAGGTCGAGGCGCACGCCGCGGCCGGTCGCCTTGAGATAGGCCTCCTTGCGAGACCACAGGCGGGTGCGCAGCAGGGCACGGCTCGCGGCCGGCTCGTCGTCGATGAGGTCGCGTTCCGCGTCGGAGAACGCCACCTCGTCGACGCGGGCTCGCGAGACGCTCGTGCGCGACTCCACATCGACCCCGAGGTCTCGACCCGCCGCATCCATCGACACGGCGATCGCGACCAGACCACCGGCCGAGCTCTTGCTCACCACGATCTCCGAGCCGTCCGGGGCACGGGGCGACGACACCCGCGGCTTGCCGTGCGGCCTTCCGCAGTCGTCGCACGACGAGTCGATGACCACCTGGTCGGCCCGAACGCGGGCGACGGATGCCACGGCCCGTTCGAGCCCGTCGAGTGCCGGTGCCGGTTCCAGCACGACCCGCACGTGGCTGGTCGTCATCCGGCCTGCGGCTCGTGCAGTACGGGGAAGTTCACCGAGTTGGCGATGAAGCACTTCTCGCTCGCCTCGGCGTGCAGAGTCTGCGCGAGCTCAGCCTGGGCGGGATCGGCGAGCTCGACCCTCGGATGCAGCGTCGCCGAGGTGAAGCGACCCCCGCCCGTGCGGTCGAGGGCCAGGGTGCCGGTCGCCTCGTCGGTGTATCCCGTGACCACCACGCCGTGCAGCACGGCGACGTGCAGATACGAGAGCATGTGGCACTGGCTGAGCGCCGCGAGCAGCATCTCCTCGGGATTCCAGCGGTCGACGTCGCCGTGGAAGGTGCGGTCGGCACTGCCCTCGATCGGATGCTTGCCCTCGGCACGCACGAGATGCTCGCGCCCGTAGTCGCGGTAACTGCTCGTGCCCGTGCCCCGATTTCCAAGCCACTCTACGGTCACCGTGTAGGAATGCTGCGCTTTCACGCGATCAGCCTAACCGGGCGCCGTGCGACCCGGCGGTAAACTTGCTCGCATCATGACTGACACGCTGAGTTCTTCCTACACCGTCGCCCAGGAGCGGAAGGTCGTCACGGCGATCCCCGGCCCTCGAAGCATCGAACTGCACGAGCGACGACTGGCCGTTGTACCGGTGGGGGTCGGCACGGCTCTTCCCGTCTACATCGAGAAGGCCAACGGCGCCATCCTCGTCGACGTCGATGGCAACCAGTTCATCGACCTCGGTGCCGGCATCGGAGTGACCACGGTCGGGCACACCTCGGCCCGCGTCATCGAGGCGGCGACGGCCCAGCTCGGCAAGGTGACGCACACCCTCTTCACGGTCACTCCCTACGAGGAGTACGTGCGGGTCGCAGAGCTGCTCGCCGAGCACACCCCGGGCGACTTCGCGAAGAAGACCGTCCTCGTCAACTCGGGCGCCGAGGCCGTCGAGAACGCGGTCAAGATCGCGCGCAAGTACACACGTCGCACGGGTGTGGCCGTGCTCGAGCACGCCTACCACGGCCGCACGAACCTGACCATGGCCATGAACTTCAAGGCGGCGCCGTATGCCACCGGATTCGGCCCTCTCGCCGGCGCCGTCTACCGCGCGCCGAACTCGTACCCCTACCACGACGGCCTCTCCGGCGCCGAGGCGGCGGAGCGCACCATCAACTACCTCGAGAAGACCGTCGGCGCGTATGACCTCGCCTGCCTCGTGGTCGAACCGATCCAGGGCGAGGGCGGCTTCGTCGTGCCTGCCGACGGCTATCTGCCGGCACTGCAGCAGTGGTGCACTGACAACGGGGTCGTCTTCATCGCCGACGAGATCCAGAGCGGAATGGCCCGCACGGGTGCGTACTTCGCCAGCGAGCACTTCGGGCTGGTGCCCGACATGGTGCTGAGCGCCAAGGGCATCGCGGGTGGTCTCCCCCTCGCCGGCGTCACCGGTCGCGCCGAGATCATGGATGCAGCACTTCCCGGCGGCCTGGGCGGCACGTTCGGCGGAAACCCCGTGGCCGCTGCGGCGGCCGTCGCCGTCTTCGAGCAGATCGAGAACGACGACCTGCTGGCCGAGGCGACACGCATCGAGCAGACGCTGGTCTCGGGCCTCGAGACCCTCGCCTCGAAGTACGACATCATCGGCGACATCCGGGGCGTCGGCGCCATGATCGCGATGGAGCTGGTGCAGCCCGGAACCGGAGCGACGACGAAGGAGCCCAACCCGAAGGCCGTCGACGCCATCGTGGCCTACGCGGCCGAGCACGGCGTCCTCGTCCTGAATGCGGGAACCTACGGCAACATCGTGCGTTTCCTTCCGAGTCTGGCCATCTCCGACGCGCTCCTCACCGACGCGCTCGGCGTGATCGACGAGGCCATGGCGACCCTGCGATGACGTCGACGGCAGCAGGCGCCGTCACGATCGCCGCGGCCGTCGAGCTGGCGGTTCTCGAGCGCAGCGGGTTCATAGAGTCGCGTCATGTGGGCGCCGCAGTCGTGGTCGCAGCCGACGGCGCGATCATCGCCGAGCTGGGCGATGCCGGTGCTCCCGTGTTTCCGCGTTCCAGCCTCAAGCCCTTTCAGGCGCTGGCCATCCGCGAGGCGGGCGTGCACCTCAGTCCCCTGCAGACGGCCCTGTCGATGGCGAGCCATGGAGGCACCTCGGCGCACGTCGAGGTCGTGCGCGAGATCCTCTCGCTCGCCTCTCTCGGCGAATCCGACCTCGGATGCCCGGCGGACTGGCCGGGCGACAGGGCCGCCCGCGACGCGGTGGTCCGCGCCGATGCCGGGGTGCAGCGTGTCTTCATGAACTGCTCGGGCAAGCACGCCGCCATGCTGCTGGCGTGTGTTCAGCAGGGCTGGAGCACGGCCGACTACCTCGACCCGGGCCATCCCCTGCAGCTGCGCGTGCGCGAGGTCATCGAGCGGGAGACCGGCGAGACGATCGTGGCATCCGGCGTCGACGGATGCGGCGCACCCGTGCACGCGATCTCATTGCGAGGCCTCGCCCGCGGCGTGTCACGCATCGCGCAGCGCACCACGCCCGATTCCGAATGGCTCGTCGATTCGGTCCTCGCCAATGGGTGGGCGGTAGACGCGCCCGGCGAACAGAACACGATGGTGATCGACGAGCTGCAGATCTTCGCGAAGCTCGGCGCCGAAGGGGTCATGGTGATGTCCACGCTCTCCGGTGTGGCGGTGGCACTCAAGATCCTCGATGGCAGCCTTCGCGCGGCCGCACTCGTCGCGCTCGAGCTCCTGGTGCGTGCGGGAGCAATGGACCGCGGCGACGTCGACACCCTTGTCGCACGATTCGATCTGACCGTGCTCGGCGGGGGCAGGCCCGTCGGAACGATCAGGGTCACCGCCTGAATCGACGGGTCGCGGCGCAGGCCCCGTTCACGAGAGCCGGTCGAGTCTCTTCTGCCGTGCGGCTCGACCGACCTGGCTCACGACGACGATCGCAATCGCGAGAATGAAGACGGCCGACGCGATGACATTCGCCTCGGCAGGGATGCCTCGGGCCGCCGCGATGTAGATGAACTTCGGGAAGGTGTCGACCGACCCCGCGTTGAAGTTCGTGATGATGAAATCGTCGAAGCTCAGCGCGAACGACAACAGCGCCGCGGCCAGGATGCCTGGGAGCAGCAACGGAAATGTGATGCGCCAGAACACCTGCGCAGCAGATCCGTACAGGTCGCGTCCGGCCTCCTCCAGCGCAGGATCGAGCCCCGCCACCCGTGCCTTGACCGTCACGACGACGAAGCTGATGCAGAACATCGTGTGGGCGAGGATCACCGTGACGATGCCCTTCTGCGTGCCGAGCGCCAGGAACTGGGCTGCGAGGCCCGCACCGAGCACCACCTCGGGCGTGGCCATCGGCAGGAACAGCAGCAGGCTGATGCTCGACCGGAACCGGAACCGGTACCGCACGAGCGCGATGGCGATCGCCGTGCCGAGAGCCGTGGCGAGCACCGTGGCCACCACCCCGACGAGAATGCTGTTGCCGAACGCCTCGCAGAGCCCGGGTTCGTTGCAGACGGTCAGCCACTTCTCGAGAGTGAAGCCGCGCCAGGCCAGGTTCGACTTCGCGGAGTCGTTGAACGAGAAGGCGAACGTGTAGCCGATGGGAATGAGCAGGAACACGAGCGCCAGGGCCACGTAGACGGGGAGTCCGAGACCGGCCAATCCACGGCGCGGGCGGCGCGGGGGTACGTGATCGGGACCGGCCTGGTTCGCCGTGTCGAGGGGCAAGGCTGTCACAGCAGGTCCTCCGTTCCGCTGCGGCGCACGTAGACGCCGACGAGTATGAGGATCACGGCCATCAGGATGATGGAGAGCGCCGCCGCGACCGGGTAGTTCTGCAGGGTGAGGAAGTTGGCTTCGATGGCGTTGCCGAGCATCGCCGTCTTGCTCGAGCCCAGAAAGTCGCGGCTCGCGTTGATGTAGTCGCCCGCCGCGGGAATGAAGGTGAGCAGGGTTCCCGAGATGATTCCCGGCATCGACAGCGGAACCGTGACCTTCAGGAAGGTCGTGGCCGGGCTCGCGTAGAGGTCGTTTCCCGCCTCGAGGAAGCGGATGTCGAGACGCTCCAGCGTCGTATAGAGCGGAAGTGTCATGAACGGGATGAAGTTGTACGTGAGGCCGAAGATGACGGCGAAAGGCGTCCCCGTCAGGTGACCGTCTGCCGGCAGTATGGCGACGGCCTTGAGTGCGAGCACGACGGGCGACTCGTCGGACAGGATCTGCTTCCACGCGAGGGTGCGGAGCAGGAAGCTGATGAAGAACGGCGCGATCACCAGGGTCAGCATGAGGCTCTGGAGCAGGGGCCATCGACGAGCCTTCACCCCGATGAAGTACGCGATGGGATAGCTGATGACGAGGGCGAACACAGTCGCCGCCAGCGCGTATCCGAAAGCGCGAAGGATGTGGGGCAGGTACTCGCTGGCGCTGTCGACGTAGTTCTGCCACTGCAGGCCCGGAATGTAGTCGCCGATATCGCCGCCGGGCAGTTCCGCCTGAAACGAGGTGATCACAAGCGAGATCAGCGGCGTCAGGAAGAACAGAACCATGTACAGGATGCCGGGCAGCAGGAGCACGAGCGCGACCGTCGAGGCCCGCCTGGCCGGTTTCGTGACGGCCGCGTCTGTCGAGGCGAAGGCGGCGAAGGCCACGGGCTAGGCCCCTTCCAGTTCTGTCTCGAGATCGGCTCGACGCTGCACCGCGATCGCGTTCGTCGATGAGTCCGCCGGGAACCGGGATCCGTGCGCGGGTTCGTCCTCGAGTCCGAAACCGTGGTCGACCGTCCAGCTCACCCAGACCTCCGCGCCCTCGTTGACAACGGGGCCGAAGACCATGTTCTGGGCGAACACGGTCACGGCCCCGAGGCCGGGGATCTGCACGATGTACGACGTGCTGACCCCTGAGAACGAGACGTCCGTGACCCTGCCCGGGCCGAGCACGTTGGTGCCGGCATCCGCGGAGGGAGCCTCGATGTGGAGCAGGAGCTTCTCGGGCCTCACTCCGATCGTCACCTCGCCTGCGTGCCGCTGTGCGCGCGTGCGGGGAACGACGATGCCCCTGCCCGAGATGTCGACCGTGATGGCGTCTGCGGTCGAGCCCGTGACCGGACCGGTGAAGAGGTTCGACTGGCCGAGGAAGTTGGCGACGAACGCCGTTCGCGGGAGCTCGTAGAGCTGCTCGGGAGCTCCCATCTGTTCGATCTCTCCCTTGTTCATGACCGCCACGATGTCGGCCATCGTCATGGCCTCCTCCTGGTCGTGGGTCACGTGAAGGAACGTCAGGCCGATCTCGGTCTGGATGCTCTTCAGCTCGAGCTGCATCTGCCTGCGCAGTTTGAGATCGAGGGCGCCCAACGGCTCGTCGAGGAGCAGGAGGGCCGGGCGGTTCACGACCGCCCTCGCCAGGGCCACGCGCTGCTGCTGTCCGCCCGAGAGCTGGGCGGGCCGGCGCGCAGCGACATGGTCGAGTTCGACGAGCCTGAGTGCCTCGTGCGCCTTGCCGAGGGGGTCGTCGATCTTGCGCCGACGGAGCCCGAAGGCCACGTTCTCGAGCACCGTCATGTGCGGGAAGAGGGCGTACGACTGGAACACCGTGTTGACCGGACGCTGGAATGACTTCGTCTGCGTCACATCCGTGCCGCCGATGAGGATGCGTCCTGCGGACGGCTCCTCGAGGCCGGCGACCAGTCGAAGCGTGGTCGTCTTGCCGCAGCCCGAGGGGCCGAGCAGGGCGAAGAACGAGCCGGCGGGAATCGTGAGGTTGAGGTTCTCGATGGCGGTGAATCCGGGGAACCTCTTGCTGATGTCGATGAACTCGAGATCGGCGCCCGCCTCGGCGAACGTGCCCATGGCCGCCATCAGATGCCCAACAACACTTTCTGGAATTCGGTGCCCAAGGTCTTCTCTTCCTCTGCTGTCAATGTTCGGAATACGTGCGCGTCTCGAAGGGTCGTCTCGTCGGGGAAGATCAGCTGGTTGTCCGCCAGTTCGGGATCGATGGCCTCCATCGCCTCCTTGGCCCCGACGACCGGAGTGATGTAGTTGACCCAGGCCGCCACCTCTGCGGCCACCTCGGGCTCGTAGTAGTAGTTCATGAGCGCCTCGGCGTTCGCTTTGCGGGTCGAGCCCATGGGCACGACGAAGGTGTCGTTCCAGAGGGTGCCGCCGGAATCGGGGAGGATGAACTCCCACTTGTCCCCCGCCTCCGCGTTGATGAGGGTGATGTCGCCCGACCAGCAGATGGCCGCCAGGGTGTCCTCGTTCTGCAGATCGTTGAGGTAGGCGTTGCCCTTGATGTTGCGCACCTGCCCGTCGTCGACCTGTTTGCGGAACAGATCGACGGCATCCATGAAGTCGCCTTCGCCCCAGTCGCCCGAGATATCGGTGCCCTGCGACTGCATGATGACGCCGATCGTGTCTCGCATCTCGCTGAGCACGCCGACTCGACCCTTCAGCTCTGGATTCCACAGGTCGTCGACCGACTTGAGCCCCTTCGGAAGTCGCTCCTTGTTCCAGCAGATTCCCGCGAAGCCGCCCTGCCACGGAAGAGAGAAGCTGCGGCCGGGATCGAAGTCCGGCTCCGCGAGAGACGGCAGGAGGTTCTTCTTGTTCGGGATGTTCGCCGCGTCGAGCTCCTGCACGTATCCCTTGCGCACAAGTCGGGAGACCATCCATTCCGTGAGACAGACCGTGTCGGCGCCGATGTCCTGTCCGAGGGCCAACTGGTCTTTGACCTTGCCGTAATAGGTGTTGTTGTCGTCGACCGCCACGTTGTAGGTCACCTGGATTCCGGTCTGCTCCTCGAATCCGATCAGCGTCGGGTACTTTCCGTCGTCGTCCTCGTCGAGATAGGCCGGCCAGTTGTCCCACACCAGGCTCTTGTCGGTGTCGGACAAATCGACGGCGGCCAACGGAGCGGGCCGAGGACCGGTGGAACAGGCGGCGAGGGCCAGCGCCCCCAGCCCCATTCCCGCCCCCGCGAGCACCGATCGGCGCGAGAGCGAGATCTGCTTCGCGCGCTGCATGGATCGCGCATAGGCGATGGCCTGCCGGATCATCGGGTCGTGCGGCAGTGATGGGTTCATGACTAGTGGGTCTCCGAACTCTGCTGTCGTCAGGGTGGTCTGATAGTGGCACAGCACATCGCGTCATGGGGAAAAAGAGGGGCAGAACGTCGATCTCGAAACATGATCTTCACGAAATCCGCTTCGTTTCGGGGCGTTGGCGGGCGGAAACCTCCGCAGGACGGAATCGGGCGATCGCGCCGCCGGGGTCGAGAAGCCACCCGCCGGCGCGGCCGGGCTCGACGGGCGGGGGCAGATCGCGTCGGCGCGTGAGCGACCGGAAATCACCCGGTGTGCAGCCGTCGAAGTAGACGGGGGTCGTCGTCCTCAGCGCTGAGAAGGTCGTCCAGGCCGCGACCCAGGCGTCCGGAGTGCCGACGATCCAGGTCTGCTCGCCGGCGCGTGACGAGAACTCGGCCAGAGCCGCTCGATCGCCCGCGTCGATCAGCCGTGTCGCAGCGGGAACGGCGCCATTGCTCTTGTCGAGGAAGGGCGCGGGACGCGACGAGACGACCAGCAGCCGCGGAGGTGGCGAGGAGCCTTCGAGTGCGCGATGGTCGCGCGCCGCACCGGCTCGCGACCGGAGCGGGGAGTCGGCGACGGCGACCTGCATTCGCGCACCCCTCCAGTGCCCGCCCCCGGCGGCGAGTCGAGCGTCGTGATCGTGCGCGGCGCCTTCGGCGACGATGTACTCCTGCCGCGAGGCGAAGCGAAGGTGGATGCGCTCGGGAAAGAGTGGCGCGAGCGCACTGAGCGGGGCCGCGAGCCGCTGCGCCGCGGCCACGAATGTGATGCCGCTCGACGGGCCATCCCGCAGCAGCATCGTGAGCGCTGCGGTCAGCTCGGTCTGGTACTCCGCATCGAAGCGACGCAGCACCGAATCGATGTCGTCGACGACGACGACCAGTGGCGCGTGTTCTCCGCCCTGCTCCCGTCGTGTGCGGCACAGCTCGACGATGTCATGCAGCGCGTCCCACGAGTCCTCGATCCCTGGCCCGATCACCGTCACCGACGCGGATTGATGGGCGATCGTCTCGAGCAGGGTCGACTTGCCCGACTTCGCCGACCCGAGGACCAGGAGGTGCCCGTGCTCGACGGGGTCGTACAGCGCGACCGGCTGAGTCTGCTCCTCAGGAAGATCGAACCGTCCGATCGCGATACCCGACGAGGGCGTCGGCACGTCGGCGAGCTTGATCAGGCGTGGCAGCGCCGGCAGCCAGGGCGCCCGCACGCTCTCACCCCTCCGTCCGGGGCGGGCGGCGATGCTGAATGGATCGGTGTGAGCGACCTGAACCTGCACCGGTGCACGACCTGCTGCGGAGACGAAGCACCGGCCGCGAAAGGCGGCCGAGAGGGTCGACGCTGCATCGCTGCCGATGATCGCCACGGAGTCGACCGCGTTGTTCACCCGCAGCGACAGCCGGAGTTCGCAGTTCGCGAGCAGCGAATCCCGCACGACGCCCGATGGCCTCTGGGTGCACAGCACGAGGTGCAGTCCGAGGGAGCGCCCGCGTGCGGCGATGTCGGCGAACACGTCGTGCAGTTGCGGAAACTCGGACAGCATGGCGGCGAACTCGTCGACGACGATCACGAGGCGCGGCAACCGACCGGCGAGACGGGCATCGGCGATGTCCCGGGCTCCGGCGTGCCGGAGGATCGTCTCCCGTCGCCGAATCTCGGCCCTGAGGCTGGAGAGCGCGCGTCCGGCGCCCTCCGGATCCAGATCGGTGATGAGTCCCACGCACTGTTCGAGGCCGGTCAGGGCATCGAAGGCGGATCCGCCCTTGAAGTCCACGAGCAGAACCGTGAACTCTGACGCATCGTATGCCCGGGCGAGCGCAGCGACCCAGGTGACGAGAAGTTCGCTCTTGCCGCTCCCCGTTGTTCCCGCGACCACCGCGTGGGGCCCCTGTTCCACGAGGTCGAGCCTGAAGACGGCGCCGTCCTCCCCCACTCCGATCGGGGCGCTGAGGCCCGCCGACGGCTGCGGCCCCGTGCGGGGCGCGCGCGCATCCGGCAGATTCTCGAGCTCGGTAGACGAGATACTGCCTGGCAACCCCGCGGAGGGGAGGACCGCGCTCGCCTGCCGTCGCAGCCGGTCGGAGAACGCCTCGGCCTGGACGACCGACACGAACTCGCCGTCGATGGCCAGCGGCGACGCGAGCGTCGGGTGGCGCAGAACCGTGACCCGGGCGATCGAATCGGCGGCGACGACGACAGTCGCCTCGGGCGGCACCTCGTCGAGCGACTCGGCCACCACCACGAACGTCGACGGAAGCGGCGTCCGCGCATCGCCGACAGCTCCGAGTCGCACCTCGTCGTCTCCGAAGTGCGGCAGACAATGAGCCCAGTCCCAGTGCTCGGCGCTCTCGTCGCGCTCTGCCGATGCCACCACGAAGGCGGCCGCGGGCGGCGACAGGGCAGCCGCGAGCTGCACGGCGTAGCCGCGGGCCACGGCGTCCGCGAGGGGTCTCGCGCCGACCACGGCGACACGCACGGGCGGCGACGCCAGCACAGGGGCTCGAGCCAGCACCAGCGCTTCGCTGCGCAGGCGTCGCGCATCAGGATCGTCCTCGTCGAGACCCCCCTCCACACGCACTCCGCTCCTGACGTGCCCGGAGCCGAGGGAGATGACAGCCCGGCCCGGTGCCGTGGCGGTGAACGGGTTCGCCGGGCGCTCCAGAATGGTGCGGGCGGACGGCGCCCGTCGATTCAGCGCCTCGATCTCCCGTGCGTGGAATGCGGCCACCCTGAGACGGAACGCCTGACGCCTCCGCGTGACCTCGACACCATCTCGTCGTCTTGCCCGGCGCGCACCCACTCGTCGATCGAGGAGTCCGGCGACAGCCATGACGGGTGACAGGAGCGCGAAGAGGAACGCGAGTGGCGACTGCAGAACGAGCCAGACGAGGAGCGCGACCGCCAGCGGTGCAAGCGAACCGACGAGAGGAAACGGTGCTCTAGCGGGTGGATCGGCGCGCCGCGGAATGACGAGCACCTCGTCGACATCGAGCACCTCGTCGTGGGGCGTGGGATCGGCGCCGAACGGAAGAGGGGAACGCCGGGTCATGCACCGATTACACCTCGCGCAGGACTGCCGCCGGAGAGCGGAACCGCCGGCCGTGGAGAACGCGCGGTGAATCGTCGCTGTGAAGAGGCGGTGGTGAACGCGGTGTCAGAGAATGTCGAAGAACTGCTCGCCGATGCGGACGCGGGTGCCCCGCGCGACACCGTACCGTTCTCCGGGCACGGCGTGCAGGGTCTCCTCACCCGCCACCGAGATGGACGTGCCGTTGCCCGAGTGCCTGTCGCTGACCCAGAACAGTCCGTTCTCGATTCCGAACTCGACGTGAGTCTTCGACACGCTCAGCTGCGGATCGACGATGCGTACGACCTCCAGCGGCCCGTCAGATGGCCCGGGCACCGGATTGCGTCCGATCAGACCTGGCCCGGAGACGACGACGTTCTCCCCCGTGCTGAAGACGAGGCGGAACAGCGCCTTGGCCGCGCTCGCCCTCGTCGGCACACGGGCCGGTGCGGTCAGGGCCTCGCGCCGGCCGGCGACGGGAAGCGGCTCCACATGCTGGGTGTCGCTGAGCGCCGAGGCCGCGAGGACCGAGCTGCCGCACTCGCCGCAGAACATCGCCCCCTCGGGAAGCGCCGTGCCGCACGTCTTGCATCTCACGGGAGTCATCGTGTGCGCCCGCTCGGCCGTGTCGACTCGACCTCGTCGACCGCAAGCGCCACATCCAGCACCAGCACGGTCACGTTGTCCCTGCCGCCGTTCGCAAGGGATGCGGCGACGAGCTCGCTGGCCGCGCGCTCCGCCGACTCCGTCGTCGCCAGGTAGTGCCGGATGCCGTGGTCGGTGAGCTCCTTGGTCAGTCCGTCGGAGCAGATGAGGATGCGCTGGCCCGGCTCGACGGGGATGAGCGAGTAGTCGGGCACCGGCTTCTCGTGGAAGCCGACGGCCCGGGTGATCACGTTGCTGTCAGGATGGACGTCTGCCTGCTCACGGGTGATCAGCCCGGCCGCGACCATCTCCTGCACGACGGAATGATCGGTGGTGATCTGCTCCAGCGTGCCGTCGGCGTAGAGATAGACCCTGGAGTCGCCGATATTGAAGACGGCCCACTGCGCCGCGTCGTCGACGATGGTGAGGGCCACACCGGTGACCGTCGTTCCCGTGCCGAGGAGGCTCTCGTCGCCCACCCGGTCGATGTCGGCGAGGGCGGACTCGAGGGCCTCGTCGATCGTGTCGGCGTCGACGTATGCCCTGCCGGTGATATCTCCGAGACGGGTCACCACGGCTGCGCTGGCGATGTCGCCCGCGGAGTGGCCGCCCATGCCGTCGGCCACCGCGAACAGAGGAGGGTTGGCGACGACGCTGTCCTCGTTGACGGCGCGCTTGTTTCCTCGGTCTGACTGGAAAGACCAGGTCAGGGTCAGCGTCGTATCGGCGGCGCCGGGAAGGACAACGCTCACATGGGCGTTGCTGTCACCGATCTGGGTCACGGGACTCTTCTCCTCGACATGCTGTTCTCGCGCAGGCACGGGCACCTGTGCTGGTGCGGGCCGTCATCCACGGTCAATCCGCACCGGGAAGTATCTCGATGACGGTGCCGTCACCGATTTCGATCCGACTGTACGGGGGAAGAACGATCGAGTCCCCCTGCCTCAACTTTATCCGAGGGGAACCGGGCAGAGTGACGGCGGTGCCATTCGTGGACTTCAGATCGGTGACGACGACCTCTCGGCCGCGCTGCTCGATGAGAATGTGCGATGCCGAGACTTCGCGGGTGGGCGACGGTACCTCGATCAGCATCACCTGCTCTCCGCCCATCTGACGCGGCCCTCGCGGCCGTCGGCCGATGTAGACCGGAACATGAAGCTCGAACGGGGCCTGCGATCCGATCCTCACCCGGCTGGGTCGCCTGCGCACAGGCTTCGACGCCGGCGGATCCGCCGCCTCGGACGGTCCGCCGTGTCGGGCACGACGCCGCTCGGGAGCCCGTTCGAGGGTGATCTCGTCGTCGTCCCGGCCGGCCTCGCTCGAGAGTGGCTCCGAAAGGCCGCCCCGCGCGCCACGATCGACGACCGCGTGACTGTCGTCGAGCATCCACAGCACCGATGAGGCGGATGCCGCGCCGAACACGAGGGGAAGTTCCGCTCCCGAGACGGTGGGCGCATCTGCCACCGGATCGATCGACGGGCCGGACGCGAAACGGATGCCCGAGACCAGCGAGAACGATGCGAGGTGCCAGGGCTGGAGTCCCTGTGACGAGAATCTGCGGGGCGGCCGGTCTGTCGAGTACAGGTCGACGACCGAGTCGCCTCGAGCGACGACCGAGACGAGCAGAGGATGCGTGTCGCCGCCCTCGAGCGCGGCGACGGCGAAGGAGGCTACCCCGTCGGGCCCGAGCAGGGGAATCGACTCCACGACCTTCTCGAGCGACGGGGATGCGTTCGACAGCTCCGCCCACACCCGCGAGAGCACGGCCGGCGTGCATGCACCGCCCAGCAGGGCGACCAGTCCCGGGGCGACGAGGAGCACCTGCTGCCGTGACGAGGCGGGCTCGTACACCACCCTGCCGACCGTCTCGGGAACTGCTGTCACCCGTCGAGCCTAATCGCCGATGAACGACATCACGTGCTTGATCCGGGTGTAGTCCTCGAAGCCGTAGACAGACAGGTCCTTGCCGTAGCCGGAATGCTTGAATCCGCCGTGGGGCATCTCGGCGACGATCGGAATGTGGGTGTTGATCCACACGCATCCGAAATCGAGCCGCCGAGCCATGCGCATCGCACGACCGTGGTCGGTGGTCCAGACACTGGATGCCAATGCGTAGTCGACACCGTTCGCCCGCCTGATCGCCTCGGCCTCGTCGACGAAGGACTGCACGGTGATCACGGGGCCGAACACCTCGTTCTGAATGATCTCGTCGCTCTGATGAAGCCCCGAGACGATCGTCGCCTCGTGGAAGAAGCCCGTGTCGCCCTGCCTGTGTCCCCCGAGCTCGACGGTCGCATGGTCGGGCAGGCGAGCGAGGAATCCCTCGACCTGCGCAAGCTGGGAGGCGTTGTTGACGGGGCCGAACAGCACGTCGTCACGGTCGGGGGCGCCAGTGCGCGCGTTCCTGCGGGCGTACTCGCTGAGCGCGGCCACGAACTCGTCGTGGATCCCCTCCTGCACGAGAAGCCGCGTCGCCGCCGTGCAATCCTGGCCGGCGTTGAAGTAGCCCGCCGCCACGACGCCTGCGACGGTCTTGGCGATGTCGGCGTCGTCGAACACCACGACGGGCGCCTTGCCCCCGAGCTCGAGGTGCACTCGCTTCAGGTCGACGGCGGCGGCTTTAGCCACCTCCATTCCCGCTCGCACCGACCCCGTGATCGAGACCAGTTGCGGAACCCGACTCGCCACCATGGCGGCACCGGTGGATCTGTCTCCGAGCACGACGTTCAGCACTCCCGGCGGAAGGAATTCCGCGGCGACCTCGGCCAGAAGCAGTGTCGAGAGAGGCGTCGTGTCCGACGGCTTGAGCACGGTCGTGTTTCCGGCGGCGATGGCCGGGGCGAACTTCCAGACGGCCATGTTCAGCGGGTAGTTCCACGGGGTGACCTGCCCCACGACTCCGATCGGCTCGCGGCGCACGAATGACGTGTGATCCGTCATGTACTCGCCGGCGCTGCGGCCCTCGAGGTGCCGAGCGGCACCGGCGAAGAATCGGATCTGATCGACCGAGAGCAGGATCTCGTCGGCGACGAGAGTGCCGCGGGGCTTGCCCGTGTCGAGCGATTCGCGATCCGCGAACTCGTCGGCGCGCGCTTCCATGGCATCCGCTATCCGCAACAGCGCGAGCTGACGCGTCGACGGTGTGCTGTCGCGCCATCCATCGAATGCGTCGGATGCCGCGCGATAGGCGGCCTCGACCTCCTGTTCCGAGGAGATGGGTGTCGTTCCGTAGACCCGCTCGGTGGAAGGGTCGACCAGCTCGAGCCGCTCGTCGCCCGACGGGTCGGCCTCACGGCCATTGACGAAGTTCCTCAGCTCGTACGTGTCCATCGCACCACTGTGCCACGCGCCCCTGAACGATTCAACCGATTTCGCGGCTGCAACAACGAACAACGACGGATTCATTTGCCGACCGGTCAAACCGCTGACAGAATCGAACTATGGCCCCGAAGTCGCGACAGACCCATCTCGATGACACGTCCAAGGCGATCATCGAGCAGCTGCAGGTGGACGGCAGACGTTCGTACGCCGAGATCGGCAAGGCCGTCGGTCTCAGCGAGGCCGCCGTGCGGCAGCGTGTGCAGAAGCTCACGGACTCGGGAGTGATGCAGATTGTCGCCGTCACCGATCCCCTGCAGCTCGGGTTCTACAGGCAGGCGATGATCGGGCTCAAGGTCTCGGGAGACACGCGCATCGTGGCCGATGCCCTCGCGGCGATACCGGCGGTCGACTACGTCGTGCTCACCGCCGGCACCTTCGACATCATGGCCGAGGTCGTGTGCGAGAGCGACGACGATCTCATCAGCCTGCTCAATTCGCAGATCAGGCATCTGGAGGGCGTCATCTCGACCGAGACGTTCGTCTATCTGAAGCTGCACAAGCAGCTCTACAACTGGGGTACCCGATGAACAACGATGCCTATTCCGACGCCGATGAGGCCGAGCTGCAGCGAAAGGCGGCGGAGCACCTGTGGATGCATTTCAGCCGTCAGTCGGTGATGGAGTCCGGGGCCGGAGTGCCCATCATCACGCGTGGCGAGGGTCATCACATCTGGGACAGTCGTGGCAGAAAGTACATCGACGGGCTGTCTGGTCTGTTCGTGGTGAACGCCGGCCATGGCCGTCGGCGACTGGCCGAGACCGCGGCGCGCCAGGCTGAGGAACTGGCCTTCTTCCCTATCTGGTCGTACGCGCATCCGAACGCCATCGAACTCGCGGAGCGACTGGCCCACTACGCGCCCGGTGATCTCAATCGGGTGTTCTTCTCGACCGGCGGCGGCGAGGCGGTCGAGACGGCGTTCAAGCTGGCGAAGCAGTTCTGGAAACTGCAGGGACGACCGAACAAGCACAAGGTCATCTCGCGGGCCGTTGCCTACCACGGCACCACCCAGGGCGCACTGGCGGTGACCGGAATTCCGGCGATGAAGTCGATGTTCGAGCCGGTGACGCCGGGCGGTTTCCGTGTGCCGAACACGAACTTCTATCGAGCAATGGAGCATGGCGACGATCCTGTCGCGTTCGGCATCTGGGCCGCAGACCGCATCGAGGAGATGATCCAGTTCGAAGGACCGGACACGGTTGCGGCGGTCTTCCTCGAACCCGTTCAGAACTCCGGCGGCTGCTTTCCCCCGCCGCCCGGGTACTTCCAGCGGGTGCGCGAGATCTGCGACCGCTACGACGTGCTGCTGGTCAGCGACGAGGTGATCTGCGCATTCGGGCGCATCGGCCACATGTTCGCCTGCGACGAGTACGGGTATGTGCCCGACATGATCACCTGCGCGAAGGGCATGACGAGCGGGTACTCCCCCATCGGCGCGACGATCGTCAGCGACCGCATCTACGAGCCGTTCCGCCACGGTTCGACCTCGTTCGCCCATGGCTACACCTTCGGTGGACACCCTGTGTCGGCCGCCGTCGCACTGGCGAACCTGGACATCTTCGAAGACGAGAAGCTCAACGAGAACGTCCGTACCAACTCGCCGCTCTTCCGATCGACGCTGGAGAAGTTGAGCGATCTGCCCATCGTCGGCGACGTGCGCGGCGACGGATACTTCTTCGGAATCGAACTGGTGAAGGACAAGTCGACCAAGGAGACGTTCGACGACGAGGAGTCCGAGAGACTGCTCAGGGGCTTCCTCTCGAAGGCGCTCTTCGAGGCCGGCCTCTACTGTCGCGCCGATGACAGGGGCGATCCGGTCATTCAGCTCGCCCCTCCCCTGACGATCGGTGCGCCCGAATTCGACGAGATCGAGCAGATCCTGCGTGGCGTGCTCACCGAGGCGTGGAGTCGACTCTGACCGAGGTCTAGTTCGGCGACCTGCCGATCCAGTCGGGCACCCGCCCGGTTCTCATCAGCTGTTCGAACAGTCGGGCCAGTTCGTACCCAGGTCCGATCGAGAGGGCATCGTCGAGGTAGTCCCCCGCGGCCGAGCCCTGACCCCGGGCCCACTCGAACCAGGCGAGCATGGTGAGGGGTGCAAGCTGCCAGGGGCGCGGAGCAAGCGACACCAGGTGTCTGAGGAGTCGCACGGCGCCCTCGAGGCGCAGCCCGTCGGGCGCGGTGCGTCCGTCGCCGACGAACGTCTCGAGAATGGAGCCGGACGATACCGGAACGCCTCGCTGCAGCAGCTGCGTGTCGACCGATGCCCGGTCGCCGGCGTCGCCACCCCACGCGAGGAACATCAGCACGCAATCTCGCACCCCTTTGTCCCGGATGCTCCACAGCAGGGCTGCCATCGCCTCGGGCGGGATGTCGCACGGGGCGGATTCGATCGCGTCGGCCCAGAGTGTGGATGCCTCGGACCACTCCCACAGTCGCTCCCGCTCGTGCACGTCGTGCGTGATCGCCGTGGCCGAGTCGGCCACCTCTGCGCGCTGCTCCGGCGGCATCGGAGCTATCGGGTGAGCTCCCTGCGTGATTCCGACGACATCGTGCGGCGCGCCCGCGGCGTCGAGCTCGGTCGAGATACGGGATGTCTGCTGCTCGTCGATGACGCCGTGTTCGGCATCGAGGTAGGACGCCCAGCCACCCGCGGAGCAGCACATCGCGTCGACGATGCCGAGACCGGCCGACGCCATCCGCGTGACGATCGACTCCACGACGGCCGCATGCGGAAGCCGGTCGGGCTGCCCCCACTCCTCATCGGTGTAGATCACCACGAGCACGGCGTCGATGCCCGGGACGCGGCTGATCAATCTGATGATGGCGTCGGCGACGGCGGTCGGAGGGGCGGACCTCTCGTCAGGAGGAAGGTCCACCCGCAACGAGGCCGCGGTGCGTCTGCTCTGAAACGTCTGCACGACGATGCTGTTCGTGGGCGTGTAGCCCAGGATTCGCGGAAGCGCGATGAGGAAGTCTGCTGGATTCTTTGCTTTCACCACTGAAGTCATGGCCGAAACGATGGCCCGCTCGGTGCAGGGGCGGTGCACCGAGTCGCCTCTCTGGGGAGCGATCACCGACTGCCACCGATGTGGAGGAGCGTTTTCGAAGAGTTCCACGCGTGCCAGACCAGGGCTCCCCGATGCACGGCGGCTCCGGCGCCCCGCACGATCGCGAGGTCCGGCGATACTGTCGGAACCATGACACGAGAACTGATCACGACCGCCGACGACGGCGTTGCACGATGCGGCTGGGTCTCCGACGATCCCGAATATCGGCGCTACCACGACGAGGAATGGGGGATGCCTCTCCACGGCGATCAGGCCCTGTTCGAGACGATCGCACTCGAGGGCTTCCAGGCCGGACTCTCGTGGATAACCATTCTGCGGCGGCGGGCGGCCTTCCGATCCGCCTTCGACGACTTCTCGATCGCGAGTGTGGCCCGCTACGACGAGGCGAAGGCCGACGAGCTCGCCGGCGACCCCTCGATCATCCGCAATCGCCAGAAGATTCTGGCCACCATCACGAACGCGAGGGTGGTCGAGAACCTCATCTCAGACGATCCGGGTGCCCTCGACCGCCTCGTCTGGGGCCACGCCCCCGCCTCGCACACCCGCCCGGAGACCATCGATCAGGTTCTGTCGGTCACCGCCGAATCGACGGCCCTCAGCACGGCGCTCCGCCGCCTCGGCCTTTCATTCGTCGGGCCGACGACGATGCACGCACTCATGCAGGCTGCGGGACTTATCAACGACCACGCCGTCGGCTGCGCCCGAGGAGACGAGTTGGCGGCGAGCCGACACTGAGTCAGTACATCGGGTTCTGCGGGCCCTGAGGGTTCTGCGGGTCTTGGGGTTGCTGCTGCTGTGGCTGGGGCGCGTAGACAGGCCGGGCCTGGGGCACGTATCGCAGGATGGCGCTCGTGGGCCTGGCCCAGTCCGGAGCCACGAAGATGCCCGCGAGCGGCTGCGGGTTCCAGACCGAGCGGTCGAACGCGAGGATGCCCCACCATACATACGGAACGAAGATGTACAGGACCACCCATGCGCTGGACTTGGCGAACCGCAGACCGATGTTGTAAGCGGCGATGCAGAGGAACACCGTCGATGCGATGCCCACGAACGGCACGAACGCGACCAGAGCCCACCACCCCGCCTGACCCCCGAGCTCGAGGAATGTCCAGGAGTTGTACACGGGCACCCAGCCCTTCCAAGCGGGCTCCCCGGCCTTCACGAAGATCTTGCTCAGAAACCATGACGAGACCACATAGACGGCCGCAAAGATCACGACATAGAACGCGGAGAACAGAATGGTGATGAGCAGAGCTGCGGCAGCGCCTGACGCGGAACCGTCGGAGTCATAGGTCGAGGTCATGCAGCAAGACTAGCGTCACCGCGATTCCGTCGACGAGGAGATCGGCGGGGCTTAGTCAGGGCGCGGGGGCGTAGAGGAGAACCTCGCCCGGTCCACCACGTTCCATGCGCATGCCGGCCGTATGCGCCACAGCGATCACCTCGTCGATCGACACCAGGTCTCGAGCGTGCAGCAGCAGAGCCCGAGTGAGAAGCCCCTTCGATTTCTTGTTGAAGTGGTTGAGCGCACGCACGCTGCCGTCGTCGGACTCCGTGACGACGCGCAGGAACCAGCAATTCGTGCGGCCTGTCAGAGGCGACAGCGCGACGTAGGCCTCGGAACGACAATCGAGCACGAGCTCGTCACCGGCGCCGATCTCCGCCGGCACGAGCGGCGCCCACGTCTTCGCCAGATGCACGCCGGGCAGCTTCGAATCGTGGGAGAGTCGGTATGCCGGGATCTCGTCCAGGCCACCGATAGGCCCGAGCAGGGCCGATTGGATCACGAGGTGGGACGCCGCGAAAGACCGCGCCTCCGGGGTGAGACTCTGCGCATCCAGTGCATCGAAGACGACCCCGGTGTACCGGTCGATGGCGGGCATGGTCGGGGAGGTCGTCACGCTGCGATTCCGCGCCACCTCGGGCAGCTGGCGGGCGCTGATCTTCAAGGCCTTCACACTCGCGGCCTCGTCGCGAGACAGAGTGCGCACTTCACGCAGGAGGCGTCGCCTCGTCGCCGTCAGCGACGGAAACCGCAACCGGGATACATCGAGCGGTCCCTCGTCACCCCCCTCCCGCTTCGTCTCGGACGGCGGAAGGAGGATGAGCACGAGGTGGACTGCCTGCTTAGGTTAAACGAGTGCCGCGTTGCGCGCGACGATGGTGATGGTGTTGTTCTCGACCGACAGGAATCCGTCGTCGGCCTGGGCAGTGATGCGAGCACCCGACGACTGGGTCACACGGACCTCGCCTTCGGCCAGGATGGCCAGAAGGGGTTCGTGCCCGGCCAGGATGCCGATCTCGCCTTCGACGGTCTTGGCGATGACCATCGTCGCCTCGCCCGACCAGACTTCCTGGTCGGCCGAGACGACACTCACGCTGAGCGGCGAAGCCATGACTAGCCGTTCTCTTTCTGGATCTGGGCCCACTTCTCTTCGACGTCGTTGATGCCACCGACGTTGAAGAAGGCCTGCTCGGCCACGTGGTCGAAATCACCGTTGGCGATCGCGGAGAACGACTCGATCGTGTCCTTCAGCGGAACCGTCGAACCCTCGACGCCCGTGAACTTCTTGGCCATGTAGGTGTTCTGCGACAGGAACTGCTGGATGCGGCGGGCGCGCGACACGGTGATCTTGTCTTCTTCGGACAGCTCGTCCACACCGAGGATGGCGATGATCTCCTGGAGTTCCTTGTTCTTCTGGAGGATCGCCTTGATGCGCACCGCGGTGTTGTAGTGATCCTCACCCAAGTAGCGGGGGTCGAGGATGCGACTGGTCGACGTCAGCGGGTCGACGGCCGGGTACAGGCCCTTCGACGCGATCTCACGCGACAGCTCGGTCGTCGCGTCGAGGTGCGCGAACGTCGTGGCCGGGGCCGGGTCGGTGTAGTCGTCGGCGGGAACGTAGATCGCCTGCAGCGAGGTGATCGAGTGACCGCGGGTCGAGGTGATGCGCTCCTGCAGGATTCCCATCTCGTCGGCGAGGTTCGGCTGGTATCCCACGGCGGACGGCATGCGGCCGAGCAGCGTGGAGACCTCTGAACCGGCCTGAGTGAAGCGGAAGATGTTGTCGATGAAGAGCAGCACGTCCTGCTTCTGCACGTCACGGAAGTACTCCGCCATGGTCAGCGCCGACAGGGCGACGCGCAGACGCGTTCCCGGCGGCTCGTCCATCTGGCCGAACACGAGGGCCGTCTTGTCGAAGACACCGGCCTCCTCCATCTCGGCGATGAGGTCGTTGCCCTCACGGGTGCGCTCACCGACACCGGCGAACACCGACACTCCACCGTGGTCCTGCGCGACGCGCTGGATCATCTCCTGGATCAGAACGGTTTTGCCGACGCCGGCGCCTCCGAACAGGCCGATCTTTCCACCCTGCACGTACGGCGTCAGGAGGTCGATGACCTTGATGCCGGTCTCGAAGAGCTCCGTCTTCGACTCCAGCTGGTCGAACGCCGGGGGCTTGCGGTGGATGGGCCAGCGCTCCGTGATCTCGATCTTCTCGCCCGGCTCAGCGTTGAGAACTTCGCCGATGACGTTGAAGACCTTGCCCTTGGTGACGTCGCCGACGGGAACCGTGATGGGCTCACCCGTGTCGGTGACCTCCTGGCCGCGGACGAGACCGTCGGTCGGCTTCAGGGCGATGGCGCGAACCAGGTCGTCTCCGAGGTGCTGTGCGACCTCGAGGGTGAGCACGGTCTCGGGAGCGCCCGGAATGGCGATCGTGGTCTTGAGGGCGTTGTAGATGCCCGGGATCGAGTCGTGGGGGAACTCGATGTCCACGACAGGGCCGGTGACGCGGGCGATGCGGCCGACAGCGCCGGGCGCAGTCGTCGTCGCAGCTTCAGGTGCGGTCAGTGTCATTGCTTCTCTCTTCTTTCGCGCTACTTTGCCGAGCTCAGCGCGTCGGCGCCGCCGACGATCTCGGAAATCTGTTGGGTGATCTCGGACTGGCGAGCATTGTTCGCCAACCGTGTGTAGTCGCGGATGAGGCCATCCGCGTTGTCGCTTGCAGCCTTCATGGCCTTCTGCGTCGCAGCGTGCTTGGCGGCAGCGGACTGGAGCATGGCGTTGAACAGACGCGACTCGATGTAGACGGGAAGCAACGAATCGAGAACGGACGCGGCATCGGGCTCGAACTCGTAGAGCGGCAGAACCGCCTTCGAGTCGGGCTCCTCGACACCCTCGACCACCTCGAGCGGAAGCAGGCGAACAACCTCAGGAACCTGCACGAGCATCGACACGAAGCGGTTGTAGACGATATGGATCTCGTCGACGCCGCCTTCGGAGGCCGGCTTCAGGAAGGACTCGAGGATCGCATCCCCGATCTCCTTCGCCGTCTCGAACTCGGGGTTGTCGGTGCCGCCCTGCCACGTCTTCTCGGACGCCCGCCGACGGAACGCGAAGTACGCGTTCGCCTTGCGGCCGACCAAAAAGTACACGACATCCTTGCCCTGGCTCCGCAGCAGTTCTGCGAGCTGCTCCGACTCCTTCAGGACGTTGCTGTTGAAGGCACCGGCCAGGCCTCGGTCACTCGAGAAGATGACGATCGCCGCGCGCTCGATCTTCTCGGGTTCGGTCGTGAGGATGTGCTCGACATTCGAGTACGACGCCACGGCCGACACCGCGCGGGTGATCGCTCGCGAATACGGGGTGGATGCCGCAACCCGAGCCTGCGCCTTTTGAATGCGCGACGCGGAGATGAGCTCCATGGCCCTGGTGATCTTCTTGGTCGTCTGGGCAGACTTGATCTTCTGCCGATAGACGCGGAGTTGCGCTCCCATAAGTTAGCGGCGACCCTTCACGATCTTTTCCTGGTTGACGTCCTCAACCTTGGTCGCCGTGAACTCCTCGCGCCCGACAGAGGCGAGCGGCTTGCCCTCGCCCGTCTGGAACTCGAGCTTGAACTTGTCGACCTCGGAATCGAGCAGCGACGCCGTCTCGTCCGACAGCACGTTGGACTCGCGCAGCGTGGTGAGCACCTGGGTGTTGCGGGCGAGATAGTCGAGGAGCTCGCGCTCGAAGCGCAGGATGTCCTCGACCGGGACCTCGTCGAGCTTGCCGTTGGTGCCGGCCCAGATCGCGACGACCTGGTCTTCGACGGGGTACGGCGAGTACTGAGGCTGCTTGAGGAGTTCCGTCAGGCGGGCTCCACGAGCGAGCTGGCGGCGCGAAGCGGGGTCGAGGTCGGATGCGAACATCGCGAATGCCTCGAGCGAACGGTACTGGGCCAGCTCGAGCTTGAGCGTTCCCGAGACCTTCTTGATCGACTTCACCTGAGCATCGCCACCGACACGCGACACGGAGATGCCGACGTCGACCGCGGGGCGCTGGTTGGCGTTGAAGAGGTCGGACTGCAGGAAGATCTGTCCGTCGGTGATCGAGATCACGTTCGTGGGAATGTAGGCCGAGACGTCGTTCGCCTTGGTCTCGATGATCGGCAGACCCGTCATCGATCCGGCACCCAGCTCGTCGGAGAGCTTGGCGCAACGTTCGAGCAGACGGGAGTGCAGGTAGAACACGTCACCGGGGTATGCCTCGCGTCCCGGCGGACGGCGAAGAAGCAGTGACACGGCGCGGTAGGCCTCGGCCTGCTTCGACAGGTCGTCGAAGATGATGAGCACGTGCTTGCCGCCGTACATCCAGTGCTGGCCGATGGCCGAACCCGTGTAGGGGGCGAGGTACTTGAATCCGGCGGGGTCGGATGCGGGCGAGGCGACGATCGTCGTGTACTCGAGCGCTCCGGCGTCTTCGAGGGCGCCCTTCACCGAGGCGATGGTCGAGCCCTTCTGGCCGATCGCGACGTAGATGCAGCGAACCTGCTTGTTGACGTCGCCCGACTCCCAGTTGGCCTTCTGGTTGATGATCGTGTCGATCGCGATCGCCGTCTTGCCCGTCTGGCGGTCACCGATGATGAGCTGTCGCTGGCCGCGACCGACGGGGATCATGGCGTCGATCGCCTTGATGCCGGTCTGCATGGGCTCGTGCACGCTCTTGCGCTGCATGACGCCGGGCGCCTGCAGCTCGAGAGCACGGCGACCCTCAGACACGATCTCGCCGAGACCGTCGATCGGGTTGCCCAGGGGGTCGACCACGCGGCCGAGGTATGCGTCGCCGACGGGAACCGAGAGGACCTCGCCCGTGCGCTGCACCTCCATGCCCTCGACGATGCCCGAGAACTCGCCCAGGATGATGACACCGACCTCGTCCTCGTCGAGGTTCTGGGCAAGACCCAGCGTTCCGTCGGCGAAGCGAATCAGTTCGTTGGCCATTACGCCCGGAAGACCCTCGACATGCGCGATGCCGTCGCCGGCGTCGGTGACGTAACCGACCTCGGTCTTGGTCGCCTTGCCGGGCTCGTAGGACTTCACGAAGTCCTGAAGAGCACCACGGATCTCGTCGGGGCTGATCGATAGTTCTGCCATCGTTTTTCCTTTTTCTGCCGAAGGATTCGCTCCGGCGTGTAGCAAGCGAGCCGGGAGGGGCTAGCCAGCGAGCTGAAGTCTCAAATCGTTGATGCGGGCGGAGACGCTGCCGTCGATGACATCATCTCCCACCTGGATGCGAAGACCGCCGATGAGGGCGGGATCGATCTGCTGGTTCACGGACAGCGGACGTCCGTACAGCGCCGACAGACCCTTTTCGAGTCGCTCCAGTTGCGCGGGAGCGATGGGAGCGGCACTGGTGACCGTGGCGATCGACTTGCCGGCCTGGTCGGCCACGATGCCGGCGGCCACCCGAAGCAGTTCGCCGATGCGGCGGCCTCGAGGCTGGGCGACGAGCTGGCGAACAATCGCGACCGTCTGGGGCGATGCCTTGCCGTCGAGCAGTGCGTCGACCAGCGAGAGCTTCGCATCGACAGCACCGAGCTTGGACCCGAGCGCGAGCTCGAGTTCGTCGCTGGTGGAGACAGCCTCGCCGAAACGGGCGAGTTCTGCCTCGATCGATTCGGCGCTCGTCGCGGAGTCTGCGAGGACACGGAAACCGAGCTCCTCGATCGCCTCGAGCAGATCGTCGTGGCTGGACCAGCGGCTCGCCGCGACGTCGGTGAGGATGCGAACAGCCTCGGCGTCGAGCTTGGAGCCGAAGAGTTCGGCGACGACGCCGGACTTCGATGCCTGGTCGGCCGACGGGTCTGCCAGAAGAGACAGGAGCGCCGACGAACCTCCGATGGCACGACCTGCGGAGAGCAGCTGCTCGCCCGTGGCAAGGGTGGCGGAACCGCCCTGCCCGGCCAGTCTGGCCCGGACTCCGGCGATCGCTTCTCTGGTCGCTGATCCCATGTGCTTACTTGTTTCCGGCGCTCGGGGCTGATGCCTCGGACGCCTCGAGGTCGGCGAGGAAGCGATCGACGATGCCTGCGGCCTTCGCGTCGTCCTTCACGGACTCCCCGATGACTCCCGACGCGAGGTCGAGTGCAAGACTGCCGACCTCTGCGCGCAGCGACACGACGGCCGCCTGGCGCTCGGCCTCGATCTGGCTGGTGGCCTGCGCCTGGATGCGACCCGCGTCGACCTGGGCCTGCTCCTTGATGTCCGCAGCGATCTTCAGAGCGTCGGCACGTGCCTGCTCGCGGATCTTGCCGGCTTCGGCACGACCCTCGGCGAGCTGCGCCGTGTACTCCTCGAGTGCAGCCTCAGCCTGTGCCTGTGCGGCATCGGCCTTGGCGATGTTGCCCTCGATGGCGGCGGACCGCTCGTCGAGCATCGTCTTGACGCGAGGAAGCACCATCCTCCAGAAGAAGAAGAGGATGATGACGAAGCAGAGCGCCGACCAGACGATGTCGTAGACCTCTGGGATGAGCGGATTCGTCGTCTCGGCCGTTTCCTCTGCGGCAGCTAGAAATGCGTGAAGCACTCCAGCCTCCTATCTGTTAGTGAGTGAAACGGACTAGTTCGTGAAGATGAAGTAGGTCGCGATACCGATGAAGGCCAGGGCCTCGGTGAAGGCGATACCGATGTACATCAGAACCTGCAGGCGGCCTGCGAGCTCGGGCTGGCGGGCGACACCTTCGATGGTCTTTCCAACGACGATACCGACGCCGATGGCCGGGCCGATGGCTGCGAGACCATAACCGACCGTCGCGATGTTTCCGTTGATCTCGGCGAGAACGGTTGTTGCGTCCACGTGTGTTTCCTTCCGTGATGTCGAACGAGGCGGGCGCCTAATTCGTTTAGTGTTCCTCAGCCAGCGCGAGCTGGGTGTAGACAGCGGTGAGCAGGGTGAAGACGTAGGCCTGGAGTACGGCGACGAGGAGCTCGAAGAGCGTGAAGACGAAGCCGAAGGCGAGGGTTCCCACACCGAAGAGGGAGAACCATCCACCGGCCGTGAAGAAGAAGAACCAGGTGGCGCCGAAGAACAGCACCAGCAGCAGGTGACCGACGACCATGTTCATGAGCAGTCGGAGGGTCAGCGTGACGGGGCGCAGGACGAAGGTCGAGACCAGTTCGATCGGCGTGACGATGATGTAGAGGAACGGCGGGACTCCGGGCGGGAAGAGCGCGTTCTTGAAGAATGCCCCCGGGTGCTTCTTGATTCCGGCGTAGATGAACGTCACGTAGGCGACCACCGCCAGAACGAGCGGAACACCGATGACCGATGTGCCGGCCAGGTTCAGGAACGGGATGATGCCCGTGAGGTTCATGGCCAGGACCATGAAGAAGATCGTGGTCAGGATCGGCAGGAAGCGCTTGCCGTCTTTCTTGCCCAGAAGGTCTTCGGCGATGTTGACGCGCACGAAGTCGAGGGCCATCTCGGCGATGCTCTGGCCCCGTGTGGGAACCAGCTTCATCTTTCGCGTACCGAGCCAGAAGAGGATCAGGATGGCCGCGACAGCGATGAAGCGGATCAGGATGACCCTGTTGATCTCGAAGGGGGTACCGGGGAAGAAGATGACTTCGGGGAAGAATTCCTCGATGGACGGACCGTGGAATTCACCATCATCGGCAGCCAACGGCACAAGCAAGTTCAGAGCGTTAGCTAACAGCGCTATCTCCTGGTTCGGGGCGTGGAGCGAAGCTCTCGCGACGACGAATGATGGGGGGTGCTGCCAGCGGGTGAGAACCCGAAGGAGGCAGCGGAACGATCTTCATAACCCTATCAAGAGTTAGGGGTGCCTGACCAATCGAGAGGCCGGATTCACGCCGCAGAAGGGCTCTCGGCGGCCGATTTTCACTCTCCGGGCAGGGTCACGTCGCTCACATACCCCATTCGGGATGTAGCGACCACCACGACGTCGACGATGAGGGAGCCGAGCACGCCGGCGATGATGCAGATGAACATCACCGTCGGGTTGATCCATTCGGCGTCGCGCAGGAGGAAGACGAGCACGAGGAAGATCGCGAATTTCACGATCCACGCCCCCATCACGACGGCGAAGAAGATGGCGGTGAAGAATTCCGTGCCGGAGAACCGATTGGCCACGAGGATCGATGCGGCCGTCAGTCCCGTGAACAGAATGGCCATGGCCGTGCCGACCAGGGCGCTCAGCAGACCGCGTTCGCCATCGACGAGAAAGCCGACGACTCCCCCGATCACCGCGATGGCGACGGCGAGGATCGCCCCCAGTTTCAGAATGCGCACGAACACGGGTCGTGCCGATGAGCCGGTGACAGCAGGTGTGGCTCGGGAGGAGGGAGTCGACACGCTAGGCGCCTTTCGTTTCGGCGGGGGGTGAGAGGGATTCGGATGCGGCATCGAGCGGGTCGAGGGACGCCGCCATCGGCGCCTCCGGGCTCTCGGGCTCCGTCGACTGGGCCGTCGCCTCGACGACCTTCCGACGGCTGAGCGGTGCGAGCGTCACGACCGTGCACACGATCAGTCCGACGAGAAGGAAGACGACCGCGTAGCCCGTGGGCACGAGGAAGAAGAGCAGGCATCCGACCGAGACGACCGCGGTCCAGGCATAGAAGATCAGAACCGCGTGGAAGTGCGAGTGACCCATGTCGAGGAGGCGGTGGTGCAGGTGCTTGCGATCGGCGCTGAACGGACTCTTTCCCGCCCGCAGGCGCCGGAAGACGGCGAGCCCGAAGTCGAGGAGCGGCAGCACGAGGATGGCGAACGGGAGCAGGATGGGGATGAACGCCGGGAGCAGCTCACGGCGTCCCAAGGTGGCCGGGTCGATGACGCCGGTCACCGCGATGGCACTGGTCGCCATCAGCAGCCCGACCAGCATCGCTCCCGCGTCGCCCATGAAGAGCTTGGCCGGGTGCCAGTTGAGGGGCAGGAATCCCGCGCAGGCTCCGATCAGGATGGCGGAGATCAGCGCGGCGAGGTTGAAGTAGTCGGTCGCCGACCCCTCCTGGATCAACAGGAACGTGTAGAGGAAGAACACGCCGTTGGCGATGAGGCAGACGCCGGCCACGAGGCCGTCGAGACCGTCGATGAAGTTGATGGCGTTCATCACCAGAACGACGGCGAACAGGCTGATCACGAGGGACATGACGCCCGATCCCACGGCCAGCGTGCCGGCGATCGGAAGCGAGACGATCGCGACCCCCTGCCACACCAGCAGCCACGACGCGATGATCTGAGCGGCAAGCTTGATCGTCCAGTCCAGGTCAATGAGGTCGTCGATGACGCCGATCACCACGATGATCAGGGCCGCCCCGAGGATGGCGAAGACGGGCCCGGGATTGACGAACACCAGCCGGAAGCCGTCGACCTGCGATGCGACGGCGAAGGCCACGACCATGCCGATGAACATGGCGATGCCGCCGAGGCGCGGTGTGGGCCGCGTGTGCACATCGCGTTCGCGGATCTTCGGGTAGAGCCTGAAACGGTGGCTCAGCTTGTACACGACGAGGGCGAGTCCGAAGGTGACGACGGCCGAGATCGCGGCGACGAGCAGGTAGATCCGCACGGATCAGCCGTCCAGTCGATCCACGGGCCGATCGGAACCGAGCAGCACATCGCCCAGAACGGCGCGCAGCTCGACCTCCGACACGGCGCCGTGACGCACGATGCGGATCGAGCCGTCGGCGGCGAATGAACTGGCATCGACGATGGTCGAGGTCACCGTCTCGGTCTCTCCGCCGTCGAGGTAGACGTCGACGCTGTCGCCGAGGCTCTCGAGAGCGAGGGATGCCGTGGTCGCCGCAGGCTGTCCGGTGAGATTCGCAGACGACACGGCGAGCGGACCCACCTCGGTGAGCAGCTCGAGAGCGATCGGGTCGGAGGGTTGCCGCAGGGCGACCGTTCCTCGTGTGTCGCCGAGATCCCAGGCAAGGGACGAACGGGCGGGAACGATGATGGTGAGTCCGCCGGGCCAGAAAGCGTCGACGAGGTCGCGCACGGGCTGGCTCACGGTCTCGGCGAGAGCGTCGAGGGTGGCGACGCCGGGCACCAGGACGGGCGGCGGAGAGCTGCGGGTGCGGCCCTTGGCGTCGAGGAGGGCCTGGATCGCGACGGGATTGAATGCGTCGGCGGCGATGCCGTACACGGTGTCGGTCGGAATGACGACGAGGGCACCACGGCCGATCGCAGAGCGGGCGAGTCGCATTCCCGTCAGGAGCTCGGACGGAACCGAGCAGTCATAGAGGGCAGCCATATCGACCCCAATGATAGCCGCAGAGTCTGCGCGGGCCCGACAGGCTTCGCTGGCGGGTCAGACCCGGATGTGAGCGGGCAGCATGCGACGCAGCAGTTTCCTGGCCGGTTCCTCGATGAATCGCCAGAGAATCCAGGCACTGAACCACGCCGCTGCGGCCGTGCCGATGCCGACGAGCAGCAGTGGCGGACCCGACTCGGCGCCGAGGACGGACGCGGCGAGGAGACCGGCTCCGATCACCAGCGGATGCACGAGGTAGAACGCGAACGACGCGCGACCCGCGAGAAGGAGCGGTCGCGTGCTGAGGAGCCGGGACAGCGGATCCCGGGGACAGATGGCCAGCGTGGCGATGAGCACCACGAACAGCGGCAGCACGACGATCGATTCGGCGGGAGCGATCATGTCGATGCCGTCATGGAACTCCTGCTGCCCGGCGCGCATGAAGGTCAGCGGATCGTTGTAGGCCACGACGAGAAGCACCACGATCGAGGCCGCGGCGGTCAGGCTGGCCAGGGGCAGACGTCGGACCCGGCCGGTGGTGCCGGACCGGGCCGCGGAGGCAAGGTGGCGATGCAGCAGAAGCGACAGCACGGCGCCTATCCAGAACTCCCCCAGCACCCTGATGGGGAGCACGCCCGCCGCCGTGACGTAGCTGTCGTTCGCGAACAGGAAGATCGTGTCGTCCTGCATGCTGGCTCCGACGATGAGGACGGGCAGCATCAGCAGCACGATCACCGTGATCATCACGCGCCGGGATGCGACGGCCGCGAATCGCGAGAGGCCGACGACACCCACGGCGAAGGTCAGGTATGCCATCCATTCGGCGCTCACCGACCAGTCCACCCCGTTCCAGTCGAGGGTCGAGGGGAACCACCCGTTCAGGAGTGTCAGGTGCATGAGCAGACGGCCGGGATCGGCCTGCGCGAGGTATGACGGATCGCCCGACGTCAGGGCCTGCGCGATGAAGTATGCCCCGAACAGCATGAGGACGAACGCCGTCAGCGGCCAGACCCGGGCGAGGCGAAGCCATAGGAAGCCGACGGCCTTGCGCCAGCCGTATCCCGTCGTCATCGTCGTGAGGTGCGTGTAGGTCAGGATGAAGCCGCTGAGGATGAAGAAGAGGTCGACGCCCAGGTAGCCGGCCGACGATATGTGGATCACGAGCTGCGTGACGGGGCCCGGGCCCAGCGCGTCGACGATCTCGGTTCTGAAGTGGCGCAGGAAGACCCAGAAGGCGGCCACCGCGCGGATGCCCGTCAGTGCACCGATCAGCGGCGCCCGACGAGAGGTCGACTCGCTCTCGGCCTCGAGCCTCGGCATCGCTTCGGGGTAAGGGCGGAGCCCTACCGCGTGACCTTGCCGCGACCGAAGAGCAGCCAGAGGATCGAGCCGACGAGGTTCAGCAGGAGCACCACGATGAACCAGACGAGCTTGCCGACGAAACCGTGGTTCGGGTTGCGCACGATCGAGATCACCGTCGCCACGAAGATGACGAACAGCACGATGCCACCGATGGTTGCACTGATCGGTTCCATGATCACTCCAGTTTCTCGAGGTGGCGCGGATCGGGTTCGGTCCTCCGCCGCCTCAGCTTAGCGGCGGCGTCAGCGAAGCGCTGTCGTGGCGCGATCGCGACCCGTGAGGTCGCGGTGCGTCGCGGTGGCGTGCCAGCCGTCGGCATCCAGCAACCGCCTGATCTCGCCGCCCTGCAGCTCGCCGTGCTCGATCACCAGCACGCCGCCCTTGTGCAGCAGGCGAAGTCCGGTCCGGGATACGTTCCTGACGACGTCGAGACCGTCTTCGCCGCCGTAGAGCGCGTGCTCCGGGTCGAAGAGTCGGACCTCGGGGTCGCGCGGGATCGCGCGTGCCGGAATGTACGGCGGATTCGACACGACCACCGAGACGGTGCCGTCCAGCTCCGGAACCGCGTCGAGCAGGTCGATGAACACGAGACGCGCGTTCTCTGCGCCGATCCGGCGGAAGTTCTGCTTGGTCCAGACGAAGGCCGCCGAGCTGTTCTCGACGGCCACCACCTGGGCGTGCGGCACCTCCGTGGCCAGCGACAGGGCGATGGCGCCGCTGCCCGTTCCGAGGTCGACGGCGATGGGGCCGTCTTCGCGGCGCGGATCGATGACGATGGATCTCAGGGAGTCGATCGCGAGGCCGGCCACGAATTCTGTCTCGGGCCTCGGCACGAACACGCCGGGTCCGACCTCGAGTTCGAGATTGCGGAACCAGGCGACGCCGGTGATGTGCTGGAGCGGCTCTCTCGCGGCTCGGCGTTCGATCGCCTCGCTGATCGCCACGGCATCCTCGACGCCGAGCGCCTTGTCGGTGACGGTCATGGCCTGCACCTGACCGCGGCTCGCTCCCAGCACGAAGCCCACCAGCAGCTCGGCGTCGACCTGGGGGTCGGCGATGCCGCTGCGCGCGAGCACGGAGACGCCGTGCTCGAGGATGCTCCGAACAGTGGGGGGCCGCAGAATTCCGGTGGGTTCGAGGAGCGTGGTGCTCATTACTCCGCCGCTCCCCCGAGCTCCAGGAGGCGTGCCTCCTCGTCTGCGGCGATGCACGACTCGATCACGGGCTCGAGGGCGCCGTTCATGACGCCGTCGAGGTTGTACGCCTTGTATCCCGTGCGGTGATCTGCGATGCGGTTCTCCGGGAAGTTGTAGGTGCGGATGCGCTCGGAGCGGTCCATCGTGCGGATCTGGCTCTTGCGCACCACGGATGCCGCAGCGTCGATCTCCTCCTGCTGGCGCGCGAGGACGCGCGCGCGCAGAACGCGCATACCGGCCTCACGGTTCTGCAGCTGGCTCTTCTCGTTCTGCATGGCCACGACGATGCCGGTGGGAAGGTGTGTGATGCGCACGGCCGAGTCGGTCGTGTTGACCGACTGCCCGCCCGGCCCGGAGGACCGGTAGACATCGATCTTGAGATCGTTGGGGCTGATCTCCACCTCTTCGGGCTCGTCGACCTCGGGAAAGACGAGCACGCCGGCTGCCGACGTGTGGATGCGCCCCTGCGACTCAGTCGCGGGAACGCGCTGCACGCGGTGGACTCCACCCTCGTACTTGAGGTGCGCCCAGACGCCCTGCGCCGGGTCGGACGAGGAGCCCTTGATGGCGAGCTGAACGTCCTTGATTCCGCCGAGGTCGCTCGAGGTCTGCTCGATGATCTCGGTCTTCCACTTCTTGCTCTCGGCATAGTGCAGGTACATGCGCAGGAGATCGGCCGCGAACAGCGCCGACTCGGCGCCGCCCTCGCCCATCTTGATCTCCATGATCACGTCGCGTCCGTCGTTCGGGTCACGAGGAATCAGGAGACGGCGGAGCCGCTCCTCGGCGACCGCGAGGTCGTCGGTGATTCCGGGAACCTCTTCGGCGAACGACGCGTCCTCGGCGGCCATCTCCTGTGCGGCCGCGAGGTCGCTCTCGAGCTGCTGCCACTGGCGATAGGCCGCGATGATGCGACTCAGCTCCGCGTAGCGACGATTGACCTTCTTCGACCGGGCGGGATCCGAGTGCAACGCCGGATCGGCGAGCTGCTCCTGCAACTCGTCATGCTCGGTCAGCAGTGTTTCAACTGACTCGAACATGGCCTACTTCTCCAGGTCGCGTCCGTTGTGACCTGCGGGAGCCGGCATCGTCTTCTGCACCTGCATGAGGAACTCGACGTTCGACGTGGTCTCCTTGAGGCGACCGAGAACGATCTCGAGCGCCTGCTGCTGGTCGACACCGGCGAGGGCGCGACGCAGCTTCCAGGTGATCTTCGTCTCGTCGACGCCCATGAGCAGCTCTTCGCGACGGGTGGACGATGCGTTCACATCGACGGCCGGGAAGATGCGCTTGTCGGCGAGCTGGCGCGACAGGCGCAGCTCGCTGTTGCCGGTGCCCTTGAACTCCTCGAAGATCACCTCGTCCATCTTCGACCCGGTCTCGACGAGCGCGGTCGCGAGAATGGTCAGAGAGCCGCCGTTCTCGATGTTGCGCGCGGCACCGAAGAAGCGCTTCGGCGGGTAGAGCGCCGATGCGTCGACACCGCCCGAGAGGATGCGTCCGGATGCCGGCGAGGCCAGGTTGTACGCGCGTCCGAGGCGGGTGATCGAGTCGAGCAGCACGACGACGTCGTGTCCCAGTTCGACCAGGCGCTTGGCACGCTCGATGGCGAGCTCGGCGACAGTGGTGTGGTCTTCTGCGGGACGGTCGAAGGTCGAGGCGATGACCTCGCCCTTGACCGTGCGCTGCATGTCGGTGACCTCTTCGGGACGCTCATCGACGAGAACGACCATGAGGTGCACCTCGGGGTTGTTCGTCGAGATGGCGTTGGCGATCTGCTGCAGGACGATCGTCTTGCCGGCCTTCGGCGGCGCGACGATGAGCCCGCGCTGACCCTTGCCGATCGGCGCGACCAGGTCGATGATGCGCTGCGTCAGCTTGCCGGGCTCGGTCTCCAGACGCAGACGCTCCTGGGGGTAGAGCGGCGTCAGCTTGTTGAACTCGACGCGGTTCGCCGCTTCGTCGATGGGGAGCCCGTTGATGGACTCGATCTTGACGATCGCGTTGTACTTCTGGCGTCCGTTGCCGTCGCCCTCGCGAGGCTGGCGGATCGAGCCGACGACGGCGTCGCCCTTGCGCAGGTTGTACTTCTTGACCTGGCCGAGCGAGACGTAGACGTCGTTGTTGCCCGGCAGGTAGCCGCTCGTGCGCACGAACGCGTAGTTGTCGAGGATGTCGAGGATTCCGGCGACCGGGATCAGGACGTCGTCTTCGCTGATCTCGGGCTCGAGCTCGTCGTTGCCGGTCTGTCCGCGACGCTTGCGATCGCGGTAGCGGTTGCGGGCGCTGCGGTCGTTGCGACCGTCGTCGTCGAGCGAGGGTCCGTTGGCGTCGGAGCGGTCGTTCTGCGGACGGTCGCCCTGCAGGCGCTCGTTCTGAACGCGATCGCCCTGGTTGCGACCGTTCTGAGCCCGACCGTTCTGGCCGTTCTCGTTCTGGCCACGCTCGTTCTGACCGCGCTCGTTCTGCGCACGGTCATTCTGGCCACGCTCGTTCTGGCCGCGCTCGTTCTGAGTGCGTGCCCCGCCGGAGCGATCCGACGTGCGCTCGTTCTGCTGCGGCGCGTCGACGGCCTGCTCGGGGGCGTTCTGACGCTCCTGCTGGTTGCCGCCGCGGTCGCGGTTGCGATTGCGGTTGCGACCCTGTCGGCCGCCCTGCTCGCGGGGCTGCTCGGAGCGCTGCTCCTCGGTGTCGTCCGACGAGCCGCTCTCCGATGAGCGGGAGTCGGTCGAGCGGGACTCGGACGACCGTGCGTCCTTGTCGGCGGCGCGGCCACGGGTGACGGGGGGCAGCAGAGCCGAGAGCTCGTCGCTCTTGGCGTTGACGTGCGAGACGGCGGGCAGTCTCGTCTCGGACTCGACGGCTCCTGCGCCGTCGACCGACTTCGCACGGCGCGGAGCGCGCTTGCGCGGCGCAGACGTGTCGACAGAGGGGAGTTCGATCTGCGGGAGTTCGACCGATGCGGCGTCATCGCGCGGCGCGGCAGCGGGGGCGTCATCGGCGACGGCCTCGGTGTCGGACGCGGGTTCCGCGGCGTCGTTCGAGGGGAGGTCGACCAGGGCGGGCTGCGCGGTCGGCTCCTCTTCTGGGGAGGCGACGATGGTCCCGTCGGCGGAGAATGCGGGCGATGCGGAATCGCCGGCCTGGTGGTCGGTGATCGCCTGGACGAGCTCGCCCTTGCGGAGGCGAGCGGCGCCGGTGATGCCGAGGGCATTGGCGAGAGCCTGGAGCTCGGCGACCTTGAGGCCGGCGAGGTCTGAGCGGGTTTCCGCGCCCGGGGCGCGGAGGTTGACGTCAGTCACGTGTGTGGGGTTCCTTCCACTGCTGTCCGCTCCTGACCTGAGGCCGGGTCGGTACTACGCAGGCGGTTCTATACAGAGAGCTGTCCGTGTACGAGGCGTATGGGCGAGAGGTGCTGAGCCAGTACGCGTAAGTCGCGGGGCAGCGATGAGTGTGAGATTGCTACCGGGTACGAGCTTGGATCAAGCCGCTTCAACCGGATGCGTGACCACTGTAGCACCTTTGAAGTCGACAGCCAGTACGAGCGATGTCCATGGCGTCGCGGATTGCGATTCGACCAGTTCGACGGCGGCGAGGCGCTGGGCGGGATCGCTGCACAGCACCAGGATGCTGGGACCTGCGCCGGAGACGACGGCAGGGAACCCCTGCTCGCGCAGGAGCCCGATCAGTCGTGACGTGTCGGGCATGGCCTCGGCGCGATAGTTCTGGTGCAAGCGATCCTCGGTTGCCGCGAGCAGCAGCTCGGGGCTCTGGATGAGCGCCGCGATCAGAAGCGTCGACCGCGACACGTTGAAGATCGCGTCGGCGTGCGGAACGGACTCCGGCTGCAGGCTGCGGGCGAGGGCGGTCGACATCGTGGCCTGAGGCACGAGCACGAGGGGCGAGACTCCCCTGTGCACGATGAGCTTCTTGAACTGGGGTCCCTCGGCGGTGACCCAGGCGATCGTGAGCCCGCCGAACAGGCAGGGCGCCACGTTGTCGGGGTGCCCCTCCATCTCGGTGGCCAGGGCGAGCAGGCCGAGCGCGTCGATGTCGACGATGCCTTCGAGCAGGCCCTTGGCGGCCATGATCCCCGAGACGATCGCAGCGCCCGACGATCCGAGACCGCGGCCGTGGGGAATGACGTTGCGGGCGACGAGGTCGAGCCCCGGCAGGGGCTGGTCGTAGGCGGCGAAGGCGTGCGCGATGGCGCGCACGACGAGGTTGGACTCGTCGGTGGGAACCTCGCCCTCCCCCACACCGGTGACCTGAACCGTCGCTCCGGGCTCATCGCGAACCGTGACGGTCAGCTCGTCATAGAGCGCGAGCGCGAGGCCCAGGGTGTCGAAGCCCGGGCCGAGGTTGGCGGTCGTGGCCGGAACCTTGACCGTGACCGAACGGCCCGCAAGGCTCACGAGTCGGCTTTCGAGAGTCCGAGCACGCCGGCGATCTCGTCGGTGTCGACGGCGACCGAGGTGGGCGTCACATCGGAGCCGTCGGCCGTCTTGAGAGCCCACTGCGGGTCTTTCAGTCCGTGGCCCGTGACGGTGAGCACAACAACGGCCCCCTTGCCGATCACGCCGGCGTCGGCACGCTCGAGCAGGCCGGCGACGCTGATGGCTGACGCCGGCTCGACGAAGATGCCCACCTCGGCCGAGAGGATGCGGTAGGCCTCGAGGATCTTGTCGTCGTCGATGGCGCCGAAGTATCCGTCGTTCGCCTCGCGTGCTGCGAGTGCGAGCTCCCACGACGCCGGGTTTCCGATGCGGATGGCCGACGCGATCGTCTCGGGGTTGCGCACGATCTCGCCGCGCACGATGGGTGCACTGCCCGACGCCTGGAATCCGAACATGCGGGGAAGCTTGGTGGTCTCGCCGCGCACGAGTTCTTCTGAATAGCCGCGCGAGTAGGCCGTGTAGTTGCCCGCGTTGCCGACGGGAACGATGTGGAAGTCGGGAGCGTCGCCGAGGACCTCGACGACCTCGAACGCGGCGGTCTTCTGGCCCTCGATGCGATCGGGGTTCACCGAGTTCACCAGGTGCACGGGGTAGTTCTCGGCGAGGTCGCGGGCGATGTCGAGGCAGTCGTCGAAGTTGCCGCGGACCTGCAGCAGCTCGGCGTTGTGCGCGATGGCCTGGCTGAGCTTGCCGAGAGCGATCTTGCCCTCCGGCACGAGCACCGCGGCCGTGATGCCCGCGTGGGTGGCGTAGGCCGCGGCAGACGCCGACGTGTTGCCCGTGGACGCGCAGATGACGGCCTTGGCGCCATGCTCGACGGCCTTCGAGATGGCCATGGTCATGCCACGGTCCTTGAACGAGCCCGTGGGGTTCATGCCCTCGAACTTCACGTAGACCTGGGCTCCGGTGCGAGCAGACAGCGCGGGCGCCGGGATGAGGGGCGTTCCACCCTCGCCGAGCGTCACGATGGGGGTCGCCTCCGAGATGTCGAGACGGTCCGCGTACTCGTGCAGCACTCCGCGCCACTGGCGGGATGCTCGTGTGGTGCTCACGGGATTCATGCTCCTTCAACTCTCAGAACGGATTCGACCCGCACGACGACCTTCTGGTCGGCGATGGCGGCCACCGTGCGCGACAGTGCGCGCTCGCTGGCCTCGTGGGTGACAATGACAAGGGTAGCGGTGCCGGAGCCCTCCGTCGTTCCCGCGGCCACGGCATCCGGCCCCACCGACGCGACCGACTGCTGCACGGCCTCGACGGAGACGCCGTGCTCGCTGAACAGCGAGGCGATGCGCGCGAGCACGCCCGGCGCATCCGAGACCTCGAGGGTGATCTGATAACGGGTGCTCACGCTGTCGATCGGCAGGATGGTGAGGTTCGCGTGGGTCGTCTCCGCCACGCCCGGACCGCCGGCGACGTGGCGTCGAGCCGCGGAGACGACGTCGCCGAGAACCGCCGAGGCCGTCTCGATGCCGCCCGCTCCCGCGCCGTAGAACATGAGATCTCCGGCGGCCTCCGCCTCGACGAACACCGCGTTCTTGCCGCCGTGGACGGCCGCGAGCGGGTGCTGGCGGGAGATCAGGGCCGGATACACGCGGGCCGAGACCCCCTCGACGCCGGTCTCCGGGTCGGTGAGCCGCTCGCAGATTGCCAGCAGCTTGACCACGTAGCCGGCCTTCTGGGCCTGGCTCACCTGTGCCGCGGTGATCGTCGTGATGCCCTCACGGTGCACGGCCTCGACGGGAACGTCGGTGTGGAAGGCGAGCCGGGCGAGGATGGCCGCCTTCTGCGCGGCGTCGTAGCCCTCGATGTCGGCGGTGGGGTCGGCCTCGGCGTAGCCCAGCTCCGTCGCCACGGCCAGGGCGTTCTCGAAGGTGTCGCCCTCCACGTCCATCTTGTCGAGGATGAAGTTCGTGGTGCCGTTGACGATGCCCAGGATCCGCTTGACGCGGTCACCGGCGAGGCTCTCCCGCAGGGGACGGATGATCGGAATCGCCCCCGCAACGGCGGCCTCGTAGTAGACCTGCGCACCGACCTGCTCGGCTGCGGCCTGCAGCTCGGGCCCGTGGGCGGCGAGGAGCGCCTTGTTGCCGGTGACGACGTCGGCACCCGAATTGAGCGCGTGCAGGATGTAGCTGCGGGCCGGCTCGATGCCGCCCATCAGCTCGATCACGATGTCGGCCGACTCGATGAGGCTCATCGCGTCGGTCGTGAGCAGTGCCGGATCGAGTGGCGCCGAGCGGGGTGCGTCGACATCGCGCACCGCGATGCCGACCAGGTCGAGACCGGCTCCGACCCGGGAGGCGAGCTCGTCGTGGTGTTCGGTGAGCAGCGTCGCCACCTGGGCGCCGACGGAACCGGCTCCCAGGAGGGCGACTCGGAGGTTGCGATAGGCGATCATGATGCTCCCGGTGCGGTCGGCGCGAAACCCGTGTCGCGCGCGAGAAGGTCGTGCTCGGTCTCGCCGCGGATGAGCAGACGCGCCTCGCCATTGGCGACGGCGACGACAGGCGGTCGACCGACGATGTTGTAGTTGCTTGCCAGGGCCCAGCAGTAGGCGCCGGTCGCGGGCACGGCGAGCAGGTCGCCGGGTGTCACGTCGGCGGGCAGGTAATCGGCGTTCACGACGATGTCGCCCGACTCGCAGTGCTTGCCCGCGATGCGCACGAGGGCCGCATCGGCATCGGATGCGCGGCTCGCGATACGCACGGAATAGTCGGCACCGTAGAGGGCGGTTCGTGCGTTGTCGCTCATGCCGCCGTCGACGCTCACATAGCGTCGCGGCGCGGTGGCGTCGGACGAACCGCCTTGAAGCGTGACATCGACGTCTTTGATGGTGCCGACACTGTAGAGGGTGACTCCCGCGCCGCCGATGATCGAGCGTCCCGGCTCGAAGGCCACGACCGGAAGGGCGATGCCGAGAGCCGCGCACTCCGCCTCGACGATGCTCGCGATGCGGGCGGCGAGCTCCGCGATGGGAGTGGGGTCGTCGGCGGTCGTGTACGCGATACCGAATCCGCCTCCCAGGTTGAGCTCGGGCACGGGCCCGGTCTCGAGCAGTCTCGCGTGCAGGGAGAGCAGACGTGCCGCCGATTCCGCGAAGCCGTCGGCACCGAAGATCTGCGAGCCGATGTGGCAGTGCAGCCCCCGGAACTCGAGAGCGGCGTGCGAACGGATCGACCTGACGGCGGCTTCGGCGCGGTCGAGGGGGAAGCCGAACTTCTGGTCTTCGTGGGCGGTGGCGAGAAAGTCGTGCGTGTGCGCGTGCACCCCGCTGTTGACGCGAAGTCTCACGCCCTGAACGCGGCCCAGCCGGGCGGCGGCCGCGGCCACGCGATCGATCTCGATCTCGCTGTCGATCACGATCGTTCCGACCCCGGCGGAGACGGCCCGCTCGATCTCGTCGAGCGACTTGTTGTTGCCGTGCATGCCGATGCGGCCCGGATCGACCCCCGCCGCCAGTGCGACGGCGAGCTCTCCGCCCGTGCAGACATCGACGCCGAGCCCCTCGTCGCTCACCCAGCGCGCGACGGCGGTGCTGAGGAACGCCTTGCCCGCGTAGTAGACCTTCGCCCGCGTTCCGATGCGCTCGAACTGACCGGTGAACGCGTCGAGGGTCTCGCGGGCACGCGCACGCACGTGCTCCTCGTCGACCACGTACAGCGGAGTGCCGAACTGCTGCACGAGATCGGTTGCGGGAACGCCGCCGATCGAGAGCACGCCGTGCCGATCGCGGAGAACGCTCGACGGCCACACCGATGCGGGGAGATCATTCGGGTCGGCGGGCACGGCCAGCCAGTCGGGCGCGAGGGGACTTGCGACGGAGGTCATTGAGGATCCTCGGATGAGATCGATCGTCCCGGCACGGGACCAGTGGTCGGGTGGGGGCGAGCGAACCCGGATTGGTTCCTGAAGCCTGTGCACGCCCGCAGAAGGGCGACAGCAGAAATACTACTGGATGCCGTCGGCCGGGTCTCCGGGGTCGGCGAAGCGCGCGAGGTCGCCGCGCTCGAGGGCGAGCCACAGGTCTCCGGAGGAAGCAGAAGCCATCGCAACGGGAGCGCCTCGATCGCCGGGGATGTCGACCGTGGCGATGCGGCCGTCGCCGTCGACTCGACCGATCGAGGCGCGGTGCAGCATCGTGAACCAGCAGCCGCCCCGAGGGTCGGCGCCGACGCGGATCGGGCGAAGGCCCTCGGCGAGAGCGAACTCGGTCACCTCGCCGCCGCGGTCCAGGCGACCGATGACGCCACGTCCGGGATCGGCGAACCACAGGCATCCGTCGTCGCCGACGCTCACGTCTGTCGGAGCGGCGAGCGGGTCGTCGAAGCGCACCAGGCCGGGCTGCGAGTCGCCGCCCCGGGCGTAGGCGATGGCGCGCGCCCCGGGAAGTCCGAACCACACCGATGTGCCGTCGGACGCGATCGAGGACGGCTCTCCCCCGACGGCTCCCGGGGCGAACTCGGTGACGCGGCCCAGGATGTCGACGCGACCGATCGCATCCGCACGCTCTTCGACGAACCAGGCGCTGCCGTCGTCGAGGCCGACGATGCCGGCGAGCCCGGCATGCGCTGTCGGAGCCCGCGTCGACCAGACGACGCCGGAGGGATCGAGTCGGAGGATGCGATCGGTGCCGCGATCGGTGACCCAGACAGAGTCTCGGGTCGCCGCGGCCACCGAGCGCGGTTCTGCGGTCGCCTGCCCGAGATCGAACCGGCTCAGCTCGCCGTCGACCGACCGTCTCAGCACGGCGGCAGAGCCGTCGACACACCACACCGCGGAATCGGCCGTGATCGCGAGGGCACGCGCGCCGCCGGGCGACGCGCCCACGTCGTGGAACGAGAACCGGGGGTCGGTCACGGGCAGACGCCCAGAGTGCTCAGGCTCGTCTCGTCGATCGAGAGATCGGATGCCCGGAGCACGACGGTCGCCTGGCCGGGCGTGATCGTGAGGTCGGCGAGCTCGACGCCCTGCGGCAGGTAGCTTGCGACACAGAGGGGGATCGATTCGTCGAGAACCGCGTCGAGCGCGTCGGAGGCGTCGACCACGGCCGAGCCGGCCGTCAGAGTCGCCTTCTGCGGCGACAGCACGACCGAATCGGGCGTCACCGAGACGGAGGCCGTGACCAGGTAGTCGATGCTCAGACCGAGGAACGAGATCGATCCGTCATAGCCGACAGCCTGATCATCGAGTGTCAGGGTCGCGGCTCCGGGGACTTCGACAACGCTGTTCACCGCGTCCTGGCTGAGGGTGAGGGTGGCCGACGCCGCGCCGACAGGCTTCGACAGATCGGTGGGGACCCCCGTGGCGACGACGTGCGCGTCGACCGGAACCCCGGAGACCGTGAGGGCGGGAGCGTCGAGCTCCACCCGATCGAATGTGCCCGAGAGATACTGCTGCAGAAACGAGAACCCGTCGATCGACACATCGATGTCGCCCTCGACCGTGTCGGGCAGGCTCGCAGCGATCTCGGAGGCCGCGCGATCCTGGGCGTAGGCCCGCAGCGACACGTCGGCCACGACCACGCCGACGGCGAGAACCACCACCACGACCAGGGCGATCACCACCCCGACACCACGGCGACGGCGGCGCGGAACAGGCTCGGTCGGGTACGTCGACTCCCCCACGATGCTCCGCTACATCCGTTCCGGGGCCGACACACCGAGGAGGTCGAGTCCGTTGCGGATGACCTGGCCGGCTGCGTCGTTGAGCCACAGGCGGGTGCGGTGCAGGTCGCTGATCGGCTCGTCGCCGAGCGGCAGCACGCGGGCCTGCGAGTACCAGCGGTGGTAGTGGCCGGCGACCTCTTCGAGGTACCGGGCGATGCGATGCGGCTCGCGCAGCTCGGCCGACTTCTGCACGATGCGCGGGAACTCCTGCAGCGATCCGAGCAGTTCGGTCTCCGACTCGTGCGACAGCAGCGATGGATCGAACGCGGAGCGCTCGACCCCGGCCGCGGCCGCGTTCCGTGCAACCGAACGGGTGCGCGAGTGGGCGTACTGCACGTAGAAGACGGGGTTGTCATTGGTCTTCGACCGCAGCACGTCTCCGTCGAGCGACAGCGGCGAATCCGCAGGATACCGGGCGAGCGAGTACCGCAGGGCGTCGGCGCCGACCCATTCCAGCAGGTCGTCGAGCTCGATGATGTTGCCCGCGCGCTTCGAGAGCCTGGCTCCGTTGAGGTTCACCAGCTGGCCGATCAGCACCGAGATGTTCACGTTCGGGTCGTCACCCGCCGCGGCGGCCAGGGCCTTGAGGCGGCCCACGTAGCCGTGGTGGTCTGCGCCCAGGAGGTAGATCTTCTCGGTGAAGCCGCGGTCCTTCTTGCTGAGGTAGTACGCGGCGTCTGCGGCGAAGTAGGTGACGACGCCGTTGCCACGGGTCAGCACACGATCCTTGTCGTCGCCGAAGTCGGTGGTGCGCACCCACACCGCATCGTCGGCCTCGAAGACGTGGCCCTGGGCGCGCAGCCGGTCGGCCGCGTCGTCGATGAGACTCCGGCCGGTCGCGGGGTCGCCCGCGTGCAGGGTGCGCTCCGAGAAGAACACGTCGAAGTGCACGTGGAAGCGTTCGAGGGAGTCCTTGATCTCCTCGAGCTGCTTCAGGTAGCCGAGGTCGCGGGCGAGCGGAACGGCCTCGTCGAGCGGAAGCTCGAGCAGGTTCGGCACGCTCTCGAGCACGTGCTTCGCGAGCTCGCCGATGTAGGCGCCGGGGTATCCCTTCTCGGGCGTCGGCTCGCCCTTGGCGGCCGCAAGGATCGAGAGGCCGAAGTTGTCCATCTGGTTGCCGGCGTCGTTGATGTAGTACTCGGTCGCGACCACGGCACCGGATGCGCGCAGCACGCGGGCGATCGCGTCGCCGAGTGCGGCCCACCGGGTGTGCCCGAGGTGCAGGGGCCCGGTCGGGTTCGCCGAGACGAACTCCATGTTGACCGAGAGGCCTGCAAGGGAGTCGTTGCGCCCGTACTCGTCTCCGGCATCGACGATCTGCCGGGCGATCTCGGCGGCCGCGGCGACGTCGAGCGTGATGTTGATGAATCCGGGACCCGCGACATCCACCGACGCCACGCCGGGGATCGCCTCGATCTCGGGCGTGATCTCGGCGGCGAACGCGCGAGGGTTCGTGCCGAGACGGCCTGCGAACTTCATGGCAACGTTCGACGCCCAGTCTCCGTGGTCGCGGTTGCGCGGACGCTCGAGCGCGAGGTCGGCGATCGTGACGGCGCCGTCCGGAACGGCCTCTCCGGCTGCACGGCGCCGCTCGATGCGGGCGGTCACGATGTCGAAGAGGGCGAGGGAGAGCTGTTCGGGAGTCACGAGCGTCGATCTTACCGTTCGGGCCGTGCCGGCCCGTCTGCGCGGGCCGCCGCCCCGGTCAGCGCAGCTGCACCAGCTGGGTCACGTCGTCGGTGGGCAGCTCGTCGACCGTCGCCGTGACCTCGAGCTCGGTCAGGGTGAGGAGCCCGTCGTGGTTGGTGAGGAAGGCGGTGTCGGCGGCGTCGCGACCCGTGGAGATGCGCACGAGGCTCTGTCGGGGCGCCAGGGCCGTCGCATCCACGATGTGCCAGGCGCCGTCGATGAACGCCTCGGCCACGGCGTGGAAGTCCATGGGATCGAGCCCGGGCGCGTAGACCGCGACGAGTCGCGCCGGAACGTCGAGGGCGCGCAGCAGCGCCACCACGAGATGGGCGTAGTCGCGGCACACCCCCTGTCGCGCGAGCAGAGTGCGTACGGCGCCGTCTGTGGGCAGGCTCGAGCCCGGCACATAGCTGAGCTTGTCGCCGACCCAGGAGCTGACTCCGTCGAGGAGAGCCCTGCCCTTCAGCCCGGCGAACTCCGACACGGCGGTCGGCAACAGGATGTCGGACTCGCAGTACCGGCTGGGCTTGAGGTAGGTGATGCGATCGATGGCCGTGATCTCGGCGGGCACGGCCTCCCCCGTCACCGTGGCCCAGTAGTCCATGGTGAGGGTGCCGGCGCCCACGGTGAACTGATGGAGGCGGGTGCCGTGCAGGTCGCTGATCTCCACGGGCGTGATGCTGCTTCCCCCGTAGCGGAAGTCGAGTGTCTCGACCTCCCGGGTGATGCCCTCGGCCACGGATGCGGCGAAGACCATGGTCACCGGGCTGTCGATTCGGACGGCGATGTGGGCGGAGACGGAGCGCTTCATGAGCAGCATCATGTCATCCGAATGTTTCCGGATGATGTTGCCCGTGCGGCCGTTGCGTGCAGCCGCCGAAGCGCGCTACTGTGCGCCGCTTCTGGTAGGTTTTCTGGAGTACGCCCTCGTAGCTCAGCGGAAGAGCGCTTCCCTCCGAAGGAATAGGTCGCTGGTTCAAATCCAGTCGAGGGCACACGGCTCCCCTGGAGTGCACACGGTTTTCCGCAACACAGCGTCTCCAGCTACACCTCGGTCGCGTCGAAGGGGATGACACCGGCATGAGAATCCTCTTCGCGGTCTTCCGCTCCGCCATCGCCGTCGCGATCATCGCCGCCATCGTCGGCCAGCTCATCACGAGCCTCGCGTTCTGGTCGTCGAGGGGCGTCACGAACGTCGGCAGCAACATCGTGAACTTCTTCAGCTTCTTCACCATCGAGTCGAACATCGCCGCGACCGTGGTTCTCGCCATCGGGGCATGCCTTCTCGTCTCACGACGCGGCGCGGATCCCGAATGGTTCCAGGTGACGCGCTCCGCGGTGGTCACCTACATGGTCGTCACCGGCATCGTCTACAACCTGCTTCTGCGCGGCATCGAGCTGCCCCAGGGCGCGACCCTCGGGTGGTCCAACGAGATCCTGCACGCCGTCGCCCCCGCGTACCTCCTGGTCGACTGGATCCTCGCGCCCGGCCGCCGGCCGCTCGGGGCGCGACGCATCGGCATCATCCTGATCTATCCCCTGGCCTGGGTCGTCTACACGCTCGTCCGCGCTCCCTTCGTCGTCGACCAGGTCGCCTCGACCGACTACTGGTATCCCTACCCGTTCCTCAACCCCAACACCTCGCCTCAGGGCTACGTGTCGGTCGCGTTCTACGTGGTGTTGATCGCCGCGGTCATCGGCCTGACCGCGGCCGGGGTGCTCTGGATCTCCCGGCGATGGCCGCGCACCGCAGCCGAGACTCGACAGGCGTCCTAGGCCCCGTCCAGCCGAGCAGGGTTTACTGGGCCCATGGCCAGAACCGTTGCAGACCAGCTCATCGCCCAGCTCATCGACGCGGGGGTGCACCGCATCTACGGGATCGTGGGAGACAGCCTCAACCCCGTGGTCGACGCCGTTCGCCGCACCGGGGGCTCGGCCCACGGCGGCATCGACTGGATCCACGTGCGCAACGAGGAGGCGGCTGCCTTCGCCGCCGGCGCCGAGGCCCAGCTCACCGGCCGCCTCGCCGTCTGCGCCGGCAGCTGCGGGCCCGGCAACCTTCACCTCATCAACGGCCTGTTCGACGCGCATCGATCCGGCGCTCCCGTGCTCGCCATCGCGAGCCACATCCCGAGCGTCGAGATCGGCAGCTCCTACTTTCAGGAGACGCACCCCGACCGGCTCTTCGTCGAGTGCTCGAACTACTGCGAACTCGTCTCGACGGCCGCGCAGGCGCCCCGCGTCGTGAACTCGGCCATCCGTCATGCCACAGGCCTGGGCGGCGTGGCCGTCGTGTCGCTGCCCGGCGACGTCGCAGAACTGGATGCCGAGGGCTCGGCCCCCGCATTCGTTCTGCCCCGGACCCCCGCGATCGTGCCCGACTCGGCCGACGTCGAGACGCTTGCCGCCGCGATCAACGAGGCGAAGACGGTGGCGATCTTCGCCGGCGCGGGCGTCGAGGGATCGCACGACGAGGTGGTGGCGTTCGCCGATCTCCTCGCCGCTCCCGTGGGCCACACCGTTCGCGGCAAGCAGTGGATCCAGTACGACAACCCCTTCGACGTGGGCATGACGGGCCTGCTCGGCTACGGCGCCGCCCACGCCGGGATCCACGACGCAGAGCTGCTCATCCTCCTCGGCACCGACTTCCCCTACGAGCAGTTCCTGCCCGACGGTCGCAAAGTCGTGATCGCACAGATCGACGCCGACGCCTCGCACCTCGGCAGGAGGGCGAGTGTGACGCACGCGATCCACGGCGATGTCGCATCCACCCTCGCCGCCCTCACGCCCCTGATCCGGGGCGAGCGAAGCCGGTCGTTCCTCGACAAGACCCTCAAGCGGCACCACAAGCTCCTCGACTCCGTGGTCGGAAAGTACACCGACGTCGACCGGGCGGTGCCGATTCACCCTGAGTTCGCCGCGACCGTGCTCGACGAGCTCATCTCCGACGACGCGATCGTGACGGCCGACACCGGCATGGGCAATGTCTGGCAGGCGCGGTACATCACGCCCAACGGCAGGCGGCGGCTGATCGGGTCGTATCTGCACGGATCGATGGCGAACGCGGTTCCGCAGGCGATCGGAGCACAGTCGGCGTATCCCGGCAGGCAGGTCGTCACGATCTCGGGCGACGGCGGGCTGTCGATGCTGCTCGGTGAGCTCGTCACCATCGCCGCCTACAGACTGCCGATCAAGGTCGTCGTGTTCAACAACTCCACCCTCGGTCTCGTGAAACTCGAGATGTTCGTCGACGGTTATCCCGATTTCGGCGTGGATGTGCCCGGCGTGGACTACGCCGCCGTTGCGACGGCGCTCGGCTTCTTCGCGCGCCGGGTCGACGACCCGGGGCAGCTGAAGGATGCGCTCGGCGAGGCGTTCGCCCATGACGGCCCGGCTCTGGTCGACATCAGCACCGACCCGTTGGCGCTGTCGCTGCCGCCCACGATCACGGCGAAGCAGGTCAGCGGTTTCGGTCTCGCGATGTCGAAGCTCGTGTTGAACGGCGGTGTCGGAGAGGCCGTCAAGCTCGCGCGGTCCAACATCCGGCACGTTCCCGGCCTGTAGGCGCCATATACTTAGTGCCCTATTGATTCGTGCGAAACGCACGGTGGAGGGGGCGGGCGTGACCGACGACGTCGATGTGCTCGCACTCGAGAATCAGGTGTGCTTCGCCCTCGCAGTCGCCTCTCGCAGCGTCATCGCTCTCTACCGTCCCGTTCTCGAGCCGCTCGGACTGACCCATCCCCAGTACCTGGTGATGCTCGCTCTGTGGCAGCAGGATCCGAGATCGGTGAAGGACTTGGGCGCCGCGCTGCAACTCGACCCCGCGACCCTGTCTCCCCTGCTCAAGCGGCTCGAGGCATCCGGTCTGATCGATCGTCGGCGCAGCGCGACGGACGAGAGGCGTCTCGACGTCACGCTCACGCCGGAGGGACGGAAGCTGCGGTCGCGGGCGGAGTCGATTCCGCAGACGATGATCGAGCAGCTCGGCATGCCCGTCTCCGAACTCCAGGCCATGCAGGCGTCTCTCACCGCGATCATCGCGGCGGCGACCCGCTCGACCGATTGACCGACCGACTGCGGGCGTTCGGCCTCAGGCGAACGCCGCCTCGCGGGCGCTCAGCCTGGCGACGAGGGAGGCCAGCTGGCCGGCTGGCGCACCGGGGTCCTCGGGGTGGAACTGCACGCCGGTGATCGGAGCATCGACATGCTCGACCGCCTCCACGACACCGTCGGGGGCCGTGCCCACGGCCACGAGTCCGTCGCCGAGCCGGCCGACGGCCTGGTGATGCGCGCTCTGCACGACGAGTTCGCGTGTGCCGAGGTCTGCGGCGAGCCTCGAGGAGCGGTCGAGGGCCACCGGGTGCGCTGCCATGATGTCGCGGATAGGGGCTCCGAGGTTCTTGTGGATCGTGTCGGTGCCGAGATCCTGAACGATGTCGCCTCCGAGGGCCACGGTGATGATCTGCAGTCCACGGCACACGCCCAGAAGTGGGGTTCCCCTGCGGATCGCTCGATGCACGAGGGCGATCTGCCCCTCGTCGGCCGTCTCGAAATGCTGGCTCTCGAAGGGGTAGTCCTCGTCGCCGCCGTAGAAACGCGGTGAGATGTCCTCTCCGCCCATGAGCATGATGGCCTCGCTCGCGTCGGTGAGGGCGAGCAGGGAGGCCGTGCCGACGTCGGCCGCGGCGACCCGGTTCACGATCCATCCGGCATCCTCGGCGGCCCGAACCGCCCGGGAGTTGAGCACCTCGACATAGGCGTGGTAGTCGACGTCGCGAGGGCGATACCGGGTCACTTCGACGACGCTGAGTCGCTTCTCCGAACGGGTGGCCATGAACCCATCATGCTGAATCTCCACGCTCCTCCCCAGCCCCGTCGTAACGAGACGACACATACGTGGTCATAGGCTCGGCGCAGGCCCTTGTTCTAGACTGCCTGCGATGTCCAGAACCGATCGACGACGATATTCCCCTCTCCGATCCGGCCTCGTCGCCGGTGCCGGACTCGTGCTCGCCCTGCTCGCCCTGCAGGCGCCGCAGGCCGCCCAGGCGACCGACCCGGTGAACCTCGGCGGCGCCTATGTCGTCGATCGCGTGGGGGTGGTGGGCACCCGTGCGGCCGAAGTGCAGGATGCGCTCGACGAGCTCTCGCAGACAGAGGGCACGAACCTGTTCGTCGTCTACGTCGACAGCTTCACGGGCGTGGCCGACAGGGAGGCCTGGGCCGACGACACCGCGACGAAGAACGATCTCGGAGTGAACGACGTTCTGCTGGCGGTCTCGACCGACGACCGTCTCTACCAGCTGTCCGTCGATCCTGACTTCGCGCTCACCGATGCGCAGCTCAGCGAGCTGGAGACCACCTCCATCCAGCCGTCCCTCCGCCAGAACGACTGGGCGGGGGCCGCCATCAACACCGCGTCGGGGCTCTCCGAACTGCTCGACGGCGAGAGCGTGTCGCCACCCGTGATCACCCCGGGTGAAGCCGCGAGCACGGCCGGCGGAGGATCCTCCGTTCTGACCTGGGCTCTGGGCGGCACGGTCGTGGTGGTGGCCGGGGTCGTCGGCGCCGTCTACCTGCGCAAGCGGTCGAAGGCGAAGGCGGCTGAGGCCCAATCCGGCACCGACGGCCCGAGCCAGCTCGAACTCGACAGGGAGGTCGGCCGGCTCCTGGTCCAGCTCGACGACGCGGTGAAGAGCAGCGAGCAGGAGCTGGGCTTCGCCATCGCGCAGTTCGGCGACGACGCCACGGCGGCGTTCGTGCAGGCGCTCGACAGTGCGAAGGAGAAGGTGCGCCAGAGCTTCGCGCTCAAGCAGAACCTCGACGACCGCACCCCGGACAGCCCAGAAGACAGGCGGGCCTGGTCGCTGAAGATCATCGAGCTGTGCACCAGTGCCGACGCCGAGCTCGACGCCCAGGCCGACGCCTTCGCCGCGCTGCGCGAACTCGAGAAGAACCCCCAGCCCTCGCTCGACGCCATCGCATCGGGCGTCGCGACCGCCCGGCAGCACATCCCTGCCGCCGTGCAGACACTGCAGTCGCTGAGAGCGACATACTCGGCGAATGCCCTCGCCACCGTCCTCGAGAACCCGGCCCAGGCCGAGAAGCTCCTCGCCTACGCCGACACGACGGCGACGGCGGTTCCCGGCCTGATCTCGGGCGGGCGCGCCAGCGAGGCAGCCGTGAGCATCCAACGAGCCCAGGCCGCCGTGGCCCAGTCCGAGACGCTTCTCGCTGCCGTCGGCACGCTCGGATCGGCGCTCCAGAACGCGGCCGCCGCCTTGGCGAGCGCCGTCACCGAGGCGACCGACGACATCGTCGAAGCCCGGTCCCTCCTCGCCACGCCGCAGGGCGCTCCCCGAGGCGCCGAGCTCTCTCCCCTCGTCGCGACCCTCGACTCCGCGGTCACCCAGGCACGAGAATCGGGGGCGGCCGATCCCGTGGCCGCCCTCCAGGCCCTGCAGCGCGCGAACGCACCCCTCGACGCCGCCCTCGCGGGAGTGCGCGAGCAGGCCCAACGCACCGCCCGCACGCAGGAGCAGCTGTCGAGAACCCTCACCGCGGCATCCAGCACCATCACCGCCGTCAAGGAATACGTGGTGACCCGCCGGGGAGCGGTGAGCGTCGACGCCCGCACTCGCATCGCCGAGGCCGAACGGCTGCTGAACGAGTCATACGGACTGCAGTCCACCGATCCGGAACGCGCCCTGTCGTCGGCGACCCAGGCGTACCAGTTCGCACAGGCCGCCGATCAGGCGGCGCGCATCGACGTGGATGCCTTCAGCACGTACTCCGGGCAAGGCGGCTACGAGCAGGGCGGCTCGGGGATCGATGGCTCGGCGATGCTGGGGGGCCTTCTCGGCGGGCTCCTCTCCGGCGGCGGGTCGTCGCGGCGCTCCTACTCCGGAGGCATGTTCGGCGGCTCGTCGAGCTGGGGCGGCGGCGGACGTTCCTCCGGCTCCTCTCGCTCATCGGGCTCCTCGCGATCGTCGGGTTCACGCAGGAGCTCGTCGTCGGGACGCTCCGGCGGGCGGCGCGGCGGCGGCGGACGCTTCTAGAAGACGCACAAACCACGGCTACACCCCAAGGAGAAGAACATGGCAAAGCAGTCCATCATCGGTCGCATCACCCAGCTCGCGAAGGCGAACATCAACGCGCTCATCGACCAGGCCGAAGATCCCCAGTTGATGCTCGACCAGCTCGTGCGCGACTACAGCGACAACATCGCCGATGCCGAGAACGCGATCGCGCAGACCATCGGCAACCTGCGCCTGCTCGAAGAGGACCACCGCGAAGACGTGAAGACGGCGGAGGACTGGGGTCGCAAGGCCCTCGCTGCGAGCCAGAAGGGCGATGAACTGCGCGTCGCCGGCAACACGGTCGACGCAGACAAGTTCGACGCGCTCGCGAAGGTGGCCCTGACGCGCCAGTTGCAGAGCGAGAACGAGGCTCGCGACGCCGAGCCGTCGATCGCGTCGCAGACCGAGATCGTCGAGAAGCTCAAGTCCGGACTCAACTCGATGAAGGAGAAGCTCGGCCAGCTCACCCGCAAGCGGGACGAGCTCGCCGCCCGCGCCAAGACCGTCGAGGCGCAGAGCGCCGTTCACGACGCGTTGAAGAGCATCGACGTTCTCGACCCCACGAGCGACCTCGGCAGGTTCGAAGACAAGATCCGCCGCGAAGAGGCCAAGGTGCGAGGCCAGGAGGAGCTGGCCGCGTCGAGCCTCGACGCGCAGTTCGAGAGCCTCGACGACATCGGCGAGCTCACCGAGGTGGATGCCCGCCTGGCGCAGTTGAAGGCGAAGAACCAGCCTCCCCGCCCCATCGACGCTCCGGTCGAATAGCATCCGCTCCCCCGCGCCGAAGACCGTGGAAGACTGAGTACGTGCCAGCAACCTTCGTGATCGTGCCGCAGTGGCAGGGGTCCGGTTCGTCGCGCGCCATGCGTCTCGTCGACGGGGCCTCGGCGATCCAGGGCGACCTTCCGGCCGCCGCGACCCGCACCGTCGACGTGCCCGTCGGCGCCGGCGAGTCGCAGGGAACCGGCGTCCTCCGCTTCACGGCGCTCCAGTCGGTGCTCGCGAACCAGCAGCGGGTGCTCGCGGGCACTACCGGACCGGTGATCACGATCGGAGGCGATTGCGCCGTCGAGCTCGGCTCCATTCCGCATGCGCTCGCAGGCTTCGCAGATTCGACGACCGCGGTCGTGTGGTTCGACGCCCACGGAGATCTGAACTCGCCCGAGTCGTCGCCCTCGCATGCCTTCCATGGCATGGTGCTGCGCACCCTGCTCGGCGACGGCCCCGAGGCGCTCGTGCCCGGCTCCCCGTTGTCGCCGGCGCAGGTGGTGCTCGCAGGAACGCGTTCGCTCGACGACGACGAGGCCGCATTCGTCGAAGCCTCCGGCCTTCGAATGGTCGCACCGACCGCGCTGCAGCAGCCCGGCTCCCTGGTCGAGGCGATCGCACAGACGGGCGCGAGCCGGGTCTACATCCACGTCGATCTCGATGTGCTCGATCCTGCCGAGATCGACGGCGTGGGATACCCCGAACCGTTCGGCCTGTCCGTGCAGCAACTGGTGCAGGCGATCTCGGAGATCCGTACGTCGTATCCGCTCGTGGGTGCCGGAATCACGGAGTTCGCCCCTTCGACGCCGGAGGCCGCCTCCGACGACCTGCCCAGCATCCTCCGCATCATCTCGGCCCTCACCCGGCCGATTCAGCGATCAGAGGAGGCGACCCCGTGACCGACACAGGAACCCCTGCAGAACCCGTGCGCATCACGACCGAGCGCCGGGGGCACGTGCTGCTCATCCGGCTCGACAGGCCCGAGAAGCGCAATGCGGCCGACTTCTCGATGCTGCAGCAGCTCTCGGCGGCCTACGGCGAGCTCGACTCCGATCCAGAGCTGCGCGTGGGCCTCGTGCACGCCGCGGGCGACCACTTCACCGCCGGGCTCGACCTCGCCGACATCGGCCCCCGCATCACGGCAGACGGAATCGACTACGTCGATGCCGACGGCATCAACCCGTGGCAGGTGTCCGGACGGGCGCTGACGAAGCCCGTCGTCATGGCCGTGCAGGGAATCTGCCTGACTCTCGGCATCGAGCTGATGCTGGCCAGCGACATCGTCGTCGCGGCCGACTCGACGCGGTTCGGCCAACTCGAGGTGAGCCGGGGAATCCTTCCGTTCGGCGGCGCCACGCTCCGCTTCCCTCGTGCCGTCGGCTGGGGCAACGCGATGCGCTGGATTCTGACCGGCGACATGTTCGATGCGGCCGAGGCACTGAGAATCGGCCTGGTGCAGGAGGTCGTGCCCGACGGCATCCAGTTCGACCGGGCGCTCGAACTCGCCGAACGCATCGCCGCCCAGGCCCCGCTGGCCGTTCAGGCGGCGCTCGCCAATGCACGCCTCGCGGTGCGCTCGGGCGACCAGGCTGCCGAAGCCGAGCTCCAGCCCGCCCTCGTGCGACTCGCCTCCAGCGACGATGCCCGCATCGGCCTCGAGGCATTCGCCTCCCGAACCACGGCCCGGTTCACCGGCCACTGACGTCAGGACACCATCATGACAACGACCGAATACGACCTCATCGTCATCGGGGCCGGAGCCATCGGCGAGAACGTCGCCGACCGGGCCGTGAGAGGCGGGCTGCGCACGGCGCTCGTCGAGAGCGAACTCGTGGGGGGCGAATGCAGCTACTGGGCATGCATGCCGTCGAAGGCCCTTCTCCGCAGTGGAACCGTTCTGCGCGCCGCCCGAGCCGTCGGCGGCGCAAAGCAGGCCGTGACCGGCGAGATCGACGTGGCCGCCGTGCTCGAGCGACGCAACTCGTTCACGAGCGACTGGAACGACTCCAGCCAGGCGGAGTGGGTCGCCGGCGCGGGCATCGACCTGATCCGGGGATACGCGCGGTTCGTCGGCCCGAAACAGATCGAGGTGACCGGCACCGACGGGCAGACCACCCGGTACTCGGCGACACACGCGATCACCGTGTCTACGGGGTCTGCAGCACTGCTCCCCGACATTCCCGGGCTGAAGGATGCGCGCCCGTGGACGAGTCGTGAGGCGACGAGCGCGCAGTCGATTCCACCACGACTCGCGATCATCGGCGGCGGCGTGGTCGCCGTCGAGATGGCCACGGCCTACGCCAGCCTCGGCTCCGTGGTGACGCTCGTCTCGCGCGGAGGGATCCTCGCCACGATGGAGCCGTTCGCGGGCGAGCTCGTCGGGGCCTCCCTGAAAGACCTCGGGGTGTCGCTGCACCTGAACACGTCGCCGACGAGCGTCGAGAGGCTGGGCGGCGGCGACGTCGTCGTGCGCCTCGACGATGGCTCGACCGTCGTCGCCGACGAACTGCTCGTGGCCACCGGCCGCACGCCTCGCACCGACGACCTCGGCCTCGAGACCATCGGGCTCACACCCGGCGACTGGCTCACTGTGGATGACACCCTTCGGGTGGTCGGCGACGACGGCGAGCCGTCCGACGGCGGCTGGCTCTACGCCACCGGAGACGTGAACCACCGGGCGCTGCTCACGCACCAGGGCAAGTACCAGGCACGTGCCGCTGGAGACGTCATCGCCGCCCGCGCCGCAGGGCGAGAGGTCTTCGATCAGCCGTGGGGCGCGCACGTCGCCACCGCCGATCACCAGGCCGTGCCCCAGGTCACCTTCAGCGACCCCGAGGTCGCGTCGGTCGGCCTCACCGCCGCGGCGGCCGAGAAGGCCGGCTACCGCACGCGAGTCGTCGACTACGAGATCGGCAACGTCGCCGGCGCGAGCGTGCACGCCGACGGCTACAAGGGCACGGCCCGCATGGTGGTCGACGAGGACCGCACGGTCGTGCTCGGGGTCACCTTCGTGGGCCCCGACGTGGGCGAGCTGCTGCACGCGGCCACGATCGCGGTGACAGGCCAGGTACCTCTCGATCGGCTCTGGCACGCGGTTCCCGCGTATCCCACCATCAACGAGGTCTGGCTCCGTCTGCTCGAGACCTACGGTCGGCCCGTCGGCGCGTGAAGCCGATCGCCATTCCCGATACGGCGCTCACCAGGGCGGCGAAGTCGGTACTGCTCGCTCCCCCGCTCGCCCGTGCCGGCTACCTGTACGCCACGGCGGTCGCTCTCGTCTGGGGGTTCGCGCTGAGCACCGGAAAGGTCCGTCGGGTCGACGGCCTCTTCGTCTTCCGCGGCCTGCCCACGTGGGCGTTCTCCCGGGGCGGCTCCTGCGTGGGCGGCGTCTACCTCACCGACGACAACGCCAAACCGGCTGTGCTCGAACACGAGGCCGTGCACCGCGAGCAGTGGAAGAAGTACGGCATGGTCTTCCCCGTGCTCTACATGCTCGCCGGGCGCAACGCGCTGACGAACCGCTTCGAGATCGAGGCCGGACTCGAGAAGGGCAACTACCGGTGACCGACTCCGGCCGATCCCTGGCCGGCACGACCGTGGTCATCACCGGCGCCAGCTCGGGAATCGGCCGATCGGCCGCCCTCGAGCTCGGCAGACGCGGCGCCCGAGTGGCCGTCGTCGGGCGCGATCCGGGCCGCACGCACGACGTCGCCGCATCCATCGACGACGCGGAGGCGTTCGTGGCCGACTTCGCGTCTCTCGCCGAGGTCCGCCGTCTGGCTGACGAACTGCTCCACCGCTACGGCCGCATAGACGCACTCGCCAACAACGCCGGCGGGCTGTTCTCCCGGCGCACACGCACCGTCGACGGGCACGAGAGCACGATCCAGGTGAATCACCTCGCCCCCTTCCTTCTGACCGAGCTCCTGCTGCCGAGGCTGCGCGAGACCGCGGCCGCGGGGCACCCGGTCACGATCGTCTCGACCGGCAGCGTGGCCACCCGCTGGGGGCGACTGAGGCTCGACGACCTCGACAGCCGCACGTGGCCCTGGCTCGGCGGATGGCAGGCCTACGGGTCGGCCAAGACCGCTGTGCTGCTCACGACGAGGGAGCTGGCCCGCAGAACGCGCGACAGCGGAATCACGGCGTACTCGTTCCATCCCGGGTTCGTCACGACGTCGTTCGGTGCGTCGTCATGGATGCTGCGGGTCGGCAACGCGCTCGGCAACGGCGGGCTCGGCCTCACCCCGCAGGCCGGGGCCGTGCCGCTGGTCGAGCTGGTGTCGGCCGCCGCTCCGTCGGCACCCAGCGGCACCTACTTCGACGGGCTGCATCCCGACGGGAGAGCAAGCCGGGCGGCCCGAGATGACGCGCTCGCGGCCCGCCTCTGGGAGGTATCGGAATCTCTCGTCCGTCCGTGGCTGTCCACACCCTGACGCGCGGTTGCGGAAACGTTTCCATGCAGCCGCTACGATTGCGGAAATACATCGCTGCACCCCACGACTCTCTCCGCCCGATCCCCCCTCGGTACCCACAAGGACTCCTGTGACTTCTGCCCCGATTCCGGTGCTCTCTCCCACCGACGCCCGCGAGCGGCTGCTGTCGCTGAAGGCCGTGCTCTTCGACCTCGACGGCGTGCTCACCCCCACCGCCGACGTGCACATGTCAGCGTGGGCGCGACTCTTCTCGCCGTATCTCGCCTCGCGAGGCATCGCCGAGCCGTACACCGACGCCGACTACTTCGCCTACATCGACGGTAAGCCGCGCTACGACGGCGTGCGATCGTTCCTCGCGTCGCGATCGATCTCGTTGCCGGAGGGCACACCTGACGACCCGCCGCAGCTCGACACCGTCTGCGGGCTCGGAAACCGCAAGAACTCCGCCTTCACGGAGTCCCTCGAGGCCGACGGGGTCGCGCCGTACCCGGGATCGCTCCGCTTCCTCGACGCCGTGGTCGACGCAGGACTTCTCGTGGCCGTCGTGTCGAGTTCGCGCAACGCCGATCCTGTACTGCGCGCAGCCGGCATCCGAGACCGATTCGACGTGGTCGTCGACGGCCTCGTCGCGGCCGAGATGGGGCTGGCGGGCAAGCCCTCCCCCGCGACCTACGCCTACGGCGCGCACCTCCTCGGGCTTCTCCCCGAGCAGTGCGTCGTCGTAGAAGACGCGCACTCGGGTGTGCAGGCCGGCCGCGATGGTAAATTCGGTCTCGTTCTCGGGGTCGACCGCGGCGCCGGCGTCGCAGAGCTCCTCGAAAGCGGAGCCGATATCGTCGTCGACGACCTCGACGTGCTGCTTCCCCTCTCCTCCCACTCCTCCTCGACTCCGACCCCTGGGGAACCCGAATGAACCTCATCTCTCGTGATCCGCTCGATCGCAACCGTTTCCCGCTCGACGAGTGGGCTCTCGTCGAGAACGACTTCAGCTCGAAGGACATGGGCCGAACCGAGACTCTCTTCGCGATCGGCAACGGCTACCTCGGACTGCGCGGCAATGTCGACGAGGGCCGCGACGGCCACGAGCACGGCACCTACATCAACGGATTCCATGAGACCTGGCCCATCAGGCACGCGGAGGAGGCCTTCGGCTTCGCCCGGGTCGGCCAGACCATCGTCAACGCGCCCGACGCGAAGATCATCCGGCTCTACGTCGACGACGAACCGCTCGTGCTCACCGAGGCCGACCTGCCGATGTACGAGCGCAGGCTCGACTTCGCCGACGGTGTGCTCCGCCGCTCTCTCGAGTGGCGCACGCCGTCGGGCAAGCGAGTGCTCATCGACTCGCGCAGAATGGTGTCGTTCACCGATCGGCACCTCGCGTTCATGGACTACGAGGTCACACTGCTCGATGCCGACGCGTCCGTCGTGATCTCGAGCCAGATCCTCAACCGTCAGGACGGCATCGACGAATACCACGCCCCTGCCGCGGCATCGAAGGACTTCGACCCGCGCAAGGCCGAGGCGTTCACCGACCGCGTTCTCCAGCCGCGCTACAAGCGCGCAGTCGACGGCCGATACGTGCTGGGCTACCGGTGCACCAACTCGGGCATGACCATCGCCTGCGGCGCAGACCACACGATCGAGACCGAGAACGAGTTCGAGGAGTCGTCGCAGATCGGCGACGATCTCGCCAAGCACGTCTACCGCATCCGCGCCAAGCAGGGCCAGCGTATCCGCATCACCAAGACCGTGAGCTATCACACGTCGTCCGGTGTGCCCACGCGTGAGCTCGCGGACCGCTGCGATCGCACGCTCGATCGGGCGCACGACGAGGGAATGGACTCCTTCGTCGAGCGCCAGCGGGAATGGCTCGCCGCCTTCTGGGCTCGCACCGACGTCGTACTCCCCGGACAGCCCGTGCTGCAGCAGGCCACCCGCTGGAACCTCTTCCAGCTCGCCCAGGCATCCATGCGCGCAGACGGCCAGGGAGTATCGGCCAAGGGCGTCAGCGGGTCGGGCTACGGCGGGCACTACTTCTGGGACACCGAGGTCTACGTCCTCCCCTTCCTCACCTACACCTCGCCCATCGCCGCCCGCAACGCGCTGCGCTTCAGACACGCGATGCTCGATCACGCGCGCATGCGGGCCACGGAGCTCAACCAGCTGGGCGCCCTCTTCCCCTGGCGCACCATCAACGGCCTCGAATCGTCGGCCTACTACGCGGCCGGCACGGCTCAGTACCACATCGACGCCGACATCTCGCACGCCCTCACCCAGTACGTCTCCGCCACCGGAGACGAGGACTTCCTGGCACGGGAGGCCATCGACATCCTCGTCGAGACCGCACGAATGTGGGCGGATCTGGGATTCTGGCGCGCCAACGGCGGCGACATCTTCCACATCCACGGCGTCACAGGGCCCGACGAGTACACGACCGTGGTCAACGACAACCTCTACACCAACGTCATGGCGAGGTCGAACCTGCGCTCCGCAGCGGCGGCGGTCACCCGCATCCGCGAGGAGGATCCGCAGGCCTACGACCGCATGGTCGCCCGGGTCTCGTTCGACGAGGCCGAGATCGACGAGTGGTCGCGCGCCGCAGAGGCGATGCACATCCCCTTCGACGACAACCTTCGCATCCACCCGCAGGACGCCCAGTTCCTCGAGAAGGAGCGCTGGGACCTCTCGCACACGCCTCCTGAGAAGCGCCCCCTGCTTCTGCATTTTCACCCCCTGGTGATCTACCGCTTCCAGGTGCTGAAGCAGGCCGATGTCGTGCTCGCCCTGCTGCTGCAGGGCGATCAGTTCACGGCCGCCGAGAAGCGGGCCGACTTCGACTACTACGACCCGATCACCACCGGCGACTCCACGCTCTCCGCCGTCGTGCAGTCGATCATCGCGGCCGAGGTCGGATACTCGAGCCTGGCTCTGAAGTACTTCACCTCGGGTCTGTTCGTCGACCTCGCCGACCTGCACAACAACACTGCCGACGGCGTGCATGTCGCGTCGACCGGCGGCGTGTGGAGCGCCCTGGTGTACGGATTCGGCGGGTTCCGCGACCACGGTGGGCGCATCACGATCGATCCCCGCCTGCCCGAGGAATGGGAGGGGCTCAGCTACCGCATCACCCTGCGCGGCACGCGCGTTCGGGTCGACCTCCGCCAGGGCGACATCGAACTCACGGTCGAAGAGGGCGACAGGGCCACCGTCTTCGTGCGCGGCGAGAGCGTCACCGTGCAGGCCGGCGAGCCCGTGCTCATCGGACTCGACCATCACGGACCGCGACTGCCCGGTGCCCCCCGTGCCGCCGACGTCGAGGGCAACCTCCGCGCCGATGGCAGCGTCATCACGTCGTCGCTCCCGACGATCTCGCTCGATACGTCGGAGGCGGGCCTGCTCGAACCGATCGACTGAGAACCCGTCGACTGAGAACCCGAGCGCCGTCCGCTAGCGTGGACGGGTGAGCACCTCGACACAGTCCCTCGAATTCCGCACGTTCCCCGCCGCCCTCGACGGTGATGCACCGGATGCGGCGACCGCCGGCTGGCTCGAGGCCGACATGCTGGGCTTTCTTGCGCGCCGCCCCACGAGCGCGCACGCCGCCGCCATGGCGGCGTATCTCGTCGAGGACGGGCAGTCCCTCACCGGGGTGTATGACACCGCCTCCCCCGCCCATTCGCTTCGCCCCGACATCCCCGTCGCCACGTTCGCCTCGTTCGAGAAGTCGCTGACGGTCAGCCCCGGGGTGCAGATCGCCGCCCACCTCATCTCGTCCGTGACCGTCCGGGCCACGCACCGGCGCCGTGGCATCCTGCGCCGCATGATGACGGACGACCTGGGCCGGGCCGCCGAGGCGGGCTACGCGGTCGCCGCTCTCACCGCGAGCGAGGCATCGATCTACCGACGCTTCGGATTCGGCACGGCGACGTGGGTGCACGACATCGCCGTGCAGACCGATTCACGCTTCGAGCTGACGACGACCCCGGCCGGCCACTGCGCGGTCGTCGACCCCCGTGACATCCCCGCTCTCGCCCCTGCCGTGTTCGATGCTTTCCACGCCGGACAGCCGGGTTCCATCGGCAGACACGCCCAGTACGGCGACCGCATATCGGGCAGGGTCACCGAAGAGGGCGACGAGGATCGGGCCAGGCGGGCGGCCGTCCATTACGACGAGAACGGAGCCGTCGACGGCTACGTGACCTACCGTTTCGGCGGCTGGGAGTCGAGGCCGCACACGATCGAGGTCACCGACCTCGTGGCGGCGGTGCCCTCGGCCTCCCTCGCACTCTGGCAGTTCCTGGCGTCGATCGATCTGAGCAGCCGGGTCACCTATTCGGGCGGCTCCCCCGACGACGCCCTGCGCTGGGCGCTCGTCGACCCCCGCGTGCTGAGCGTCACCAACGTCGAGGACCGCATCTGGCTGCGCATCCTCGACCCCATCGCCGCCTTCACCGCCCGGGGGTACTCCGACTCGGGGAGCGTCTCGTTCCGAGTCGTGGACGAGCTCGGATTCGCATCGGGTTCATTCCGCCTGACGACCGGGTCGGGCTCGGGCGCACTCGAGCGCATCGACGACGAGCATGTCGACCTCGAGATGGACGCCTGGGTTCTCGGCGCCCTCTATCTGGGCGGAGCGGATGCCCGGGTCGCCGCGGGGGCGGGCGCGCTTCGGGAGTTCACACCCGCTGCCGCCTCGACTCTTCAGCGCCTGCTCGCACCGGCAGCACCGGTCTACGCCAACACGTACTTCTGACGGAGCGGGCCCGGAGTCAGCAAGCCCGGAGTCAGCGAGCCCCGAGTCAGCGGGCCAGGGTCTCGCGACTCGAGCCGAGTCGTTCGGCGAGCTCCGAGCGAAGTGCGTCGATGCGAGCGGCCTCGCCGCCGAGCCACACGCAGAGGTCGGCTCCGTCGACGGCCACGTCGCCTGTGGTCATCTCGCTGACCCAGGCTCGCACGGCCTGGTCGAGCACCTCGCCGGGGGCCGCGCCGCGCACGTCGCGTGCCAGCCAGCTGACCGTGATGCGCTCCGGCGTCTCGAGCGGGGTGATGTCTTCAGCGCAGGCCACCTCGACGAAGATCTGGCCGCGGGCCGTGTCGGGCAGCGTCTCGATGAGACCGCGGATCACGGGGATGATCGACGAATCGCCGGCCAGCAGTACGCGCCCGGCGGTCGTGGGCATGGCTCCCGCCTCGGTCATCAGGACTCTCATCGAATTTAGTATAGGCATACCTAACCTCCGATGAGAACGGTCACGTCCAGATCGGCGGATGCCTGTGCTCCCAGCGGAGTCTTCTCTCCAGCTGACGGCCGATCGAGAGCAGCGTCGCCTCTCCTCCCGGACGACCGATGAGCTGCATGCCGATGGGCAGGCCGCTCTCGCTCATCGCCACCGGCAGGGTGATGGCGGGAAGGCCGGAGACGTTCACGAACGACGTGAACGGCGAGTACTCCACCTGCTGCGAGAAATTGCGTTCCGCATCGACGGGGTCGTACCAGCCGACGGGCCGCGGAAGCTGGGCGAGAGTCGGCGTGAGAACCGCGTCGAACCCGGCGAACCCGGCGATGACGGCACGCTCCACCCGAGACAGCTCTGCGAGGGCGTCGGCCAGCTGAACGGCAGTGAGTTCACGACCGCGCCGCCGCAGCCAGGAGGTGAGAGGCTCCAGCCCGCCGTCGACGTCCTGCTCGCCCGTGGTGCCCGCGTCACCCGTACCGAGCCGGATCTGCGCCGCGCCCGCCTGCCATACGGCGGTGAAGGCGGAGCCGTACCCGGGCATCGGCTCGAGGATCGCGTCGTCGATTCCGTGCCCGAGGTCGGAGAGAAGACCGACCGTCTCGTTCAGCGCCGCAGTGATCTCGGGGTCGATGACGATGTCGTGCGACGACGACCAGGGCGAGTCGGTCGAGACGCCGATCTGGAACCGTCCCTCACCCCGGATCGCGAAGCCGAGGAAGTCGCCGTCGTCCTGGGCGGGGGCCCGCAGCGCGAAGTGGTCGTCGACGACGGAACCCCGGCGACCGATCATGCCGTCGAGCAGGAACGCGGCATCCACGACGCTGCGCGCGATCGGCCCCGCCACCGGCAGGCCTCCGAGCGCGTCGATTCCCGACAGGCCGGGCACCCGGCCGCGAGAGGGCTTGAGACCGACGAGCCCGCAGGCCGATGCGGGGATGCGGATTGAGCCGCCACCGTCCGAACCCGGCGCGAACGACAGCATGCCCGCGGCCACCGCGGCTGCCGCTCCCCCGCTCGACCCACCGGGTGAGAGTTCGATGTTCCATGGGTTTCGCGCGGGTGGAGCGATGTCCGTCTCGGTGTGGCTCGTCATGCCGAACTCGGGCGTCGCCGTCTTTCCGAGGCTGACGCCGCCGGCCTCATCGAGCACACGGGGAATCTCGTCGGTCGTCTCGGGCACGACGTCGGCGAACGCGCGGGAACCGAACGTAGTGCGCACCCCCTGTCGTCGCCAGAGGTCCTTGTCTGCGAAGGGAAGACCCCACAGCCTCGTCGACCGGGCTACGGCGTCTTCGACATGCTGGGCCCGCTGCAGCGCCAGCTCGGGCGTCACCGTGAAGAACGCGCCGAGCTGGGCGTTGCGCGACTCGATCCGATCGAGATAGTGCCGGGTCAGCTCCACGACCCCGAGCTCGCGGCGCTGCAGGGACCGGTACTGGTCGAGGGCGGAGAGCTCGTGCGGCGACGTCATGATTCGAGCCTAGTTCTAGGCTGGGTGTCGTGACCTCGACAAGCACCGGCACCCTTCCCCCCGATGACAGGCCCGAGCCTCCCGGCGACGGCGACGAACGTGCGACGATCGACGGGTTCCTCGAGCTCCAGCGCGCCACGGTCGTCTACAAGGCCACGGGCCTCAGCGATTCGGATGCCGCGCGCCGGCTTCTCCCGTCGCTCACCACCGTGTCGGGGCTCATCCGGCACCTGGCCGACGTCGAGCGGTCGTGGTTCCGCGAGGTCATGGACGGCGAACAGGGCATCGCCTACCGCTGGAGCGACGAGGATCCCGATGGGGAGTTCCGAATCACGGAGGCGGACTCCCTCGACGCGATCCTCGCCGACTACCTCGACGCGGTCGCCGAGTCGCGGGCCGTGCAGCAGCGGTATGCCTTCGACGATCTCTGCCACGGGCGGGAGAACAGATTCACGCTCCGCTGGATCACGGTGCATCTCATCGAGGAGACCGCGCGCCACATCGGGCACATCGACATCCTGCGGGAGATGCTCGACGGGGCGACAGGCGAGTAGAACGCGCCTGGCGGCGGGTCGCTACTTGAGCGACTTCTGCAGCATGACCGTTCCCAGCCAGCGGTTGAATTTGAACCCGACCCTGCCGAGGCGTCCGACCTCCTTGAAGCCGAACCCCTCGTGCATCTTCAGCGACGCCTCCGCGCCCTGGTCGGCGATGACGGCCAGAACCTCCTTGATGCCCGCCGCCTTGGCGCGGGTCAGCAGTTCGCCCATCAGCGCCTTGCCGAGCCCCTTGCCCGTCGCCGCCGGACCGAGGTAGATGGAGTTCTCGACGGTGCGCCGGTAGGCGGCCTTCTCCTTCCACGGCGCGACGTAGGCGAAACCGAGCACGTTGCCGCTGGGCGACACCGCGACGAGGAACGGGAATCCGAGTTTCGCGACCCACGCGAACTTCGACCGCCACGCCTTCAGCGACATCGGATCCTCGTCGAACGTGACGGTGCTGTTCGCGACATAGTGGTTGTAGATCTCGCGGATGTCGGGCAGGTCGCGAGTGGTCGCGTCGCGGATCGAATACTCGAACTTCGGTGGCGGCGGCGACTTCGGGCGCAACGCGGGCGGCAGTCTGCGCCTCGGCTGGTACTCCTCTTCAAGCATTGTGCAAGCCTATTGCGGCAGGGGCTCGAGCGACCAGTCGACGCCCGGCGCGCCTTGGGCCTCCAGCATCGCGTTCGCGCGGCTGAACGGGCGCGATCCGAAGAATCCCCGGCTCGCCGACAACGGGCTCGGATGCGCGGACTCGATCGTGGGCGTCGTTCCGAGCAGCGGCTTGACGGCGGCCGCGTCCCGGCCCCACAGGATGGAGACCAGCGGGGCTTCCCGGGCGGCCAGGGTGCGCACCGCGAGGTCGGTCACGCGCTCCCAGCCCACGCGGCGGTGGGAGCCCGCATCGCCGGGCCTGACCGTGAGAACACGGTTGAGGAGCATCACGCCGGACCGGGACCAGGCCGACAGATCGCCGTGCTCAGGCGTCGGAACGCCGAGATCGTCGCGCAGCTCACGGTAGATGTTCTGCAGGCTGCGCGGAAGGGGTCGCACGTGCGCCTCGGTCGCGAACGAGAGGCCGATCGGATGCCCGGGCGTCGGATACGGGTCCTGGCCCACGATGAGGACCCGCACGTCGGCGAGGGGCAGCCGGAACGCTCGAAGTATGCGAGAGACGTCGGGCTGGAAACCCCTGCCTGCGGCGGTCTCTTTCGAGAGGAACCGCTCGATCTGCTCGAGGGTGCCCGCCTCGGCCGCCAGGGCCTCCGCCCACGCGGGGTCGATCCGCTGCGATTCCGAGAGGAGCTCGATCGTGTCGGACACGACGGTCAGCCGACGCCGATCGTGGAGACCCGCACGGAGCCCGAGTCGCGTGCGACCGTCCAGACACTTCCCGAGCCGACCACGCGCAGGCCTCCGTCGCCGACGATAAGAGCCGTGTGCTCGTCGATGGCGAGCCCGCCGTCGACCACGGCCGCCTCGGTCGCGGCGATGAGGCGCGCGACGGTGCCCCACTGGGCGGCGTGAACGTCGATCGCCGTGTCGATGAGTCCGATGCCCTCGGCGATCGTGACCTGCTCGAGCTCCTGCGACGCCTCGACCGGGCAGACCTGCACCTCACCGATCTTCCAGCCTCCGATGAGTGCGCCGTCGCTGACCACGGCCGCACCTGCCGACATGCCGAAGTAGGGAACGCCGGATTCGACGATCGCCCGGATCGTCGCGAACGCCCCCTTCAGGCTCTCCCGATAGGCGGGAACGAGCCCGCCCCAGACGACCAGGCCGTCGATGTCGTCGAGCAGCGTGTCGTCGATCGGGGCCCCCTCCGGAGCCAGCACGGCGATCGGATCGATCTTGCCCAGGGTGCCGAACACGGTGGAGAGCTCGACGAACTTCTCCGGGCCGTCGCCGTCGCGCACCAGCACGATCGCGAGCCGCGGACCATCGAGTCGACCCGCGGCGGTCGCCCGCTCGGTGGCCTCGTCGAGAAACGGACGGAACACCGCGCCGTCGTCGTCGAAGGGCCAGCCTCCTCCGGCGAGATGGATCGACATCAGACGCTGACCGGCGGATGGGCCGACCACGGGAACACGATCCACCGGTCGGTCTTGCGCCAGAAGAAGTCGGGCTCGATCACGGATCGGGGCTTGGAGTAGAGGGTGGCCGTCTTCACGATGACTCCGACGTTCTCGAGCAGCCCGACCACGAGGGCGAGCGTGCGACCCGAATCGGCCACGTCGTCGACGAGCAGGATGTTCTTGCCGATGAGGGCGGTGTTGTCGAGCATCGGAGGCAGCAGGATCGGCTCGGGCAGGGTCGTCTCGATGTCGGAGTAGAACTCGACATTCAGGCTGCCGCAGCTCTTCGTTCCGAGCGCATACGCGAGGGCGCCGGCCGGGAGCAGTCCGCCGCGCGCGATGGCGATGACGAAATCGGGAACGAAACCGCTCCCGAGCACGTCGCGAGCCAGGTCGCGCGAGGCGTCTCCGAATTCGAGCCACCCCAGCACTTCGCGTTCGGGTTCGGCCGCGGGGGCCTCGTCGGCAGTTGTCGTCTCGTCACTTCGAACCATGCGTCAACGGTACCGGTTTTCCCGGATGCCTCGACGCGGGTAGCATCCGGTCATGACGACGGAACCCACCGGCAGACGCTTCATCACGGCGAGCCTCATCGGCTACCTGTTCCTCGTCGAGATCACGAGCGGAATCCTGCAGGGCTACTACATCCCCCTCATTCCCGACCTCGTGCGTCACCTCGGAATCGTGGACGCCGACTTCAACTGGTTCGAGGCCGCCCAGCTGCTGGTGGCCGCCCTGGTCGTTCCCGTCATCGCCAAGCTCGGCGACATGTGGGGTCACAAGCGGATGCTCCTGATCACGACGGTTCTGACCGCGGCGGCGAGCTGGTGGCTCGTCTTCGCCGACGACTTCGTCTCCTTTCTCCTCGCCTGGGCGCTGCAGGGCTTCTACGTCGTCTGGCTCCCCCTCGAGGTCGCCCTCATCTTCGACCGCGGACGCCGCACCGGCCGGGCGGCATCGCAGACCCGCCGGGCGGCGGGACTCCTGGTCGTGGCCCTCGAGGCCGGCGCGATCCTGGGAGCGCTGGCCGGCGGACGCGTGTTCGCCGCATTCGGCGACAGCGTCTCCCCCACCCTGATGATCCCCGCCATCGCCGTGACGCTCGTCTTCTTCGTGGTACTCGTCGGCGTTCCGGAGTCGACCCCTCTGCCGGGTCGATCTCTCGACATCGTGGGCTTCTCGATTCTCGCCCTGGGACTCCTGCTGATCACCTCGGGCCTCACATTCCTGCGGATCAACGGCCCCGGCACGTGGTGGGTGTGGGCGCTCATCGCTCTCGGCGCGCTCGTGTTCGTCCCCTTCGTTCGCTACGAACGACGGCAGCCCGACCCTGCGATCGACATGCGGGTGCTGGCGCAGCCCACCATGTGGCCGGTGCAGCTCACGGCCGCGCTCATCGGAATAAGCCTGCTCGGTGCGCAGGCCCCGCTCAGCACGTTCGCGGGCACCGACCCCGTCAACGGCTACGGCCTCGGACTCGCAGCTGCCGACATCTCCAACCTCATCGGGGCGTACCTCGTCTCGATGATCGTCGGAGCGATCCTCTTCCCGCTCGTGTCGTCGTGGGCGACGCCGCGGGTCGCCCTCCTGGGCGGGGCGTTCCTCGTCGCCATCGGATACCTTCTGTTCCTGCCGTTCCACGACTCGGCCGTGCAGGTGGTCGTCAACATGGTCGTGGCGGGCCTCGGCTCGGGGGCGCTCGTCGGAGCCCTGCCCGCTGCGGCGGCCGCCGCGGCCCCGCGCGGGCAGACCGGCATCGCAGCGGCGCTCACGAACACCACGAAGACGATCGGCGGCTCGTTCGCCTCGGCGGTCTTCGGTGTCGTTCTGTTCGCCGGGGCGTCTACCGTGACGGCGACCGCGTCGAGCCTGTTCGGCTACATGATGGTGTGGACGATCTGCGGTGCCGGTGCTCTGGTCGCCGCCGTGCTGCTCTTCTTCGTTCCCCGCCTCGCCTTCGCCGACCCCGTGGCGCCCGACGACGGTGCAGTCGGATCAGGTCTGCCGGCAGATCAGGCCCGGTGATCCTGCGGCCGTGCCTGCAGGGCGCCCCGATGCACCTTGTACGCGGCGGACTGCGCCACGGGCTTGATCACCACGAGATCCAGCGACACGTGCGAGGGCTGCTCGACCATCGAGACGATCACGCGCGCCACGTCGTCGGCGACGAGCGGGTCGGGAACGTTCGCGTACACACTCTCGGCTCGCTCCTTGTCGCCGCCGAAGCGGTTCAACGAGAACTCCTCGGTGTAGACCATGCCGGGCGCGATCTCGAGCACCCGGATCGGTTCTCCGCTGACCTCGAGCCTCAGCACCTCGAGCATGGCGTGGGTGCCGAATTTGGCCGCGTTGTATCCGCCGCCGCCCTCGTATGCGGTGTGACCCGCGATCGAGGAGACGGTCACGATGTCGGCGACGCCGCCGTCGGCGGTCGATTCGCGCAGCAGGGGAAGCAGGGCGGAGACCACCCTCTTGACGGCCAGCACGTTGACCTCGAACATCCATGCCCAGTCGTCGGCATCTCCGTTCTCGATGGAGTCGAGCCCGCGAGCGCCCCCGGCGTTGTTGACGAGTGTCCCGACGCCTCCCGTCTCCGCGAGATACGCGGCCAGGGCGTCGACGTCGCTCTGAACGGTCAGGTCGGCCACGAAGAACCGGGCGCCGGTGCGGGCCGCGAGCGCCTCGAGTCGATCCTGGCGTCGGGCGACGCCCACGACGTCCCATCCGCCGGCACGCAATGCGGTGACCGTGGCCTCTCCGATGCCCGAGCTCGCACCCGTGACCACTGCGCGACGAATCATTCCCTGCATCTCCCAACCCCGGTAAGCACTGGGTGTCAACGCTAGTCCTTCCCAGACCACGGCTCCGACCGCAAGCGCCTCGGAGTGAATCGGCCCGAAGCTAGGCTGGGCGCCGTGACTTCTCTGCCTGTGCCCCGCCATCCGGGCAGGGATGCCCCCGCCACCGGGTCGAAGGTGCGCCTGCCGCTCTGGGACAACGCCCGCTATCTGGCCATCACACTCGTGGTCATCGGTCACGCCATCCTGCGTCTCATCTCCGCCTCCGACACGTCGTACAGCGTGTACCTCGTCATCTACGCGTTCCACGTTCCCGTGTTCGTGCTCGTGAGCGGGTATTTCGCCAAGTCGAGCCCTCCCGGGGTCAAACAGTTGAAGCGCCTCGTCACAGATCTGGTGCTGCCCTACGTCATCTTCGAGACCATCTGGACTCTGGTGCGCTGGGCCGTCGTCGGCACACTGAACCTCGACCTGGCGCAGCCGTCGTGGACACTGTGGTTCATCCTGTCGCTGATCGCGTGGCGCGTGGCGCTGCCGTACCTCGCGCAGCTGCGCTATCCGCTGCTGATCAGCGTCATCATCTCGGTATGGGCGGGGTACATCGGCGCCATCACCTCGGAGTTCGCCGTCTCGCGCACGCTCGGCCTGCTTCCCTTCTTCGTGCTCGGCTGGCGTCTGCGGGGCAGCGATCTGACCCGCCGGTGGCTGTCGTGGTCGCCGGCGACCGTCGCCGTGTGGCGCGCGGGCGCCGTACTGGTGTTCGCGGCGGTCGCGCTCGTCGCCTTCACGGGCATCGACTTCTGGCGCGAGATCGGCGTCCGACGGTTCCTCCTGTTCGACGAGTCCTACCCCGCCATGGGGTACGACGAGTGGTGGGCCGGCGCAGTCAGGCTCGCCGTGATCGTCGTGGCCGTCATCCTGTCTTTCGCCTTTCTCGTGCTGGTGCCGCGCCGTCGCACGATCTTCACCGACCTGGGCCAGGCGACGCTGTACATCTACCTGCTGCACACCTTCGTCCTGTATCCGTTCCGCGAGTCGGGCATTCTCGAGGGAGACACTCCCTTCTGGTACCTCCCGGCCATGATCCTTTTCGCGATCGTCGTCACCTTCCTCCTCGCCTCGAGGCCCGTGCAGAAGATCTTCCGTCCCCTGGTCGAGCCCAAGCCGCGATGGCTGTTACGCCGTGTGTCCCCCTCCGTTGACGCCAAGGAACCCGGTTCCTAGGCTCGCCTCAGGAGCGATCAGCTCTCGCATTCGCCCCAAGGAGGCAGGACTCATGAGCGACAACGACGCCGGCTGGAAATTCGAGACCAAGCAGATCCACTCGGGCGCGGCACCCGACCCGGTGACCAACGCCCGCGCGACACCCATCTACCAGACGACCTCGTACGTCTTCAACAACTCCGACCATGCGAAGAACCTCTTCGCCCTGGCCGAGTTCGGCAACATCTACACGCGCATCCAGAACCCCACCCAGAACGTCGTGGAGGAGCGGGTCGCCGCCCTCGAGGGAGGAACGGCGGCGCTGCTCGTGGCATCCGGTCAGGCCGCGGAGACCTTCGCCGTGCTGAACATCGCCGAGGCGGGCGACCACATCGTGTCGAGCGCCTCGATCTACGGCGGCACCTACAACCTCTTCAAGTACACCCTCGCGAAGCTCGGAATCGAGACGACGTTCGTCGAGAACCAGGACGACGCCGAGGAATGGCGTCGCGCCGTGCGCCCGAACACGAAGCTCTTCTTCGCCGAGACCATCGGCAACCCGAAGATCAACATCCTCGACATCCGCCTCGTGGCCGATGTGGCGCACGAAGCCGGTGTGCCGCTCATCGTCGACAACACGATCGCGACGCCCTACCTGATCCGCCCGTTCGAGCACGGCGCAGACATCATCGTGCACTCGGCCACGAAGTTCCTCGGCGGTCACGGCACCGTCATCGGCGGCGTCATCGTCGACGGAGGAAAGTTCGCCTGGAGCGAGCACCCCGACCGCTTCCCGGGTCTCACCTCCCCCGACCCCTCGTACCACGGGGTCAACTACTCCGAAGCGCTCGGCAACGGCATCGCGTACATCATCAAGGCGCGTGTGCAGCTGCTGCGCGACCTCGGGTCCTCGATCGCTCCGGCCAGCGCGTGGCAGCTCATCCAGGGCATCGAGACGCTCAGCCTGCGCATCGAGCGCCACGTGCAGAACGCCCAGGAGGTCGCCGAGTGGCTCGACGCCCACGACGACATCGCCACGGTCTACTACGCCGGCCTGCCGTCGAGCCCCTGGTACGCGGCTGCCAACCGGTACGCGCCCAAGGGTGTCGGCGCCGTGCTGTCGTTCGAGCTGAAGGGCGGGGTGGATGCCGGGCGCGCGCTGGTCGACAACCTCACGCTGTTCAGCCACCTGGCCAACATCGGCGACGTGCGGAGTCTCGTCATCCACCCGGCGTCGACGACGCACTCGCAGTTGACGCCCGAGCAGCAGCTCACGTCGGGCGTCACGCCCGGTCTCGTGCGCCTGTCTGTCGGGCTCGAGAACATCGACGACATCAAGGCCGACCTGCAGGCGGGCCTCACGGCCGCACGCGAGGTCGCGCGGGCGAACGCCGCGGTCTAGTCCCCCGCTCCGATCCAACCGGCGACCCGGTCCGACGTAACATTCGGGCCGGGTCGCCTTCTGCACGCGAGAATGAGCTGATATGGACTGGCAGACACCCGAAGACACCGTCCCGAGCGGCTTCATCACCGACGCGCAGATCCGCTCCATCCTGGGCAAGCCCCCCGCATCCGGCGCCTGGCGCGACGGCGACCCCGTCGGATGCCGACGGTTCGTGTCGATCGGATCGTTCGACTTCGAGATCGGAACGACCCTCCCCGACGTTCGCATCGCCTACGAGACGCTCGGAACCCTGTCGCCCGCCCGCGACAACGCGATCCTGGTTCTGCACGCCCTGACCGGCGACAGCCACCTCGTGGGCACCGCGTCGCCGGGGCATCCCACCGACGGCTGGTGGAGCGGCATCGTCGGTCCCGGGCTCGCGATCGACACCGACCGGTGGTTCGTGGTGAGCCCGAACATGCTGGGCGGGTGCCAGGGAAGCACGGGTCCCGCATCCCTCGGCCCCGACGGAACGGAGTGGGGCGCGTCGTTCCCGTACACCACCGTCGCAGACCAGGTTCGAGCGCAGGTCGCGTTCTCGGAGGCGATCGGCATCGATCGCTGGGCGGCCGTCGTCGGCGGATCGATGGGAGGCATGCACGCCATCGAGTGGGGTGTCACGCAGCCGCAGCGCATCGACCGGCTCGCCGTCATCGCTGCCCCGGCCAGGTCGAGCGCCGACCAGGTGGCGCTCAACTCCGTACAGGTCGAGGCGATCCACATCGATCCCCGTTTCTCGGGCGGGCAGTACTACGACGCGGCCGATGGCGAGGGGCCGCATCGAGGCCTGGCCCTCGCCCGGCGCATGGCCCTTCTGAACTACCGGAGTCCGTCGGAGCTGAACGACAGGTTCGGGCGCAGCTGGCAGTCGGGCATCAGCCCCCTCGGACGCGACGGCAGGTTCGCCGTCGAGTCCTACCTCGACTTCCACGGCAACAAGTTCACCCGGCGGTTCGACGCGAACTCCTATGTCACCCTCGTGCAGGCCATGAACTCGCACGACGTCGGTCGCGGGCGGGGAGGCCTGTCGAGCGCGCTTTCGAGGGTCACCATCCCCACCGTGGTGATCGGCATCGACAGCGACCGGCTGTTCCCGATAGAGGATCAGTTCGAGATCGCCCGCCATGTGCCCGGCAACATCGACGGGACAGATGCGGTCGTGCTGTCCTCGCCGTTCGGGCACGACGGGTTCCTCATCGAGAGCGAGGCCGTCGGTCGACACCTCAGACGACTGCTGGATGCGTGACGGATTCGGGCGTGCGACTCGCGTCGCGCAGAAAAAAAGCCGGGAGCGTCGCCTTGCCAACGACACTCCCGGCGGTTCCCCCCAAGCGGTTCACTCAGGCTACGCCGACGGCATGTGCAATACCAGATGTGCAGGTCCCCCACTTCAGGGCACAGAGCGGCTAGCATGTCGAGCGTGATCGACCGTCGACCCTCCGTTCTCGACCTGCCCCTCTCGTGCCGCTGAGCGCGGGCGGGCAGCCCCGATTCCTGGCCCGCACGGCCCGGCTCATCGGACTGTCCTTCCTCGCCGCCTCGCACCTCGCCCTGCTGCTCGACGTTCCCGCCAACCTCGACGTGCTCGCCGTGACCGTTCCGCTCTACGCGGCGATGGCCGCCGGATTCACGATCATCGGCAGAACCCGGTCCCTCCTCTGGTCCGCGTCCGTCCTTGTCCTCGGGGCGGCGACGATCCTTCTTCTCGGTCTCGACGCCCTGGGGGGCGGCTCGGGCTCCACCTCCAGTGCCGCCATCCTCCTCGGATCGGGTGCGCTTCCTGCACTTCTCGTCTGCAACCTCGATGGCCCCGCGCGCATCGTCACCCTCTCACTGGGCGCGGTGCTTGCGCTGGCAACGACCATCGTCGCAACAGCGGATGCGATCACCCCGGTTCGGAGCGTGCTCTCCTTCGCCGTGGGATGGGCGGCGCTCGTGGGCGTATCCGTCTGGTTGTCGGTGAGCATCTCGCGCGCCCTCGCCCGCATCGCACGGCTCGGGCGCGCGCACCTGGCCGAGCGCCATGCGACGGAGACCGAGGCGCAGCGCCGACAGGGAGCCCGGCTCCTGCACGACACCGTGCTCGCCACGCTCACGCTTCTCGCGCATTCCGGAGTCGGCGTCAGTCCTGACGCGCTGCGGGCCCAGGCATCCGAAGATGCACGCCTGCTGAGGCAGCTGCGACTCGGGGGCACCCCGATGCCGCAGTCCTCCGGCGCATACACGCTGGAGGCGACCGAGACGAGCGATCTGGGACACACCCTCGAGTCCGTGAAACAGCGCTTCGATCGCATGGGACTCACCGTGTCGTGGCACGGCGCCGGCCGACTGCTTCTGCCCAGCGATGTGCTCGACGCTTTTCTGCTGTCGCTGGCCGAGTGCCTCGAGAACGTGCGGCGGCACTCCGGCGTCGCCGACGCGGAGGTGACCATCACGCAGGACGATACGACCGTGCGGGCCATGGTGACCGACACCGGCGTCGGCTTCGATCTCGATCAGGTCGATTCGGCGAGACTCGGTCTGGCCGAATCCGTCATCGCGCGCATCCGCGATGTCGGGGGAAGAACCCGACTCTTCTCCGCCCCGGGTTCGGGCACCACCGTCGTGCTGGAGGTGCCCAAGCTGTGAGCGAGACGACGGCGCCCGGCGCGCCCCTCCCCGGTGAGGACCCGACCGTTCTGAGCCGCCTCGTGCGGGCGCGCCAGATCGGCCCGCGCGCCGTCTCGGCCCTGAGAGACGACCTGGCGCAGGACTCCCGGCTCGGGTACGGCTACCTCGGCATCGGCGCGCTCGCGATCGGATCGTTCCTGTTCCTGCGCGGACTCGCGGCGTTCGTCGTCGACGCCGTCGGCGAGTCCCCGGCGGGCTCGACGCCCCTGCGCGTGATCGCGTGGGCGCTGCTCGCTGTCGCCTTCGTCGGGTCGTCTCTGCTCGCCCGACGCCATCACGGGCGTCACCCGGCGCTCGTCTTCAGCTCGGCCATGGTTCTTCTCTCGCTCGCGCTGCTGATCGAGACGATCGCCGTCCTCGGCACCCCGCAGCCGATCCTCCACTCCTCGACGATCTACGGAGTCGGTGCGACCCTCCTCGCGCTGGTCGGATCCCGCCCGGCGCGAGAGCTGCTCCTGGCCGACAGCGCGTTCGCGGTCGTGATCGCGGCCATGGTGGGCGCGGGCATCGCGTCCGGGTCGTTCGAATCCGGGCCCTCGGTGCAGATGGCGGCGACAGCCCTCCTGCCCCCGCTGATCGGAGCACTCGTCGTGCAGGGATTCGGCACACTCGTGCAACTCGAGCTGGACCGCTCCGCGGTCGAGAGCACGCTGCTGGCGCCGAGATTCGCGTTCGGCATGCGCGCGTCCGACGAGCTGGCGCGTCTCGACCTCGATGCGGAGAGGATCCTCGACGGAGTGGCCAGCGGCAGCATCCACCTGCCCCTCGACCCGAAGGTCGCGGCCGGTGCATCGTCGATCGCCACCGAACTCCGCCTGCTGCTCGTGGCGGGACGGCACGACACGTGGCTGCATCACGCGATCGAGGAGTCCGAGGTCCTGGGCCCGGTGGTGACCCTCACCGATCCCGAGGGACTCGCCGGATTCCTCGACGCCAGTGAACGGGAGGGACTGCTCTCCGCGGTCTGGCTTCTCGTCGCCGAGTCCGTCCGACTGCAGCCCACGCTCCAGATCACGATAGGTCCGCGGAACGTCGAGGCGGATGCGACTGCTGCCAGTAGGATTGGGTTCCCGGTCGCACTCACGGTCGACGGCGTCCCGCGGCGTCGTATCGATCCCGCCGTGTGGCCGGCACTCGATCGCGTCGGTGATCATTCGGAGATGATCGCGGGGGGAAGCATGACGATCGTGACCTCAGTACGAACAGTGGCACAGCAGGCCGCCGGGTAGGCGGCCGGGAGGACAACCGTGACAGACTCCGCAGCACCGATCCGACTTGCGATCGTCGACGACCACCGAATGCTTCTCGGAGCGCTGACGGAGTGGATCCGCAACGCGGCGGACGACATCGACATGGTGGCCGCCGTCACGACCTGGCCCGATCTGCTCACCCACCCCGAGTTCCCCGTCGACGTGGTGCTGCTCGATCTCGACCTCAAGGACTCGCTGCCGATCTCTGTCAAGCTCCGCACCCTCAAGACCACCGGGGTGAAGACCGTGCTCATGAGCACCTACTCCGAACCCGCGGTCATCAGGGAGGCCATCGCCGCCGGCGCTCTGGGCTACCTCGTCAAGAGCGAGGAGGCGGGCATGATCGTCGAGGCGATCCGGGCGGCCCACGCCGGAAAGCCCTTCATCTCGAGCGAACTCGACCTCGCGCTCTCGGCCGACGAGGTCGGAGGCGCGCCCAAGCTGTCCGCGCAGGAGCGCCGTGTCATGGCCCTCTACGGCGGCGGCGAACCGGTGAAGCAGGTGGCGCAGGCCCTCGACATCTCGGAGGAGACCGCGAAGTCCTACCTGAAGCGAATCCGAGAGAAGTACCGGGTCGCCGGCATCGATGTCGGAACCAAGGTCGCGCTGCGCAAGAGGGCGATCCAGGACGGGCTCCTCGTGCAGGTCGACTTCCACCGCACCTCGGAGACCGACCTCACGGAGTGAGGTCGTCGAGCGCGGCCTCCAGCCGTTCCACCTTGGCCGTGAGCTCGCCGCTGTAGCCGGGGCGGATATCCGCCTTCAGCACGAGCGAGACCCGGCTGCCGAACGCGGCCACGGCCTCCGTCGCCTGTTTGACGACCGCGAAGACCTCGTCCCAGTCGCCCTCGATGGTCGTGAACATCGAATCGGTCTGGTTCGGCAGGCCCGAGTCGCGAACGACCTTCACGGCGGCCGCGACGGCGTCGTGCACCGAACCGTCTTCGTTGCCGGAGCCGGAGGGCGCTACAGAGAAGGCGACGAGCATCAGGTGACCTGTCTTTCTTGTGAGGTTCGGAGCGGAATGAGGGGCTTGGATCCGCGTCTCAGTCGCCAGACCATCCGCACGGCCATGCCGAACAGCACGACGAGCGCGATGTTGCGTGCGGTCAGCACCAGCAGCATCCCCGGCTCGAGGACCAGGAGCGCGTCGTACCCGAACGGATAGATGAGCTGGGTGACGGCGGCGATGCCGAGGGCGAGAATCGCGGGAGCACGGAACCTCCTGCCCTGCGTCGCGATGCCGAGCACGACGGGAGCGGCGATCCACAGGACGAACTGCGGGGATCCGACCTTGTTGAAGACGAGCAGGCCCACGACGATGGCGAGACCGAGGGGTGCGAGCAGGTGCACGGCCCGTGCTCCGCTGCGGCTGACGATCGCCCCGAGAAAAAGAAGCCCCGCCGAGACGACGACGAGGAGCGGGGTCATCAGGGCACTGGCCTGGTCGACACCCGATCCCACGACCTGGAACGTGTTGATATCAGGAATGTACTGCACTGCCGCCGCCGTCGGGTCGACGAAGGCGATCCACATCCAGACCGTGCTGATCGGCGCCTCGATCTGAAGCCCGCGAGAGGACTGCTGTGAGATGAATCCGAGGCTGTTCGCCCCGCTGCCGAGGGCGAGCACGATGAGGCCGATGGCGACGGCCGTCGCGGCGAAGGCGAGCGCGGCACGGCCGCGCCCGCGCACCGCCACGACGATCACGGCCACGAGGACCGCCGGCCACACCTTGATCCATGTGGCGACGGCGAGCAGCGCTCCCGCCACCACGGGGCGACGCTGGGCCACGAGCAGAGCGATGATCGAGATGGCCACGGTCGTCACATCGATGCGCCCGAGAGCGACTGGCCCGAGAAGCAGGAGGAAGCCGATCCACCACCAGGCGGCCACGATCCGCGGCGAGTGGAGCCGTGAGCTCGGACCCGTGCGGGAGAGAAGGAAGGCGAGGACGACGGCATCCGTGACCACGACGACCAGCAGCCATCCGATTCCGTAGAGCTCCGGTCCGAGCACCATCGCGGCGAGCATCGGAACGAGCGCGACGAGCGGATACACCCAGGGGTGGGAGACTCCGACGATGTCTCCAGCGAGGGCGTTCTGCACCCACGGCCTGTACTGCAGGGTCACATCGCCCCAGGGCAGCGTGGGATGGGTGAGCCCCACGAAACCGAGCCACGCGTGCACGAGGAGGAAGGCCGACCACAGGACGACGGGTCGTCTCACCGTCGTCTCCAGCATCATGCGCACGACGCCCATACTAGGCCGACCGTTCTCCACCGGGCCTGCGACCGGCACACAGGCGGCTCTCCGGAGCCTCCCAGCAAGGAGTCACCTGTGCCTGCTTGGCTGGTCGCTCACCCACTGACCCCGGACGGACCATGAAGAGAATTGTGAGCATCGCGATCGGCGTCTCGGCGTCGGTGCTCGCCGTCGGCACCATGGCCGCCGTGGCCGGGCCCATCATCTACGGCAGTGCGGCGTCGAGTCCTGCGGCACAGGTTCCCAGTGTGATGCCCACGGTGCGGGAGGTGTCGCCCCGGGTCGCCTTCGACGACATCGCCGAGCTCTCGGGCGCCTGGGACATCGCCGACGGCTCGAGCGCGGGGTACACGGTCGGCGCCGTGGTCAACGGCTCTCCGTTGACGGTATCGGGCACGACCGACCATGTCAGCGGGTCGGCCACCGTCGACGACAGCGTGCTCACGAGCGCCACCATCGTCGTCGAGGTGGCCAGCATCACGACAGACAACGCGACCCGCGACGCCTACTTCAGGGGCCCGGCGCTCGACGCGGCCGACTACCCGACCGCGTTGTTCACCCTGTCGTCGCCCATCGCCCTCGACGGGGAGCTGCTCGACGGCCAGCCCGTGGTTGTTGCGGCTTCGGGTGAGCTGAGCCTGCACGGCGTGAGTCACGCCGTGCACGTGGATCTGACCGCGCGAATGGAGAATGGACGCCTGGTCGTCGCCGGAAGCGTTCCCGTCGTCTTCGACGATTACGGGATCTCCCCCATCGATCTCGGTTTCGTCCGGGTCGACGACGCGGGCTCGATCGACTTCACCCTCGCGGTCGCACCGCGCTGATCGTCAGTCGGGCTGCTGTCCCAGCAGGTCGGCGATCGTCCTGCCGACGGCTTCCGCGATGTCGAGAGCGACGATAGGCCCGCCACCGGATGCGCGGGCGCCCGCAGCCTGGTGCAGGAACGCGGCCGTGGCCGCGACTCGAGACAGGATGCCCGTACCCTCGTCGGGCAGGAACTCGGCGTTCGTGGCGAGGAGAGCCCCGAGGATTCCGCCGAGAACGTCGCCTGAGCCGGCGGTCGCGGCCCAGCTCGACGAGGCGGTCACGGTGATCGTGGGGGTCGATGGGCCGGCGACGACGGTGCGGGCGCCTTTCAGCAGCACGGTGACGCCGAATCGCTCCGCGGTCTCGACCGCCCAGTGAACCGGATGCGCCGCGATCGTCGTTCTGTCGACAGCGACACCGATGCGGGCCCAGACCGACGCCAGCTCGCCGGCGTGCGGTGTGATGACCGTGTCGGCCCCGGCATCCTGCACGAGGTCGAGCGCGCCGGCATCGAGAACCACCGGCAGGCCCTCCCCCAGGGCGTCCCTCAGCGACGCGGTCTGCGCATCCGATCTCTGTTCGGCATCCATGCCCGATCCGAGGAGCCAGGCCTGCACCCTGCCCGACGCCGTCACGACCTCCGGCCTGCGCTGCAGCACCAGTCGTGTCGGGGTCTCGGGACCCAGGTAACGAAGCATGCCGACACCGGTGCGCGACGCGGCGTCGACACCGAGCACGGCCGCACCGGGATAGGCCTCCGATCCCGTTCGCATTCCGAGCACGCCTCGGCTGTACTTGTCGTCGGTCGCTCGCGGCACCCGCAGATAGCGCCGGGCGTCGGCCGCCGTCCACTCGTGCGTCGGACCGCGGCCCGCTTTCGCCTCGTCGGCGTTGTCCTCGCTCTGGTCGCTCACCTCTCCACGATAGATTGGATGAGCCCCCTGCTTCTACGATCCGTGGAGTCTCCATGCCCATCAGCATTCCCGGCAAGGTCGTGGTCTTCGACTACGGCGAGGTCATCTCCTTCTCGCCGTCAGACAGCGACCGACAGGCGCTCCTGTCGATAGCCCGGGTGCCCGAGGATTCGTTCTGGCCTCCCTACTGGAAGAATCGCGACGCCCTCGACGCCGGCACCATGAGCATCCGGCAGTACTGGCTCGAGATCGCGCGGCACGCCGGCGTCGACTTCAGCGAGTCGCGCATCCAGCAGCTGTGGATCGCCGACCATCGCAGCTGGCTCAGCGTCAACCCGGACACCTACGACGTGCTGCTCGCCCTGCGCGAGGGCGGCACCCGCATGGCACTGCTCTCGAACGCCGGATTCGACTTCGGCGGCTACTTCCGCCACGGCCCCATGGGATCGCTGTTCGAGCGCATCTTCGTGAGCGCTGAGATGGGCAGGCTCAAGCCGGAGCAGGCCATCTATCGAGACGTGCTCGACGACCTGGGCATCGAGGCGGGCGACATGATCTTCATCGACAACAAGGCCGTGAACATCGACGGAGCCGCCGCTCTCGGCATCGACGGTCACGTCTTCACCACGGCCGAGCTCCTGCGCTCCTACCTCGACGAGAAGGCCGAGCTCGCATCCGCATGACGACCAGAGAGACCACGATGACCGGCACCGCCCTCTTCACTCCCCTGACGATCCGCGGCGTGAGCCTGCGCAACCGCATCTGGGTGGCACCCATGTGCCAGTACTCGGCCGACGCCGAAGACGGCATGACCACCGACTGGCACCTCGTGCACCTGGGATCGTTCGGGCAGGGCGGTGCGGGACTCGTGATCACCGAGGCCACGGCCGTCAGTCCCGAGGGGCGCATCTCGCCTCAGGATCTGGGTCTCTGGAACGACGAGCAGGCCGAGGCCTTCCGGCGCATCACCGACTTCCTGCACTCCCAGGGCGCCGCGGCCGGCATCCAGTTGGCGCACGCGGGTCGAAAGGCCTCGACGTACCGCCCGTGGGCGAGCGAACGCGGCACGGTGCCGGTGGATGCCGGTGGCTGGCAGTCCATGGGCCCGTCGCCCATCGCATTCCCCGGCTACGCGGCCCCGGTCGAGCTCGATCCTGCAGGCATCGACGGGGTCGTCGACGACTTCGTCGCGGCAGCCGTCCGCGCGATCGGCGCGGGATTCGACGTGCTCGAACTCCACGCGGCGCACGGGTACCTGCTCCACCAGTTCCTGTCTCCCCTCAGCAACGAGCGCACCGACGAATACGGGGGCAGCCTCGAGAACAGGGCTCGGCTTCTCCTGCGCGTCGTCTCGGCCGTGCGACAGGCCGTGGGCGACGACGTGCCCCTCCTCGTGAGGTTCTCGGCCACCGACTGGGCGCTCGACGGGTGGGACGAGCAGCAGACGTCGGCCGTCGCCGCCTGGGCTCGCGACAGCGGCGCCGACGTCTTCGACATCTCGAGCGGCGGCAACACCACGGGAGTGACGATCCCCGTCGGCCCCGGCTATCAGGTGCCCTTGGCCGAGTTCGTGGCGACCAACGGAGATGTCCCCGTGAGCGCCGTCGGTCTCATCACCACCCCGGCGCAGGCGGCCGCCATCGTCGACGAGGGTCGGGCCGACGCGGTGATGCTCGGCCGGGAGATGCTGCGAGATCCGCACTTCGCCCTGCGAGCGGCTCATGAACTGGGCGTGGCCATCGACTACTGGCCGTCGCAGTACATCCGCGCCAGCTGGCCCGAGTAGCGGCAGCCTCGACTGCACTGTTGACATTTCGGGTTTATCCGAAATAATATGGGCGCAGTGGAGGACTTAGAGCACAGGGAGAACAGCATGAGCGCAGCGCAGGGAGTCATCGGGCACTTCGATATCTCGGGCGGAGACATCGCTGGCCTCTCCAGCTTCTATCGAGAGGTGCTCGGCTGGGCGGTCGAGGATCGCGGACCCGGGTATGCACAGGTTGAGACTCCGTCACTGCGAGGCGCTCTGGTCGAGGCACCCGAGTCGTCGTTGACACTCGGGGTCGTCGTCGAGGACCTCGACGCAGCGCTGCTCGACGCAGCAGCCGCGGGTGGCTCTGTCGTGATGCCCGCCACAGACAACGGATGGGTGCGCAAGGCGCAGGTGGCAGATCCGGCCGGCAACGTGCTGACGCTGATACAGAAGTGATCGAGGTCGACCTCAGTGAGGCCCTGCGCGCGCTTTCGCATCCCGACCGGCGCGCCTTCGTTCGAGCGTGCGCGCACGACGAGCGGTCCGCCGGCGATCTCGCGGAGGTCTCGACGCTGTCACTGCCGTCGGTATCGGAGCATCTGAAGGTGCTGCGCAAGTCCGGGCTGCTCATCCTCGATCGGCGAGGACGGAACTGGATGTACTCGACGGACACGGCCCGGCTGGCCGCTGTCGCAGTCGCGGTCGCCGCCCTCGGAGATGCCGATGGGACGTGAAGCCCGGGTGCGCGCCGAGGTCGACGACGAGACGGGCGACGTCACCGCACTCCTGGAAGCCCGCGACCTGATCCTCCGGGGCGAGATCCGTCGTCGCTTCGCCACGGCGGCGATTCAGAAGCTCGAAGTCGACGGCGAGGTGCTGCGATTCCGCCATGAGAACGAATCCGTCGCGCTCCATCTCGGTGCACGAGCGGCCACATCCTGGGCGAAAGCCATCAGCACGCCTCCGCCCACTCTCCGCGAGAAGCTGGGACTCGGTGGTGGCACCCGCGCCCTGCTCATCGGCCCCTGCGACGACCCGGCGCTGGCCGAAGCCCTCGACGGGGTGCAGACGGACCGTGTCGACGAGGCCTCCATGGTGATCGTTCGCGCCGACAACCGGGAGGACCTCCTGTCGGCATTCGTGGCGTGCGGGCCTCTCCCCCTGTGGGCGATCTATGCGAAGGGGCGGGATGCGACCTTCGGCGAGGCCGCCGTGCGGGAGACCCTCCGCGTCGCCGGTGCACGCGACAGCAAGTCATGCGCGGTGTCGGAACGACTGACTGCCACCCGCTTCCGGCGCATCGAGCCGACGCTCTTACCCAACTCATAGTCCGGTCGAACCGGCCGGTCAGCGTCGGCGTGAACACTGTCTGCCATGACACTCTTCACCCCTTCTCCCCAGAACGTCGAGCCGACGCCGCACTCCCCGAGCGTCGAGTCGGCCCCACGACAGAACGTCGAGCCCGCACACCCGCGGCGGCGCACCGGCCGCATCGTGGCGATCGTCGCCGGCGGCGTCGTCATCCTCGCGCTCGCGTTCGGCGGCGGCATGGCCGTGGGCGCGAACCTGCCGGGCGATGCCGGTCCCGGCCAGATGCAGGACGGACGGTTCCCCGACGGCTTCACTCCGGGTCAGGCGCCGCCCGATGGAGTCCTCCCCGGGCAGGGCGACGACTCAGGCACGAACGACGACTCAGGCACGAACGACGACTCAGGCACGAACGACGACTCCGGCACGAACGACGACTCCGGCACATCCGACGACTCGACCGGCTCGACGACCTAGTTCTCAGATGCGCCGGGTGGCGTCCTGCACCTCGCCGACGAGCTCCTCGATGATGTCTTCGAGGAAGAGCACACCGGTGGTTCGCCCCGACTCGGAGAACGTGCGGGCCAGGTGCGCGTTCGTGCGCCGCATGCTCGCCAGGGCGTCTTCGAGCTCGGTGCCGTCGTACATCGACACCAGCTGTCTGATCCGCTTCGCGGGGACCGGGCGGTCGACCTCGTCCTCGTCGAGGTCGATCACGTCTTTGAGGTGCAGATAGCCGTCGGGGCGGCCCTCCTCGTCGACCACGATGTAGCGGGAGAAGCCGTGCTTGGCGACCGCATGCTCGATCTCCGCAGGCGTCACGTGATCCGAGAGGCTCACAAGCGATTCCAGCGGCACGGCGACGTCTTTCACCGTCTTCGACGTGAACTCGAAGGCCGCGTTGAGTGCGCCCGTCGTGTCGCTCAGCACACCCTCCCGGGTCGACTGCGACACGATCGTCGACACCTCGTCGAGCGTGAACGCGCTGGCCGCCTCGTCTTTGGGCTCCACCCCGAACAGCCGCAGAATCGAGTTCGCCGTCGCGTTGAGGGCGACGATCACGAACTTGAACACGCGCGCGAGCCAGACCAGCGGGGGCGCGAGCAGCAGAACGGCGCGATCCGGCAGCGAGAACGAGAGGTTCTTGGGAACCATCTCTCCGAACACGACGTGCAGGAACGACACGACCAGCAGCGCGATGACGAACGCGATCGTGCCGATGACCTCCTCGGGCAGTCCGGTGAGCTCCAGCGGTATCTCGAGCAGGTGATGGATGGCCGGCTCGGACACGTTGAGGATCAGCAGGGAGCACACCGTGATTCCCAGCTGGCACATGGCCAGCATGAGCGTCGCGTGCTCCATGGCCCAGAGGGCCGTCTTCGCACTCGCCTTGCCCTGCTCGGCGAGGGGCTCGATCTGCGAGCGACGCGCGGAGATGACGGCGAACTCGGCGCCGACGAAGAACGCGTTGGCCAGAAGCAGCACAACGAGCCAGACGATACCCAGCCAATCAGCCACGATCGTTCACCTCCCGGGTGGAATCGTCGGATGCCAGCGCGTCGACCGGAGCGGCGGCCTCGTCTGTGGCGGTGGGGGTGAAGCGGATGCGATCGATACGGCGGCCGTCGAGCCGCACGACGGCGAGTTGCCCGGTGGGCAACTCGACCGTGTCGCCCACGACCGGAAGCCGCCCCAGCTCGCTCATCATGAAACCGCCCACCGTCTCGTACGGGCCGTCGTCGGGAACGCTGATGCCCGCCCTGTCGGCGAGCTCGTCAGGTCGGAGCATGCCGGGAAACGACACGGAGTTGAGCGTCTTCACGACGCCGGCCCGTGAACGGTCGTGCTCGTCGTCGAGTTCGCCCACGAGCTCCTCGACGAGGTCCTCGAGCGTGACGACGCCGGCAGTTCCGCCGTATTCGTCGACGACGATCGCCATCTGGTAGCCGCGTCCGCGCAGTTCCCCCAGCAGGGAGTCGAGCTTCATGGTCTCGGGCACGCGGATCACGTTCGAGGCCAGGGCCGCCGCGGGCACGTCACGTCGCCGCGATCGGGGAACGCTGACGGCCTGCTTCACGTGCACCACGCCGACGATATCGTCGATGTCGTCGTCGAGCACGGGAAAGCGGCTGTGTCCTGTCGTGCGGGTCAGGGTGATGACGTCTTCGGCGCTGTCGGTGCGTTTGACGCTCGCGATGCGCGGTCGCGGTGTCATGGCGTCGGATGCCGTGTGCCCCGAGAAGAGGAGGGTGCGGTTGAGCAGGGTCGCCGTGTCGAGGTCGAGGCTGCCCTGCATGGCCGAGCGTCGCACCAGCGACGAGAGCTCCTCGGCGGTGCGGGCACCCGAGAGCTCCTCTTTCGGCTCGATGCCGATGGCTCGGAGAAGACCGTTCGCGCTGTTGTTGAGCAGGCTGACCGCCGGCTTGAATACCAGCGTGAAGAGCCGCTGGAACGGGATCACCAGTTTCGCGGTCTGCAGGGGAAGCGCCAGGGCGAAGCTCTTCGGCACGAGTTCTCCGACGATCATCGACAGCAGCGTGGCGAACACGATGGCCACGGTCGCCGAGACGCCGGGCACCACGGCCTCGGGGATGCCGACACCCGTCAGTGGCGCACGGAGCAGATTCGAGATGGCCGGCTCCATCGTGTAACCCGTGAGTAGCGTGGTGAGTGTGATGCCGAGCTGGGCGCTCGAGAGGTGCGTCGAGGTGATCTTCAGGGCGGAGATCGTGGGGCCGAGCCCGGTGTCGCCACGCTTCTGTCGCGCCTCGAGATCGCTGCGGTCGAGGTTGACCAGCGCGAACTCGCTGGCGACGAAGATGCCGGTACCGAAGGTGAGAACGATACCGACGCCGAACATGATCCAGTCAAGAGGCACGGGTGCCACCGGAGCTGCTCAGAAGAAGGGAGGGATGGGCTGAGGGAGGGTCGTCCATTGTCTCGTCAGTATACCGGCTCGATCCCGCCGATCACCCGGCGCTACCAGCTGACGGGAAGCGCTTTTCCTTCTTCATAGCCAGCCGCCGACTGGATTCCGACCAGGGCGCGGTCGTGGAACTCCGCGACGTCGCTGGCCCCCGCGTAGGTGAACGAGCTGCGCACGCCGGAGGTGATCATGTCGAGCAGATCCTCGACCGACGGGCGCAGCGGGTCGAGGTAGATGCTGCTCGAGGAGATGCCCTCGGCGAAGAGCGTCTTGCGGGCGAGCTCGTAGGCGTCGAGTCGGCCGAAGCGGTCTTTGACGGCCTTCGTCGACGCCATGCCCCAGCTCTCCTTGTAGAGCCGACCCGTCGCATCCGTCTTCAGTGTGCCCGGCGCCTCGATCGTGCCGGCGAACCACGAGCCGATCATGACGCTCGACGCGCCCGCGGCCAGGGCGAGGGCGACGTCGCGCGGGTAGCGCACTCCCCCGTCGGCCCACACGTGCGCACCCAGCTCGCGAGCCGTGTCGGCGGTCTCGAGCACGGCTGAGAACTGCGGGCGACCGACCGCCGTCATCATGCGGGTGGTGCACATCGCGCCGGGACCGACGCCGACCTTGAGGATCGACGCTCCCGCGGAGACGAGGTCGCGCACGGCCTCGGCGGTCACGATGTTGCCGGCCACGATGGGCAGCCCGAGGTTCTCGTTCGCCACGGTCTCGATGGCACGCAGCATTCCCTCCTGGTGACCGTGGGCCGTGTCGATGACCAGCACGTCGACTCCGGCCGATGCGAGCGCACGGGCCTTGGATGCGACGTCGCCGTTGATGCCGACGGCTGCGGCGACCCGCAGGCGGCCGTGCGCATCGAGCGCCGGCGTGTAGAGAGTGGAACGCAGGGCGCTGGTGCGGCTGAGCGTTCCGATCACGGAGCCGTGCCGCATGACCGGCGCGAAGTCGAGGCCGGCCTCGACCATCGCGTCGAATGCCTGTCGCGGCGAGTCGATGTCATCGGCCGACAGCGCTGTGAGGGGCCCGTGGAGGAGGTCGCCGAGCAGTGCGTCGGGCAGGGCCGAGGCGAGACGGGCGGCCGGAATGCAGCCGAGGTATCCGCCGGCCGAATCGTGGATGACGATTCCCTGGCCCGCGACGGCGGGGATCTGCTGGAGCGCCTGCTCGACCGTGTCGCCGGGCGCGAAGTCGAAGGGGGTGTCGAACTCGACGGGCTGGGCCTTGACCCAGCGGATCGCCGCGTCGAGGTCTTGGAGATGCATGTCCTGCGGGAGCACGCCGAGGCCTCCGCGCCGCGCGAGGCTGGCGGAGAGGCGAGGGCCGGTGACCGAGTTCATGTTCGCGCTGACGATCGGGATCGTTGCTCCGGTGCCGTCGTTCGGGGCGAGCGAGACGTCGAGGCGGCTGGTCACCCGGGAGCGCGAGGGCACGAGGAAGACGTCGGAATACGTGAGGTCGTGGCTCGCTGTCGCGTGATAGAACTCCATGTCCTCCACGGTAGTCGCTTCCGGCCCACGCGGCCCCGGTCGGGTGGCGCTCAGGGCTGAGGGGATTAGGCTTGACTCCGAACGTGTCGGGCGCCCTCCGGCAACGATGCAGGGCGCTGACGACTGTGACGAATGTACTGATTTCAGGCGAATTGTCGATGCACGATGAAGAGAGTGGGCGATCGGGCTTGTCTAGCCAAACGACCGGAGTGGAAAACGACGAAGGATCGTCGGAGTTCGGAGCCAATGAGTGGCTCGTCGAAGAGCTCTACGAGCAGTTCAAGGTAGATAGGAAGTCCGTCGACGAGTCGTGGTGGCCGATCCTCGAGAGCTACCACTCGACCGTCGTCTCCAAGGGTGGTGCCGCGCCGACGGCTCCCGCCGTGACGGCCGAACAGACTCCTCCGGCCGCGACCGAGTCCGAGCAGATCGCGCAAGGCTCCGGCTCCGGGGCCACCACCCCGCCGACGTCACCCGTCGCGACCGTGTCGACCGAGGCGCCCTCGGGCGCATCCGTCGCCGACCAGCGCGAGACGCAGCCCGAGGCCCGCACCACCAGCGTCCAGGCCCGCCAGGCGCCCATCCCCGCAGAGGCACCGGTCTCCGCGCCCAAGCGCGAGGCCGCATCCGAATCGACCGCCTCCGACGAGGAGGAGGCCGAGAAGGACACGGTCACTCCGCTGCGCGGAATGGCCAAGACCCTGGCGACCAACATGGACGCCAGCCTCACCGTGCCGACGGCCACCAGCGTGCGCTCGATCCCGGCCAAGCTGCTCATCGACAACCGCATCGTCATCAACTCGAACCTCAAGCGCAGCCGCGGCGGCAAGGTGTCGTTCACCCACATCATCGGCTGGGCGCTCGTGCAGGCGATGAAGGAGTTCCGCAGCCAGAACGTCTACTACGACGTTGTCGACGGCAAGCCCTCGGTCGTCGCCCCCGCCCACGTCGGCCTGGGCATCGCGATCGACATCCCCAAGCCCGACGGAACGCGTGCGCTTCTCGTTCCCGGCATCAAGCGCGCCGACACCATGGGCTTCAACGAGTTCCTCGGCGCCTACGAGGAGCTGGTCAGCCGCGCTCGCGCCAACAAGCTCACCGCCGCCGACTTCCAGGGAACGACGATCTCCCTGACCAACCCCGGTGGAATCGGCACCGTGCACTCCGTGCCGCGGCTGATGAAGGGCCAGGGCTGCATCATCGGCGCCGGCGCCCTCGAATACCCCGCCGAGTTCCAGGGAACCAGCCCCAAGACCCTGAACGACCTGGGCATCGGCAAGATCATCACCCTCACGAGCACCTACGACCACCGCGTCATCCAGGGTGCGGGCTCAGGCGAGTACCTGCGCAAGGTGCATGAGCTGCTCATCGGCGAACGCAACTTCTACGAGAACATCTTCGCCGAGCTGCGCATCCCCTACGCCCCGATCCACTGGGCTCCCGACATCAGCGTCGACCTCTCCGACGCCGTCGACAAGACGGCCCGCGTGCAGGAGCTGATCAACGCGTTCCGCGTGCGGGGCCACCTCATGGCCGACATCGATCCGCTCGAGTACCGCCAGCGCACCCACCCCGACCTCGACATCGAGAGCCACGGGCTCACGCTCTGGGATCTCGACCGGGAGTTCGTGACCGGCGAGTTCGGTGCCAAGCGCAGTGCGCTGCTCCGCGACATCCTCGGCGTGCTCCGCGATTCCTACTGCCGCAAGACCGGCATCGAGTACATGCACATCCAGGACCCGGCGCAGCGCAAGTGGATCCAGGACAAGATCGAGCGGCCCTACGCCAAGCCGGGCCACGACGAGCAGATGCGCATCCTTGCGAAGCTCAACGAGGCCGAGGCGTTCGAGACCTTCCTGCAGACCAAGTACGTCGGCCAGAAGCGGTTCAGCCTCGAGGGCGGAGAGTCGACCATCGCCCTGCTCGACGCGGTCATCCAGGGTGCCGCCGACGAGGGCCTCGACGAGGTCGCCATCGGCATGGCCCACCGTGGCAGGCTCAACGTGCTCACGAACATCGCGGGCAAGACCTACGGACAGATCTTCCGCGAGTTCGAGGGCACCCAGGACCCGCGAACCGTCCAGGGCTCCGGCGACGTGAAGTACCACCTGGGAACGGAGGGAACGTTCCACGGCAGCGACGGCACCGAGATCCCCGTCTACCTTGCGGCCAACCCGTCGCACCTCGAGGCCGCCGACGGCGTGCTCGAGGGCATCGTGCGCGCCAAGCAGGACCGCAAGGCGATCGGCACGTTCTCGACCCTTCCGATCCTGATCCACGGCGACGCGGCACTCGCGGGCCAGGGCATCGTGGTGGAGACGCTGCAGATGTCCCAGCTCCGCGGCTACCGCACGGGCGGCACCATCCACATCAACATCAACAACCAGGTGGGCTTCACGACTCCCCCCGGCGAGTCCCGCTCGTCGGTGTACTCGACCGATGTCGCCAAGACGATCCAGGCCCCGATCTTCCACGTCAACGGAGACGACCCCGAGTCGGTCGTGCGGGTCGCCCAGCTCGCGTTCGAGTACCGCCAGCAGTTCCACCGCGACGTGTTCATCGACCTGATCTGCTACCGCCGCCGCGGGCACAACGAGGGAGACGACCCCTCGATGACCCAGCCGCTCATGTACAACCTCATCGAGGCGAAGCGAAGCGTTCGTCGGCTCTACACGGAGTCCCTCGTCGGCCGTGGCGACATCACCGAGGAGGAGTACGAGGCCGCTCACCGCGACTTCCAGGACCGCCTCGAGCGGGCCTTCGCCGAGACGCACGCGGCGCAGACCTCGTCGATCCCGATCATCACGCCCGATGGATCGAGTGTCGCCGACCTCGAACTGCCCGATGCCCAGCAGAACGACGCGTCCGAGACCGAGGCGTTCTCGACCGCGGTGTCCGAGTCTACGATCCGCCAGATCGGCGACGCGTTCCAGAACAAGCCCGCGGGCTTCACCGTTCACCCCAAGCTGCAGCAGCTTCTGAACAAGCGCCTCGAGATGAGCCGGTCGGGTGGCATCGACTGGGCCTTCGCCGAGCTCCTCGCTCTCGGTTCGCTACTGCTCGAGGGCACTCCCGTGCGCTTCGCAGGTCAGGACACGCGCCGCGGAACCTTCGTGCAGCGTCACGCCGTGCTGCACGATCGCGAGAACGGCCAGGAATGGCTCCCGCTCGCGAACCTCGGCGAGAACCAGGCCCGCTTCTGGATCTACGACTCGCTGCTCAGCGAATACGCCGCCATGGGCTTCGAGTACGGCTACTCGGTCGAACGGCCCGACGCGCTCGTGCTCTGGGAGGCCCAGTTCGGCGACTTCGCCAACGGCGCCCAGATCGTGATCGACGAGTTCATCTCGTCGGCCGAGCAGAAGTGGGCGCAGCGCTCGTCGCTCGTGCTTCTTCTCCCCCACGGCTACGAGGGCCAGGGCCCCGACCACTCCTCGGCGCGCATCGAGCGCTACCTGCAGCTGTGCGCCGAGAACAACATGACGGTCGCCCGCCCCTCGACGCCCGCGTCGTACTTCCACCTGCTCCGCCGGCAGGCGTACGCCCGACCGCGCAAGCCGCTGATCGTGTTCACGCCGAAGGCGATGCTCCGGCTCCGGGGCGCGACATCCGACGTGCCCGATCTGACCGGTGGAACCTTCGAGCCCGTGATCGACGACACCCGCGTCGCCGACAAGGCTGCGGTCACCCGCGTGCTGCTGCACTCGGGCAAGATCCACTACGACCTGCTGAACGAGCTGCAGAAGAAGCCCGACGACGCGATCGCACTCGTGCGGCTCGAACAGTACTACCCAGCGCCGATCGACGAACTGACATCTGTTCTCGACCAGTACCCGAACGCAGAGGTCGTGTGGGTGCAGGACGAGCCGGAGAACCAGGGCGCCTGGCCGTTCGTGGCCGTCGAGGTCGCTCCGCACCTCGGTCGCTTCGTGCGCGTGGTCTCCCGTCCGGCGGCGGCGTCGCCCGCCGCCGGATCCGCCAAGCGTCACGCCGTGGAGCAGGCCGAACTGATCGAGCGGGCACTGACCCTGTAGTCCGGCCGCGAGCGGGCCCGGCGCTACTTCTTCTTGTCGCGCCAGGCCCGCTCGAACGGCAGCCGCCACGCATGGGGCGCGATGAGCTGATGGATGGCGTTGGGCCCCCACGTTCCCGGCGAATACAGGCGCACCGGCGGCGGGTCCTGCAGCAGGGTCGCTGAGACCTCCCACAGTCGTTCGATGCCCTCCGCCGTGGTGAACAGGGTGTGGTCGCCGCGCATCGCGTCGAGGATGAGCCGCTCGTATGCCTCGAGGACATCGCCCTCCCGGCCGGTCTCGTGCAGGGCGAACTGCATGCTCAGCTTGTCGAGCTTCATTCCCGGCCCCGGTCGTTTGCCGTAGAACGAGAGCGAGACCTTCGACGCGTCGGCCAGGTCGAATGTCAGGTGATCGGGGCCGTGCGCCCCGACGCCCGAGCCCTGCGGGAACATGCTCTTCGGCGGCTCGCGGAAGGCGATCGAGATGATGCGCTGCCCCTCGGCCAGTTTCTTGCCGGTGCGCAGGTAGAACGGAACACCCGCCCAGCGCCAGTTGTCGATCTCGCACTTGAGGGCTACGAAGGTGTCGGTGTCCGACTCGGGAGCGACTCCCTCCTCGTCGCGATAGCCGATGTACTGTCCGCGCACGACGTTGTCGGGGACGAGCGGCCGCATCGATCGGAAGACCTTGTTCTTCTCCTCGCTGATGGCGATCGGCTCGAGCGCGGTGGGCGGCTCCATGGCCATGAACGCGAGCACCTGGAAGAGGTGGGTGACCACCATGTCCTTGTAGGCGCCGGTCGACTCGTAGAACTGAGCTCGCCGGTCGAGTCCGAGGGTCTCCGGGATGTCGATCTGCACGTGGTCGATGAAGTTGCGGTTCCAGATCGGTTCGAAGAGACCGTTCGCGAATCGGAACGCGAGGATGTTCTGGGCGGGCTCCTTGCCGAGGAAGTGGTCGATGCGGAAGATCTGATCCTCGGCGAAGGTCTCGTGGAGTTCGGCGTTCAGGGCCACCGCCGATGCCAGGTCGGTGCCGAACGGCTTCTCCATGATGATGCGGCTGCGGTCCACCAGCTCTGCCTCGCCGAGCATGTGCACCACGCTGAGCGCGGCGCGAGGCGGCACGCTCAGGTAGTGCAGCCGCCGCACGTCGGGGCCGAGCGACTTCTCGGCATCCAGAACGGCCTTGGCGAGCGCCTTCGGGCCGGCGGACTGAGGAACGTAGCTCAGCTTGGACTCGAAGCGGTCCCACTGGTCCGGCGTCAGAGCCCGACTGCCGAACTCGTTGTAGGCGATCTTGGCGAACGCGCGGAAGGACTCGTCGTCGTGCTCCTCCAATGACGTGCCGACGATGCGGATGTCGGGCGCAAGCGAGGAGAGCGCCAGATGGGCCATACCGGGGATGAGCTTGCGCCTGGCGAGGTCGCCCACCGCTCCGAACAGCACGACCACGTGCGGCGTGGTGTGTTCACTGGGATTGACGCGGGAGGGCAGATCGCTGCTGAGGGTCACCGTGCCGATAATGGCACTGACCGGAGCCGAAGCCAATCGTCGGGGCGGAGTTTAACGCCGCCGAAATCTGCCGTTCATGTGGCAGAAAGGCAGCTGGCTAGTGCGTGGCCTGGATGGTGCGGATGGACAGAAGAACCTGGTCGCGGAGATCGCCGGGCGCGGTCTCGCGGCACGCGCGCTGGACAGCCTCGGTGAGGACACGACCGACGTGCAGCTCGGACTCGCAGTCCGTGCAGCCGGCGAGGTGTTCACGGATGTCTTCTGCATCGGTCGAGCACAGCTCGTTGTGCAGATACTCCTCGAGTTCGGCCTTGGCCTTGTCGCAACCGCAATCGGTCATTTCTTCGTGCTCCCCGTCTTCGCCGCGACATGAATGCCGCGGTCTGCTGCGTAGTCAGTCAGAAGTCCCCGCAGAAGTCGTCTGCCTCGGTGCAGACGACTCATTACCGTGCCGACAGGGGTCTTCATGATGTCGGCGATCTCCTGGTAGGAGAAACCTTCCACGTCGGCGAAATAGACCGCCAGACGAAAATCTTCGGGAATCGACTGCAGCGCATCCTTGACCGCACTGTCGGGCAGGTGATCGATCGCCTCGGCCTCTGCGGAGCGGCTCGACATCGCCGTGGCCGACTCGGCCTCGCCCAGCTGCCAGTCCTCCATGTCGGAGATGGTGCCCTTGTAGGGATCGCGCTGCTTCTTGCGATAGGTGTTGATGAACGTGTTCGTCAGGATGCGGTACAGCCACGCCTTGAGGTTCGTGCCCTGCTCGAACTGTGCGAACGCGGCATACGCCTTCACGAACGTCTCCTGCACGAGGTCCTGGGCGTCTGCCGGATTGCGGGTCATGCGCAGGGCGGCGCCGTAGAGCTGGTCGAGGAACGGGATCGCCTGTTCCTCGAACAGGTCCCGGGGATCCGAGGTCGCCGCGGGAGTGGTGTCAGGTGTGGGAGTGCTCATCAAGCCTGAGTCTACTTCGGCGAGGGCGCGTTCGGCCCAGGCCAGCCCTGAGTACACGACGGTCGGTCGCACCAGCTCCTGCGTCACCACCTGCGCTCCTCCTGCCTCTCGCTCGCCCATGCACCGTCTCGGTGCCCGTACGATCAACAACCGCGATCGGAACGCGGTTTATTCCGTGCTCGCGGTAATCTGGGGGCAATGGGAATCATCAGCCAACTCGATCCGCGTTTCTCCCCGTACGACGACGAGACGCCAGGGGTCGCCTCCGTGCCGCCGGCAGACTCGCCGTGGCCGTCGCCGACCGCCAGCGGACCCATCGACAAGACGGTGGCGCTTCCCGGCTCCAAGAGCCTGACGAACCGCGAACTCGTGCTGTCGGCGCTCGCCGAAGCGCCCTCCACCCTTCGGGCTCCGCTCCATTCGCGCGACACGTCCCTGATGGTCGATGCGCTCCGCTCGATGGGAACCACGATCGAGGCCGTCTCCGGCACCGGGGATTTCGGCGACGACTGGCTCATCACCCCCGCCGAAGAGCTGCTCGGAAGCACCACGGTCGACTGCGGCCTCGCCGGAACCGTCATGCGCTTCATCCCGCCCGTCGCCGCCCTGGCGCTTGGCCCCATCGTGTTCGACGGCGACGAGGCAGCGCGGCGCAGGCCCATGTCCACGACCATCTCGTCGCTCCGCTCCCTCGGCGTCGACATCGCCGATGACGGAGCGGGGTCGCTTCCCTTCACGGTTCACGGCACCGGTCGCGTCGCCGGTGGCGAGATCGTCATCGACGCGTCGAGCTCCAGCCAGTTCGTGTCGGGCCTCCTCCTGAGTGCAAGCCGATTCGACGACGGTCTCGTGCTGCGCCACTCCGGTGAGCGCGTGCCGAGCCAGCCCCACATCGAGATGACGATCCAGGCGCTGGCCGCCCGTGGCGTCGAGGTCGAGCAGCCGCAGCCGGGCGTGTGGATCGTCGCGCACTCGCGCATCCGGGGCCTCACCGTCGACATCGAACCCGATCTCTCGAATGCCGCGCCGTTCCTCGCGGCGGCCGTCGCCACCGGCGGTCGGGTCAGCGTCAGCGGCTGGCCGTCGAGCACGACTCAGGTGGGCGCCCATCTCGCCGTGCTCCTGCCCCTGTTCGGCGCCACCGTCACCCAGGCCGACGGAGTGCTCACCGTCGAGGGCGACGGGTCGATCCACGGAATCACCCTCGATCTCTCCGAGGGCGGCGAGCTCGCCCCGGCCCTGGTCGCCCTGGCAGCGCTGGCCGACTCCCCCAGCGAGATCACCGGCATCGGACACATCCGTCACCACGAGACAGACCGGCTGTCGGCCCTCGCGGCGGAGATCAATGGGCTCGGCGGCTCCGTCACAGAGCTGGAGGACGGCCTGCGCATCGAGCCGGCCCCGCTGCACGGCGGAACGTGGAAGACCTACGCCGACCATCGCATGGCCCACGCCGGCGCGATCATCGGCCTCGTCGTTCCCGACGTTCTGATCGAGGACATCGCGACCACATCGAAGACGCTCCCCGAATTCCCCGAGCTCTGGAGCGCGTTGGCCGCGAGCACCTCATGACGTGGTGGGCGAACGACGACGATGACGACGACGAGTCGGAATACGACGAGTCGAGCGTTCGAATCCGGCCCAACCCGAAGGGCAACAAGCCCCGCACCAAGATCCGGCCGGAGTACGCCAACGCGGTTCCCGGGCGCATCCTCACCGTCGACCGCGGCCGCTTCAGCGTGCTCGTCGACGAGGACACCCCCGACGAGCGCGCGATCACCGCGTCTCGGGCCCGCGAGCTCGGCAAGACGGCCATCGTCACGGGAGATCGTGTCGGACTCGTCGGCGACACTTCCGGCGCCGAGGGCAGCCTTTCTCGTGTCGTCAAGCTCACACCGCGCACCACCCTCCTGCGCCGCAGCGCCGACGACACAGACGCCGTCGAGCGGGTGATCGTCGCCAACGCCGACCAGATGCTGATCGTCGTGGCCGCGGCCAATCCCGAACCGCGCGCCCGACTGGTCGACCGCTACCTGGTCGCCGCATTCGACGCCGGCATCACTCCGATCCTCTTCATCACCAAGACCGACCTCGCCGACCCGAGCGAGTTCCTCTCCGAGTTCGAGTGCCTCGACCTCACCGTGGTCACCGGGCAGCGTGACGAACTGCCGCTCGACGAGCTCAAGTCCCTGCTGATGGGCCACACCACCGTCACCGTCGGCCATTCGGGGGTCGGAAAGTCCACTCTGGTGAACGCGCTCGTACCCGGCACCGATCGGGCGATCGGGCGAGTCAACGACGTCACCGGGCGCGGGCGGCACACCTCGTCGTCGACGCTGGGCCTGCGGGTTCACGACGATGCGGGCCGCTCGGGCTGGATCATCGACACCCCGGGCGTGCGCTCGTTCGGACTCGGCCACGTCGACCCCGCGAACGTCCTGAAATCCTTCGCCGGAATGGCGATCCCGTCGTCCGTCCCGCCGGCCGACGGCATCCCGCTCAGCCAGGCGCACGACTGGGAGATCGTCGACAGGGTGCTGGCGGGAGAACTGGGCGCCAGCGGCATCGCGCGCATCGAGTCGCTGCAGAAGCTCGTGGGCTCGTTGAGCTAGTCGCACGATCGGGCACGCCTCCTCGTCGCGGCTGGCTACGCTTGAGGCATGACCGAGCCGTATGCAGCCGACCTCGCCCTCGCCCTCGACATCGCCGACGCGGCCGACGCGATCTCGCTCGATCGATTCATGGCGCTCGACCTGGTCGTCGAGAGCAAGCCCGATCGAACACCGGTGACGGATGCGGACAGGGCCGTCGAACGCGAGATCAGAGACCGGCTCGCGGCCGCCCGCCCGGAGGACGCGATCCTGGGCGAGGAGTACGGCTCGGCCGGCGACTCGATAAGGCAGTGGATCATCGATCCCATCGACGGCACGGCCAACTACCTGCGCGGCGTGCCCGTCTGGGCCACGCTGATCGCTCTCGTCGTCGACGGCGTTCCCGTCGTCGGCGTGGTGAGCTCCCCCGCGCTCGGACGTCGCTGGTGGGGAGCCCCGGGCCAGGGCGCGTGGACGACGGACAGCACCCTCGCGCCGTCGGCGGCCCCCCGCCGGCTCGCGGTCTCCGGTGTGGCCCGCCTCGACGACGCGAGCGTCAGCTACAACAGCCTGAAGGGCTGGGACGAGGCCGGTCGGCTCGACAGCCTGCTCGCCCTGAGCCGCAGCGTCTGGCGTACTCGGGCCTACGGCGAGATGTGGTCGTACATGCTGGTCGCCGAGGGAGCCCTCGACGTGGCAGGCGAGTTCGACCTGCAGCCCTATGACATGGCGGCGCTCATACCGGTGATCCACGAGGCCGGGGGCCGGTTCACGTCGGTCGACGGCACGCCCGGCCCATGGTCGGGTTCGGCCCTCGCCACCAACGGACTCCTGCACGACGCGGCCCTCCAGGTGCTCTCCCCCGGCGACGTCGCCGACGGGCACGAGTCTGGGCGTTAGAACCGACGATCGATGGCCGCGGTGTCAACCGCATCGATCGATCCGCCCCGCGGCTCGTAGGTGAAGGAACCGCGGTACTCGAAGACACTGCCGAGCACCGGATGCGTGAGGGTCACCTCCACCCTCTGGCTCGCCGTCGCGGAGTCCCAGCGCTCGGTGAGGTCGACCCGCGCGGAGAAGACGCGAGGAACCGGGACGCGCAGACGGCCGAACCAGATCCAGGTGCCGACCGATCGCATCCGGAGCCAGCCCTCGGACGAGACGCCCAGCCGCAGTGACACTTCGAGGAATCGCCGTCTGCCGAGGAAATCGTGCAGCAGGCCGTCGCGACCGGCCAGCATCGTGTCCTCCATCGTGCGGACCACGCCCGGGAAGGCGAAGCTGCGGGTCGAGCTGAGGCAGACCCGGCCCCGGCCGTCGCTGTGGGGAACGTTCACGACGGTCAGGCCGACGTTCTCACCGCGTTCCCCGAACAGAGCATTCGCGCGCGTTGCGAGCATGAACAGCGGCATGAGCCATGCCTTCGAGGGCCCCGCGAACTCGTACACCCCTCGACCGACGCCCGCCTCTCCGCGCGCCACGCCGTCGATGTAATCCGACAGCTGGGGCTGCAGGCGATCTGCTCGATCGCCGAGCAGCACCCGGTACACGGAGCGCCGGGCCCCCGACATCGCGGGTTATCCCGTGTTCTGCAGGCCGGCAGCGACCCCGTTGACGGCGAGGAGCAGGAGCCGGTGGGTGTCGTCGGCCGGGTCGACGCTGCCCGAGCTGCGCACGGCGCGAAGAGCCCGGAGCTGCAGGAGCGACAGCGCATCGACATAGGGGCTGCGGAGCCTGACCGCGCGCTGCAGCACGGGACGACCCTCGAGGATCTCGCCGTGACCCGTCGTGCGCCTCACCCACTTGCGCGTGAGCTCCATCTCGTCGAGAACCAGGGAGGCCAGGTCGTCGCGGTCGCCCAGAGCGAGGTAGCGCTCCGCGAGTCTGTCGTCGGTCTTCGCGAGCGACATCTCCACGTTGTTGATCATGGCGGTGAACAGAGGCCACCGGGCGTAGGCGTCTCGGAGGACGTCGACGTCTCCGACCGCGGCGAGGGCGGAGCCGAGCCCGAACCAGCCCGTGAGGTTGATGCGCGCCTGCGTCCACGCGAAGACCCAGGGAATGGCACGGAGGTCTTCGAGCGACTCCACGGACAGGCCGCGGCGGGCCGGCCTCGAACCCAGCGCGAGCAGGCCCACCTCCTCCATCGGGGTGACCTGTGCGAACCAAGGGGCGAAACCGTCTGCCTTGATGAGTTCGAAGAAGCGCTCTCGCGAACGCAGGTCGAGCGTGCGCGCCATGTCGACGAAGTCTCGGGTGGCCGTGTTGTTGGCCTCTTCGTTCGAGGGGCTCGATGCGAGCAGGGTGGCCGCTGCCATCTGCTCGATGTGGCGGGCGGCGATCGCCTTGTCGCCGTACTGGGCGAAGATCACCTCGCCCTGCTCGGTGAGTTTGAACCGGCCCTCGACCGAGCCGCCGGGCTGCGCCATCACCGCCTCGTTGGCCGGGCCGCCGCCCCGCCCGAGTGCGCCGCCACGACCGTGGAACAGTGTGAGGACAATGTCGTTGTCCTTGGCCCAGCGGGAGATGCGCTCCTGCGCCGAGTAGAGGGCGAGCGTCGCCGAGACGGGCCCGACGTCTTTCGAGGAGTCGGAGTAGCCGAGCATGACTTCGAGGCGACGACCGGTGGCTGCCAGCCGCTGCTGTACCTGCGGCAGGGTCAGCATCTCGTCGAGAATCGTGGTGCTCGCCTCGAGATCGGCGAAGGTCTCGAACAGCGGCACGGCATCGAGCACGGGGGCCGCCTCGGCAGACCCCAGGGCCGCTTCCGCCAGCGCGTAGACCGTGGCGATGTCGGCCGAGGACTGGGTGAACGACACGATGTACCGACGGGCCGCCGCCAGTCCGTAGCGCTTCTGCAGCGTCGCGATCGTGCGGTAGACGGAGAGGACCTCCTCGGTCATCTCGCTCACTGCGCCGCCGGCCCGGATCTCCTCGAGTGCCTGGCGGTGCACCTTCGAGTGCTGGCGCACCTCGAGCTCGGCCAGGTGGAACCCGAATGTCTCGACCTGCCAGATGAGGTTCTGGAGTTCACCGTTGGCGCTGCGGTCGGCACCGGCCTCTCGCAGAGACTGCTGGATGACACGCAGGTCGGAGATGAGTTCGTCGGGCAGTCCGTAGGCGAGCTCGGTGCCCTGCCTCGTGGCGACGATGCGCGCGGCGACCACCATCAGCACTCGGCGGTGCGGCTCGTGCGGCGAGCGGGTGCCGATCTGGCTCGTCACCTGCGGGGCGATGGCCTGCTGCCGCCCCCAGAGCGCCATCAGGGCCTCGCTGGCCGGAGTGTCCTCCGAGTCGAGCGTGAGCGTGCGACCGATACGGGTCGCCGCATGCTCGAGGCCGAACAGGATGTGCTCGCTCGCGATCGCGGCGGCCTCCTCGGTGACCTCGGCCGTGACGAAGGGGTTGCCGTCGCGGTCCGCGGCGATCCAGCTGCCGAGGCGCATGAACGCCGGTGCGACCACAGGCGCCTTGCCCGCGTCGCCCTCGAGCATCCAGTCGTCGAGCAGGCGGTACACCTGCGGCACGACCTGGAAAAGCGTCTGGTCGAAGATGTTCATGGCCGTTCTGACCTCGTCGAGGGGCGTCGGCCTCGTCGTGCGGAGCGGCGAGGTGCGCCAGAGCACATCGATCTGTTCGAGCAGGCGCCGCTCGATCTCGGCCGAGGCCAGCCCGCCCTGCTGACCCGCGTCTCTGTCGGAGAGCAGGTCGCTGATGCGACGGATGGCCGAGGCGACGGCGCGGCGTCGGGCCTCGGTGGGATGGGCCGTCAAGACGGGGTGGAACCTCAGGTCGGCCAGTCGCGCGGCCGCCTCCTCGCGCCCGACCTCGTCGACCAGCCGCTCGATGGCGGCGGGAAGGGAGTCGGCGGGCGCGGGATCGCTCGCGGACACATACCGGCTTCGCAGCACCCGCACCCTGTGGTGCTCCTCTGCCAGGTTGGCGAGGTGGAAGTAGCTGGTGAATGCCCGGGCGACCTGCTCGGCGCGCACGGGAGTGAACGAGTCGACCAGCTTCTCGGCGTCTTCGATGGAGGCGTCGTTCTGCTTCTCATACGCGTCGATGGTGAGCTCTCGCAGCCGCTCGACGTCATCGAGAAGCTCGGAGCCGCCCGCCTCGGTCAGAATTCTGCCCAGCAGTGCGCCGAGCAGTCGGACGTCGGCACGCAATGCGGCGTCTACCTCGTCGCGAATACTCCGACGGCTGAGGTCGGGGTTGCCAGGGGTCGTGTCAGCAGAAATCGTCACCGACCTAAACTAGCGCCGAAGTGTTGACGGCATGTTTCGGCGTCGTTATGTGTCGGCGCGATCGGATGCCTGGACCCGGTCGATCAGCTGCCGCCACGGCCCCACGACGCGCGACTCGGGCAGGGTCGCATGCAGCTGCGACGTCGAGGCGGACTCGAGTGGGAGCGCCTCGACGGTGACGACGAAGACGAAACGGTCGGGAACGCCGTCGCCGTCGAGATCGACCGCGTCGGACCACGGGCACGCGTCGACGATGTGAAGCCATTCGTCGACGGCGGCCGACGACTCGTCGTTCACGACGACCCGCCAGGTCCGGCGGATGCCGGCGAACCCGCCGCTTCGTACGACGGTGATGTTCACAACTCGACCCCGACAGACGCCCACGCCCGCTGCACCGCGTCGAGCTCTGCGGAGGTGGCGCCGAATCGAGCTCGGGCGGCCTCGACCGTGGCGCGGGCGAACTGCACGAAGGTGGCTCTCGGCTCGAGCCCACCCGCGGTGATCGTGTCGTACCAGATGCGGCCGGCGCGCTGCCACGCATAGCCGCCGAGAGCATCGGCCACGAGGAAGAATGCCCGATTGGGGATGCCGGAGTTGATGTGCACCCCTCCGTTGTCGTCTCGCGTGTCGACGAAGTCGCGCATGTGGGCGGGCTGGGGGTCGACACCGAGGATGTCGTCGTTGTAAGCCGTGCCCGGCGCCTTCATCGAACGCAGCGCGGCACCTTCGACCATGTCGGTGAACAGCTCCTCGCCGATGAGCCAGCTGGCCTCCGATGCCGCCTGCCCCCGGCTGTGCTGCTCGACCAGCGCTCCGAACACGTCGGACACCGATTCGTTGAGGGCGCCCGACTGGCCCTGGTATTCGAGGGCGCTCGAGTACTGGGTGACCCCGTGGCTGAGCTCGTGCCCGATGACACTCAACGACAGGGTGAATCGGCGGAAGACCTCGCCGTCGCCGTCGCCGAACACCATGCGTTCGCCGTCCCAGAAGGCGTTGTCGTAGCGCGAGCCGTAGTGCACGGTGGCGTCGAGCCCGAGCCCACGACCGTCGATCGAGGAACGCTCGAACGCGTCGGCGAACAGGGCGTGGGTCGCCCCGAGACCGTCGTAGGCCTCGTCGACCGCCGCGTCGCCCGATTCAGGGCCGCCCTCGCGCCGAACGACGGAGCCGGGCAGCACCTCGCGACCTCCGGCATCGCTGATCGTGCGCTCGGGGCGCGGCGAAGCGGTCGACGGCGGTGCGGCCCGGGGTGCGACGGCCTGCCTCGTCTCGCGCAGAGGCTCTGTCTGCATGAGGGTCTGGTGGGCCGCGGCGGCGACACCGCCGAGACCGGCCTCGTCGAGGCGGGCGAGGCGGGAGAGCAGGTACGGGGGAACAATCGTGCAGCGCATGGATCGAGCTTCGCACCGGCCCCTGACACCGTCCACAGAGTCCGACGCCCCGGGCTAGAATTTGAGTCATGACGACCCATTCCGCGCCGGTCACCACTTCCGCCCCGGCCCAGACATCCGCCCCGGCCAAACACCTGACGAAGCCCCTCGGTGGCGGCCTGTTCGTACTCTTCTGGGCCATCGCCATCGTGCTCTGGGTCCTCGTCGGCCAGTTCGAGGAGCCCGGGCTCCGCGGCTTCGTGGCCGATGCGGGAATCGTCTTCGCCTCGCTCGGCACGGCGGCACCGTTCCTCGCCACCCGACGCTCGCTCGTGATCGCACTCGGCTGGGGCGCCGTCGCGCTCGGCCTCTTCGCTCTCGCCGACCTAGGCCAGGTCACGGTCATCGTCTACCTGCTGCGCATGTTCGTTCCACTTGTCGCCCTTCTCGCCCCGGTCAACAAGTTCGTCAACGGTTACCGAGTGTTCGTCTAAGTGCTGCGAATAGCTCTCGTCTGCCTCCACACATCGCCGGCCGACGAGCCGGGCTCGGGCGACGCCGGGGGCATGAACGTCGTGGTGCTGCACCAGGCGCAGGCCCTCGCGTCGCGCGGACACGATGTCGAGATCATCACGCGACGGTCCACGCCGAGCGGTCCGGCCGTTCTGAGCTTCGGCGATCGACTACGCCTGCGATTCGTCGATGCCGGCCCCGCGCATCCGCTGGCCAAGGGCGACCACGAGCTCTACATCGCCGAATTCGGCGAGGCCCTGCGCGCGCTCGGACCGTACGACGTCTTTCACTCGCACCACTGGTTCTCGGGCATGGCCGCCCTGCCTGTCGCGCGCGCCCGCGGCATCCCCCACGTCCAGAGTTTCCACAGCATCGCGGCCGACGATTCGACGCCTCTCTCCGACGGAGAGCGTGCTGAGTCGCCCGGGCGCATGGCCGGCGAATCGTGGCTCGCGCGCGAGTCCGATGCCCTGATCGCGATCAGCGAGGCCGAAGCCCACACGATCGAGACGCGTCTCGGCGGGTCGCCTGAGCGCATCACCGTCGTCTCCCCCGGCGTCGACAGCGAGCTGTTCGCCCCGGCGGCACCGACTCTCGGGTCGCACGAGCCCCGCAGACCCTACGCTGTCGTCGCTGCCCGGCTGCAGCCGCTCAAGGGCCTCGACCTCGCGATCGAGGCGATCGCTGCGGTTCCTGGGAGCATCCGACCCGAGCTGGTGATCTCGGGCGATGCGTCGGCCGACTTCGACGGCTACATCGACGAGCTCTCACGGCTCGCGCGCTCACGCGGCGTTGCAGAGTCCGTGCACTTCATCGGTCCGCAATCCCGGCAGGCGCTGGCCGAACTGCTGCGCGGGGCCCGCGTCGTTCTCATCCCCTCCCACTCCGAGACCTACGGCCTCGTCGCGCTCGAGGCGGCAGCGAGCCGCGTTCCCGTCGTAGCGGCCGCCTCAGGCGGTCTGCGCGAGGCTGTCGTCGACGGAGTGACCGGCATCGTGCTCGATTCGCGCGATCCCGCCGTGTGGGCCGATGCGATCGTCCGCCTGCTCTCGGATGGCGAGCAGGCGGACGAGCTGTCCTCGAGGGCTCGCGAACGTGCCGAGACCCTCAGCTGGGCACGCTCGGCCGACGCGCTCCTCGGCGTCTACACGGGTCTCGTCTCGTCCGTCGCCGTCGCGTGAGCCTGCTCGACGGCGTGCACAGCGCGCTCTTCGTGCACGCGCATCCCGACGACGAGACCCTCGCCACCGGCGCCCTGATCGCCGAGCTGGTCGATCGGGGCGTGCGGGTGAGCCTGCTCACGGCCACGCGTGGCGAGCGCGGCGAGATCGTCGAGGGATCGCTCGATCACGCGGTGGATGCGGACGGCCTGAGCGCGCTGCGCGAGACCGAGCTGCGCCGCGCGGCCGACTCGCTGGGCATCTCCGAGCGATACTGGCTGGGCACCGCCCCGGCGCGAACCCCGGGGCACCCGGCCGTGCGCTATCGGGATTCGGGAATGTCGTGGATCGAGCCCGGACTCGCCGGTCCCGCCGCCGATGTCGAACCCGGTGCGCTGGCGCTCGCGCCCCTCGAGCAGGTCGTCGGCGACGTGACGGCGCTCATCGAGCGGCTCGATCCCGACCTGATCGTCAGCTACGACCACGGCGGTGGCTACGGGCATCCCGATCACGTGCGAATCCACGAGGCCGTCCTGGCCGCGAGCCGCCTGACGGCTACGCCGTTCGCCGAGATCGTCTCCGAACCCGGCTCCGATGTGGAGTGGTTCGACCTCGACCACCGGGCATCTGCAGTGACGCGGGCGCTCCAGCAGCACCGCACACAGCTGACCGTCGTCGACGGCGACGTCGTGCACTCGGGCGGACAGCGACACGCGATACCGCTCTCGATGGGGCTGCGCCACCACTGACACCGCGGCCGGTCTGCTGCACTACTCCTCACGTCGCATCGAAAAAAACCACGGGTGTCACACAGGTGAAACACCCCCGCCACACGAGTCTCCTATCGTGGCGCCACCGGGTTCCGCATCGATCCGCGGTCGGGCGCCGTCACGAGGGAGTAAGAATGACCGGAAACACTGTCCGTCTGCAGGCCATCAGAGACGTCGAGGCCTACGTGCCGCCCGCCGTCAGCTTCACAGCGACCGAGACCCCCGGAGAGGTGTTCGGCGAGAACGTCTTCAACCAGATCGTGATGCAGAAGCGCCTTCCGAAGTCGGTCTACAAGTCGGTCATGGCCACCATCGACCACGGCGCCATGCTCGACCCGCTGGTCGCCGACGCCGTTGCCTCCGCCATGAAGGACTGGGCCCTCGAGAAGGGCGCGACGCACTACGCGCACGTCTTCTACCCGCTGACCGGTCTCACCGCCGAGAAGCACGACAGCTTCCTCGAGCCGGTCGGCGACGGCACGGCCCTCGCCGAGTTCGCGGGCAAGACACTCACGCAGGGCGAACCGGATGCGTCCAGCTTCCCGAACGGCGGCTTGCGCAACACGTTCGAGGCTCGTGGCTACACGGGCTGGGACGTCACGAGTCCCGCGTACGTGCTCGAGAATCCGAACGGCAACACGCTCTGCATCCCCACCGTCTTCGTCTCGATGACCGGCGAGGCCCTCGACCACAAGACGCCCCTCCTTCGCTCGCAGCAGGCGATGGGCGAACACGCCGAGCGCATCCTGAAGCTGTTCGGGCACACCAACCCGAAGCACGTCGTGTCGTTCTGCGGGCCGGAGCAGGAGTATTTCCTGGTCGACCGGCACTTCTTCCTCGCCCGGCCCGACCTGATCAACGCCGGTCGCACCCTGTTCGGTTCGAAGCCGCCGAAGGGCCAGGAGTTCGACGACCACTACTTCGGCGCCATTCCCGAGCGCGTGCTCGGATTCATGATGGACACGGAGCGTGAGCTGTTCAAGCTCGGCATCCCTGCCAAGACCCGCCACAACGAGGTCGCTCCGGGCCAGTTCGAGATCGCTCCCATGTTCGAGCGAGGCAACATCGCGGCCGACCACCAGCAGCTCCTGATGACGACGTTCAAGACGATCGCCAAGAAGCACGGCATGGAGTGCCTGTTCCATGAGAAGCCGTTCCAGGGCGTCAACGGATCGGGCAAGCACGTCAACTTCTCGCTCGGCAACTCGGAGCTGGGCAGCCTGCTCGTTCCCGGCGACACGCCCCACGACAACGCGCAGTTCCTGGTGTTCTGCGCCGCGGTCATCCGCGCCGTGCACAAGTACTCCGGTCTGCTGCGCGCATCCGTCGCCTCGGCGACCAACGACCACCGCCTCGGTGCGAACGAAGCTCCCCCGGCGATCATCTCGATCTTCCTCGGCGACCAGCTGGCCGACGTCTTCGAGCAGCTGGCGAAGGGCCCTGCGACGTCGTCCAAGGGCAAGGGGCGCATGCAGATCGGCGTCGACACGCTGCCCGTGCTGCCCACCGACCCCGGCGACCGCAACCGCACGAGCCCGTTCGCCTTCACCGGAAACCGCTTCGAGTTCCGCGCCCCGGGTTCCATGCAGTCGGTCGCAGGGCCGATGACCACCATCAACACGATCATGGCCGACTCGCTCGACTTCATCGCCACAGAGCTCGAAGCCGCCACGGCTGCGGGAGAAGACTTCGACTCCGCCGTTCAGACCCTGCTCACGCAGATCATCACCGAGCACGGGGCGGTCGTCTTCAACGGCGACGGCTACGCCGATGCATGGCCGATCGAGGCCGAGAAGCGCGGCCTCGCCAATCTGCGCACGACGCTCGACGCCCTCCCCGAGCTCATCACGGAGGAGGCAATGGAGCTGTTCGAGAAGTACCGGGTCTTCAACCACCGCGAGATGCACAGCCGCTATGAGATCGGGCTGGAGCAGTACGCCCTCACCATCGGCGTCGAGGCGCGCCTGGCCCTAGAGATCGGTGCCACCGCCGTGCTGCCGGCGGCCGTGCGTCACCAGACGGAGCTCGCCGTGAACATCGGAGCGCTCAAGGCTGCCGGAGTGGATGCCGATACGGCGGCCCTCGATGAGGTGTCGACGCCACTCGCCGAGCTGCGCAGCGCCCTGTCCACGCTCAAGCAGGCATTGGCCGTCGACACCGGTCACGAGGCACTCGCCGAGGCGGAGCACGCCCGCGACGCCCTTCTGCCCGCCATGGACGCGGTGCGCGCCGCCGCCGACACGCTCGAGGACATCGTGGCCGACGACCTGTGGCCGCTGCCGACCTACCAGGAAATGCTCTTCGTGCTGTAGCTGGAGCCGCTTCGACAGGCTCAGCGAACGGAGACCCCGTTCCCTGAGCCTGTCGAGGGGGGCAACAGAACAGTGCGTGACAGTGACCTCAGATGGTGGAGATGCGGGGAATTGAACCCCGGTCCACTGCTGTGATTCTGCGCCTTCTACGGGCGTATCCTGTTGAGTCGTTCTACTCGGCCCCGAGCTTTGCTACAGGCATCTAGCTCGACGGGCCCAGCCCGAGTGCAAGTCCCTCCGCGCCCTCAGGCGTAACGCGGAAGCAATCTCTCTGAATGTCGCCAGAACCCGGGTAGAGAGCATTCCCGGACTGACGGTCTCTATTTAGTGCCTAGAAGAGAACTACGCCGCGAGGGCGAAGTCTGCCTGAGCAGAGACAGTGCGGTTTGATTTGGCACTTATTGTTTTTCAGAGATCGTTAACGAGATAACCCTGAATCCTCGACCCGCTTCTCGCAGTTTCGCAGGCAATGTCGAAACCGATCATCCCCAAGCGGGTCACTATCACGCACTGTTGAGTTGTGTGTTGCGCACAGGCATCCGAAAGGATGCAGCCCCCAATTCTACGACAGAAAAACGGCAATGGCCACTGCGGGCCTTCTTTAGGTCGCGGATAGGGTGAGACCCATGAGCGAGACCATCATCACCGTGGCCGGGTACGCAGACACGTACCATTCCCCCGAGCGGGCCGTCGTGCAGCTCGCTCTCGGCTTCGAGGGACCGGAACGCCAGAGCGTGTTCGAACAGACGAGGCAGCTTCATGCCGAGACGTCGGAGAGCCTGCGGGCCCTCCGCGATCCCGTAGCAGACGCCGTGACGCGCTGGAGCGCCGACCAGGTGAGCGTATGGGGCCAGCGCCCCTGGAACCAGGACGGCGTGCAGCTTCCGCCCGTTTATCACGCGACCACCACAGTGCGAGCCCGATTCCGCGACTTCTCGGCGCTGGCGACGTGGATCGATTCCATCGCGTTCCGCGACGGCGTGACCGTGACCTCGATCGACTGGGCTCTCACCACAGCGACGCGCATCGCCCTGGAGTCCGACGTTCAGAAGAACGCGATCGTCAGCGCCCGGTCGAAGGCCCAGAATTACGCCGAGGCACTCGGACTGTCCGCACTCCGGCCCCTCGCCGTGGCCGATCCCGGCATGCTCGGAGACGGCGGAGGCGGCTCCTCGCCCGTCGGCGTCGCGCGCTTCGCCTCGCACGACATGGCCAAGGCCAGCGCATCCGGACCCCTCGACCTGACGCCCGCCGACGTCGTCATCAGTGCCTCGGTCGAGGCCCGTTTCGCCGCGTCCGCATGAACCGCGATCTGATCGACCGCACGATCGTCATCACCGGCGGCAACGCAGGGCTCGGCTACTTCACGGCCGAACAGCTCGCCCGGAGGGGTGCTCGCATCGTCATCGCCGGGCGCAACGAGGCCAAGGCCGGCGCCGCCATCACGTCCCTGCGGCGCGAGGTCCCCGACATCCAGGCGCCGTCGTTCGTGCTGCTCGATCTGGCCGATCTCTCGAGTGTGGCTCGGGCATCCGCCGAACTCTCGCGGCTGCCCGCCATCGACGTGCTGGTCGCGAACGGGGGCATCACCTCGGGCACCGCGGATTCCGTGACCGCCGACGGATTCGAGAGCATGTTCGGCACCAACCACCTCGGCCACTTCGGCCTGATCGCCGGGCTTCTGCCGTCTCTGCTCGCGACTCCCGCGTCGCGGATCGTGCACCTCGGCAGCATCAGCCACCGTTTCCACGCCCTCGATTTCGAGCCGCACGACACCCCGGAGCGGTTCCGTAGCTTCCGCAGCTACAGCAGATCGAAGCTGGCCGTGATGACCTTCGCGTTCGAGCTCGATCGTCGGCTGCGCGCCGCCGGACACGACACTCGCAGCATCGTCGCGCATCCGGGATTCGCGGTCGACGAGCTGACCCCGGCGCGCCCGGGCGTCACGCCGGATGGCAGCACCGCTGCGATCGTACGGACCGTGTTCGGCTCGTTCGCCCAGGGCAAGGACGCCGGGGCACTGCCCATCGTGATGGCCGCGACCGACGACTACCTGCGCGGAGGCGAATACGTGGGTCCGGCCGGCTGGCAGCAGCTGAAGGGCCGTCCGCGTGTGGTCACCGCCAAGGCATGGTCACGCGATCCCGCCGTGGCCGCCCGCCTGTGGGCGCTGTCCGAAGAGCTGACCGGCGCATCCATACGTCTGTGACCGAAGTCAGTCGCCGAGGTTGCGCCTCGCCGACATGGCCCTGTCGGACTCGCGCTTGTCTTGACGCTCGCGGAGCGTCTGCCGCTTGTCGTACTCGCGCTTTCCCTTGGCCACGGCCAGTTCGACCTTGGCGCGGCCGTCGCTGAAGTACAGCTGCAGCGGGATGAGCGTGTAGCCGCCCTCCTTGGTCTTGTTGTGCAGCTTGAGGATCTGCTCCTTGTGCAGCAGCAGCTTGCGCTTGCGACGGGGCGTATGGTTGTTCCACGTGCCCTGCGTGTACTCGGGAATGTGCACGGCGTCGAGCCAGGCCTCGCCGTTCTCGATGAAGGCGTAGCCGTCGACCAGTGACGCTCGACCCATGCGGAGCGACTTCACCTCGGTGCCGTTCAAGACCATCCCGGCCTCGTACGTCGACTCGATGGTGTAGTCGTGCCGAGCCTTGCGGTTGGTCGCGACGACCTTCTGACCGCTCTCCTTGGGCACGTTGCGCTCCTGACGATTCTTAGGTGCCGCACCTCGCGTGCGGCAGCCGTCCAGTATACGCCCGGTCGACCCGGGCGTGGGCGGCGCCGCTCGCGCCGGTGCGATCAGACCTTGAGGTAGCGCGTGATCGCGAACTTGGCCGACAGCGCCGCGAGCACGGCCCCGACGACGATCAGAATCGGCGCCACCAGCAGCGCATCGCCCGTGGAGACGAACGACGTGAACGGCAGCTGGTTGAGCAGCCATCCCTGCACGAAGAACTTCACGATGGCCCAGATCGCCAGGCCCGCAAGTGCCGAGCCGATGAGCGACGCGATCACGCCCTCGATGATGAACGGTGTCTGGATGAACCTGTTCGATGCCCCGACGAGACGCATGATTCCGAGTTCCCTGCGGCGTGAGAAGGCCGACAGTCGGATGGTCGTGGCGATGAGCAGAACCGCCGCGATCAGCATGATCGCAGCCACGGCGATGGCGGTGTAACTCGCCGCATTGAGCACCGTGAAGATCTGCTCGAGGTAGCTGCGCTGGTCGGTGACGCTCTCGACGCCAGCGAAGCCCGAGAGGCTCTCGACGAGCACCGCCGATTGCGTCGGGTCTTTCAGGTTGACCCAGAACGTCTGTGGAAGCAGGTCGGGCGTGACGTAGTCGGTGACCGGGTTTCCCTTGAACTGCGACTGGAAGTTCTCGTAGGCCTGATCGTGGTTCTCGAAATAGTACTTGTCGATGAACGGCGACAGGGTCGGCCCGTCGAGCTGCGCCTGAACGGCGTCGATCTGGTCCTGGGTCACGTCGCCATTGCCACAGGTCTCCCCCGAGTCCGTGGCGGTGCAGAGGTAGACGGCGACCTGCGCCTTGTCGTACCAGTAGTTCTTCATCTGGCCGATCTGCATCTGCAGCAGAATCGCCGTGCCCACGAACGTGAGCGAGATGAAGGTCACGAGAACGACGGAGGTGACCATCGAGACGTTGCGTCGAAGGCCGGTGCCGACCTCGCCGAAGATGAGTCCGATTCTCACGAGGTGGGTCCTACGTTCTGGTCCTGGGGGTCGATGCGTTCGCCCGGGGCACGCAGCCCGAGCTTCTCTGCGAGGCCGAGCTGATCGGTCACGGGGTCGGCGGCGTCGGGGCGGGCCGACACCGGGGCGGGGGTCGTGGATGCGACGGGCGCGGCCTGCGCGGGCTCGCCGACGGGCACACGGGATGCCGTGGGCGGGGCGCCCGCAGGCGCGGGGGCCTCGGTCGCGGACGGGCCCTGGGTGTTCACGACCGGAGTCGAGAACGTGGGAGCACTCGCACCCGGTCCTCTGCTGCCGCGCACCAGTCCGGGGATGCCGATCTCGGCCGTCATTCCGCTGTCGCGGAGTGCGATCTCGGCCGTCATGCCGTAGCCGCCCTGCAGCTCGTCGCGCACGATCTCGCCCTGAACGAGCTCGATCACGCGACGCTGCATCTGGTCGACGATGGCGTTGTCGTGCGTCGCCATGATCACGGTGGTTCCGCCCGCGTTGATGCGCTGAAGAACCTGCATGATTCCGCCACTGGTGAGCGGGTCGAGGTTTCCGGTCGGCTCGTCGGCGAGCAGGATGGCGGGCTTGTTCACGACGGCGCGGGCGATGGCCACGCGCTGCTGCTCACCGCCGGAGAGTTCGTGCGGAAGGCGGTTCGCCTTCTCGTTGAGGCCCACCATGGCGAGCACGTCGGGAACGGCCTCCTGAATGAAGCCCCGCGACTTGCCGATGACCTGAAGCGTGAAGGCCACGTTGTCGAAGACGTTCTTGTTCGGCAGCAGTCGGAAGTCCTGGAAGACGACTCCGAGGTTGCGCCGGAAGTAGGGAACCTTGCGCGACGAGATCGTGCCCAGGTCTTGGCCGAGCACGTGGATGCTGCCGCTCGTGGGCTTGTCCTCCTTCAGCACGAGGCGCAGGAAGCTCGACTTGCCGGAGCCCGAGGCACCGACAAGAAAGACGAATTCACCGCGGAGGATCTCGAGGTCGACGCGGTTCAGCGCCGGCTTCTTGGTCCCCCGGTAAATCTGGGATACGTGATCAAATCGAATCATGGCAGGTTGAGCTTAAGCAGCCTTGCGACCCACTCGACGCGCGACTCGCCACGGATGCCCGATTGACGCGCCAGTCTGTACGAACGCCTTGCGTCGCCTATGCGACCTTCTGCTTGCGCCAGCGGATGCCCGCCGAGATGAAGCCGTCGAGCTCGCCGTCGAAGACGTTCGACGGGTTGTTCGATTCGTAGTCGGTGCGCAGGTCTTTGACCATCTGGTACGGCGCGAGCACGTAGCTGCGCATCTGGTCGCCCCAGCTGGCGGTGATGACGCCGGCGAGTTCCTTCTTCTTGGCGTTCTCCTCGTCACGCTGCAGCAGCAGCAGGCGCGACTGCAGCACGCGCAGTGCCGCCGCCCGGTTCTGGATCTGGCTCTTCTCGTTCTGGCAGCTCACCACGATGCCCGTGGGCAGGTGGGTGATGCGCACGGCCGAGTCTGTGGTGTTGACCGACTGGCCGCCCGGGCCCGACGAGCGGAAGACATCCACCCGGATGTCGCTCTCGGGAACGTCGACCGACTCGGTCTGGGCGATGAGCGGAATGACCTCGACGGCCGCGAAGCTCGTCTGGCGCTTGCCGGCCGAGTTGAACGGGCTCATGCGCACGAGGCGGTGCGTTCCGGCCTCGACCGACAGCGTTCCGAACGCGTAGGGAGCGTCGACCTCGAAGGTGGCGCTCTTGATGCCCGCCTCCTCTGCGTAGCTGGTGTCGAGAACCGTGACCGAGTAGCCGTGCTGCTCGGAGTAGCGCAGGTACATACGCAGCAGCATCTCGGCGAAGTCGGCGGCGTCGACGCCGCCCGCTCCGGCGCGGATCGTGATGACGGCCGCGCGGGGGTCGTATTCGCCGTTGAGCAGGGTCTGCACCTCGAGCTCGCCGAGCAGCTTCGTGAGGCTCTCGAGTTCGGCCTGCGCCTCCTGCGCCGACTCCTCATCGCCCTCGGAGTTGATGAGCTCGACCATGATCTCGAGGTCTTCGAGGCGCGAGGTGATGCTCGTGACCTTCGCGAGGTCGGCCTGAGCGTGCGACAGTGCGCTGGTGACCTTCTGCGCCTTCTCGGTGTCGTCCCACAGGTCGGGAACGCCGGCCTGTGCACTGAGGTCGTCGATGCGGGTCTTCAACTCATCGACGTCGATGACCGAGAGGATGTCGCGGAAGGTGGAGCGGAGGGCGGCGATCTGCTCGCTGAAATCTAGTTCCTGCATGGTGCCCCCAGCCTACCGGGCGGGCGTGGTCGCTCCCTCGGCGTACAGTGGATGCGATATGAGCGATGCAGAGACCGGGTTCCGATTCCGTTCCATCGCCCTCCCCGCCCTCCTCCCGTCGCTGCTCTTCGCCATCGGCGAGGGCTCGATCATCCCCATCATTCCGGCGATCGCGCAGGATCTCGGTGCCGGTCTCGCCCTGGCCGGCTTCATCGCAGCGATGATCATGGTCGGCGAGCTCATCGGCGACATCCCGAGCGGCTGGATCGTGAGCCGCATCGGCGAGCGGCGGGCCATGGTGGGTGCGTCTCTCGTGTCGATCATCGGCGTCACGACGTGCATCGTCGCATCCGGGCCCTGGATGCTCGGGGTCGGCATCTTTTTGCTCGGCCTGTCGACCGCGACCTTCGCCCTCGCCCGGCACGCGTTCATGACCACGTTCGTGCCGCTGCAGTTCCGGGCGCGCGCCCTCTCCACCCTCGGCGGAACTTTCCGGGCGGGCTGGTTCGTCGGCCCGTTCATCGCCGCCGGCTTGATCGCCCTCACCTCGCACGCCGAGATCGTTTTCTGGGTGCACCTCGCCTGCGCCGTGCTGGTGATCGTGCTCCTCCTCGTGATGCCCGACCCGACCGCGGGGGCCGCAGCACGCGCGCAGACCACCGAAGGCACGCACGAGACCGAGGGCGAGCACCTCGTGGCCGAGGAGTCGCACGGGCTGTTCCGCACGGTCTGGAACTTCCGCGGGGTTCTCGCTCGCCTCGGAACGGGAGTGGCGATCGTGGGCGCCCTGCGCGCGAGCCGTTCGGTCATCCTGCCGTTGTGGGCGGTGAGTCTCGACCTGTCGGAGAGCACGACGGCTCTCATCATCGGCCTCGGCGGCGCGATGGACTTCGCCCTCTTCTATGCCAGCGGCCAGGTGATGGACCGGTTCGGCCGGCTGTGGAGCGTCGTGCCGTCGATGCTCGGCATGGGCATCGGGCTCTTCGTGCTGGCCTTCACCCACGACCTGCAGCACGCGGTCGGGTGGTTCATCGGGGTCACGGTGCTCACCGGCCTCGCGAACGGCATCGGCAGCGGCATCCTCATGACGCTCGGCGCCGACCTCGCCCCCAAAGACGACCCCGCACCCTTCTTGGGTGCGTTCCGCTTCACCGGCGATGCGGGAACGGCCGCCGCTCCCCTGCTCGTGTCGCTCGTCGTAGCCGTGGCCACGCTGTCGCTCGCGACGGCGATCATGGGGGTCATCGGCGTGCTGGGCGCGGGGCTGATGCTGCGTTACGTGCCCCGTTACGTTCCTCGGCGGCCGGGCAGGCAGTCGGCCTGATCAGGCGCGCTGCTCGTCAGGCGTCGGATGCGGCGGTCTCGCGCTTCGCGGCTTTCGCACGCGACCTCAGGTCGACGAGCCCCACAATCAGCGACACCGTGATGAGCGAGATGGCGATGAGGATGCCGTTGCGGAAGCCCTCGTGGTACGCCATGAGCTGGTCGGCATCTGCCTTGTCGCGGTAGAGGGTCGCGAAGAAGGTGGAGCTGACGGCTGCGACGCCGATCGCGGTGCCGACGCGTTGTCCGACCTGGGCGAGTGAGCCCGCGACCCCGCCCTCGCTCACGGGAACCTCCGCGAGCGTCAGGGTCTGGTTGGGCGAGATCACGAGGCCGCCTCCGGCTCCCGCGACGGCCATGGCGGCGGCCATCCACCAGATCGTCTCGTCGCGCGGGGTGAGCACCGCCGCGGCGAGTATGAGGGAGAAGCCCACGATGACCGTGACCGTGCCGATCACGACGAGCTTGCGGCCGTAGCGCTCGACGATGCGGCCGCCGATCAGCGAGCTGGCGGCGGAGGTGAGGGCGAACGGGATGCTCACCATGCCAGCGAACACGGGAAGCGCGCCGAGCCCCTGCTGCAGGTAGAGCGTCGTCAGCAGGAAGGTGCCTGGAATCGCCGCGAAGTACGCGGTGGCCACGAGGATTCCATTGCGATACGACGCGATGCGGAACAGCGAGAAGTGCACCACGGGAGACTTGCCGCGCCGGCCGTAGTCGCGTTCCCACAGAAGGAACGCGGTGGTTCCGAGCGCGAAGCCGACGAGCCAGAACCAGCGCTTGGGGTCGTCGTCGGGGCCGCCGGTGGTGAAGACGAACGGCACCATCAGGCTGAACACCGAGAAGCCGAGCAGCAGGATGCCCACGAGGTCGAGCTGAGTCTTCACGGTCGTGCCCTTGGGCTTCGTCGGCAACAGGCGCAGAGCGAAGAACAGGGCGATGAGGCCGAGCGGAATGTTCATCCAGAACAGCAGTCGCCACCCGTCGGTCTCTCCCCCGACGGCGATCAGCAGCCCGCCGAGCGTCGGCCCGAACGCGGTGGCGACGCCGATGGTGGCGCCGAAGATGCCGAAGGCGCGCCCTCGCGCCGACCCCTGGAACAGCTGCTGCACGAGCCCGAGCACCTGCGGCATCTGGATGCCTGCGGCGACTCCCTGCAGGATGCGCGCGATGAGCAGGGTCTCGACCGTCGGTGCGAGCGCGCAGGCGAGACTCGCGAGGGTGAACGAGATGAGTCCGATGGAGAAGAGCAGTTTGCGCGAATAGATGTCGCCCAGCCGCCCGGCAGGAACGAGAGCGAGCCCGAAGGCGAGGGCGTAGCCGGCGACGATCAGCTGCAGCTCGGTAGGTCCGGCGCCGAGCGCCTTCTCGATCGAGGGAAGCCCGACGTTGACCTTCGACAGGTCGAGAATCGTGAGCGCCGCAACGCCGACGGCCACGGCGAACGCCTGCCATTTCGCCCGCTCGGTGAGTTCGATCTGAGGTGCCGGTGAACTCGAAGTCATGGACACGTACGCTACACGGATGCTGTGCGTGGCCTGAGGGCCTTGCGCAGTCTTCATCGGAATGTCGAACGAGCGACAGAGGTGACCTTGATGGGAAACCCGTTCGGCACGATGAGCGAGAGCATCGCAGGGCGCCACGTGCCCGAGAAGGTCTCGCCCACGAGGAAGAGCGCATACCAGAACGGAATGCCCGAAGTCGCTCAAAGCTGTCGCGCCTGCTCGATCAGCGCATCACTCTTGGCGGCCCCCCTTAGCTCGCCGCTGCACGCGAGGCGCGCCGGAGATGTACGTGATGCGGATCGTGCTGCCCGACGGGACCGCAGCAAGAATGCGCCCGCTGAGATCCATAACTTCGGTACGCGCGTCTACAGCCACTCCTTGACCTCTCAACTCCACCCAATCTCAGTACGCCAGGGGTCTGACACCAAAACTTCACGTCCGAAGCCGGGACGGGCGGGCGGTTAGGACGCCCGACCCTCCAACAAGTCAGCGACATCAGACAGGGGCATACCAACGCCGTCTCGGAACGCACTTGCCGCGCCCAGCTCCCCCCGCGGGTCGAGACCCTTCCCAGCATTGTCGGGCGTCACGAGTGCGTAGAGGTCGTTGTCGGTCGCCTTAATGATGACCTGTCCACGATCCGCGGCCAGACGCTGGAGGTGGGCAAGGTTGGGTTCGGCTGTCATATCCCACAACGTAGCGCGCGGATTGGGGTTTAGGAGAGGCGATAACCATATTCATGTCAACATGGCGCCCCAGAAGCACGTGACCAAATCGTATGTTTCGCTCTCGATCTCCGCCGCTCCTGGAGTAGGGCCGAGCTATCGGTGTTTGCAACATAGACCATGTCTCGAAAAGCAATAGATTTACGAGACACATGGCTGAGGCCGAGACGACCACGCTCCTACCGCGAATTCCCGGTCATGGTCAATGTCTCACGAAGTAATCTCAGCCGCTCGCGTGTCTCGCTAGTAGTTCCTGGGTTGGCGAGACATGATTGCCGTACGCGACTTCTTGGCTACACACGCGTCAGTACCGCCGGCAAAGATCCGCAGCTCCAGGTCAATTCGCTCCTCTCCACAGGGGTGCAGAAGCGGGACATTTTCTCTGACGTCACCTCCGGCAGCAAGACGGCCGCGTCACGCCCCGGGATGCAGCGGCTGGTCGACTATGCCGAGGCCGGTGACACCGTGGTCGTATGGCGAGTCGATCGACTTGGCCGATCCTTGATCGATGTCCTCAACAGCGTAAACGGTCTCCGCGAAGCCGGGATCAACGTGCGATCCATCTCCGACGAAATCGACCCGGCGACGTCGACGGGCCGGCTAATGCTGAACATGCTTGCGACCCTCGCAGAATACGAGCGCGAGCTTATTGTCGAACGCGTCAATGCCGGCATCGCCGTCGCCAGGGAGGCCGGTAACCGGTTTGGGCGCCCGAAATCCGACCCAACCGTCGTGGCCGAGAGACTCGCGATCGTCGCGCAGGCTCGATCCGCCGGTAAGACCGCGGCCGAAGCCGCGCAGCTCGTCGGGTGGAGCCGTGCCACGTTCTACCGCCACCAGAACTCACAAACAGGCTGAACACGGCCGACGCACTATGTCTCGCAACGTCAACATCAGCAGGCCCTGCCAGAACAGCGATTCCTGCCAGGTTGAGTAGGTTTGACTCAGCGACGCACGCAATGGGAGCGTTGGCACCGAGGGGACGCAGTTTTGGTTGAGACAATCAAGGAGCAAGTTGAAGCCGTCACAGACGCCTCGACGATCCCGCAGCGAATTCTCGATAAGATCACGCAGTTCACCGCAGATCGGGATCGTTACAGAAGCGCCGACTTCAAGGAACTTGCTCTTAGAACTGAGTTTCTGAATCCCCTTCTCGAAGAGCTTGGCTGGGACCCAACCAACAGGCACGGCGGCGCTTACTCCGAGCGAAATGTCGTGCACGAGGACGCCGTCACAATCGACGGTTCCACGAAAGCGCCGGACTACGGCTTCATACTTGATGGGCGACGGCGCTTCTTCATTGAAGCGAAGCGCCCGGCAGTGAACATTGCGGAGGGGCGCGAAGCTGCGTTCCAGATTCGACGTTACTGCTGGAGCGCGGATTTGCCCTACGGGTTGGTTACGGACTTCGAAGAGTTCGCAATTTACGACTGCCGTGCCATGCCAAACAAGACTGACAGTGCTCACGTCGGTCGCTTAATATACTTCACATATAACGAGCTGCCGGAGAACTGGCATCTTCTTCGGGGAATGTTTGGCCGAGAGAACGTTGCCTCGGGCATCCTCGATCTTCTTGCGGCCGAGTCGAAACCGCCGCGAGGCACCCGACCGATCGACGAGGCGTTCCTTGACGAAATTCGTCAGTGGAGAAAATCTCTTGCTACAGACATTGCAGCCAAAAATCTCAGCCTTAGCGGGCTTGAAGTCAACGGCGCTGTTCAGACACTGATTGACCGAATCGTCTTTCTACGAAACGCCGAATCACGTGGCTTGGAAGCAGGAAATGCTTTGCAGCTCGCCGCCAGTAGCGAGCCAGGTTTGTATGGCCGGCTATTGACGCTCTTCAAGCGGGCTGACGATCGATACAATTCGGGTCTTTTCCATCTTATCGGCGGCCCAAGCGACAAAAGAGTTGATCGCATCGCCCTCGACCTCGCCGTGGACGACGACATCCTTCGAACCATCGTGGGTCGCCTCTACTTTCCCGAGCCGTACGAGTTCTCTGTGCTTCCGGCCGACATTTTGGGGCGGATCTACGAGCAGTTCCTCGGGGAACACATCACGGTCTCCAGCGACCGCGTGGCCACCATCAGCCTCAAGCCTGAATTTCGAAAGTCCGGGGGTGTCTACTACACGCCGACGCCAATCGTTAACTTCATGATTGAGGAAGTACTCGGACCACTATTACGTGGTAAGAGCCTGAACCAAGTCGCTGAGCTGGCCATTGTCGACCCCGCCGCTGGGAGCGGGTCATTCCTCATTGCGGCCTATCAATTCCTCCTGGACTGGCACCGGGATTACTATGCATCGCGCCCGACATTAGCTAAGAAGTTTCTCGAGCAGGGCTCAGACAATCAAGTCCGAGTAAAGACATCAGAACGCAAGCGAATCCTTCTGACAAACCTTTACGGGGTCGATATCGATCCCCAAGCAGTTGAAGTAACCAAGCTGTCGCTTCTACTGAAGGTCATCGAGGGCCAGACCCAGACGGAACTCGAAATTGGTCGGATTCTCCCCGACCTCGACAGCAACATCGCATGCGGTAACTCTTTGATCGGACTTGATTTTCAGATGCCCCTAGCGCTCGAACGGGAAGAGCAGCTCGCGTTTAATCCATTTGATTGGAAAGCAACGTTCCCGGTGGTCTTTAACCGCGGCGGGTTCGACACAGTGATTGGAAACCCGCCGTATCTTAATGTGGATGCAACATGGGGGCGAAAAGATCCTCGGTTGGGCTATCTGAAAACCAAATACTCGAGCGTCTATGCGGACAAGACCGATCTGCTGTTTTATTTCCTACGCAAAGCAGTAGAGATAAGCAAAGGGGAGATTTCGTTCATTGTTTCTAGGTCGTTCCTAGAGGCTGATAAGGCGCAGAAGCTGCGCGGTTGGCTAGCCGAGAACGCTCGCGTCCGCTCCATCGTGGACTTTCGACATGCACCAGTCTTTCCCAAGGTCGGTATCAACACAGCCATCATCAGGCTCTCAAAGTCAACGGCGCTGACAACATCGCTGTTCTCTCGATACCTCGAGAAGAAGCTGCCGACTGCATACACTGCGGCCACGCTTCAAGATGTAAAACTCTTCGAGACGGTTGAAGTCCCCCGCGCATCCTTAGGTTCTGCAGCTTGGAACTTTGGCGACGCGGATATCCAGAAGATCGTGAAGAACATGGATTTAGCCGGTACCCCAGTTGGCAAGATTTTGCACGTCGGCGAGGGCATGCAAACGGGTCGAAATAAGGAATTCGTATTCAACGCCAACGCACCGCGGATTGCCGAGCTCACCCGGGATCGAGTCCTTTACCAGCGGGTGCGCAATAGTGATATTCAACGCTATTCAATTCGCGAATCAGGCGTGAATATGATCTACGTCGAGAACTACCTCTCGCTCTCCCGCGTCCCTACCGACGTCCGTCAGCATTTGGAGTCCTTCGAGAGCGAGCTGAAGAAAAGGGCAGCGTACGAACGAGGAAATTGTGAATGGTGGCAATACACCTGGCCGCTGCACCGCGATAAGTTTGATCGCCCCAGAATCTTTGTTCCCTATCGAGCCACCGAAAACCGATTCGCCCTAGACGAGCACCGGAAATATCTCGGCCTGACAGACACCACCGTCCTCTACGAAAACGGCCAGCCTGAAGATTTGCGATACATACTCGCAATCTTGAACAGCCGCCTATTGACAGCTCGGTTCAGATTTATTGGAAAGCTCCTGGGCGGGGGTGTTCTGGAATATTACGAAAACACAGTGTCGAAATTACCGATCCCTCGATCACGCCCAGGCGACGCTACTCACGACCGACTTGTAGCTTTGACCGTGATCATTGAGAACGCAGTACGCGCGTTGCCCACCACCGTCATGGAGGAGGAGCGCCAACTCATTCAAGACCAACACGATTATGCGAATCTCGAGATTGAGGAGATCGTACAAGGGCTCTTTGGCCTATCCGACGACGAAGTTGATCTGCTCCTGGCTCAGACATCCTAAGAGGCTTGAGGCTGCCTGCGGCAATAGTCGCAGACAACTGCCTGCTTGCGTCTCCATGGTTACAAGACCGGCCGGCCCGGCCCTAGCCGATAGCAGCGCCTTCCCCGTGGTGTTACTCGTCGTCCAAGAGTGGGGCACCATGGCGAACAGCTGTGGGCGACTCAACGCAAGGGCCGTCGAGACGATGCAGTTGCCCAACGTCTAGCTAAGCAACCCGCAGATTCTATTGGCACTCAATTAGGCGAGTCCGCTGCCAATTGATCGACTCCTTCAAGCAGACGCAGAGCCGTCATTCCATCGCTGATCTCTGATTCACTCATCCTTTGCTCGACATACTTGTCAAACGCGGCGCGCAATTGGTCAGCCACCGCGTTGTCGTCGAGCACCGCAAGAGAGGTTAATCGCATGAGAGCGATCTGCCCTAGCCTCAGCGAGACCTGCTTCCCGGTGTTGCCCGTCGCCCTGCTTTCGGTCGACAAATCAGGACGACCGTTGACGTTCGTCAAGACGTGCATTGCGCGGTCGAACCTTGACTTCGCTGCCTTAATTTCGGCGTCAAGCGACGGTCTCGACAAACGATCGAGTACGTAGGCGTCTACCGCGAGACGTACCTGCTCGGCGAGTGTCGTCCTCAGAATCTTCGAAAGTTGTTCCAGCGCTGATTGTGTCTCGATAGAAACGCGTACCGCGATCGGCCTGGTCATAGGTTCAGTTGACATTCTTGCAAACCTTCAGTTCCGATCGGTTGGCAACGATGCCGTCAAGCACATCATCCAGCTGGCTGTGCGGCGAACGCTGATTGGCTGGCACTGCAAGTAAGGGGGTCATGCCACTGTCCCTTCCGTGTCTGAATTGGCTGCTGAGATAGTCTGTCGAACTCGCCACGCTTTGTGGACCTCAGCAAGGAGGTGCTGGGTGGTCTCACGCCGCGCGCCAGCACGAACAAGAAGACCTTCCTTCACCGGGCGCGGATTTGAGCCTCCCGGTCCCGTCACAGTACTGAGCCAGTCTTCGATCTCGATTTGGCTTACCGGCTGCAACGTTTCGGCCTGAAAATAAGTGCAGTTGCCTGCTGCGATCACCCCAGCAAGCGGAAAAGCGTCATAAGGCGTCTGGTCGTGCGGGACATGCAGGTACTCAAGACCGCCAAGAGGGAAGGAAATCATCACCGGAGCGCCGCCCAAGGTGAATGTATGGAGGGCGGGCGAGTACTCCACGACTCCACCGTAGGTGACGGGGTTGAGCCCGAAAGAAGTGTCGGTATCGAAGAACGCTGCCAGCTCAGCCCGCGAGTCTCCCCTAGCGGCCACCGAAGCGTAGGTACCGGGAACGTTTTGACTGGAGTCGGGCTCAGTGGCCTGGCCGAGAGCAACTTCGCTATTACGTGGGCTAACCATGGATGTCGAACCGCTCCGCGCGTCGAAGATCAGCGTCTCGCGGCTCTGATTTGTGCTCACTGATCCGAGGAACTTGAACTTGCCACTTCCGAGTGAGCGGTACAAGCCGATGTTGCAGCTAAAACCGCTCCGGATCGCGCGAGCGTTGGTGGTGCCATCGACCGAATCTACAATCACACCTAGCGCATCTTTCTCCAGCGCCAAGAATGCTGCCCAGTCTTCAGGAGAGGCTTCTTCCCCGGCGATAGCCGAGATGAGGCCCGTGAGCCATTCTGAGATCTTGTCCTGAATGAACTGGTGCACATGAATATCTTCTTTTGTGGCCGGAGCGCCGTACTTCGAAAGTCGTGCGACTGTAGCCGGTGACGGGTTCATCCCTTGCGGAAGCCCGTCTAGTAGATCTAACTGCTCCCCGTGCGAGAGCTGACTCCCGACCTTCAGATTGAGGTCCAGTCCGGGACTGCGGGAGGTGCCGTAGGCGATTTCCAGAGTTTCATCAACTGCCCAACGGCAGATCATCGTCAATTTTTCTATGATGTGAGAAGTACTAGTCGGGATAAGACGGTTCATGAGACTGCCCTTCGCTCGGATGCGTATCCCAACATTACAATTTGTATCCCGCAAATACAACGGCATGTTCTCGGCCCCCAACACTCATTGACGCAGGATGTCCCCGACGAAGCGCATCCCCATGCGGTGACCTCACCGTTCACGTGGGCAGCAGGAGACCGTATCGCCATCGAGTTCGATTACCCGGTCAGCGAGAAGGCTTGGCCTTGCTCTCCGGGAACATCGCGGCAAGGGTGGGCCTGAACCATGGCTCGTCTCGTGGGGCTCCCGAGGTTGCGTTCGAATCGTGAACGGCCAGAAAGGGAACTAGCCTCAGCTCGATCCCCAAGGTTCGGCAGAAAACAAAGTTATAGAGCAGGTCGAGAATCACGGTCTGGAGGACGCGAGCGCGGCGAACCCTGTCCCTCAGGGCCTCGGCATCGATTGGTACGACCTCTTCGACAGACTGGCCTTTGCGTTTCACCATGTAGTGCAGCTTCCAACCGGGAACGATCTCGCCGTCCACGACGCTGAACGTCTCGACCGAACCATGGGCTAGGTGATTCCGAAAATGCCGCATATCGTGCAGGTGACTTAGCAGCGCAGTACCTTCAGCGAATGTTGGAAGCAGCTTGTGGAGGTGCTTCAGGCGCTGATCCAAACTCATAGTCGAAATAGCCCTAGCAGCACGGGCGGCGTCGTCGCGCATAACTAAATAGCCGATCAGCGAATTAACGGCTTCGTCCGTTGCAGAGGAGGTCAGAATGACTTCCCCAAGCAACTCGTTGATCGCTCGTCGGTCTTCCGACTGTGCGTCGGAGTAGGCGGCCCGAACCTTCATATATTGATCGCTATTGAGAGACACCACTTCGTCCTGCGCAATTCCCAGAGCAGACATTAAAGCTTGAGTCACTCGGTCGGGCTTGGCCACATTGTGCTCTTCTGGCATGGGCTGAACTTAGCGCATCACCCGAATGATCCATCGATTCGCCAGCCATAGAGTTGAATCATGGAGCCTAGCCAAGCAATACAGCAGATCGAGACCGTACTGAGGCTGGCAATAAAAGCTTGTTTGGGCGCGAACTGGCCTGAAGCAAAGGGTGCACCTCCTCGTGAATTCTTGGGTGTTGCAATCAACATCAAATGGATAGACAAGGGCCTGCGAAGAATTGCGAGCGTAGAGCCAAGGGGCAGTAACTACAGCGCCTCAGTACGTAAACGTAACGTTCAGGAAGACAGCTTGAATAAGCCCCTTTAGTCAGTGGGCTGCGGCCAGATGATCACAGCACGAGGGTGGCCTTTGGCTAGCTCGGCATGGTCACCCTCGTGCTCCCGCAGCCTCCCGCATGAGAGGCCCGCAAAAATGTCTGGCATCTCTCGACAGCGCCACTCCTCGGGAGTTTCCCTTAGCTCGCTGTATAGGTCTTCGGCGCTCATCGTCCAAGCCTAAATTGAGTGTCGATTGATAAATCATCATCGGGCGCGTTGATCCAGATCTCTTCGATGCCCGGATCGTCGAGCAGGGGCTGCAGCGCACCGAACCCCGTGAGCGAGGCCACGACCTCGCGAGCCGCCACCGCCTCATCTGCCAGCAGAGGCGTGCTGCCACCCAACGCCCGCTCCGTATAGCTGCGCACCTCGTCGTCGACGAACCGCCTCGCCAGCGTGTGATCGGAGGCCAGGTCGACGCCTTCGCGACGCACCTGGTCGCGCACACGCTCGGTGATCACCTGCACGGCGTTCGTCACGGTCGATACTCCTGTCGCTCACCCCCGACCGACATGGTGCCCTGAAACGCCGAAACCCCGTGGAAGTTATCCACAGGGCCCCGGCGAACAGGCGAACGAGCTACGACAGAGCGGACTACTCGTACCGAAGCGACTCGATCGGATCCTGCCGGGCCGCCCGCAGCGCCGGGATCGTTCCGGCCAGGAACGCGATGCCCATCACCACGAGGATGATGACCGCGATCGAGGCGGGGTCGAACGCCATCGGGCAGCCGGCTGCATCGGCAGGTTGTATAGCTTGGTCAACGCGTCTCGTGTACTGCTGGCATGAATGCTGCATGCGCCGGGCAGCCCCGAAATCTTCTGGAAGCAACTAGCAATCGGTGGCGCGACCGAGGAACGAGTTTCAGCCCCGCTCTGAGTGTGAACCACTTCTCGAACGTCCACGCCCACCCGCCAAGACTCACAACAGATCTATCCTTAGGCATGCTGAAATTGTTGTCCGGTGGCGCTCTCTCCACAGTTCGCGCTGCTTTGGTGGAAGCCCGTCGGGCTACGACCGAAGTAATGAACGGAAGCGACCCGAGCGACATGTTCAACCGCTGGCTTTCCTGGGCAGCTACTCAGCGCGTTCTATTGCGCGGGCTCATTTCCGAGGACGACATTGACCGTCTAATAACGAGTCGGCTCTACTGGTCGTTGTTTGGATCAAATTCGAACTACATCGACGGCCGCACGCTGAGTACGACCGTGCAGAATGAAGTGCTAACGCGACAGGCGGCACTCGATGGCGAGCTGCGAACCTTCGACTCCGATTCGCGAACTTGGGGCAGAGGTGACGCTCTGGCGATTGTGCCGGACACATCAGTCTTCGTCGCGATGGGTGCCGGATTCGCTGATGCCGAATGGCACAATTTGCTGGGCGAACGCCCGAGTGTAAGGCTGTACGTCGTTGTCACAATGGCAGCCGTTGTGGAACTCGACGGTAAGAAGCTGAGCCGCGACAAGACTGATCACGGCGAGCTCGTCCGCACGCAGGTCAGGGCCGCTCTCAAACGCATCGAGGAGATGTTTTACTCGAACAGTGCGCGCCACGCCTACGAAGAACGTGGTGGCTTCCAGCAGACCACTATTGCGTTGCTCACCGACGACTTGGGCCATGTACCTCTTGAGACCCCCGACGCCGAGATGGTCAGACGCGGCCTTGACATACTGCCCTACGCCGGGCGTTCCAAACTCATCAGCTACGACCTGAACCAAACCTTTCGAGCGCGTGCAGCTGGCCTAGAGAGCAGCAGGCTCAAGTACGACTACGAGACAGAAACCGCCTAGCCCGCCGTCCGTGGTCCGCACGTCGTGCAAGATGGGCTTGTGGAAGATACCGTTGCGCTTTGGATTCAAGCCGTTGCTGTAGTCGTTGCTATCGCCACGGGCGTGATCGCGATCATTCTTGGCGTTGTCGACAGACGCAACACGCGGAGAGTTGCAGAGCAAGATCGAGCCTTCACGCGTCTCATGGTCGAGCGCGAGCAGTTAGCCAAGCTGCTTGAGAACTACAACAAGGGCGGCTCATCCGACCCAGAGGAGGCCTCCCGAATGGGATCCGAGGCCTTGACACTCATAGGGCTCATCGGCGAGCGCCGGCTCCCATATCTCTGGGCCAGCCATATCGAAGGCGAAGCCGCCTTGCGACTATCCCTTGATGACCCCGACATGCCGGATTGGAAGAAGGACGCGATCCGCGTGCAGATCGCCGTCATCCGAAATCAGGATGATATAGGAACCGTCGCGCCTGCTAGCGAGTAGCTATTGCAGGATCACGCCTGCCAGCGGTCGATCCGTAGGCTGCGAGGGCCAGCCACTAGGCCGGATCGATGTCAATGTCGAGTTCGCCGTCTGCAAGTGGCTCCCTCGTCGGTATCTCTTTGCGAGCCATTGCAGCTGACCAGAGCTGCGCGCGAAGGTCCTTGAGTGCCAGGCGGTCGAGCTCGCGGGCATCGACGTAACAGTGACCCGGCGAGCGCACCTTCCCCTGGCTGAGGGGCGCTTTGGAATCTTCGATCACATGAGAGTTCGCGATGATCACCTCACCCACCGTCAATCCCCAAACGCCGAGAGACGCACTCTTGGCGTTGGCCGCGTGCCAGTCGCGGCTCTCTTGCGCGCTGACTGTGGCAGACCGAGCGTAGGAGGGCTTTCCGGCGTCCGCCGTAGCTCCGGTGAACGCGTGGGTCGCAACGTTAGTCCCGTGCATGAGGTGCTCGGTTATCTGCCGATAAATCAGCTCGTGCTCGCTCGCCATCAGGCTCTCGCCGTCCGTCAGCTCAAAATCCACGGGACTCACTCGCTATCACCGACCGCGAAGTCGACGGCCTCCTGAAGGTTTGCTGTCTCTACGAGTGATGCCCCGCCAGCGGCAGGCCTCAGGAAGAGCTCGAAGTCCGCCTGGCTAGTCACCTCGACGCTGCGTACCACGCTGAGAGTCGCCCACTCGAGGATGATGCCACCCTCCTCCGTCGATAGAAGCTAGGGAGCTGCCGCCCGGCGTCTGAGATCGCTTGCATAAGAGCGTTCGTCGCCTCGAGGGCCACGACTGCAACCGGTGTCGCATTGTCAGAATCGGCCCACCCGGTGGAGAGCTGAGCGAGCTCAATTAGACGCTCGGCCCAGGATCCGGATCCGGGGACGAACTGCTCGACTGCGTAGGTCTCGGTGAAGCGCCAGGGGCTGCCGTCTCGCTTGTATTGCAGCTGCCCCTCGACTCGAAGAATGGGTGCTTCAGCGGGCGAGTCAAGAACGCTGCGGATATCGTCAAACAGCTGTCCCTCGGCGTCGTAGTGGCCGATCAGACGGCCGTGTCGTAGGCTTTCGAATCGAAAAGTTGCCTTCTCGGCATCGATCTCCGTGATCCGCCCGACGATCGTTTCGGAGTGACTCTGGAGCTCTCCATGAACATCGGGCATGGGCGCAGAAATGAAGTCCTCCAGCGCGAAGGTCTGGACGACCTCGCGCCGGCTCTCGATCGTAATCTCGATCGGTGGGTTTGAGGGGCCGGCCGTGTAGACCTCGATTGATTGACCCGCTTCGAGCGACGTTCCGAGGAGCACGATGCGCTCGCGCACCTCGGACGCGATCGCAGCCGGGAACTCGGGTAGCTCTCGAGACTCATACGACGCCGCGATCATGTCGCTCACCGTGTCGTCAGCTTGTCGCTGGTACTCCTGGTAAACCGCGTGCCGCTCGAAGGCGAGCATCACGTCCGCGCTGCCCTCCTCGATGGACTCGATCGTGAGGCTTACCTCATCGTCGAAGTCAGCAGGCAGATCTTCGCCTGGATGATCCTGCCGCCAAGACGAACGCGCCACGATCCGAAGCAGCTCCTGGTATCGCTCGAGCTCGACGAGAGAGTCGACCGGAAGCCTGCCGCCATTGAAACGCGCTCCGGTCAGCTTGATCCGCCTAGCGGAGCTCTCAGCTTGTGCCACATGCAAAGACTAGTGCTCTACCTGTTCACCGGCCGGGGGCGGCCGAACTGGGGGTATGTGAGAAACGATCGCCGGTCGACGCACGACCCTTAGGCCCAGCAGCATATTGCGGGGGCGGTCGCCCGCTGCGGGAGCGATAAGCGTCCCGCTCGCGCGACAAAGCGTGTCTGGGCAGATGAGAACGCCACCATGCCGTGGACATCGATTGTCGCGAGCTCGCCAAAAGTTGGTGCCCCGAAACGCCGAAACCCCGTGGAAGTTATCCACAGGGCCCCGGCGGGCAGGCGAACGAGCTACGACAGAGCGAACTACTCGTACCGCAGAGACTCGATCGGGTCCTGCCGCGCCGCGCGCAGCGCCGGGATCGTGCCGGCCAGGAACGCGATGCCCATCACCACGAGGATGATGACCGCGATCGACGTCGGATCGAAGGCGATGAGCGTGAGCCCCGGCAGCGCCGACAGCAGCCCGTTCGCCAGCACGCCGTTCAGCGCCGTCCCCGCGAGGATCGCACCGAGCGCGCCGATGGCACTTCCCAGGAACCCGATGAACACCGCCTCCAGACTGAACAGCCCGAACACCCTGCCTGCGCCCATGCCCATCGCCTTCATGAGCCCGATCTCTCGGGTGCGCTCCTGCACGCTCATGAGAAGGGTGTTCACGATGCCGAAGCCGGCCGCGATCAGCGCGATCACGGCGAAGCCGTTCAGCACCAGCACGATCGCGTCGATGATGGTCTTGAACGAACCGATCTGGTCCTCCACAGTGGTGGCGTCGTAGCCGAGCTCCTTGAGGTCGCTCTTGATCGCCGACACCTGCTCATCCGACGACGCGGGGTCGAAGCGCAGGCTCACCGAGGCGTAGCTGTCTTTGCTCGACGAGCTGAGACCCACCGACTGCGCGTCGTAGAGGGCGGTGGTCAGCGCGTCGTTCGCGGTGAGGCTGGAGGATCCGAGCAGACCGGCCTCGGCGACGCCCGTGACCGTGGCCTCGATGGTGCTCGACGCGCCCGTCTGGTCGGTGACGCCGAACGTCACCGTCTTGCCCACGGCATCCGAATCGCTCGAGAAGCCCAGCGGCTCGACGTACGACACGGGCAGCGCGACCTCGAGGGTGTCGCTGTCGCTCGAGGGCTCCGAGCCCGCGGCCAGATCGAGGCTCATGCCCGATACGAAGCCGCCGATCGCCGCCTGGTACTGCGTGCCCCCGTCGTACTCCACGTAATTCGGCCGGGCCGTCAGCACAGGGTCGACCGATTCGACACCGGGGACTGCCCTGATGTCGTCGAGCTCCGCCGCAGTGATGGCCTCGACCGTCGACCCCGGCCTGCCGGTCGCGCTCTCGACGTTGGTGGTGTCGGGCTCGTACTTCGCCGGCCCCGACGCCGTGTCCTCCACCGTCTTCGTGACCGTCATCACGTCATTCGCCCCGATCGAGGAGACCGTCGTGTCGATGTAGCGGTTGATGCCCGTTCCCACCCCGCTGGTCAGCGCCAGCGTGAAGGCGCCGATGAAGATGGCCAGCACGGTGAGGGTCGTGCGGGTCTTGCTGCGGAACGTGTTGCTGATCGCCGAACGGATCAGGTCGAGGCCGCTCATGCGCTCGCTCCGTTCCGGTCGACGACGAGGCCGTCGCGAATGAACACGCTGCGATCGGTCTTCGCCGCCAGGTCCTCATCGTGAGTCACGACGATCAGCGTGATGCCCGTGCGCCGGTTGAGGTCGAAGAGGATCTCTTCGACCACCGCGCCCGTGGCCGTGTCGAGGTTGCCTGTCGGCTCGTCGGCGAAGATCACGCGCGGCTCGTTCACCAGGGCGCGGGCGATGACCACGCGCTGCTTCTGGCCGCCCGACAGGTCGGTGGCCTTGTTCTTCGCCTTGTCGGCGAGCTCGAGGCGCTCGAGCGCCTCCATTCCGCGACGCCGCCGTTCGGAACCGCCGACCCCGGCGATGCGTAGCGGCAGCGTCACGTTATCGAGCACCGAGGTGTTGGGCGTGAGGAAGAACTGCTGGAACACGAAGCCGAACGTCTGGTTGCGCGTGCGGTTGAGAATTCGGCCACCGAGGGCGCCCGCGTCACGACCGCTCAGTTCCACAGCTCCGGTCGACGGCTTGTCGAGCAGCGCGAGCAGGTGCATGAGCGTCGACTTGCCCGATCCGCTCTTGCCGACGATCGAGATGGACTCGCCCTCCTCGATGTCGAGCGACACCCCTTTCAGGGCGTCGAAGCGGGCCGCGCCTCGACCGTAGGACTTCTTGACGTCTCGCGCCGCGAGAACCGGAACCGGCATGATCGCTCCTGTGCTGTCTGCTCGTGCGATGTGCACGATCACTCCAGACTGGCCGCGAACCGGATGCCGGTCGTCACCCCGGCACGGCATCTTCGGCTACCACGAACGTGGGACGCGTCGGGCACGGGCGTGCTGCGAGACTGGACGACAACGAGCAGACGCAAGGAAGCAGAGAAGGAGGTGCGCCCGTGAGATCCGGTTCTCGAGCGTTCCCCGTGCCCTTCGAGTCTCCCCTGCCCCCGCGGCTGCGCTGGATACCCTCGGCCCTGGCGATCATCGTCGTCTGCATTCCCGTCGTCGTCGCATCCCACAGCGCAACGCCGCTCGCCGGTTCCACCACCCAGGTGCTGGTGACCTCCGCCGTGGTGGCGATCGTTCTGGTCGCCGCCCTCGTACTGCGCACGCGGTATCCGCGCAGCACGGCGGCGGTCGCGATCGCAGCGGCGTGCGCGGCGGTGCTGCTGTCGAGCCTGGAACTGGTCGGCCCCGGTCCGGTCGTCGCCTCGATCCTCACGGTGATGATCACCGTCTTCGGCGTCGGATCCCGCCAGGGACGCACCCCGGCCCTCATCGTGGCCGGTGCCGCGCTCGTGGCGATCGGCAGCGTGCTGCTGCTCGCCCCTCCGCCCGAGTCGCGCGGCATCGAATCGCTCGTGCTGCTCGTCGCCCTCGTCGGGCTTGCCGCCACGGGCGGCGTGGCGCAGTACAACGGCCGCGCGTTCATCCAGGCCATCACCGAGCGTGCTCGGCGAGCCGAGGAGACCCGCGAGTCCGAGGCCGAGAGGCGGGTGACCGAGGAGCGGCTCGCCATCGCCCGCGACCTGCACGACGTGATGGCCCATCAGATCGCCGTGATCAACCTGCACGCCGCGTCGGCCTCGCAGGCGCTGCGCACGCGACCGGATGACGCCGAACGCTCCCTCACCACCGTGCGTGAGGCGGCTCGCACCGTGCTCGGCGAGATCGGCAGCCTGCTCACCGTGCTCCGATCGGCCGACAACGCGCACTCGGCGACGCTCGCGCCCACGCCCGGCCTCTCCCATCTCCCCCAGCTGATCGACGAGTTCTCGAAGGCCGGTCTCACTGTGGAGCAGAGGACGGTCGGCACCCCGGTCGAGCTCGACTCCCTGCGCGACATCGTGGCCCACCGCGTTCTGCAGGAGGGCCTGACGAACGCGCACAAGCACGGCGGCGACGGCACCGCCCTCGTTCAGCTCGACTACGGCACCGACGGTCTGGGCATCACGGTCACGAACGTGACGCGACCCCGACGCGACGACAGGATCGTCGTGGAGAGCGGTCACGGGCTCGTGGGCGTGCGCGAGCGCGTGTCGTCTGTGGGCGGAAGCCTCGAGACGTCGTTCGGCCCGGGGCCCGTGCACCGCTTCGTCGTGCACCTTCCCTTCGACGACTCCGACCAGGGCCTGCGCGGCAGCGCGCACTCCACCACCGACCCGAAGGGCCGCGCATGATCTCCGTCGTACTCGCCGACGACCAGGCCCTGATCCGCACCGCCGTCAGCGAACTCGTCTCCCACGAAGAGGGCTTCACGGTCGTGGGAGAGGCGTCGAATGGTCGTGAGGCCGTGGATGTCGTTCGCGCGACCCGCCCCGACATCGTGCTCATGGACATCCGGATGCCCGTGATGGACGGGCTGCAGGCGACCGAGGCGATCTGCGCCGACCCCCTGCTCGCCGGCACCCGCATCGTGATCCTCACCACCTTCGAGGACGACGAGTACGTGCTGCGTGCGCTTCAGGCCGGTGCGAGCGGATTCCTCGGCAAGGGCACGGAGGCCGACGCGCTGATGTCGGCGATCCGCACCGTGCACGACGGCGAGGCGCTGCTCTCGCCCAAGGCCACGCGCGCCCTGATCGACCGGTACCTGTCTCCCTCCGAGCCTGCGGCACGGCCCGTGCCCGACGAGCTCGCCCTGCTGACCGAACGCGAGCGGCAGATCCTTCTCCTCGTGGGCAGCGGCCTCTCCAACGGCGAGATCGCGGCGGGTCTCGTGATCTCCCCTCAGACCGCGAAGACGCACGTGAACCGCATGATGAGCAAGCTCGGCGCGCACGACCGGGCGCAGCTCGTGATCATCGCCTACGAGTCCGGCCTGCTCGTGCCCGGGAGAGCGTGATCGAGCTCGTCGCCGGTACACTGTTTCTGTTCTGCGGGAGTGGTGGAATTGGTAGACACGCAGGATTTAGGTTCCTGTGCTTTCGAGCGTGAGGGTTCAAGTCCCTTCTCCCGTACTCCATGATCTGCGTGTGCTGCGGGGGTACTCTTGATGCACACATACCCCTTGTCCGCCGCCGACCGGCCTAGACCTGACCCGCCGACGACTGGAGCCTCCACTTGACACACGCTGCACTCATCCCCTGGCTCGACCCGGAGACGCTCATCCAGAGCTTCGGGCCGTTCGCCCTCATCGGCGTGTGCCTGATCATCTTCGCCGAGACGGGCCTTCTGATCGGCTTCCTCTTCCCCGGCGACACCCTGCTGATCATCACCGGCGTTCTCGCCTTCAGCCCGGGCATCGGCGTCGACATCTGGTGGGTGTGTCTGGCCATCGGCTTCGCGGCGTTCGCCGGCGGTGAGGTCGGCTACCTCATCGGCCACAAATTCGGGCCCAAGATCTTCGAACGCAAAGAATCCGGCCTGTTCAGCATCAAGAACGTCGAGAGAACGAACGCGTTCTTCACGAAGTACGGCGCATTCGCGGTCATCCTCGCCCGCTTCGTTCCCATCGTTCGCACCTTCGCCCCGATCGCGGCCGGCATCGGGCACATGAACTACCGCAAGTACTCGCTCTACAACCTCATCGGCGCACTCGTCTGGGGTGCCGGCGTCACGTTCGCCGGCTACCTGATCGGCAACATCCCCCCGGTCAGGGACTTCGTCACCAGCTACATCGACATCATCCTGCTCGCCGCAGTCGCGGCGACGCTCATCCCCACGATCTGGCACTACGTGCAGTCGACGATGAAGGCTCGAAAGGCCAACGCTGCAGAGGCCGCCCAGCCCCACGCAGACCTGGCGCTCGATCCCGACGTCTTCGACCACAAGCCCGAGGCCTAGAAAGCACCACACCACCCTATGTACAGAACCAACTACGCGTCCTCGCTCACCCGCCAGGACGTGGGACTCGACGTCATGCTCTCCGGCTGGGTCGCCCGCATCCGCGACCACGGCGGCGTCGCCTTCATCGATCTGCGCGACTCCTCCGGAATCGCCCAGGTCACCTTCCGCGACGAGCTCGTGGCCACGGCGGAGAGCCTGCGCGTCGAGTCCGTCGTCACCGTGAAGGGGATCGTTCGCGAACGTCCGGCCGGCAACGTCAACTCGGCCATCGCATCCGGCGAGGTGGAGATTCAGGCCACGAGCCTCGAGGTGCTCGCCGCCAGCGACGTGCTCCCCTTCCAGCTCGACGACGAACCGGGCGAGGAGACGCGCCTGGCCTACCGGTACCTCGACCTTCGTCGTGAGGACGCCGCGTACCCCCTCAAGCTCCGCTCCAAGGTCTCGGCGGCCGTGCGCTCCGTGCTCGTCGATGAGGACTTCGTCGAGGTCGAGACGCCCACGCTCACCCACTCGACGCCGGAGGGCGCCCGGGACTTCCTTGTGCCGGCACGTCTGAAGCCGGGCACCTTCTACGCGCTCCCGCAGAGCCCGCAGCTGTTCAAGCAGCTGCTCATGGTCGGCGGATTCGAGAAGTACTTCCAGATCGCCCGCTGCTACCGCGATGAAGACTTCAGAGCCGACCGGCAGCCCGAGTTCACCCAGCTCGACGTGGAGATGAGCTTCGTCGATCAAGACGAGGTCATCGCTCTCGCCGAGAAGGTGCTGCGGGCCATGTGGCGCACGATCGACGTCGAGCTTCCCACCCCGCTGCCGCGCATGACCTACGCCGAGGCGATGCGTCGCTTCGGCTCAGACAAGCCCGACCTGCGATTCGGCCTCGAGCTCGTCGAGTTCACCGACTACTTCGCCGGCAGCGACTTCGCCATCTTCCAGGCTCCCTACGTGGGTGCCGTCGTGATGCCCGGTGGTGCAGGCCAGGCCCGTCGCGCCCTCGACGCGTGGCAGGAATGGGCGAAGCAGCGCGGCGCCAAGGGCCTCGCCTACGTTCTCGTGGGCGAAGACGGAGAGCTTCGCGGCCCGGTCGCGAAGAACCTGTCAGAAGAGGAGCGCGCCGGACTCGTCGCACACGCCGGGGCTCAGCCGGGTGACTGCATCTTCTTCGCTGCGGGCGCAGTGAAGGCGTCCCGCGCCCTTCTCGGCGCGCTCCGCGGCGAGATCGCGGCACGCCAGGGCCTTATCGACCCGAACGCCTGGGCCTTCACCTGGGTGGTCGACGCCCCGCTCTTCGAGCCGGCTGGCGATGCGGTCGCGAGCGGTGACGTGGCCGTCGGCGGCGGCGCGTGGACCGCGGTGCACCACGCGTTCACCTCGCCCAAGCCCGAGTTCATCGACACCTTCGACTCCGACCCCGAATCGGCCCTGTCGTACGCCTACGACATCGTCTGCAACGGCAACGAGATCGGCGGCGGAAGCATCCGAATCCACACCCGTGAACTGCAGGAGCGCGTCTTCAAGATCATGGGCATCAGCCAGGAGGAGGCGCAGGAGAAGTTCGGCTTCCTGCTGCAGGCGTTCGCGTTCGGTGCGCCGCCGCACGGCGGATTCGCCATGGGCTTCGACCGCGTCGTGTCGCTGCTGGCGGCCACGGACTCGATCCGCGACGTGATCGCATTCCCCAAGTCCGGCGGCGGCAACGACCCGCTCACCGGCGCCCCGGCAGAGCTCGAGACGGTGCAGCAGGTCGAGCTGTACCGCACCCTCGGTGTTCAGGCGCTGCCCCAGAAATAGCCTTGGGCATTAGCCCTCCGCACGAGGACGCCTGAGCCTACGGGTGCAGGTGCTCCTCGTGTCTGGCGTGCTCCGCCGGCTCCAGCTGGAACGTCGAGTGGTCGACGTCGAAATGCGATGACAGGCACGACGACAGCTGGTCGAGCAGGCGACCCGACTCTCCCGCCTCGAAGACCTGCTGGTCGACCACGACGTGAGCCGAGAAGATATTCTTGCCGGTGGTCACCGCCCAGACGTGAACGTCGTGCACGTCGACGACGCCCTCGGCCTCGAGAATATGGCTGCGGATCTGCGCCACGTCGGTGTCGACCGGAGTCTGCTGCAGCAGAACCCGGATGACGTCGCGCAGCAGCGAGACGGCTCGCGGAATGATCATGGCCGCGATCACGAGAGACGCGATGGCGTCGGCCGGGGCGAAGCCCGTCGTCAGGATCACGATCGACGCCACGATGACCGTGACCGATCCGAGCAGATCTCCGAACACCTCGAGATACGCGCCGCGCATGTTGAGCGACGTGGCCGCTCCCCCGCGCAGCAGCATCAATGCTCCGAAGTTGGCCACGAGGCCGATCACCGCGACGACGAGCAGTGGCAGGGGCGGGATGTCCACCTCCTGCGGCGACACCAGGCGGGAGATGCCCTCGACGGCCACGAAGACGGCGACGCCGATCAGCAGCAGCCCGTTGAACAGGGCGGCGAAGACCTCGGCCCGCTGAAAACCGAAGCTGTGCGTCTCGGTGGCCGGTCGCGCCGCGATGACGGTCGCCACGAGCGCCACGATCAGTCCGATCAGATCGGATGCCATGTGACCCGCGTCGGCGAGCAGAGCGAGCGACCCCGTCGCAAGGGCTCCGACGACCTCGACGAGCAGCACAGTCGCGACGATCGCGATCGCCCAGCCGAGCCGCGTGCGGTTCGTGGTCGCCGAGGCGTGGCTGTGCGATCCGTGCGAGTGTGCGTCTGCCTGAGCCATTGTTCCTCCAGCGTAGGCACCTGTGATGCGATACGCCTAGCTCCGCCGCTAGTTAGGAATGACGCTCATTCTCAACACGGGTACCAGCTCGCGGAACGCCCGGCTCCTGTGGCTGTCGGCGTTCTTCTGCTCGGCCGTCAGCTCTGCTGCCGAGACCTCCGACCCCTCGGGCATGAACACGGGGTCGTAACCGAACCCGTTCTCGCCGCGCGGCGCATCCAGAATTCTGCCCCGCCATTCGCCCACCGCGAGATGCTCGCTCGCCGGCCGACCCGACTGCTCGGGCACGACCACGGCTATGGTGCAGGCGTACCAGCCTGTGCGGTGCGGATCACGGATGTCGGCGAGCTGGTCGAGCAGCAGGTCGAGGTTGGCCTTGGCGCCTCGGCCGTGGCCGGCCCAGCGTGCGGAGAAGATACCGGGAGCGCCGCCCAGCACGTCGACGCATACGCCCGAGTCGTCGGCGAGGGCAGGCAGACCCGTGTGGGCCGCAGCGGCACGCGCCTTGAGCAGGGCGTTGTCGGCGAACGACACACCGTCTTCCACGGGCTCTGGTCCGTCGTAGGCCACGATCTCGAGTTCGGGGATCTCGGCCGCCAGGATCTTCTGGAACTCCTCGACCTTGTGCGCGTTGTGCGTCGCCAGAACGACCCGGATGCTCATTCGCCCGACCCGAGGACCGTCGCCTGGATCTGGGCCAGCTCTGCGGTGCCCGCGAGAGCGAGGTCGAGCAGGGCGTCGAGCTCGGAGCGGTCGAATGGAGCGCCCTCTGCCGTGCCCTGAACCTCGACGAACAGGCCGCGACCGGTGACGACCACGTTCATGTCGGTCTCGGCGCGCACGTCTTCGACGTAGGCGAGGTCGAGCATGGGGGCGCCGTCGATGATGCCCACCGAGACCGCCGACAGGCTGTCGATGAGGGGCTGCGACTTCTGGCCGATGAACTTCTTCGTGCGCGCCCACTCGATGGCGTCGGCCAGGGCGACGTACGCGCCGGTGATTGCCGCCGTGCGCGTGCCGCCGTCTGCCTGCAGCACGTCGCAGTCGATCACGATCGTGTTCTCGCCCAGCGCCTTCATGTCGACGACCGCGCGCAGGCTGCGGCCGATCAGCCGGGAGATCTCGTGGGTGCGTCCGCCGATCTTGCCCTTGACGGCCTCGCGGTCCATGCGGTCGTTCGTGGAGCGGGGAAGCATCGAGTACTCGGCCGTGACCCAGCCCTGGCCTTTGCCCTGCTTCCAGCGGGGAACGCCGTTGGTGAATGAGGCGGTGCAGAGCACCCGGGTCTTTCCGAAGGAGATCAGGGCCGAGCCCTCGGCCTGGTCGCTCCATCCGCGCTCGATCGTGATGGGGCGCAACTGCTGCGCGGTGCGGCCGTCTTTGCGGGTGTCGTTCGACATGGGGGTCTCCTGGTGGATCAGCGGGCGGGGGGAAGTGTGATGACGCCGGTCTCGACCAGCTCGACGCTCGAGACCTGTCGGCCGAGCATGAGATCGGCGAGGCGCATGAATTCGTCGGCGCTGTCTCCGGTGGCCTCGTACCTGTGCACGGCGGGCGCGGCCGAGGTGCGCTCGATGCCACGGCTCACGAGCTCGCGGTAGACGTCGTTGGCCGTCTCGGTGTCGCTGGAGACCAGTCGGACGCCGTCGCCCATGACGTAGGAGATGGCGCCCTTGAGGAAGGGATAGTGGGTGCACCCGAGCACCAGGGTGTCGATGTCATGCTCGCGAAGTGGAGCGAGATACTGCTCGGCGACGGCGAAGAGCTCACGGCTCGTCGTGTCTCCAGACTCCACGAACTCCACGAAGCGGGGGCAGGCCTGGGTGAACAGCTCGAGGTGTGGAGCGGCGGCGAACGCGTCGTTGTACGCCCTCGAGCGGATCGTGCCCTCGGTGCCGATCACGCCGACCCTGAGGTTCTTCGTCGATGACACCGCCGCACGGACGGCGGGCTGGATGACCTCGACGACGGGAACGGAGTACCGCTCTCTGGCGTCGCGCAGCATGGCGGCCGATGCCGTGTTGCAGGCGATGACGAGCATCTTGACGCCCTGGTCGACCAGGGTGTCGAGGGCCTCGAGCGCGAACTCCCTCACCTCGGCGAGGGGACGCGGGCCGTAGGGCGATCGGGCGGTGTCTCCGATGTAGGTGATGGACTCCCTGGGCAACTGATCGCGGATGGATCGGGCCACGGACAAGCCGCCGACACCGGAATCGAAGACTCCGATCGGCGCATCACTCACCCGTCAAGACTACTGCGCGCACGAGCCGCGGATATGCTTGCCCGGTGACCGCCGCATCCTCGCTTCTCACCGACCGTTACGAACTCACGATGCTCGATGCAGCCATCCAGGCCGGCACCCACGAGCGCGAATGCGTCTTCGAGGCCTTCGCTCGTCGCCTTCCCCAGGGCCGGCGCTACGGCATCGTGGCAGGCACAGGCCGGCTCCTCGAGCTCATCGAGGCCTTCCGTTTCGGCGATGCCGAACTCACCTGGCTCGCCGAGCAGGGCGTAGTGCGCACGGCCGCACTCGACTGGCTCGCCGACTACCGTTTTCGCGGCACGATCTCGGGATACCGCGAGGGCGAGGTGTACTTCCCGAACTCCCCCATCCTCGTCGTCGATTCCACGTTCGCCGAGGGAGTGATTCTGGAGACCCTGATTCTGAGCGTGCTCAACTACGACTCGTCGGTCGCGAGTGCGGCGTCGCGCATGGTGTCGGCCGCGGCCGGTCGCCCCCTCGCAGAGATGGGATCGCGACGCACGGGCGAGAGGTCGGCCGTCGCCGCCGCACGCGCGGCCTACATCGCCGGGTTCGGCGCGACCTCGAACCTGGAGGCCGGCCGCAGCTGGGGCATCCCGACCATGGGCACAGCGGCCCACGCGTTCACCCTTCTCCACGACAGTGAGGAGGCCGCATTCCAGGCGCAGGTCGACGCGCTCGGCCCGTCGACCACACTCCTGGTCGACACGTTCGACGTGCACCGCGGCGTCGAGCTCGCCGTCAAGGTCGCCGGAGATCGACTCGGGGCTGTTCGCCTCGACTCGGGAGACCTTCCCTCGCTCGTCAAGGCCGTGCGCGAACAGCTCGATTCGCTCGGCAACCCCCACACCAGGATCACGGTCACGAACGACCTCGACGAGTACACGATCGCAGCACTGTCGGCCTCGCCGGTCGACTCCTACGGGGTGGGAACCTCCGTCGTGACCGGATCGGGCTCCCCCGCGGCCGGCATGGTCTACAAGCTCGTCGCGCACACCGACGCGGCCGGCGAGTGGGTCTCTGTCGCCAAGAAGTCCGCGGAGAAGGCCACGGTCGGGGGCCGTAAGAATCCGGTGCGTCGAATGAACTCGTCCGGGCGCGCGACGGCAGAGGCGATCCATGTCGGCGAGGCCACACAGCCGGAGGCATCCGATCGCGAGCTGCTCGTCACCCTGATCGACAACGGTGTCGTCGACCAGAGCTTCACCGGACCGGGTGGCGTCGAGCGCGCCCGGGCACACAGAGCGGATGCGATCGGCGAGCTCCCCGACCAGGCGTTCCGTCTGGGCCGCGGCGAGCCGGTCATCCCGACGCTGTATGTGTGACCGGGGTTACTCCGGCTTCAGTCCCTCGTAGATGCGCTTGCAGTCGGGGCAGACGGGGAACTTCTCGGGGTCGCGACCCGGCAGCCACTTCTTGCCGCAGAGAGCCTTGACGGGCTTGCCGGTCATCGCCGACTCGAGAATCTGCTCCTTCTTGACGTAGTGCGAGAAGCGCTCGTGATCGCCGGGCTCGATCTGCTCCTGCTCGAGCAGCTCCTCGAGCTCACGATCGAGGGTCGAGGTTCCACCGCCCTCGCGGGGACCGCCCGGCTCGGCGATGCTGGCTGACGGGCGGGCAGACGAAAGATGACTCATGCATCCAGTCTAATTTCACCGAACGCCGGTGAGGCCGTGACCGTGACGATTCAGCAGGGCTGCAGACGCGCGACGTCGTCGCTGAGCGCCGCGGGTCCTCCGATGAGCACGACCCTGTTGATGTGGGATCCTCGCATGAGGTCGAGTGTCTGTTGCGGAACACACGTGGGCTCGGAGAGGTAGACCCTCGCGTTCTGACTCGCCGCGAGGGTTGTCGCGGACATCGCGTCGGGGTAGTTCCGGGCACTCACGAGATAGGCGGTCTACTGCCACTCCGCGCTCGGGTACGCTCCTCCGTCGCCCCCGTTGAGGACTCGATTGACCGCGAAGCGATCTGCACCACCGTAGCGTCCGGCCCCTCCCCATTTGGTGAAGTATCCGAGCTGATCGACATAGTCATCACTGATGACCGCCGGTCCGCCGACGGCGGACAGACCCACGAGGGAGGCACTGAAGAGGAACGATCGGGTGACGTCATCGATCCGGTCACCGCCGGTGTTGATCAGGACCACTGGAGCGTCGAGCCTCGCCGCCAGGGCGCCTGCCGACAGGGCGTCCGGGAAGTTTGCGCCGGTGGCGACGAGCATCGTGCGCGACTGCACCCGGCTGCCGAACACCTCTGTCGAAACGGCGCGAGACACCTCGAATCGGTCGGCACCACCGATTCGGCTCACCGACGGCGCGTAGGCCTTCAGTTGCGCGAGAACCTGGTCGGACACAGCCGCCGGACCGCCGACGACGACGATACGCTGGGGCTGGAGTCTCCGCAGTTCGCCGTCGAGCACCGCCGGAATCGAAGACGGGGCGGTGAGCAGCAGCGGCCCGCCCTCATGGGCGGCGGCGGGTCCCGCGCTCAACGCGTCGGGCCAATTCAACCCATTCGTGATGTAGACGACAGGAACTCCGGCGGAGAAGGCGGCCTCCGAGGCTGTGACCGCTGTGTCGAAACGATCGTCGCCCGCGATCCTCTCGGTCGTGGTCGACCACGACGGCAGCTCGACGTCTATGCCGTCGACCCTCTCGTCCCCCGAGACCTCGACCACGGTTCCATCGCCGTAGAGGCGGTCGGCGTAGTCCGGAATCACATAGCCCGCATTGATCGGCTCCTGACCTCCACGGACCACGAACTTCCCGGGAGGTACGTGGATCGAATAGGCGCCGGACGTGTCTGTCTGGCTGCTTCCCGCGAGCTCGTAGCTTCCATCGATCGGGTCGTAGAGGAATGCCGCAGCCGAACCTCCCGCGACAATACCTCCCCCTGGAGCGGTCACGTGTCCGGAGATCACTCCGCCATGGACGAGATGGATGGTTATGGTCACGTCGTGATCCGTGATCTCCACCGGCGTCGAGCGCGAACGGTAGGGAGTGTCGCCGTACCACGCATCTGAAAGGGGTGTTCCGGCGTCGGAGAGCGGTATCGCGCCGGCCTTGACCAGGTAACGCCCCGCCGCGAGTTCAGGCACGTCTTCAGCCCTGGAGTCGTTCAGTGAGGCCCCGCCCATGGTGTAAAAGGATACAGACGTCGTAATCGGCGGCGGGCTCACCTCGCCTGACACCGGCGGAGTCACCACCCGGACATGAAGACTGAAAGTCTGGGGGAACGCGTCGGCCCGCACGGACGGCGCACTGACGCCGATGAATCCGAGCACGATCATCACACCGACCGATAGTCCCGCCGCCTGCTTGAACACACATCCCCCGCTTCCCCCGGATCACCACGACCCGAGGGAATACTATCGGGGCTAATCAGCCACTTCGTGTCGGATAGGCGAAAGTTCAGTTGCGCAGTGCCGCAGCCAGGATGTCGGGGCCGCGTCGGTCGAAGATCGCGCCGCCTGCGACGGTGCCGACGATGAGCACCACGACTCCGGCCCCAGCACCCCACCACAGCGATGGCCAGAACGCCGACTCGTTGCCGAGGAGACCGAGGATGGCGTAGTAGACGGAAGGAGCCGCGAAGAGTGCGGTGAGGAGCACGAAAGCGATCTGAACCACGAATCCGGTTCCGCCGCCGACCTGCGGCTGCGAGAACGGCCCGTCGCCCGGTCGCACGGCCGGATAAGGGAAGAGAGCGGAGAGCAGGTTGCCGACGCCCAGCCCTGCGAGGAGCAACACGGTGCTGACGCCCAGGAGCGCCGGGAGCGCCGCGAAATCGTCGGCGAAGAAAGCCGCCGCGACCGAGCCGACGGCGATGAGTGGCACGCCCATGGCGAGGACGGGCACGACGCGCCCGAGTCTGTCGGCGAAACCGACGCGGCTTGCAGACACGTGCAGCCAGATCGCCGAGTTGTCGAGCGCCACATCGTTGTGCACCGAGAAGGCCAGGGTTGCGCAGAGCGCCGGCACGGTGAGGAGAACGAGGTAGGTGAGCGGGATGCCGGCGATGACGAACGCCAGGAACACCACCACGAGGAACCCGAAGACTCCGATCACGGGCACCGGATACCGTGCGTCGCGTGCCCAATAGGTGAAGCTGCGAGCCGCGACGGCGCCCGACCGGGTGGAGGGCGTGCGGGCGAACCAGCCGAGATTCGCGTGTTCGCGTTCGGGCACAGACCGTTGAGCCGTGACGAGAACCCGTGCGACGAGAGCACGCCACGACAGCCACAGGAGAGCGAGGAATGCGAGCGAGATCAGGAGTTTGATCGTCACCTCGCCGCCGGAGGCACCCGTTGCGACGTCGGCCGGCAGGGCCCACGCGGCCCCCAAAGGGCTCCAGCTGAGGGCATCGGCGGCGGCTGCCATCAGGCCGGAACCATCACGACCCCAGTTGACGCTGAACCAGAGCACGACGGCAGGAGAGGCCAGGACGATCAGAAGAACGGTGATCAGGCCGGCGGTCTCGCGCGATCGACGAGTAGCGAGGCCCACAGCTGCAACCAGAGCAGCCAGGCGCGACACGAGCACGATGGTCGCGACCCCGATCAACGCGGCGAGAACGGCGAGCAGCGTGGTGGCGGCGTTCTCGGACCAGACCGGCACCGTGAAGACGGCCGCAATGAACGTGAGAACCACGGGCATGCTGACCGCACCCGCGACGGCCAGCCCCCTGGCCAGAGCGGCCGCCGGGATGCCGAACAAAGCGAATCGGCGCGGGTCGAGCGGGTCGGGAACCGACGAGACGAGGGGCACGACGATGAAGGCCAGCACGACGACCGAGCCGCCCAGGATCACCGCGATGCGGGCGCCTTCGGAACCTGCGTCGAGCGAGGAGAGGGCGATCACGCACGCGATGGTCAGCGCGATGCCCACCAGGGCCCAGACGACGAGGCCGACGTTCTGCTTGGCGGTGCGGTTGAAGGTGTTTGCGAGAAGCGCGAACTTCAGTTTGAGGAGTTCAGCAACCATTCCATGCCTTCCGCTGCCTTGCGCCCACCGGCGAGCTCGACGAAGCGGTCTTCCAGGGTGCCGTCGCGCCTGACCTCATCGACAGTGCCCTGAGCGAGGACCTGCCCCTGCACGATGATCGCGACACCGTCGCACACCCGCTGGATCATGTCCATGCTGTGGCTCGACAGAACAACGGTCCCGCCCGTCTCCACGTACTTCTGCAGGATCTCGATGACGTTCGCCGCCGACACCGGGTCGACTGATTCGAACGGTTCGTCGAGCACGAGGATGCGAGGCGAGTGGATCATGGCAGCGGCCAGAGCGATCTTCTTCGTCATGCCGGCCGAATAGTCGGTGACGAGGCGCCCGAGTGCGTCTTCCAGGCCGAACGCAGCCGCCAGGTCGTCGCTGCGCTCTCTGACAGCCTTGTTGTCGAGGCCGCGAAGAGTGCCGGCGTAGTAGAGCATCTGGCGCCCGGTCAGGCGATCGAACAGGCGAAGGCGGTCGGGAAGAACGCCGATGATCTTCTTGGCCTCTGCCGGATTGGCCCAGACGTCGAGGCCGTTGATCGAGATCGTTCCCGAATCGGGTCGCAGGAGTCCGGTGACCATCGAGAGCGTCGTCGTCTTGCCCGCCCCGTTCGGACCCACGATTCCGTAGAACGATCCCTGCCGCACCTCGAGGTCGATTCCGTCGACGGCGATGGTGCTGCCGAACTTCTTGATCAGTCGTTCGATCGAGAGCACGACGGGCTGCTGGGCCCGGAAAGCGGCACGCTCGGCGGCCTCGGCCTCGGCGAGTGCGGCGGCCTTCTTCTGGGCCGCCGTCATCCTCACGGGTTTGGGAGTCGACTTCTTCACGGGTGCGCTGACCGGAGTCGCTGAAGGATCGAGCACGATCGGAGCGTCGGATGCAGACGGTGCGGCTTTCGACCGCGGCGCGGCCGGCTTGCGCGGGGCACGCGGGGCGGAGGGCACGCGAGCGGAGGCGGCCTTGGTGGCACCGGCGCTTCGCGCCCTGGGAGATCGCGGAGAAGCAGGACGAGGCTTGGTGCCGGCCTCGTCGGGAGAGGCGGCCTCACCGGAAGTATCGGTCTCAACAGGGGCGCCGTCGACACCGGTCGGCTCGGACGTGTTGCCCGGACCGGTCGTCTGCGCGTCGTCGGCCACGTCGCTGTCGGCCACATCGGTCGGAGACTGGGGTGTCACGTCGTCCTCTTCGCTGGTTGCGCCGATCTTGTCGACGCCGGGGTCGGCAGGCTTCACCGGTCGGACTGGAGTGCGCGGCTTCGCCGTGCGTGACGGTCGAACCGTCGTGGTGGACTGCGCTGCACCCGCCGAACGAGGCTTGGATGTTCGGGTGGATGAAGGCTTTCGTGCTGATGTCGATGCATTCGTGGTCTCAGAACGTGCGGTGCGGGCACCGGCCACGGCTTCTGCGTCAGAGGAGTTCAGCTCCTCGTTCAACTCTTCGTTGCCTTCGCCCCCGGTCGTTGAAATGTCTGACTCTGAGCTCACCGAACTTAAGGTATCAGCCGAGACCGACACTCGCATTCATGAAGGACACACAGTGATGCGCTTTCATCCCCGACTTCACTCCCCGGGAATCAGCTGGCTGTAATATCACGAACACGAAACGATGGTCGATCCTCGCGTGACCCGAAAAGGGGGACACGATACAGTGAAGTGCGACATAACGGAGTGTCCAGCGCCTCTTAATCGGCTTAACGGCTTCTGAATTCTCAGCTGTGTCTGAATCTTCGACGCCGAGCCGATGCGCAGTCTTGTCCTCATTACTTTCGCACCATCAAGGAGATCATCATGACCACCCAGGTAGTCATCCTCGCCGCAGGAATGGGCAGCCGCCTCGGCCGCAGCCTTCCGAAGCCTCTCACTGAACTGGGCGATGGCCGCACGATCATGGGTCAGCAGTTCGACAACATCCACCACGCCTTCGGCAACAGCGCCAAGGTCACCATCGTCGTGGGCTACAAGCTCGAGCACATCATCGAGGCGTTCCCCCAGGCATCCTTCGTCTACAACGAGCAGTACGACCAGACCAACACGTCGAAGAGCCTCATGCGCGCCCTCCAGGCCTCGGGCCCCGGCGGTGTGCTGTGGATGAACGGCGACGTCGTGTTCGACCCGGCAGTCCTCGATCGCGCCGCCGCCATGATCGCCCGCGAGCAGTCCTTCGTCACGGTCAACACCTCCAAGGTCTCCGACGAAGAGGTCAAGTACACCACCAGCGCCGAGGGCTACATCAAAGAGCTGTCGAAGACCGTCAAGGGCGGTCTGGGCGAGGCCGTCGGCATCAACTACATCTCCGCCGCAGACAAGTCCACGCTGCTTCGCCAGCTGAAGGTCGTCGGCGACCAGGACTACTTCGAGCGCGGCCTCGAGCTCGCCATCGAACAGAACCGGCTCCTCGTCGAGCCCGTCGACATCTCAGACCTCTACGCGGTCGAGGTCGACTTCGCCGAAGACCTGGAGCGGGCCAACCTCTTCGTCTGACGCGTCGCTCCGCCCGAATCCTCTCGGGCACCAGTTGTGAATCCATGCCCCTTCGCGCCGATCATCGATCGGGGCGGAGGGGCATGATTCGTCTGCGGGATAGAGTGAGGCGTTGTTATTCCAGAGAAATGAGACACGGCACGTGACGACGACGCTCAGCGAGGTGCGGCCGAACCAGCGCACCCCGTTCGCGCGATATCGCAACGCCCTCTGGCTGCTGACCAGGCGCGATCTCCGCGTCCGCTACTCGACCTCCGCCCTCGGTTACGTGTGGTCGATCCTCGATCCCCTCGTGATGGCGCTGATCTATTGGTTCGTCTTCACCCAGGTGTTCCAGAAGTCGGTGGGTGAAGACCCCTACATCGTCTTCCTGCTCGCCGCCCTGCTGCCATGGATGTGGTTCAACGGCACGACATCCGACGCCACGCGCGCATTCCTCCGCGAGGCGAAGCTCATCCGTTCCACCAAGATCCCCCGAACGATCTGGGTGAACCGCCTCGTGCTCTCCAAGGGCATCGAGTTCCTCGCCAGTCTGCCGGTGCTCGCCGCGTTCGCCATCTTCGCGGGTGCGACCCTGCACGTCGAGGTCCTCCTCTTCCCCCTCGCCATTCTGATCCAGGCGATTCTCACTGTCGGCGTCGGCCTGATCGTGGCCCCCCTCGTGGTGTTCTTCCGCGACTTGGAGCGGGCCGTGAAGCTCGCCCTTCGGGCCCTGTTCTATGGATCCCCCATCATCTACAGCACGGCCGACCTGCCCGAGCAGTTGCACGTCGTCGCCGCGTTCAACCCCCTCAGCGGAATCTTCTCGCTCTACCGCGCCGCGTTCTTTCCCGAGCAGCTCGACTGGTATCTCGTCGGTGTGAGCGCGGCGATGTCCGTTCTTCTGCTGCTCGTGGGCATCCTCGTGTTCAGACGCACCGAACGTGCCGTGCTGAAGGAGATCTGATGACCGACTCCCCCGTCATCACCGTGGCCGATGCCGGCATCCGGTTCAAGCGCAACCGACGCTCGAGACGCAACTTCAAAGACCTCTTCGCCGGCAGGCTCCGCCGATCACGGCCCGGCGAGTTCTGGGCCCTGCGCAATGTGAGCTTCACCGTTCAGCAGGGCGAGGCGATCGGCGTCATCGGGCGCAATGGTCAGGGCAAGTCGACCCTGCTCAAACTCGTCGCCGAGGTCGTGCTGCCCGACGAGGGTGCAGTGCGGGTGCACGAGGGGGTCGCGCCACTCATCGAGATCACCGGAGGTTTCGTCGACGACCTGTCGGTTCGCGACAACGTCTACCTCACAGCGGGCCTCCATGGCATGACCAAGGCGCAGATCGACGAGCGGTTCTCACGCATCATCGACTTCGCAGAGATCGGCGACTTCCTCGACACGCCCTACAAGCACCTCTCCAGCGGCATGAAGGTGCGGATCGCCTTCTCCGTCATCTCGCAGCTCGAAGAGCCGATCATCCTCGTCGACGAGGTGCTCGCCGTGGGCGACAAAGCGTTTCGCGAGAAGTGCTACCGGCGCATCGAAGAGCTGCTGGCCGGCGGCCGCACCCTGTTCTTCGTGTCGCACAACGAGAAGGACCTGCGGCGCTTCTGCACCCGCGGGCTGTATCTCGACAAGGGTTCCCTGGTCATGGATGCGCCGGTGGCCGACGTTCTCGCCCGGTACGCCGCCGACTACCCCGTCTCGGTCGCTCCGAAGAAGCAGTCCTAGAAGTCGAAACCTCCGCCGAAGTCGCCGCCTCCGAAATCGCCTCCGCCGAAGTCTCCGAAGCCCCCGCCGTCTGCACCGCCGGCATCGGCACCGCTCGCGTCCGCACCTCCGGAATCGGCACCGCCGGCATCCGCACCGGCAGAATCCGCGGCCGACGCATCCGCGCCCGACGCTTCGCCTGCACCCAGGTCGGGCATGAACGCCTGTGCGATCGCGGAGCCGACGACGATGCCGGCCACACTGCCGAGCAGCGAACCGGCGAACATCGACCCCATGCCCATTCCGAAGCCGCCCTGGGCCGGTGCGGAGAGGGAACGCTCGAGCGTGCCCGGGTTGCGGAGCTCGGAGCGGGTGGCGGCCTGCGCGAGCGCCGGGGCGCTCTCATCGCGAGGAGCCTCGCCGGCCGGCGCCTCTGAACTGAGCTGAGCGAAAAGCTGCGCACGCTGCTCGGGCGTCAGCCGAGCGAAGGCCTCTTCGTGCACCTGCTCGATCGTCTCGGGCGGAGCGGTGCGCAGCAGGTAGCGATAGCGCTCGATCGCGATGTCGTCCTCGGTGCGGGCGGAGGTGCGAGAGTCCTGAACCGTTCCGGGCGGCGTTCCATAGTCGGGAGCCGCCTGCCCGGCTGCGGATGAGGGCTGCTCCGGCTCGCGTCCGAGAAGTCTGTCGATGAATCCCATGGGATGTCCTTTCGATCGGCTCTGCGCATCCATTCTTGCGACCGTCCCTGTGGCCTGCCTGAACCGGGCGCATCCGAGATAATGGAGAGTGAACAGTTCGCGCGGCCCCTTGACCACCTCCCGCGCGATGCCCTGGCTCCTTCTGGCCGGCGTCGTCTTCTTCGCCCTGAATCTGCGCGGGCCCATCGTGGCCATCGCCCCCGTCATCGGCCAGATCCGCGACGAACTCCACCTCTCCGCCGCGACCGCCGGGCTGCTCACGAGTCTGCCCGTGCTGTGCTTCGCTCTGGCGACTCCCCTGGCTGCCGCCCTCATCGGTCGAGCGGGACCGGAACGAGCCGTACTGATCTCGCTCGCGGGGATCCTCGTGGGAACGCTGATCCGCGCCCAGGGCGGCTTCACCTTCGCCGTCGTCGGCACCGTCGTCATCGGCGTCGCGATCACGATCGGCAACGTCGTGGTCCCGGTCGTTGTCCGCCGCGACTTCCCGCCCGCGCGGGTCGGTATCGTGACGGGCGTCTACACGGCGACTCTCAATGTCGGTGCGATGCTGACCTCGATCGGCACGGCTCCGCTTGCAGACTGGCTGGGCTGGCGAGCGGCCATCACCGCCTGGGCCGTGCTGATCATCGTCGCCATCATCGTCTGGGGCCAGGCGGCCGGATGGCGCCGGTCTGTTCTCGGCGAACGCGGTCCGGCGTCCGACGTTCTCGACGCTCCGGCCGCGCACTCGGCGTCGTGGCGGAGCCTCACAGCGTGGCTGCTGATGCTGGCGTTCGGCGGACAGGCGTTCTCGTACTACGGAATCACCACCTGGCTTCCCACGATCCTGCACGACCTCCAGGGACTCGACGCGAGATCCGCGGGCGCCAGCTCCGCCGTGTTCCAGATCCTCGCGGTGGTCGGCGCGCTCGGGGTCCCCCTGCTCGCAGGCCGCTGGCGCCCGGGCTCCGTGGTCGCGCTCGTCGGAGTGCTCTGGCTCGCCATGCCCGTGGGCCTGCTCGTCGACCCGAGCCTGTGGCCACTCTGGTCGGTGCTCGGAGGCGCCGCGCAGGGCGGCGGCATCACGATCGTCTTCATCATCATCGTGCGCATGTCCCGGAGCGATGACCAGGCTCGGGGCATGTCCGCGTTCGTGCAGGGCGGCGGATATCTGCTCGCCGCGACCGGGCCGTCGATCGTGGGCGGCGTGCACGAGGCGTCAGACGGATGGTCGGCCCCGTTGCTCGTCGTCGCCGGCTCCGTGCTGGCGCTCATCGCCTTCGGACTCATAGCGGCGGCGAGGGTCGAGGCTCGACACCCCTGACCCCCGCCGCCGCGGTGCGCCTCGGCGAGGCTAGCCGATCGTGCTCGAGCGACGGCGACGGGCGATGAGCACTCCGCCTACCGCGAGCAGGGCGAGGGCCGCTGCCACGAACGGGAAGACCTGGGCACCGGTCAGGGCCAGGCCGACCGCGGAGCCGCCTGCGCCCGTTCCTCCGGCCGTGGAGCCCGCCGGGACGCTCGCTCCAGGTGCGGCCGGTGCGGCCTCGCCGGTGGCTGTGACCTGGAAGGTCGCGGAGACGGCCTTCTGGCTCTGGGTACCGACGAGCTGGATCGTGTACTCGCCGACCGCATCGGGCGCCGACGTGGCGAGGGTCAGGCCGCCATCGATCACGTCGGTCTTGGGCACCTCGGTCGCGGTCGCGGGGTCGGTCGTGGATGCGACGGTTCCGGTGAGCTGGCGGTCGCCCGCCAGGCCGGAGACGATCGCATCGAAGGACTCGCCCGGCGCGAATGTCGTCTTCGGCAGCGTGAGCGCTGCACCACCGCTCAGCGATGCCGTGTCGCGCTCGAGCTGGAGGGCGTTGGCGATGGTGAAGAAGTTGTCGGTCTGGTCGATGAGTCCGACGACATTCGCAGCGCCGGGTCCGTATCCGGCGACACGGAGCTGGGTGCCCGTGTGCTGCTGCGATCCACCGGCCGCGGCCGTGCCGTAGGAGATCTTCATGACCGTTCCGTCGGCGGTCGTCACGGCGGTGCTCAGGCTCGTCGGCGGTGTGCTGTCGACGATCTGGCTCGTGTGGGCGTGGTCCGCCGTCACGATGACGAGCGTGTTGCCGTCGGCCTCGGCGAAGGCCAGGGCCTTCTGCACGGCCTCGTCGAGGTCGATCGTCTCACCGATCTGGCCGCAGGCGTCGGCGCTGTGGTCGCGCTTGTCGATGGACGCGCCCTCGACCTGCAGGAAGAACCCCTTGCTGTCGGGGGTGTCGAGCAGGTCGATCGACTTCTGCGTCAGGCTGGCGAGCGAGAGATCGGTCGAGAGACGGTCGGGGTTCGGTGCGCAGGTGACGGGCGCGTCGGCGCCGCCGACCGTCGCCGTGGTCGGCGCGAATCGCGTGGGGAAGTTGCCCGGAGTGAAGAGCCCGAGGACGGGCTTCTGCTGGTCGGCCTCGGTGACGGCTGCGAGCTCAGTAGCGTCGTCGACCAGCTGGTAGCCCCGGTCGCTCGCCTGGCTGAACAACGTCTGGCCGTTCCATTCTCCGGCCTTGGCGGTCTGTCCGAACGAGGTCGAACCGCCGCCGAACGTGACGTCGGCACGCGAGTCGATCAGCTGCTCGCTGATCGATCCGAGACCGCCCGCCGCGAGGGCGTCGTCTCCACACGTGGTGGAGTCGGGGCCGTAGCAGCTGCGCGCGTCCACGTGAGCGATCTGCACCGCGGGGGTGGCGTCCTGGATCTCCGCCGTGCTGACGTTGCCGGTACGAAGGCCGTTGGCCTTGGCGATCTCGATGAGCGTCTGCTGCGGAGCGCCGTCGATGTCGACCGAGATGGCGTTGTCGTAGGTCTTCGTTCCCGTCGCCCATGCCGAGCCGGTTGCGGCGGAGTCGGGCACGTAGTCGGGCTTGCCCTTGTTGGCGCCGTCCTTGTAGAGGGAGTAGGTCGTGTACTGACCCGTAAGGGGCAGTGCGTCGATACCGGGCAGGGTTCCCGCGGCTCCGTAGGCGTAGTTGCGGGCGATGGTGATCTCGCTGTCGCCCATGCCGTCGCCGATGAGCAGGATCACGTTCTTGGCCGGTCCGTCGGCGATGGATGCGCGCAGGGCCGCGGTGCTGTCGCCCTCGCTGCGCGCAGCGCCGCCGTTGTCGGGCAGTTCGGCGGCGAAGACGGCCGCGGGGGCCATGACGCTCGCGGCGACGAGCACGGCCGCGGCCCCGGCCAGGGTTCGGCGCCGGGGTCGTGATCCCCGGAAGAAGTGTGTGTTCATGCGTGTGATCTCCTGATCGACGGAGGCGGGATTGCCACCTGTTCAGGGCACACCGGGAACACGAACGGGAGGTGACGAACGCGCGACCGATCGGTGCCGTTTCCGCGAACGGGAGTTCACGCGGGCGTGTCTTCCGGCTTGTCAGCCCTCGGTCGTCGGCAGCAGGATGGCGTCGTCGAGAAGCGCGCGCACCCGCGGCAGCAGCTCGTCGAGGAGCGCCGCCTCATCGACCGACAGCAGCTGGGCCAGGGCGCCGCAGATCGCGGCGATGGCGAGGTCGCCGTCGCAGGCGCCCACGAGGGCAACGAGGCCCGTGTCGATCGGGGTCTGGCGACCGAAGCCGCCGCCCTGCCTGAGGATCATGGCGGTGGGGTCGTCGTCGCCGGGCCAGTAGTGCCGCTCGACGGTCACATCGGATGCGACGACCAGCGTCGATGCCGCAAGCTCGGCGTCGCTGCGCCCCGCCTGCCAGTCGTGGCCGACGAGGCAGTCGCTCAGGTGCGCGCCGATACCGGAGCCGGAGCCTCCGAGCGGGCCATGCAACTGCTCGAGTCGGCGGAGTGGCGACGGCGTTGCCGGCGTCGCCGCATCCGGTCGCCTCAGCATGACGTAGCCGAAGCCGACCTGCTCGACGCCGCGGTGCTCGAAGTCGTTCAGCCAGGCGCCGTAGAGCCGATCGAACTGGGGCGAGGCCGGCGTCGTGCCGCCATCTCGGATCCAGGTCTCGGCGTACTCGTCGATGTGCTGCACGTCGCGCTCGATGACCCAGGCGTCGACGATCGGATCAGTCGTGTCGTCGAGCCATCCGCGCACCCGGTCGAGCCCCGCTTCCGCGTGCGTGTACTCCCAGTTGCCGAGGAACTGGGCGATTCCGCCGGGTGCGAGATGCTCTCCCGCGTGACGCACGACGTGCTGCACGAGGGCGTCACCGACCATGCCTCCGTCGCGGTACTCGTAGCTCGGCACTCCCTCTGCCCGCGGGGTGATCACGAAGGGCGGATTGGAGACGATCTGGTCGAACGACTCGTCGGCGACCGGCTCGAAGAGGCTGCCCAGGCGGAACTCGATGTTCTCGAAGCCGTTGAGCTCGGCGTTGAGCGAGGCGATGTCGAGGGCCCGGGAGGAGATGTCCGTCGCGACGACCCGGCGTGCGTGTCGTGCGGCGTGCATGGCCTGGATGCCGCATCCGGTGCCGAGGTCGAGAGCGCTGTCGACGGGGCGCTGGATCATGAGTCCGCTCAGGGTCAGGGATGCGCCTCCGACGCCGAGCACGTGATCCTCGCCGACCGCATGCCCGAGCGAGAGCTCCCCCAGATCCGACACGATCCACCAGCTGCCGACGCCGAGCTGGTCGATGAAGCTGTAGGGGCGCAGATCGGCCACGGGTCGCACGCTCTCGTCGCGTTCGTCGACGGATGAGATCAGGCGGAGCTCCGCCGCGCCTTGGAGACCCAGGCTCGGCAGCGCCTCGGCGAGCAGGGCAGGCGCGACCGGCAGCCCCAGAACGAAGAGTTCGGCGAGCGTCGCCGTCGCCGTCGAGCGCCCCAGGGTGCTGCGCAGGCGGGCGAGCGCACGCAGGGCGGGCACACGCTGATTGCGGTGCAAGGCGGCGTCGGCATCGGGGCCCCAGAGTCCGGACAGGGCGGAGACGGTGAACCCCGCGGCGGTGAGATCGGAACGGAGGGCCGCGATGAGGTCGCGCTGGGGATGAGTCACCCCCTTATTCAATCCCACCCGCACTGTCAGACTGAACGGATGAGCACTCGCATCGTGATGATCGCAGACACGCACCTGCCCAAACGGGCGAAGGCTCTCCCCCGCCCGGTGTGGCAGGCCATCGACGACGCCGACCTCGTGCTCCACGCGGGCGACTGGGTCGACGAGGCGACCCTCGACGACGTGCAGGCCCGATCGACGAGCTTCGTGGGCGTGTACGGCAACAACGACGGAGACGGCCTCCGATCGCGACTGCCCGAGGTTGCGCGGTTCGAGGTCGAGGGCCTGCGGTTCGCCATGATCCACGAGACGGGCGCGGCGACGGGCCGCGAAGCTCGCATGGCAGCCATGTTCGGCGATGCCGACGTGCTCGTCTTCGGCCACAGCCACATTCCGTGGGACACCACGGCCGCCACAGGCCTGCGCCTGCTCAACCCCGGGTCGCCGACCGATCGTCGACGCCAACCCCATTGCACCTATCTCAGCGCGGTCGCCGACTCCGGCGAGCTGCGCGACGTCGAGCTGCACATCGTCGACAGGGAGCAGTCGTGACGAGCACTCCGGTCGTTCTTCTCCTCAAGCCGTCGGGCATCAGACAGGTCGATCCCCGGCAGCCCCAGCTGGCCGTGACCGACTGGGGGGCGACCAGTGGCGACGGAGTCTTCGAGAGCATCAGCATCATCGACGGCCGGATGCCTCCGCTCGGCGCCCGCTTCGATCGCCTCGAGGCCTCGGCGAGGGCGCTCGACCTGCCCGTCATCGATCGCGCCCGCTGGACGGAGGCGCTGGCGATGTCGATCGAGGCGCACGATCCGGTGCAGCGTCTGGCCGTGACTCTCGCCATGACGCGGGGCATCGAGGGCGGCGACGGCACGCCGACCGCCTGGCTGCTGGCCCGACCCGCCCGCGATTTCACCGGCATCCGGCGCAGCGGCGTCTCGGTCGTCACGCTCGATCGCGGCTATGCCAGCGACGCGGCGGATGGAGCGCCCTGGCTGCTGCTGGGGGCCAAGCACCTGTCGTACGCGACGAATGCAGCGGCGCTGCGCGAGGCATCCCGTCGCGGTGCCGACGACGTGATCTTCACGTCGACCGACGGACTCGCCCTCGAGGGGCCCACGTCGAGCCTGCTCGTGCGACGGGGCGACGTCGTGGAGAGCCCGGGCGTCGAGAGCGGGATCCTGGCCGGAACGACGCAGGCGACGGCGTTCCGGTTCTTCGAGTCACGAGGCCTGCGAACGCGGTTCGCGCCCATCCGCGCCCGCGACCTCGCCGACTGCGACGCGCTCTGGCTGGTGTCGAGCGTGCGCCAGGCGGTGGCCGTGCACACCCTCGACGCACAGCCGATGCCGGTCGACGGCGACCTGACCGCCGAGCTCAACGACTGGCTGGCGGGCGCCGCGCGCAGTGAGTGATCAGGCCTTGTCCGGAGAGACGACAGGAATGCTCGCCGTCTGATACACCGTCTCGCGCCGAGGCAGGAAGAGCGCGAGGACGGCCCCGGCCAGGGCGACCGCGGCTGCGAGTCCGAACGACCACTGGAATGCGGCTGCCGTCGGGATGGCGCGCTCCCCCACGATGTCGACGTGCGACGAGAGGATCACGCCGATGACCGCCGCGGCGATCGTCGATCCCAGCGTGCGCATCACGGAGTTGAATCCGTTCGCCGCCGCCGTCTCCGATGCGGGCACCGCGTGCATGATGAGCGTCGGCATGGCGGCGTACGCGAAGCCGACGCCGAAGCCCACCGCGGTAGCAACGAGCACGGCGTGCCAGACCTCGGTCATCAGGCCGACGGCGACGACGTAGCCCACCGCGATGATCGACGATCCCAGCACAAGCGACGTGCGCGGCCCCCTGCTCGCCGACAGACGCGCTGCGATCGGCGAGAGGAAGAACATGACGATTCCGCTGGGCATCAGGCAGAGGCTGGCGATGAAGAGCGTCTGGCCGAGGCCGACGCCCGTATCGGTGGGGGCCTCGAGCAGCTGGGGCAGCACCGCGACGCTGGCGAAGTAGGCGAACCCGACGGTGATCGACGCCAGGTTCGTCAGAAGCACCGGCCGTCGCGCAGCGATCCGCAGATCGATCAGGGGGTTGGATGCGCGGAGCTCGTAGACGCCCCAGACGACGAGCACGGCGGCTCCCCCGGCGAACAGGCCGATGGTGCCCGGCGTCGCCCAGCCCCACTCATTGCCCTTCGACACCGCGAGCAGGATCGCCACGAGCCCGATACCGAATCCGATCGCACCGATGTAGTCGAACGAGCCGCCGGTGCGGAGGGTGGAGACGGGGACGATCGACAGCACGAGCACGAAGGCGAGAGCAGACAGCGCGGTCGCCATCCAGAACAGCACGTGCCAGTCGAAGGTGTCCGCGACGAAGGCCGCCAAAGGCAGTCCGAGCGCGCCTCCGATCCCCAGCGTCGAGCTCACCAGAGCCACGGCGGCGCCGAGCCGCTTGGGGTGCAGCACGTCGCGCAGAATGCTGATTCCGAGAGCGATGACGCCGAGCCCCACGCCCTGGAGCGCTCGTCCCGCGATCAGCACGGTGACGTCCTGGGCGAGCGCGCAGACGATGGAACCGACCACCGTGATCGCCAGCAGGAGCAGCGTGATGCGGCGCTTGCCGAACATGTCGCCGAGTCGACCCGAGATGGGTGTGGTGATGGCCGCAGCCAGGAGGGTGGCCGTGAGCACCCACGTGGCATTGGAGCTGGAGGTGTCGAGCAGTGTGGGGAGCTCGGGGGTGATCGGCGTGACCAGGGTCTGCATGACCGCGGCCGTCAGGCCGGTGAGTGCGAGGGTGGAGACGATCGCCCGTTCGCTGGGTGTGCGGGCGAGTCTCGCGCGCTGCCGTCGCTCTCGAGGGGTCTGGTTGGTGGAGTCGTCGGGGGCGTCGGTAGAGGGGGCCATAGGCCGGGTGGTGCCTTTCGAAAAGAGGGTGCAGGTTCGCAACCACGTAGGCGCAACCATTCCGATCGGGATTCTATGCCCGAAGGCCCCCTCCGCCGATGTCCCGGGTCAGAGCGCGCGGAGCTTTTCCAGCAGCGGTTCGGCGACCTCGTCGAGGAACTGCTGCTGCAGCTCGTCGCCGATCTGAACGATCGCCAGATCGGTGTATCCGGCGTCGAGGAACGGTCGGGCGCTCTCGGCGAGCTCGTCGAGGTCGGGACCGCAGGCGATCTGCTGGGCCACGTCCTCCGGCCGCACGAATTGGCTCGCCCCCTCGAAACCGGCCGGCGTCGGCAGGTCGGAGTTCACCGCCCAGCCGCCTGCGAACCAGCGGAACTGGTCGTGCGCCCGGGCGATCGCATCCTGCTTGTCGGGCGCCCAGCTGATGGGGATCTGGCCGATCGAGCGCGACGGCGCTCCGCCCGATCGGGCCTTCGTCCAGCCGGCGATCAGGTCCGCCGACGGCTCCGTCGAGATGAGGTGGTCGCCGAGCGGCGCGAACCTCTCGATCGACTTCTCGCCCGACACCGCGATGCCGATCGGAACGCCGCCGTCGGGAGCATCCCAGATGCGTGCGGAGTCGACCCTGAAGTACTCGCCCTCCCAGGTGACCAGCTCGCCGGTGTGCAGCTCGCGGATGATCGTCACGGCCTCCTCGAGCATATCCTGGCGGGGCGCCACCGAGGGCCAGCCCTCACCGACGACGTGCTCGTTGAGATTCTCGCCCGACCCGAGCCCGAGGATGAAGCGACCGTCGCTCAGCAGCTGCATCGTCGCCGCCTTCTGAGCGATCACGGCCGGGTGGTAGCGCATCGTGGGGCAGGTCACGTAGGTCGCGAGCTCGACGCGTTCCGTGGCCTGCGCCACGGCCCCGAGCACCGTCCAGGCGTAGGGCGCGTGCCCCTGCTCTGTCAACCACGGCGAGTAGTGATCGCTCGAGACCTCGAAGTCGAACCCGGCCCGCTCGGCGTCGACCGCGTAGCCCACCAGCTCCTTCGGGCCGCTCTGCTCTGTCATCAGGGTGTAACCGAACCGTGTCATCGATGCGCCTTTCTCAGGGGTTTTCCCAGTGGTTTTCACTCCACGCTACGATCCGGCCGAGCGACGCGAGCGGGGGTTGCCCTCGTGCGGGGCCGTGTGCTGGCCGACCCACGGGCCCCACCGGAGTAGCGTGCTGACATGCCGTCGCCAGAGACCGAAGTGATCCCGCCCGACGAGGCGCGCCTTCGACGACTCCTGCCGTCGGCCCTGGATGTCGCGGGGCTGGCATCGCGCAGCGTGGCCGATTTCGCCGGCGCCGTATCCGCTCACCTGCTCGCCTCCGGTGGCCGAGCCCGACCGTGGGTACTGGACGCCGACCGCATCGCCGCCGCCTATGGCAGCGATCGTCTCCTGCGCCTGCAGGGTCAGCCCGTCACGATGTTCGCCGAGCTCTCGGGATTCTTCCCCACGCGCGACGGCTGGATCAGGACACACGCGAACTATCCCCACCACCACCGGCGCCTGTGTCTCGCCGTGGGGCTGTCGGACGACACGAGCGCCGCCGAGTTCGCTGCGGCCGTCGTCTCCCTCGACGCTCACGCCGTCGAGGATGCCGCCTGGGCCGTCGGCGCCCTGGCCGTCCGGGTGCGCGAACCAGGCGAGTGGAGGCCTTCCGCGGTTCACCGCGGCAGCGAGGTGACGTCCGGGCGGCGACCGACCACGCGGCGACCGCACGGCCGGCAGGAGGCGCCGCTGTCCGGCATCCGTGTTCTCGATCTGACCCGGGTGATCGCCGGGCCCGTGGCCACCCGCAGTCTCGCCCTGCTCGGCGCCGACGTGCTGCGCATCGACCCGCCCACGATGCCCGAGATCGCGGTGCAGCACGTCGACACGGGCCAGGGCAAGAGATCCACGCTCCTCGACGCGAAGACCGCCTCCGGGCTCACGGCGATCAACGCTCTGCTGGCCGACGCCGACGTTCTCGTCAGCGGTTACCGGCCGCACGCGATCGAGGCTCTCGGTCTCGAGCTTCCTCCGGGCCTGGTGCACGCCACGGTGGATGCCTGGGGCGACGTTCCAGGATGGCGCACCCGACGAGGCTTCGACAGCCTGGTACAGGCCGTCACGGGCATCTCGATCATCGAGTCGAAGACCGCCGGAGCCGGGCCGTCCGTTCCCGGTGCCCTGCCGGTGCAGGCGCTCGATCACTCCGCCGGATACCGGCTCGCCGCTTCCGTGGTGCGTGCGCTGACCGACCAGCTCGACGATCCACGGGGTCGACGTGTTTCGGTGTCGCTCGCGGGCGTGGCCGCAGAGCTCCTCGGGGACGAGCGGTACACGAGCAGTGCCGAGCGGCAAGCGCTGAAGGGCGACGTCGTGGTCACGCACGGCGATGTCACGACGGCGCGACCCGCCCTCACGGAATTCGCCGACTACGCGGCCCCCGCGCATCCGCTCGGCGCCGACGCGCCGGTCTGGCTGTGATCGCCGCCGACCACCCAGCGAGCCTCGCGGGTCGGCGGCTCGCGTCTTGCTAGCGTCGATCAGATGAACAACGACGACCGCTACGGCTCCGATGTACTGGCCGACTTCTCACGACGCCCGGCCAGGATCGACCTCCCGGTCGTCGAGGCGGTCACCGACCTCGTGCTCGAAGACGTCGCCAGCGACTTCTGCGGCTCGGTCGTGCGCATCGAGGGTCGCATGGTCGAGCTGGAGGACCGCAAGGGCCGTCGCCGCATGTTCCCCCTCGGGCCGGGATTCCTTCTCGAAGGAACACCCGTGGCCGTGCGCGCACCCCGCACGAAGCAGACCGGACTCGGCCGCACCGCCTCCGGATCGATCGCCGGACCCCAGGAACGCGCCCGCGTGGCCCGCGCCAGCCGCATCTTCGTCGAGGGACGCCACGACGCGGAACTGGTCGAGAAGGTCTGGGGTTCCGACCTGCGCTCCGAAGGCGTGGTGGTCAAGTACCTCGAGGGCGTCGACCACCTCGAGGAGGTGCTCGCGGAGTTCCGTCCCGGCCCCGGACGACGCGTCGGCGTGCTGGTCGACCACCTGGTGCCGAATTCGAAGGAGAGCCGCATCGCGGAGAAGGTCGCGCGCGGACCGCATGGCACGAACGTGATCGTGGTCGGGCATCCGTATGTCGACGTGTGGCAATCGGTCAAGCCGCAGCGACTGGGCCTCACCGAGTGGCCAGTGATCCCCCGGTCGATCGAGTGGAAGCACGGCATCTGCGAGGCCTTCGGGTGGCCGCACGCCGAGCAGGCCGACATCGCGCGCGCGTGGCAGCGCATCCTGTCGCGCGTATCGACCTACACCGACCTCGAGCCGCAGCTGCTCGGCAGGGTAGAGCAGCTCATCGACTTCGTCACCGCCGAGTAGCCGCCGAGCAGCGCCGAGCAGCTGTCGGCCTCACCAGCCGAGGGTGCCGGGCGCGCCCTTGAACGGGCCGACGACGCGCGACGTGATCCACCCGCCGTAGAAATCGCCCTCCTGGGGCGCGACCGTCTCGCCGTCGACGGTGCAGGCATCCATCGCCCCCGGGTAGACCGCGACCCGGTCTCGCAGCTCGTCGAAGCCCGCGGTCGGCGAGGGATAGAACCAGCCCGCGCCGGCCGCGACGACGTCGCCGCCGCGCACTGTGACGTATTTCGCCGATCCCTTGAACTCGCAGAACGAGCTGCCGGGTGCCGAGCTGAGAACACCGTCGGCGAAGTCGGCGCGGGGCAGATAGTAGACGGGCGGATGGCTCGTCTCGAGAACGCGCACCGCATCGACGCTGTCGGCGATGACGACCCCGCCGAGGGTGATCCGGATGCGTTCGGTCGATTTCTCGACGCGGGGCGGGCGCGGGTAGTCCCACACCGATTCCTGGCCGTCGGCGGGCGTCTGGGCGTTCGAAGGTCGTGGGCTCATGTGTCGAAACTACGCTCTCCCGGGTACGGATCGTAGGATGATCACCCCACCGACCGAACGAAGGATCATCAGTGGCGAAGAAGCAGAAGCAGATCGGCGAACCGCAACCCGGCCCCACGATCTACGATCCCGACCTGCACCCGCAGTTCACCCGCGGAATCGATGGGCTGCTCAGCGTTCACCGACCCGTGGTGATCGCGCACATCAAGTCCATCCGCAGGATGCACCCGAACGCCTCGACCGAGCAGATCATCAAGATCCTCGAGAACCGGTACCTGGCCGCGGTCACGACAGGCGGCGCAGCGGTCGGCGCCAGTGCTGTCATTCCCGGCATCGGGGTGGGAGTGTCGCTGGCCCTGACCGGCGTCGAGACAGCCGGTTTCCTCGAGGCGAGCGCCCTGTTCGCCCAGTCGATCACCGAGGTGCACGGCATCGCCGTCGACGATCCGGACCGGGCACGCACCCTCGTGATGTCGATGATGATGGGCACCGCCGGCGCCGACCTCGTGAGGCAGCTCGCGGGCCAGGTGGCGGGAACGGGTGCACCGCGAACCCAGTACTGGGGAACCCTCGTCACACGCAGCCTCCCGCAGTTCGCCGTCGGACCGATCGCCGACCGGCTCAAGACGACCTTCCTCAAGCACCTCGCCGCCCGCACCGGCGCCGGAGCAGTGGGTCGCCTCGTCCCCTTCGGCGTGGGCGCCGTCATCGGTGGAACCGGAAACCACATCCTCGGCCGCAAGGTCGTGCACAGCGCCCGCTACGCCTTCGGGCCTCCGCCGCCGTTCTTCCCCGCGAGCCTGGAGCCGAAGGTCGTGGTGCCCCGCGAGAAGAAGGCGCCGAAGCAGAAGGAGCTGACGACGGGCAAGCCGTCGCGGCTGCCGCGTATGCTCACCCGCTCCAAGAAGGCATCCGAACCCGAGGTGCTGGCTCCGGATGCGCCGGGCTCGGAGTGGCCGGACGTGCGGATCTGATCGGATCCGCACCCCGGCCACCCGGTCAGTCGATAGGCGTCAACCGATGTCACTGCCCGGGCGTCGGCCCGTCGACTCCGGCGGGTGTGTCGATGATGTCATCGAAATCGTCGTGCTTCGCGAGGTACGCCGAGACCATGGGGCAGCGCGAGACGATGCGCATCCCCTGCGTACGGCAGTCGCCGAGGGCATATTCGATCAGTTTCGTCGCCAACCCCTGTCCGGCGTGCTGCGCGTCGACCTCGGTGTGGAGGAAGACCCTGCGCGGCCCTGCGTCGCGATAGAAACACCGACCGACGACCTCGCCGTCGATGCTCAACTCGTAGAGCCGGCCTGTATCCGCGATCTCGATCATGGTCTCTATTCTGCGCCGTATTTGCGACTCGCACACCTCTATGGTGAATCGCTGAGAGTCGACTGCTAAGCTGTGATGAAGTTATCGATTCGTTACATGCAGGCAGAAGGCGGGGTGAGAGCACTGTTCGCACGATGGACCACGGAGATCACTCCCGTCAGCACCACGTTGGCCGACACCGGAGTGGCGTTCGTCCCCATGCTCATCGCCGCCGCTGTCGTCCTGGTCGTGATCGGTGTCGCGGTCGTGCTGGTGCGTATGCGCCTCGCCCGCGTCGACCGGTGAACCTGCACAGCTGAACCTGAGCAGAGTCGCCGCTACAGCGACTCGTCAGCGACCGGAGCGTGCTCGTCGACCGGGCCGTCGTCGGCGTGGAGGTCGGCATTGTGCTGCCACTGCCTCATGAGCCCGTCGATGGCCTCATGGAACCTGCGGGTCGTGGCACCGGGCGTCGTGTCTCCGAAATAACGCTCGACCCAGAAGGCGAGACGCGCCTCCGCCTCGGGATCGTGCTCCAACGCGTCGATCCGAGCCACGATGTCGGCGGACTCGTCGGCGTCGAGCCACTCGGCTTCGAACAGGTACCCGCTCGAATCGATCTCGGCCAAGGCGTTCGCCGGCCTCGTGACGAAAAGGGGCTTTCCGCTGGCGAGACGGTCGTAGACCATGGCCGAGATGTCGACGACAGCCATGTCGGCGGCCGCGAGCTGCCAGCCGAGTTGGGGCCCATCGTCGAAGACGTGCTGCGCCCGCGGATCTGCGGCGTTGGCCTGGGAGATCATCCTGATGATCTGCTGGTTCGCCGCGGCGTAGCCGGGGTCGACGACTCCGCTCCGAGGATGCGGCCGGTAGATCACGCGGTGCTTGCCCGTCGCGAGCAACTGGGATACCAGGGTGACCCCGTGGGTCACGATCGAGCCGTAGGCGGCCGACGGCCTGTCGCCTTCCCACGTCGGCGCATAGAGCACCACGCGTCGTTCGTCTGGCGCATACGGCACCGGCCCCGAATAGTGGTCGGCCTGCGGCCGCCCGATGCGGATGGCCCGCTTGTCGAAGTCGTAATCCCACAGAACGCGGTTCAGTCGAGCGACCGCCGCCTCGCCCGCGACAAGGCTGTAGTCATAGGCCTTGAACTGGTTGGTGGTCATGTACATCTTGTCGCTCTCACCGTGGTTGATGAAAACGTGCCAACGGCGCCCGTAGCGCATCATCTGAAAATTGCGAGCGTTCTGATTCACATAGAAGACGATCTTGAGCGGCTGCTCCTCGATCATCTTCTCGAGGTCGATGACCTTGCGCACGTACGCCACGGGAACGGGCGACTCGTCGAGAAGCGCGTTCATGGCCGACGGGTTGCGACTGAGGATGACGACGGGCCACGTCTTCGCCAGCTCGGCCAGCGGTTCGTACCACTGGCGGAGCTGGTAGAGGTTCACGTCACCGTCGGCGAAGTACACCGCGATCTCGAAGGTCCCCGGGGCGAAAGGCGGTCGTCCGGCGAGCTTGTGGGCGAGTTCGCCCCGCGTGCGGCGCGACTTCAGCAGGTCGAGTCCGACCTTGAGTCCGAGTCTGGCGTCACGAAGAATTCCCACGATTCAAGGGTACTCAGCGTCTGTGAGGGCCCCCGACCGGGGGGCCGTTCCGGTAGCCAATCGTGATGAAGGCGCCACGTCGCACCCCGGCACGTCGGCAACTAGACGATCGGCGGCCTGCCGGCCATGGTCATCCGGAGCACCGTGCGCCACCGCATGGGCCGACGTTCGCCGGCGTCTTCACGCCACCCGGCCATCCAGCCGCCGAACCAGGCGCGCAGGTGGTCTGGTCGCCGTGCCCAGCGCAGAATCTGGATGCCGGTCCACGAGCCCACATAGATCGGCACGAGAACCGCGGGCAGGTTGCGCCTGGCGAGCCACACGCGATTGCGCGCATTGAGCCGGAAATAGTAGGAGTGTCTGGTGGGCTCGATCGCGGGGTGGTTCGCCACCAGGTCGCCCGCATACCAGGTCACCAGTCCCTCGTTCCAGACGCGCCAGGCAAGCTCGATGCCCTCGTGGGCGTAGAAGAACGGGGCCGCCCATCCCCCGGTGGCGTCGAACACCGCTCGGGGCAGCAGCACCGCCCCCTCCCAGACGGAGAAGACGGGCGACGACGCCGTCGGGTCGCCCTTGCGGATGCGCGGGGTCCAGCGTCGAGGATTGGTGACGCCCGTGGGGTCGACGACCCGGGGCTGCACCAGTCCGATACGCGGATCGGTGCGGATCAACTCGATCGCGTCGATCAGGAAGGTGGGCGACGGGATGCTCGCGTCGTCGTCGAGGAAGAAGATGAACTCGCCGGAGACCTGCGCGACGCCGGCGTTCCGACCTGCCGGGATGCCGAGGTTCTCGGGCAGGGCGAGCGTCGCTATGCCCTCGGGCAGCCCTGCGGGAACCCATCCGTTGCCGACGCAGACGACATCGAGGGTCACGCCCGTCTGGGCCAGGATCGACTCGAGTCCGCGGCGCAGGTCGTCTGGCCGGGTGCCCTGGGTGAGCACCACGACTCCGACCGTGGCGAGAGCATCGTCGGCTATGAGCGCACCCGCTTCGACGCCATGATCGCCACGAAATGGCCGATGAGGGCCAGAACGGCGAGCGGCAGAAGGGCCCCGAGCAGAATGCGGTCGGCGAGCGGCCCGCCGATGAAGAGGCCGAGAACAGCGAACGCGAAAGCGAGCATCGTGAGTTCGACCGAGTGATAGAGCCGGTGGAACGGCACGAATCGCGCAAGCCTGCGAAGGCGGGCGACGAGGCGCTGCGAGGGCTCGGACTCGCCCTGCTTGTCGGCGAGCTTGCTGAGCCCCGCATTCGCTCGCGCCACGTGGACCATGTCGTTCAGGGCCTTGTTCAGCACGATCACGAGAGCGAGGGCGAATCCGAGGGTCGTCCAGAGATAGTCGGCCGGAGCATCGAAGGGGAACCCGGCCGCACGGATGCCGAGGGCGATCGGGATCAGGGATTCGGTCGTGTAGTGACCGACCTTGTCGAGGAAGACGCCGGCGGGCGACGAGGTTCCGCGCCACCGGGCGACCTCGCCGTCGCAGCAGTCGACGAGCATCTGCAGTTGGCCGAGCACGAGGGCGAGCGAGGCGCCGCCGATGCCGGGAATCAGCAGGGCAGCCGCGGTCGACCAGCCGACGAGGATCATCAGGCCGGTCACGCCGTTGGCGGAGATCGACGTCTTGAGCAGCAGCCAGGTGAGGTACGGAGAGATGTTGCGGAGATAGAGCGACGCGGTCCAGTGCTCGGCGTTGCGGCGTCCCCGAACCTCGGGTGGCTGGGCGACAGCACGCAGCTCGGCGATCGAGGACGGTCGTCCTCGCGAAGACGTCGGTGACACGGTTACCTTCCGGTGTGCGCGGTGATGTTGCTCGTGAGCCTCAGGAACCCCAGGATGAAGCCCGTTCCCCAACTGAAGTGGATGCACGGCAAGACTACGAGAAACCACGCACCCGTGCGAAAACCGCGGCGGGCGGCGACGCCGATCGAGGCCACGATCACGAGGAGCACGTAGAGGATCGGAAAGACGAACAGGGCGGTGAAGATCCACGAGATCACCAGCGCCGCCCCCTGGGCGTTGCCGACGAGCCCGAAGTAGCCGAAGCATCCGAGCAGCAGGCCGAGCACGACCGACAGCACGGCGACGGGCGGAACGAAGTACTTGAGTGCGTTCGAGCTGAAGAAGCGTCGCGCGAGGTCACCACGCCAGAGCCCGGTCGAGAAGAACTGCCGCGCGAGCTTCTCGGGCGTGGGACGCGGACGGTAGATGACGGTGAGTCTGGGAGTGAACCAGACGACTCCCCCGGCCTCGCGCAGGCGTCGGTTCAGTTCCCAGTCCTGGCCGCGGCGGATCTCCTCGTTGAACAGGCCCACGCGCTGTATCCATTCACGGCGGAACACCCCGAGGTACACGGTCTCCGCCGGGCCTTCGGCACCTCCGACGTGATGCTGACCTCCGCCGAGACCGATCGCGGAGCCGTAGGCCGTGGCGACCGCGTTCTCGAACGGCGTCGTGCCCTCGGCCTGCATGATTCCGCCGACATTCGCCGCGTTCGTTCTCGCCATGGTCTCGACCGCGATGCGCGTGTAGTCCGTGGGGAGGACGGAGTGGGCGTCGACCCGCACCACGATGGGGTTCTGAGAGGCGTTGATCGCCACGTTCAGTCCGCTGGGCGTCGAGCCGGTGGGGTTGTCGATGACCTGGATGCGCGGGTCGACCCGGGAGAGCCGCTCCACCAGTTCCGTGGTGCCGTCGATGCTCGGTCCGAGAGCGACGATCACGTCGAAAGGACCGCGGTAGTCCTGCGCGAGCAGGCTGTCGATAGCGGCCTCGACATGGGTCACCTCGTTGAGCACCGGCATGACGTAGGAGACGCCGGGCAGGGAGCTCGCGGGGGTGTTCGGGGTCATGGCATCCACTCGTTGTGTTCGGGTGCCGTGTCGCACGCGGGATTCGATGTTGCTGCGCCGACGCTGGCCGATAGAGCCTATCGCAGGGCCGTCTCCAGGCATCGATCGGGCGCCACGTGCCGCACGCAGCGATCCCCGGACGGCCGAGGCCGTCCGGGGATCGTGTGCCGTTCTACGGACTACTCGGTGAGCTCTCCCAGAGTCACGTCGATGTCCTGGGTCTTGCCGTCGCTGTAGACGGTGAGCTTGGCATCGGATCCGGCCGCGAGGCTGCGCACCTGCGCCGTGAGATCGGTGGCGCTGGCCACGGCGATGCCGTTGAACGCGGTGATGACGTCACCGGCCTTGATGCCGGCCTTTTCCGCCGCGCCGCCCGACGAGACCTCTTTCACGAGGGCTCCGGCGGTGACGCTCGCGAGAGCCTGGTCCGAACTGGCGTCGCCGACCGAGGCCCCGAGCAGACCGTGGCTTCCTGAGCCATCCTTGATGATCTCCTCGGCGATGCGCTGCGCGAGCGAGGCGGGAATGGAGAAGCCCACGCCGATCGAGCCCGACTGGCTGTCGGAGCTCGTGGAGCCCGCGCTCGCGATGGCCACGTTGATTCCGATGAGCTCGCCCTTGTCGTTCAGCAGCGCTCCACCCGAGTTTCCCGGGTTTATCGCGGCGTCGGTCTGGATGACCGCGAGGGAGATGCTCGACGTGGCCTGCGTCTGAGTCTGCGACTGCGAACCGTCCTGGCCCGGGATGTCGAAGTTCCAGAAGTCGTACGGGTTGTCCTGCGAGCCGTCTCCGGAGTCGCCGTTGCCATCGGGGGCCGTCGAGTCGGTGTCGTCACCCTTCGGTGCGGCCGACGACGCGACGGTGATCGCGCGGTTGAGGGCGCTGACGATTCCGGTGGTGACCGTGCCGGACAGGCCGAGCGGGGCGCCGATGGCCACAACGGAGTCGCCGACGTTCAGCTTGGTCGAGTCGCCCCAGGTGATCGGGGTGAGGTCGCTGGCCTTCTCGAGCTTGATGACCGCGAGGTCGGCGACAGGATCGGTGCCGACGAGCGTGCCGGTGAAGAGCCGTCCGTCGTTGGTCGTGACCTGGATGGTGGGGTTGGCGGTCGCGCCATCGAGGGTGACGACGTGGGTGTTGGTGAGGATGTAGCCGTCGTCAGAGAGGATGACGCCCGAACCGGTGCCGCCCGACGACCCGTCGTTGACCGAGATCGTCACGACCGACGGCGAGGCCTTGGCGGCCACGGCGGTTGCGAGCGAGGCGTCGTCGGCGTTGTTGACCGTGATCGTCTGCGGACCCGTGGCCGTGGTGTTGGTGGACTGCTGGTTCTGGCTGATCACCCACGCGCTGATTCCTGCGCCGGATCCACCGCCCACGAGAGCGGCGATGGCCAGGGCGGCGATGAGAACCGGGCCCCCTCGGCGCTTCGGGGCGCGCGAACCTGCGGTGTCTCCGCCGGCGACGGGCGGCTGCTGCGGCGGCTGACCGAAGGCGCCGTTGCCGTAGTTGCCCGGGGCCGCTGCATAGGGCTGCGTCGGCTGCGTCTGGTGGGGCTGGTGGGGTTGCGGCTGGCTCGGGGCGGCCGAGTGGTGTGGTGCCGGGGCCTGTGAGTACGCGGGGCTGTACGGCTGAGGTGCGGTCGGCTGCTGCGCGGCGGCCGATTGCGCGACGCTGGGCTGGACGGCCGTCGGCTGAGGCGTTGTCGGCTGAGGCGCGGCCGGCTGAGGCGCGGCCGGCTGCTCTGCCTGCGGGGTGGTCTGCTGACGCTCAGGAACCTGCGGGGTGCGCGGTTCGTTCGTGGCCTCGGGCGCGGATGTCGTGGGCGGGGTCTCTGCGGAGACGCCGGGTGCGTAGTGGGGGAAGGCGGGGGCGTTCTGGCTGGCGGCGGGGCTCGAACCGGTGTTCGTGGTGTCGTCGCGGTCAATGCCCTCGGCTGCCGCCGGGTTGATCGGGTTGTCGGTGTTCTCAGACAATGGGTGCTCCTTCCAAGCTCAGTAAGCATCGCCATCGAAGCTGGACGTTGTCTATGCGTGGGCTGGAAACGAACTGCCGTATCACTCGGGCGAAGCTTGGAGTTGGGAACCGCCGACTCGGGAACCGTATTCCGCGTCGTCAACACCCGGGTGACACGCGACGTCGGCCGCAGTCATCGGCGACGAGTACCGTCTTCGCCGCTTTCGCCGACGCGTTGATCGGCGGCGCCGTCGACGGTACGGTTCCTGCCAGTGCTCGCCACTCACCGCCGCCTATCCGGTACTCCGCCGCATACAGGATCGTGAGGTTGATCGTGTAGTCGCCCGGATGGTCGTAGACATGGCTGGTCGCCGTCTCGGAGAACTCGGCGACACCGAGCGACGCCCACGTGGCTCCGCCCGTCACGCTCGTCGTCGACGCCCCGTCTCCGTGGTCCCAGGTGAACGAGACCGGCGTGAATCGAACCTCGGCCGGACTGCCGAGCAGGGTCGTCGACACGACCCGCGGGGCCGCGTCGGCATAGAAGTTCGTCGGGAGCCCGACGACCATCCAGCCGTTCGGCTCCATCCCCTGCCCGGCCACTCCGGGAACCAGATGGGCGACCTCCCGAGTCGTCACGACCGGCGTCGCTGTCTGAGCGTCCCCGGGGTTCGGAATGACGCGTCGCTGCTCGGTGCACAGTTCGACGTTCGTCGAGGTGCACGGCACCTCCGCACCGTCCCCGCCGGAGCCGTCGGCTCCGCCTCCGGAGTCACCGCCGCCGCCGCCGCTCGACTCCTCGCCGGATCCGCCGCCGCCACCCTGGCTGCTCCCGACCTCCACATCGACCCCACCCCCGGAAACCGCCCCGCACCCTGTCGACCACTGATCAATTTGAGAGCATCCGCCACCAGCTGCCGCTGCCACGTGAGCTGGAAGCGCAAGAAGGAAACAGACCATTGTCCACGCGGCCACTATTCGCAGAAATTTGTGCCTGTCCATACCTTCCTCTCGGAGAGTAGGAAATGGATCGTTTCGTCGCGCTCTAGTTCAACCTCGAAAGGAGTTACGTTGACCCGGTCCGCTGAAACTAGAGAGTTTCCGTCCTGGTCCAGCAGATCGACGAATGTCACGTCTTCGCAGACATAGGCCGAAATTCGGTTATCGGTCCAGTCAGAAAGTTCGAGAGATTGAAGACGCGTAGAGCCCGTAATTCTGAGTCCAGCCTCACGAATCTCGCGCATGTTTTCGTAGATCACGTCGAGTGCCGCTCCCTGAGCCACGTCGGTCATCCGGTCTGGTTCGGTTCCACCTTGGGAAGCGATTTCATCGTTCAACGCGAGATAGCTCTTGTACGCGTCAGTGGCGAGAGCCTCCGCACTCTCACGAGATGTAGTTGGTGTTGTGACCTGAGTATCGATCGTCGGTTCAGCGGGCTCCACGATCGGTGAGCAGCCTGCAACTGCAGCCACACTGACCGCAAGCACGCCCATAAGTCCGCAGCGGATGGAGTCAGTGTGTTTCCGACAGAACATGGGAACACCGTAGAGGATGTCGGCGCGTGACGCGGGAAGTTATCCACATGGTGGCTGGCGGTAGGTTTGATCTTCGTGACTATCTCTGGTTCCTGGCAGCGCACGGCGCGCGGAGCGGGCCTGCTTTCGCCCGACGGCTCGATTCGGTCGACGATCTTCGCCGAGATGAGCGCCCTCGCCACGTCGACGGGCGCGATCAACCTCGGACAGGGCTTTCCCGATGAGGACGGCCCGGCCGAGATCCTCGAAGCTGCACGCCGCGCGATCAGCGACGGACTGAACCAGTACCCGCCGGGGCTCGGCATGCCGGTTCTGCGCGAGGCGATCGCCGCCCATCAGAAGCGGTTCTACGGTCTCGAGGTCGACGCCGAACGCGAGGTGCTCGTCACGGCCGGCGCGACCGAGGCACTCGCCGCGACGCTCCTCGCGCTCGTCGACGACGGAGACGAGGTGGTGACCCTCGAGCCCTTCTACGATGCGTACGGCGCGGTGATCGCCCTCGCCCGAGGCATCCACCGCACGGTTCCCCTGCGGCTGCCGGCGTTCCTGCCCGACCACGACGACCTGCGCGCGGCCGTGACCGACCGCACCCGCGTCATCCTGATCAACAACCCGAACAACCCCACCGGCACGGTGCTGCCGCGCGAGACCCTCGAGCTCATCGTCGAGCTCGCCCACGAGCATGACGCGATCATCGTCACCGACGAGGTCTACGAGCACCTCACCTTCGGCGTTCCGCACATTCCGGTGGCGACCCTCGCCGGCGCACGGGAGCGCACCGTCACGATCTCGTCGGGTGGCAAGACGTTCAACACCACCGGTTGGAAGATCGGATGGCTGACCGCACCGCACGAGCTGGTCACGGCGATCCTCGCGGTCAAGCAGTTCCTGACCTTCGTGAACGGCGCTCCGTTCCAGCCGGCGATCGCACTGGGCCTCGGCCTGGGCGACGACTTCTTCGACGGCATCGCCCGCACTCTTCAGGCCAAGCGCGACCTTCTCTCGACCGGTCTCGCCAAGGCGGGCTTCGAGGTGTTCACCCCGCAGGCCGGCTACTTCGTGGTGGCCGACGCCGCGCCGCTCGGCTACACGGACGCGGCGGCACTGTGCCGAGACCTGCCCGAGCTCGCCGGCGTCGTCGGCATTCCGATCAGCGCCTTCTGCGGCGAGCAGCTCGCGGGCGAGTACTCGTCGCTCGTGCGATTCGCCTACTGCAAGAAGGTCGACGTGCTCGAGCGGGCTGCCGCCCAGCTCGCCCGCGCGGGGCGCTAAGAGCCGCTGACGTCAGCCCGCGGGCTTCTCTTCGCGCGCGAGCTTCTCGACCATGCGCTCGATGGCGCGGGCCCGGCCCTGTTCCGTCTTCAGAGCCTGAATGCGGTAGTACACCGCGAACCGGTTCTGCGCATTGAGGGTCGCGTAGAAGGCCTTCGCGGCAGGGTTCCGTTCGAGAGCGCTGAGAAGATCCGGATGCGGCTGCGCATCGGTCGAGGCCGCATACGCCCTGTCCCAGCGGCCATCCGCCTTCGCCCGCTCGATCTCGGCCAGGCCGCGGGACGACATCCGGCCGTCTGCGATCATCGCCTCTGCAGCCAGGCGGTTGCGCATCGACCACGGGCTGGCAGCCCTGCGCGGAGTGAATCCGCGGAACGACGTGTGCTCGTCGCGTGAACGCGACTGCCCGTCGATCCATCCGAATTCGAGGGCCACGTCGAGCGCCTCCGCATAGGTGACCGTCGTGAAGGGCGCACCTTTCTTCGCCACGATCAGCCAGATGCCGACCTCGAGGTCTTGATTCACCAGCATCCAGTCGCGGAACTCGTCACGCGACGAGAACTGCAGGCTCTCCCGCTCCGCCGCCACGTCGATCGCCTGCTACAGCTCTCGCGTTCCGAAGCGGCGCAGGGCCAGCGCGGGATTCACGCGCCGCACCTCGTCGATGCGGTTTCGGTCGATCGAGGCGACGGCGACGTCTTCGTTCTCGGCGAGGGATGCGATGGTCACTCCCATCGGATCGACGACGAGGCTGGCCCCGACCCCGATCGGCGGGGTGTGGTCGGCCGCGGCGACATAGATCGTGTTCTCGAGGGCCCGCGCGGTGACGAGCGTGCGCCAGTGGTGCTCCTTCAGCACTCCCCTGACCCACTCGGCGGGCACGAGCACCAGGTCGGCTCCGGCGTCGACGAGGCGCCTCGACACCTCGGGAAAGCGGATGTCGTAACAGGTCTGGAGTCCGACTGTGAAGGGCCCGACGGTGAAGATCTCGGGAGCCTCGATGGCACCCGGTTCGACGAAGTCGCTCTCGCGCGACCCGAACGCGTCGTAGAGGTGGAGCTTGCGATACGAGGCCACGAGCTCGCCCGTCGGCGAGACGGCGACGACGGCGTTCGAGAATCGCTCGCCCGCCTCTGTCGTCTCGATCATGCCGGCGACGACGTGGATGCCCAGGCGGGCGGCGAGGGACCCCAGCGCCGTGACGAACGCGCCGTCGAGGGGTTCGGCGTTCTCGAGGAAGCCGTGGCCGAAGGGATCGGAGAAGTACGACGAGTATTCGGGGAAGACGACGATGGATGCGCCGCGCGACGCCGCGCGCTCGGCCAGTCGCGTGATGGCGGCCAGATTCGCGGCCTTGTCGGCGCCGGGGGCGAACTGGGCGATGGCGACACCGAGACCGGCGGCCTGGTCTATCTCGTGCACCGGGCCGGAGGTGAGGGTCATCCCCTCACCCTAGCGAAGCGTGGCCGCACTCGGAATGAGACCGAACCCCGACTCGATCGCGACGGCCGCGGCGCCCCGGGCCCACGACGTGAAGTCCGCATCGGTACGCCTGATCTGCACGGGAAGCGCATCGGGGTCGCGATCCGACTCGATGGCCGCGCGAACGACGTCCTCGGCGACCTCCACCAGCCCGATGCCCTCCCCCGAGAGCACGACGATGTCGACCATGGCGAGGTTCGCACTGGCGGCGATCAGTCTTCCGAGAGCCCGGGCCGAGGTCTCGACGACCTGGCGTGCGACGGCATTGCCCTCGGCCGCGAGCGCGAGCAGCTCGTCGTAGTCCACGGATCGTCCGAGGCCGACGCCGGCCGACGAGCACATGCTGCCGATCGAGAGCATGGCCGACGAGCAGCCGCGATGTCCGTCGATGCAGAGCGGGCCGGTGTTGTCGAGGGGAAAGTGCCCACCGAGCCCGAGTCCCGTGTCCGAGGTGATCACCTGGCGTCCGTGCACGACGAGCCCGTATCCGACGCCCGCTCCGATGGTGACCACCGAGAAGTTGTCGACTCCGCGGGCGTGCCCGAACCACTGCTCGGCCGTCGTGAGCGCCACCACGTCGTTCTCCACGGTGGCGGGCCGACCGAAGCGCTCCTCGATCGCGGTTCCGAGGTCGACGTCGTGCCAGTCGAGGAACGGCGCGCGCACGACGAGCGACGATCCGGTCACCTTGCCGCCGATACTGGCGCCGATCGCGGCCACGTCGTGCGCGTCGAGGTCGTCGATCAGCTTCTGGATGCCGTCGAGCACGTCGTCGACGCCGTGTCCGGCCAGCCGTGTGGTCGCCGACGCCCCGACGGTCGCACGGAGGTCGGTGACGACGCCGAAGACGTGCTCCCCCGTGATCTTGACCCCGAGCATGCGCTGCGCGTCGACCCTCACGTCGAGGGGTTTCACGGGCCTGCCGACGGCTCCGTCCTGGCGCTCCTGCCCCTCGACGAGGATTCCGTGGTCGAGAAAGGGACGGCTGAGACGGGTGAGGCTCGCGGGCGACAGCCCGAGCCTGCGGCCGAGCTCGCCGCGGGCGATCGGACCGTGGATCAGCACCTCGCGAGCGAGTTCGCGTGCAGGATCTCTTGTCGCGGATTCTCGGGTCGTCTCATTCATTTGTTTCGATTATCAACGAAATCGGCTCGTCGCGCGAGAAGAACACAGCAGGAACGCCAAACAACTCACGGTTGACACGGTAATTAGTTTCGCGGTAGAAATTATTCATGCAGAGCCGCAGCGACGTCATCCACCTCCGCGCCGGGGGCACGAGTGTGGTCATCGATCTCACCACCCCGGGATTCCCCGCGATCATCCACTGGGGCCACGACCTGGGCCTCCTCGCCGGGCCGCGACTCGCAGACCTGGCCGTCGCCGCCCGCCCGCAACGCGTATCCGGTGCACTCGACACACCGCCGCGCCTCACCATCGTGCCGCTCGAGTCGGCCGGCTGGCAGAACGAGCCCGGCCTCATCGGCTCCCGCCGAGGTCGCGACTTCTCGCCGAGACTCGGCTCCGTCGACGTTCACGACCAGAGCGCGACGACGGTGATCTTCGTCGCCCACGACGACCTCGCGCAGCTGCGCCTCACCGCGACGCTCTCCGTCGACGAGGCGGGATTGCTGCACCAGCGCCACACGATCACGAACCTGGGATCCGACGACTATGGGCTCGAGCAGCTCGTGGCCACCTTCCCGGTTCCGCACACGGCCAGGCAGCTCCTCGACACCACGGGCCGTCACCTGCGCGAACGCTCGCCCCAGCGGCACGACTTCACGACCGGACGACACGTGCGCGACAGCCGCCGCGGCCGCCCCGGCGCCGACTCCACCCTCTTCCTCGCCGCGGGCACGCCCGGCTTCGGTTTCGAACGCGGCACGGTGCACGCCGTCCACCTCGCGTGGAGCGGCAACCAGCGCATCGCCGCGGAGCGCACGGTGGCCGCGCACGCCCTCGTGCAGGCCGGCGAACTTCTCTCGAGCGGCGAGGTCATCCTCGCGTCGGGCGAGAGCTACACGACTCCCGATGCGATCGGATCGTGGGGCGACGGCCTCACCGCGCTGTCGGCTCGGTTCCACGAATCGCTCCGTGCCCGACCGAACCATCCCGTCGCATCCAGGCCCGTGACCCTCAACACGTGGGAGGCCGTCTACTTCGACCATGACCTCGACCGGCTGACACGGCTTGCGGATGCCGGTGCCCGGGTCGGCGCCGAACGTTTCGTTCTCGACGACGGCTGGTTCCGCGGCCGGCGCGACGACACGGCGGGCCTCGGCGACTGGTTCGTCGACGACTCGGTCTGGCCCGACGGCCTCGGCCCCATCGTCGAGCACGTCACCTCGCTGGGCATGCAATTCGGTCTGTGGGTCGAGCCGGAGATGGTGAATCCCGACTCCGACCTCGCTCGCGCGCACCCCGACTGGATGCTCCAGGCGGGCGGCACCCTGCCCGTCGAGGGCCGACAGCAGCAGGTTCTCGACCTGTCGAACCCCGCCGTCTGCGAGTACCTGCTCGAGCGCCTCGACTCCCTGCTCACCGAATACGACATCGCCTATCTCAAGTGGGATCACAACCGCGATCTGCTCGACGCCGGCAGCACGGCCACGGGCAGAGCGGCGGTGCACGCCGGTGTTCTGGCGCTCTACCGACTGCTCGACGAGCTCAAGGCTCGGCACCCCGGCCTGGAGATCGAGAGCTGCGCATCGGGCGGCGCCCGGGTCGACCTGGGCATCCTGGAGCACACCGATCGCATCTGGACGAGCGACTGCATCGACCCCCTCGAACGCCTGACCATCCAGAAGTACACGAACATCGTCGTGCCCTACGAGCTCATGGGAGCCCATGTCAGCGGGCCACACTCGCACTCGACAGGGCGCCGCCACGACCTGGCCCTGCGCGCGGGCGTCGCCCTTCCCGCACACTTCGGCATCGAGTGGGACATCTCCGAGCTCGACGACGCCGAGCTCGACGAACTCGCCGAGTGGGTCACCGCCCACAAGCGCGTGCGCGAACTAGTGCACACCGGTCGTGCGGTGCACGCCGACCTGCCCGACGCATCCGCGGACCTGCGCGGCGTCGTCTCCCCCGACGGCGCGCACGCCCTCTACACCTACACGCAGGTCACCACCAGCACGAGCTACCCGCCAGGACCCATGACGTTCCCGGGCCTCGACGACTCCCGCGTCTACCGGGTCTCGCTGGCCTCGCCGACGACTCGCCTCGGCGGGTCCGGGCAGTCCACGCTCGCGTGGGCCGAGCATCCCGTCGCCCTGACCGGCCTCGCCCTGCGGACCACCGGCATCCAGGCGCCCGTTCTCTTTCCCGAGCAGCTTCGGCTGATCGACTTCACCGCGATCTGACCCCGGATCGCGTCACGCACGACGCAAGGAGGCGTTCTCGTGTTTCATCCACCACCCGCTCGTTCCTCGACGAGGAACGGCCGCCCGATCAGGCGCGTCCTGGCCGCGGGAATAGGGCTCGTGCTCGCGGGCTCTGCGCTCGTCGGCTGCTCGAGCTCCGACGACGGCGTCGTCACCCTCGACTTCTTCCAGTTCAAGCCCGAGGCGGTGAAGGACTTCGCCGCCATCATCGACGACTTCGAGGCCGAGAACCCCGACATCCGCGTCGTGCAGAACGCGGTTCCCGATCCCGACACCGCGATCAGAACCCTGCTTGTGAAGAACAAGGTGCCCGACGTGCTCACCCTCAATGTGAGCGGCAACTTCGCCGAGCTCGCCCGCGCCTGCGTCTTCGCCGACCTCAGCGGCGAGGCATCGGCCGACACGGTGAACCCGGCGGTGCAGAAGATCGTTCAGGATCTCGGCAGCTGCGACCAGGGGGACGGTGCGGAGGTCAACGCTCTTCCGTTCGCCAGCAACGCCTCCGGCATCATCTACAACCCGGCGATCTTCGCGGAGAACGGCGTCGAGGTTCCCACCACCTGGGACGAGCTGATCGCTGCAGCGCAGACGTTCCAGCAGAACGGCGTGACGCCGTTCTACTGCACGATGAAGGATGCCTGGACCGCAGGCCCCGCATTCGTCAACCTGGGCGGCGTGCTCATGCCGGAGGGCTTCTTCGACGATCTCCGCGCCGAGGGCTCAGACCTCGACACGACCTCGTTCTCGAAGGACTTCGGCGACGCCGTCGAGAAGGAGGTCGAGCTCTACAGCTACTGCCAGGACGACTTCGCCAGTCGCGACTACAACGCGGGCAACGCCGCGTTCGCAGCCGGGGAATCGGCGATGTACCTGCAGGGGTCGTACGCGATCCCCGCGATCCGCGCGACGAACCCGGATGCGCAGATCGCCACGTTCCCGTACCCGGTCACCGACGACGCGGACTCTCGCGTCGTCGTCTCGGGCGTCGACGTCGGCATCTCGATCGGGCGGGACACACCGCACCGCGCCGAGGCACAGAGATTCGTGGACTACCTCATGTCGCCCGAGGTCGTGCAGGCCTATTCCGAATCGCAGAGCACGTTCTCCCCTCTCGAGAATGCCGTGCCGAACTCGGATCCGGCCCTCGCCGGCCTCGAACCGTACTTCACCGACGGTCGCATCATCGGCTTCATCGATCACCAGATCCCCGCGTCGATCCCGCTCGTGAACCTGCTCCAGACCCTCGTGCTCACCGGCAACACCGAGCGCTTCCTATCCGACCTCGACTCCGAGTGGAGCAAGGTCGCGGCCCGCACCGCAACGTCGCGAAAGGGAAAGTCATGAGCGCGCCCACGGCATCCGGCACCACCCGCACACCGGCCAGGTGCCGGATCGAACGCACCCCCAGGGCCTTCTTCTGGATGGTCGTCCCCGCCGTCGTGATCTTCTTCGGCCTGCACACCATCCCCGTGCTCACCGGCATGTTCTTCAGCCTCACTAACTACGCGGGCTACGGCACGTGGGACCTCGTGGGCCTGTCGAACTACATCAACCTGTTCCAGGACAGCCGAGTGCTGAACTCCTACGGGTTCACCTTCGGGTTCGCCATCGTCTCGACCGTTCTCGTGAACGTGATCGCCCTGGCGATCGCGCTCGGGCTGAACGCCCGGATCAAGTTCAAGACGGCCTTCCGCGGCGTGTTCTTCATTCCGTACGTGCTCGCCATCCTGATCATCGGCTACGTCTTCAACTACCTGTTCGCGAACTCGTTCCCGGCCGTCTTCGAGAGCCTGGGGCTCTCCGGACTGTCGGGGAACATCCTCGCCGACCCGAACTACGCCTGGATCGGCATCGTGATCACGACCGTCTGGCAGGCGGCCGCGTTCAACGTGATCCTCTACCTCGCGGGGCTCCAGACGATCCCCGGCGAGATCTACGAGGCGGCCGGCATCGATGGCGCCTCGGCGTGGCGTCGGTTCCGCTCGCTGACGTTCCCTCTCATCGGCGCGTACTTCACCATCAACATGGTGCTGTCGTTCAAGTCGTTCCTGCAGGTCTTCGACCAGATCATCGCCCTCACCAACGGCGGACCGGGAACAAGCACCGAATCCATCGCCATGGTGATCTACCGCGGCGGCTTCCAGGGTGGCGAATACGGCTACCAGATGGCGAACGCGGTCGTGTACCTGTTCGTCATCATCGTCGTGTCATTCATTCAACTGCGCTTCCTCCAGCGTAGGGAGGCGAGCTACTGATGACTGCAGCAATCCAGGGCACCGAAGCCCTTCGAACCGTACCCACCCCGCGCCCGCGTCGGCGCCGCCGCCGAAGCAGCGTGAACGGCGGAACCAACTGGTGGGTGACGGCCCTCATCGCGGTCTGCTCGTTGACCGTGCTGATTCCTCTCTACTTCACGATCATCACGGCGCTGAAGTCGCCCGACCAGCTCGGCGGAACGGGGTTCGAGTGGCCCACCAGCGTGCGCTGGGAGAACTTCGCCGACGCCTACCAGCTGACGAACTTCCCCCAGGCCCTGATGAACACGGCGCTCATCACGGTGGGCGCGGTCGTTCTGACGCTGCTGACGAACTCGCTGGTGGCGTATGCCATCGCCCGCAACATGCACAAGAAGTTCTTCAAGGGGCTGTACTTCTACTTCCTCGCGGCGATCTTCGTGCCGTTCCCGATCATCATGCTCCCCGTGGTGAAGGAGACCGCGCTGCTCGGCCTCGACACCCCCGTCGGCCTGATCCTGCTGTACACGGTCTACGGACTGTCGTTCAACATCTTCATCTTCGTGGCCTACATCCAGTCGATTCCGATCGAGCTGGAGGAGGCCGCACGCATGGACGGCGCGAGCACCTGGGGTGTCTTCTGGAAGGTCGTCTTCCCGCTGCTGACCCCGATGAACGCGACCGTCGGCATCCTCACCTGCGTCTGGGCGTGGAACGACTTCCTGCTGCCGCTCGTGATCCTGTCGGACCCGTCGGCGCGAACCCTTCCGCTGGCCCAGTTCGTCTTCCAGGGCCAGTTCAACACCAACTACACCGTCGCCTTCGCGTCGTACCTGATGGCGCTGGCGCCCCTTCTGGTGGTCTACGTGATCGCGCAGAAGTGGGTCGTCTCCGGTGTGATGAGAGGATCGGTCAAGTGACCAGTACAGAGACCATCCCGGCAACGACCGCCTGGTGGACCCGAGCCGTGGTGTACCAGATCTATCCGCGCAGCTTCGCCGACTCGAACGGCGACGGCGTCGGCGACCTGGGCGGGATCCGCTCGAAGCTCGACCACCTCGCCCAGCTGGGTGTGGACGTGATCTGGCTGTCGCCGATCTACCGCTCTCCCCAGGCCGACAACGGCTACGACATCAGCGACTACGAAGACATCGACCCGCTCTTCGGCACCCTGGCGGAGTTCGACCTGCTGCTGGCCGAGGTGCACGAGCGCGGCATGAAGCTGGTGATGGATCTCGTGGTCAACCACACCAGCGACGAGCATCCCTGGTTCGTCGAGTCGCGCTCGTCGCGCGACAACCCGAAGCGCGACTGGTATATCTGGCGCGACGGGCACGACGGAGCGGAGCCCAACGGCTGGACGAGCGCCTTCAGTGGCCCGGCCTGGGATCTCGACCCGCAGACCGGCCAGTACTACCTCCACCTGTTCGCCGCGAAGCAGCCCGACCTCAACTGGCAGAACCCCGAGGTGCGCGACGCCGTGTTCGCCATGATGAACCGCTGGCTCGACCGCGGCGTAGACGGCTTCCGCATGGACGTGATCAACTTCATCGCCAAGACGGAGTCGGAGCTGATCGGCACCAGTGTGCGGCCGACGATGGGGCCGCAGATCCACGACTATCTGCAGGAGATGCACCGCCGGGTCTTCGCCGGCCGCGAGGCCGAGCTGATCACCGTGGGAGAGATGCCCGGCGTCACCGTCGACGACGCCGCCCTCTTCACGGGAGCCGACAGGAAGGAGCTCGACATGGTGTTCCAGTTCGAGCACGTCGGGCTCGACCACAGCGAGACGAGCAAGTTCGACAACCTCCCGTTCGATCTCCTCGCGCTCAAGCGGTCTCTCGCCCGGTGGCAGACGGGCCTCGCGTCGACGGGCTGGAACAGCCTCTACTTCGGCAACCACGACCAGCCGCGTTCCGTCTCCCGATTCGGAGACGACGGGGAGTACCGATACGAGGCTGCGACGCTGCTCGCGACGATCCTGCACCTGCATCGCGGAACGCCCTACATCTACCAGGGCGACGAGATCGGCATGACGAACGCCGGATTCACGGCCATCGAGCAGTACGAGGACATCGAGAGCGTGAACCACTACGCCGAGGTCGTCGCTGCCGGGGCCGACCCGGCGTCGGTGCTCGAGCAGCTGGCGTTCCGCAGCCGCGACAACGCCCGCACCCCCGTGCAGTGGACTCCGGGGGCCGAGGCCGGATTCACCTCGGGACGCCCCTGGATCGAGGTCACCGGCAACGCCGACGCGATCAACGTCGAGATGGATCGTGCGGCCGGCGACAGGTCGATCTTCGACTACTACCGGCGCCTCATCGCGCTGCGGCACGAGCTGCCGGTCGTGGCACTGGGCGAATTCGCCCTGCTCGAGCCCGAGCATCCGACGCTCTATGCGTTCACGCGCACCCGCGGCGACGACCGGCTTCTCGTGGTCGGCAACTGGTCGGGCGAACCGCTCGACCTGCCTGCGGGGCTGACCTCCGATGCCGGCGAGCGCCTGATCGGCAACTACGCGGAATGGAACGACACGACCCTCCAGCCGTGGGAGGTGCGCGTCTACCGCCGCTGAGGAGACTCGACGGCGGGGAGGGTGGCCTAGCCTGTTTGTAGCCGCCGCACGGCCGCGCCGTTTTCTCGAAAGGACATCGCATCCCGTGAAGCTCCACTCCGTTCGCGTCCACCCCAGTTCCGATTCCCTGGAGCGCGCCGACCAGCTCGCGCACGCCATCGCCGAGGTCGCCGCCGACCCGGTTGCGGTCGACGCCGATGTCACCGAGATGATCATCAACCGGGTGATCGACAACGCCGCGGTCGCCGCGGCCTCGCTCACGCGCAGGCCGGTCGTGTCGGCGCGCTCGCAGGCCGAACGCCACCCCTACTCCCCCGGCTCGACCGTGTTCGGCCTGGCATCGGATGCGCGATTCTCGCCCGAGTGGGCGGCCTGGGCCAACGGCGTCGCCGTGCGAGAGCTCGACTTCCACGACACGTTCCTCGCGGCGGAGTACTCCCACCCGGGCGACAACATCCCGCCGATTCTGGCCGTGGCCCAGCACGCCGGTCGCACGGGGGCCGAACTGGTGCGAGGCATCGCGACGGGCTATGAGATCCAGGTCGATCTCGTTCGCGCCATCAGCCTGCACGCCCACAAGATCGACCACGTGGCGCACCTCGGCCCGTCGGCGACGGCCGGCATCGGCACCCTCCTGGGTCTCGACGTCGAGACGATCTTCCAGGCCGTGGGCCAGGCCCTGCACACCACCACCGCGACGCGGCAGTCCCGCAAGGGCGAGATCTCGTCGTGGAAGGCCCACGCTCCGGCGTTCGCCGGCAAGATGGCCGTCGAGGCCGTCGATCGGGCCATGCGCGGCGAGACGAGCCCGACACCCATCTACGAGGGCGAAGACGGGGTCATCGCCTGGCTGCTCGACGGCCCCGACGCCGCCTACGAGGTGCCGCTGCCCGTCGCCGGCGAATCGAAGCGCGGAATCCTCGACACCTACACGAAGGAGCACTCGGCCGAATACCAGGCACAGGCCTGGATCGACCTGGCACGCAAGCTGCACCACGAGCATCCGGTTCTCGTCGAGCACCCCGAGCGAATCGGCAGCATCACGATCCACACCAGCCACCACACGCACGTCGTGATCGGCTCGGGGGCCGGCGACCCGCAGAAGTACGACCCGACCGCGTCGAGGGAGACGCTCGACCACTCGATCCCCTACATCTTCACGGTCGCGCTGCAGGACGGCGCCTGGCACCACGTCGACTCCTACACCCCGCAGCGCGCGAATCGGGATGACACCGTGCGCCTCTGGAAGACCGTGCGCACCGTCGAGGACTCCGAGTGGACGAGGCGGTACCACTCGATCGACCCCCAGGAGAAGGCGTTCGGAGGCCGGGTCGAGATCCTGCTCACTGACGGCACGGTCATCACCGATCAGATCGCCGTCGCCGATGCGCACCCGCTCGGCGCTCGCCCATTCGCCCGCGAACAGTACGTCTCGAAGTTCCGCACGCTGGCCGAGGGCGTGCTCGAACAGGCCGAGATCGAGCGCTTCCTCTCGGTCGCGGCTCGACTGCCCGAGCTCCGCGCCGACGAACTCGCGGGCCTCACGATCACGGCGAGGCCCGGCCTGTTCGGCGGCATCCCGACCCCGAAGGGACTCTTCTGATGCTCTACGCCCCCACCACCGCGGCAGACAAGCGCGTCGCTCTCCGCGCGGGACTCTCGAGCGGCAGACTGCAACTCTTCCCGGGCGCGTTCAATCCCCTGTCGGCGAAGCTGATCCAGGAGAAGGGTATGGACGGGGTCTACATCTCGGGTGCCGTGCTCTCCGCCGACCTCGGCCTCCCCGATATCGGACTCACCACCCTCACCGAGGTCGCCGGCCGCTCCCAGCAGATCGCCCGCATGACCGATCTCCCGTCGCTCGTCGACGCCGACACGGGATTCGGCGAGCCGATGAACGTGGCCCGCACCGTCCAGACGCTCGAAGACGCCGGCGTCGCAGGGCTCCACCTCGAGGACCAGGTCAACCCGAAGCGCTGCGGTCATCTCGACGGCAAGCAGGTCGTCGACCTCGACACCGCACTCAAGCGCATCAAGGCCGCCGTCGAGGCGCGCCGCGACCCGAACTTCCTCATCATGGCCAGAACGGATGCGCGTGGGGTAGACGGCCTACAGGCCGCGGTCGACCGCGCCAAGGCTCTCGTCGATGCGGGAGCGGATGCGATCTTCCCGGAGGCCATGGCCTCTCTCGAGGAGTTCGCGGCCGTTCGTGCCGCCGTCGACGTGCCGATCCTCGCGAACATGACCGAGTTCGGCAAGAGCGAGCTCTTCACCACCCAGCAGCTCGCCGACGTCGGCCTCAACCTGGTGATCTTCCCCGTGTCCCTGCTCCGGCTCGCCATGGGCGCCGCCGAGAGGGGGCTCGACACGATCACGCGGGAGGGGTCGCTGACCTCGATGCTGCCCGAGATGCAGACCCGCGCGAGGCTCTACGAGGTTCTCGACTACGAGGCGTACAACTCATTCGACTCTGGCGTCTTCAACTTCTCGCTCGATCGGCATTTCGGGGCGTCGTAGCGGGCTGCACCAGCCTCGCGGCGGCCCGAACCGCCGACGCGCGCCGCCGTGCCACGACCTCCGGCGTCACGACGAGCCCGGAGTCGGCGAAGATCCCCGGGGCGCTCGCCCAGGTGGAGGCCAGGCCGAACAGCATCGCCACGAGATCCTCCGGCTCCCACTCGTCGTCGATGCGGCCGTCGATCTGTGCCCGGCGAAGCAGCTCTCCTTCGGAGAAGAGTCGCGAGCGGTCCTCGTCGACGAGCAGAGCCGAGATCCCTTCGAGCCGGGCCCAGTGCAGCATCCTCAGATGCTCGGGATGCGTGATCGTGTGGTCGAAGACCCGCCCCACGAACTCGGGCAGGTTGTCGACGTCGATCGGTATGGCATCGGCGACATCGTGCTGGTTGAGCTCGAGAACCTGTTGGAAGAGCGAGACCTTGTCGCCGAAGTAGGCGTAGAGCCGCTCCTTGCTGGCGCTGGCCGCCGCGGCGATCCGGTCGACTCGCGCTCCCGCGAGCCCGAAGTCGGCGAACTCCGTGCGTGCGGCATCGAGAATTCGTCTTCTGGTCGCTTCACCATCGCTTCTCATGGCTGATAGTCTAGCTAAGCCAACCAACCAGTTCGTACGAATAGGATCCCGCTTCTTCATGACGTCCCCCTCCACCGCCTCGACCGAGGCCGTCCACGATCACGCCGCACACCCCCGCAGGTGGTGGCTGCTCGCCGTCCTCGCACTCGCGCAGCTCATGGTCGTACTCGACGGCACGATCGTGAACATCGCCCTTCCCGACGCGCAGATCGAGCTGGGCATGAGCGACGGTGACAGGACATGGGTCGTCACGATCTACGCCCTCGCCTTCGGATCGCTTCTCCTGCTCGGCGGACGCATCGCGGACTACTGGGGTCGCAAGCGGTCGTTCATGCTCGGCATGATCGGCTTCGCCATCGCCTCCGGAATCGGTGGATTCGCCGCGACGACCGAGCAGCTGCTCATCGCCCGCGGCCTGCAGGGCGCATTCGCGGCACTTCTCGCCCCCGCCTCCCTCGCCATCCTGACGATCACCTTCCCCAACGGCAAAGACCGCATCAAGGCCTTCGCGGTCTACGGAGCGATCGGTGGAGGCGGCGCGGCCGTGGGCCTGCTGCTCGGAGGCGTGCTCACCGAGTACGCGAGCTGGGGCTGGTGCCTGCTGGTCAACGTGCCCATCGCCATCGTCGCGATCGTTGCTGGTTTCCCCCTGATCCGCGAGAGCCGCGCACACGGCAACACGCGCTACGACCTCCCCGGAACAGTGCTCGTCGTCGGCGGTCTCGCTTCGCTCGTCTACGGCTTCTCGCAGGCCGAGAACGGATGGGGCCGTTGGGAGACGATCGGCTTCCTCGCCCTCGGCGTCGTTCTGCTCGCCGCCTTCGTCTGGGTCGAGTCGCGGGCGTCCAACCCGCTCCTGCCTCTGCGGGTCATCCTCAACCGCGTTCGCGGCGGGGCATTCCTCGTCTCGCTCCTCACCGGTGCGGCGCTTCTCGGCGGCCTGCTCTTCCTCACGTTCTACTTCCAGATCGTCCTGCGCTTCTCGCCCTTGCAGTCCGGCCTCGCCTCGCTGCCCATGACGTTCACCATCATGATCGGCGCCACGGTTCTCTCGAGGTTCCTGCCCGTGATCGGCGTGCGCATTCCGATGACCGTCGGCCCGATCGTGGCCGCGGCCGGCCTCGGCTGGTTGTCGTTCATCACCGTGGAGGGCGACTACGTCGTCCAGGTTCTGCCCGGCGTCATCCTGCTCGGCATCGGACTCGCCTGCATCTTCGTTCCCCTGCAGAACGTGGCGCTCTCCGGCATCGACGAACACGACGCCGGAGTCGCCAGCGCGGCCGTGTCTGCGACCCAGCAGATCGGCGGATCGATCGGAACGGCCCTGTTCACCGCGCTCTACACCGCGGCGATCTCCGCTTACCTGGCCGCGAATCCCCCCTCCGAGACGGCGCAGCTCGAGGCCTTCGTGAGCGGTTACTCCACCGCCTTCCTCTGGGCTGCCGGGCTCATCCTGCTGGCCGCGCCGATCTCGTTCTTCCTCGTGCGTCCGTCGAAAGACGAGCTGATGAACGTGCCCGACGCGGTTCACCTGGGCTGAGCCCGAGCCACTACGGTGGAGGCACTATGAACACTGCCTCCACCCGGTCCGACATCCCGCTGTCAGGAACCGAATACGCACTGACCTTCGGCGACTACACCGCGCACATCGCGGGGGTGGGTGCCAGCCTGCGCACACTGCGCCATCGAGGCCGAGACCTCGTGGTTCCCTTCGACGCCGACGAGGTGCGTCCGGCCTTTCGGGGCGCCGTACTCGCCCCCTGGCCGAACCGCGTGGTCGACGGCCGCTACACCTTCCGTGGCACCGAGTACGAGCTGGCGCTCACCGAGCCGAAGCGCGGCCACGCGCTGCACGGCCTGGCTGCCTGGCAGGAGTGGTCGCTCGTGGCGGCGGGCGAAGCCTTCGTCGAACTGGCCTTCCGCGTCGAGGCCCAGACGGGTTACCCGTTCCGCATCGACCTGATCGCTCGCTACGAGCTCTCGGCCGACGGCTTGTCGACCACCATCCGGGCCGCGAACACGGGCCCGGATGCCGCACCGTACGGAACCGGCCCGCATCCGTATCTCGTCGCGGGGCCGGGCCGCGTGGACGACTGGTCGCTCCAATTGCCCGCACGAGCCGTGCTCACCGTCACGCCCGACCGGCTGATCCCCATCGACCTCGCCGACGTCGAGCTCGAAGACGACGGAGCGTTCGACTTCGTCGCATCCCGCCCCATCGACTCGACGTTCATCGACCACGCATTCACCGAGCTCGAGCGGGATGCCTCGGGACTCGCCACCGTGCGGGTCACCACCCACGACGGCTCGTCAGGCGTCGGCATCAGCTGGGGAACGGAGTGCCAGTGGGTCCAGATCCACACGGCAGACCAGCCCGAGCCGGCGATCAACAGGCTCGGGCTCGCGGTCGAACCCATGACCTGCCCGCCCGACGCCTTCAACACGGGCACCGACCTCGTCGTGCTCGACCCGGGCGAGGAGCACACCGCCGGTTGGACGATCTTCGCCCTTTAACGGACTCGTTCCCTGAGCCTGTCGAAGGGATGCACGCAGGCAAGGCTCAGGGAACGGCCTGTGCAGTCGAGCCGCGGTTACTCGACGACGTCCTCGTCGACCCAGTCGAGGGTCTTCGTGACGGCCTTCTTCCAGTTGCGATAGAGGCGCTCGCGCTCGGCGTCGTCCATGTTGGGCGTCCACCGCTGATCTTCCTGCCAGTTCTTGCGCAGGTCGTCGAGGTTGTCCCAGTAGCCCACCGCGAGGCCGGCGGCGTAGGCGGCGCCGAGGGCCGTGGTCTCGGCGACCACCGGACGCACGACCGGCACGTTCAGGATGTCGGCCTGGAACTGCAGCAGGGTGTCGTTGGCCGTGGCTCCGCCGTCGACCTTGAGCTCGGTGAGCGGCACACCCGAGTCGGCGTTGACCGCATCCAGAACCTCGCGCGTCTGGAATGCGATGGACTCCAGCGCGGCGCGGGCGATGTGGCCCTTGTTCACGAACCGGGTCAACCCGACCAGCGCGCCCCGGGCATCCGATCGCCAGTGCGGCGCGAAGAGGCCCGAGAAGGCCGGCACGAAGTAGGCACCGCCGTTGTCGTCGACCGTCTTCGCGAGCACCTCGATGTCGGGAGCGCTCTGGATGATGCCCAGATTGTCGCGCAGCCACTGCACCAGCGAGCCGGTGACGGCGATGGAGCCTTCGAGGGCGTAGTGGGTCTCGCCGTCGCCGAGCTTGTAGCCGATGGTGGTGAGCAGGCCGTTCTCGCTCTTGACGATGTCGGTGCCGGTGTTGAAGATCAGGAAGTTTCCCGTGCCGTAGGTGTTCTTCGCCTCGCCCTTGTCGAAGGCGGCCTGGCCGAACGTGGCGGCCTGCTGGTCGCCCAGGATTCCGGCGACGGGCACCTCGCGCAGCAGGCTCGAGTCGGACACGGTGCCGTAGACCTCGGAGGACGAGCGCACCTCGGGGAGCATCGACTTGGGAACATCGAACGCCTTCAGGATCTCGTCGTCCCACTCGAGGGTCTTGAGGTCGAGGAAGAGAGTGCGGCTCGCGTTGGTCACGTCGGTCGCGTGCACACCGCCGTTGACGCCGCCGGTCAGGTTCCAGAGAACCCACGTGTCGGTCGTTCCGAAGATGAGGTCGCCGGCCTCGGCGCGCTCGCGGGCGCCTTCGACGTTCTCGAGGATCCAGACGATCTTGGTGCCCGCGAAGTACGTCGAGAGAGGAAGGCCGACCGTGTCCTTGAAGCGGTCTCCGCCGCCGTCGGCCGAGAGGCGGTCGACGATGGACTGGGTGCGGGTGTCCTGCCAGACGATGGCGTTGTAGACCGGCTCGCCGGTGTTCTTGTCCCACACAACGGCGGTCTCGCGCTGGTTCGTGATGCCGACCGCGACGATGTCGTGGCGCGTGAGGTTGGCCTTGGAGAGCGCCTGGCCGATGACCTCGCGGACGTTGTCCCAGATCTCCTTCGGGTTGTGCTCGACCCAGCCCGCCTTCGGGAAGATCTGCTCGTGCTCCTTCTGACCCGTCGAGACGATTCCGCCCTCGTGGTTGAAGATGATCGCGCGGGAACTCGTGGTTCCCTGGTCGATCGCAATGACGTACTTGCTCATGACTAACTCCTTCGTTATGTGGTTCTGCTGAGCCGGGATGGTGAGTTACGTGAGGATGGGGAGAAGCGGTACGGCGGCGAAGCCGGCCAGCACGCCTCCGACGATGGGGCCGAGGACCGGGACCCAGGAGTAGGACCAGTCGGAGGAGCCCTTGCCCTTGATCGGGAGGAGGAAGTGCGCAATGCGCGGGCCGAGGTCACGGGCCGGGTTGATGGCGTACCCGGTCGGGCCACCGAGGGATGCGCCGATCGCGATCACGAGGATCGCCACGGGAAGAGCACCCAGGGCCGCGAGGCCGCCCTCACCCTGCCTGCCGCCACCGAAGCCGATGACCACGAACACCAGCACGAACGTGCCGATGACCTCGGTCAGGAAGTTCCACCCGTAGGAGCGGATCGCCGGTCCCGTCGAGAACACGCCGAGCTTGTTGGCCGCGTCGGGCTCTTCGTCGAAGTGCTGCTTGTAGGCGAGCCAGACGAACACGGCGCCGATGATCGCACCCAGCAGCTGGGCGGCGATGTAGGTGAGGATCGACACGATGTTCACGGGAACGCCGGAACCGAACTCGGTGGCGCCGTTCGCGACGAGGCCGAGGGTCACGGCGGGGTTCAGGTGCGCACCACTGTTGTACGACACGATCACACCCGAGAACACGGCGAAGCCCCACCCGATGTTCACCATCAGGAACCCGCCATTGAAACCCTTGTTCTTCACGAGAGCGACGTTGGCGACGACGCCGCAACCGAGAAGAACGAGCAGGGCCGTGCCTACCAGTTCAGCGAGAAATACAACTCCGAGATTGTCCACGTTGACCTTCCTTGTGTGACGTCCACGTCACCTTGATGAGAATGAGGGGCCGACCGACGTCGGCCCCTCCATGACGCTAGCGATCAGTCGTCGAGTCCAACAACAGATTCGCCTGCACGTCTGTTCAGACTGCGCGCGCTCACTCCGCCGCGACGACGGCCGCAGAAGCGGTCGCCGACGCGTCGAGCTCGAGTCCGTGGAACAGCGCGAGGTCCTTCACCGCGACGGCGCGCTCCTCTGCGAGCTGCTCGGCCGACCACCCGAGCGCCTCTGCGACGACCGAACTCAGCTCATCGAACGCGGCCTGGTCGAGATCTCCCACGAAGGCCAGAATGGTGCGGCGGAGCACCAGGTCGGTGAGGTGCACGACGAACTCGTTCTCGACGAGGAAGGCGATCTCCGCGGCAGAGAATCCTGCGACGTGAGCGAGCGCCTCATCGTTGGAGGAGTCGGCCAGTGCTCCGATGACCCGGTCGGCCTTGGTTCCGTAGCGTGCCAGCAGGGCACGGGCGCGGTCGGCACCCAGATCGGATGCGTGTGCCGCGACCCAGGAATCGCTCGCCTGAGGGGTGGTCGGGAACCCGACTCCGCCACCGATGGGAAGCTTCTCGGTGCTGACGCTGCGGGTGCGACCGATCAGCTCGAGCGTCTCGTTGGTGAGGTGCTCGGAGAGCGCACGGAACGTGGTCCACTTTCCGCCCACGAGGCTCAGCATGGGAACCTTCGAACCGCCACCGAGGCGCGACGGCTCGATGCGGTAGTCGCGGGAGACGAATCCGGGTGCGGTGTCGTCGTGCTTCGGCAGCGGACGGATGCCGGAATAGCGGTAGACGATCTGCGAACGGTCGACGGGGATGCGTGGGAAAACGTGCGACACGAGTTTGAAGAAGTAGTCGACCTCCTCCTCCGTGCACACGGCGGGCTTCGTGATGTCGGCCTCGAGGTCGGTCGTTCCGACGAGGACACGGCCGTTGAGCGGGTAGATCAGCACGATGCGGCCGTCGTTGTTCTCGAAGAAGACCTCGCCGCCCGCGCAGGCCTTGTAGAGGGCCGGGTTGTCGAGCACGATGTGGGAGCCCTTCGTACCGCCCATGAACGTGCTCGGCATGCCGAGTGCGTCGTTGGTGAGGTCGGTCCATGGCCCCGTCGTGTTCACGACGGCGTCGGCGGCGATGCTGAACTCCCGACCCGAAACGGTGTCTCGAAGAACGACCTGGTCGCCCCTCACGCCGATCGCCTCGACGTAGTTCGCACTGCGGGCGTGCGTGCCGGTTGCGCGGGCATCCTCGACGAGATCGAGCGCGAGGCGCTCGGGGTTCTCGACGGCGGCGTCGAAGTACGTGGCCGTGTACTTCACGTCGGGGCGCAACTGGGGCAGCTTGGCGAGGGACTTCTTGCGGCCGGCGAACTGGTGGCGCGGAACGGATCCGCCGTCGCGCGAGAACGAGTCGTAGCCGAGCAGGCCGAGCTTGATCAGCAGCGCGCCGCGCTCCTTCGGCTTTCCCTGCTTGTGGGTGAGGAAGCGCAGCGGGGCCGAGACGATGCCCGAGAACGTCGAGAAGATGGGGATCGTCGTGGGCAGGGGCTTCACGTAGTGCGGAGCCAGGCGGAGCAGACGGTTGCGCTCCTGCACCGATTCGCGCACGAGACGGAACTCGCCGTTCTCGAGGTAGCGCACGCCGCCGTGGATCATGTGGCTCGAGGCCGCGGATGCGCCCGAGCAGTAGTCACTGCGCTCGACGAGCACGACATCCACACCCTGCAGGGCGAGGTCGCGGAACGTCGCGATTCCATTGATGCCACCGCCGATCACGAGCACCTGTGCTCGGGGGTTCTCGACGAGCCCGACGACATCGGGCCGGAGTTCCGGCTGGCTTGAGGGGGAAACGACTGGTGCACTCACTGTGTACTCGCCTTCGTGTAAGTAAGTTCCTTGATTACCCCTTGAGTCTGACACCTGCACACAATTGTTCAAGCGTTATGCACAGACGTGCACGGCGTGGAAGAATGTCGGCATGACCATCGCTTCGGCCGACCAGCACGCTGAGAAATCGCGCGACGCCCTGCGCGCCGCCCAGCTCTACTATCTGCAGGACATCACCATGGAGGCGATCGCCCACGAGCTGCACACATCGCGCTCGTCGATCTCCCGACTGCTGAGTTTCGCGCGTGAAACCGGGCTCGTCGAGATCCAGGTGAAGTCGCCGGCCGAACGCGTCTCGACATCGCAGCAGCGCATCCGCGAGCGCTACGGCGTGACCGCGCACATCGTGCCCGTGCCCGCCTCGACGAACGAGGTCGACCGGCTCGAACGCGTCGCCGTCTCGGCTGCACGCATTCTCACCCCCTTCGTCGACTCGAACATGACCGTGGGCATCGCCTGGGGGTCGACCATCAGCGCGGTGAGCCGCCACATTCCCGAGAAGGTGACCCACAACACGACACTGGTGCAGCTCAACGGAGCAGCCAACTACCAGACGACCGGCATCGTCTACGCGAGCGAGATCATGACGCGTTTCGGCGTGGCCTTCGGGGCTGCGGTGCAGCAGTTCCCCGTTCCCGCCTTCTTCGATGACGCCGAGACGAAGCAGGCCATGTGGCGCGAGCGCGCCATCCGGCGCGTCCTCGACATTCAGAAGCGCATGGACATCGCGCTGTTCGGCCTCGGCTCGCCCTTCGCCGACGTGCCCAGCCACGTCTACATCGGCGGCTATCTCGACGAGTCCGACTACGCATCCCTGACCGGCTCCGACGTCGTGGGAGACGTCGCAACAGTCTTCTATCGCGCTGACGGGTCGTCGACCGACATCCCCATGAACTCCCGCACCAGCGGACCCAGCCTCGAACTGGTGTCGCGTGTCGCCCGCCGCATCTGTGTCGTGAGCGGAAAGTCGAAGCTTCCGGCCCTGCGAGGGGCCCTGGCCGCAGGTCTCATCACCGATCTGATCATCGACGAGCCCACCGCGCACCTTCTCACCGACGACGTGGCCTGACCGCGCGAACCGGCGTCGCCGCGTCATACTGGGGTATGGCGCAGACCGTATTCGAACGCTCCCGACCGTCGGCACGCATCGTGGAGCACGCACTGAGCGCAGCCGTGCAGCGTCCGTTCTGGATCGACGACATCACCCAGCCGCGCAGGCACCGCCTCGACGCGCCTGTCAGCGCCGACCTCGCTATCGTCGGAGGAGGCTACAGCGGCCTGTGGACCGCCGTCCTCGCCAAGCGCCGCCATCCGGATGCGCGGGTGGTGCTTCTCGAGGCCAAGACGGTCGGCTGGGCGGCATCCGGGCGCAACGGAGGCTTCGTCGAGGCGAGCCTCACGCACGGCGACGACAACGGACGCAGTCGCTTTCCCTCCGAGATCGATCGCCTGATCGAGCTCGGCCTCGAGAATCTCGACGAGATCGAACGCGCGGTCGACGAGTATGCACTCGAGTGCGACTTCGAGCGCAACGGGGCCCTCTCGCTCGCCGTCGAGCCCTACCAGGTCGATGCCCTTCGCGCGGCGACCACCGACGAGCACACGGTGTTTCTCGACACCGATGCCGTGCGGCGTCAGGTCGACTCCCCCACCTACCTCGCCGCCCTGTGGGAGAAGCGCACCTCCGCCCTGGTGCACCCCGCCCGACTGGCCGCCGAACTCGCGCGGGTGGCCGAGGAGCTCGGCGTGGAGATCTTCGAGAACACTCCCGTGCGGTCCATCTCCTCGAGCAGCGGCTCCCCCACCGCGCCCGTGACCGTCGTCACCGACAACGCCCGGGTCACCGCCCGTCGGGTCGCCCTCGGAACGAACGTGTTCCCATCGCTTCTCCGTCGCAACCGGCTCGCGACGGTGCCCGTCTACGACTACGTGCTCATGACCGAGCCGCTGAGCGACGAGCAGCTCCGCTCGATCGGCTGGGCGAACCGGCAGGGGTTGGGTGATGGCGCCAACCAGTTCCACTACTACCGGCTCTCCCACGACAACCGCATCCTGTTCGGCGGCTACGACGCGATCTATCACTACGGAGCTCGGGTCCGCCCCTCCTACGAGGACCGTCCCGAGACCTTCCGCCGACTTGCGGAGCACTTCTTCACGACCTTTCCCCAGCTCGAGGGCCTGCGCTTCTCGCATCGGTGGGCTGGCGCGATCGACACCTGCACCCGGTTCTGCGCGTTCTACGGCGCGGCACGGCAGGGTCGCGTGGCGTATGCGGCGGGCTATACCGGCCTCGGCGTCGCGGCCACGCACTTCGCGGCGAACGTGATGCTCGATCTGCTCGACGGCGAGGTCACGGAGCGCACGAGTCTCGAGATGGTCCGCCGCCGTCCACTCCCGTTTCCGCCGGAGCCGGTGGCCTCCCTGGGAATCCAGACGACGAGATGGTCGCTCGACCGGGCCGATCACCATGGTGGGCGCCGAAACGGCATCCTCAAGGCTCTGGATGCCGTGGGGCTGGGTTTCGATTCCTGACCCCATGCCGGGCTGAGGCCCGGTATCCTGAAAAACGGCCTGCCCGACCCCGCGACGGTTTCCGCTCGACCCGGACACCGAAGGAGTTCAATGACTTTCGACGCCCTCTCCCCCGAACCCGAGAACCCGCCCCAGAACGAGTCGAACCGCGCGCCCGCGCCGGCGCAGACCGACTCGCCCCTGGTGCTCTCGGGGCGTGACCGCTTCGCCATCAGGCTCATCGATGCTGCAGTCAAGGTGGGATCCGAGGACTTCCAGGCGCGCTACCGTCCTGTCACCGACGAGCTCTTCAGCCACCACCTCATCGACCCCACGGCCAAGCCGGCCTATGTGCAGCCCGAGCTCGAACCGATCGTCAACCTCGAGACCACCGAAGACCCTCTCGAGATCATCCGTCTGCACCTCGACAGCGTCATCGAAGACCGGCAGGCCCGCGACGAGGCGAGGATCAACGCCGAAGCCCACCTGACAGACGTGTCGGCGCAGCTGGCCGAGTCGCAGGCGCACGCAGCCGATCTGCAGCAGCAGCTCATCGACCAGACCGCACGGGCCGAGGCCGCCGAGGCCGAGGTCGACAGACTGCGTGCCGAGCTCCAGAACCAGGTGGCGTCTCTCACGGCGCAACGCGAGGCCGAGGTCGCGGGGCTGCACCAGCAGCGCGAGTTCGAGGTCGGCGAGCTGTCGACTCGACTGGCTGCCGAGGTCGCCGCACTCACCGCCCAGCGCGAGGCAGACGTCAGCGCCGCCCACCAGCAGCGCGAGGCCGAGCTGGCCGCCCTTTCGAACGAGCGCGACGCGCACGTCGCGGCCCTGCACCAGCAGCGCGAGAACGAGCTCGTCTCGCTGTCGACTCAGCGCGACGCCGATCTCGCCGCGTTGCAGCAGCAGCGCGACTCCGAGGTCGCCGAGCTGAACTCTCGACTCGCCGCCGAGGTCGCCGCTCTCACGAGCCAGCGCGAGAACGAGGTCGCTGCCCTGCGCAGCGAGCGAGACGCGACGATCGCCGGCCTGCACGCCCAGCGCGAGACCGAGGTCGCTTCGCTCACCGCAGAACTCGCCGAGCTCCGCGCCCAGCGCGACGCGCAGGTCGCCGAACTCACCGCGCGACTCGAATCCCAGGTGGCCGAGCTCGAGGGAACCCGCACGACCGATGTCACCGCGCTGGCCGCGGAGCACGACACGCAGCTCCGCGCGATCGACGAGGCCCACCAGCAGCAGATCGACGAGCTGAAGGCGGCGCACGACGCACAGGTGGCCGAACTCGCGGCCAGTCACGAGCGCCAGACCACCGAGCTGATCTCCGAGAAGGAGGCGCTGGCTGCTCAGCTGCAGGCGGGCTCGGCACACGCCGACAGCGGTCTGCCCGACGTTCACGACGATCTGGCCGCGGCCATCGCTCGAGCCGAGCAGGCGGCATCCGAACTCGAGGCCAGCCGGGCGCAGATCGCGGCGCTGCGCGAAGAACGCGACCGCAGCGACGCCCAGCGCGACGCCGCCATCGAGGAACTCGACGGCGTCACCGCCCAGCGCGGCGAGTGGGAGAACCGGCTCCGGCTCACCGTGGCCGCTCTCGCCGACGCCGACGTCGTCGGCGACTGGACAGAGGACAACGCTCCCGAGCAGCGGCTGGTTCAGTTCGTGCAGTCGACCACCTCGGCCCTCGAGCAGAAGATCAGCCGCATCGAGCAGATCGCGACCGAAGAACTGGTCGACGAGACCGAGACCAACGAATACGCGATCGGTGCGAACGACGCTGCCGTACGCGTGCTCAACGCCCTCGACGACATCGAGTCGGACGAGACCGTCGACGCGTCGTAGTCGTGGCACAGACCCTCGACCAGGCCGAACTCGATGAGCAGCTGCAGCTCGGCTCTCCGTGGATCACCCTGGTGTGGAACGACCCGGTGAACCTCATGTCGTACGTGTCGTACGTGTTCCGCAGCTACTTCGGGTTCTCGAAGCCCGAGGCCGAGCGTCGGATGATGCAGGTGCACACGGAGGGGCGTGCGGTCGTGGCCACGGGAACTCGCGAGGAGATGGAGCGGCACGTCGAGGCCATGCACGAATTCGGCCTGTGGGCGACGCTGCAGAAGGTCGACGCATGACTCCGTTCGTTCGTCAGGGCGACCTCATCGGTGCGTCGTTCGAGCGAGCTGAGGCCGAGATCCTCGTGACGCTCGCCACCGACGTCCATTCGCTTCTCGCCGACGCCGACACGCTCGATCCCGACTCGCAGAGCTCCCGCGCCCTCGACAGGCTGCTGCCTGCCGCCTACGGCGATGGGGCCGAGAACGATGCCGAGTTCCGTCGATTCACCTCTGAAGGGCTCGTCGAGCGCAAGGTGCACAATGCCGAGCTCCTGGTCGAGGCCTTCGGTGAGCGTGACGAGTGGGCGGGCGCCGTGCGGGTGAATCTGGATGCGGCGGCCGCGAGTGCATGGTTGCGCAGTCTCACCGACATCCGGCTCACCATCGCGGCCGGTCTGGGCATCGAGCACGACGGAGACGAGCTGCTCATCGACACCGATGATCGCTTCGTGCTCGAGGTGTACGGCTGGGTCGGCTTCGTGCAGGAGTCGCTGCTGCGCGCCCTCGATCCCGACTTCTCCTGACCCGTTGGGACTCCGCGTCCCATCCAGCATTTCGGGCGTGACCTCGCGACCGCGAGACTGGAGGATGGACGATCCACGGGGAGTATGCGCATGGCAGACGATCACGGCACCTCGATCGAGCGAGCCCGGCAAGGTCGGATGACGTCGGAGCAGATCCGGCGCCGCATGTTCGACGCCGCTCTGGCCACGACCGGCACGCGCGGCATGACCCTGGGGTTCCCCGGCCTGCAGATGGACGACGTGATCGCCGCGGCCGGCGTGTCGAAGAGTTCGGTCTACCGGCTGTGGAAGTCGAGAGACGCGTTCATCGGAGAGCTCCTCAACGAGGCGGCGGCCACGTTCGCCGACCAGCTCAGCGACGATCGCGCCCTGCGCACGGCTATTGAGATCGTCGCCTCCCGCCCTGATCTGCACGCGACGGCAGACGGGCGAAGGAGGCTCATCCTCGAACTCATCCGGGTGGTGCTCGAGCAGAACTACTACAGCACGATCGACTCCGCAGCGTGGCAGTCGTTCCTCGCCACCTCGGCAGCCCTTCTCGCCGACGACGGCAGCGAGAGCCTGCGCAGGGTTGCCGAGACCCTCCGCCGCGGAAGCGACCGCTTCGTCGAAGCCATGGCCTCGTTTCACGAGGCCATGGGACGATTGTTGGGCTTCAAGCTGCGCGACGACTTCGCGGGCGGTTTCACCCTCTATGCCGTTCTCGGGTCCGCGATCGTCGAGGGGCTCGCCGTGCGCCACCTCTCGAACCCCGCCGTCACAGACAATTTCTACCTCGGCCCGCCGACCCTCACCGATGAGCCCACCGAGTGGGCTCCGTCGGCGATCGGCTTCCTCGCCATCTACGACGCCTTTCTCGTCGTCGACCCGGACTTCGATCCTCGGACGATCGACGCCTACCTGAAAGAACTCGCGACTGCGACCGGGGCCGATTCCGTGCCCCCTGCCGACGCGTGACTCCCCATCGCGCCCACGGGGAGGCCATGACCGCATTCATGCGCGCCGACGCGCGGATCACGCGGCGCGAGGCGATCCTGGAGCTCGGCTCCATTCTCCGGTTTCCTTTGGAGGTCGACGACGACGGCGCCGAGTACCTGCGGCCGACATCCGACACCACGCTTGACGTGTACGTCGACGAGGTCGACCCGCACTACCCGCTCGTGCTCACCATCTGGCACTGGAAGAGCCAGGCGGACGCCCGGACCGCGGTGTCGGAGCTTCAGCCGCTCATCGCCCGGTCGACGGGGTGGACGGTCATCGCGCAGGAATGATGAGGCGACGGGCGGCCCGATGCGCAGGTTCTACGGACTCGACACACGACCAGGGCAAAAATCCCCATAGACCGGAGCGCAATCGCATCCGGCTTCACCGCGCTCAGCCTCCGCTCCGTGAAGATCGCCGAGTTGTCTATCAACTCACCCAGTACAACGGCGCTGATCGCGGCATCAGATGCGATTCCGAGTGCCTACCGAAGCATCGGTGCGAGCAGCCACCGTGGCCGCATGAAAGAGCACCGTGCCCTCGACCCGTCGCAGCTCGAGAAGCATCGTCGATCCTCCTCCGCGTGCCGTGATCGCATGCCGACTCACGTCAGCCAACCACGCGCTCACAGGTTGCTCCGTGCCTGTGCGACACCAGCGAGAAAGATTCGCGCTGGATCGTCACAGCAGAGCTTGACGGCCCCCATGAGGCAGGTCTTGTCTATCTCGGCTACGGTGCTAGAGGCAGCTCGCGCCTCGCCCGTTTTTTTGCACGCTCGCGTCGACGCTCCGGAGCACCGCCCGCTGTCAAAAGTACAGCTGTGAATCCGAGAAATGCCGCACAAATCCACCAAGCATTGTGCGTCCACCACTGGAGTGGCGGACTTCCGTACCAAGACAGCGGGAAGGACAAGTTGGTTCTCCCCGCTTGGTGAAGGGCCGCGTAGTCGAACACGACGGCCCAGAGCCGGGTGTCGGCGTTGCCGCCAGGAATCAACTCCAGATCCCCAGGCCGCGGACCACCACGCGCTTCGATCGCGACCACAGCGGGATCCGATGTCGTCACCTCTGCCAACGCTGGGTAACGCTCTGACGAATGGTCGAGGGCTTCATCGACCCGGTCGTCTTCGGATACATTCGGAAGGCCACCTTCATTACTGAAGTACAGGACTGATTTGTCGTTGAACTCGTCATCAATCACCGGTGGACGGGCCCCGTCACGTTCCGACGAATAACTGAGTATCATCCGCGTCCGAGCGCGGGAGTCGGACCGCAGCGTCACAGGAACGGTTTGCCCCACGTAGTTCGTTTCGTCGATTCGAGTCGAGGTGAAGCGGAAAGGGCCAGCCAGTTCGTCATAAGAGTCGAACCATCCGATCTTCGCCAGAGACTCAGCGCCCTCGTAGCGCGCAGTGAGTGTCAACGATTCGCCCGACGTGAGCGTCACGCGGATCTCGGCTGGTGCTTGGAACTGTGGTCCCACGCCCGGTACAACTGGCACGCCGACACCGAACGCGACGAGAGCGTGAATTCCCGCCAGCAGAATGGCCACAACCATCAGAACCCGAATGTTGCCTGCACGTCTTGTCACGTTGTCCATTGCGCGGATTCAGACCTGAGGTAGGAGGCGATTGCCGCGCCCGATCTTGACGGGCTTCCCATCCAGATTGGCAACGAACCGAAGAAAGCGACGCTTTCTTGAATACGCCTGCGCCACGATCACACTCTGCGCGTCGCCCGACTCGTACCCCTCCGCGATCAACGCGTCCGTGCGAACACCACCGACGGTGATGTAGCCGTCAGCCAGGAGCACGGCCCGAAGAACCCCAGGGCCGCTCGTCATAAGCGCCGCCCGTGCAACTTCTCGTCCGTCCTCCAGATTTCCTGCGGCTGTCCGTGTCATGGTGCGGTTATTCTCCGTGTCCTCCGAGAAGACGAACACACCGGGCGCACCACCGTCCGTCACGATTCGGCCGCCATACGTCAGCGCCTCGAAGATGAGGTCGTACAATTCGATGCGCTCTTCCATCTCCTGCATATCCATGGGTTCCTCTTTCTTCGTCGGGATCGACCGCCAACCTGTCGGGCGTTCACTCCACCGCTGGGGCTCAATCGAGCCTGTGTTGTAGTCCGCTAGGTGCTCGTGATCGCGGTGGATTTCAGCACCTCACTGGACGCTGCATGGGCGTCTCCGCCCGATGAGCAGGTGACATCCACGTACAAACCGGCGAGGACGTCCGCATATGCTCCGGAGTTGGGATAGTCGTAGGCGAGTTGGACATCGGATAGCCACCCCTGGACGTCGGTGAATTCCCAGCCCAAGGACACAGCGGAGGCGGGCTACCGGGACGAGCGGACGCGACGGCGAGCCGTCAGCACGATGACACCGAGCACCAGGGTCATGCCGCCTAGAACCACTGGGGCGACCGGGTCGGTGCCTGTTTCCGCCAGTTGCGGCTTCACTGCGGATTCAGGCTCTGCAGGTACGGGTACCTCGTCGACAGCGTCGCTGTGGTCCGCAGCGGCCGGGATCGATGGTGACTCAGTGGGTGGGTCGGTCGGAGAAGCGAGATCTCCGACAACGTCGAACGGTACTGCCGAGTAGTAAGCACCGTACGGACTGAACGATGGGAAATACCCGTAGATGAGTGCCCAAGTCTGGCCCTCGGGGAGGACGTGGTTCATCACCTCCGGCGTGTAGGGAGGAACGGAAAACGTCGAATTGTCCTGTCGCAGCACCGTATGGGCGGGCATTCCTTCGACGTGCCCGTACGCGCCGGTGGCCAAGTCCATGGTGCCGATCTCGTAAACGAAGATGTGATTCGGCAGCCCGTTCTCCCCGAAGTTGACATCCTCGACGGTGAAACCGAAGCCGTCTCCCCACGAGCCGGCGTCGTAGCTCGTTGTTGCTAGCGTGACCGTTTCGCCGTCGATGGGATCGGTTGCGTGAAGTGCCAGAGCTGGTGCGGCAGTTACGCCGACGATGGCGGCTGTTGTGAGCGCTGTTCCAACGAGAAGTCGTCGGACGGTACTGAACGAAGACATGGTTTCCTTCTGAGTTGCCCCCAACAGACCCGATGCTAGCGCAATCCAGCACAGTCCGTATTGCAATGACGCGTGGCCTCGAAAGGTCACGAGCATCGAGTCGGTCACGCGGGCGGCGCCGGACATTGCGCCTGCGAGGTTCCGTCTCGGCTCGTCCATGGCATCAACATGCTCGCCAGCTGAGAGGTGAGAGCTGCTGCACGGCCACGGCGGCGCACGCACTGGAGAGGAAACCGCGCCCGCGTTGTTTACTCGACTGAACATCAGCCCAGCCGGAACCGATCGCCTGCGAGTGCCCGAAGACTGTCTTCCTGACTGTCACGTCGAGTCAGCAGATGTAGACAATCAAAACAAAAGGCCCGGAATCTCAGTGATTCCGGGCCTTTCTTCTGTTGCGGGGACAGGATTTGAACCTGCGACCTCTGGGTTATGAGCCCAGCGAGCTACCGAACTGCTCCACCCCGCGCTACCTGTTAAGACTAACACAGGGTTCGAGGGGTTCAGACCACGGTGCCGGCTCTACTGGCCCTGGGCCGCCAGAGCCCGGTCGAGAGCGGCCTGCAGCTTGGCGTCCGCCTCGCCGTAGGCCGTCCAGTCGCCGGCCTTCATCGCGGCGTCACGGTCTGCGAGGGCGGCCTTCGCGTCGAGCAGTGCCTGGGTGAGTCCCCCGGTGTCGGTGGACGGCGTATCGGTGGACGGCGTGCCGGCATCCGGTGTCGTGCCCGCCGTGTCGTCGGGTGTCGCCGTGTTGCCGCTGTCGGTCACGGGAACGGACTCGTCGCCCGCGACTGCGCCGGAGTCGCCGCCGAACAGCTCGTCGAGAGCCGCGTCGAGCGTGTCTTCGAAGGCGATCTTGTCTCCGAACGCAACGAGGATCTTCTGCAGCAGCGGGTAGCTCGTGCCACCCGTCGACTGCACGTAGACGGGCTGCACGTAGAGAAGTCCACCACCGACCGGCAAGGTCAGCAGGTTTCCACTCTTGACCTCCGTCTCGCCCTGCCGCAGCAGGTTGAGCGCCTGCGACACGGTCGGGTCTGTCGTGAAGTTGTTCTGCACCTGGCCGGGACCCGGCACCGTGTCGTCCTTCGGCAGGGTCAGCAGCCTCAGCTTGCCGTAGTCGTCGGAGACCTTGCCGTCTTCGGATCCGGCGTTCGAGTCGACCGCCAGGTATCCGTTCAGCACGTTTCGACTGCCCTCGCCAGTATTCACCGGAATGAAGGTCGAGTAGAGCGAGTACGACGGAGCCTCCTGGCCCGGCATCTGCAGGGTCAGGTAGTACGGCGGCTGAAGCGTCGGGCTCGCGGACGGCGCCGTCGGGTCGTTCGGCGTGGTCCAGGCGTCTTGCTTGGAGTAGAACGATCCCGCGTCGGTGACGTGGTACTCGCCGAGGATGGCTCGCTGCACCTTGAAGAGATCGGCCGGGTAGCGCACGTGGCTCAGCAGGTCGCCGCTCATGTCGCTCATGGGCTTGAGGGTCGACGGGAAGATCTTCTGCCAGGTCTTGAGCAGCGGGTCCGTGTCGTCCCACGCGTAGAGCGTGACCTTGCCGTCGTAGGCGTCGACAGTGGCCTTCACCGAGTTGCGGATGTAGTTGATGTCGTCGACCGCGAAGGCGGGCCGCGGCGTGTAGGTGTCGGCGATCACGTCGGAGAGGCTCTCGGTGCGCGAATACGGGTAGTTCGCGCTCGTCGTGTAGCCGTCGACGATCCAGACGACCTTGCCGTCGACGACCGATGCGTAGGGATCGGAGTCGATGGTGAGGTACGGAGCGACCTTCGACACGCGCTGCGCGGGATCGCGGTCGTAGAGGATCTGCGACTGATCGGTGACACCGTCTGAGAGGAAGATCTGCTCGGACTGGAACTTGAGCGCGTAGACGAGGCGGTTGAAGACATTGTCGAGCTTCGGCCCGCCGTCGCCGGCGAACGTGGTGTACGTCTGCTGCTCGCCCTCTTCACCCGACGGGTAGTCGAGCTCGTTCTTGGGCCCGCCCTCGGGGCCACCCACGATCGAGTAGTCGGGGCTCGACTCTCCGAAGTAGACGCGCGGCTCGTAGTCGCCGAGATCACCCGTCGAGGGGATGCCGGACTCGAGGAACACGGGCTGCCCGTCGACCGAGCGCTGGTTGCCGAACGCGGCGACCAGACCGTAGCCGTGGGTGTAGACGATGTGCTGGTTGTACCAGGTGTTCGAGGTGCCCAGACCGTCGAGGTTCAGGTCGCGCACGGTCGTGACAGCGTCTTGCACGGTGCCGTCGATGTTGTAGCGGTCGACGTCGAGGTACTGCGGGAACTGGTAGTACTGCCGGAACTGCTCGAGCTGCTTGTACGTGTCGGAGATGAGAGCCGGGTCGATGATGCGGATGTTCGCGGTCGTGACCGCATCCTGCCTCAGTGCGCCCGCGGTGGCGTCGGTCGTGGCGTCGTACTCGGTCTCCTCGACATCGGACACGCCGTAGGCGTCGCGCGTCGAATCGATGTTTCGCTGGATGTACTCGGATTCGAGCGACCGCTCCGACGGGTCAACCTGGAAGCGCTGCACGACCCACGGATACAGCGATCCGAGGATGAGGCTCGACACGATGAGCAGCACCGTGCCGATGATGGGCAGGCGCCAGCGGCCGATGACGGCGGCGACGATGAAGAGCAGCGCCACGATGCCCGCGATGCCCGCGAGGATCGACAGTCCGGGAATGGTTCCATTGACGTCGGCATAGGTGGCACCGGTGATGAGCTTGCCCGTGCCGTTGGTGACCGTGGAGTACTGGTCGAGCCAGATGCTGGCCGCCTGCACCGCAAGATAGAGGGCGGCGAGAATGGCGATCTGGATGCGTGCCGTCTTCGAGATGCGCACCTCGCGACCCGCGACGCGGATGGCGCCGTACAGGTAGCTGGTGGCGAGCGCGGCGATGCCGGCTACGAGGATGACGGCAGACGCGAAGCCGACGACGCCGCGGAAGAACGGCAGGTCGTAGAGGAAGAACGAGATGTCGAGCCCGAACTGCGGGTCGGTCTCGCCCGTGGGAGTGCGGTTCAGGTACATCAGGGTGAGCTGCCACCGTGACGCCGTGGCGACACCGGCGAAGATGCCCAGCACGACCGGGATACCGATGGATGCGAGACGACGCAACGGCTCGACGATCTGCTGGTAGCGGTCGAGCTGCGAGTTGAGCTTCGCGTAGACCGGTCGCCAGCGGAAGGCGATCTCGATGGACGCCCAGACAGGGATGGCCATGGCGAGGAAGCCGACGAAGAACATCACCCCGCCCGCGGCCCACTGGGTGGTGAGCACGTCGACGAAGCCGACCTGGTCGTACCAGAGGATTTCGGTGTAGAGATTGGAGAAAGCGAAGAACGCGATTGCGAGAGCAACGACGATGGCGATGGTGATCGCCAAGGGTGCGCGGGATCTTCTGATGGGCTTCTCGGCGGTTTGGGAAGTCACGTGTGGGGGCCTCTTTACAGCGGTGCGGTGTCCGACCATCCTAGACAAGGCAGGCTGAGAACTCCCCCGTCGGGCGTTGCGCCTCGGGAGAACACGGCCGGTCGCGCGGCCTCTGTACGACTACCCCGCTGCGGTGGTCGTGTCGCAGCTCGGCAGGGCATCCATGCCGTCGCCGCTCGAGATCGCCGAGAGCGCGGCCAGCGAGTCGTCGAGCGTCGCCACGGCGAAGACCCGGATGCCGTCGGGCACGTGACCCGTGACCTCGTCGCAGTTCGACGCGGGCGCCAGGAAGTAGTCGGCACCGGCGTCGCGCGCGCCGTACAGCTTCTGGCGGATTCCGCCGATGGGCCCGACCGTGCCGTCTGCCGAGATGGTGCCCGTGCCGGCCACCTTCTCGCCACCGTTGAGCTCGCCCTCGCTGAGCTTGTCGATGATGCCGAGCGCGAACATCATGCCGGCGCTGGGCCCGCCCACGTTGTCGAGCTGGATCTTCACGTCGAAGGGGAACTCGAAGCTGGCCTGCACGCCGATTCCCAGTACCGACGTGTCGCCGCTGGTGATCGGGGTGATGGATGCCTCGACCGGCGCTCCGTCGCGCGTCACGTCGACGACGGCGGGCTTGCCGGTGCCGTTCTCCGCGACGGCCGCCCGGAGCTCGTCGATCGAGTCGACGGCCTGCCCGTTGACGCTCGTCACGATATCGCCCGCCTCGAGTTCGCCCTCGGCGGGAGAGTCCTTCGACACGCTTCCGACGCTGACGCTGGTGGTGAAGTCGTAGCCGAGGCTGCTGAGGGCGGCCGCGATCGCCTCCTGCTGGCTGTCGACCATCAGGGCGGCGTTCTGCTCGTCGCGTTCCTCGGTCGTGACATCGGGCGGATAGATGGACTCGAGCGGCACGACCGCTTTACTGCTGTCGAAGTAGGCCTGCACGACCTCGGCCCACGAGGGGGTCTGCTCGGGCGAACCGACGACCGAGACGGTCAGCATGTCGAGGGTTCCCGAGGTGGGGTAGGTCGTCTCGCCGTCGATGGAGATGAGAGGGGTCTCGGTGCCGTCGACCTCCTGCGAGCCGAGGGTGTCGAACACGGGCCCGGGCTGCTCGATGACGTAGGGAGTGGGGAGGAAGCTCATGACGAGGCCCAGGACCAGCGCCACGACGAGCACGGTCCATCCTGTCGTGCGGCGGCGGGCCGTGCGGCGCTCCGCGGCGATCTCTTCGGGAGAGCGCAGCACGAACGGCGAGCCGACGCGATCCGCGTCATCAGGACCGAACAGGCTCACGTGTCTCCTAGGGGGATGAGAAAAATGGGGTCGGATGCGGGTGGACGCTGTTCGCCACGGGCGCACGGCCGAAGGCCCCAGCCTATGGGAAATCCCAGCCAGGCCGATCGGCCACGGGCTAGCGTAGAGATCAATTCTGACAGCGGGCATGGAGCACACCGGATCCTCGCCGACTGCCGGGCGAAAGAGGTTTCCCGAAATGAGCGACGACACATCCAAGGAGCCGGAGGACGACTTCCGCGACATGCTGCGGAGCTTCCTCGAGGGCAATTCCGAGATGGATCCGGCCAAGCTTGCCTCGGCGGCGGGGCTTCCGTCCGACCCGGCCGCGGTGCAGCAGCTCATGCAGCAGTTGCAGAACGCGATGAGCACCACGGGCGATGGCATCGACTGGAATGTCGCCACGAAGCAGGCGAACGAATTCGCCGGGCAGTCGTCGTTGAGCGTCACCGACGCGCAGCGCACCGAACTCGACGGGGCCCTGCGCATCGCCGCGCTCTGGCTCGACGAGGTCACGAGCGTCACCGAGCTGGCCTCGACTCCCGCCTACCTCACCCGCCAGCAGTGGGCGACGGCCACGATGCCCGTGTGGAGCCAGCTGGCCGAACCCGTCGCCCTGAGCATCGCGGATGCCCTCACGGCGGTTCTCAAAGACCAGGCGCCAGAAGAGATGGCCGGCATGCTGGCCGGCGCATCCAAGCTCATGCGCAATCTCGGCGGAGCCCTTTTCGCCGTGCAGCTCGGCCAGGTGGTGGGCCAGCTCTCGACCGAGGTCGTCTCGGGCGGCGATGTCGGCATCCCGCTCTTCGAAGACCAGACGGCGGCACTTCTCCCCCAGAACATCGCGTCGTTCAGCGACGGACTCGACATCCCGCTCGACCAGGTGCAGCTGTATCTGGCCGTGCGTGAACTCGCGCACGCCAGGCTGTTCCGCCACGCGAAGTGGCTGCGGCTGCACCTCATCACGTCGATCACCGAGTTCGCCCGCGGCATCCGCATCGACACCGAACGCCTCGAAGAACTGGCCGAGGGGTTCGATCCATCGAACCCGGAGGAACTCCGTCAGGCGGTCGTGTCGGGCGCCCTCATCCCGCCGAAGACCGAGGCGCAGCAGCATGCTCTGACCCGACTCGAGACGATGCTCGCCCTGATCGAGGGCTGGGTCGACGTGGTCACCGCCCAGGCCACGACGCGGCTGCCGTCGCGAGACGCCGTCGCCGAGACGGTGCGCCGTCGACGGGCCACGGGAGGACCCGCCGAGAGTGCGTTCTCCACCCTCATCGGGCTCGAACTGCGCCCCCGTCGTCTGCGCGAAGCCGCGGCCATGTGGCAGGCCGTCACCGACGCCGTCGGATCCGATGTACGCGACGAGCTCTGGTCTCACCCCGACCTCGTGCCGACCCCGGAGGACATCGACGACCCCGCGGCACTGGTCGCGCGGCTTCAGGCCGGTGCGCCCGCCCCCGATGAGATGGACCAGGCTCTCGAGGACCTGCTCCGGGGCGAAGGCGAGTAGTCCTGCCTCGCCCTGTGCATAACTGAGACGGCGTCTGCGGGCGATCCGGCATCATCTCTGCATGGCACTGCAGATCGATCCTCGCTACCCCGTTCTCTGGCGCACGCCGACGAGTATGCAGATCGGTGCGGATCGCCCGATCGTCACCCTGTTCGACGTGACACTGGCCGAGGAGCATCTCATCGCGGTCCTGCGCAAGGGAATCAGCAAGACGGGGCTCGACATGGTCGGCGAGACCGTAGGAGCGACGCCCGGTGCCGTCGCCGATCTGCTGGCGCGGGTCGCTCCGGCGCTCAGGCGCAGTCATGTGCCGGGCCGACGGCTCGAGAACCTCGGCGTGGTGGTCACGGGTTCCGTCGTCGCATCGAGCGCCATCCGAACCGTTCTGGCCGGCCTCGGCGCCCGCCTGGTCGACGAGTCCGACCCGGCCGAGCTGGCGATCATCGTGTCGACGTTCAGCACCGATCCTCGGGCATCCGGCGCGTGGCTCCGACGCGACATCCCGCACCTCGCGGTGGTCTTCGGCGACTCCGAGGTGCGGGTCGGCCCGCTCGTCGAACCCGGGTCCGGCCCGTGCCTGCACTGCCTCGACCGCGCTCGCATCGATGCCGAACCGCACTGGCCGGCCCTGCTCGGTCAGCTGCTCGCTCGGGGAGCCCATACAGAGGACCCGCTCACCGTGTCTACGGTCACACCTCTGGTGGCCAGAGCCGTGCTCGACCGGTTCGCGACCGATGCGGCCCGGTCTCGTCGGCACCGGCTGAGTGCCCGTGCCCGCATCGTCGACGGCGCAACGGGCGACGTCTCCGAGAGAACGTTCAGCCCGCATCCCGACTGCGCGTGCCGGGGAGTGCCTCCTGCAGAAAGCGAGACGGCATCCGCTGCTGCGACCGACCCATTCCCGATTCCGAATACGACAGGTGCAGCAGGCGGCGCGCGCGAGTGATGCCGACGTAGAGGAGACGTCTCTCCTCGTCGATCTGGTCGAACGTGGACGCGTAGCTGATGGGCACGAGGCCCTCAGACAGCCCGGCGAGAAAGACGACCGGCCACTCGAGTCCTTTGGCGGAGTGCAGGGTCGCCAGGGTCACCGCCTGGATGGTCGGTTCGTGACCCGATCCCTGTCGCTCCATGAGCTCGTCGGTGAACTGGCGGAAGGTCGTCGATGGCGGCTGGCTCTCGGCGAGCGCCATCAGGGCGTTGAGGGCCTCCCACTTGTCGCGCACGGCACCTCTCGCCTCCGGCGCGTCCTGACTCCAGCCGAGCGATCGCAGAACGTCGCTCACCGACTTGAACAGCGGCTCCCCCGTGATCGACACCGAGGCCGCGCGGAGCGACATCACGGCCTGTTTGATCTCGGGAAGATCGAAGAACCTCTTCGATCCGCGGATCTGGTAGCTGACGCCAGCGTCGGCCAGCGCAGTCTCGAGCGCGGCGGCCTGAACATTCACCCGGTAGAGCACGGCGATGTCCTCCGCCCTGGTGCCCTCCTCGATGAGCCGGGAGATGCGCGCGGCGATGCCCCTGGCCTCTGCCACGTCGGACGGGTACGCGGTGATCTCGGGGCTGACGCCCTCGTCTCCGAGGGCGTGCAGTGACAGGGCGCCCGCGCGCCCCTTCATCAGGCGATTGGCGACATCGACGATCGCGGGCGTGCTGCGATAGTTCTGCTCCAGCCGCACGGTGGTGGCGTTGTCGTACTCCCCGGCGAACGACAGCAGGTAGTCGGACCGGGCCCCGGCGAAGGAGTAGATCGTCTGGCTGGCGTCCCCGACGACGCAGAGGTCGCTGCGCCCGCCGACCCAGAGCGACAGCAGATGATGCTGCAGCGGCGACACGTCCTGATACTCGTCGACCACGAAGAACTTGTACTGCTCGTGCACCTGCATCGCCACGGCGGGTTCCTGCTCGATCATGCCGGCCGTGGCGAGCAGCACGTCCTCGAAATCGAGCTGGCGACGTTCGTCTTTGATGTCCTCGTACTTCTGGTGCAGGGAGAGCACCTGGTCGACGGACAGGCTGCCCGGAAGGGAACGCGACGTGCGCAGGGCCAGCTCGTAGGCATCCAGCCCCATGCTCGACACCTTGCGCCACTCGATCTCAGCGGCGAGGTCTCGCAGGGTGGCGGTGTCGACCTTGAGCCGAAGGGTTTCGGCAGCCTGACCGAGCAGGCGGGCCTTGCCCTCGAGCACGCGCGGCATGTCGCCCCCGACGACCGTAGGCCAGAAGTAGTTCAGCTGCGACAGGGCGGCGGCATGGAAGGTGCGGGCCGAGACTCCGCCGGCGCCGAGCGGGCGCAGACGTGTGCGGAGCTCGGCGGCGGATCGGGCGGTGAAGGTGAGCGCCATCACGCGATTGGGCGAATAGACACCTGTCGCGACACCGTAGGCGATGCGATGCGTGATCGCCCGGGTCTTTCCGGTGCCGGCTCCTGCCAGGATGCAGACCGGGCCGATCAGAGCGCGAGCCGCGATCTGCTGATCGTCGTCGAGCGCGGCGAGGATGCTCTCCGACTGCACTCCGTCGGCGACTGAACCGGCGGTCACCAGGCGAGCGCCTCTGCAGGAAGCGGGCCCCCGTACCAGTGCTCGAGGATGGCATGCGCGATCGATGACGGGCCGGGGAGCGCCACGCCCGTCGCCGGATCGGCGATCTCGGCACGGGTGAACCAGCGCAGATCGAGGATCTCCTCGCCGTCGGGCCGCAGCGCATCGTCGGCGAATGCGGGGTCGACCCGGGCGTAGAACCCGACCATCAGCGACGCGGGGAACGGCCACGGCTGCGAGCCGAGATACTCGGGCGTGAGGATGCGCACGCCCGACTCCTCGAAGACCTCGCGCTGGGCGGCCGCCTCGAACGACTCCCCCGGCTCGACGAAGCCCGCGAGCAGCGAATAGCGGTTCTGCTTCCACATCGCGTTCGAGCCGAGGAGGATCCTGTCCTCGCCATCGACGATGCCGACGATGATCGCCGCGTCCGTGCGCGGAAAGAGTTCGACGCCGAGGTCGGGATCGCGCCGGACCCAGCCGCCCTTCTCTACGACGGTCTCGGCACCGCTGCGAGGCGAATGACTGTGCGAGGCGTGCCATCCGGCGATGGCCAGTGCCTCGACGAACGCGCCCGCATCGCGGTCGCTCAGAACGGTCGCCACGTCGCGCAGGTTGAGCCAGCGCGCCTCGTCGGGCTCGAGCCGCTCGGCCTCGTCGTCGTCGACGACGACCAGCACGACGCGTGTTCCGGCCGGCTCGGGAGACGACGTCGACAGCGAGATGCCGAGGTAGACCCGGAGATCGAAGGCCGCCACCTGATCTGTGGAGAGGAGCGCCAGGCCGGGTCGCGAACTGAAGTCGTGCGAGGCGAGCGCTCGCCCCCTCCACAGGGGCAGCAGACGGGTCGCGGGATCCGCCCACAGCTCGTCGAAGAGCTGCGGACGCGCCCGCGCCTCGTGGTCGCGGTCGATCTCCTGCCGAGACAGAGGCAGGTGCGAGAGGAAGGTCGAAGACATGTGAACCAATCGTGCGTGGCGAACACCCCGCTAAGAAGACGCCAGCCCTACCCTGTTGGTATGGCCAGATCCCACTTCACTCTAGCCGCGCTCTCGACCGCGGCCGTTCCCGGGGCTGACATCGTGTCGACCAGGCCGATCGGAACAGGAACGGGCGGCCGGTACGACTCCGCCGTCGTCACGCTGCGCGACCGCAGCGAGCTCATCGTGCGCGTGCCCACCTCCCAAGACGCCGAGACCGAGCAGTCGCGTGACCTCGTTGCGCTGAACGCCCTCACCGCAGGATTCCGAGGACGTCTGCCGTTCGCCGTGCCCGAGATCGAGGGTCAGACCCCGGTGGCCAACACCCGTGCCATCGTCTACGGCTACATCCCCGGAGACCCCGCCGTACTGGCGGAACTCGACGCCGCCGATCCCGTGGCGGAATCGATCGGCCGCGCCATCGCATCCATTCATTCGCTGCCCACCTCGCTGGTCACCGACTCCGGCCTCACCGTGCAGACCGCCGCCGATGCGGCACGCGTGGCCCGCATCACGAAAGACAGGGCGGCCGCGACAGGCGCCGTCCCCTCCGACCTGCTGGCCCGCTGGTCCACAGCGCTGGAGGACAGCGCGCTCTGGCAGTTCCAGCCCACAGTCGTTCACGGCTCGCTCTCCCCCGAATCGTTCCTCATCGCAGGAGACCGGGTGACGGGTGTTCTGGGCTGGTCCCAGCTGCAGGTCGGCGACCCAGCGGCCGACCTGTTCTGGCTCAGCTCCGCGCCGAGCGAGCAGCTGGCGACCCGGGTCTTCGGCTCGTACAACCTCGGCCGCAGCACCCCCGTCGACCGCCAGCTGCGCAAGAGGGCCCGGCTGTACGCCGAACTCGAGATCGCCAAGTGGCTGTTGCACGGCACCGAGAAGCACGACGAGACGATCGTCGCCGACGCCAAGACGATGCTTGCGGGTCTGTCGGTCAGCGTGGAGTCCGACCTGCTCAACCCTCTGTCGACCGACACCGGGCAGATCATGGCCGTCGAGGAGGTCGAGGAGATGCTGCGCCGAACCCCTCGGACCGATCCGTCGTCGTCGCGCGACAGCGCACGGGTGAGCGGTATCTCCGAAGACTAGAACGGCCAGTGCGTTAAACCGGCTCAGTCCACTAGAACGGCCACAGTTCGAGCAGCTCCTGCTCGGAGAACAGCCGCTCCGGTGCGATGACCGTATCGTCGGCGACGAAGTAGAAGACGGCGTCGATCAACTGCGGATCGATGCCCTTCCACTGGGCGTAGGCCAGACGGTAGAGAGCCAGCTGCAGCTGCTTGACCTCGAGGTCGTCTGGAGTGGTCGGCGCCTTGCCGGTCTTCCAGTCGACGACCTGGTACCGGTCGCCGTCGGTGAAGATCGCGTCGATCTTGCAGACCACCACCTGCCTGCCGAGAACGAGATGGATCTCGAGTTCGACCTCGAGCGGCCGCTTGTTCGCCCATTCCGACGCCTCGAACGTCGCCTGCAGGGCTTCGAGCTGGGACTGCTCGAGGGGCAGCTCGTCGGTGGCGGAGTCGCTCTCGTCGGTCGTGGCATCGATGAGCTCGGCGCCGCCCGCCATGCCGTAGCGGTGCTCGACCCACGCGTGAAAACGCGTGCCCAGCCTGGTCTGTCGGAACGGCCGTTCCGGCATCGGGCGACGAAGCGCCCGGGCGACCGCCTGGGGGTCGGTCACGTAGTCCTTGAATCGGGAGGCCGCGATGCGGTCGGGAACCGGGGCGACGCCGGCCGCCTCGGCCTCGCGATCACGCTCCGCGAGCAGCAGATCGAGATCGCGCTGCCAGCGACCAGCCGAGAGTGGCTGGGGGCTCTGGATGCGCGCGCTCACGAGGTCGGCGGCCCGTTCGACGCGGCCCCGACGAGCACCCAACGGGTCGAGCGGCCAGCGCTCCGTGACGCCGTCGGTGTCGAGGGGGTTGGTCTCATGAGCCGAGTATTCGGGGAGATCGCCGATCACGTCGGCGCGTGAGAGCTCGGCGAGGAACGTCGAGGCACGGCGAGGCTTCGACTGGGTCGCCCAGAACGAGCCCGTGAGCAGCAACGAGGTGCGGGCACGGGTGACGGCCACGTAGATGAGACGACGCTCCTCGGCGAGATGCTTCGCCGCCAGCTCTGCCTGGAACGTCTTGACAGCGCTGTCGAACACCTGCTGCGAGCCGAGACCGCGCCAGTCGAGAACAGGAAGAGACGAGGCGTCGCCCCGGAACTCGTACGGCAGCACTCCGAATCGGAGCCATCCCTTGCCTTCTTTGCTCTGGGCAGGGATCTCGTCGGCGACCAGGCGAGGCACGGCCACCACGTCCCACTCCAGCCCTTTCGAGCCGTGGATCGTCAGCAGCTGTACTGTTCCGGGCTCCGGTTCGTCGGTGCGCGGACTCAAGTCGTCGCGCTTCTCGGCCCGGTCGAGCCAGGCGAGAAAGCTGCCGAGGGTTCCGTCGTCGTCGCCCGCGAGGAACGACGCGATCTCGTCGTGCAGTGCGTCGAGCGCTCCCCGCGAACTGCCACCCCGCGAATTCACCCGCTCGTTGGCGGCGAGTTCGACATCGAGCAGGAGCTGCTGCTCGACGAAACGCACGAAGTCGAGCAGGGGCAGGTTTCCGCGTGAACGGAACGTGGCCAGCGTGCTGCCGGCGTGCCTCAGCCGTTCGAGCCCGTTCTCGGAGAAGCGCTCGAGCTGCGGATGCGAGGAAGGATGCTCGGCGACGAAGTCGAGCGCATCGACGATCGACGCGGAGTCGTCGGGCGCGACCGACTCGCGCATGCTTCGCGTGACGTCGGGCGACACAGGCCTGGTGAACGAATCTCGCGTCGCCAGCCAGCCGGCGAGCTCGGCGAGCGCCTTGAGGTCGCGCACTCCGATGTTCCAGCGGGCACCCGACAGCAGCCTGATGAGCGACGATCCGGCCGACGGGTCATGCGTGGCCCTGAGTGCGCTGATGACGTCGACGACCTCGGGGGCGCTCAACAGTCCGCCGACGCCGAGAATATGGAACGGGATGCCCCGTCGATCGAGGGCGGCCGCGAAGAAGTCCATGTGGCTTCGAACGCGGAACAGCATGGCCGCCGACAGGGGTTCGACCGTGCCATCGGGATGGGCTGCAGCATGATCGGCGAACCGTTGCGCCAGCCAGTCGGCCACCGCATCGGCCTCCTCGTCGCGCGTGTCGAGGAACCGGTACTCGACCGAGCCTGCCGGGGCCTGGGGTCTCGGTTCGAGGCGGTGCACGTCGACCGGGGACTCGGCCCGAAGAGGCTCGACGAGTGTGTTGGCCGCATCGAGCACCGCCCGGGAGTTGCGCCAGCTCGTGGACAGCGAATAGGTCGGAACGGTGCCCGAGCCGAAATCCTTGCCGAACCAGCCGAGGTTGCTGGCGCTGGCGCCACGCCACCCGTAGATGGACTGATGGGGATCGCCCACGGCCATGACTCCATGGCCCGCGAACAGGCTGGCGAGCAGTCGCGTCTGCACGACCGACGTGTCTTGATACTCGTCGAGCAGCACCACCGCGAAGCGGGAGCGGTACTGCTCGATCACCTGCGGATGGCGCATGCAGATCTCGAGGGCGAGGGCGACCTGATCAGAGAACTCGACGAGCCCCTTGGCCTGCTTCTGACGGGCGTAGGCGCCCGCGAGATCGATCAGAAGGGGAAGCGCGCTGATGGGCTCGACGGCGGAGGCCACCGACGCGTAGGGCGACGACTTCGCCTTTCCCTCTGTGTAGGGCAGATCCACGAGGTAGCCGAACTGTTCGGCCAGCCCGGCCACACCGGCGGAATCGACGACGTTCTCGCTGAGTTCCGAGCTGAGACTCAACACGGCGTCGACCAGCTGATCGAGGCCCTTTGCGAGCGGCACCAGCCTGTCATCGCCCTCGGCCAGCAGCACACGGCGGGCGAGGCCCCAGGCCGCGTTCTCACCGAGAAGCACGGATTCGGGCTCCCTTCCCACGAGGAGGGCGTTGTCGCGAAAGATCGAATTGCCGAACGAGTTGTAGGTGGAGACAGTCGGTCGGTCGAACAGGTCGCGCGAGTCGGCGGCACCGTCGAGCCCTGTCTCGCGGGCGGCCGAGGCCGGAAGGAGCCCGGCGCGCCGAAGAGCATCGATGTGGCCGGAGATGCGCGCATCCAGCTCACCGGCCGCCTTGCGCGTGAAGGTGAGCCCGAGAACCTCGTTGACCTGCACCAGACCGTTCGCGAGAAGCCAGACCACCCTGTTCGCCATCGTGGCCGTCTTGCCGCTGCCGGCCCCTGCGATGACGAGCGACGGAACGAGCGGGGCCTCGATGACGGCGCGCTGCTCGTCTGTCGGCCGCGGCATGCCGAGTGCATCGGCGAGTTCGAAGGCGCCGATCATGCGCTCACCGCCCGGATCACGTGGATGCGGCACGCGCCGTGGGACCACGGGTCGAGGCAGTGCGAACCGATCTTGGCATCGACGTGGGCACCGGCCATGCCCGCAGCGTCGGCGATGACGCGCTGCCTGAACGCCTCGAGCTCCGACTCGGATCGCGGAGCCTGAGTGTGATCGACGTAGTTCTTGCCCCTGCTCGTCTTGGAGACGATCAGCAGACGGGCACCCCCGGGAGTCGAATCGTCGGGAACGCCTGCGATCAGCCCCGCATCGAAGGCGAGCTGATAGGCCCCCAACTGCGCGTTCTCACCGATCTCGCCGGCCGTGTACGCCCGTTTGCCCGTCTTCAGATCGACGATGACGACCGAGCCGTCGGGATAGAGCTCGACGCGGTCGATCGTTCCCCGCAGAAGCGCACGGTCGACCTCGAGCTCGAAGCCCGACTCGGCGCCGAGGAGGGCGCCCCTGCTGCGGTCGAAGTCGGAGAGGTAACTCGAGAGTCGGGCGACGAGCTGTCTCGCCTCCCTGCGTTTGATCTCGCTGAGCCAGGACGATTCGAAGTACAACTCGCTCCAGCGTGACTCGACCAGCTCTATCAGCGATTCTTCGCTGCTGTCGAGGTCGGGCGAGGTCGTCGTGGTCTCCATGGCCTCGTGGATCAGGGTGCCGACCTGGGAGGACGTGTTCGACGATCCGCCACCGAGGTGATCTATGAGCCAGTTCAACGGGCACGTCTCGAATGACTCCATGCGCGACGGAGAAACCGTCACTCGAGCGAGCTCATCGGTGAGATCGACGAGGGGCTGCGACGAACTGGCTCCGGCCAGGCCGTACCACTCGGCCGGGTGCGCGCCGGGAACACCCTCGCGTGCGAGCGTCGCGAGGGCGGACGCGGCCTGGGAATCGCCGCGTGCCGACACTGTTCTTCTGAGCACGCCGACGAGTCCGCGCAACGACAGCGGGGTTCGCGACACTGCTCCCGGAACGGGCTCAGGCAGCAGCCGGAACAGGGGCGACGGGGTCAGGTCGTCGTCGTCGACCGCGGTGACGAGAAGCTCGGTCGATGCCCGGGAGACCGCCTGCGCGAACATGCGCAACTCGTCGTGGAGGACAGCCGTGCGCGGATCGGACACCGGAGAGGACTCGCCGCGACGGGCTCCCTCGAGGGCATCCGCACCCAGCAGGGTTCCTCGAATACGCAGATTGGGCCACACGTTCTCCTGCACACCGGCGACGACGACGAGCACGAACTGCGTGCCGATCGCACCGGCCGGAGAGGTCACGGTGACGGCACGGCCTGTCGCCCCCCTGGCCAGCGTGTCTTCGGGAACATCGACATCGAGAAGCTGCTCGAGGAAGACGGTGGCGGGCGCCTCGGGCGAGCGCTCGACGAATCTCTTCGCCGAGGAGAACAGCGAGACCACGGCGTCGAGGTCGTGTCCGACCTCGTCGGCCACGAGCCCCGTGCCGAGCGACTGTGCACGCCAGGGCTCGGCCAGACCGCTTGTCTGCCAGATCTGCCACAGCAGCTCTTCGACGCTCGCCTCTGTCGCCACCGCCTCGCGCGTCTCTGCGAGCATCGTCGCGAGGATGCGTGCCTTGCGCGCGACCCTCGGCTCGATGCGCGCGAGCACAAGGGGCATCTGCAGGGCGTCGACGAGGAGCTCGGAGCCCGTGCGCTGCCCGCCGGAGGAGAACTCGAGCTGCCTCAGCGCCCGCTTCAGCCGTCGGAGCAGCACGGCGTCGGCCCCGGCGAGAGGACTCAGCAGCAGCGTCTCCGCAAGGTCGCCGATGAGCTCACGACGACCGAGGGCGACCTCGAGGATGGACGTGAAGGCCCGAACGACGGGTTCGTCGCGAAGCGCGACGCGCGCACGCGAGACCCGGGTCGGCACGTCGAAGGAGGCGAGGCCGCGTTCGAGCGGCGCTATCTGCGCCCCACTGCGAACGATGACGGCCATGTCGTCCCACGCGATGTTCTCGAACACGTGCGCCTCACGGAGCCTGCGCGCGATGACTCCGATCTCGTTTGAGGGGCTCGTGGCGAGCACGGTGGACACGCCCGGCCTTGCTCGTGAGTGGGCCGGAGTGCCGGCGGCCAGGGCCCGTCGCTGGCTGCCCGCCCGCGCCGTGCCGATTCTCGCCGTGACGTCGGCGACCAGCGAACGAAGGGCAGGGCCATGACGATGCACGACATCGAGCACGATGGGCGGCTGCGTGGGAACCCGGAGGTAGTCGTCGAGTCGGCCGAGAGTGTCGGGATGGGCACCACGGAACGTGCCGGTGCTGATGTCAGGATCACCGAAGGCGATCACCGAGACACCGCGCCGCGCGAACTCCCGGACGAGGGTGAGCGTGGCCAGCGTCGACTCCTGCGCATCGTCGAGCACGAGGAGCCTGAGCCTGGCGAGCGAACCGACCGCGGCCTCGAGCTCGTCGGGCGCCGATTCGCCCTCTCGAAGAAGCACGGCGGCCTCGCGGGCAAGCTCGGCCGAGTCGAAGCTGCGGTCGCGATAGCTGCCCTTGACGCGGTCGTAGCCCTCGATGAATCGCGCCGCCGCCGCCCACTCCGGGCGCCCGGCCGCGACAGCGAGCTCGGCCAGCCGCTCGGGCGCCGTGCCCGTCTCGACCGCGCGCATCATGAGGTCGCGCAACTCGGTGCGGAAACCTCGGAGGCGCCGCACCTCTTCTGAGAGGTGGTCGGGCCACGCGGGGCCCGTCGCGTCGGCGATGTCTCCTGCGAGCAACTCGGAGATGATCTGGTCTTGTTCGGCGCCGGTGAGCAGAACGGGCGGCTCCTGGCCGCGGACGGCGGCCACGCCTCGAACGATCTGGAACGCGATCGAGTTCGCCGTGCGGGCGAGAGGCCCGTTCGACGGAACGCCCATGCGCAACGCCAACCGGTCGCGAAGGGCGGTCGCCGACGCGCGCGTCGGTGTGATCACCAAGACCTCGTCGGGCGAGAACCCGCGGTTGTGCACGCGATCGCACAGCAGCTCGACCAGGGCGGTGGTCTTGCCCGTGCCCGGCGCGCCGATGACCGCGCAGCTGACCGAATCGCCGAGAGCCAGCACGCTCGACTGGCCGGGGTCGAGGCTCTCGGGCCGATCAATTTCCACGACAGCAAAGCTAACGTGTGCCGCCGACACCCGCGTGCATCCCTCGTGCGCGCTGTTCGCTCTCGGCGAGTGGCCGGCCGGGCCGAACGGCAAGCCCGCCCGGGATTCTGTCCTAATCTGGACGCATGGCCCCAGAGCGGGCCGCAGCATTTGTGAAAGGTAGTCCTGGTGGATATTCGAATCGGCATTGCACACTCCCCCCGCGAAATCAGCTTCGAGTCGAGCCAGTCGCCGGCCGACATCGAGAAGGCCGTCGCCGACGTCCTCTCCGGAGCATCGGGGCACCTGTCGCTCACCGACAGCAAGGGAACCGTGTACCTCGTTCCGGCCGCGACGCTGAGCTACGTCGAGATCGGCGCCGAAGAGGCACGTCGCGTCGGCTTCGTTCTCTAGCCCATGGAACTGCTCTTCATCACGCTGGGCGGCGCGATCCTCGGCCTCATCGCCAGGTACAGCCTCGCTCACCGTGAGAACCACGGCGTCGCCCTTGTTCCCGCCATCGGAGCCGCGGTCGCCGCCGTCGTCTGGGTGGGCCTCACCTGGGCCGGCCTTCCGTGGGACGGCGGCTGGATCTGGGTGATCAGCCTCGTCGTTACCGCTGCAGCGGTCGGCATCGCGGATCCGATGATCGGCATCTACCGCGAACGCGCCGACATCGCGCGTTTCGTCGCTCTCCGCTCGTCGACCGCCACGAACTAGCTCTCGATGGCATCCCTCGCCCGAGCCGAGGAGCTCGACGCGCACGACCCCCTGCGGTCGAGGCGCGATCTCTTCGTCGGCTCGGACGACCCCGGCATCGTCGCCTATCTCGACGGCAACTCGCTCGGTCGCCCGCTCCGGGCCAGCGCGACACGACTCGCCGAGTTCGTGCCCGAGGCCTGGGGCGCCCGCCTCATCAGAGGCTGGGACGAGGAGTGGTTCGACCTGCCGCTCACGCTGGGCGATCGCATCGGAGCCGTCACCCTCGGGGCGGCGCCCGGCCAGGTGGTTGTCGGCGACTCGACGACCGTGCTTCTCTACAAACTCATCCGCGCAGCCGTCGACGCCCGGCCCGGTCGTCGCGAGATCGTCGTCGATACCGACAACTTTCCGACGGACCGCTACCTTGTCGAGTCGATAGCGGCAGAGCGCGACCTCGTCGTGCGCTGGATCGAGTCCGACACCCGCGGCGGAGTCACGGCACCCGAGCTGGAGGCCGTCCTCAGTGACGACACCGCTCTCGTGCTGCTCTCGCATGTCGCCTATCGTTCGGGCTTCCTCGCCGATGTTCCGGCCCTGACGCGCCTCGCGCACGCGGCGGGTGCGCTCGTGCTGTGGGATGTCTGCCACTCGGTCGCCAGCGTGCCGATGGATCTCGACGGCTGGGGCGTCGACATCGCGGTGGGGTGTACGTACAAGTACCTCAACGGCGGCCCGGGATCTCCCGCCTTCGTCTACGTGAGACGCGAGCTGCAGGAGAGCCTCGAGCAACCGATCCAGGGATGGATGGGCCACGCCGCACCCTTCGACATGGGTCCCGGCTACTCCCCCGCGCCCGGCATGCGGAGGTTCCTGAGCGGAACGCCCTCGATCGTCGGCATGCAGGCCCTCCGGGACATGGTCGACCTCATCGACCAGGTGGGCATGCCCGCCATCCGTCGCAAATCCGAGACGCTCACCGGGTTCGCCATCGAGGTCGTCGACGACTGGCCCGCATCCTGGGGTGTCGAGGTCGCGACCCCGCGCCTCCCGGGCAGCCGAGGCAGTCACGTGACCATCGAGCATCCGGCGTTCAGAGAGATGACCGCCGAGCTCTGGCGTCGCGGTGTCATCCCCGATTTCCGCGCGCCGCAGGGCATGCGACTGGGCCTGTCGCCACTGTCGACGAGTCACGTCGAGCTGTGGAACGGCCTCGCGGCCGTGCGCGAGCTGCTCGTCAGGCGGTGAGCCCGAGCCCGTCCATGCGGCGGGTGTGCGAGGCGATGACCTCGGTGAAGACCGGTTCGATGCGCTGCTCGTCGGAGTTGCGGTTGTCGGTGTGGTGGATAGCCGATCGCGCGACGAGGAGGGTGTCTCCGACGACGCGGCGACCCCACATGGCCAGCTGCGAGGCGAGCTTCGGGTCGGCGGCGATGTTGTCGGCCAGGATCGTGGCGATGGCCTGGCGACCGGTCTCGGCATCGAGGATCTGCACCATGCGCGGGCCGGACCCGTTCTCGAGGCCTGCGGCGAGGTGGATGAAGAAGTCGTCGAGGATGCCCGCGCTCACGTAGAGGCTCGTCAGCGCCTCCGACCAGGTGCCGCCGGCCACGACCTCGCGGTAGGCGTCGATGGCCGCGGCGAACGGCTGCATGATCACGGCCGGATCGTCGACGTGCCGACGGATCTCCGCGACGAGCCGCTCGTGCTTGTCGAGGGCCTGCCCTGCCGCCGGGCCGATCGACTCCTTGTGCGCCACCGTGGGCGCCTGAGTGACGATGCGGGAGAGGGACTCGAAGAGCGAGAGCTGGATGTACGCGGCCTGGCCCAGGTAGGGAAGGAGGGCCGGGGTGAGCTCTGCCAGGTTCACGCGCGGCAGTTGAACGGCCTCGCCTCGAGGCTTCAGGCGGGGCACCTCGAGGCGCACCTTGGGCCGGCGAAACGTGAACACCCTCGTAAGCCTAGCGGCGCGCCGCACCCGCCCATGGCCCCAACGCACCCTTATCGGTGCGGATCCAGTAAACTCGGGGAAGCCCTGACACAAATCGGGGCGTCTACGCCGCCCGCCAGGCGCCATCGCCGGCCTCCGACGCGCAGGGGACAGACCACCTCGGTGTCCGAACTCCTGCCGCGACCATTCTCCCCAAGCGGCGTAGCCCGATAATTCATGACAGGGCATCACACAGTGACTTTCACCGATCTAGGCGTCGACCAGGACATGGCCGACGCACTCGCAAGCAAGGGCATCCTCGAGCCCTTCCCCATTCAGACCCAGACGATTCCGCTGGCTCTTGACGGTCAGGACATCATCGGCCAGGCCAAAACCGGCACGGGCAAGACCTTCGGATTCGGGCTCCCGCTCATCCAGCGCCTCGGGCTCACCCCGGAGGCGGGCGTGCAGGCCCTCGTGGTCGTTCCGACCCGCGAGCTCGCCGTGCAGGTGACCGAAGACCTCGTGCTCGCCACGTCGAACCGCCCCACGACCATCGTGTCGATCTACGGCGGAAAGGCCTACGAGGGCCAGATCGAACAGCTGAAGGCCGGCGCGCAGATCGTCGTCGGCACGCCCGGCAGGCTCCTCGACCTCGCCGGACAGCGTCTGCTGAACCTCGCCAACGTGCGCGAGATGGTTCTCGACGAGGCCGACAAGATGCTCGACCTCGGCTTCCTCGCCGACATCGAGAAGCTGTTCGCCCAGACCCCCGCGACGCGGCACACGATGCTCTTCTCCGCGACCATGCCGGGCCCGATCGTGGCCCTCGCCCGTCGTTTCATGTCGAAGCCCATCCACATCCGGGCCACCGACCCCGACGAGGGTCAGGTGCAGGCCCAGATCAACCACCTCATCTACCGTGCCCACAACATGGACAAGGACGAGGTCATCGCCCGTATCCTGCAGGCCGAGGGCCGCGGCAAGACCGTGATCTTCACGCGCACAAAGCGTGCCGCCGCGAAGCTGGTCGAAGAGCTGAACGACCGCGGATTCAACGCGGCAGCCGTGCACGGCGACCTCAACCAGGAGCAGCGCGAGCGCGCCATGGCCGCGTTCAAGGCGGGCAAGAAAGACATCCTCATCGCAACCGATGTGGCCGCCCGCGGAATCGACGTGCTCGACGTCACCCACGTCATCAACCACACGATCCCCGAAGACGAGAAGGCGTACCTCCACCGCGTCGGCCGCACGGGCCGCGCCGGCAAGACCGGCATCGCCGTCACCTTCGTCGACTGGGACGACCTGCACAAGTGGGCCCTCATCAACCGCGCCCTCGAGTTCGGCCAGCCCGAGCCGACCGAGACCTACTCGTCGAGCCCCCACCTCTTCTCCGACCTGAACATCCCGGCCGGCACGAAGGGCCGTCTGCGCCCCGCGACGCCCAAGACGGATGCGCCCGCCGCAGACCGGTCGCCGCGTGGCGCGGGCGACTCGCGTCCGCCTCGCACCCGTTCACGCGCGCCGCGGTCCGCCGGGCACGAGTCGGGAACGGCGAACGCGCCGCGCACCTCGTCTGTCGACGGAGCCGGCACGCACACGGGAACCGGCCCCGAGCACCACGACGGCAACAGCGCGCCTCGTCGCCGCACGCGTCGTCGCACGCCCCGCGCGGCGGAGTAGTCGCGATCGTCAGTCGGGCAGCACCGGCTTCCAGCCGGTGCTGCGCTCGACGAGGCGCTCGAGCACCTCGGGCGCAGTGTGATTCTCGCCCAGCAGGTTCGGCTTGCCCGCTCCGTGGTAGTCGCTCGACCCGGTGATCGCGAGGTCGAACTTCGCCGCGAGCTCGCGTAACCGTTCTTTGCCGTCGGGCGTGTTCTCCCGGTGGTCGATCTCGAGGCCGAACAGCCCCGCGTCGACGAGCCGGGCGAGTTCGCCCTCGGTAACCACTCCGTCGCGTCCCCGGGTCGCGGGATGCGCGATCACCGGCACGCCGCCCGCGGCGACGATCAGCTCCACCCCCGTCAGCGGATCGGGTGCGTAGTGCGGCAGGTAGTAGCCCGCTCGCCAGTGCAGGATACCGGCGAATGCGTCGCTGCGAGTCAGCGAGTGGCCCTTGGCCACGAGCGCATCCGCGATGTGCGGCCTGCCCACCGTCGCGCCGTCCTGCGTCTGGGCGAGCACGTCGTCCCAACTGAGGTCGTAGTCCGCGCCGATGGCCTGCACCATGTCCTCCGCCCGGGTGAGCCGGGCAGAGCGGATGCGTGCGGTCTCGGCGACGAGGCCGGCACTGTTGGGATCGAACAGATAGGCGAGCATGTGGATGCTCGCGTAGCCCCGCCTGGTCGACAGCTCCATGCCGGGGATCAGGGCGATTCCAGAACGTCGGGCCTCGGCTGAGGCCGACTCCCAGCCCGCAGTCGAATCGTGATCGGTGAGCGCCACGGTGCCGAGACCCGCGGCCGCAGCGGCTCGAACCAGATTCGCGGGCGTCTCCGTGCCGTCCGATGCGCTGGAGTGGGCGTGCAGGTCGATCGGCCCTGAGGGGAATGCGGAAGCCATCTGCCCATCGTACGAGTTCGAGCGAAGCGGTCCCGCCGCTACGATGAGCCCATGAGGTCGACGGTGCGAGAGGTGCTCAGGCTCGCCGGGCGCTCGTGGCCGCTGCTGCTCCTCTGGTTCCTCGGCGGGTGGATCGTTCGCTGGGTCGTCATCCGCATCGCCGCAGAGCTCGGCGCGATCGACGCGACGCTCGGACTCATCGTTCTGCCGATCGCCGTCCTCGCGAGGCTGGTGTCGTACATCGGCATGTTCCTCGTGCTCCGCGACTCGATGCCCACCTTCACCCGGCTCGCGCGCGGCAACGTCGCCGACGGCTCCGTCGAGGAGACCGCCCTCGGCTTCCGCGACATCCTGCTCTCGAGCGTGCTCGTCTTCTTCGCCCTGTACTCGGCGATGGACCTCATGCGACAGGACCTGCTGAAATACGCCGGTCTCGCCATCGAATCCGACAACTTCTTCACCTACGCCGATTCGGGAAACACGGTGCTCGCCGTCACGGCCACTCCCGCGTCGATCGCGGTGGCGATCATCGCCTTCGTCGGTCGCTTCGCACTGAAACGCCTGCGGTCGCGGCTGCCGGCCTGGACCTCGATCATCACGGTGTACCTCGAGGCGGTCTGGGTCTTCATCGCGGTGAACGTGCTGTCGAGCCTGTTCAGCGTGGTGCCCGACTGGATCGACAGCCGTCAGTTCATCCGGTCTCTCGACGAGCTGAGGCAGACGCTCGTCGAGAACTCCCTGACCCTCAGGCTCGCCTGGGACGGCGCATCCTGGGTCTGGAACTCGAGCAGTGAGATCGTCTTCCTGGCCCTCTCATGGCTGCTCGTCGCCGGGGTCGTCTACGTGCGCTCGCTGGCGACCTCGCTGGTCGAGGTGCGCCGCCGCGAGCGTCCTCGCAGTCAGGTGCTCGGCGCGCGGTGGGCATCGGCACCCGTCGCCCTGGCCCGCCGGGCCCGGCCGCTGTTCGACGATGCCATCGAGATCGCGAAACCCCTGCTTCTGAGCGCCCGGGTCATCTGGCGCGGCGGCATCGTCTTCCTGGCCGTCTACGTTTTCGCCTACGCCCTGTGGGTCAGCGTCGGAGACTGGGTTCTGGCCGGCATCTACGCGGCGATCGGCCCCCATCCCTACAGATGGTGGATGGCCACGGATCAGCCGATCGGTTTTCTCATCGACCTTCTCGTCGAGCCCGTTCGCATCAGTCTGCTCGCGGTGGCATTCGATTTCTGCCTGCGCAGGTCGCCCCGCGCGGCCGACGCCGCGCTCGACGAGCTGTCGACCGACGTCGACGCACTGGAGACCTCGGACGGCGACAGCTCCAGTTCGAGATAGTCAGGGGCCAGCCCGAGCTTCTCGATCACGACCCACGAGCCCGTCTCTGCGGCTCCGCTCGGAATCGTGGCCGCGACGACGAGGCGGTACGGCTCGCCCTCCGTGTCGGAGCAGGTCGTCTGGGAGTCGCCCGTCGGCGGGAACTGCCGCGGAAGATCGACGTTGGCGTTCCATCTGCGACGCTCCGGATGCTCGGGGCTCGTCGCCGAGATCTGCAGATCGCACGAGTCGACCGGTTCGTCTCCGGGGGTCACGTCGAGCACCGCGACGATGAGGTCGAGGTCCGGGTCGAGTTCGAGCTCGTCTCCCCCCTCGGTTCCGCCACGAACGATCACGGTGTCGTCGACCCGGAAGTCTGTTCCTCCGTACACGGCGCTCTTCCCCTCGGCGACCGATATCGCGTGCGAATAGAGGCCGTTCTGGTAATCGAACCATTCGCTCGACGTCGTGAGGATCACGGTTCCCGGAAGGAGCACGGCGAGGGCAAGCACGGGCCACCGGTTGCGCCGCCACCACGACCGATCGGATGCGACGGGTTCGGTCTCGACGCCGCTCACAGCACCACGTCCACGGGACGCGACACGACGACATCCGATTCGACGGGGAGACCGCGCAGGTCGACATCGAAGGCCAGCCGCGAATCGAGGATGGATTCGTACGAGGCGTTGATGCCGATCTCGGCTCGGCCGGCCGCCTCCGACGCGAGCGCGGAGTCGGCGACCTCGAAGAGGATCAGGCCCCGCGAGGCGATGCCGGGTCGCATCAGGGAGTTGTCGAGAGTGAGGAGTGACAGACGCTCGGTGGCGTAATAGGTGGCGTCGCCGATGGTGAGGGTCGGCCTGTAGAGCGACGACGGCTCGACCGTGGCCGCGAACTCGGCCTCGACGACGACCCAGGTGCCGGTCGTCGTTCCCGTCCACTCCTCGCCGGCCTCTGTCGCGTCGAAGCTCGACGCCAGGCTGACCGCGGTCACGGAGCCGGTGAGGGTCCGCCCGGTCAGGACGTCGCCGAGGGTGCCCCGTTCGTTGAAAGGGGCGTTGATGTCGTCGCCGTGCGGTGTGATGCCGTAGACCACCACCGTCGCCGCCAGGGCGACGACGACCGTCAGGGTCGACAGAAGTGTCCGCCTCGTCACGCGGATGCGGCGGCTCACGGTGCGACCTCGTCGCGTGCGACGTACTGGAACCCGCGATCATCGAGCACCAGCGGAACCTCCGCCGTGACCACGGGATCGGACCACGAGGCGTCGAACAGGAATCCCTCCCTGAGCGTCTTGTCGAGAACACGCACCGAGATGCGCGAGCCCTCCTCCCATTCCGACGCCGGTACCTCCCACAGCAGCACGACCTCCTGCTCGACGGCCGGCTGTAGCACGGGGCTCGACGACGACTCTCCGAGCCTGATCACCTGGTCGGCCTGCGGCTCGCCCGCCGTCCCCTCGAGGCCCTCGACCAGCACGTTGTCGTCGACCGTGCTCACGGGAGTGTCCGACACGTTGGTGACCACCGCCCGCACGGCGAGAAAGCGGTTGCCCGGCTCGGGTTCGAAATAGGGGTCGAAGCCGTCGGCGAGCCAGGCGTCCTCGACCGACACGTCGAGCTGCTTGCCCGCGACGACCTCACCGGCGTCCGCCCTGGCCACGGGGGCCTCCGCGACGGTGTCCAGCCCGCCGAATCCCGCCACGGCGCCGACCACCACGACCGCCGCCGAGACCACGTAGACGGCCGGCGTCAGTCGCTCCGCGAGGTCGAGGAGGCGCGACGGAATGCGATCGCGGGCCTCGGGCATGGCTCCAACATAGTCGGCGCACGAATTCGGGGTGGAGAAGGGCGCAGAATGGATGGATGGCCGACGCACAGAACACTGACACGACAGACGCACCCGAGACCCCCGCAGCGAGCAACAGGAGCACGACCCCTGGATCGACGACGTTCCGGGACTACATCGCCAGCGGCTGGGCCGATCGCACCGACGTCATCCCGCCGGCTCGACCCGAGGCATCCTTCGCCGCCGCGCGCCGGGCGGCGATCTCCGCCCTCCACCCCGGCGAGACACTCATCATCCCGGCGGGTGACCGCAAACAGCGCTCCAACGACACCGACTACCCGTTCCGCGCGCACTCGGCGTTCTCGTGGCTCACCGCCTGGGGCTCCGACAGCGAACCCGGCGCCGTGCTCGTGCTCGAGCCCGCCTCGGACGGCGGACACGCGGCCACGCTGTACTTCCGCGAACGTGCCGGCCGCGACTCCGACGAGTTCTACGCGAACTCCGAGATCGGCGAGTTCTGGATCGGTCCGCGCCCGTCGCTGGCTCAGGTGGCCGGAGACCTCGGCATCGACACCAGGGGCATCGCCGACTTCGAGGCCGTGCGCGAGGCCGCGGGTTCGTCGACCCGCGTCGTTCGTGAGGCGGCCGGCGATCTGGTGCAGGGAACAGACGACGAACTCGACGCGGTCCTCGCCCGCGACCTGTCGGAGCTGCGCCTGGTGAAGGACGAGTTCGAGATCGACCAGATGCGTCAGGCGGTCGCCGCGACCGCGCGCGGCTTCGACGACGTCATCCGCGATCTGCCGCGCATCTCGTCGCACGAGCGCGGCGAGCGCCTCGTCGAGGGCGTGTTCAACACCCGCGCCCGGGCCGACGGCAACGCGGTGGGGTACGACACGATCGCGGCATCCGGACCGCATGCCTGCGTGCTGCACTGGACGAGGAACGACGGCCCCGTGCTGCCGGGCGACCTGATGCTGCTCGACGCCGGCGTCGAGCTCGACAGCCTCTACACGGCCGACATCACCCGCACCCTGCCCATCTCCGGAACCTTCTCCCCCGTGCAGCGCGACATCTACGAGGCCGTTCGGGAGGCCGCCGATGCGGCCTTCGCGATCGTCAGGCCCGGCATCCGGTTCCGCGAGATCCATGCCACTGCGATGGGCGTGATCGCCCGTCGCACGGCTGAGTGGGGACTCCTGCCGGTCACGGCGGAGGAGGCGCTTGAGGCCGACAACCAGCAGCACCGCCGCTACATGGTGCACGGTACGAGCCATCACCTCGGCATCGACGTGCACGACTGCGCCCAGGCGCGACGCGAAATGTACCTCGACGGAATCGTCGAGGCCGGCATGGTCTTCACGATCGAGCCGGGCCTCTACTTCCAGCCGGATGACCTGACGGTGCCCGAGTCGTTCAGGGGCATCGGTGTGCGCATCGAGGACGACATCCTCGTGACCGCCGATGGAGCCGAGAACCTCTCCGCGGGCATCCCCCGCACGGCCGATGACGTCGAGGCGTGGATGGCGTCGCTCTCGTAGGGAGACAGGCGCGTTCAGCGCTCGAGAACGTTGCGGGCCTTATTGGCGACGTCGGGGCTCACCACGAGGGAGTAGCTGGTGGCGATGACCTGCATCGTGGAGGTGAAATCTCGGCGACGCCGCGAGATCGAGTAGGTGACGATGCGGAACAGCAGCCCGAATCCGGCACCGATGAGGCTCGCGGCGGCGATGAAGGGAAGCGACGTCGCGGTCGGCGAGAGGATCACCAGGAAGAAGCCGAAGAACAGGCCGAGCCACAGTCCGCTCAGCGCGCCGGAGATCGCCGCCCGGGCGTAGCTCTGCTTGCCGATCACGCGTTCGACGCTCTTGAGGTCGTTGCCCACGATCGACACCTCCGCCACCGGGAAGTCGGCGTGCGCGAGCGTGTCGACAGCGGCTTGGGCCTCGCCGTACGACTCGTAGCTCGCGATGATCTCTCCCCGGGGAATCGTGGCGGAATCGCTGGGGGCACGGCCGCCGAAGGGCTTCTGATTGCTCACCCGCCCATCCTCCCATGGCTGCCCTGATGAAGGTCTAAGTTAGAGAGGTGAGTGCCACCAGAGTCTTCGTCGCCAGATTGGCCGGGTGCACCGTCTTCGACCCCGCCGGTGACCGCCTCGGCAAGGTCCGCGACGTGCTCGTGGTCTACCGCAGAACCGAGTCCCCTCGTGTCGTCGGCCTCATCGTCGAGATCCCGGGCAAGCGTCGGGTCTTCCTGTCGATCGGGCGTGTGACGTCGATCGGCAGCGGTCAGATCATCACGACCGGGCTCATCAACGTGCGCCGCTTCGAGCAGCGCGGCGGCGAGGTGCGTGTGATCGCCGAGATGCTCGGCCGCAAACTCGACTTCAACGACGGCAGCGGCGAAGCAACCGTCGAGGACGTGGCGATCGAGGAGGTCGGCCCCGGTGAGTGGCAGGTGGCGCAGCTGTTCGTGCGTCGCCCCAAGACGGGTGGTTCGCCGTTCGCGAAGGGCGCCACGTCGTTCGTGCAGTGGCGCGAGGTGGTCGAGCAGACCAAGGGCGGCGAAGCGCAGTCCGCCGAGCAGCTGATCGCCACCTACTCCGATCTCAAGCCCGCCGACCTCGCATCGACCCTCATGGACCTGCCGCAGGCACGCATGCTCGAAGTGGCCGAAGAACTTCCCGACGCGCGCCTCGCAGACGTGCTCGAAGAGATGCCCGAGAGCGAGCAGGTCGAGATCCTCGGCCAGCTCGACGACGACCGCGCCGCCGACGTGCTCGATCAGATGCAGCCCGACGACGCCGCCGACCTCATCGCGCAGCTGTCGGGCGAGCGCGGCGAGGCGCTGCTCAGCCTCATGCAGCCCGAAGAGGCCGACGACGTGAGAATGCTTCTGTCGTACGAGCCCGACACCGCCGGTGGTCTGATGACGACCGAGCCCATCATCGTGTCGGCCGACGCCACCGTGGCCGAGGGGCTCGCCCTCATCCGGCGTCAGGAGATGGCTCCGGCACTGGGAGCCGCCATCTGCGTCACCCTTCCGCCCTACGAACCGCCGACGGGCCGATTCCTCGGCATGGTCCATTTCCAGCGCATGCTCCGGTATCCCCCGCACGAGCGACTGGGCACCCTGCTCGATTCGAGCCTCGACCCCGTCACGGCCGACACCTCGGCCGCCGAGGTGTCGCGCATCCTCGCCAGCTACAACCTGGTGTCCGTTCCGGTCGTCGACGACAACCACCGACTCGTCGGGGTGGTGACCATTGACGATGTCCTCGACTACCTGCTGCCCGATGACTGGCGAAGTCACGACGGCGACGACGAGAAACGCACCCCGACGCGTTTTCCCGAACGCCTCGGAACAGTTCCCGTTCCCACGAAGAGACCAGTACGCATAGGCGCACGAAGGAGGGCCGGCAATGGCACGCAATAACCGTTCAGACGTCCGTCTCGACGCGCCCAAGGGCCTGCGCAGCAACGTCATCCCCCGTCGCAACCGGCAGAGCCGCGACCGCTTCGGCCGGGGAACAGAGGCCATCGCCCGCGGCATGGGAACCCCCTGGTTCCTGGTCATTCTCACCCTGTTCGTGCTCGCCTGGATGTTCTACAACACCACCGCGCCCGAAGGTCTGCGTTTCGACGATGCGGCCATCGGATTCACGGCGCTCACCCTCATCCTGTCGCTGCAGGCCTCCTATGCAGCGCCCCTGATCCTGCTCGCGCAGAACAGGCAGGACGACCGCGACCGCGTTCAGATCGAGCAAGACAGACAGCGCGCCGAACGCAATCTCGCCGACACCGAGTACCTGGCGCGCGAGGTGGTGGCCCTGCGGCTCGCGATGAAGGACCTGGCGAGCAAGGACTTCATCCGCACCGAGTTGCGCGCGTTCCTCGACGAGCTCGATCGAGACGCCGAATCGGATGTCGATGGTCGCCGTGCCGCCGGAACGCCCGGTGCCTGACACGGCCGACGCGCCGCAGCTCGACCTCGCCGTCAGGCAGGCGCTGACGCGTGTCATCGACCCCGAGATCCGCAAACCCATCACCGAGCTCGACATGGTGGGGACCGTCTCGGTCGACGACTCGGGACACGCGTCGGTCGATCTCAGACTGACGATCGTCGGATGCCCCGCTGCGGACACGATCGAGCGTGATGTGCGGGTCGCCGCGTCCGGCGTTCCGGGCGTCACGACGGTCGACGTCGACGTCTCGATCATGTCGTCGGACCAGCGACGCGCGCTCGTCGAGAAGTTGCGGGGGCCGGGCGCCCACCGCACCGTGCAGTTCGGACCCGACTCCCTGACCCGCATCTACGCCGTGACGAGCGGCAAGGGCGGTGTCGGCAAGTCGACGATCACCGCGAACCTCGCGGTCGCACTCGCCGCCCGCGGGCTGCGGGTGGGCATCGTCGACGCCGACGTCTACGGATTCTCGATCCCTGCCATCCTGGGTCTCGTCGACGACACCGGCCTGGCCGTGAAGCCCACGCGCGTGGGCGACATGATCCTCCCGCCCGTGGGCCGCGATGTGAAGGTCATCTCGATCGGCATGTTCATCGACTCGGCCCCCGGGTCTGGCGCGTCGGGCGGGGCGGTCGCATGGCGCGGGCCCATGCTCCACCGCACGATCCAGCAGTTCCTCACCGACGTCTTCTTCGGCGATCTCGACGTCCTGCTCCTCGATCTCCCGCCCGGCACCGGCGATATCGCCATCTCCATTGGCCAGCTTCTTCCGAACGCCGAGGTGATCGTCGTGACGACACCCCAGCCCGCTGCCGCGGACGTCGCGGAGCGGTCAGGCATCGTCGCGAGGCAGACCGGGCAGAAGATCTTCGGCGTGATCGAGAACATGGGGCCTCTCACGCAGCCCGACGGATCGGTTGTCGACCTCTTCGGATCCGGCGGCGGAGCCGAGGTCGCCCGGCGCCTGTCGCAGGGCCAGGAGTCGCCGGTGCCGCTGCTCGCGTCCGTGCCCCTGAGTCTCGATCTCCGCCGGGGCGGCGACACGGGAGAACCCCTGGTGCTCGCGAACCCGTCCGACCCGGCCAGTGCAGCGATCATCTCGGTCGCCGACGTGATCGCGACACGCGGCCGACAGCTGGCGGGACGACGATTGGGAGTCTCGCCGCGCTGACCGGCTCCTCCTCCCCCGCAACGCGGCCGAGCGATCCGTCCACAGCACCCCGGCCCGAGGGGCCCGCAGACGACTCCGGCGTCGGTCGCTGCACCTAGCCTGCCCGCATGATCGACGTCGCGTATCCCGTTCCCTTCGCCATCTCCAGCCGCACTGCCCGGCACTCCCTTGTGCTCACCAACCGCAGCCCTGAACGTCTCACCGCCCTGTCGTTCAGCCTTCTCGGCACCGGCCTCCTGCGCACGACCGCCCCGCTCGTGCTCGATCCGGGCCAGCAGGTCAGGCTCACCGTCTCGGGCCAGGAGCTGCCTCGTCGCGGCATCGTCGTCGTGCGGTGGTTCCGTCCCGACGGCTCGGAATATCTGTGGCGCATCACGTTCTGATCGGGCGCTCGCCGACGCTCACGCGGGCGTGCGAGTATGGTCGCATTCCCGATCGCGAGAGGGGCAGAGGTGAACGATGACCAGGCCTCGATCGACGCGCAGAGACGCGAGCTCCAGCGTCGCGTCTTCTCCGCCTCGAGCGAGTCGTCCGACGCCCGTGCCGCCGCTCGCCAGCTGCAGCTGCTCGATTCGCGTCGCCTCCGCGAGGCATCCGACACGTCTGCCGGCCAGGCCGTCGACATCGACCCCGCGCCGCAGCCCCCGACAGCCGAACCCACGGCATCCGACGACCCGCCCGAGGGTGCCGAGCGTGCGCCCCGCAGGGCGATCGCCCGACGTGTCGCGGCCGTCCTCCTCGCGCTGGCCGTCGGAGTCGCCGTGGGCCTCTACGCGGGCTCCCCCACCGACGTCGTGAGCGAGCCGACGACGTCGCGCCCCCTCGTCGACAGCAGCGGCGCGCTGGCTCTCTTCGACCGCCCCCAGATCGCTGCAGACCTGCCAGACCAGGCGCTGCCGGGAACGATCATCGGGGAGTCGATCCGGGCGATCGGCGACCCGTTCTTCCAGCTCTACATCGGCCGCAATGCCGCCAACATGGTGTGCCTCTTCGCCGTGCAGCCGAGGAGCTCCTTCGCCATGTCGTGCGTCACGATCGACGAGTTCCCGTCGACCGGCGTGAGGCTGGAATGGTCGGGCGAGATGCCCAGCATCTCAGCAGACGGCTCGACCAGCGTCGTGCCGTCGACCATGAGGGCCATCTGGAGGCCGGACGGTTCGCTCGACCTGGGCGGAGGGCCACGCTGAGTCGGCGATCCGCCGATTCAGCGGATCAGAGCACGAACACCAGGGGCATCCAGCCGAGTACGAGATCCGCAAGAACGGGAATCACCACGCCGAAGAGCGCGGTCACGGCGACGCACCCGATGAGCACGAGCACGGCGAGGGTCCAGGGCGACGAGGTCCAGTCCGCCGACACCGTGTCGGGCGTCACGACCAGTTCGTCGTCGCCGGAGAACAGTGAGGTGACCGTATCGGTGCCGTCGACGTCGCTTGTCATGACACCAATCTAACGCGCCGACACTGCCGATCAGGTGGATTCGGAGTCGTACGGCGTAGACAGGTCCTGCGGCGCATCCGGCTGCACGGCATCCTTCTTGCGCGAGAGATACGCGGGCTCGGGGCGGGAGACCGGCTTCACCACGGGAGCGGCAGCGGCCGGCGCATCGTCGAGCAGCGCCTCCCTGATGATGCGCCGAGGATCGTACTGCCGAGGATCGAGCTTCTTCCAGTCGACTTCGTCGAACTCCGGACCCATCTCCTCTTTCATGCGCACCTTCGCACCATCGGCGTAGTCGCGCAGAGTGCGGACGAGGCGGCCCAGCTTCGCGGCGTAGCTCGGGAGTTTGTCGGGGCCGAGCAGGAAGACGGCGATGACGCCGACGAGCAGCAGCTTCTCGAACGACAACCCGTTGAACACCCTGACAGACTACCTCCGCCGCGTGGCTCGCGGCTGACAGGGCCGCCAGTACCTATGCTTGCCCGGAGGAGAGTGACGTGTCAGGTAAAGAAATGAACTGGAAGTACTCCGAGGACGTCGTCCTGGAGCCGGCTGGGCTTGCGCAGGCCCGCGCGCACTCGCTCGAACTGGGCATCGATCCGGTGTCGCCCGCCGTCGGGGCGCAACTCGGCGTGCTCGCCGCGGCATCCGGCGCCATGTCGATCATCGAGGTCGGCACGGGTGCGGGCGTGTCGGGGCTGTGGATGCTGCGGGGTGCGCCCGAGGCGTCCATCACGTCGATCGACACCGAGGTCGAGTACCAGCAGGCCGCGCGCGCCGCCTTCCTCGCGGAGGGCATCCCCTCGAACAGGTTCCGTCTCATCGCCGGACGAGCGGTCGACGTGCTGCCGCGCATGAACGAGAACTCCTACGACCTGGTCCTCATCGACGCCGACACGGAGTCGGTCATCGAGTACGTCGAGCATGGGCTTCGACTCGTGCGCAAGGGCGGAACCGTCGCCGTGCCCCACGCCCTGTGGCGAGACCGCGTCGCCGACCCGGCCCAGCGCGATGACACCGCCACCGACTTCCGCACGCTCATCACCGAGCTCTCGAAGTCGAACGCTGTTCTCGTCGCGCTGTCTCCTGCGGGAGACGGTCTTCTCCAGATAACAAAAGTCGGCGACTGACCTTCGAGGAGAGCGGGTTGTGAACCCGTTCTCCCGTCGGACCAGCCGCCGAGCTTCGATTCGTGGTGCGCCTGGTTCGACGCGGCCAGGATCAGGCGGGGGTTACTACTCCCGCGAGAGCATCGTGCAACTCCTTCGCCTCGGCATCATTCACCGAAACCACGAGGCGACCCCCTCCTTCGAGTGGCACTCGCACGATAATGAGGCGTCCTTCTTTGACAGCCTCCATTGGTCCGTCTCCGGTCCTGGGCTTCATGGCGGCCATGCGGCTCCCTTTCGTCGTGAACTTCTATTATCCGCTATTTCGCGACGCTTCCGCCGCACCCGTGCCGGTGCTGCTCCCTTACGGGGGTGTCCAGTCCGCCCCGTCGACACCCCAGCAGAGCAGCAGCCACCCTGTCTGCGCGGCGATGAAGACGCCGACCATCGCCACCCGGTAGACCACGGATTTCGGCTGCGCGACCGCTCCGAGAAGCGGAGACATCGGCATCAGCAGGCGGAAGGTGCTCGACTGCGGGAAGAAGACCGCGAGCAGGTACACGCCATAGCTCAGCACCCAGATGCGCAGATCTGCGCCGAGTCGTCTCACCGGGGCGATCAGGAGGCTCAGCGCGAACGCGGCGGTCAGGAGCACCACGACCAGTCCCCCGACCGGGAAACCGGACTGCGAGTTGAGCCACCAGTTCGCCGATTGGAACCAGGGCGCGAAAGGAACCAGATGCTGGTAGCCGATGTAGGCCGATCGCCAGGCCAGTTCGGTGTCCGTGTAGGCCGTGGGGTCTCCCGTGACCAGGGCCGCGATCGCCGGCCAGGCCAGGCCCATGACCGCGCTGAAGACGGCGATCAGGCTCACCGCGATCCTCTCGCGCCACGGGAACGGCTCGCGGTCGCGCGTGACGAATCGCACGATCACGTGGAGACCGAGGAAGAGGGCGAACGCGAGACCCGACGGCCGCGTGAACGCCATGACGGCGATGACCGGGATCAGCCAGCCGTACTGTCGCCGAACGACGAGGTAGAGCCCTACGACGAGCAGGAATGTGTGGAGCGACTCGGCATACGACAGCTGGAAGAGCGCCGACACGGGAGCGACGCAGAACAGCACGACCGAGAACATCGCGGTCTGCGCGTCTGCAAGCACACGCACCATCAACTTGTAGAACACGAGGGCCGCACCGAGTCCTGCGATCGCCGAGACCGCGACCGACACCACGGGCCAGGAGAGCGTCGTGACGATCATGAGGCCCCGCACCAGGAACGGGTACACCGGCATGAAGGCCCACGCGTTCTCACCGACGTGCCCGTCGGCCGTCATCGGCAGCTGGTCGGGGTATCCCGTCACGGCGACGATGAAATACCAGTGGCCGTCCCAGATGGTCGCGAAATCGAAATACCCCGGATGCGCGCCCGTCCAGGGATTGGCGCCCTGCCCGGCGGCGATCGCCAGGATGATGACGGTGCTGACGATGCGTGCCGCGATGTAGATCAGCGAGACCCGCGCCCACCAGGGAAGAACCCGGTAGCGCACGAGCGCCGCACGCCTGCGGGTGATCATTCGGCGGAGGACGCTGTTCCGGTGAGCCAGCGCCGCAGACCGTTCTCGCAGTCGGTGATCTGGCTGAGCAGCACGCGCTCGTCGTCGGCGTGCGCCTTCAGGGGGTCCCCCGGGCCGTAGTTGACGGCGGGAACGCCGAGAGCCGAGAAGCGGGCCACATCGGTCCATCCGTACTTGGGCAGCGGGTCGCCGCCGACGGCCTCGATGAACTGGCGCGCGACGGGGGCGTCGAGTCCGGGACGCGCACCCTCCGCGACGTCGACGATCGTCACGTCGAAGCCCGCGAAGACCTGCCTGATATGGGCCTCGGCCTCGTCGCCGGAGCGTGATGGCGCGAATCTGTAGTTGACCTCCACGACCGCCGCATCCGGAATCACGTTGCCCGCGACGCCCCCGGAGATGCCCACGGCGTTCAGACCCTCGCGATAGACGAGTCCCTCGACCTCGATCTGGCGCGGCTCGTAGGCCGCCAGCGTCGCGAGAACGGGTGCGAGCGCGTGGATGGCGTTCTCGCCGACCCAGCTGCGCGCCGAGTGCGCCCGCAGGCCCCTCGTGCGGATCTCCGCCCTCAGCGTTCCGTTGCAGCCGCCCTCGATCAGGGAGTTCGTCGGTTCGCCGAGGATCGCGAAGTCTCCCTCGAACAGCTCAGGCGCGTTCCTCGCGAGCCTGCCGAGGCCGTTCAGCTCGCTCGACACCTCTTCGTTGTCGTACCACATCCACGTGATGTCGACGGCGGGCTCGGTGAGCTCGGCTGCGAGCTTGAGCTGCACGGCGACTCCGCCCTTCATGTCGACCGTGCCGCGACCCCAGAGGTAGTCGCCGGGGGCACCGGCCGGCGATCCCGGCTCGAGGGTCTCATAACGGGTCGGAACGTTGTCGTTGATGGGAACGGTGTCGATGTGACCGGCGATGACGACCCGCGATGACCGACCGAGCGTCGTACGGGCGACGACGGTGTCTCCGTCTCGATGGATCTCGAGGTGGTCCGATCCGCTCAGGCTCGCGACGATGGCGTCGGCGATGGCCGTCTCGTCTCCGGAGACCGACCTCATGTCGCAGAGCTGTCTCGTCAACTCGATCGAGCTGGCGCCGAGATCGAGAGACACGAGCGGGGCGGGAGCGGAATCCGTCATGCGTCCAAGCCTAGATGCCGACACCGTCGAGGGTGGGCCAGGCGGCCGAGTCGGTAGGCTCGGTGCATGAGTTCCGAGCATTCCATCAGCCCCGCCACGCCCGATTTCGCCTGGGCATCCGGTCTCGCCACCACCTCCGGCGCGGGAGTCGTTCTCGACACCTGGTTCCCGAGCCCCGCGTTGGGGCGGCTGCCCGAGGGTCGCGACCCGCACCTCGCCCCTGCCGAGCTCGAGGCCCACGCCCTGCCCGACGCCCGACGCAACGTGACGGTCGACATCGTGACTCTCGAGATCGACCTGCGTGAGCCGCCCGCGTCGACACCGGATGCCTACCTGCGGCTCCATCTGCTCTCCCACCTTCTGGTGCGCCCGAACACCATCAACCTCGACGGGATCTTCGGCCACCTGCCGATCGTTGTCTGGACGAATGCCGGCCCCGTGCACCCCGACGACTTCGACCGGCTGCGCCCGTCTCTCCAGCGACACGGAATCGCGAGCACCGGCATAGACAAGTTCCCGCGGCTGCTCGACTACGTGAGCCCGGCGGGAGTGCGCATCGCCGATGCCTCGCGCGTTCGCCTCGGCGCCCACCTCGCCCCGGGAACGACCGTCATGCACGAGGGGTTCGTGAACTTCAACGCGGGCACCATCGGAACCTCCATGGTCGAGGGCCGGGTCTCGCAGGGCGTCGTGGTCGGTGACGGGTCCGACATCGGCGGAGGAGCCTCGATCATGGGCACGCTATCCGGCGGTGGAACCCAGCGGGTGTCGATCGGCGAGCGTGCCCTGCTCGGAGCGAACTCCGGAATCGGCATCTCGATCGGCGACGATTCGGTGGTCGAGGCGGGCCTGTACGTGACCGCCGGCACCAAAGTCGTGCTCATCGATTCGGCGCCCACCGCCGACGGAGGTCGCCGCACGGTGAAGGCCGTGGAGCTCTCCGGCGTTCCGAATCTGCTCTTCCGCCGCAACTCGCTCACCGGCGCCGTCGAGGTGCTGCCTCGCACCGGGGCCGGCATCCAGCTCAACGCCATGCTGCACGCCTGAACCCAGCACTCCCCTTCGATTTCGATTCACTAAGGACTCATCGTGACCTCTCTCGACCCCCAGCCGATCAGCACCGCCGAGCTGGCGAACTACTTCGACCACACGCTCCTCAAGCCGGAGGCGACCGACGCCGACGTCGCGGCACTCGTCACCGAGGCCGACGACCTGGGCGCGTACTCCGTCTGCGTCTCACCGTCGATGCTCCCCCTGGAACTGCCTTCCGGCTCGTCGCTGAAGATCGCCGTCGTCTGCGGTTTTCCCTCGGGCAAGCACCACTCGGAGATCAAGGCCGCCGAGGCTCGCCTGTCGGTGAGCCAGGGAGCCGACGAGGTCGACATGGTCATCGACGTGGGCGCTGCCAAGGCCGGCGCCTTCGACCGCGTGCAGGCCGATATCGCGGCCGTGCGAGCCGAGATTCCCGCACCCCGGGTGCTGAAGGTCATCATCGAGTCGGCCGCGCTCAGCGACGAGGAGATCGTGGCCGTCTGCCGGGCCGCCGAGGCCGCCGGCGCGGACTTCGTCAAGACCTCCACCGGTTTCCACCCGACCGGCGGCGCCACCGTGCACGCCGTGCGTCTGATGGCCGAGACCGTGGGAGCACGACTGGGCGTCAAGGCATCCGGCGGCATCCGCAGCTACGACGACGCGCTCGCGATGATCGACGCCGGGGCGACGCGCCTCGGAGTCTCGAGCTCCAGGCAGGTTCTCTCCGGCGCACCCGCCACGGGCGACGGCGGCTACTGAGCGCCGGGCAGGTCTCGCGCTGCGTGGCCTAAGTAGAGCTGCTGCGGGCGGCCGATCTTGGTCTGCGGGTCGGAGGTCATCTCGCGCCAGTGGGCGATCCATCCGGGCAGTCGGCCGATGGCGAACAGCACGGTGAACATGCGCGTCGGGAACCCCATCGCCTTGTAGATGACGCCGGTGTAGAAGTCGACGTTCGGGTAGAGGCGACGCTCTTTGAAGTAGTCGTCGGCCAAGGCGATCTGTTCGAGTTCCTTCGCGATCTCGAGCAGATCGTCGTGCACTCCGAGCGCTTCGAGCACCTCGTCGGCGCTCTCCTTCACGAGCTTGGCGCGCGGGTCGTAGTTCTTGTAGACACGGTGCCCGAAGCCCATGAGCTTCACGCCGGCCTCTTTGTTCTTGACACGCTCCACGTACTTGGCGACGCCTTCGCCCGAGGCCTGGATGTCTCCGAGCATGCTCAGCACGGCCTCGTTCGCGCCGCCGTGAAGGGGGCCGAAGAGGGCGTTGATGCCGGCCGAGATCGACGCGAACATGTTGGCCTGCGTCGAACCGACGAGACGCACGGTCGACGTCGACGCGTTCTGCTCGTGGTCGGCGTGGAGGATGAGGAGGCGCTCGAGAGCGCTCGAGACCACGGGGTTCACCTCGTACGGCTCGGCCATGGTGCCGAAGTTGAGTCGCAGGAAGTTGTCGACGAAGCTCAGGCTATTGTCGGGGTAGAGGAAGGCCTGGCCGACGCTCTTCTTGTGCGCGTAGGCGGCCATGACGGGCATCTTCGCGAGGAGGCGCATGGTCGAGATCTCGACGTGCTCGGGGTTCGTCGGGTCGAGGGAGTCCTGGTAGTACGTCGACAGAGCCGACACGCCGCTCGAGAGCACGGACATCGGGTGGGCCTGGTGGGGCAGCCCGTCGAAGAACCGCTTCAGGTCTTCGTGCAGCAGCGTGTGGCGGCGGATGCGCCGGTCGAAGTCGTCGAGTTCGCTCTCGGTCGGAATCTCGCCGTAGATGAGCAGCCAGGCGACCTCGAGAAAGCTGAGGCCCTTGGCCACCTGCTCGATCGGGTACCCGCGGTAGCGCAGGATTCCCTGATCGCCGTCGATGTAAGTGATGTTCGACTTCGTCGCGGCCGTGTTGACGAACCCGTAGTCGAGGGTCGTCATGCCCGTCTGCTTGGTGAACGTCGAGAGGTCGATGGAGGATGCTCCGTCGACGCTGTCGAGAATGGGGAAATCGGCGGAGCCTCCGGGAAAGGAGAGCGTCGCCTTGCGGGGTTCTGCTGCTTCGGGGTTTGATGCTGAAGTGTTCTGCCCGACGTCGGTCACGGCGCCTCCTGACGAGTGTTCCTGCCTGATGGTAAGTGGCGGGACGCTAGACGCAGGATGTGTGACCCCGGACCGCGTTGACCCTCCTACAGCCTAGGGCGAAATGGGGGCAACCATGACATCCACACGCAACCGCCGGTTGTCGTTGGAGGATGCCGACAAGGCCGCAGCTCAGGCGAGTCGTGCGGCGGCGGCCGCGATCCTCTCGTCTGTCGCAGTGAGCGAGAGCCTCACGTGCTGCGGGAAATGGTCGCCGTAGAAGGGGCCCGGCCCGGCCAGGATGCCGAGTTCGGCCAGCTCGCCGATGGTCTGCCAGGCGTCGACGCCCTTCGTGCCCCAGAGGTAGAGGCCGGCCTCGCTGCGGTCGATGCGCATGCCGAAGTCGACCAGCGCCGGCCGCAGGATGGCGCGACGCGCCCGGTAGAGCTCCTTCTGCGCCGAGACATGCTCGTCGTCGGACAGGGCGGCGATCATCGCAGCCTGCACGGGAGCGGGAGGCATCATGCCCGCGTGCTTGCGCACGGTGAGCAGACGCTCGATCAGGCGCGAGTCTCCGGCCACGAACGCTGCGCGGTAGCCGGCCAGGTTCGACTGCTTGCTGAGCGAGTACACCGCGAGCAGCCCGCTGCGATCGCCCGAGGTCACGCGGGGGTCGAGTACGCTCGGTACCGGATCGTTCTGCCAGGGCCCGTCCCAGCCCAGCTCGGCGTAGCACTCGTCGCTCGCGACGACCGCGCCCAGTTCGCGCGCCCGCGCGACCGCCCTTGCCAGGCCGTCGACATCCAGCACGGCGCCGTCGGGGTTGCCCGGCGAATTCAGCCACACGAGTCGCGTCTCGGCGGGCCAGTCGGCCGGGTCATCGGATGCGACGGCTCGAGCGCCCGCGATCGTCGCCCCCACCGCATAGGTCGGATAGGCGGCCCGAGGATGCACCACCACGTCGCCCTCGCCGAGGCCGAGCATCAGAGGGAGCCAGGCCACGAGCTCCTTCGATCCGATGGTGGGCAGCACCTCGTCATCGGAGAGGCCCGGCACGTTGCGGCGGCGGGCGAACCACCGCGACACGACCGCGCGCAGTTCGGGCGTGCCCGCCGTCTGAGGGTAGGAGTGCCCGTCGGTCGCCGAGGCCAGCGCCTCGCGCACCTTCTCGGGCGTCGGGTCGACGGGCGAGCCGATCGACAGGTCGACGATGCCGTCGGGATGACGCCGGGCCGTCTCGGCGTACGGCCGCATGGCGTCCCAGGGGTAGTCGGGAAGCGCTCCGAGGGCCACTTACTGCTCGCCGTGCGACTGCGCGGGAAGCGCTGCGACCAGCGGGTGGTCCTTGGCGATCACGCCGACCTTGGCCGCTCCTCCCGGGGAGCCGATGTCGTCGAAGAACTCGACGTTGGCCTTGTAGTAGTCGGCCCACTCTTCGGGAAGGTCGTCTTCGTAGTAGATGGCCTCGACGGGGCAGACGGGCTCGCATGCACCGCAGTCGACGCATTCGTCGGGGTGGATGTAGAGCGAGCGTTCACCCTCGTAGATGCAGTCGACCGGACATTCGTCGATACAGGCCCGGTCTTTGACGTCGACACAGGGCAGGGCGATGACGTAGGTCACAGTGCGTTCGTTCCCTTCATGCCGCACAGGAGGTGGTGCGACTGGATAAGTCTAATTCTTCCCGAACCGCGGCCACGCGAGCACCAGGAGAGCGATGACCGTGGGCGCGAAGGTCCAGACGACGCCCAGAGCGTTGCCAGGCACCAGAATCGATCCGCCCGCGCTGGGCTGCGAGAGGAGGAAGATCGTGACGACGATGCCGAACGCCGCCACGATGGCCGTCGTGCGGGTGCGCAGAACGAGACGGAGGCCCACCAGCAGAAGGAGGACCGCCGGGAGGGCCACGATGAGGCCGACGGGGAGGCTGAACCCGGGCGCGACCGTCCAGGTGGACTGGCTCACTGCCGTGCCCATGACTCCGAAGAGCACGCCGAGGCCGAGGCCGACCACCCACGACACGATTCGCGACGACAGGGTCTCCCTGGTCGCCGCGCGGTGCTGCTCAGGCTGTGCTTCGATCACCCGTCAAGACTATCCGCGCCCGGCTGGGAGCTTCACCGCTCCCCCTGCTCGCTATCATGATCGACACGAACGGAAAAGGGTGCTCGATGTCGAACAGGTCCAGCCAGGCCGCCACGAATCCCGAGGGTGAATCCGTCGATGTCGTCGAGATGGCCGCACGCAGCAAGCGCGACCTCGTGGTCGACCTCGCCCGGGTCTTCTGCGTCTTCGCGGTCGTCATGATGCACTCCCTGATGGTCGGCCTCCATCGAGACGGTGACACCATCGGACAGATCAACCCCCTGCAGACGAAGGAGTGGTTCGCCCTTGCCACCTGGGTCGGCCAGATCATGCCCCTCTTCTTCGTCGTCGGGGGGTTCGCCGGCGCCGTGTCGTGGCGAAGCGCGACGCGGCGGGGCACATCACCCGCCGAGTTCCTGCGCACACGACTGGTGCGCCTGCTGAGGCCCGCGCTCCCCCTTCTCGTCTTCCTCACGGTCGTGCTCTGGGTGCTCGTCGTCGCCGGCGTCGATCGCGCACTCGTCGACGTCGTGTCGGCCGGCGTGGGGATGCCGCTCTGGTTCCTCGCGGCGTACATCTCCTGCCAGGCGTTCCTGCCGATCGTCCATCGCGCCCACGCCTCCCGCCCCGCGCTGACGATCGCCGTACTGGTCGGCCTGTCGGCGATCGTCGACGCCGCACGCATCCTGAGCGGCGTCCAGGAGATCGGTCTGATCAACCTGGTCTTCGTCTGGCTCGCCGTGCAGCAGCTCGGATTCTTCTACGCCGACGGCTGGTTCGCGCGTCGCGCCCGCTGGCAGCTGGTGGCCGGGGCCGCAGCGAGCTACGGAGTCCTCGCGGCGCTCACCTACGGACTCGACCTCTACCCGGTCGACATGCTGACCAACCTCAATCCCGCGACCGTGCCCTTGATACTCCTCGGCGTCGCCCAGGTGTGCATCCTGCACCTCCTCTATCCCGCACTCCGCGTGGCGATGACACTCAAGCCTGTGCTCATCGCGGTGTTCTTCGTCGGCAGCCGCGCGATGACCATCTACCTGTGGCACCTGCCGATCATCGTGGCCCTCAGCGGCGCCCTCTTCCTCAGCGGATGGGTCGACAGCGTGCCGGGCAGCGGCGTCTGGTGGGCGACCAGACCCCTGTTCGTCCTCGCCGTCTGGGCGATCCTCGCCGCGCTCAGCCTCGTCGTCGCGCGCTGGGAGCGCCCTCCGACACCCGCCCTGCCGGGGTCGCGCACCCCCGGACCCCTGCGCATCCAGATCGCGGCGCTGATCTCGTTCGCCGTGTTCGCGGCGGAGATCCAATGGGGTCTCAGCCTTCTGCTCCTCACCGTGACGACGGCGGTCATCGCCGTCGCCCTGAGGCTCGTCAGCGCGGATCGGCCAGTCACTGCCGATCTCCAGCCGAGCTGACTGGACACGGCGACACCTGACGAGTTACAGTCGGATCCAGTAAGGCAAGCCTTACCGAATCTCCGAGTCGACCAGCGTGGGCCGCCTCCTCCCTCCGGCGCGGATCGCGCCGCCTCATACTAAGGTCCTGCCTTTGCTCGCGAACTTTCTCATCGGCCTGCGTGAGGGACTCGAAGCTGCGCTGGTCGTCGGCATCCTCATCGCCTACGTCGTGAAGATCCGACGTCGCGATGTGCTGAAGCGAATCTGGCTGGGCGTGGCACTGGCCGTGCTGGTCTCGCTGTCTCTCGGCGCCGTCCTCACGTTCGGCACCTACGGCCTCTCGTTCGAGGCCCAGGAGGCGATCGGCGGGTCCCTGTCGATCATCGCCACGATCTTCGTGACGTGGATGGTCTTCTGGATGCTCCGCACCTCGAAGAACCTGAAGCACCACCTGCAGCACGACGTCGACCAGCACCTCGAGGGCGCCGGATGGGGCCTCGTTCTCGTCGCCTTCCTCGCTGTCGGCCGCGAGGGCATCGAGACGGCCCTGTTCATCTGGGCCGCCGTGCAGGCCACGGGATCGACCACGCTTCCTCTCGTCGGAGCCGCTCTCGGCATCGTCGTCGCCGTTCTCCTCGGATGGCTTATCAACCGCGGGCTGGTGCGCATCAACCTGTCGAGATTCTTCGCCTGGTCGGGCGCCGTACTCATCGTCGTCGCCGGCGGCGTGCTCTCCTACGGCGTGCACGACCTGCAGGAGGCGGGCATCCTTCCCGGCCTGCACAGTCTGGCATTCGACGTCTCGGCCGCGATTCCGCCCGACAGCTGGTACGGCACCCTGCTCAAGGGCACCGTCAACTTCTCCCCCGCAACGACGTGGCTCGAGGCCGCCGCCTGGGTCCTCTACGTCGTTCCCACGATGATCGTCTTCCTCCGCGCCGTCGGCCGCAAGGCACCCGCAGCACAGGTACCCGCTTCCGACAGCAGCACCGCCCGACCAACCCCCCAAGGAGCCCGGTGAAAGCCACAGCAGTACTCACGACGATCGGCGCCGCAGCGACCCTGCTGGCACTCACCGGCTGCGTCCCCAACGCCTCGCCATCCGATTCGGCCGCCATCACGGTCGACTCGAGCGCCGACGCCTGCACGGTCAGCACCAACACGGCCTCCAGCGGAACCTTGCGCTTCGAGGTCACGAACTCCGGCGACCAGGTGACCGAGTTCTATCTCCTCGCCGATGACGGCCTGCGCATCGTCGGAGAGGTCGAGAACGTCGGCCCCGGCATCTCGCGCGACCTCGTCGTGCAGGCGCAGCCCGGCGACTACTTCACCGTCTGCAAGCCGGGAATGATCGGAGACGGCATCGGAAACGCCGCCTTCGCTGTGACCGGCGACAAGGTGAAGCTCGCGGGCGACGAGCAGGAGCAGGTCGACGCGGCCGCCACGAACTACGTCGCGTACATCAAGGACCAGGTGGCGCAGCTCGTCACAGGAACCGACACCTTCCTCGCCGCCTACCTGGCCGGCGACGACGAGACCGCTCGCGCCACCTATGCGACGACCCGCGCCAACTACGAGCGTATCGAGCCCGTGGCCGAGTCGTTCGGCGACCTCGACCCGGAGATCGACTTCCGCGAGGCAGACGTGGCGCCGGGCGACGAGTGGACCGGCTGGCACCGCATCGAGAAAGACCTGTTCCCGCCGGCGGCTGCCGACAACGGGGGCGTGGAGTACATCGCGCTCACTCCCGAGGAGCGCAGCTACTACGCCGACAAGCTGAAAGAGAACACCCAGGAGCTCTACGACGCCGTGCACGCGAGCGACTACACGGTGACCATCGATGCCATCTCGAACGGCGCGATCGGCCTGCTCGAAGAGGTTGCGAGCGGCAAGATCACCGGCGAGGAGGAGATCTGGTCGCACACCGATCTCTGGGACTTCCAGGCCAACCTCGAAGGCGCACGCGTCGCCTACGAGGGCGTGCGCGACATCGTCGAGACGAAGGACCCGGAGCTCGTGAAGACGCTCGACACGCGCTTCGGCGACCTGGAGCAGCAGCTCGCCGCCTACGGCAGCCTCGACGAGGGCTTCGTCTACTACAACGAACTCACCCCCACCCAGGTGAAGGAGCTGGCCGACGGCGTCAACTCGCTGAGCGAGCCGCTCAGCGAGCTCACCGCCACCCTCGTCGGCTAGGTCACATGACAGACGACTCCCTGACGGACGACTCGGCGCCGGCCGCCCCGCAGAAGCTCTCTCGACGAGGGCTTCTCGGGCTGGCCGGCGCCGGGGTCGTGGGCCTCGGCGTGGGCGTCGCGGGCGACCGCGGCGTTCTTGCGGCGACCGCGACGGCCGGCGGATCCACCACGGGCGGCACGAGCTACCCGTTCTTCGGCGCGCACCAGTCCGGCATCGTCACGCCCGCCCAGGACAGACTGCACTTCGCTGCGTTCGACATGTCGTCGACGGCCACGAGGGCCGACCTGATCGAATTGCTGCAGGACTGGAGCACCGCCGCCGCACTCATGTGCCAGGGCAAGCCCGTGGGCGAGTTCGGCGCGGTCGACGGTCCGTACGACGCTCCCCCGCAGGACACGGGAGAGGCCCTCGACCTTCCGACCGGAGGCCTCACGATCACCATCGGCTTCGGACCGACTCTCTTCGTCGACGCGTCGGGCGCCGACCGCTTCGGCATCGCGTCGAAGCGGCCGACCGAGCTGACCGAGCTTCCGCACTTTCCCGCCGACGATCTCGATGCGCAGCGAACGGGCGGAGACCTGTGCATCCAGGCCTGCTCCGACGACCCGCAGATCGCCGTGCACGCCATCCGCAATCTCTCGCGCATCGCATTCGGCCGGGCCAGTCTTCGCTGGTCGCAGCTGGGCTTCGGCCGCACCTCGTCGACCAGCACGTCGCAGGTCACTCCGCGAAACCTGTTCGGGTTCAAGGACGGCACCGCGAACATCAAGGCCGAGGAGCCCGGCAAGGTGTCGACGTCGGTGTGGGTGAACTCGGCAGACGCGCCCGCCTGGATGGCCGGCGGCTCCTACCTCGTGGCCCGGCGCATCCGAATGACCATCGAGACGTGGGACCGAACAGCCCTCAGCGAGCAGGAGAAGATCATCGGGCGCACCAAGGGCGAAGGGGCTCCTCTCTCCGGGGGAACGGAGTTCACGGCCCCCGACTTCTCGGTGCTCGGTCGCGCAGACAAGCCGCTCATCGACACGGATTCGCACGTGCGGCTCGCGCATCCCGACTCGAATGCGGGTTCCGAGATCCTGCGCCGCGGCTACAACTTCGTCGACGGCAACGACAACCTCGGACGACTCGACGCCGGCCTCTTCTTCATCAGCTATCAGCGGTCCCCCGCCCAGTTCATCGACATCCAGATGAACCTGGCGAAGAACGATCTGATGAACGAGTACATCAGGCACGTCGGGTCAGGCCTGTTCGCCGTTCCCCCCGGCGCCAAGAAGGGCTCCTACGTGGGCGCCGGACTCTTCTCCTGAGCAATGGATCAGCGCATCGTCTGTGACACGATGTACGTCGCCGCCATGACCTCCGTGCCGTTGTCGCCGGTCGAGATGACCACCGAGTGCACTCCGTCGTCGAAGGTGCCGTAGCCCTGCCCGTCGGTCATCCCGGTGAAGTCCGAGGTGAATCCGGCCTTCTCGAGACCGCTCTTGACCTCGTTGTATGCCGCTTCGGCATCGGTGATGGCGATCTGCACGGTCCAGGTCTGCGTCTCTCCGTCGCCCACGGAGACACCGGAGATCACCTCACCGTCGACGACAGGGATGTTCTCGGGAAAACCGTCGGGCAGTCCGCCATCGGTGTTCAGATCGATCTTCTGACCGTTCTCGCCGGCGACCCCTTCGGCGATGCCTTCCGTCAGTGACTGGGGCGAGCATCCGGTCAGAGCGGGGCCCGCGAGCAGGGCGAGCGCGAGGAAGGGGACGGCGATTCGTGCGCGTGACAAAGTCATTGTTTTCTCCAGAGTCAGGTTCCACCAGCAGATCTGCTGGTACCTCCGACAGTAGAGATCGGCGTCCGAGCGCTCGTGAGTGTTCGCTACTCAGCTTCGACGTCGTGATTGCCTAGGCGCCATAATCGCTCAAAGTATGTGCCAACCGATCCAGAGGAGGCGCAGGCGACGCTTCAGGCCGTGCGCCCACCTCACACTCGCCGAGAAGCGAGGCGAGAATCTCATCAATATCGTAAGAGCGGCTCAAGAAGAAGAGACTCCGAGTGCCAAAAAACGAAGCATTCATTGCGCTCAGCACCCCGTGAATGGGTTACGTTGAGGTTGCAATCCTCGCTCGAGCGCCAGAGTGACTGCCGGTATACGGACTGTCTGCAGTCCGTTCCAAGCAGTCTGGCGACGCAAGCAAGCACGTACATTAAGCACGTATAACGCAAGGAGCTTGTAATGAACAAACCCATTAAATCTCGCCTGTTGGCCGGAGTTCTCGGAGTACTCGTCGTGGGCGGTGGCGTCCTCGCGGGGGCAGCTCCGGCGCAGGCCGCGACGTATTCAGGAGTGTACGGCTCTGGCTCCGCGTGCGCCGCAGCCCAGAGGCAGTATCAGCAAGCGGGGTACCTGATCGTTGAGTCCTGCCGGCTCAAAGGCCTCGGACCAGGCTGGGTCTTCCTGTACCAGTAGAAACCTCGGCTAGGCGAACGGGCCGGTGGCACTGTCCACCGGCCCGTTCGTCGCGTTAGCTCTTAGTTCTTGCCTTGGTTGGCGCGCTTCAGGTTCGCCGTGGCGCGAGCGCGCGCATTGGCGTCGAGCTCGACCTTGCGGATGCGCACGAACTCGGGGGTGACCTCGACGCACTCGTCTTCGCGGGCGAACTCGAGGCTCTCCTCGAGTGTGAGTTTGCGCGACGGAGTCATGCGCTCGAACGTGTCAGACGTCGACTGGCGCATGTTGGTGAGCTGCTTCTCCTTGGTGATGTTCACGTCCATGTCGTCGGCGCGAGAGTTCTCACCGATCACCATGCCTTCGTAGACCTCCTGCGTCGGCTCCACGAAGAAGCTCATGCGCTCCTGCAGGTTGACGATCGAGAAAGGAGTGACGACGCCGGAGCGGTCGGCCACGATCGAGCCGTTGTTACGGGTGACGATCGGTCCGGTCCACGGGCCGTAGCCGTGCGAGATGGCGTTGGCGATGCCGGTGCCGCGCGTGGTGGTGAGGAACTCCGTGCGGAATCCGATCAGGCCGCGCGAAGGAACGATGAACTCCATGCGAACCCAACCGGTGCCGTGGTTCGACATGCCGTCCATGACGCCCTTGCGAGCGGCGAGGAGCTGCGTGATCGCGCCGAGGTACTCTTCCGGCGCGTCGATGGTCAGGTGCTCCATCGGCTCGTACGTCTTGCCGTCGACCTGCTTGGTGACGACCTGCGGCTTGCCGACGGTGAGCTCGTAGCCCTCGCGACGCATCTGCTCGACCAGGATGGCCAGGGCCAGTTCCCCACGGCCCTGCACCTCCCAGGCTGCAGGGTTTCCGATGTCGACGATCTTGAGGGAGACGTTACCGACGAGCTCGCGGTCGAGACGGTCCTTCACCATGCGTGCGGTGAGCTTGTGTCCCTTCACCTTGCCGACGAGAGGCGAGGTGTTGGTTCCGATGGTCATCGAGATGGCCGGGTCGTCGACCGTGATGGTCGGAAGCGGGCGCACGTCGTCGGGGTCTGCGAGGGTTTCACCGATGGTGATCTCCTCGATGCCGGCGACGGCGACGATGTCACCGGGGCCCGCGCTGTCGACGGGGTACCGGGTGAGCGCCTTCGTCATGAGCAGCTCGGTGAGCTTCACGTTCTGCACGGAGCCGTCGTGGCGTACCCACGCGACCTGCTGGCCCTTCTTGATGTTGCCGTTGAAGATGCGAAGCAGGGCGAGACGACCGAGGAACGGCGACGCGTCGAGGTTGGTGACGTGAGCCTGGAGGGGGTGCTCGTCGTCGTACTTCGGAGCGGGCACGTGGGTGAGGATGGCCTCGAACAGGGGCTCGAGGTCTTCGTTGTCGGGCAGCTCGCCGTTGGCGGGCTTGTTGATGCTGGCGGCTCCGTTACGACCGGACGCGTAGACGACGGGAACGTCGAGGATCGCGTCGAGGTCGAGGTCGGGAACGTCGTCGGCCATGTCGCTGGCGAGACCGAGCAGCAGGTCCTGGCTCTCGGCCACGACCTCGTCGATACGCGCGTCGGGACGGTCGGTCTTGTTGACGAGCAGGATGACGGGCAGCTTGGCCTCGAGGGCCTTGCGGAGCACGAAGCGGGTCTGCGGCAGCGGGCCCTCGCTCGCGTCGACGAGCAGGACGACGCCGTCGACCATGGACAGGCCTCGCTCGACCTCACCACCGAAGTCGGCGTGACCCGGGGTGTCGATCACGTTGATCACGATCGGTCCGCCGGCGCCGTGTTCGGCGGCGTGGATGCCGTTGTAGGTGACCGCGGTGTTCTTCGCGAGGATGGTGATGCCCTTTTCGCGCTCGAGGTCGTTCGAGTCCATCATGCGGTCGTCGCCCTCGAAGTGGGCGTCGAACGAGTTGGTCTGCTTGAGCATGGCGTCGACGAGAGTCGTCTTGCCGTGGTCGACGTGGGCGACGATTGCGACGTTGCGCAGGTCGGCGCGGGTGGCTTCAGCCATGAAAAAAGTCCTTGAGGATCGGGATGAACCCGGAGTTCTACGGGCTCTTATCAGCGTGGGATATCGGGCGACAACGCCCAGAACGGCTAGACGCCCAGGGGTATGTTCGCCCCGGGAATGGCATCAAGCAACTCTTTAGTATATTCCTCACGCGGGTTTTCGGACACCTCATCGGTTGTCGCGGCCCCAAGGATGGGCCCAGGGCTCAGGTCCGCGCCATGACACTCGGCGTCCACTGTGTGGGTTGACTCAAAAAAATGCACCCGGCGTTGTCGCCGGGCGCATTTCTCATTCTCCTCAGACGGGCTAACGGCCGAAGCTGAAGTGCGCTCCAGGGATCGCCTCGAGCAGTTTCTGGGTGTAGATGTTCTGCGGATTGTCGAACACCTCGTCTGTGGTCGCCGATTCCACGATCTTGCCCTTCTGCATCACGCTCACCGTGTCGGCTACAAGCCGAACCACCGCCAAGTCGTGAGTGATGAACAGGTAGGTCAGCCCCAGTTCGGCCTGCAGATCCGTGAGCAGCGTCAGAATCTGCCCCTGCACGAGCACGTCGAGAGCGGAGACCGCCTCGTCGAGCACGATCACATCGGGCTTGAGCGCCAAGGCCCGGGCCACGGCGATTCTCTGACGCTGGCCTCCCGACAGCTCGTTCGGGTAGCGGTTCACGGTCGACAGGGGCAACGCGACCTGGTCGAGCAGCTCCCGCACGCGAGCCTGACGAGACTTGCGATCGCCGACACGGTGGGCAACCAGCGGCTCGGCGATGGTGTCGCCGACGCTGTAGACCGGGTCGAGCGAACCGTACGGGTCTTGGAACACCGGCTGAACTCGTCGTCGGAAAGCGAGAAGGTCACGGCCGCGGATGTCTGCAACAGAGTTTCCTTCGAAGTCGATTCGCCCAGACGTGATGTCCTCGAGTTGAAGCACAAGCTTGGCGACCGTGGACTTGCCCGAGCCTGATTCGCCCACCAACGCACGCGTGGTGCCCCGAGGGATTGCGAAGGACACGTCATCGACGGCCTTCAACTCCTTGGTCTTGAAACCGCCCTGTCTGATCTTGTAGATCTTCGAGACCGACTCCAGCGTGATCAGATTCTTTTGAGGGGTGTTCTCGCGCGCATCCGCTCGGGCGATCAGCTCATTGTCGGCGGCACCGACGGAGGAGATGTCCAGCGTTTTGGTCGTGTCGGGACGACGAGCCGACTGGATTCGACGTGACGCGAGGCTCGGCGCCGCGGCCACCAGCTTCTGCGTATAGGGGTGAAGCGGATTGGCGAGGATCTCGGCGGAGGGCCCTGCCTCGACGACCCGCCCCTTGTACATGACGACCAGCTGTTCGGCACGTTCGACCGCGAGACCGAGGTCGTGCGTGATGAAGAGCACCGACGTGCCGAAATCGCGAGTCAGCGTGGCGAGGTGGTCGAGGATCGTGCGCTGAACGGTGACATCGAGTGCCGAGGTCGGCTCGTCGGCGATGAGAAGCTTCGGCCGTGCGGACAAACCGATGCCGATGAGGACCCGCTGACGCATTCCACCGGAGAACTGATGGGGATACTGCTTGAGCCGATCACCCGCGTCGCTCAGCCCCGCCTCCTGCAGAACTTCGATCGTGCGCTTGCGCGCGTCTTTGCCTTGGGCGACTCCGTTGGCTCGGATAGCCTCCTCGACCTGGAATCCGATGTTCCACACGGGGTTCAGGTTGGACATCGGGTCTTGGGGAACATAGCCGATCAGACGACCACGCACGTCTTGCATCGCCTTGGCAGAGAGCTTGGTGAGGTCGCGGCCCTCGAACAGGATCTCGCCGCCGGTGACCTTGCCGGCCCCGGGCAGCAGATCGATGATGGCCTGCGCCGTCGTCGACTTGCCCGAACCGGATTCTCCCACGATCGCGAGGGTCTGACCCGCGTTGAGGGTGAGATCCACTCCCTTGACCGCAGGAATGAAACCGCGCTGGGTCTTGAATCCGACCTGGAGATCGCGGATCTGCAGAAGGGGCTGGTTCTCCGTCGTCTTCGAATCGACAGCCGGGGACGTGCTGGGGGCGTTGCTCATCGTCGGGCCCTCGCTTTCGGGTCAAGTGCGTCGCGCACCACGTCACCGAGGACGAGGAACGACAGGACGGTCAGCGACAGGGCGGCCGCGGGGTAGAACAACACCATAGGAGCCGTCGCGATTGATGCGCGAGCCTGGCCGATGTCATTACCCCAGGACATGACGTCCGGCGGCAGGCCGATTCCGAGGAACGACAGCGTCGCCTCCGCCACGATGAACGTTCCGAGTGACGTGGTCGCGACCACGATGACGGGAGCGATGGCGTTCGGAACGACATGGCGCACCAGGATGCGGAAGCGAGAAACGCCCAACGCGATAGATGCCGTCACATAGTCGGCGTTCTTCGCCGCCACGACGGATCCGCGCATGATGCGCGCGATCTGCGGCCACGCGAACAGTGCCAGGACCAAGGCCACCGTCACCGGAGTTCTGGTCGGCAGCACCGACATCAGAACGATTGCTCCGAGAACGGTCGGAATCGCGAAGAAGATGTCTCCGATACGCGACACGACAGCGTCGAGGAAACCGCCATAGAAGCCCGCGAGAGCACCGATGATGCCACCGAAGACCGTGACGAGCACGGTCGCGAGGATTCCGACGGTGACGGAGGCCTGGGCTCCGAAGATCACCCGAGAGTAGATGTCGCAACCCTGCCTGGTGAAGCCGAACGGGTGCCCTGCCTCCGGACCCCCGTTGCTGTCTGGAAGCAGACAGCCGAGGTTCGGTTTGGTCTGCGTGAACAGATTGGGGAAGGCGGCCACCACGAGGATCAGCGCGATCATCACGAGCGAGATCCAGAACATGGGCCGGCCACGCATGGCATCCCATGCGTCGGCGAAGGAGCTTCGTGCCTTCTCACTCTCATCGACGCTGTCGACGGCGGCCAGGGGGGTGTCGTCGAGTTGTGCGACGAAGTGGCCTGGGCCTGAAGAACTATTTTGCATATCGAATCCTCGGGTCCAGGGCGGCGTAGAGCAGGTCGACCAGAAGGTTCGCCAGCATGTAGATGATCACCATCACGGCGACGAAGGAGACCACAGTCGGACCCTCGCCTCGTTTAATGGCCTGGTAAACGGTTCCACCGACGCCATTGATGTTGAAGATTCCCTCTGTCACGATCGCGCCCACCATGAGGGAGCCGATGTCGACTCCAAGGAAGGTGACGACCGGGATGAGCGAGTTCCGCAGGATATGAACCCGGACCACGCGACCACGGGTCAGGCCTTTCGCCGTCGCGGTGCGAACGAAGTCGGCCTGCATGTTGTCGGCAACGCTAGCCCGCGTCAATCGAACGATGTAGGCGAACGAAACCGTCGCGAGAACAATCGCCGGAAGGATCAGATCCTGGATCGGGGCTCCGGGGCCCACGGTGGTTCGGAAAAGTCCGAGCTGGATCGAGAACACGTACTGCAGGATGAATCCGACCACGAAGGTCGGTACCGAGATCAAAAGGAGACTGACCACGAGTGCAGACGCGTCGAAGAACTTGCCCTTACGGAGACCGGCGATCAAGCCCACGGCGATGCCGGCGACAGCCTCGAAGAACAGGGCGAGCATCGCAAGCCGGAACGTGATGGGGAATGCCTGACCCAGGAGGTCCGACACTGGCCGTCCTGAGTAAGTGGTACCGAGATCACCGGTGAGAATGCCGCCGACGTAGTAGAGGTACTGCACGATGAACGGGTCGTTCAGGTGATACTGCTCACGGATGGTGTCGATCACACTCTGGGGCGGAGGACGCTCTCCGAACAGGGCGGCAATGGGGTCGCCCGGAAGGGAGAAGACCATGAAGTAGATGAGGAGAGTCGCGCCAAAGAAGACGGGAATCAGCTGGAGCAATCGCAGTCCGATATAACGGAACATCAGATTGTCGTGGTTGAGGTCGGGAACAAAACAATCACAATCGTCGAGGGTTCGGTTGAACGCTGCAGTGTCGAGCCAGCATTCGGCCCGGGGAAGCTTACGCTGACCCCGGGCCGAATGGCTGGTAATTCAGTGAACTCTATTTGTGACTAGTTCTTCGTGATCTGGAAGTACAGCGGAACAGAATCCCAGCCGAAGACCACGTTGGAGACACTCTCGGACGAGACGCCGTTGACGTTCTGGTACCAGAGCGGAATGGCGGGCAGGTCCTTCAGCAGAACCTCCTGCGCTTCCTGGAACTTCGCGGTCGCCGAGTCGACGTCGGTGGCGGTGCTTCCCTCTTCGAGCAGCTTGTCGAACTCGGGGCTGCTGTAGCCCTCGTAGTTCGAACCGGCGCCGGTCTGGTAGTTCGGAGCGAGGAAGTTGTACAGCGACGGGTAGTCCGCCTGCCATCCCGAACGGGTGGCACCGGTGAGCTTGTCGGCATCGCGGTCGGCGAGCGCCTCTGCGAACGTGGCGTACGGCTTGCCCTGCGCCTTGATGCCGAGGGTGTTGGCGATGCTCTGCGTAGCAGCATCGACCCACGCCTGGTGCGGGCCGTCCGAGTTGTAGGCGATATCGAACACGGTGTCGCCGTAGGGCGCGATAGCGTCGGCCTGAGCCCACAGCTTCTTTGCCTCGTCGGGGTTGAACTTCAGCACGTCGGCGCCCTTGAGGGAGTCGGAGTAGCCCTTGATGACGGGCGAGGTGAAGTCCGTCGCGGGCGTACGGGTTCCCTGGAAGAGCACCTTGGTGATCTCGTCGCGGTTGATCGCCTGCGAGATGGCGGCGCGACGAAGGGCCCCCTCTTCACCCGTCCAGTGCGGCAGGTACTGCGGAATCGTGATCGACTGGAAGATCGCGGCGGGCTGGTTGACGGCCCGGTCGCCGAACTCGGACTCGTAGGTCTCGAAGGCCGTGTCGGGAATCTGGTCGAGCACGTCGAGGTTGCCGCCCTGAACGTCGGCGTACGCCGCGTCGAGGGTGGTATAGAACTTGATCGTGAGTCCGCCGTTGACGGGCTTGCGCACGCCGTTGTACTCGGGGTTGGTCACAAGTGCGATCTGCACGTCGTGCTGCCAGCCGTCGGCACCGTCGATCATGTACGGGCCGTTGCCGATCGGGTTCTCGCCGAAGGCGTCCATGTCGTCGTACGCGGACTCGGGCAGGGGCATGTAGGCGGTGTAGCCGAGGCGCTGAGTCCAGTCGGCCTCGGGCGCACTGAGCTGCACGGTGAAGGTCTTGTCATCGACAACCTTGAGGCCGGAGAGCTCGGGAACGTCTGCTCCCTCTTCGGCGCTGAAGCCCTCGATGTTGTCGAAGAAGTAGGCGGCACCCTGGGCGTTCTTCGGGTTGGCACCCCAGTTCCAGGCGTCGACGAAGGACTTGGCTGTGACAGCCGAACCATCGGAGAACTTCTGGTCATCCTTCAGAGTGACCGTCCAGAGCTGCTTGTCATCGGACTCGATCGACTGAGCGACGTCGTTCTCGATCGCACCATCAGCGTCGTACGAGACGAGGCCGGCAAAGATCGACGTGGCGATCTTTCCACCGCCGGTCTCGGTGGTGTTCGTCGGAATCAGCGGATTCTGCGGCTCAGAGCCGTTGGTGGTGATGATCGAGGAGCTGCTGCTGGTCGATGCCGGGCTTTCGCTCGACGAGCATCCTGCGAGCACAAGCGTGCTCGCCGCGGCAAGGGCGAGAGCCCCGATGCCAATGCGTCTGATTTTCAATTTTCCTCCTGAGGACTTTCCTGGGCTGCCGGAGACCCCGTTGAACTGCTGCACGGGGCACCCGAAAGGTGATCAGTCGCGTGGCTGACTAACCAGTACCCTAAAAGGGGGCCGGATTCTGACCAAATTCACCGGCAAAAAGTTACAGACTAGAAACGTAAAATCCGCATTCGTTGTGCGAAACGCACACAATTCCCTATGAATGCGCCGTCCGACGCAAGAAAGTGCAGTCATGGTTCAGGCTCCCCCGACAGACTGGCCCTCTCTCCGCCGAAGGCGCCTCGGTGGGGAGATCGCGATCGTGCTCGGCCTGTCCCTCGGGGCCTCCGCGGTCTACTCGATCGTGAGTCTCGTGGCCAAGCTCACCGCGGACACCTCGCTCGCAAGCCAGTCCACCAGCTTGAACGCCGCCCAGAGCACTCGGGAGTGGCTCGACTTCACCTATCAAGCCCTGGCGATCGTCTTCGATCTCGTGCCGGTGCTTCTGGTCTTCTACCTCCTGGCGATCTCCGGGGGCAATCCGTTCCGACGACTCGGCTTCGATCTGCACAGCCCCGTGAAGGACACCGGCCGCGGCCTGCTGCTCGTGCTCGTCATCGGCATACCCGGAATCGCCCTCTACTTCGTCGGCCGCGCCGCCGGAATCACCGTGAACGTCGTGCCCGCACCCATCGACGCCTACTGGTGGACGGTGCCCATGCTCATCGCCTCCGCGCTCAGGGCGGCACTCACCGAAGAGCTGATCGTCGTGGGCTACCTCTTCACGCGGCTCAGGCAGCTCGGATGGCAGACCTGGCAGATCATCCTGTCAGCGGCGGTGCTGCGCGGCAGCTACCACCTGTATCAGGGCATCGGGCCGTTCTTCGGAAACGTCGTCATGGGAATCGTCTTCGGCTGGTGCTACACCCGCTGGGGGCGCACGATGCCTCTCGTGATCGCCCACTGGATCATCGACATCGCGTCGTTCGTCGGCTACGCCTGGGCCGTGGCGACGTTCCCCGACCTCTTCCGGCTGCCCTAGTCGGCTGACTTCGCAGTGTCGTCGGCGGGGTCCTCGCCGCCGACGATCGCCGGCCGGCGGCGGGAGATCACCATGGCCACGACTCCGAGGGCCAGAACGACGACGGCGCCGCCGCCGACCAGCGCGATGAGTCCCCAATCCGTCGGCTGCCTCGTCGACGCCGTCGTTCCGCCTGCAGTCGTCGTCGGCTCGTCCGTGAACAGGGGCGCCGGTGCCTCGGTCGCCTCGGGGTGCGGAGTGACCTGGATCTTGACGACCGCGATGGCGGTGCCGTTCGACGACGAGAACTTGCACACCATGCCCGAGTCCCCGACGGGGAAGACCGTGCCCGAGACGACGGGAACGTCGACGATCATGCAGTCGCCCGCGGTGAGACCGAGCGGCACCACGGGCGCGAACTCGATCGGAGCGCCGTTCGCGTCGGGGGCCTCCGCCGTGATCGTGCCCGGCAGGATTCCCGAATCGGTGAAGTCGGCGCCTTCGACCTGCGAGTCGGTGAAGTTCGCACCCTCGATGTTCGCCCCGGTGAAGTTCGCCGCCTGCAGCTTCGACCCCGACAGGTTCGCGCCCACGAGATTGGCGTCCATGAAGGCGGCCTGGCCCATGCTCGTGCCACCGAAGTCGACGCCGGCACACTGGCTGCCGCCCGCCGGCGCACCGTCGGTGACCTGCTGCACGACGCAGCCGCCCTCGTCGTAGAAGACCTCGGCGCTTGCGGACGCGGCGGGAGCCGCGACGAGAGCGACAACGCCCGCGGCCGCAAGAATCAGGGACATTCGGCCGCGCTGTATCGCAATTCGTCTCGCCATGCTGAGAGGGTACCCCACGCGAGGAACCGGTTGCTGTCTGCTACTCGAACGCCTCCGGCGGCGGGCACGAGCAGACCAGGTTGCGGTCGCCCCACGCCTGGTCGATGCGCCTGACCGGGGGCCAGTACTTGTGACGGATCAGCGATCGCACCGGATAGACGGCGGTCTCGCGGTCGTACGGGTAGCTCCACTCGCCCTCGACGACGGACTGCGCCGTGTGGGGAGCGTTGCGCAACGGGTTGTCGTCGGCGGGCCAGACGCCCTCGGCTACCTGCATGGCCTCGCCCTTGATGGCGATCATCGCGTCGATGAACCGGTCGATCTCGACCAGGTCTTCGCTCTCGGTCGGCTCGACCATGAGGGTTCCCGCCACGGGGAAGCTCATCGTGGGCGCGTGGAATCCGTAGTCGATCAGGCGCTTGGCGACGTCGTCGACCGAGACTCCGGTCGACGCGGTGAGCGGGCGGATGTCGATGATGCACTCGTGCGCCACCAGTCCGTTGTCGCCGGCGTACAAGACAGGGAAGTGCTCCGAGAGCCGGGCCGCGACGTAGTTGGCCGACAGGACGGCCGCACCCGTCGCATCCGCGAGGCCCTGCGAGCCCATCATGCGCACGTACGACCAGCTGATGGGCAGGATGCTCGGGCTGCCGTAGGGCGCGGCCGAGATCGGCCCGCCGGCGTGCACCACGGTGCCGCCTCCGGCGAGCGGATGCGACGCCTCCTGCGCCTGGGCATGGCCCGGCAGGAAGGGTGCGAGGTGCGCCTTCGCCGCGACCGGCCCGACACCGGGACCTCCGCCGCCGTGCGGGATGCAGAAGGTCTTGTGCAGGTTGAGGTGCGACACGTCGCCACCGAAGTCGCCGAAGCGCGCGAAGCCCAGCAGCGCGTTGAGGTTGGCTCCGTCGACGTAGACCTGTCCCCCGGCGGCGTGCACCAGGCGGCAGATCTCGGCGACCTCGTGCTCGTAGACCCCGTGGGTCGACGGGTAGGTGATCATGAGGGCGGCCAGCGACTCGGCGTGCAGCTCGATCTTCGCCCGCAGGTCGTCGACGTCGACGTTGCCGTTCTCGTCGCACGCGACGACCACGACCTTCATGCCGGCGAGCACGGCCGACGCGGCGTTCGTGCCGTGGGCGCTCGACGGGATCAGGCAGACCGTGCGGTCGAACGAGCCGTTCGCGTGGTGGTATCCGCGGATCGCGAGAAGCCCCGCGAGCTCGCCCTGGCTTCCGGCGTTCGGCTGCAGCGACACGGAGTCGTAGCCCGTGACCTCGGCCAGCCACGTCTCGAGCTGCGAGATGAGCGTGAGGTAGCCCTCGACGTCGGCGCGCGGAGCGAAGGGGTGCAGCGCACCGAACTCCGGCCACGTCACGGCCTCCATCTCGGTGGCCGCGTTGAGCTTCATGGTGCACGAGCCGAGCGGGATCATGCCCCGGTCGAGCGCGTAGTCGTAATCGGCGAGGCGCTTGAGGTAGCGCATCATCGAGGTCTCCGAGCGGTGCGTGTTGAAGACCTCGTGGGTGAGGTAGTCGCTCGTGCGCAGGATGTGCTCGGGCAGGCTCTCGGCGAGCTGCTCGGCGTCGCTCGTGGGCGCGACGTCGAACAGGGCGAGCACGGTGTCGATGTCGGCGACCGTGGTCGTCTCGTCGACCGAGACGCCGATGGTGTCGTCGTCGGCGACGTTCAGCAGGTAGCCGCCCGCGTGGGCCTTGGCGGCGATCTCGGCCGCTCGTCCGGGAACGCGCACCTGGATCGTGTCGAAGAAGTCCTCGTGAACGAGCTCCGCGCCGGCCGCCTCGAGTGCGCTGGCGAGCCGGCGCGCGATCGAGTTGACGTCGAGGGCGATGCTCTGCAGGCCCTCGGGGCCGTGGTAGACCGCGTACATTCCGGCCATCACGGCGAGCAGCACCTGGGCGGTGCAGATGTTCGACGTGGCCTTCTCGCGGCGGATGTGCTGCTCGCGCGCCTGCAGGCTGAGCCGGTAGGCGGGGTGGCCCGAGGCATCCTGGCTGACGCCCACCAGGCGGCCCGGAAGCTGACGCTCGAGCCCTGCGCGCACGGCCATGTACCCGGCGTGCGGCCCGCCGAAGCCCATGGGCACGCCGAATCGCTGGCTCGTGCCGACGGCGACGTCGGCCCCGAGCTCGCCAGGCGAGGTGATGAGCGTGAGGGCGAGCAGGTCTGCGGCGACGACGGCCAGGCCGCCGGATGCGTGGACCGCCTCGATCACGTCGCGCGGGTCCCAGACACGGCCGGATGCGCCGGGGTATTGGATGAACGCGCCGAATCCGGTGGCGAGGGGGTGGTCGTGCGATGCCGGGTGATCGACCCTGTCGAGGGTGAGCTCGACGATCTCGATGCCGACAGCGTCGGCGCGTGAGCGCAGCAGCGCCTTCGTCTGCGGCAGCGCGTCGGCGTCGACGAGGAAGATGTTCGAGGTCGACTTCGACGCGCGACGGGCGAGCAGCATGCCCTCGACGACAGCCGTGGCCTCGTCGAGCATGGATGCGTTCGCCGTCGAGAGGCCGGTGAGGTCGGCGACCATCGTCTGGAAGTTGATCAGCGCCTCGAGTCGGCCCTGCGAGATCTCGGGCTGGTACGGCGTGTAGGCCGTGTACCAGCTGGGGTTCTCGAGCACGTTGCGACGGATCACGGCGGGCGTGATGGTGTCGTAGTAGCCGAGGCCGATCATCGAGCGGTTCACGGTGTTGTGCGAGGCGAGCGCCCGCAGCTCCGCGATGGTCTCGCGCTCGGTGGCGGCGGCCGGTATGGCCTCGGCGCGGTGGGTCTCGCTCAGCTGGATCGAGCCCGGGATGGCGGCGCGCACGAGCGCATCGACCGAGTCGTAGCCGAGGCGGGCGAGCATGACGGCCTGCGCGCTGTCATCGATGCCGATGTGGCGCGCGGTGAAGGGAAGCGACATCGGTGTGCTACTCCCCCAGCAGTGCGGTGTACTCGTCGAACGACAGCAGCGGCGGCAGCTCGGTGAACTCGATCCTGATGAGCCAGCCCTCGCCTAGCGGGTCGCTGTTGACGAGTTCGGGCGTGTCCTCGACGGCGGAGTTCTTCTCGAGCACCATTCCGTCGACGGGGGCGAAGAGCTCGCCCACCGACTTGGTCGACTCGATCTCTCCGACGATCGAGCCGCTGGCCAGGGTCGTGCCCACGTCGGGCAGGTCGACGAAGACGACGTCGCCGAGCTTCTCGGCCGCATACGCGGTGATGCCGACGGTGGCGGTGTTGCCGTCGACGAGCACCCATTCGTGCTCGCTCGTGTACTGCAGTTCGCTTTCGGTAGCCATGGGTCAGTCCTTCTTCGCGCGGTAGAACGGGAGGGGGGTGACGCGGTAGCTCAGGCGCTTGCCGCGGATGTCGATGCTCAGGGTCGTGTCGGGGGAAGCGAAGGCGGCGTCGACGTAGGCCATGGCGATCGGGATGCCGAGGGTCGGCGACAGCGCGCCGCTCGTCACGACGCCGATCACCTCGCTCGAGTCGTCGGAGGCGAAGACCTCGTAGTCTGCCCGCGCGGCCCGCTTGCCGTCGGCGACCAGGCCGACCAGCGTGCGCGCATCCGGAGCAGGACCGGCCTCGACGGCCTCGCGACCGACGAAGTCGCCCTTCGTCGCCGTGACGACGACGCGGCCCAGGCCCGCCTGCACGGGGAAGGTCTCGGTGCCGAGTTCGTGACCGTAGAGCGGCATGCCCGCCTCGAGCCGGAGGGTGTCGCGACTCGCGAGACCCGCCGGAACGAGTCCGAGCGGAGCGCCTGCCTCGGTCAAGGCGTCCCAGAGTTCCGCCGCGTGATCCGGACTCACGTAGAGCTCGAATCCGTCTTCACCGGTGTAGCCCGTGCGGGCGATGAGCAGGGGCTGCGTGCGGAACGAGCCCGACAGGGCGCGATAGTACTTGAGCTCGGAGAGCTTCTCGCCCACGTCGCGGCCGTCGGGATGGCCGCCTTCGATGGCGAAACCGTCGGTCGCGATGAGGATCTCGCGTGAACGCGGACCCTGCACGGCGACGAGGGCGAGCTCATCGCTCTCGTCGAACACCTCGCACTCGAACGGGGCTGTGCGGTCTGTCAGCTCTGCGGCCACGACCTCTCTGTTCGAGGCGTTGGCCACGACCATGAACCGGTCGTCTCCCGTGCGGTACACGACGACGTCGTCGATGATTCCGCCCGACCGGTCGAGCAGCAGGCTGTACTTGGCCTGGCCGATCGTGGTGGCCGAGAGCTTGCCCGCCAGTGCGTAGTCGAGGGCGTCAGCAGCCTCGGGGCCGACGATGAAGATCTCGCCCATGTGAGAGAGGTCGAAGATGCCTGCGGCGGTGCGCACGGCGTGGTGCTCCGCGAGATCGCTCGAATAGCGCACGGGCATCTGCCAGCCGGCGAAGTCGGTGAAACTCGCTCCGGCGGCCACGTGGATGGCGTTGAGCGGGGAATGTCTATCGGTCACGAGTTCTCCAGTGCGCAGTGTGTATTGCGAAGCGCGCGTACGAAGCCGCGCGGTCAAGAACTCCCCCTCTGTCATCGGTGCCTGAGAGCTTCGACGCTGCGCATCGGCAGCGGCTTTCACCGTGGGCGGATCGAACGAACGAACGTTCGCGATCTCTTTTCAGAGTGGCCTGTTCGATGCGGTACACGTACCTGAGAGATTGGTGGGGAGAATTGCTCCTTCGGTGCCTGCCGGGGTGACCGGCGGGCTCTCCCGCATCGCGTGATGTCGGCCCGATATTCGATTGTGCGGCCAGCCTAGCAACAACGTCGCGAGCACGGGTGCCGCGCGAGCGCGTAACCTCGGAAGTGACCGGGCGCACCGCGCAGTCAGAACGGATCCCGTGGACCATCGTTTGAACAGGCTCTTCATCACCGCCGCGAAGGAGTTGCACTTCGCCAAGGCGGCGAAGCTCGAGGGCATTCCGCGTTCGAGCATGATCGCGGCCGTCAAGCAGCTCGAGCAGAACCTCGGCTACCCCCTGTTCGACTACGACGCCGAGACGACCGTGCTGACGCCGGAGGGCGTCGCCTTCGCGGAGAAGGCGGCGGCCGATCTCGCCAAGTCGACGGGCAATTCGACCATCACCGCTCCGCAGGCCGGAGGCAAGGCGAAGGCGTCGAAGGGCAAGGGGCGCGCCCCCGCTGTCAAAGGCGCGCCGCGGGTCGGAAAGCGTCGCCAGAGCCGCTGAACACCGTTCGCTGAGCCCGTCGAAGCTCTGAGTCCGTCGAAGCCGCTACTCCTCCTTCGACGGCCCCTCGGGCTTGTCGAACGGGTCGCGCCGGGTGCGCCGAAGGGTGAGCACGATGACCGTGACGATCAAGGCCAGACCTCCGATCGAGACCGCGATGGCCACACCGATGCGTCCGCCGTCGTCGCTCGTGTCGCCGTCGACAGCGGGGTCGGCGGTCGCCGACAGGGTCTGCACCGGCGCCTCCGCCATCGTCGTCATCGAGGGCTCGGGCGTCGCCACCGGGGCGGAGCCCTCGCGCGGCGAGCCGGCCCATTGGTCTCCGCACACGGGCGCCGCCGTCATGCCGGGCAGCGAGTTCGCGGTGTCGACGGGCTGGTACTCGAAGGTATAGCTGCCCGACGTCGGATGTCCGTCGCTCGAGACGACCTGCCATGTCGCGGTGTACGTTCCCGGATCGCCCAGGGCGACTCCGGTGGATGCGACGAGGCCGTCGACGACGACGCACCCGTTCTCGTGGAACGCGCCCGACGCATCCGTCACCTGGATCGCGAAGGCGCTCGTGTCGCCGCCCAGCGTGAGGAGGTCGTCGCTGTAGGTCAACGCGACGACGGTGGGGTCGGCGGTCACCACCTCGCCGGCCGCGGGGGCCGACGACTCGAGCGCGTCGTGCGCCGAGGCACTGGATGCGCCGGCGAGCACGAGTGCCGCGCCGAGAACGGCGGTCGCGGCGAGCGCGGAGGGAAGGGCGAGAAGGCGTCGAGTCACCCGCCTCACGATAGCCGACCGACCTGCGGATCTGCGGTGTCGGAGGCTCCGTCTACGGTCTCAGCACATCGATTGAGAGGATGACGAATGAAAATACTGTGTGCGACGAGTCTCGACAACGGGGCGCGTGGCGACGACTACAACTGGTGCTTCGAGGGCGAGATCGTCACCTTCGGATTCATCTGCGATCGAGATCGGCGCGACCCTGACAACGGGTGCGGGTGCAGTCGAGGCTTCTCCGGTCTCGCGTCGCATCGTGCGACGACCACGGCGCTCGTACGCGACACGGCTCTGAGCGAAGACGATGTCCGACTGGCTGTCGAGTCGAGCCTCTCCGATGGCGGCTGGCTGCGATCTCTCTCGCCGCGGGAGGCCGACAGGATGATCGACGAGACCGTCGACGTCATGCTCGATGTCGCCGAGTACTACAACGAGGGAACGATCATCGGCACCAGCTTCGACTGCACATACGTGAGGCGCCATTCGACGACCTCGGTCTAGGACAGCTGCTCTGAGCGGCCACGTGCCTGGCCACTCAGCGCCCCGACCTCGCGCATCGCTTCAGGTCGCCGCGGCAGTGCCCTCGGCAGGAACGTCGTAGGGCCGGCGTCGGTCGCGAATCGTCACGACTCCAATCGCCGTCACCCAGACCAGCCATGGGAAGGTCGCGAAGAGCGCCGTTCCCGCTCCGCCGGCGGCAAAGAATGAAGCGGGGTCGGTTCCCCCGAACATCGTGGGAACGGCGATGAGGTTCAACGCCGCCACCGCGTAGGCGAGCCAGCCCGTCCACCGGGGCAGGGCCTCGGAGCCGAGCGTCACGTACCCGCTGGCGGCCGCGACGAGAGCCGTCAACACGCATCCGATCGAGCCGAAGAGAATCGTGTGCCCCACGGTCAGGGCGCGAAGCACAGAGTAGTCGCCGGTCATGCCCGTGACGTCGAGCGCGGTGCCGGCCTCCATGGCGTCTCCGACGAGGGTGACCGCCACGAAGACGAGGCCCGCGCCATAGGCCAGGTCGGCGACCCACTGCAATGCCACCTCGGCGTGCGTGATGAGCTGGCGGAACCCGGCCAGGAACACGATGAGCGCGGCCATCAGCATGGTATCGATGAGGATCGTGAGCAGGGTGCCGCCGCTCGTGCGCGTCATGAAGTCGACGAGGGCGACTTCGTCGTCGAGGCTGGGACGCGCACCCACCACGAAGACCTGCACCGAGAACTCGGTGGCCGTGAGGATCGCGACGGCGATCGCCGCGATTCCCGTCCACAGCCTGACGTCAGGCATGAGCTTTCTGTGCGGATGATGCGTCATGGTGCGGTCTCCCCCTGATGTGCTCTGTCTTGTCTGTTCTGCCTAGGCGTCGCAGTGGGACAGGTCGGTCTCGGCGAGCGGCTTGCCCTCGGGAATGATGTACGTCACCCAGAGAACGACGCTCTCATCGCCTTCGTTTCGCCCCTCGTGGCGGTATCCCGCCCCTTCGATGATGCTGTCTCCCGTCTCGTAGACGTGCACGCCACTCGGATAGATGTCGGCGTAGTGGGTGAGCGACCCTTCGGCGACCACGGCGACGAGCTGCCCGTAGTGGCAGTGCACACCCGTGGTCGCACCCGGCTCCAGCGTTATCTCCCTGAAGGTGACCCCGACGCCGTGGTCGCCCGACACGGAGACCTCGACAGGGGCATCCTGCTCGCCGGCCGCGAGATCGACGGCCTCTACGGGAGCGTGCGTCTCGGCGGGCGATTCGGTGGCGGTCGCGGATGGTGTCGCGGATGTGGCGTCGGTTGTCGTGGAGCACGCCGACATCGCGAAGGCCGCTGCACAGAGGAGTACGGTCACCCGCACACGGTCGAGCGGGCGGGGGCGGGTCGCTTTCATGGACAGCCTTTCGGACAGCATCGATGAGTCACGCGTAGTGCTACACAGCGTAGTGAGTCGGCAGTGATGCGGACGGTTCATCGCGGCCGACAAAGTCTCGAACATGTATTCGACTTTTCGACGCGCAATGTTATACTTGAGTGGTAAATACATTGCACACCGCGCGAAAGGCACGCCGTGATCACCGAGCCCGACTCGCGCCTCGTCAGCTCGTTTCGCGCGGCGATCGACGACGTGAACGAGATGTCCCGGCAGATCGCCTCGCTGCAGGCAGAGCGGGCGAGGTTGGTCACCGTTGCACGGGCCGCCGGTCAGGCGCTCAACCCGGTCGACCGGTCTGGCGGGGGCCCGCAGTGGTCGGCAGAGGCCGTCGCGAGACGCGAGTTCACGACAGAACTCGCCTCCTCAGAGAATCTCAGCGAGCGAGCGGCCTACGCCCTCATCGAGACCAGTGCCGAACTCGCCGAGACATTCGTGCACACTCACCGCGCACTCTATTCCGGTGACATCTCTCTCCGCCACGCCGAGATCATCGTGCAATTCGGCGGCTGCCTCCCCGACGAGAAGCAACTCGACTTCGAACTGCGCATGCTCGAGCTCGCCAAGAAGCAGCCCGTGCACATCCTTCGCACGAGAGCCGGTCGAGAAGCCAAAGCCGCCACGATGGAGGACGCGGTGGAGCGTCATCTGCATGCTGCCAAGACACGCAACACGTTCGTCGACACAGCCGACGACGACGACGGAATGTCGGTCTTCGGAATCAGGCAGCCCGCTGTTGAGAACGAGGCCATCCGCGACCGCGTCCACCGCTTGGCGCTCGCACTCAAGGCCGCGGGCGATCCCCGCACGATCGCGCAGCTTCACGCGGATGTGGCATCGGATCTGCTCCTGAACGGTCATCTCAGCATGCCGGGCGCTCCGGCACACGCGGTCCGCGCGCATATCTATGTCACCGTTCCAGCACTCTCGCTGCTGGGGTTCAGCGATGAGAGCGCGTCTCTCGAGGGATACGGGCCCATCGACGCGCTGACCGCGACCCGGTTGACCGTCAACGCACCCTACTTCTCACGGGTGTTGACCGATCCCGCCACCGGGGCCGTCCTCACCGCCGGCATCACCCGCTATAAACCCGACCCGAAGATGCGTGAACTGGTCGACCTCATCCACGTCACCTGCAGATTCCCGGGGTGCACACGAGTCGCCCGCGACTGCGACGCAGACCACAACGTGCCATTTCCCCAGGGTGAAACGTCGATCACGAACCTCGTTCCGCAATGCGCGCCCCACCACAAGGTCAAACACAAGACAGCGTGGCAGTTCATCACTCGAGCTGACGGAACCCTGGTCTCCATATCGCCATCGGGCCGCACGAGGCAGCACGAACCTCCACCCCTGGCGAAGCCCGCGCCCCGACGCATCAGCTTCCCCGACGCACCTGACAACGCCGACCCACCGGCCCGCAACTGGTACCGCGGCACGGTCGACGAAGGAGCACCCGGCTCACCGGTGACTGATACCGACGCGCCGCCTTTCTGAGACGTGGGTGTCAGCAACCAAGGGTCTGTGGAGGACGAGCGATGGTCATTGTTGACAACACGAGCAGGTACGGGCGCGGGTGCTGCACTATTCGGACTTATGGGAATCCGCTATTACGCCTGTCCACTGCCCGATTCGCAAGTCATGTTCGCTCGCCTCGAGCCTGAAGCCTTCATGTCTCGAGATCCCCTCGCAGACGCGTGGGGCCTGATCGAAGTCGATTACGAGACTGGTCAACCTATCGATTCAGAACCTCGGCCCCAGCCTGAGGTGCTCTACCTCGACAAATGCTGGCGCGAGCTGCAATTGTTGTTCGGCGACGAGGACGGCCCCTTCCGCACTTCATTCGACCTGGTTCGGGGAGCGGTCACGATGACTCCCCGCGGATGGATTCCATACTTTGGAGTACTCGATGCCGACGAAGTCACAGCCGTGGCCCAGAACATCGACCAGGTGACCGCGGCCGATGTCGATCACCTGCTCGAGGAGCACCCTGAGCTCTGCCGTGACGACGACGACGGGGAAAGAAAGTACATCCTTGACCTTCTCGGTGATGCTCAGCAGTTCGTCGCGAGCATGATGAAACGCGGGTGGGGTTTGATCTACATGATCGGGTGACACACGCGCACTTACGCGGCGGTGACGTCGATCTCGCCGGGCTCCGCGCCCGCCGCTCCGAACACGAGCATCCTGGTGGCGATCTTGTCGGTGAAGAACCGGTCGTGGCTGACCACGACAACGGCGCCGGGAAAGTGCACGAGGGCGCGCTCCATCACCTGGGTGCTGGCGAGGTCGAGATGATTCGTCGGCTCGTCGAGCAGAAGAACGGATGCGCCGGACAGCAGGCACTGGGCCATGGCGACGCGGGCGCGCTGCCCTCCCGAGAGTTCGCGGATGCGCTTCTTCAGGTCGGCCTCCGAGAACTGGAACATGGCCAGGAACCGTCCCACCGACTTGCGCGTCGCGGTGAGGGCGAGGCTGTCGGGCAGGGCGTTGACGGCATGCGTGACCGTGTCGTCGAGGTCGAGCTCGTCGAGCATCCGGTTGTACGAAACGACCTTCGCGCCCGAGGCCCAGTCCACGTGGCCGTGATCCTGCTTCTCGTCGCCGGTGAGAACGCGAAGCAGCGTGCTCTTGCCGCTGCCGTTCGCGCCGAGCACCACGATGCGGTTGCCGCGACGGATCTCGAAGCCGAGACCGGAGAACAGCATCTTGTCACCGTAGGACTTCTCGAGTCCCTCGACGCGGCACAGTACGTCTTTGATATGCAGGCCGCCGTAGATCTCGGTGATGATCTGGTCGACGGGGCGGGGCGCCCGAGACTTCTTGATTCCCGACAACTGCTTGTCGAGCTTCCTGCTCGAGGCTTTCGCCGCCTCACGTCGGTCGGCGATGCCCTCGGCCTCGAAGGCAAGCAGCTCGTTCTCGTGAACGAACTGGGCCTCGAGTGTCTTCAAGCGGAACTGCTTCTGCACGATGTACTCGCCGAAGTTCCCGGGGTACTCGTGCAGGTGGAAGTTCTCGAGTTCGATGATGCGGGTCACGACGACATCGAGGAAGGCGCGATCGTGCGACACGATGATGGCGGCGCCCTTGAAGTCGCGGAACCAGGACTCGAGCCACTCGACTCCGGCCACGTCGAGGAAGTTCGTGGGCTCGTCGAGCAGCAGCACGTCGGGATCTTCGAGAAGGATCTTCGCGAGCGCGGCACGGTTGCGCCATCCGCCGGACAAGTCATCGATCGGGCACGTGCGATGCGGTTCGTCGAAGCCGAGGGTCGTGAGCGCCTGGTCGATCTTGCGGGTGTAGTCCCAGCCGTCGAGCCTCTCCATCTCGCCGAAGAGCTCGGACTGACGCTCGATGAGCGCGTCGAGCGCGGCTCCCCCCGTAGGATCGGCGGCGATCGAGGCATCGATCGCCGCGAGCTCGTCCTCGACGGCGTGCACCTCGACGAACAAGGCGTCGAGCACCTCGGAGATGGTCTGCTCTCCATCCAGTTCGGAGAACTGCGAGAAGTAACCGATCTTCACTCCGGCTTCGACCGTCACCGTCCCCTGATCGGGCTGCACCTGGTCGAGCACGAGCTTGAGCAGCGTGGTCTTGCCCGACCCGTTGCGACCGATGAGCCCCACCCGGTCTTTCGGCTCGAGGCGAAAGAACGCCTCGCGCAGAATCTGCGTGTTCTCGAACTTCACACTCACGTCGTTCAGGCGGATCAGGCTCATTGGGGGTTCCTCTCGACGGCGATGCGCCTCGGGCGGCCCAGCGACCCTCAAGGTTACCCGCCGCCCCGGATCGAAGTTTTTCGTGGAAACGCGACGCGATTGCCGTACTGTGTCGAAATGGGGACGACAACAGAAGAACCCGTCGGCAGCCGGAGCGAGCTGAAGCGCTCGATCACGGCCAGACAGCTGTATTTCTACGTCGTCGGTGACGTGCTCGGCTCCGGCATCTACGTTCTCGTCGGTCTGGTCGCAGCAGCCGTCGGTGGTGCCTTCTGGATGGCATTCCTCGCGGGCGTCTCCATCGCCCTCATCACCGGGCTCGCCTATGCGGAACTGGTGACTAAATACCCGCAGGCCGCCGGAGCGTCTCTCTACATCAACAAGGCCTTCCGCAGCCCGGTGCTGACGTTCTTCATCACTATCTGCATGTTGTCGGCGAACATGGCGGCGGTCGGATCGCTCGCCGCGGGTTTCGTAAGGTACTTCAGCGGCCTCGTGGGCCTGCCCGAAGACGCGATCTGGGCGAGCACGGGCATCGCCTTGGCGTTCGTCGCCCTCATCACCGTGATCAACCTCATCGGCATCACCGAGTCCGTCGTCGCCAACGTCGTGATGACCTTCGTCGAGATCAGCGGGCTCGTCATCGTCGTGATCATCGGCGTCATCGCCCTGGTCGAGGGAGTCAACGATCCGTCGGTCCTCCTGCAGTTCAACACCGAAGGAGGCGCCGGTTCGGCCGTCCTGGCCATTCTTGCCGGGGTCTCCCTGGCGTTCTTCGCCATGACGGGTTTCGAGAACGCGGCGAATGTGGCCGAAGAGACGATCAACCCGTCCCGCGCATTTCCCCGCGCTCTCGTCGGCGGCATGGCCACCGCGGGGGTCGTCTACGTGCTCGTGTCGATCTCCGCGGCTCTGGCCGTGCCGATCAAGGACCTGGCCGACAAGACGTTGCTCGTGGTGATCGAGGCCGACCTCTTCTTCATTCCCGCGGCCATCATGCTGGTCGTGTTCGGCCTCATCGCGATGGTCGCCATCAGCAACACCGCCCTGGTCACTGTTGTTGCACAGTCGCGCATCCTCTTTGGGATGGCTCGCGAAAAGGTCGTGCCCGCCGTCTTCGCGAAGGTGCATCCCACCCGACGCAGCCCGTATGTTGCCCTGCTCTTCGGCTCCGTTGTCGTGGGAGCCCTTCTCGTCGCCGGTGCCATCATCAGGTCGAGCCAGGCGGGGATTCCCGCCGAGGAGCAGCTCGACATCGTCGACAGGCTGGCCACGATCACCGTCGTGTTCCTTCTGTTCATCTACGCCCTGGTGATCGTGGCATGCCTGAAATTGCGCGGGAAGGATGAGACCGACGACACCTACCGGGCGAACACCCCGCTGCTGATCATCGGCATCGTCGGCAACCTCGCGGTGCTGGTCTACACGCTCATCGATGACCCGGATGCGCTCTTCTGGGTCGCCGGGCTGCTGGCCGTCGGGCTGGTTCTCTACCTCGTGCAGAACTTCTTCGGCAAGAGAAAGGCGGTCTGAGCCAATGCATGTCATCGTCACAACCGATGGGTCCCAGGCGAGCCTTGTCGGCGCCCGCCAGTTCAAGTGGATCGCAGACAGTCGCGAGATCACCGATGTGACCGTTCTCGCCGTGGTGAGTCCCTACGCGGCCGCACCCTTCGCCAATGAACTGGGCCCACAGCATCCACCCGCCCAGACCGAACTGAGCTTTCGACAGGATGCCTCGACCGCCGTCGACATCGTCGCAGCGGAATTCGACGGCTGGGGGCCGCGGGTCCACAAGGAGGTGCGCAGCGGATCACCGGCCCAGGAGATCATCCGGGCGGCCGAGGATCTCGATGCCGACCTGATCTCGATGGCCGCCGGCAGCCGTGGCCTCAGCCGCACGATCCTGCTCGGCAGCACGGCCGCGCGTGTGCAGCACTCCGCGCCGTGCCCCGTGCTGGTGTGCCGCCCGACCCCGCACAGTGAACGAGCGCTCGGCTGAGTTTTTCTGCCTTGCGCCGAGCGCGGGAGTTCTCGCCGACCGCGGTGGCGCGGCCACCGCGCTGGTCGGCAATCAGCGCGTTCAGCACTTAGAAGGTCAGTCCCAGTCGAGGTAGTCCTCGATGGCCCACGAGGTCGCGCCCACGTTCTCCGAGGGGAACATGTGGCCGCCGCCATCGATCGACACGATGCTCACCCGGTCGGGAGCGGCAGCCTGCAGCGCCTCGCCGTTCGCGGGCGGGGTCGTCTCGTCGGCAGATCCCTGGATGACCAGCACGGGCAGGCCCTCGGCGAGCGTCAGGTCTCCCGCCTCGACGCCGAGCAGCAGCACGCCGTTGACGCGGTCGTGAAAGTCCAGAGCCACGGCGCGAGCGACGGAGCCGCCGAACCCGTGGCCACCCAGCCAGGCGTCCTTGACGCCCACGGCATCCATGATGTCGACGACGGCCTGAGCCAGTTCGTGCGCCGAGGCGCTGCCTGCGGCGATGCGCAGAACGCGGAAGTCTTCTTCGACGAGGATGTGGGCGAGCGTGCCGAGGTAGTCGATGGGAAGACCCTTCTCGGCGACCAGAACGACCGCGGGGCCGTTCCCCTCGACCGCGTACGAGATCGCGCGTGCATCGGGTTCGAAGATCTGGTTATCGGTCATGGTCTGGGCTCCCTTTCGTACGACGGCGAAGCTCCCGCTCGCCTCCGACACCCTACTGGAGGGAGAAAGGGAAATCGTGTGATCGTCAGCGGCGCAGCCATCGAGGGGGCGCCGCTCGCCATCGCTATGAGGTGTACGGGCTCCTCAGTGCATCGACGAGGACCCGGGGGTCGAGATCGAGGTTGCCGGCGGCGATCATGCGTCGGCGCCGCTTGCCTCCGTCGTGCCGGGTGAACACCACGTGTGCCGCCTCCAGGCCGGACGCCGCAAAGATCTCGGCGCTCGTTCCGCTCCGGGCCCACTCCTCGGCACGGATCCGAGGTGCCAACGCCGATGGCCGGTCGATGGCAGGAAACAGCACGGCGATGGGAGTGATCGTGACCGCGACCTCGGGCAGGTGCACCTTCCGCCGAAGTTGTCGCACTCCCAGCGCACCGATTGCGACGGGAACCACGAGCATCACGATCTCGCCGAGGACGAAGGCCGCGGTGACGCTCCACCCGTCGGTAACCACGCCGACGAACGGTGCCAGCGCCATGAGCCCGAACAACATCCCGAGGATCAGCAGAAGGATTCCCTGCTTGCGCACAAGCCTTCGTAGGGTCTGCTCGCCGGCGGCTCGCTTGGCCTCGTCGTAGCGCGCAACCACCGTCGCGTCGGAGCTCACCGTTCGAACTCGATTGTCATGCCTAACCTTCCTCGGTTGTTCAGCATCTTCGCCGACCGAGGCACATCACGGCACTCAGACGTTGAAGCGGAACTCGACGACGTCGCCGTCCTGCATCGTATAGTCCTTGCCCTCGATGCGCGCCTTGCCCTTGGCGCGCGCCTCGGCGATCGAGCCGGTCTCCACGAGGTCGTCGAAGCCGATGATCTCGGCTTTGATGAAGCCCTTCTCGAAGTCCGTGTGGATGACGCCGGCGGCCTGCGGGGCCTTGGCGCCCTTCGGGATGGTCCAGGCGCGGGTCTCTTTGGGGCCGGCGGTGAGGTAGGTCTGCAGTCCGAGCGTGTCGAAGCCGATGCGGGCGAGCTGGTCGAGGCCGCTCTCCTCTTGTCCGGTCGACTCGAGCAGTTCGGCGGCGTCGGCCGGGTCGAGGTCGATCAGCTCCGACTCCAGCTTGGCGTCGAGGAAGATCGCGTGGGCGGGGGCGACGAGAGCCGCGAGCTCATCGAGCTTCGCCTTGTCGTTCAGCACGCCCTCGTCGATGTTGAAGACATAGATGAAGGGCTTGGCGGTCAGCAGTCCGAGCTCGCGGATCGGCTCGAGGTCGATCGTCGACGCTGAGAGCGGCTTGCCCGTGTCGAGCCACTCCCGTGCAGCCTTGACGGCCACCAGAGTCGAGGGGTCGGCCTTCTTGCCCTTGACCTCTTTCTCGAAGCGGGCCTCCGCCTTCTCGAGGGTCTGCAGGTCGGCGAGGATCAGCTCGGTGTTGATGGTCTCGAGGTCGCTGGCCGCGTCGACCTTGCCGTCGACGTGCACCACGTCTTCGTCGGTGAATCCGCGCACGACCTGCGCGATCGCATCCGCTTCACGGATGTTCGCGAGGAACTTGTTGCCGAGGCCCTCGCCCTCGCTCGCGCCCTTCACGATGCCCGCGATGTCGACGAACGACACGGGGGCAGGCAGGATGCGCTCGCTTCCGAAGATCTCGGCCAGGGCGGCGAGGCGCGCATCGGGAAGGTTGACGACACCCACGTTCGGCTCGATCGTGGCGAACGGGTAGTTCGCTGCGAGCACCTGGTTCTTTGTCAGGGCGTTGAACAGGGTGGACTTGCCGACATTGGGCAGACCGACGATTGCAATAGTGAGAGCCACGAGCATCCATCGTACTTGCCCGGCGCGCGGGCTCTCTTCGGAACCGGGGTCGGTACCCCGTGAGAGCATCGACATGTGCCCCTGAATTTCACTGCCATCGACTTCGAGACCGCCAACTCCTATCGCGAGTCCGCGTGTTCGGTGGGTCTGGTCAAGGTGCGCGACGGCGTCGTCGTCGACGAGGCCTCGTGGTTCATCAAGCCCGAGATCGGGTTCGACGAGTTCCTGCCGTGGAACACGAAGATCCACGGCATCTACCGCGAAGACGTCGAAGACGCCCGTGGTTGGGAGGAGCAGCTCGACGAGCTCGTCGACTTCGTCGGAGACGATCATTTCGTGGCGCACAATGCGGCATTCGACATGGCCGTCATCCGCGCGGCGAGCGCGGCGGCCCGCGTGGAGTGCCCGCCGAACGCCTACGCCTGCAGCCTGCAGATCGCGCGCAAGACCTACTCGCTCGACTCGTATCGTCTGCCGGTGGCAGCCATGGCGGCGGGCTTCGAAGACTTCCGGCACCACGACGCGCTGGCGGATGCCGAGGCGTGCGCGGCGATCATCATCCATGCGGCCGACCGTCACGAGGTGAACTCGATCGAGACCCTCGCCGGGGCCGCGGGCGTGAAGATCTCGCAGCTGCGACCGGCGGTCGTCGCACCCGTTATCTGACGCGCGGCCGATCCTTCCGGCGATGTCGGGGGCCGGTGCGAGACTTCCGGCATGGATCCCATACTCGCTCTCGTGCTCGGTCTGCTCATCGGCGTGGCGCTCGGCGGCACCATCGGCTGGATGCTCCGCGCCAGCAGGATTCCGGCCTTCGACCCGAGGCCGCTGGCCGAGCTGCAGGCTCGATCGGCTGCAGCCGAGGCCACAAACGCAGGACTACGCGAGCAGCTCGAGCTGCAGCTGGGGCGCATCACAGAATTCCAACAGCGAATCCGTGAGATGAGCGAGGCAGAGGCAGAGAGGGTCAGCTCGGACGAGCGGGTTCTGGTCGCCCTCAGCCCGGTCGCCGAGAGCCTGCGGCTGGTTCAGCGCAAGGTGTCGGAGCTCGAGGAGCAGCGACAGAAGCAGCACGGCGAACTGAGCGAACAGCTGCGCCACGCCACCGAATCCGAAGAACGCCTGCGCAGCACTGCGGAGTCGCTCGCCTCTGCGCTTCGCTCCAACAGCACCCGGGGCGTCTGGGGAGAGACGCAGCTGCGACGCGTCGTCGAAGCGGCCGGCCTGATCGAACGCGTCGACTTCGACGTTCAGACCAGCATCGTCTCGTCGAGCGGCGCGGGTCGGCCCGACATGGTGGTGCATCTGCCCGGCGGCAAGAACATCGCCGTCGACGCGAAGGTTCCGTTCGACGCATATCTCGAGGCCAGCCTCATTCCGGCCACGGCCACCGGGGCCGACGGTGCAGAACGAGACCGCCTGCTGAAACGCCACGTCAAAGCGGTTCGCGACCACATCATCAGCTTGAGCAACAAGAGCTACTGGTCCGGCCTCGAGGCCTCCCCCGAACTGGTGATCGCCTTCATCCCGAGCGAATCCCTCGTGTCGAGCGCGCTCGAGGCCGATCCGAGCATCATGGAGTTCGCGTTCTCACGCAAAGTGGCCCTCGCCTCCCCCGTGACGCTCTGGTCGGTGCTGAAGACCGTCGCCTACAGCTGGCAGCAAGACGTGCTCACGCACGACGCGAAGGTGCTCTTCGACCTGAGCCGGGAGCTGTACACGCGCCTGGCCACCACCGCCACGCACGCCGAGAAGCTCGGTCGATCGATCGAACGCAGTGTGCGCGACTACAACTCGTTCGTCGGATCGCTCGAACGGCAGGTCTTTCCGACAGCGCGCAAGCTCAACGCACTCGACGAGTCGACCGTGCTCGGCGTGCTCCCCACGATCGAGGAGCAGCGCCGCGAGCTGTCGAGCTTCGAACTGGTCGCCGAACTGGAGAGGACCGAGGCGAGGGCTTAGAACCGTCGAAGGCCTAGAACCGTCGAAGGCCTAGAACCATTTGTCAGCGATGTGGTCGGCGACGATGCGTCGGATGGTGCCCGAGCGGCTGCGCAGAACCAGGCTCTCCGTGCGGATGATCGGGCCCTTCTTGCGCACCCCCGCGACCAGGCCGCCATCCGTCACACCCGTCGCCACGAACATCGTGTTGTTGCCCCTGACCAGATCGTCGGCCTCGTAGATGCGGTCCACGTCGAGGCCCGCGTCGATCGCACGCTGGCGCTCCTCGTCGGTCTTCGGCAGCAGGCGCCCCTGGATGAGGCCGCCGAGAGCCTTGATGGCGCACGCCGTGACGATGCCCTCGGGGCTCCCGCCCACACCGACGCACATGTCTGTTCGCGTCTCGTAGCGGGCCGCGTTGATGCCGCCGGCGACGTCGCCGTCGAGAAGCAGACGGGTGCCGGCACCGGCGGCGCGGATCTCCTCGATCAGACCGACGTGCCGCGGCCGGTCGAGCACCGCGACCTTGATGTCGGAGACGTCTTTGCCCTTGGCCTTGGCGAGGGCGCGGATGTTGTCGCCGATCGGGCGGTCGATGTCGATCACGCCGATGCCCTCGGGTCCGGTGACGATCTTGTCCATGTAGAAGACGCTCGACGCGTCGAGCATCGTGCCACGGTCGGAGACGGCGATGACGGAGAGAGCGTTTTGGCGCCCCGCGGCGGTGAGGCTGGTTCCGTCGATCGGGTCGACCGCGATGTCGCAGGCCGGCCCGCGACCGTTGCCGACGTGCTCTCCGTTGAACAGCATGGGGGCCTCGTCCTTCTCGCCCTCGCCGATCACGACGACGCCGTCGAAGTTGACCGTGGTGAGAAAGGCGCGCATGGCGTCGACGGCGGCGCCGTCGGCGGCGAGCTTGTCGCCACGACCGATGAAGGGGTATGCACGGATGGAGGCAGCCTCGGTCGCGCGAACCAGTTCCATGGCCAGGTTGCGATCGGGGTGAAGGTAGAGGGCGTCGGTATCGGTATTCGTCATTGCAGACCTCACTGAATCGTGGCCACGTGACGGCTCCTGTCGCGCGTCATCGCCTGGCTACTCCAGAGTACCGGTGGGTCTCTCCCCTAGGATGAAGTCGCGTAGACACAAGGAGAAACCATGCCCATCGCAACGCCTGACCAGTACGCCCAGATGCTCGACACCGCGAAAGCGAAGGGGTTCGCGTATCCCGCGTTCAACGTGTCGTCGTCGCAGACCCTCAACGCCGTCCTCCAGGGACTGACCGAGGCCGAATCCGACGGCATCATCCAGGTCACGACAGGCGGCGCGGACTACTTCGCCGGCCACACGCGCACCGGAGCTCGCGCCACGGGAGCACTCGCCTTCGCCGCGTTCGCCCACGAGGTGGCCAAGAACTACCCGGTCACCGTCGCACTGCACACCGACCACTGCCCGAAGAACGCGCTCGAGAGCTTCGTCCTGCCGCTGATCGCCGCGTCCGAGGCCGAGGTCAAGGCCGGCCGCAACCCGATCTTCCAGTCGCACATGTGGGACGGATCGGCCGTTCCCCTCGCAGAGAACCTCGAGATCGCCCAAGACATCATCGCTCGCACCCGCGCCATCAACGCCATCCTCGAAGTCGAGATCGGGGTCGTCGGTGGCGAGGAGGACGGCGTCAGCCACGACATCAACGAGCATCTCTACACGACGGTCGACGACGCGATCGCCACGGTCGAGGCCCTCGGACTCGGAGACAAGGGTCGCTACATGGCCGCTCTCACCTTCGGCAACGTGCACGGCGTCTACAAGCCCGGCAACGTGAAGCTCCGTCCGGAACTCCTGAAGGAGATCCAGGACGGCGTGCAGGCCAAGTACGGCACCGGCCCGCTGCCCTTCGACCTCGTCTTCCACGGCGGTTCGGGATCGACGGATGCGGAGATCTCGGAGGCTGTGGCCAACGGCGTCATCAAGATGAACATCGACACCGACACGCAGTACGCGTTCAGCCGTTCGGTGGCCGACACCGTTCTGAAGAACTACGACGGCTTCCTCAAGGTCGACGGAGAAGTCGGAAATAAGAAGGTCTACGACCCTCGGTCGTGGGGCAAGCTGGCCGAGACGGCCATGGCCGCCCGCGTCATCGAGTCCACCCACCAGCTCGGCTCCGCCGGCAACTCGGGAAAGTAGACACCCGAACGATGGCAGACGACCGGCCCACTCCTCGCTACGGCGAACTCGCACCCGAGGGGTGGGTCTGGTCGCCTCCAGCCGATCCGCACGCTGCAGAGGTCGATGACACTCAGCAGGAAGACCCTGATCCGCAGGCCACAGAGGGCACTCCGGCTAAGCCCTACCGCGTCGTCGACGCATCGATCTCTGTGTTCCTGCTCGTGACTGCGGTGATGTTCAGCTCGTCGAGCGTTCCGTCGTTGTTCGGTCTGCGCAGCACGATCGACATGTTCTACGCAGACCGAGGTCTGGGCGAATACGGCGGCGGATCGGCTGTCGACATCGCGGGTGCCGTAGCCGCGATCGCGCAGCTCGTGCTTCTCGCGGCAACCATCTGGATCACGGTGAGGCTGATCGGTCAGCGCCGCCGATCGTGGCCCGTTCCGCTGCTGATGGGCGCACTCGCCCTCATCGTGACATTCGGATGCCTCGTGCTGGCCCTGGTCGCGGACCCCGGCCTCCTGACGTCGATCAGTTCGAGCTGATCCGACCGCCGAGGGCCCGGGCGTCGTTCTTGCCGGTCATGTCCTTGCGGAGTTCCTTCGGCAGGGAGAAGATCAGGTCTTCCTCGGCCGTGATGACCGTCTCGATGTCGCCGTAGCCGGCTCCGGCCAGCTCATCGAGCAGATCCTGCACCAGAACCTCGGGCACGGATGCGCCGCTCGTGACCCCGACGGTGTTGACGCCGTCGAGCCACTCCTGCTTGACCTCGTGCGCGTAGTCGACGCGATAGGCGGCCTTGGCGCCGTACTCGAGCGCGACCTCGACGAGGCGCACGGAGTTGGACGAGTTCGCCGAGCCAACCACGATGACGAGGTCGGCATTCTTGGCGACCTTCTTGATGGCCACCTGGCGGTTCTGGGTCGCGTAACAGATGTCGTCGCTGGGCGGGTCCTGGAGATTCGGGAAGCGCGCACGCAGGCGGTTCACCGTCTCCATGGTCTCGTCGACCGACAGCGTGGTCTGGGAAAGCCAGACGACCTTGTCGGGGTCGCGGACCACGACGGTGTCGGCCTCGTCGGGGCTGCCGACGAGCGTCGTGTGCTCGGGCGCCTCTCCGGCCGTGCCCTCGACCTCTTCGTGGCCCTCGTGCCCGATGAGAAGGATCTCGAAGTCGTCGCGGGCGAAGCGCACGGCTTCGCGGTGCACCTTGGTGACGAGGGGGCACGTGGCATCGATGGCCTGGAGGCCGCGATCGGCGGCTCCCTGCACGACTGCCGGCGAGACACCGTGGGCGCTGAACACCACGTGGGCGCCGGGCGGAACCTCGTCGACCTCCTCGACGAAGATCGCGCCGCGCTTCTCGAGTGTCTGCACGACGTGGATATTGTGCACGATCTGCTTGCGCACGTACACCGGGGCGCCGTAGTGCTCGAGCGCTTTCTCGACTGCGACGACCGCGCGGTCCACTCCTGCACAGTAGCCTCGGGGCGCTGCGAGCAGCACCTTCTTCTCCCCGGTGACGGGGGTATCCTTTAGCCTGTTTCGTACGCCGGGAATCCTCGGCATCGGCAGACTTATAGTGGCTTGGCTCACTCCTCCATGGTAACCGTGAAAACCGGGAGGTCGGCCGTCGACAGATCCACGCGCAGGGAGCACCCGCATGACAGACGCCCCGCAGGCCGGCGCGCCGGCGACTCTCGAGAATCCGTGGCCGGTCGCCCTCCTCTCCAGCAAGATCAAGGGCTACATCGACAGGCTCGGCACCGCGTGGGTCGAAGGGCAGATCACGCAGTGGGGCGTGTCGGGTGCGAACGTCTACGGCAAACTGCGCGATGTCACCGACGATGTCACGATCGGCTTCACCATCTGGTCGAGCGTGCGCGGCCGGATTCCCGATGACCTCAAGCAGGGCGACCGGGTCGTGGCCCTTGTCAAACCGAATTACTGGCTCAAGGGCGGAACGCTCACGATGCAGGTGTTCGAGATGCGGCATGTGGGGCTCGGCGACCTGCTCGAGCGACTCGAACGGCTGCGGCGGCAACTGGCATCCGAGGGCCTGTTCGACGCCTCGCGAAAGAAGAGCCTGCCATTTCTCCCTCACTGCGTGGGATTGATCACCGGCAAAGACAGCGACGCCGAGAAAGACGTGCTGCGCAATGCGCAGCTCCGGTGGCCGTCGGTCGAGTTCCGCGTGGTGCACGCGGCCGTGCAGGGTGACCGCACGCCCCGCGAGATCACCGCCGCCATCCAACAGCTCGACGCCGACCCCGAGGTCGACGTCATCATCATCGCCCGAGGCGGCGGTGACTTTCAGAACCTCCTCGGGTTCAGCGATGAGGGCGTCGTGCGTGCCGCCGCTGCCGCGACCACCCCGATCGTCAGTGCCATCGGCCACGAGGCCGACCGCCCCCTGCTCGACGAGGTGGCCGACCTTCGCGCCTCCACACCCACCGACGCGGCCAAGCGCGTCGTGCCCGACGTGGCCGAGGAGCTCTCCCGCGTTCTCCAGGCCAGGGCGAGACTGGGCGTGCGCATCAACCACGTGATCAAGAACGAGATCGACAGGCTCGGTCAGCTGCGCAGCCGCCCCGTGCTCGCCGACTCGAGCTGGTTGATCGACGTGCGAAGCGAAGAACTCACCCGCTACGTGGCGCGGGGCAGCGAGCTCGCCTCACGCATCGTCGAGCGGGCAGACGACCGCACCCGGCAGCTGGTCGCCCACCTGAGGGCGCTCTCGCCGCAACGCACCCTCGATCGGGGATACGCCATCGTGCAGCGCGACGGCGGGTCGATCGTGCGCGGCCGAGACGACGCGCCGAGCGGTGCCGGTCTCACGATCACGGTCTCCGACGGGGCGATCGGCGCCACGTCCACGGGCTCCCGAGGCCCACTCGCCGCCGCCACATCCTCCACCGCAGAATAAGATTGGAACCATGCCCTCCTCCGCGACGACTCCGTCGACAGAAGACATCGATGCTCTCAGCTACGAGCAGGCTCGCGACGAACTCGTGCGGGTCGTCACCGAACTCGAACAGGGTTCGTCGACCCTCGAGCAGTCGCTTGCCCTCTGGGAACGCGGCGAGGCGCTCGCGCGGCGATGCGAGCACTGGCTGATCGGCGCCAAGGCCCGGCTCGACGCCGCCCGCCAGTCGGTCTCCGAGTAGCACGAGGTGGCCCGCCGCGACCCGAAACCCCGCCCCATCGTGGCGGAACTCGGACGACCCGAGACGCCCGAGGAAGAGGCAGCCCGGAAGGCGCAGAACTCCAAGAACTACCGCGACAGCAAGACGATCCGAAACCTCTGGGTCGCCGTCGGCGTCACCGTCGGCATCGTCGCCCTCATCGTCCTCCTCGTTCCGAGAGACGATTCGTCGCGGCTGCAGGCCGTCGACTACCGTGCGGTGGCGGTCAGCGCCCAGCGCACGCTCCCCGTGCCCCTCGCGGTGCCCGAGCTCCCCGACACGTGGACCTCGAACGTCGCGGAGATCCGGACGGCGAGCCTCGACGGAGTGACCTCGTGGTTCGTCGGACTCATCACGCCGTCGAAGCAGTTCCTGTCGATCACGCAGGGAATCGACGCGAATCCGAGCTGGCTCGTCACCGAACTGAAGCAGACGTCGCCGACCGGCACCGCCACGATCGACGGCATCGAGTGGACCGTATACGACAACCGCGATTCCGACCGTGACGTGGGGAATGTGAAATACGCTCTCACCACCGAAGCGGGCCGCAGCACGTTCATCGTCGCCGGAACGGCGACACCCGAAGAAGCAGAGGCGCTGGCGTCGACCATCACCGACGCGATCGAACAACAGACCACAGGGGCGACACCATGAGCGATTCACCACGAACACCGGCCAAGATCTGGGGCGAGATGGTGCGCGGCAACGAGCGTTTCATCAACGGCACGCCGCGTCATCCCCGGCAAGACGTCGAGCGCAGGCACCAGATCGCCGCCGGGCAGGCTCCCCGAGCCGCGCTCTTCGGGTGCAGCGATTCCCGTCTCGCAGCCGAGATCATCTTCGACAAAGGCCTCGGCGACCTCTTCGTCGTGCGCAACGCGGGTCAGGTCATCTCCGACTCCGTGCTCGGGAGCCTCGAATACGCCGTGGCCGTGCTCGGCGTGCCGCTGATCGTGGTCCTCGGCCACGACGAGTGCGGTGCCGTCGCAGCAGCCATCGAATCCGTCGGTCCGGATGCGCCGCTGCTGCCCGTGCACATCCGCGGCATCATCGAGAAGATCACGCCCGCCGTGCACGCCGCCGAACACCACGGCGACGACGCGACCGCAGCGGTCGACCCGCACGAGGTCGGTCGCCTGCACCTGCGCGACACCGTGCGAGAACTGCTCGAGAGTTCCGAGATGATCAGCGAGGCCGTCGCAGACGGCCGGCTCGCCATCGTCGGCGCGAACTACAGACTGGCTGAGGGCAGGGCTGTAGCCGATCTCGTGATCGGCTCCGTCTGACCCTCGGCACCACACTCCGAATCACCGCCCACCCGGGCGAAACCCACAGGAAGGCAGGCCACACAGTGGTGGACACAGCAACCGGAACGCACGGAACCGACGAGTTCCGGATCGAGCACGACACGATGGGCGAGGTTCGCGTGCCCGTCGACGCCAAGTACGGCGCGCAGACGCAGCGTGCCGTCGAGAACTTCCCGATCTCCGGAGACCGACTCGAGTCGGCCCAGATCGCGGCTCTCGCCCGCATCAAGAAGGCGGCCGCCCTGGCGAACGCGCAGCTCGGCGTACTCGACCAGGCCATCGCCGACTCGATCGCCTCTGCAGCCGACGAGGTCATCACAGGGTCGCTCGACGACGAGTTCCCGATCGATGTCTACCAGACCGGCAGCGGCACCTCGTCGAACATGAACATGAACGAGGTTCTCAGCACCCTCGCCTCGGCTCGCCTGGGCAGCCGGGTCCACCCGAACGACCACGTCAACGCATCGCAATCGTCGAACGACGTCTTCCCCACCTCTGTGCACATCGCCGTCACGGGTGCGCTCATCACGCAGCTCATTCCCTCCCTCGAGCACCTGGCCGTCGCCCTCGAGGCGAAGGCCGAGCTGTGGAAGACCGCGGTCAAGGCCGGACGCACGCACCTGATGGACGCCACCCCCGTGACCCTCGGTCAGGAGTTCGGCGGCTACGCCCGTCAGATCCGACTCGGCATCGAGCGTGTGCAGTCCGCGCTCCCCCGCGTCGCCGAGGTTCCCCTCGGAGGCACCGCGGTCGGAACGGGCATCAACACGCCGGCCGGATTCCCCCAGCTGGTCATCCGGCTGCTCGCAGAGGAGACCGGCCTGCCGATCACCGAGGCGCGCGACCATTTCGAGGCCCAGGGCGCACGGGATTCGCTCGTCGAGGCATCCGGTGCCCTGCGAGTGCTCGCGGTGAGCCTCACCAAGATCTGCAACGACCTGCGCTGGATGGGCTCCGGCCCGAACGCGGGCCTGGGCGAGCTGCACATCCCCGACCTGCAGCCCGGATCGTCGATCATGCCCGGCAAGGTCAACCCCGTCATCCCCGAGGCCGTACTGATGGTCTGCTCCCGCGTCATCGGCAACGACGCCAGCATCGCATGGTCGGGCGCGTCGGGTGCATTCGAGCTCAACGTCGCAATCCCGATCATGGGCACCGCGCTCCTCGAGTCGATCCGCCTGCTGTCGAGCTCATCCGTGCTTCTGGCAGACAAGGCCGTGGCGGGCCTCGAGGCCAACCTCGAGCACGCCCGCGCACTCGCCGAGTCGTCGCCGTCGATCGTCACCCCGCTCAACCGCATCATCGGCTACGAGGCCGCAGCGAAGATCGCCAAGCACTCCGTCGCGAACAAGGTCACGGTTCGCGAGGCCGTCATCGAACTCGGATTCGTGGAGCGGGGCGAGGTCACGCTCGACCAGCTCGATTCCGCGCTCGACGTGCTCTCGATGACCACGCCGCCCGCGGCCTAGTTCCAGTAGAGGGCCAGCGCGGCAAGCGTTCCCCCGTCGCGGATTGCTCCTGAGGCCATCGCGGCACGTACCTCGTCGGGGGACGCAAGGCCGCTCGTCCAATGCTCCGCCGGCTCGAGGGTCGCCGTGCTCCACCCTGTGACGGGGCCGGCGAAGACGAAGCACTTCGATTCCGTGATGCCCGGGCATTCGAAGAACCAGCCGAGCGACCTCAGCTCGCCCACTGAGTAGCCCGTCTGCTCGAGCAGCTCCCGGCGGGCCGCGGCCTCTGCCTTCTCCGACGGCTCGAGGGCACCCGACGGCAGCTCGACGAATGCGTCGGTTCCGGTGGTGTGCCGAGGGCCTCGCACGATCACGAGCGAGCCGGCCTCGGTGACGGCGATCACCATCGCGCTGTCTGCACGCGTGACCTCGAACCAGTCCAGCGGACCGACCTCGGTGTGCTCGACCTCGAACCACGGGTTGCGGTGAACGGTCTGGCGACGCATCGGCATCGAGTGGTCTGTCACGACACCGACACTACCGAAGCAGCCTGCGCGGCAAGGGCCGTGATCACAGCCCAGAATGCGAGCAGGAGCACGGGCCCGAAGGCGATGCGTGCGGCCCTGCCTTCTCGGCGTCGTATCAGGAGCGCGGCCGAGTACACGCCGCCCAGCATGAAAGCCAGCAGCACGGCTGCGACGGCAGTCCAGGGCGAGAAGAGCGACAGGCATCCGGCGATCACCGCCGTCAACTTGACGTCGCCCATGCCGAGCCCGCCGAGGAGGTTCAGGGCGAGCATCGCCGCGACCAGAATCGACGTCGCGAGGACGGCCGCGGCGGGGAATCGGCCGGATTCGACGGCGAACCAGCCGGCATCGATGAGCGCAGCCCCCAGGCCCGGCACGACGAGCACGTTCGGCAGGCGCCTCAGGCGCACATCGATGACCACGAGGCTCGGGGAGACGAGGGCGAGCCACAGGGCGGTGATCGATCCAGGACCACCGCCGAGGGCCGCCCACGCGAGGATACCCAGGACGCAGACGACCAGAACGTGGGCGGGGGTCCTTGTCATGGCCCCCACGGTAACGAGGTGCGGGGCGGGCCGACGGGAGTTATCCACAGGGGACGACTCCGCGTGGGCACCGCCCCGCGTCAGGGCCGTCAGGCCAGTTCGTTCGACTCCAGCATCTCGGTCACGAGCGCGGCGATCGCCGACCGCTCCGATCGCGTCAGGGTCATGTGCCCGAACAGCGGATGCCCCTTCAGCGTCTCGATCACCGACGCGACGCCGTCGTGCCGCCCGACACGCAGGTTGTCGCGCTGGGCCACATCGTGGGTGAGCACCACTCGCGAGTTCTGGCCGATGCGGCTCAGAACGGTGAGCAGCACGTTGCGTTCGAGCGATTGCGCCTCGTCGACGATCACGAAGGCGTCATGCAGCGAACGACCACGGATATGGGTGAGCGGAAGCACCTCGAGGATGTTGCGCTCGATCACCTCGTCGATCACGTTCTGCGACACGATCGAACCGAGGGTGTCGAAGACCGCCTGCGCCCACGGGTTCATCTTCTCGGACGCGTCTCCCGGCAGGAAGCCGAGCTCCTGCCCACCGACCGCGTAGAGGGGCCTGAACACCATGATCTTGCGGTGCTGCTGCTTCTCGAGAACGGCCTCGAGTCCCGCGCAGAGGGCCAGAGCCGACTTTCCCGTTCCGGCTCGACCTCCCAGCGAGATGATTCCGACCTCGGGGTCGAGCAGCATGTCGATGGCCACCCGCTGCTCGGCGGAACGGCCGTGGAGTCCGAACACGTCGCGATCGCCGCGCACGAGACGGAAGCTCCGCTTGCCGGTGACGCGTCCGAGCGCCGAACCCCGATCCGAGTGGATGACGAGACCCGTGTTCACGGGGATGCCGTCGACGAGGTCGGTCTCCATCGACTCCGCGTCGTAGAGCGACGACATCTGGTCCGATCCGAGGGTGATGTCCGCGAGCCCCGTCCAGCCTGAGTCGACGGCGAGCTCGGCCCGGTACTCCTCGGCGGCGAGGCCGATGGAGGCGGCCTTGACGCGCAGCGGCAGGTCTTTCGACACCACCGTCACGGCGAGTCCGTCGTTGGCCAGGTTGAGGGCCACGGCGAGGATGCGCGAGTCGTTGTCGTTCAGCTGCAGCCCCGACGGGAGCACCGACATGTTGGAGTGGTTCAGTTCGACTCGGAGGCTTCCTCCGTCGCCCACGGCGATCGGGAAATCGAGCCGCTCGTGCAGGACGCGGAGTTCATCGAGGTTGCGCAGCGCCTGGCGGGCGAAGTATCCGATCTCCGGGTCGTTCCTCTTGGATTCGAGCTCGGTGATGACGATGACCGGCAGAACGACCGGATGTTCCGCGAAACGGAAGATCGCCTTGGGATCGGACAGCAGAACCGAGGTGTCAAGAACGTAGGTGCGTTCCTTCTGGTTCACGGCTGCCGGCGCCGCATCGGTTGTCCGCGTGCGGACTCCGGTGTCGGCTGACTGGTGGGAATTGCGATCGGCCACGACTACTCCAACCCCGAGCGCGATGCACTCGGATCACTGTGGCGAGTCGGCCCCTAAGCCTTTCTCAAGTCTCAGGTTTTCCTCGAGTCGTACTTATGTGGCCGACTCGACCAGGTGCCATACCTGATGAAACTTGACGCTACGTGCCGATGTGTTTCGAGAGGTGACGACACGCCCCGAGTTCGGTTACGTTCATGTAAACGAAGGGGGCCGGATGCCGTGGGCTCAGCCGCCGAATCGGCGGTGCCTGCGCGAGTAGTCGCGCAGGGCGCGCAGGAAATCGACCTCGCGGATGTCCGGTCCGAGCGCTTCCATGAAGTAGAACTCGCTGTGCGCGCTCTGCCAGAGCATGAAGTCGCTGAGTCGCTGTTCGCCGGAGGTGCGGATGACCAGGTCGGGATCGCGCTGGCCACCGGTGTAGAGATGCTCGGCGATGAGCTCCTGGTCGATGCTCTCCGCCAGGTCTTCGAGCGTGTGGCCCTGCTCCTGGTGGGCCCGGATGATGCTGCGCACGGCATCGGCGATCTCGGTGCGGCCCCCGTAGCCGACGGCGAGGTTCACGTGGAGACCCGTGTGGCCCGCGGTACGCTCCTCGGCCTCGTCAAGGGCGGAGACGAGTGTCGGAGGAAGGCCCAGATCGCTGCCGACGTGCTTGATCCGCCAGTCCCTGAAGTGCGACAGGGCACCGGCCAGCTCGGCGATGATGTCGACGAGCTCGTCGAGCTCGTCTTTCTTGCGACTGGTGAGGTTGTCCGTCGAGAGCAGGTAGAGCGTCACGACCTTGATTCCGAGGTCGTCGCACCAGACGAGGAACTCGCGCATCTTGGCGGCACCGGCGCGATGCCCGTGGGCAGCGGTGCCGAGCAGACGCTGCTTGGCCCAGCGGCGGTTGCCGTCGATGATCATCGCGACGTGGTGCGGCAGGGCCTCGACGGCGAGTTCACGCCGCAGCCGCTTCTGGTAGAGGCCGTAGAGAAAGCCGCTGCCCCGGGGATTCTCTTCGATGGACACACGGATACGCTACCCGTCTTCCGGCGCGTACGCTGGTGCCATGCCCGAGCCCGACCTTCCGAGGATTCCCCTTCTCGACGACGCCCTCGAACACCCCGTCGAAATCAAACCCACGTGGCGCGGCTGGATCCACGCGGGCACCTTCCCGCTCGCCATCGTGGGCGGCATCGTTCTCATCGTGCTCGCGGACGGAGCGGCGGCGAAGACGGCCAGCGCCGTGTTCATGGCGACGTCACTGCTGCTGTTCGGAAACTCCGCGCTCTACCACCGCTTCAACTGGCAGCCGCGCATGAAGCGGCTCCTGAAGCACATCGACCACGCCAACATCTTCCTGCTGATCGCCGGAACCTACACCCCGATCGCCGTTCTGGCCCTCCCGCCCGACAAGGGCATCCTTCTTCTGTGCCTCGTGTGGGCGGGCGCGCTGTTCGGCATCGGGTTCCGGGTGTTCTGGATCGACGCCCCCCGGTGGCTGTACGTGCTGCTCTACCTCGTGCTGAGCTGGGCCGCGGTCATGTATCTGGGCGACCTGCTCGCCACGAATGCCGCCATGATGCTGCTCGTGCTCATCGGGGGCGTCTGCTACACCGTGGGCGCCGTGGTCTACGCGCTCAAGCGGCCCAACCCGTTCCCCGGCCGGTTCGGCTTCCACGAGATCTTCCATGCGCTCACCCTGGTGGCGTTCCTCTGCCACTGGACAGCGATCCTGCTGATCGTGCTGAAGCCCGCCTACGGCAGCTGACTCGTGCCGTCGGCATCCCGAGCCTCTTGCTCGAGCTGCTGGCGCACCTGTTCGCGGTAGTTCACCCGGCGCACGCGGCGCACCATGTCGATCACCAGCAGGATCACGATGGCGGCCACGCCGAACGTGGCGATGAACCCGATGAACCCGGGAGTCACGGTGTCGGGGTCGAACTGCGGCTGGTCGTCGGCGCTCAGCAGAGCGGTCGTGACCGTCGCAGCGAGGTGATCAAAGCCGTACATCGTCGTCCTCGATTCCGGCGAACAGGTCGCCTTCGGGCATGGTCGTCTCGACGGTCGATCTCACCAGCTGGTAGTCCTCGAACGGCCAGGCCTTCTGCTGCAGCTCATTGGGCCAGAAGAAAAACGGGCTGTCGGGCGACACCTGGCTGGCGTGTGCCCTCAATGCGTTGTCGCGCACGTCGAAGAAGGGGCCGGCCGGCACCTGGGTCGTGGCGAGGAACGGGCTCTCCGTCATCCACGAGCGCATCTCGGTCATGGATGCGATGAGCGGGCTCTCGGGGTCTGTCGCGACGATCTCGTCGTAGACGGCACGCATGCGCTGGTAGCTGAAGATGCGGTCGTAGTAGAGCTTGGAGACGCCCCACGGTTCTCCCGCGTCGGGGTAGGCCGCGGCATCGGATGCCGCCTCGAGCGCGCGCACCGAGATCTCGTGGCACCGGATGTGGTCGGGGTGCGGGTAGCCGCCGTTCTCGTCATAGGTGATCAGCACCTGCGGCTTGAATTCGCGGATCAGGTGCACGAGAGGCTCGGCCGAGATCTCGACGGGGATCGCCGCGAACGCGTTCGCCGGAAGCGGCTCGCCCTCGTCGGGCAGCCCCGAGTCGGCGTAGCCCAGCCAGCGGTGCTCGAAGCCGACGGCCTTCTGGGCAGCCTGCATCTCGTAACGACGCAGGCCCGCCATGTCTCTCTCGGCGTGACGACGCTCTGCCAGCGACTCGTTCAGGATGCTGCCGCGCTCTCCCCCGGTGCAGCTCACCACCATGACCTCGACCCCGCGATCGAGGTAGTAGGCGTACGTCGCCGCGCCCTTGCTCGATTCGTCGTCGGGGTGGGCGTGCACGGCCATCAGGCGCAGCGTCATCGGTCTCATCTCCACAGCTTTGCCGATTAGCCTAGACATCTAACCAACACCTAAGACTAATCGCTGCTTCGAGAGGCACCCATTCCGTGACGCGTGACGACCTTGCCATCCGCTACGGGCGAACGCGCGCCCATTCGCGACGCACACGCCTCATCGCGCTCGTGACGGCGGCCGTGTTCGCCGTCGTGCTGGTCGGCTGGGTGGTGTGGGCAGGGCTCGACAACTCCAGCGCGGAGCTCGAGGCGAAGGACACGGGGCACACGGTCATCGACGAGCACTCGGTCTCGATCGACTTCCTGCTCACCGTTCCGAAGGGCTCCACGGCGAGCTGCGCGCTGCAGGCGCAGAGCGCGAAATTCGCTATCGTGGGCTGGAAGATCGTCGACATCCCCGCATCCGACGAGGCGACGCGAGGCATCACGGAGACGATCCGTACGACCGAGCAGTCGGTCACAGGTTTGATTTACCGCTGCTGGCTCACCTAGGCTCTTCCTCGATGCCCGGGAGATTTCCCGGGCCATATTGATTTGTACGAGGGAGTTCCCATGGCAGACGAAGCAGCCCAGGTCACATGGCTGACCCAGGAGGCCTACGACCGCCTCACGAATGAGCTCGAGGAGCTCAGTGGGTTCGGCCGCACCGACATCGCCAAGAAGATCGAGATGGCCCGCGAAGAGGGCGACCTGAAGGAGAACGGCGGCTACCACGCCGCCAAAGAGGAGCAGGGCAAGATGGAGGCCCGCATCCGCCAGCTGACCCTGCTGCTGCGCACCGCCGAGGTCGGAGAGATCCCCGAGAGCCACGGCGTCGTCGAGGGCGGCACCGTCATCACCGCGCTCGTCGCGGGAGACGAGACGGTCTTCCTTCTCGGCAACCGCGAGATCGCCGGCGACAACGACCTCGACGTGTGGAGCGAGTCGAGCCCCCTGGGCCAGGCGATCCTCGGACTCAAGGTCGGCGACAAGACCTCGTTCGTCGGCCCGACCGGCCGCAACATCGACGTCGAGATCGTCAAGGTCGAGACCTACCGCGCCTGATCAGTCGTCGCTGATGCGCGGGTCGAATCCGGCGTCGCGGAGCATGTCGAGAACCTGCTGCCGATGCTCGGGCCCGCGTGTCTCGACGCTCAGCTCCAGTTCCACCTCGCTGATCTGCAGTCCCTTGCCGTGACGGGTGTGCAGCACCTCGAGCACGTTGGCATTGGCCCCGGCGAGCAGCTCGGAGATGCGCGCCAGCTGGCCGGGGCGGTCGGGAAGCATGATGCGCATCTTCAGGTATCTGTCTGATGCGGCGAGACCGTAGTTGATGAGCTTCAGCATCAGCAGCGGGTCGATGTTGCCGCCCGAGAGGATGACCACGGTCGGCCCCGTGGCCGTGACCTGGCCCGACAGGATCGCGGCCACACCGACGGCGCCCGCGGGCTCGACGACCTGCTTGGCGCGTTCGAGAAGCACCAGCAGCGCCTTCGCCATGTCGGCTTCGGAGACCGTGACGACCTCGTCGACGAGCTCCTTGACGATGGCGAAGTTCAGCAGGCCCGGCTTGGCGACGTGGATACCGTCGGCCATGGTGGGCGAAGTCGTGATCTGCGTGGGCTCGCCCGCCGCCAGGGAGGGAGGGTAGGCCGCGGCGTTGGCCGCCTGCACGCCGATGACCCGGATCGTGCGCCCCTCGAGTTCTGCACGCCGCTTGAGCGCCGAGGCGACGCCCGAGATGAGGCCGCCACCACCGATGGGAACGATCACCGTCTCGACGTCGGGAACCTGATCGAGGATCTCGAGCCCGAGGGTCGACTGTCCGAGCACGATGTCGGGGTGATCGAACGGCGGGATGAAGACGGCGCCCGTCGTCTCGGCGAACTCGGCCGCCGCCCGCAGTGCCTCCTCGACGCTGTGGCCGCGCAGCACGACATCGGCGCCGTACTGCTTCGTGGCCTGCAGCTTGGGCAGCGGAACGCCGAGAGGCATGAAGATGGTCGCCGAGATGCCGAGCTCGCGCGCGGCGAAGGCCACACCCTGGGCATGATTGCCGGCCGATGCCGCGACGACTCCGCGCACCCGCTCGTCGGGCGAGAGACGGGAGAGCCGGTTGTAGGCCCCGCGGATCTTGTACGACCCCGTGCGCTGCAGATTCTCGCACTTGAGGAAGACAGGAGCACCCAGTTCCGTGCTGAGGAAGCGCGACGTCTCCATCGGAGTGGGGTCGACGATGCGGGACACCCGCTCGCGGGCATCCATCATGTCGTCGAGCGTCGGAACCGCGGTGATCACGGGCTGCGTGAGTGAGTCAGTCATTCGAGAACGATGTCTTTCGGTGTGGAGAGGGGAGGTCGCCAGTCACCCCGGGCGATGTAGCCGATCATCACATTGAGCACGGCGACGATCGGAACGGCGAACAGGGCCCCGGGGATTCCCGCGACGACCGACCCGCCGGCCACGGCGAGGACGACGGCGAGGGGGTGCACCTTCACCGCGGTGCCCATGACGAGGGGCTGCAGCACGTGGCCCTCGATCTGCTGAACGAGCAGGACGATGCCGAGCATGATGAGCGCGACCACCCAGCCGTTGTAGACCAGCGCGATGAAGACCGCGAGTGCCCCGGTGGCGACGGCGCCGATCACGGGGATGAAGGATCCGAGGAAGACCAGGACGGCGATGGGGATGGCCAGGGGCAGCTGGAGGATCGCGGCTCCCGCGCCGATGCCGATGGCGTCGATCGTGGCGACGAGGATCTGCACCTTGATGAAGTTCTGCAGCGTCAGCCATCCGGCCTTGCCCGCCCCGTCGAGTGCCGCGCGTGCGCGTCGCGGGAAGACGCGCACGATCCACGCCCAGATTCCCTTCCCGTCGATCAGGATGAACAGCGTCGAGAAGAGAGTCAGCAGCACGCCCGCGAAGAGCTCCGTCACCGTCGACCCCACCGACACGGCTCCCGAGAGCAGCACCGACGAGTCGGCCTGGAGGAACGAGAGCGCCTGGGAGAGGTAGGCGGAGAGATCACTGTCGGAGACGTTGAACGGCGGCTGCGTCAGCCAGTCCCGGAGGTCGTGGACGCTCGCGACGGTCTGATCGCGCAGGTCGCCGAAACCGGCACGCACCTGGGCGACCACGAGGAAGATGAGGGCCGCCACGATGACCAGCGTTCCCAGCTCCGCCACGGTGATCGCGAGCCACTTGGGCCACCGATGCGCGACGAGCCAGTTCTTCAGGGGAACGAGGAGCGCGGACAGCAGGGTCGCCACGAGAAGCGGGATGACGAGGAGCCTGAGGTAGGAGACCAGGAAGAACAGCACGCCGAGGGCGCCGACGATGGCGAGCAGTCGCCACGACCAGGCCCCCGCGATGCGGAGTCCGGGAGGCACTGCGGCATCGTTCACGTCGGGCTCGGACATGTCCTCATTCTAGGCGCGCTGCTGCACCGCCACGGCCGCTCCGGTGAGTGCGAGGAAGACGCTGTCGCCGACCGCCGCCGGCGCTGTCGCGCCATGCTGGATGCGCACCAGCGCGCCCGAGGAGAGTCGCACCGTGGTGCGGCGGAAGCTGCCGAGGAAGCTGCTCGACACGACCTCGGCGGGAATTCCCTCGGCGGCGAAGACGATGTCCTCCGGACGCACGTAGGCCGAGACCGGGCCGAGGGGCGTCGTCGTGTCGATCAGGGGCAGCCGTACGCCCTCGACGACGACGACTCCCGACTCGTCGACCACGCCGTCGAGACGGTTGCTGAGCCCCACGAACTCGGCCACGAACGACGTTCTCGCCCGGGTGTACAGCTCCTCGGGAGCACCGATCTGCTCGATCGTGCCCGCCCGCATCACCGCGACCCGATCGGCGACCGCGAGGGCCTCCTCCTGATCGTGCGTCACGAAAAGGGTGGTGATTCCGAGGTCGATCTGGATGCGCCGGATCTCGTCTCGGAGCTGCACCCGCACGCGGGCATCGAGTGCCGACAGGGGCTCGTCGAGCAGCAGCACGCGCGGCTCCGTCACGAGGGCCCTGGCCAGCGCCACACGCTGCTGCTGCCCGCCGGAGAGCTGGTGCGCGTAGCGGTCGGCGTGCACGCCGAGGCCGACCATGTCGAGGGCGGCCAGCGCACGCGTGCGCCGCTCGTCTTTCGGAACCTTGCGCATCCGGAGCCCGAATTCGACGTTCGAGCGCACGGTGAGGTGAGGAAAGAGCGAGTACGACTGGAAGACCATGCCGATGTCGCGTCTGTTCGCGGGCAGGCCCGAGACGTCGGCGCCGTCGATCGTGATGCTGCCGCCGGTCGCGTCTTCGAGGCCGGCGAGCACGCGCAGGGCCGTGGTCTTGCCGCAGCCGCTCGGGCCCAGGAGCGCGACGAACTCGCCGGGCTGCAGCGTGAGGTCGACGCCGTCGAGGGCCCGGTGCCCCGGGAACTCCTTGACGACGGAGCGGAACTCGACGGTGGCGCCGGCTCCGCGTGATGTCGTGTCGGTTCGGGCGGCGGGTCTGGTGGTGAGACTCATGAGGATGCTCCGGTAAGGGATCGTTTTCTACGGGGTGCGCCGACCCTGCCGATGGCGAGCAGCAGCAGGAAGGCGAAGACGAGGGCCAGCAGGGCGAAGATCACCGCGACGAAGGGGTCGGACTTCGACACGATGACGAGCGCGGTCTGCAGGTTGACCCGGTTCAGCAGCGCCGCGATCGTGTACTCGCCCAGCACGACGGCGACCGAGATGAACGACGCCGAGAGGATTCCGCGGCGCAGGTTGGGCAGGAGGACCCGAACCAGCACCGTCGCCCACCCGGCGCCGAGAGAGCGCGCGGCCTCGCTGAGCGTCACGACGTCGATCGCCTGGAGATTGGCCTGGATGGCGCGATACGCGAAGGGAAGCACGATGATCCCGTAGGCGAACGACAGGGTCCACACGCCGCTGCCGAACATCTTCGCCACCACGGAGTACACGGGAGCGAGGCCCACGACGAGCACGATGGCCGGGATGGTGATGGGCAGCAGGCAGAGGAACTCCATGGCTCGACGCAGGTACGAAAAGCGCAACTGCACCAGGATCATGGTCGGAACGAGGATGACGAGCATCACGGCCACCGTCACGACCGCGAGCACGACGGAGTTGCCGAGCGCGGTGAGAACGCCCTTGTACTCCCCCGTCAGTCCCCCGGAGAAGACGGCGATCCACCGGCTGAAGTCGTAGCCGCCCTCGAGCCCGCGGCGCAGCGTGAACTCCCCCATGGCGACGATCGGCACGAGGAACACGAGCCCGACGACGCCGAGGATGAGCCACCGGGTGAGGGGCCGCGGCTCGATCATCGCTGCCACTTCGCAGACCGCTTCATCAGCAGTGAGTAGAGCGTCATCACGATGACCATCACCACGATCATTCCGAGGGCGAGCGCGCCGGCGAGGTTCTCCCGGCCGAGCACGGTCTCGCTCGTGAGGGCGGCGCGGATCTGCAGCGGAACGATCTGCGAGCCCTGACTCGTGAGGGCGGCCGCCGTCGCGAACGACGAGAACGCGTTGGCGAAGAGCAGCAGCAGGCAGCCGAGGAACGACGGGGTGAGCACCGGGATGCCGATGCGCCACCAGTAGGTCGCCCGCGATCCGCCGAGGCTGGCATTGGCCTCGGCCCACTGGGGTTTCAGGCCCTCGAGCGCGGGGAGGAACGTGATGATCATCAGCGGAACCTGGAAGTAGATGTAGGGAAGGACGAGGCCCGGCAGCTCGTAGAGCCAGACGCCGTCGGCGAAGATGTCGATGCCGAGCGAATCGCGCAGGTAGACGGTGACCATGCCCTGGATGCCGATGGTCGCGACGAACGCGAACGCCAGCATCACGCCGCCGAACTGGGCGAGCACGCCGCTCGCGGAGTCGACGACCGAGCGCAGCAGGCCGGTGGGGTTCGTGCCGATGAGCGCGTAGCAGCAGGCGGCGCCGACGACCGAACCGATGACGGCCGTCAGAGCGGAGAGCCCGATCGAGTTGCCGAAGGTGTTCAGCACGACAGGGTCGGCGAGGGCCTCGATGTTGGTCAGCGAGAACGAGCCGCTGCCGTCGAGGAATCCGGTGAACAGGGCGATCGCGGTGGGCAGCCCGAGGAACAGGAGGATGTACGCCGCGAAGGGAACGAGGCCGAGGAAACTCGGCACGGTGAAGGCTGCCCGTCGCGACGACTCGGGGCGTCGAGCCCGCACTGCTGCAGGCTCGACGCCCTCGAGGGGAGCGACGACCGACACGAGGGTGTCAGCCATCAGATGATCGTCTCTACCGGGCTACTGAACCGCTGCGGCCCAGTTGCTGCCGAGCAGCGCAGCGGCGTCCTCGGACTCCTTCGCCGAGGGTACGACGGTCTCGTCCGGGGTCTCGGGCAGGGCGTCGAAGAGCTTCTCGTCGATCGTTCCGGCCTCGGCCATGGCCTCCGCGCGAACGGGACGTGCGCCACCGGCGAGCCACAGGTTCTGGGCCTCGTCGCTGTAGAGGAACTCCTGCCACAGGCGCGCGGCGGCCGGGTGCGGAGCGTCGGCGTTGATGGCCTGGTTGTAGTAGCCGGCGTAGCCGGTTCCCGGAAGCACGACGACCTCCCACTTGCGCTGGCCGTCGAGGTCCTTGCCGTAGCCCACGTTCAGGTAGTCCCAGTCGAAGACGACGGGGGTCTCGCCAGAGGCGATCGTGGCGGGCGTCGGGTCGATCTTCACGAAGTTGCCGGCCTTGTTCAGCTCGGAGAAGAAGTCGATGCCCGGCTGGAAGTCGGCGGTCGATCCGCCGTTCTGAACGGATGCCATTCCCACGGCAGCGAAAGCGGCCCCGGCCTGCGTGGGGTCGCCGTTGATCGCGACCTTGCCCTTGTACTCGTCGCCGAGAAGGTCGTCGAGGCTCGTCGGAGCCGGCACGGCGTCAGGGTCGTAGCCGATCGCCATGTATCCGCCGTAGTCGCCGACCCACAGGCCGTTCTGCTCCTTGAGCGCATCCGGAATGTCGGCCCAGGTCTCGACCTGGTACGGGGCGAACTTGTCGGTGTTGGCGAGGGCGACCGCGGCGCCGACGTCGAAGACGTCGGGTGCGGTGTCCTGGCCGGCGAGGTTGTCGGCCGCCTGGATCTCCTCGGCGCTGGACGCGTCGGGCGAGGCCTCGGTGATGGTGATCTCGGGGTACTTCGCGGAGAACGCGTCGAGCACGGCGCCGTAGTTGGCCCAGTCGCGCGGAAGGGCGATCACGTTGAGGGCGCCTTCGGCCTTCGCCGCTTCTTCGAGGCCGGCGAGGTCACCGAACGCCGAGACGCTGGTCGCCGTGGCGGCGTCGACTCCGCCGTCGGCGGATGCGTCGGTCGAGCTGCTCGCGCAGGAGCTCAGCGTGAGGGTGAGGGCGATCGCTGCGGCGATGCCGGCGATGGCTGTGCGGGTGGAAAGCAAGAGTCCTCCAGGGGAATCGGGCGGGTGCCGGAAAAGGGCTGTGGTTCCGACGTGCCGACGCTATGAGTGCCGCACGACCTGGATGCGACGGTCCGGTATCGCCGAGGTGAACGGCGCGTGTCTCGCTGTCGGTGGTGGATGGGTACCCTCGTGGCATGGCCTCATCGCTGTCTCCCGCCCTGGCACGCCGCGTCGCCCTCGCCGCTCAAGGCTTCGGCCGCCCGTCCACCGGCGCCCCTCCAGGCCTCCGCCAGTTCGGGTCGCTGATCGACAGGCTCGGCCTGCTGCAGATCGATTCGGTCAACGTCTTCGAACGCAGCCACTACCTGCCGGTCTTCGCCCGCCTGGGCGGCTACGACAAGGCGCAGCTCGACCGGCTCACCTACTCGCCGCGCATCACCGAGTACTGGGCGCACGAGGCATCGTTCATTCCCGTCGACACCCTTCCCCTGCTCCGCTGGCGGCAGCAGGAGTATCGAGAGAAGTGGGCGGCCGACTCCGAGTCGTGGTTCAACGCGAACAGGCCGATGACCGAGTGGCTTCTCGCAGAACTGGCGGCGAAGGGTCCCATGCGCGCGAGTGAGATCGAGCACGAGTCGAACACACGCAGCGGATCGTGGTGGGGCTGGTCAGACGTGAAGCGCGGGCTCGAGACCCTCTTCCGCTGGGGCGACGTGGTGAGCGCCGGCCGCACCCGCTTCGAGAGGGTCTACGCGCTGCCCGAACAGGTGCTGCCCGCGTCGGTGCGAGAGCTGCAGGTTCCGCGCGACGAGGCCATGCGACGACTGATCTCCATCTCCGCCCGCGCGCACGGGGTGGGCACGGCAGACGACTTCGCCGACTATTTCCGACTCAAGGCCGTCGACGCGGTGCCGGCGATCCGCGAACTCGAGGAGTCGGGCGAGCTGCTGCCCGTCGCCATCGACGGCTGGGGCAAACCCGCCTGGTTGCACCGGGACGCCCGGCTCCCCCGGCGCATGCAGGCCACCGCCCTGCTCTCGCCGTTCGATCCCGTCGTCTGGGCCCGCGCCCGCGCGCTGCGGCTGTTCGACTTCCACTACCGCATCGAGATCTACACCCCCGAGCCCAAGCGCGTATTCGGCTACTACGTGCTGCCCGTGCTCGTCGACGACCGCGTCGTCGGTCGGCTCGACCTCAAGAACGACCGGCAGGCGGGTGTGCTGCGGGTGCGGGCGTCATGGTCCGAACCGGGTGCGCCCGATGAGACGGCGGCCCGGCTCGCGCCGGTGCTGCGCCAGACCATGCAGTGGCAGGGGCTCACCGACATCGAGGTGTCGCCGAAGGGCAACCTGGCCGCCTCACTCGCCGCTGAGCTGTCGAGCTAGAACTCGCCGCCGATCTTCTCGAGGCGCGCGACCCGGTCGACGATGGGCGGGTGCGTGCTGAAGAGCCGGGTGAGCATTCCGGGCTTCAGCGGGTCTGCGATCCACATGTGCGACATCGACGACGACTGCTTCTGCATCGGCCGCCCGTAGGCCTCGAGCTTCTCGAGCGCGCTGGCGAGGGCATCCGGATGCCGCGTCGTGAGCGCTCCTGTGGCATCGGCGAGATACTCGCGCTGGCGCGACACCGCGGCCTGCACGAGGCCGGCGACGAGCGGAGCGACCAGCATGGCGACGAGTCCGAGGATGAGCACGACCGGGTTGCCGCCGCCTCCTCCCCCGTTGTTGTTGCTGCGTCCGCCGCCGAAGAAGGCGAAGCGCAGAAACATGTCGGCGATGAATCCGACGGCGACGACGAGGCCGAACACGATCATCGAGACGCGGATGTCGTAGTTGCGCACGTGCCCGAGTTCGTGGGCCATGACGCCCTCGAGCTCGGCATCCGTCATGAGGTCGAGCAGGCCCGTGGTGGCCGCGACGCTGGCGTGCTGCGGATCACGGCCGGTGGCGAACGCGTTGGGGGCGGGGTCGTTCACGATGTAGACGGCGGGCATCGGCGTGCCCGTCGTGATCGAGAGGTTCTCGACGATGCGCCAGAGCCGCGGATTGTCGGACTTCTGGATCTGCACGGCGCCGCTCGACATGATGGCCTGCCCGCTGGCTGCGAAGTACTGGAACAGCGCATACGCGATGGCCACGGCGACCGTGATGATGACGATAGTCGTGTTGTTGTAGATCCAGCTCGCCAGAAGGCCCAGCCCGCCGATGATCAGCAGGAAGACCAGGATGATGAAGACGGTGTTGCGTTTGTTCCTGGCGATCGCCCGGTACATTAAGCCCTCGCTCGGACGCTAGAACTGCACGCGCGGCGGCTCCGCGATGGCGGCCAGGTCGGCGACCTCGAAGAACTCGCGCTCGGTGAAGCCGAGCCTCTTCGCGAAGACGTTGTTCGGAAAGACGCGGATCTTCGTGTTCAACTCGCGGACTCCGCCGTTGTAGAAGCGACGTGACGCCTGCACCTTGTCTTCGGTATCGACGAGTTCGGCCTGCAGCTGCAGGAAGTTCTGGCTGGCCTGCAACTGCGGATATGCCTCGGCAACGGCGAAGATGCTCTTGAGGGCCGTCTGCATGTGGGTCTCGGCGACGGACGCATCGACCGGTCCCTGCGCCTGCAGCGTCTCGGCTCGCGCGGCCGTGACCGACTCGAAGACGCCCTTCTCGTGCGCCGCGTACCCCTTCACGCTCTCGATGAGGTTGGGGATCAAATCGGCGCGCCGCTTGAGCTGCACCGTGATGTCGCTCCACGCCTCGTCGACGCGCACCTTCAGGGTGACGAGCGAGTTGTATGTGGCCCACAGGTAGATTCCGATGATGGCCACGAGCACGACGACGACGATTACCGGGATGAGCCATTCCATAGCGATCACTATAAGCCAACCCCCAGCAGAGCCGGTTCGCTGTGGAGCAAGCTCCCAGAGACCTCTCCCGATCAGGAGCGGTCGGTCGTGGACGGCAAGGCGGCCACCGCGCGCAGCACCTCGGCGATGACGTCGGGCTCCGCGAGCACACGGAAATGACCGCTGAGGGGCAGGGCGATGTTCGTCGCTCCGGCGAGTTCGCTGCCGCTCGGGATGTGGGTGTCGTAGTACGGGTAGATCGAGATGATGTGCTCGTTGATCGCCTTCTCCGCCGCGAGCGCGGCGATGCTCCCCTGCCCTGGCGCGAACTCCCGCAGCGGCCTCGTGAGCGGCAGCCGCGACAGGGTCGAGCCCTGGAAGGGCGACGCGATCGCGACCACCCCCGCGACACGCCCATCCGGGTCGTCGAAGGCGAGCACGTGCTTGCCGATGAGCCCGCCCTTGCTGTGCGCCACGATCACCACGTCGGTGAGGTCGCGCTCGCGCAGCACGGAGCCGGCCATTCTGGCGGCCTGCGGGATCGGGATGCTGTTGCGCTGCAATTCGGGCACGACGAAACACGGATGCCCCCGCTCGTGCAGTGCCTCCGCGACGGGGAGGAGGTACTCCCATCTCTCGTAGACGCCGGGGACCAGGAGAACGGGTCTGCCTGCTCCCGTCTCGAACGGCACCGGATCGGGCCGCGACTGAGCGTTGCGGCGCTCGGCCGCGAGCGCGTAGGCATAGTCGCCGATCCAGACTCCGGCACGGTCGCGCAGGCGACGGGGGGCGCGGATGCGGGGCGACATGCCCGTAAGCCTAGGCGTCTACCGTCTGCGGGTGCCGGCCAGAGCCTGCAGCCAGCGGTACGAGTCCTTCGGCGTGCGCTCCTGGGTGGCGAAGTCGACGTGCACGAGTCCGAAACGCTGGCTGTAGCCCGCCGCCCACTCGAAGTTGTCGAGAAGGCTCCACACGTGATATCCCCGAAGGTCGACGGATGCCGCCGGTCCCCCGGGCGCGGTGGCACGCAGGGCGGACTCCAGGTGCCGGGCGAGATAGTCGATCCGTCTCGGGTCGGCGACGACCCGCTCTCCGGTGCGCCCGTCGAGTACGACGGACTCGGCGAAGCTGGCTCCCCCCTCGGTGATGAACACCGGCGGCAGGGCCGACCCGTACCTCTCCGCCATCTCCGTGAGAGTGGTCTCGAGGAACTCGGGCGCGATCGGCCAGCCGAATCCGGTGGTCGCGAACTCGGGCCAGGGAGCGAGGTGGAACGGAAGCGAGGTCATCGCGGCCGCGTCTCCGTCGGGCGACACGGCGCGGCCGGCACCCGCGGCGATGCGTGTAGGGAAGTAGTAGTTGAGTCCGTAGAAGTCGATGGGCTGCGAGATGATGTCGAGGTCGCGGGAGTCCAGCTCTAGGAGCGGCTTGACGAGCGACGCGAACTCGTCGAGCGGTTGCGGGTAGCGACCCAGGAGCACGGGATCGGCGAAGATGCGGTTGTGCAGCAGGTCGAAGAGCCCCGCGAAAGCGGTGTCCTCGTCTGAGGCGGTCGCGCCGGAGGTGGGCGTGTGCACGTTCGTGATGCCCACGAGGCCCTTCACATCCGCGCCTCTGAGACCCTCGACGGCGTAGCCGTGGCCGAGCAGAAGGGTGTGCGCCACAGGAAGCGCGTCGAACAGCAGCGTCTCCCCCGGCGCGTGGATGCCCAGGGCGTATCCGTTGAGCATCACAGTCGCCGGCTCGTTCACGGTGACCCAGTGGTCGACCCTGTCGCCGAAGCGCTCGCCCAGCAGGAAGGCGAGCTCGCCGAACCTCTGCGCGGTGTCTCGGGACAGCCAGCCGCCGGAGAGCTCGATGGGCGTGTCCCAGTGGAAGAGGGTGGCCATCGGGCTGATCCCGTCGGCCAGCAGCCGATCGATGAGGCGGTCGTAGAAGGCCACGCCCTGGTCGTTCAACCGGCCCGATCCGCCCGGCTGCACCCGGGGCCACGAGATCGAGAACCGGTACGAGTCGACGCCGAGATCGCGCACGAGGTCGATGTCCTCGTCGAGGCGATGGATGTGATCGGTCGCCACATCGGCGGTCGCTCCGCCCCGGATGCGGCCGGGCTGGTGCATGAACGCATCCCACGTCGACGCCCCGCGTCCGCCCTCCCGCGTCGCCCCCTCGATCTGGAACGCGCTCGTGGCCACGCCCAGCGCGAAGTCTCGAGGGAGTTCGGCGGCGAGCGTCTCCGCGCTCGGGAAGCGTGTGGCCCTCGACGTCATTCTCCAAGTACTCGATTCAGGTAGGGGTTCGCGAAGACGCGCTGGGGATCGAGGCGATCGCGCACGGCGAGGAAGTCGTCGAATCGCGGATACATGGCGCGCAGTTCGCTCGAACCCCTCGTATGCATCTTGCCCCAGTGCGGGCGCCCTCCGTAGCCGAGCATGATCTCCTCGACCGCGGAGAAGTACTCCGTCGGGTCCTCGCGGTAGTAGCGATGCACGGCGATGTAGCCGCTCTCCCTGCCGTAGGCCGTCGACATCCACAGCTCGTCGGAGCGGGCGAAGCGCACCTCGACGGGGAACGAGATCCGCCAGCCGCGGTCGTCGATGAGCCGCATGACGTCGCGCAGCGCATCCGGAACCGACTCGGCCGGGACGGCGTATTCCATCTCGCGGAAACGCACGGTGCGTCTTGTCGCGAAGACGCGATGGGAGCGATCGGAGAACTCGCGGTTGCCCATCAGGCGTTCCGCCATGCCGTTGACCCGGGGAATGATTCCGGGCAGGGCGACGGCCGCCGCGCAGGTGGCCCGATAGACGCCGTTCGTCAGCGCCACGTCCTCCGTGAAGCGGGCCAGGGGTGTCAGTGGCCGCAGCTCGTCGGTCGCCGGCCGACGCGTGTTCGTCTTCGTGACCGCCGTGCGGGTGTGCGGAAACCAGTAGAACTCGAAGTGATCGCTCGCCTCGACACGCTCGGCGAGGGATCCGAGCGACATCGGAGGGACGTCGAGCAGGCCGCCGAGGGGCATCGGCACTTCACGGGCGTGCAGGGCGAACGCATCGACGCACTGGAGGGTGACCTCGACGAGGATGCCCAGCGCGCCGAGTCCGAGCGCCACGGCGGGCAGCAGCTCGGCGTTCTCGGTGTCGGAGACGCGGAGCAGTTCTCCGTCGCCCGTGACGATCACGGCGCCGCGGACCTGGCCGGCGATGCCGGTGAACTCGGATCCCGTTCCGTGCGTTCCCGTCGAGATCGCGCCGCTGATGCTCTGCCGGTCGATGTCGCCGAGATTCGGCATCGCGAGGCCGAGGGGTTCGAGGAGGCGGGGGATGTCGTAGAGGCGTGTGCCGGCGGCGAGCGTGACCCGCTTGCGGTCGGTGTCGACGCCGATCAGCCCGGTGAGGCCATCGAGGTCGAGCTGCACTCCGGGAGCGACCGCGATGCCGGTGAAGCTGTGCCCCGCTCCTACCGCCTTGATCGTGAGCCCCGACCGAGCCGCGGCGATCACGGCCCTCTGCACGGCGCCCGCGCTCGTCGGCCGTTCGACACGCTTCGGGCGCACGGCCTCGGTGCGACCCCAGTTGCGCCATACGGCGCCGCTTGCACTCACAGGAATGCCTTCCCTTCTCCGCGGTAGCTCGGAACCATCGCGACGACCTCGTCGCCCGATACGATCGCGACCTCCGCCACGTGCTCCGCGAGTTCTCCCGACTTCGTGTGCCGCAGCCAGGCCCGGTCGCCGATCCGCAGCTCGGCGGCGGCCGCGCCCGAGAGGGGCGACTGCACCTCGCCGGCCATCTCGCGGGCCTGCAGCTCGAGCCCCTCCGGCCACACGATCTCGGGGGTCCTGTCCTTCTGCGGCGGTCCGGATGCGATCCAGCCGCCGCCGAGGAGCGTCGCCATGCGCGGTGTCGGCTTGCGCACCACCGACAGCGCGAACGCGGCCGCGGGTGCGGGCCGGAACCGGGAGTACGTGTCGAAGAGGTGACCGCCCAGCAGGCCGGAACCGGCCGCGATCTCCGTCACCGATGCATCCGCCGACGTGCTCTCGAGGGAGCCGGTGCCCCCGCCGTTGACGAACTCCAGGGGCGAGATGCGCCCCACGGCCTCGACGATGGCGCCGCGCCGGTCGGTGAGTTCCGCCACCGAGTGCGTCTGCATCCAATCGAGCACGACGGCGCGCGCAGGATTGCCCCGCGGCCGGTTGCCTACACCGGCGATCTGCGCCTCGTAGCCCATGATGCCCACGAGCGTGAAGCCGGGGCGCCGCGCGATGGCCTCGGCCAGGCGCCGGGCCTGGGCGACCTCGCGCACCGGAGATCTCCAGACACCGACGTGACCGAGCGGACGCGTGACGAACGACATGTCGATCTCGAGGCAGAGCCGAAGATCCTCGCGCGTTCCGGGCGGCGCCACCTCGTCGATGAAGTCGAGGTGGTCGAGCGAGTCGATCATCAGCGTCACACGCGAGGCGAGTTCGGGGCTCGAGGCGAGCTCGCGGATCGCGGTGACGTCGACGCTCGGGTAGCCCACGACGACGTCGTCGATCGTCTCGGCCAGCCAGAGCGCCTCGGGAAGCGTGTACGCCAGCACCCCAGCGTATCCGTCGAGCGCGAGCACGGCATCGACCAGAGACCGGATGCGCACCGATTTGGATGCGACCCGGATCGTCGTTCCAGCGGCCCGGTCGAGCATGTCGTGGGCGTTGTGCGAGAACGCCTCGAGACTGACGGCGGCCAGCGGGGTCTCGAGGTGCGCCGTGGCAGCGGCCAGGCGCGGCCACCAGCTCGACGGTGTGCGCCAGGGCTCGGTGTCGGGGCGGATGAGAGGAGGGATCACGGTACTACCTCACGGATCTGATTCGGGCGACGGCGAGGGCGCCGCCGAAGGCGAAGAGCGCGGACAGGATGAAGAGGCCCTGAAAGCCGCCGAGCCAGGCGACCACGGCGGCCCCGAGGAGGGGCGCCATGGCCTGGGGCACGGCCGTCGCGATGTTCATGATGCCGAGGTCCTTGCCCCGGGTCGCGGGGTCGGGCAGGACCTGCGTGGCGAGCGCCTGGTCGACGCTGAGGAAGCATCCGTAGCCGGCGCCCAGGAGACCGGCGGCGATCATGGCGACAGACAGCTCCGGCACGAAGGCGAGCAGCAGCGCGGCCACCGCCTGCAGCGTCGATGACACGAACACGAAGATGCGTCGACGGCCCAGCCGGTCGCTCAGGGCGCCGGCGCCGAGCGACGAGAGCACCACGAAGACCATGTAGATCAGGGTGAGCACGATCAGGTCGTCTTCGGCGTTCTCGTCGTTCAGCCCGTACATGAGGAAGTACAGCAGCAGCGTCGTGCCGAGCGCATTGCCCGTGTTGACGAGGATGCGGCCGAGAAGCGTCCAGCCGAAGTCCGGGTACAGGCGGGGACTGATCCACAGTTCGTCGATCAGCCGTCCACGCGGGACGCTCCGTGCGGCCTCGCGAGTCAGCACCTCGTCGCGGCCGAAGATCAGGAAGGGCGCGGCAAGCACGACGAGGAGCACGGCCATCGCCGCATATCCCCCGAACTGGCCGGTGAACAGGGTGAGCACGAGGACGAGGCCGAGGATCGTGCCGACCGCCTGCGGAGCGGAGATCCACCCCGAGACGAAGCCGCGCTGGCCCACCGGAACCCGGTCGGAGATCGTGGCGGTGAGCGCCGCGGTGAGGATGCAGAAGCCGATGATCGAGAGGGTCCAGAAGACGCCCATGCCGACGAAGCCGTCCTGCAGCCCGAGAAGCAGCAGCGAGACCGCGAACAGCAGTGCGCCGCCGGCGATCCAGGGGCGCCGCCTGCCGAAGCGCGATGTCGTGCGGTCGGAGAGAAGTCCCGTGACGGGGAAGGCGATGAAGGCGGCGACACCGGCGATTCCCGAGATCACCCCGAACGCCACCACGTTGTCCACCCACGACGCGGCCCCCAGGCGCTGCTCGATCTGCACGGGCAGCAGCAGCTGCACCGGCGTGAGCTGAGCCATCCAGACTCCGAGCCAGGCGGCCGCGAAGAGGGCGATCCAGCCGCCCCCGACCCGACGGACGGGTTCGGCGAACACGCTCATGCGGCGACCGCCAGACCCACGACGGAGTCCGCCGCGAAGTCGAGCGCCCGAGCCGCGGCGGCGTCGTCTCGAGTGACGAGCCACGAGAGGGTGACCCCGTCTGTGACCACCACGAGGATGCGGGCGACGTCGACGATCGGCATCGTCCAGGTCACGTTCCAGAGCTCTGCCGCCGTGGCGAGGGCGTCTTCTGCCAGGGCGTGGTACCGCTCGTACTGGCGGGAGGCGACCGCTTCGAGTGCGGGCGTGCGCAAGGCGTACTGCGTCAGTTCGAGCATGGCCTTCTCTCGTTGCGGATCGGAGCGCAGGTGCTGGAGGTACCGCTCGAGCCCGAGCCTGACCGTGTCGCGAAAAGACTCCCCCGGCGTGAGCGGCGGAAGCATGGCCCCGCGCTCGGCCTCGACGACCACGTTCACCAGCTCGGCCATGAGCGCGTCTCGAGACTCGAACGCGTAGTGGAAACTCGCGAGGGCCATGCCGGCCTCCTGACAGATCGCGCGGACGCTGGCCGAGGCCACGCCCCGGGCGGCGACGACCCGGAATGCGGCGGCGACGAGCTCGACTCGACGGTCCTGTGCCGACATCCTGGTCATCGTGGCCCATCCTCCCGAGTGGGTCGATCGTCCCACTCCCGCCCAGTATGGCCCGGAGACTGTTTCGGGCGTGTGAAAAGTTTGACTTCGAGTCGCAAAGACCCCTAAATGGGAGGTACGTGACCACTTTCGTGCCAGGAACATCACACGCAGCAGCAACGCGCCGTCGTGCTGCCCTCGTGGCGACCGTCGGCGCCATTCTGGGCATCGTCCTGGCCGCGCTCGTCGCACCGGGCCTTCCGGCATCCGCAACCGAGACCGACCCGACGCCGACCCCGTCGCCCGACTCCACCGTCGTGATCGCGACGCCCGTGATCGAGCGGCCCGCGGCATCCGAACTCGTCGGCGACGCCATCACGTTCCGGGGCACCGCCGAGCCGTCGGCCGGTATCGACCTGTACTCGGATGCGGGCGGCCAGCCGCTCTGCAGTGTCGTCGCGAACTCCTCGGGGGTGTGGGCGTGCGACGTCACCCTCGAATCCGCCCCGTCCGTCTCGGTGCGAGCAGTGCAGAGCGTCGACGGCCAGACCTCGGAGACGAGCGTGCAGATAGCCGTGCTGAACGCGCCCACGGCGGGCCCCGGCGGCGGAACGGTCTCGAGCGGCACCGTGGTGGGCGCCGGCCTGCCGGGGGCGACGGTGACGGCGAAGGTCGGCGGAGTGTCGTGCACGGCGACGGTCGATTCCACCGGCGCGTGGTTCTGCGCACTGCCCGCCGGCACCACCAGCGGCACCTATCAGCTGACCGCGAGCCAGGTCGCGCCCTGGAGCGGCGGCCGCTCGTCGGCATCCAGCGCACCGACGGACCTCACCATCGATGTCGACGCACCGGCCCCGCCCGCCGTGACCATTCCCGCGAGCCCCGTCTCGGCGACCGGCGCGACGTTCTCCGGAACCGGCGAGGACGGGGCGACGGTGACCCTGTTCGCAGGCCCGCATTCGCTGTGCCAGGCAGTCGTGGCGGGCGGCCGATGGTCGTGCACCTCGGCCGCGATCGACATCGGCAGCTACGACGTGTCGGCCATCCAGCAGGACGAGGCCGGCAACATCAGCACGGAGAGCACCCGGGTCTCGGTGGCCTTCGGCACGGCCGTGACCGCGACGCCCGCACCGACGCCTCAGCCGAGCTCCTCCGCGCCCGAGCCCGCGCCGACATCCACGGCGCCGCCGACCCGTCCCGACGGCGATCTCCCGGCGGCGTCTCCCGAGCAGCCGCAGGCCCAGCCGGATGCCTCGGCCGAGGCTCCGACAGCCGTCACGCCGGGCGGGTGGTCGGCCGCGACGCGGTTCAGCGCGGGCATGAGGCCGGCATTCGGAAGCGCTGGAGCCATCGACTGGACCCTGGCGTTCGGCATCGGGCTGGCGATGGTCGCTCTCCTCGCCGTGCCCGCGCGGCTACTCGCGGGAACCCTGCGCGGGCTGCGTTCGGGGCCCTCCCTGCCCGGCTCGAGGGGTGCACGGCTCACGGGTCGCAACCGCTCCCGCCACCAGGAGTTCGAGACCGCGCCCGCCCTGCCGTGGAACACGCGTGTCACGGGGGTCTTCGCCCTCATCGCGACCGCGACCATCACCGTTCTCAGCGCGCCCGTGGCCGACGAACCGGCCTATCTGCGCCTGCTCGTTGCTGTCGCCCTCGGAATCGTCGCGGTGAACGCGGTCGCCGTCCTGGTTCCCCGGCTGCTCGCGCGCTGGATCCTCGACGTCTCCGTCGACATCCGGCTCCGCCCGATCTTCCTCCTCGTATCGGTGGGCGCGACCCTGCTCTCGCGCACACTCGACCTCGACCCCGCGCTGGTCTTCGGCATCGTGTTCGGCCTCGCCCTCACGGCTCCCGCCTCGCGGCGCGCTCAGGGGCGCCTGGCGGCACTCCAGATCGGGTCCCTCCTCGTGATCGGCGTCACCGCCCTGCTCATCTCCGGATCCTTCTCCGGGGGTGCCGGAACGGTCGGCGCCTTCCTGGCGGAATTCGTGAACACCGTTGCGCTCGCCTCCCTCGGAGGCGCGGGCTTCCTGCTTCTTCCGATCGCCGACCTTCCCGGCCGGCACATCCTGCGCTGGCGGCGCGTCGTGTGGCTCGTTCTCGCGCTGGCCGGATTCACCCTGCTCGCGGGCGTCCTGTCTTCGGCGCTCGGCGGACTCGGCGGCGGCGCGGGCATCATCTTGATCGCGCTGCTGTCACTGGTCTTCGCCGCGGTCTGCGTCGCCGTCTGGCTGTGGGTGAGATTCGTGCGCCCGCCCGCTCACGACGAGAGCAGCACGCCCAGCGCGTAGCCGCCCACCGCGAGCGCCAGACCGACCGCGAGGTTGAGCAGGCACGACAGGGCGGCGACGCCGCGACGACCGTCTCGAAGCAGGGCCACCGTCTCGACGCTGAAAGTGCTGAAGGTCGTGAGTCCGCCCGCCACCCCGGTGACGAGCACGAGTCGCACATCGTCCGACAGCGCCAGGGTCGAGGCGAGGCCGGCTGCGCAGCCCGCGAGCGCCGAGCCCGCCCCGTTGACGACGAGCACGGCCCACGGAAAGCGACGAAGCGGTGACGAGGACGGGCGCGAGGCGACCCAGGTGCTCACGCCGTAGCGCACGACCGCTGCGAACCCCCCGGACACCACCACCACGAGGGCGAGGAGCGGCGTCACTCGGCGACCCCCTTGCGCGAACGTTCTCCCAGGCGGATGCCGAGGAACGATGCGCCGAGGCCCAGAGCCAGGGTGGCCCCGAGGTACACGACGGCGAGAACGATCTGGGGCGGTGTGGAGACGGTGAGGAGCGCCAGGGCCAGGATGACGGCCGAGAACGTCGTGAACGACCCGAGCAGGCCGGGGCCGAGTGCCGCCTTCAGAACCGACGATGCGCCGCGAGCGAAGATACCCCCCGTCAGCCAGCCCAGAACGAAGGATCCGACCACGTTGATGAGGAGCGTGCTGAGGGGGAACTGCTCGTCGGAGTGGGGGACGACCGTATCGAGGCCGAGCCGCAGGCCACTGCCCAGCACACCGCCGAGGAACACCGCGACGAGGTGGGCCAGCGGTCGGTTCTGCACAGGGGGGAGGCTACCCCTTTTCGCCCCGGAATGCGTCCACGGTCACCGGGCGTCTGCGGTCGATGGCAGGCTCGAGTCATGACGCCATCCGAACCCGCCCAGACCGCGACCGACATTCTGCGCTCCCTGGTCGGTCGGCCCGACGCAAAGTTCCACGAGGGTCAGGCCGAGGCGATCGACGCCCTGGTCACCGACCGCAGCCGAGCGCTCGTCGTGCAGCGCACCGGGTGGGGCAAGTCGGCCGTCTACTTCATTGCGACGCTGCTGCTTCGGCAGCGCGGTGCCGGTCCCACCATCCTCGTGTCTCCCCTTCTCGCACTCATGCGCGACCAGGTGGCCGCCGCCGCCCGGGCGGGAGTCACGGCCGCGAGCCTCAACTCCGCGAACACCCACGAGTGGGAGTCGATCAAGGAGCGGCTCGGCCGCAACGAGATCGATGTGCTGCTGGTCTCGCCCGAACGACTCAACAACCCCCGCTTCCGAGACGAGCAGCTGCCCGAACTCGTGCGCCGCACCGGACTGCTCGTCGTCGACGAGGCGCACTGCATCTCCGACTGGGGCCACGATTTCCGCCCCGATTACCGTCGGCTTCGCACGCTGATCGCCGAGCTCCCCCCGGGCGTGCCGGTGCTCGCCACCACGGCGACGGCGAACTCCCGGGTCGTCGCCGACGTCGCCGAGCAGTTGAGCGTCGACGCTCAGGGCGCCGACGCCAATGCGGTCGTCACGATCCGTGGTCCGCTCGCCCGCGCGTCGCTGCGGCTGGGCGCGCTGAGGCTGCCCGACGCGAAGGCCAGGCTGGGCTGGCTGCTGACGCATCTCGACCAGATGCAGGGCAGCGGCATCATCTACGCCCTCACGGTGTCGGCGGCCGAAGACACCGCACGGCTTCTGCGAGAGGCTGGCCACGAGGTGCTGGCCTACACCGGTCGCACCGATCCGGCCGATCGCGAGGCCGCCGAGGCGAAGTTGAAGAACAACGAGGTCAAGGCGCTCGTGGCCACCAGCGCGCTGGGCATGGGGTTCGACAAGCCCGATCTCGGATTCGTCATCCACCTCGGCGCTCCGTCGTCGCCCGTGGCGTACTACCAGCAGGTCGGCCGCGCCGGCCGCGCCACCGCGAACGCCGACGTGCTCCTGCTGCCGGGTCGAGAAGACCCGGAGATCTGGCACTACTTCGCCACCGCATCCATGCCCGACGACAGGCGCGCCCGCGCCGTGCTCGACGCGCTCGACGCAGAGTCCGGCCCGCTCTCGACTCCCGCGCTCGAGGCCCTGGTCGACCTGCGCAGAACCCCTCTCGAGCTGCTGCTCAAGGTGCTCGACGTCGACGGCGCGGTGTCGAAGGTGCAGGGCGGCTGGCGCTCGACGGGCCGGCCCTGGGTCTACGACGCCGAGCGATATGAGCGCATCGCCGCCGAGCGGGTGGCCGAGCAGCAGTCGATGCTCGACTACGAGACGACCACCGGCTGCCGCATGGAGTTCCTGCAGCGCGCCCTCGACGATCCGACCGCGGCGCCCTGCGGACGGTGCGACAACTGCACGAGCTCCTGGTACGACAGTTCGGTCGCATCGGGTGACCAGGTGACTGCCGAAGCCGCGCTGCAGCGGGTCGGCGCGGTCATCGAGCCGCGCACGCAGTGGCCCACCGGCGCGTCGGAGCGTGGCGTCTCCGTGAAGGGGCGCATCGCCATCGACGAGCGCATCGAGCCGGGCCGAGCGCTGGCTCGACTCACCGACCTCGGCTGGGGCGGCACGCTGCGGCAGCTCTTCGCAGCGGGCTCGCCCGACGAGGCGGCGAGTCCCGCGCTCATTCAGGCCTGCGCTCGCGTTCTGGGCGAATGGCCGTGGAGCGAGCGCCCCGCAGCCATCGTCAGCATGCCGTCGAGGCGGCGGCCCGTTCTCGTGCGGTCGATCGCCGAGGGGCTGTCCCAGTTGGGCAGGCTCCCCCACCTCGGCTCGCTCGATCTGGCGGGCGGCGGCCCCGACGGCGCGCCCGGCGGCAACAGCGTCTACCGGCTCTCCTCGGTCTGGCAGCGTTTCGAGGTGGGAGCGCAGCTGTCCGAGCGGCTCGATGCGCAGAGCGGTCGGGCGGTGCTGCTCGTCGACGATCTCGTCGACAGCCGATGGACGATCACGGTCGCGGGCCGCGAACTGCGTCGACACGGCGCCGGCAGCGTGCTGCCCTTCGCTCTCGCCCTGCAGATGTAATCTCGGTCAGATGAGCACCGCAGACGCACTGCAGAACACCTCCGAGGCGCGCATCCATCGGCGCATCCCCGAACAGCTCGACCCTCTCGAGCGCATCGAGCCCCAGCCCGACTTCCGCGTCGATCTCGAGCGCATCAGATTCTCGCCCTATTTCTCCCGGCTGTCGGCGGTCACCCAGGTCATCTCGCAGGCCGGAGCCGGGCCCGTCATCCACAATCGGCTCACCCATTCGGTCAAGGTCACCGCCGTCGCCCGGTCGATCGCGGTGATGCTCGAGCAGGACACGGGCGACACCGGGCGCCTGGTGCGCGAACTCGGAGGATGCGATCCCGTCGTCGTGCAGGCGGCCGCCAGCGCGCACGATCTGGGGCACCCGCCGTTCGGCCACCTCGGAGAGCAGGTTCTCGACCGGCTCGCCCGCGAGCGCCTGAACCTGTCCGAGGGGTTCGAGGGCAACGCCCAGACCTTCCGCATCCTCACGGAACTCGACGCGTGCGATGCCACCGAGCAGGGCCTCAACCTCACGGCCGCCGTGCGGGCGGGCGTTCTGAAGTACCCCTGGCTCCGGGCCGAATGGCAGTCGCGGGTGCGAACCGACATGCCCGACGGAATGCCCCGGGGCGTCGGTTCGCAGCGCAACGGCGGGGCCGACAAGTTCTCGGCGTACACGCTCGACGCCGACGAGCTGCGCGAGGCCCGCGCCGCCTTCCCCCGCATCGGCGAGTGGCGCCAGACCGTCGAATGCTCGGTCATGGACATCGCCGACGACATCGCATATTCGATCCACGACCTCGACGACTTCTACCGGGCCGGTGTTCTGCAGCAGGCCTCCGTCTCCGCCGAGCTGCGCAGTTGGCTCCGCGACCAGGCGCGACTGTCACGACTCGACGAGCAGTCGCTCGAGGCGAGCGCCCGCACGCCGGGCCACGCCCTCGAGCTGGTGCGCCGGCGCATCCACGCGCGTGATGCGTGGAACGCCTCGGACGACGCCTTCAGGACAGCCGTGCAGAAGGTCAGCGAAGACCTCGGAGACGGGCTGCTCTCGGTTCCGTTCGACGGCTCGATGGGCGCCGAGCGGGCGATCTCGTCGTTCACGCGCAGCTGGATCAACAGGCTGCAGCGCTCGATCGTCGTCGACCGCGATCCCCATGTCAGGAGTGCGCATGTGAGGCTCGGCCAGCAGGCCTGGCACGACGTGGTCGTTCTCAAGTTCGTGCACACGCGTTTCGTGCTCGAGCGACCCGACCTCGCGACCTACCAGCGCGGACAGGGTCGCGTGCTCGAGACCCTCGTCGACGGCTTCCGGGCCTGGCTGTCCGACGAGGACGATGCGGCTCGTGCGCCCCGTCGCCTGGTCGAACTGGTTCAGGTGGCCACCGCCGGATACTTCCGCCTGCGGGCAGACTCCCCCGAGCTGCTCCGCGGACGCACCGACGACGAGAGCCTCATCGCGCGCGGACGCGGACGCGGCATCGTCGACTACATCGCCTCGCTCACCGACAGCCAGGCCATGGGGGTGGCCGCACTCATCAGCGGCACCTCGGAGCACCTGTGGGAGGGCGGAACCGGCATCTGACGACGATCAGATCGTGAGTCGCCTCTCGACGACATCGCGCGCGACGTCCTGGAGCCGGACCCCGTTCTGACGAGCGTAGCTGCGCAGGAGCGTGAACGCACCGTTCATGTCGAGCGAGTGGGTGTGCGCCAGAACACCCTTGGCCTGCTCGATGAGCACCCGGCTGTCGAGCGCCTGCTGCAGCTGCTGCCGGGCGACGTCGCTCTCGCTCATCGCCCGCTGGTGCAGGATGCCGATGGTGGCGATGTCGGCCAGCCCCCGGGCCACGGCGATGTCGTCGTCGGGCAGCCGCCCGAGGGTGCAGCGGAACAGGTTCAGGCTGCCGATCGTCTCACCCCGCAGCTGCATGGGAATGCAGTGCACCGAGCGGAACCCCTGCGCCAGTGCCTTGTTCGCGAACAGCGGCCAGATGTCGGTCACCTCTGCGACATCGGGCACGGCCACGACCGTGCCGGTGAGGTAGGCCTCGATGCACGGCCCCTCTCCGGCCCGCAGCTGCATGAGTTCGACGAGTCGGCTCTCCTCGCTCGTCGACGCGAGCACCTCGAGCTGGCCGTCGGCTGCCGCCAGAGTGAGCCCTGCGCCCGCGGCATCGAGCAACTCCGCACAGGTGCTGATGAGCGTGTGAAGCAGGTCGACCACGTCGTAGTCGGCCACCAAGGTGTCTGCGAGGGTCACGAACGTGGCGGTCAACTGAGCCTCGCGCGTTCTGCTCACCATGAGGTCAACCTTAACTGTCGAAGGCGGGCACTTCGAGCGATCACGGCATCTCCTCGGAGAACACGATCCGCCTGTCGACGATGTCCCGCGAGACCTCGAGCACGGTACGCCCGGTCGAGAATGCGTGAGCGCGGATCAGCAGGGCCGCATCGGATGCCTGGACGTCCATCTGGGCCAGCACCATGCCGGTGGCCTGGTGGAACTCCCGTCGTGACGACGCGGGCTCCTCCTCGCGCGAATCCTCCTGCGATCGGTGGTCGTCGAGCACCCGGTGCAGCACATGCCACACCGCGAACCCGGCCAGGGCCATCGCATCGGCCACCTCGCCGTCGTCGAGCCGTGCCGGATGCTCGGTGTACAGGTCGACCGCACCGATGTCCAACGATCCGACGGCAAGAGGGAACGCGAAGACGCCCATGATCCGCTCGTCGCCGAGCGCGCCCACGAGAGCAGGCCAGGCGTCGCAGGCCGTCTGGTGCCGGATGTTCTCGGTCAGGACCGGCCGTCGGCTCGCCATTGCCTCCCAGCACGGCCCCTCGCCCAGATCGAACTGCAGCTCGTCGAGTCGACTCGCCCGACGGTCGCTCGCGCAGATCGTGCCCGGGCCGGCGATGCCGCCGAGGACGGATATCGATACACCCGTCACCGGCAGCACCGACAGGAACGGCGAGCAGAGATCGGCTCGCAGGTCTCCCGGCGACGACAAGGCGCGCACCGCATCGTCGAATCGCGCACGATGGGACATGTCTACAGGTTGATCATGTGCCCCTTGAGCCCGTGGAATGCCTCCTGCAGGGCCTCGCTGAGGGTGGGGTGCGTGTGCACGTTGCGTGCCAGCTCGGTCGCCGTGAGGTCCCACATCTGCGCGAGGGTGAGCTCGGGCAGCAGCTCCGACACATCGTGGCCCACCATGTGACCGCCGAGCAGCTCGCCGTACTTCGCGTCGGCGACCAGCTTGACGAAGCCGGCCGGCTCGCCGAGCCCGTGCGCCTTGCCGTTGGCGGTCATGGGGAACGTCGATACGAGCACGTCGTGCCCCTCGTCGCGCGCCTGCTGCTCGGTGAGGCCGAAGCTCGCGACCTGCGGCTGGCAGAAGGTGGCCCGCGGCATGTTGCGGTAGTCGCCGAGCGTCTGGGTCTCGGCGCCGCCCATCGTCTCGGCGGCCACGACGCCCTGGGCCTCGGCCACGTGGGCGAGCTGCAGTTTGGCCGTGACGTCTCCGATGGCGTAGATGTTCGGAACGTTGGTGCGCATGTGGTCGTCGATCGCGATGGCCCCGCGCTCGGTCAGCTGCACTCCGGTCTTGTCGAGCCCGAAGCCCTCGACGCGCGGTGCGAAACCGATCGACATCATGACCTTGTCGACCTCGATCGACCCCTGCGTGCCGTCTTTCGCGGTGTACGAGACCGTGACGGACGAGCCGTTGTCGACGATGCTCTCGACCTTCGTCGAGGTGAGCAGCGTGACACCCAGCTTCTTGTACTGCTTGGCGATCTCCTTCGACACGTCGACGTCTTCGTTGGGAAGGGCCCGGTCGAGGAACTCGATGATGGTGATCTCGACGCCGTAGTTGCGCAGGATGTAGGCGAACTCCATTCCGATGGCGCCGGCACCGACGATGACCATCGACTTCGGCAGCTCGCGGGTCAGGATCTGGCTCTCATAGGTGACGACGTTGTCGCTGAGGGTCACACCCGGGAGGAGTCGAACGGTCGACCCCGTGGCGATGATCGCGTTGTCGAACGTGAGCTGCTCGGCCGTTCCGTCGGACTTGGCGACCGTGAGCGAGTGGCTGTCGTCGAACGACCCCCGGCCGTCGTACTCGGTGATCTTGTTCTTCTTCATGAGGAAGTGCACGCCCTTGACGCGCCCGTCGGCCACCTTGCGGCTGCGGTCGAAGGCTGCGCCGAAGTCGAACGAGGCCTCTCCCGAGATTCCGAACTCCGTCGCCTGGGTGGCGAAGATGTTCGCCAACTCGGCGTTGCGGAGCAGAGCCTTCGACGGGATGCAGCCGACGTTGAGGCAGACACCGCCCCAGTACTTCTCTTCGACGACGGCGACGCTGAGCCCGAGCTGCGCGGCACGGATGGCAGCGACATAGCCGCCGGGGCCGGCTCCCAGAACGACGAGGTTGTAGTGAGCACTCATTATGTTTTAGGACTTCCTTCGGTTTGCACGAGGTCTTTCTCGTGCAACTCTATTCGCCTATGCGCGAGTGCGATCCCAGCCTGTGCCACGTGCGGTTGTGGTAGACGAGCGGCTCGGCGGAATCCGCCTCGTCCGAGGTGCCCGCCTGCAGGGCGTGCACGGCTATCACGGTCGAGCCCCCGGCATCCATGCGCTCGATGACCCGGCCCCTGATCCACGACTGGGCGGCCGGAAAGTAGGGTTCCCCGGTGATCAGGCGATCCCAGATCGTCGTGTCGGCGAATCGGTCGATGCCGCTGGTGGCGCACAGCGTCGCGAGATCGAGCTGCTGCGCCCCCAGAAGATGCACGACCACGGTGTCTGCCGCACGGATCGTCGGCGCGCTGGAGGATTGGCCGGAGACGGAGAACACAAGCAGGGGCGGCTCCGCGCTGACGGAGAACACCGAGGTGGCCGTGAGGCCCATGGGACCGTCGCCGGCATCGGCGGTGATCACGGCGACCCCGGCCGGGTGGTTTCGGAAGACGGCCTTGAACGAGTCGGCGTCGAGGCCTGCACTGTCGGAGATGGGCTCGACCGAGCCGACGTGCCGGGTGCCGCGTGCGGAGGTGTTCACTGTCATGGAACTCAGCCTTCACCCGACAGGCCGTCGACGAAAGTCGTGTGACCCTCTATGACACGACCGGGCGATTCAGCCACCTCGGAGGTGCATCTACGTATCCTCAACTGTTATGCCTGAATCCTCGTCACGTGTCCTGTCGGCGGCGAAGCCCTGGCTGGAACTGCTCGGAGCGAGCGTCATCGCCGGTGTTCTCGTCACCGCCCTCGCCGTTCCCGCCGTCTCGCTCACGAGCGCCACGGTCTCCCGCTCGGTCGGTCTCTTCGAAGACCTGCCGTCGACCCTCGACATCGGGGCGCTCTCGCAGAAGTCCGAGATCTACTCGACCAACACCGATGGATCGAACACCCTGCTCGCGACGGTCTTCGACCAGAACCGCCAGGAGGTCGGCTGGGACGAGATCGCCCCGGCGGTCAAGGACGCGGTGGTCTCGACCGAGGACCCGCGGTTCTACGAGCACAACGGCGTCGACCTGACATCCACCCTTCGCGCGGCGCTCAGCAACGTCACCTCGGGCGGCGTCGAGAGCGGCGCGTCGACCATCACCATGCAGTACGTGAAGAACATCCTCGTGCAGAGGGCCGAGGCCCTCGACAACGAGGCCGACCGCGAGAAGGCCTACGCCGAGGCGACCGACACCTCGCTCGACCGCAAGCTGACTGAGATGCGGCTGGCCATCGGCCTCGAGAAGAAGTACAACAAAGACCAGATTCTGCTCGGCTACCTCAACATCGCCAACTTCGGCGGATCCGTCTACGGCATCGAAGCGGCTGCCAACTACTACTACGGCACGACGGCTGCACAGCTCACGGTCGCGCAGGCCGCGAGCCTGATCGCCACCGTGAACGAGCCGAACGGCCTGCGCATCGACGAGCCCGAGAACATCGAGGCGAACAAAGCCCGCCGCGACGTCGACGTGCTCGCGTCGATGCTCAAGCAGCACACCATCACCCAGGCGCAGTACGACGAGGCCGTCGCCACCCCCGTCACGCCCGTGATCACCGAGCCGTCGACGGGATGCCAGACCGCGGCATCCGGCGCCGCCTACTTCTGCGACTACGTGACCTGGATCGTGAAGAACGACCCCACGTTCGGCGCCACGGCCGACGAGCGCTGGTCGAACTTCAAGACGGGCGGGTTCCAGATCTTCACGACCTTGAACCCCACCCTTCAGGCCAACGCGAACGAGACCATGACGGAGTACGTGCCCGCATCGAGCGACGAACTCGACCTGGGCTCGACCATCGTCACGGTCGAACCCGGAACGGGACGCATCCTCGCGATGGCCCAGAACAAGACCTACGTGCCCGGTGAGTCGGCCGACCCGGGCAGCACCTCGCTCAACTACAACACCGATCAGGGCTACGGAGGATCGAGCGGATTCCAGGTCGGCTCGACCTACAAGGTGTTCACACTCGCGGAGTGGCTCAAGCAGGGCAACACGCTGGGCGAACGGGTCAACGGCAATCCGCAGACCTTCGATCGCGCCGACTTCACGAACTCCTGCGTCGACATCAGCGGTGAGCCCTACTCCCCGAAGAACGACAGCGGTTCCAGGCCCGGCACCGTCACGGTGCAGTACGCCCTCACGAACTCCGTGAACAACGCCTTCATCGCGATGGCCGAAGAGCTCGACCTCTGCCAGATCCGCAACACGGCACAGTCCCTGGGCGTGCACAGGGCAGACGGCGGCGAACTCGGATCGAACCTCGCGGACATCCTCGGCACCCAGACGATCGCGCCACTGACCATGGCCGCCGCCTACGCAGGCATCGCCGCCAACGGGGTCTACTGCAAGCCGGTCGCCATCGACCGTATCCTCGACGCCTCGGGTGCAGAGCTGCAGCCTCCCCAGGCCGAGTGCGCACAGGCGCTCGATCCGACGGTCGCATCGACGCTCGCATACGCGATGAAGGGGCCGATCCAGAGCGGCACGGCCACCGCCTCGAACCCGTACGACGACGTCGAGCACATCGGCAAGACGGGCACCACCGACAACGAGAAGGACACGTGGATGATCGGGGCGAGCACGCGGGCCGCCACCGCCGTCTGGGTCGGCAACGTCTCCGGCGATGTCTCGATGACCGACGTCGAGACGAACGGGTACTCCGGCTACAGCGTGCGTCACCGCATCTGGAAGTCCGTGATGACGGCCAACGACGAGGTCCTGCAGCCGGCCGCCGACTTCCCCGAACCCGACGACGATCTGGTCTACGGATCCGGGTCGAGTTCGAGCGACGACTCCTCCACCGACGCCCCTGCCACGACGACTCCGACTCCCACGACCGATCCGACGCAACCGGGAACCGTCCCGACTCCCGGGTCGAGCGTCGCTCCCGTGCCGGCCCCGGAAGGCGATGACACCGTGGGCCGCGGCGATGAGGATCAGCCAGGCCAGAACTGACCCGAACTGAACCATGGGTCTTGCCCTGCGTGCCGGTGAGGCGTAACGTACAACCAAATGGTTGTACATGAAGTGACCGACGCCGAGATCGACCGCATCTTCCAGGCACTGGCGGATGCGACGAGGCGCGACATCGTGAGCCGCGTGCTCGTCGTCGGCCAGTCGGTGACGTCGCTCTCCGAGCACTACGACATGAGCTTCGCCGCCGTGCAGAAGCACGTGACGGTGCTCGAGCGTGCGCTCCTCGTGACAAAGGAACGCCGGGGCAGAGAACAGCTCGTGCACAGCCGCATCGACACGATCGGCAGGGCACAGACGCTGCTGACCGCGTTCGAGCAGATCTGGGCGCAGCGCGCCCGACGCATCGACGACATCCTCGCCGAAGATCCCTGAAGGAGCAGTCATGACCATTCTCAGCGTAGACAAGGACGCAGACGCACTCACCCTCACGTTCGTCGCCGAATTCGCGGCCGACGTCGACAGGGTCTGGCAGGTCTGGGAGGATCCTCACCAGCTCGAACGGTGGTGGGGCCCGCCGACCTGGCCCGCCACGTTCACCACGCACGAACTCAGGGTGGGCTCCCGCTCCTCGTACTACATGACAGGACCCGACGGCACGAAGGCCGGCGGCTGGTGGCTCGTCACGGCGGTCGACGCGCCCACTCGTCTGGAGTTCGACGACGGTTTCGCCGACGAGAATGGCAACCCCGACGATTCGATCGAGCCCGTGCATGCCATCGTCACCCTCGAATCGGTCGACGGGAAGACGCGGATGACGACGCTCAGCCGATTCGTGAGCATCGAGCAGCTCGAGAAGATGATCGACATGGGCATGCAGGAGGGCATGACGCTGGCGATGGGCCAGATCGACGCGCTGCTGGTCGACTAAGGCAGGTTGCACTCAGTGCGTCGTTGCACGTAGTGTAATGACGTGAACACCAAGCCGATCCTGATGGATCGCCGAGCCGAGTTGAAGGCGCGGCACCGTGAAGCCATTCTCGATGCCGCCGACTCGCTGATTCTCGAAAGAGGAGAGGCTCGCTTCAGTGTCGACGAACTCGCGGATCGCGCGGACATCGCCCGTCGCACCGTTTTCAATCATTTCTCGTCACTCGACGACGTGATCATGACCAGCTGCACCCGCACCCTCAGCCGTGCGATCGACGACTTCCTTGCAGCCGCCAGCGTCACGCCCTCGAGCCACGGCAGCCGCGTGGTCCTCTTCGCGGAGGTCACCACGGCGATCAAAGAGATGGATCTGCCCAGTCTGGTCACCTATTTCTTCGGACTTCTCGACGGCGACGACGCACGCACGCAGAATGCCGACAGCGTGTTCATGCGGTCGACCGAAGATCTCGCGGTCGAACTCGTTCGGCGCAGTGGCGTCGATGAATTCGAGGTCGCGATCCTCGTGAGCACGCTGATGAACGGCATCGCCGTGGTCGCTCGACAGTGGATGATCCAGACCGGCGGAACGCTCGACGCCGCATCTCGGAGCCTCTGGGACAGCCTTCTCGACCGCTTCATCGGAATCGTCCGCGACGGATACTCCGCACCGAGCTAGGTTCCGCCCCCGATCCCCCTCTCTCTTCCCGATGATGCGACGTGAGACTTCTCCCCCGTCACCCGCTCATTTCAGAAAGAAACTGAGAAACATGGCATCGCTCCTCTACCGCCTCGGTATGTTCTCGGCCCGCCGCGCCTGGTTGGTCATCGTCGCCTGGATCGTCATCCTGGGCCTTGCCGGAGGAGCGTTCGCGCTGTTCGGCGGCACCCTCACCTCCGCGGTGAGCATTCCCGGCACGGCGACCCAGAAGGTCAGCGACGAACTGGCCGAGAAGTTCCCGTCGGCGAGCGGCGGGCGCGGAACCGTGGTCTTCACGACCACCGACGACACCGCCTTCACCGATGAGCAGAAGACGGCCATCGGTGCGCTGCTCGAGAAGGCGACGGAGCTCGACGACGTGAAGGCGACGACCAACCCCTTCGACACGCAGGCCCAGATCGACGACTCCGCCCAGAAGGTCGTCGACGGCCGACAGCAGATCGCCGACGGCACGAAGAAGCTCGACGACGGCCAGGCGCTGCTCGACAGCGCGAAGAGCCAGGCCGCCGCCGGCCAGCAGCAGCTCGACCAGGCACGCGCCCAGGCAGAGGCATCCGGCCAGTTGGCCGCGGCCCAGCCCCAGCTCGACGCACAGCAGGCGCAGATCGATGCCGGCAACGCCGAGCTGGCGAACCAGCAGGCGACCATCGACTCCGGCCGCGCCGAGCTCGAAACGCAGAGCGCCACCCTCGAAGAGGGAGCCAAGCTGCTCGACCTGGCCTCGAACATCCGCCAGGTCTCGACCGACAACACGACCGCGGTCGGCGGCATCCAGTTCGACAAGTCGCTCAACCTCGTTCCCTCGGAGGCGAAGGAGGCGGTCGTCGAGACACTGAACGATGCGGACATCGACGGTGTGACCGTCGAGGTGTCCAACGACATCGCGGCGACGATCCCCGAGGTTCTCGGCCCGGGAGAGATCGGCGGCGTGATCTTCGCCGCCGTCGTGCTCTTCGTGATGCTCGGCACGCTCATCGGCGCAGCCCTGCCTCTCATCAACGCCATCATCGGCGTGGGCGTGGGCGTGCTCGCCTCGCTGGCGCTGTCGGGTACGGTCACCATGCTCTCGGTCACGCCCGTGCTCGGCGTCATGCTCGGTCTCGCGGTGGGAATCGACTACTCCCTGTTCATCCTGAACCGGCACAGGACCCAGCTGCGCAACGGTCTCGAGCTGAGGGAGTCGATCGGGCTCGCCAACGGCACCTCGGGCAACGCCGTGGTCTTCGCCGGATCGACCGTGCTGATCGCCCTGCTCGCCCTCAACCTCACCGGAATCCCGTTCCTCGGCCTCATGGGAACCGTTGGCGCCGTCTGCGTGTTCGTCGCGATCCTCATCGCGATCACTCTCACGCCGGCGCTCCTGCGCCTGCTCGGGCAGAAGATCCTCACCAAGAAGGCCCGGGCCCGCGTCGGACACACCGACCACCAGAAGCGGGTGCCCACGAAGCCCATGAACACGCTCCGCGCCGTCATCACCGTCGTGATCGGCACCGCCGTGCTGCTCGTCGTCGCCATCCCGGCGCTCTCGATGCGACTCGGACTGCCCGCCGGCTCGTCGGAGCCCGTCGACTCGAGCGCCTACAAGGCCTACAAGCTGGTCGACGACAAGTTCGGCGCGGGCGTCAACGGGCCGCTGATCGTGGTCGCCGATCTCGACACCGCGATCACCGACGACGACCTCGTCTCCGAGCAGGTGCGTATCGGCACGCTGCTCAAGGCCGAGAACGACGTGGTGGCCGTCGCCCCGATCGGTGCGTCCGACGACGACATGCTCCTTGCCTTCCAGGTGATTCCCGAGGAGGGGCCGACAAGCGAGTCCACGGAGCAGCTCGTGCGCGACCTGCGCGGCCTCGACATCGACGGTGTGGCAGAACTGGGCGTGGCCGGAAACGCGTCGGGCAACATCGACGTCAGCGAGAAGCTCGCCGACGCGCTCCCCGTCTACCTGCTCGTGGTGGTCGGTCTGTCGCTGATCATCCTGATCCTGGTGTTCCGATCGATCCTCGTGCCCATCACGGCGACGATCGGCTTCGTCCTCTCGCTGTTCGCCGCGTTCGGCGGCATCACCGCCGTGTTCCAGTGGGGCTGGCTCTCCGTGGTCTTCGGTGTCCACGATCCGGGCCCCATCCTGAGCTTCCTGCCGATCCTGGTGGTCGGTGTTCTGTTCGGTCTCGCGATGGACTACCAGCTGTTCCTTGTGAGCGGCATGCGTGAATCCTTCACACACGGCTCGTCCGCCCGCCTCGCCGTGCAGCGCGGTGTGCACGCGGGCCGCACGGTGGTCATCGCCGCGGCCCTCATCATGACGAGCGTCTTCGCCGGGTTCATCTTCTCGAACTCGGTCATGATCCAGTCGATCGGCCTAGGCCTGGCACTGGGCGTGCTGCTCGACGCGTTCGTGGTGCGGCTTCTCATCATTCCGGCCGTGATGCACCTGCTCGGAACCTCCGCGTGGTGGCTGCCGAAGTGGCTCGAGAAGGTGCTGCCGAACGTCGATGTCGAGGGTGCCTCGCTCGAGCGCGGCGGACACCAGCTGCACTGACCGATGGTCTGATTCTGGAACGTAGGCTTTAATAGAGCCTGCGCTCCAGAATCAGGTCGCGCCTGACGTCAGGACAACATGCACTCCACTCCGTCGACCGCAGCCCGGCGGCTGCCGCGCGTCGGCATCCTGCTCTTCGACGACGTGAAGATGCTCGACTTCGTCGGGCCGGCCGAGGTGTTCTTCGAGGCCAACCAGCGCTCGGCGGGCTACGAGATCGTCACCATCTCCCGCACCGGGCAGCCCGTGACGACCTCGATGGGCATCCAGGTGGCGGTGCAGACGTCGGTGGCGGATGCGGGTCGTCTCGACACGCTCATCGTGCCGGGCACAGAGAAGGCGCTGACCGTGTTCGCCGATCCGCAGCTCCTCGACGCGGTCGCCGAGCTGGCCTCACGGTCGACCCGCATCGCCGGCATCTGCACGGGAGCCTTCGGCCTCGCCGCCGCGGGCCTCCTCGCCGGCAAGTCGGCGACGACCCACTGGAAGTTCAGCTCGACCCTGGCGGAGCGGTTTCCCGACATCGACGTTCAGGCCGAAGCCATCTTCGTGCACGACGGCAACACCTTCACGTCCGCCGGCGTCGCTGCGGGCATCGACCTCGCACTCTCGTTGCTCGAGCTCGACTACGGCCCGGGGGTTGCCCGGTCGGTGGCCCAGCTTCTTCTCGTGCACATGAAGCGCTCCGGCAACCAGTCGCAATTCTCCGCGGCGCTCCAGGGCCCTCCCCCTCGCACTCCCCTCATCACCGTGATCACCGATCACATCAGCGAGGACCCGTCGAGGCCTTACACGGTCGGCAGCCTGGCATCCTTCGCGAACGTGAGTCCGCGACACCTGACCCGGGTGATGCGCGACGAGCTGGGCATGTCGCCGATCGAATACGTCACCTCCATGCGCCTCGACCTGGCCGTGTCGTATCTCGACTCCGGCGCATCGGTGGCCGATGCCGCCGCACACTCTGGCTACGCGACGCCGGTGTCGCTACGACGCTCGTTCGTCGCCCGATTCACGATCACGCCCTCCGAGTACCAGCGTCGATTCCAGTCCACCCGACGCGACGCCAGGGTCTGACGACGAACGGCTCGACAGGGCTCTGAGCGCCTGCGCCGAACGGGATCCGGGCTCGGCCATGTAGGTCGTGAGAAACTGCCGGGGCGACCGAGGGATGCCGAGGGTCTGCCAGACGAGATCGACCCGGCCGAACGGCTCGATGGTCACCGGCCTCAGCCCTGTCGTGAGCCGACTCACGTCGTGCTCGGCCCAGATGCGCCGGAACGACAGGTGCCGACTCGAGAGCCGGCCGACGACATCCTGAAGCCGCGCGTCGTCGGGGTCGCCGTTGAACCGCAGGGCCCCGATGTACTCGCGGATCGTCTCCTCCCATTCGAGCCCGACGTCTGCGCCGTTCTTCACGGTCGTCATCGTGAGGTGGTCGTATGCGGCCTCGAGAAGGTTGGTTCCGGGCACGAGGATGCCGGGCGACACGAGACGCGCCAGGCGGTTCGCGGCCAGCACGTCGAGATTGGCGTCGGTCACATACGCCGGAGTCTGGGTCCACGCATCGAGCAGGCGTCGCACGCTGTCACTCACCACGGAGGGCTCGCGCACGGCTCGCAGGTAGGGAAGCGGCCTGGCCACACGGAACAGGTAGTTCGCGCCGTCGTCATCGAGCAGGAGGGCCTTCGCCAGCGAGCGCACGACCTGCTCCGACGGCCGCCTGTCGCGACCCTGTTCGATTCGCAGATAGTACTCGGGGCTGATGTCGGCCCGTGCGGCGACCTCCTCCCGTCGCAGGCCGGGCACACGGCGGGCTGCATCGAGCGGCAGACCCACGTCTTCGGGCTTCAGGAGCTTGCGTCTCGCGCGAAGATACTCCCCCAACGGACTCGCTGACGCGCCCATGCCTCTTCTTCCTCACCTCGACGGAGCCGGAAGGGCCCACGAAAGATTCTCACCGACGCCGCGCATCCGGAGTGAGAGCGCGTTCAGCCCTGCATGGTGCAGAAACGGACATGATTGCGGCGACGTGAGGGTGGTAATGGCACGGCCATGTGGCGGCTCGATCGTCGCTTCTAGACTCGCGACCATGACTCTCTACCAGCTGACAGATGAGCGCATCACGTCCTCGTCGGCGATGGCCCACCAGCGGATCGGTCCCGGCTTTCCCTCGTCGGTCTGGGCCGTCGTCATCGACCCCCAGGCCGGTGGGCTCAGAGCGCGAGCCCTAGCGGGCCGGATCGTGACCTCGGCGGGTCTCGGCACGGCGTTCGTGGGCGAGCAGTCCGGATGCCTGTTCTTCGTCACACGGGCGCGACCCGGAGACACAGATGCGGAGCTCGCCGAGCGGATCCGCTCGATGGCCGGCAGGTTCGAGTTGCGCATCGTCGCGATCGGCGCCGCGCTCGTCGAGAACACCGACTACGACCTCGCACCGGCGGCGGAGCGCGCCGAACGGGCCGCGGGCATCCTTACGGCCCTGCCCGAGCTCGCCGAGGTCGGCTGGTACGGCGACCTCGGGCCCTGGATCATGCTGAGCCGCATCGCGCCGGGCTCCGTTCGTGTTCGTGACATCTCGCCGGCCGCCGAGGTGCTCCTCGATCCGTCGAACGCGATCTACCGCGAGACCGTCGAGGTCTACCTCGACGTGGCCGGCCGCATCGGCGACGCCTGCGCCCGGCTGCACATTCACCGCACCACGCTCTACTACCGGCTCGACAAGGCACCGGATGCGGTTCGCGACGCTCTGCACGACGGATCGGCTCGCAGCAGCCTGCATATGGCTTTGAAGCTGGACCGGCTCTGGAGCTCCCACCGGAACTCGCCCTCACTCCTCCAGCAGGGCCAGCAGCTGTCTTAGAGCCTCCCGTGACCCGTCGTCGACGGGGTGCCACACGAAGAGCACATCGCGATCATCACCCGGCACCGTCAGCAGCTGGTACGCGAGCACGATCGGCCCCACCGGGGTCTCGTCGAAGGGGACGACGCCTCGGGTCTTCGCTGTTCGGGCGTCGTCGGCCCACGCGATCGAGAAGTCCCGGCTTTGCGCCGAGAGCTCCCCCACGATCGTGTGGAAAGAGGGGTCCGCCTCGTGCTCGTCGAGGGACTCCCTCAGAAGGGCCGCCACCTGGCTGGAGGCCTCGGGCCACATCGCATGGTTTCGGTCGACATCCGGTTCGAGATAGGCGAACCGCGCCAGATTCGTGCCCTCCACGAATGCAGGACTCACCGCGCTGGCCGCGGTATTCGACGCCACAACCGTGAAGTGCCGGTCGCAGAGGAACGCTGGTACGGCCCGCCAGGAGGCCAGAAGCTCTCGCATCTCGTCGCGCATGTCGCTCACGGTAGCCCTCCGCTTCGCTGCCCGATACCGCGTTCGAGGATTTCGGACAATGGTCGGAATTGCCGACGTGGCCCGGCCGCTCGGATGGTTGACTGGGTCGATGGATGCCACGACACCCGACCGCGCGGGGTACACGCAAGACTTCCTCGCTCTTCCGGTCGCCCTGCCCGCACCGGCCGTGGGTTCGCCCGTTCGTGAGCTCGCGTACACGCACTTCACGGTGCTGCTCGATCCCGTCAGGCGGCTCGCGCAGTCGACCGGAGTGAACATCGACGGCGAGCTGCTGCTCGACCTCGACCGCGGGGACGACTGGCACCTCGACGACCGGATCCCCGAGAACGAACAGACCGGACCGGATGTCTATGCGGGCAACGACCTCGATCGCGGACACCTGGTGCGCCGCCGCGATCCGGTCTGGGGCGACCGCGCGACGGCCGCCCGGGCGAATGTCGATACGTTCGCGTACACGAATGCCGCTCCGCAGGCCGGCGAGTTCAACCAGTCCAAAGAGCTGTGGCTCGGTCTCGAAGACCACGTGCTCGCCTACGCGCAGGCCAACCGCAACCGGATCAGCGTCTTCACCGCGCCCGTTCTGGCACTGAACGATCCGCTCTACCGGGGTGTGGGCATCCCCCAGGCCTTCTGGAAGGTCGTCGCCTGGACGACCGACGCATCCGGCGCCGACGCCCTGCGAGCCGCGGCCTTCGTGCTCGACCAGTCGCCCCAGCTCTCGGACATCGACCTCAACGACGCCAGCGCGCAGGCCCTCATCGACGGCAGTCCTCCCCCGCTCGGCCCGTACTTCAGCTATCAGGTTCCGGTCGACGACGTGGCGAGCCTCACCGGGCTCGATTTCGGCGAGCTCATCGACGCCGACGTCATGGCGCCCGTTCTCGCCGGTCGCGCCGACGGTTCGCCTCGAACCGGATGGGTGCGGCTGCACACCGAAGAAGACATCACCGTCGAGAAGGCCCCGGCCTAGAGGTGGAGCTCACTCGAACGGCTCCCCCGCTGTCAGGCGGTGTCGTCGCCGCCCAGGAGTGGCGCCAGGTGGCGTTCGTCCACTGGCGGGTGGCGCCCGAGATCGTGGCACCCCTGCTTCCGCCGGGCGTCGTTCCGGACGTGTTCGACGGGTCGACCTGGGTGGGGCTCATCGCGTTCCGGCTCGGCGACGCGCGCGTCGGCCCCTTTCCGCCGACGTCGCGGTGGGGGTCGTTCACCGAGGTCAACGTGCGACTGTACGGTGTGGACGGCGCCGGCCGTCGAGGTGTCGTGTTCCGGTCGCTCGAGGCATCCAGCCTGCCCGCCGTCGTCGCCGCCCGCGCCCTCTTCGGGCTTCCGTACGTCTGGTCGAGCACCGACCAGCGGCAGACGTCAGACGGGTGGCAGTACGCGTCGAGACGCAGGGGGCTGCTCCCCTCCTCGCCCGAGCCCCGCTTCCGACTCGACGTCTCCGTCGACTACTCGCGCCGCGTCGACGACGAGCTCTCGCTGTTCCTCACCGCTCGCTGGGGGCTCTTCCAGGGCCGGCTCGGCCACACGCAGTGGCTGCCGAACGAGCACGAGCCGTGGGTCCTGCATCCGGCGCGTGTCACCACGCTGCACGACGAGCTCTGCGCGGCCGCCGGGCTGCCCGGCATCGTCGACGGGCCGCCCGACTCGGTGCTCTTCAGCCCGGGGGTCGACGCGAAATTCGGCCTGGCAGGTGCGCACGCTCGCCATCGTGGTCGAAGATCGTGAGCAGCTCGACCGGGCCGTCGTTGGCGTCGAGGGCGTGCGGGGTCATCGTCGAGAACTCGGCGGCCTGGCCTTCACGCACCTGGATCGTGCGCTCGCCGAGCTTCAGCGTGAGCACGCCGCTCAGCACGGTGAACCACTCGTAGCCGGGGTGCACCTGCGGTTCGACCTTGGCGCGCTCGGGAGTGATGCGCATCTTGGCGATCATCACGCCGCGTCGATCGCGCTCGCGCGAGAGCAGCCAGATGGTCGATCCCGCACTCGTCTCGGGTTCGGGCCGGATCACCACGTCATCGTCGCCCTCCGGCTCGACGAGCTGATCGAGCGTCGTGCCGAGAGCCTGCGCGATCGGCACCAACTGGTCGAGGGCGATGCGCCGGTGGCCCGTCTCGATGCGGCTCAGGGTCGACGGCGAGAGAAAGCATCGGCTCGAGAGGGTGTCGAGGGTCCAGCCCAACGACAGTCGCAGGCTCCGGATGCGCTGGCGCACCACATCGTCGATCATCTCTTGCGTCATACGCAAGAGTCTATGTGCGTGACGCGATCCCGAGGCGGGCAAGCAGGACGACGCCGGCGATGGCCGGAACCACGGGCAGGGCGGCCCCGAGAGTCGGCGACACTCCGATGAGCAGGGATCCCGACAGCGCTCCGAGAACGAGAGCCACGAGCACTCCGACTCGCGTGAGCAGATCCTGCTGTCGTCGATCGGCGGCGTCGGCCATGATGCTGGTCAGCGTGCCGGTCGCGTAGGTGGTGGTGACCCCGGACTCGCCATCCAGACGCTTGGCGACGACGGTCTGGCAGGCCATCGCCGACGCCGACAGCCCGATCGAGACCATGATCAGGGGCATCGTCTTCGTGCCCGGCGATGCTGCCCAGATGACGAGCACCACGAGCTGCGCGAGCGTCGCGGCGGCGAGAACGCCGATCAGGGCGCCCCTCCGTTCACCGTTGGGCGCCGCTCGGAACGCGACGTAGAGCACAACGACGAAGACGACGAGAGCCACGAGAATGCCTCCGATCGAGGTCGAGTACCCGCTTCGTTCGGTCAGACCGGCGAGCACGAGGTTGCCGGTCATGTTCGCGGTGAAGACGCCGAGGAGCTGGAGGAAAGCGAAGGCATCCGTGGCGCCCGCGGCGAAAGCCAGGACGACGGCCATCGTCGTCAGGCGGACGGATCGGTGCGCGGACACTCTCCCACTGTGTCCGGCCCGGGCATCCAGGGCGTACGTCAGATGTCTGAATCCTGCGCCCGGGAGGTTGCGTCAAAAGTCGTATGCGCCGCCGCGTCTCGAGGGCTTTGCTGGAGGGAACACGACGAAGGAGAGCGCCATGGGCACCGACGAACCGACAACCCCGCACCACGAGCCGGCAACGTTCGGGAACCCCGACCTGCCCGCCGAAGGAATCGTGAATACGGGCGACAACCCCCAGAGCACCACGATGACCGGGCCGCAGAACCTGGTGATCGAGAGCCAGTTCCCGAATCAGATGGATGCGCCGCCCACCGACATCAGCACCCAGGCGTTCTTCTGGTCGTCGTTTAACATCTCCCCGCGCCGGGTGCAGGACGGCGGCTGGGCCCGTGAGCTCACCCAGTCCGACTTCGCGATCTCGAACGAGATCGCCGGGGTGAACATGTATCTCGAGCCGGGCGGAATCCGCGAGCTGCACTGGCACCAGACCGCCGAGTGGGCCCTGATGACCCGGGGAAAATGCCGCGTCACCACTCTGAGCAGAGAAGGGCTGCCGAGCGTCGAGGACGTCGAGGCGGGCGACCTCTGGTACTTCCCCGCCGGACTCCCCCACTCACTGCAGGGCATGGGGCCCGATGGGGCCGAGTTCGTTCTCGCCTTCGACGACGGCGAGCAGTCCGAGAGCAACACTCTGCTCCTGACCGACTGGTTCGCACACACGCCGCCGGAGGTGCTCGCGAAGAACTTCGGCGTCGCGCAGGAGGTCTTCAAGGACATCCCCCTCCACAACCTCTGGATCTTCCCCGGTAACGAGCCGGGCGATCTCGAGACCGACCAGGCATCCGCCGGCGTCGAATGGGGCGACGAGCCCGTCATCTTCCGACTCTCCCGGTCGACTCCCGCGTACGAGAACAGCGGTGGCCGCATCCAGATCGCCGACAGCAGCAACTTCCGCGCATCCAAGACCGTCGCCGCCGCACTCACCACCATCAACCCCGGATCGATGCGCGAGCTGCACTGGCACCCCAACGCCGACGAGTGGCAGTACTACCTGCAGGGGCAGGGCCGTATGACCGTGTTCAACACGGGCCCGCACGCCAACACCACCGACTTCAAGGCGGGCGACGTCGGTGTCGTGCGCCGCAACCTCGGACACTACATCGAGAACACGGGCGACGACGTGCTCATCTACATCGAGACCTTCCGCAGCGACCACTACGAGGAGGTGTCGTTGGCGAACTGGTTGAGTCACCTTCCGCCCGCTCTCGTCTCCGCGCACCTCAACATCCCCATCGAGACCCTGGCGACGTTCCCGAAGGGAACCCAGGGCATCGTGCCTATTCCGGGGAAGTAGCGATGGATCAGCGACTTCTGACCGAGGCGGACCGCGTCGTCGCGACGCTGCCTCCAGGGAAGCGGGAGAGCGTGCGGGAGATCGTCGTCGACGCGACCCGCCGCGGATCCGTCAGCGAGAGCGCACGCCGATTTCTCGATTCGGCGACGGGATCGCCCGTGGTCGCCGAGGTTCTCGCTCGGGCGGTGGCCGAGGGCGCGAACGCCACCCTCGCTATCGCCCGCTCGAGTACGTGTACACGGCCTCCTGGCCCGGAGTCCACGTCGCCTCACTGAGGGTGAAGACGATCACCGCGACCGTCTCCGCTGTGCGCTGCTCGTGCAGTTCGAGGGTGGGCTCGGGCGTTCCTCCCACCAGCTCCATTTCGATGAGCGCAGCGATGCTGCCGTCGGGGTTCACGAGACGCGCTCGGTACGTTTCTGGCATCATGACGGTCCGACTCTACCCGTGCGTGTGCCGTACACCGGGTGTGTGCGGCACACGCCGACTCGTCAGCCCATGGACCGACTGCGACGGATGCGCAGCCTGACCCACAGAGTCGTCGCCCCCGCGGCGAGCAGCAGCGCAGCCATCACTCCGGCCATCCCGACGGACAGGCCCGTTGCCGCGAGCCCACCCTGCGAGCCGCTGGCCGGCACCGACGAAGCACCGCTCGACGGCGGCGCCGTCGAGGTTCCGGCCGCCTCCGCGATCCGAACGTCGACCGGAGCAGAGCTCGCACCTTCTCCGACCAGGTTGCGGGCCGTCACGGTGAAGCTCGCCACGGAACCCGGCTCGAGCCCGGTGACACGGCATTCCGTCGCCGTCACGTCGCACACCGAGCCCGCTGCCCGCGCATCCGCAGCAACCGCTCGCACGACGTACGACGTGACCGGCGACCCGCCGTCGTCATCCGGCGCAGCCCACGTGATGGTCGCGGCGCCCGCTTCGGTCGACGTCGCCGCCACCGATGTCGGAGCGCCGGGAGTCTCGAGCACCGGCTGCGGGTCGTACATTCCTCCGTACAGCGGCGTGATCGTCAGGCTCTCGATCTCGGCGGAGCCTCCGGTCGACAGGAGCGAGATGCCCGTCGACGACGGGTCGGGGAACACCTGATCGGTGATCGTCGTCGAACCGCCCTGCGCGAAGGCCTGCACCGACGCGTTGTCGACGTAGACCTCGAGCCGCAGACGCCCGTCGTCATCCAGCGCCACGGGCGCCGTCTCGACAGACGAGAACGTCGGGTTGAACGAGACGTCGCCCGATGCGCGTCGGTCGAGACTCAACGATCCGGATGCGGTGTCGTAGGTGAGCGGTGTCGACTGCGTGCCGTCGCTCGACGTGCGCAGGGCGAGACCGAAGCTCGACGCCGTACCCGGCTTGAGCACGGCATCCACTCGGTAGACCGCGCCGACGCCGTCGACGGGCAGAGCCGTCTCGCCCTCGGCGACGGGGCCGACAGGCACCGTCACTGCGGCGAACGGCTTCGACAGCCCGTCGACCTGGGGGGTGACCTCGGAGACGAGCTTCGGCTGTCCATCGATGGTCTTCAGGGAGAGCTCGCGCGGCAGTGCCATCGCGCTCCTCCACTGACCGGTCGGGATGTCGTTCGCGTACTCCCAGTTGTTCATCCAGGCGACCATGATGCGCTTGCCGTCGGGTGCATTGTCGTAGGTGACTCCCGCGTAGAAGTCGCGACCCCAGTCGAGCCAGTCGTACGACTCGATGCGGGGCGCGGCGGCGGCGTCGGAGAACAGGAACTGGTCGGCGAGAATGTGGCCCCATCCGGCGCGGTTGTTGTCGACGACCGAGATGTGCGCCGTCTTTCCGATCAGGTCGGAGACATCCCACGCGGCCCAGTCGAGGGTCTCGCTGTCATTGCCCGTCGTGCTGCGCACCACCTGGCCGTCGACGACCAGGTTGACCGAGGTCTCATTGCTGCGCACGAGCGCCGGGCTGTCGGCCAGAACGACCTCGTCGAGGGTGAGGTGGCCCCATCCCCCGGTCGCCTGGTCGTTGACGCGGATCTGCGCCTGCTGGCCCTGGTAGTCGCTGACGTCCCAGCTCTTCCAGTTCAAGGCTCCGTCGTTCTCCCCCGAGGCGGTGTCGACGACGTTTCCGTCGATGAGGAGTTCGGCCTGCAGGACCTGGCCGCTCGCCGCATCGCGCTTGCCTCCTCCGACCAGCATGCTGACGAAGGACTTGTCGACGGTGAAGACATCCGACGTGAGAGTCCCGACGTTGTCGTCTCCCTTGGCGCCGCCCTCCCAGGTGTTGATGCGCTTCGCACCGATCGCGTAGTCGCCCCCGGATGTCGCCGGGTTGCGTTCGGCGACGAAGTCACCCGCCACGGTCCAACCGTGATCGACGACGCTCTCGGTTCCCGGGTACTCGAATCCGTCGAAGAGCAGTTCACTGTCGGCGGGGGGCTCGTTGCCCAGCTGGCTGCCGTCGACATGGGGGTGCTTGCCGCCGCCGACTAAGAAGTTGACGTAGTCCTTGCTGACCGTGAAGTCGGGCGACGACACGCTTCCGACGGGCCAGTCTCCGTCGTTGAACCCGTTGATGAGTCCAGTGCCGATCTGACCCACGACCGTCTGCTGCCCGTCGATCGCACCGGTGGCGGGCTGGTCTCCGAAGGGTCCGTTCTTCCAGTTTCCCGGCTCATTGGCGGTAGTCCACCCCGAGTAGGTTCCGTCATCGAATCCTGCGAACAGGTCGCCCTCCGGCAGGGAGTCGGTCGGCTTGGTCGTATCGGACGTGAATGTGGTGCCGTCGAAGTCACCCACGAAGTACTGGCCGCCGGAGCCGCCGGACACGGCGCCGGGGTTGAGGTTCACGACCATCACCCACTTGGTGTTGGCGGGATCGCCATCCACGGCGAGCGGGAAGAGATCGGGGCACTCCCAGATGCCGGCCGTGGCGTTCGCCGGGCCGAAGTCGCTGAGGTAGGTCCAGTCGATCAGGTTGTCGGAGCGGTAGAGCAGCACGCGGTGCTCTGTCGCCTCGACGGTCGCGACGACCCAGTAGGAGTTCTCGGGTGACCCACCGTCGTACCAGAACATGTGCGGGTCTCTGAAGTTGTTCGAGTCGCGATCGAGGATCGGGTTGCCGGAGTACTTGATCCAGGTCGCTCCTGCGTCGGTGCTGTACGCGAGCGCCTGCGCCTGCTTGCCCGTCTTGTAGGCGGCCGTGTACATGGCGACCAGCGGCGGGTTGTCTGCTGTTCCGAGACCGGAGGTGTTGTCGTGGTCGACGACGATGGAGCCGGAGAAGATGTCTGCGTCGGCGTCTTGGGGAATCGCGAGCGGCTGCTCGGACCAGTGCACGAGATCGGTGCTCGTGGCGTGACCCCAGCTCATGTTGCCCCACGTCGTGCCGAAGGGGTTGTACTGATAGAAGAGGTGATAGACGCCCTGGTAGTAGACGAGCCCGTTGGGATCGTTCATCCAGTTCTTCTCGGGGCTGTACCCGAGGTAGGGGCGATAGGGCTCGGCCGGCGGAGCAGCCTCGGCGGCTGCTGCCGTCGGTTGGGCTGCGGCCGTAGGCTGTGCTGCGGCCGTCGACGCGGCACCCGAGACCGCGGCGGTCACGAGGAGGAATGCGCCGGCGGCTGCCGCTATTCGCGTGACGGAACCGGCTCGTTTTCTGACTTTCTGCTGCTGTTGTTCGTGATGATTCACAGGACGCCCTTCACTGCGCGTTGTCGCGATGACATCGATGTCATCGATCGCGAGCGATGTTACGGAATGTCCATCGAACAATTCAAGGGCGGATTTCTCCGGAGCCTCTCACGATGAGCCGGGTCGGCACGATGAAGTCCCGGGCCGGCTCGTCGAGCCCGTCGAGGCGATCGAAGACGCGGCGGGCGGCGATCTCTCCGATGGATGCCGGGTCCTGCGCCATCACGGTGACCGCCGGTTCGAGCAGGGCCGCCATGGGCACGTCGTCGAAGCCGACGAGGGCGACCCGCGTCGACGCTCCCGCCGACCTGAGCGACGTGATCACGCCGACGGTGATGAGGTTCTGGGCGCTGAAAATGGCGGTGGGCGGGTCGTCGAGCGCAAGCAGGTCTGCGACAGCAGCGGATGCCTTCGCCTCGTCGTCGAGATTGTCGATCACAAGCCGGTCATCCGGAGCGATGCCCGCGCGCCGCAGTGTGTCGAGGTAGCCGCGCTTCCGCTCCCTCGCCGTGAAGATCTTCTCATCGTCGCCGAGGTAGGCGATGCGCCGGTGACCCATGGCAAGGAGATGCTCGACCGCGCCGGACGCCCCCTCGGCGTTCTCGGTCATCACCGTGTCCGCCTCGATTCCGTGGGGTCGGCGGTCGACGAACACGATGGGCACGCCCTGGTCGAGCTGGATGCCGAGATAGGCCTGGCTGGGCTGGATCGTCGTGAGGATGAGACCGTCGACCCGCCTGCGAAGAAAGGCGTTCACCGACGACAACTCGCGCTCGGGATCCTCGTCGAGGCTCGACGCGAACACCGCGACATGCCGCTCGAGCGCGATGTCTTCGACAGCACGGTGAACTGCAGCCGAGAACGGGTTGGCCACGCTGCCGACGAGCAGTCCGAGCGTGTCGGTGCGCCTGTCGGCACGCCGCAGGTTACCGGCCTGGATGTCGGGTTGATAATGCAGCTGTTCAGCGGCCCGACGCACCCTGGCAATGGTCTCTTCCGACACATGGGGCTCGCGGTTGATCACTCGCGAGACGGTCTTCACACCCACCCCCGCCAGGTCTGCCACGTTCTTCATTGTGGGCCGGCGACGAAGGGCTTCGCTTCGCTTGGGATCTGATAACGATGTCATAACTGCTCTTCTTCTTCGAGGATTAACTTGACTCTACCGATCGAGGACCCCTATACCTATACCTGACATCGTTGTCGGGCAGATCGCCCCCTGAGCCAATGAGGACTCCATGAACACACGCACATCGCCCATCGCCCGGCTCGCCGGCTTCGGCACCATCGCGCTCGTCGCCTCCGTGGGTCTCGCCGCCTGCTCGAGCGGTGGCGCATCCACCAGCACCGACTCGGCCGACGGCGGCGGTGACGTCGGCGTCACCCTCATCGTGAAGACCACGACCAACCCCTTCTTCGTCGCCATGGAAGACGGCGCCAAGGCCGCTGCAGACAAGGCCGGCGTCAAGCTGACGCTGGCTGCGGGCAAGGAGGACGGCGACGAGGACACCCAGATCCAGGCCATCGAGAACGCGATCTCCAAGGGAGACAAGGGTATTCTCATCACCCCCAACGGCCCCTCGGTCGTCGACGCCATCCAGAAGGCGCGTGACGCAGGCCTCTACGTCATTGCGCTCGACACGCCGCCCGACCCGGCCGACGCCGTCGACATCACCTTCGCCACCGACAACTTCAAGGCGGGAGAGTCGATCGGCAAGTGGACCGCGGCTCAGCTCGGCGGCGAGAAGGCCACCATCGCCATGCTCGACCTGTTCAACGACAAGGTCGTCTCGGTCGACTACAACAGAGACCAGGGCTTCCTGACGGGAATGGGCATCGACACCGTCGACGACCAGAAGAACGGCGACGAGGCCAAGACCGGCTCCTACAGCGGCGGCGACTACGAGCTCGTCGGCAACGAAGCCACCGACGGAGCCGAAGACGGCGGCCGCACGGCCATGGAGACGCTGCTGTCGAAGAATTCCGACATCAACGTGGTCTACACGATCAACGAGCCGGCCGCCTACGGCGCGTATCAGGCGCTCCAGGCCGCCGGCAAGGAGAAGGACGTGCTGCTCGTCTCGATCGACGGCGGATGCTCCGGCGTCAAGAACGTGGCTGACGGCGTCATCGGAGCGACGGCTCAGCAGTACCCCGTGAAGATGGCCGAACTCGGTGTCGAGGCCATCGCCAAGCTCGCCACCGACGGCACGAAGCCCTCGACGAGCGCAGGACTCGACTTCTTCGACACCGGCTCGGCTCTGGTCACCGACAAGCCCGTCGACGGGCTCGAGAGCATCACGGCCGCCGACGCGACCGACATCTGCTGGGGCGAGTAGCCCGACAGCCGGGGGTGGAGCTCTCCACCCCCGGCATTCCCTTGCCTCCCCTCCCCCAGAAAGGCCCTCGTGACTTCTCCCAACCCGGTGACCAACCCACCGACGTCTTCACTCGCTCTCGCTTCCGAGTTCCTCGACCGCCGCACACCCATCGATCGTGTGCGAGGCGTTCTCCACCGCTACCCGGCGGTCAGCCCGGCCGTGGTCCTCGTCATCGCCATCATCGTCTTCGGCATCCTCAATGACAGGTTCCTCGCCCCCGCCAATCTCTCCCTGATCACGCAGCAGGTCGCCGTCGTCGGAACCCTCGCCGTGGCGCAGACGCTGATCATTCTCACCGCGGGAATCGACCTCTCGGTCGGCGCGGTCATGGTGCTGGCCTCGATGGTGATGGCGCAGACCGCGACGCAGAACGGGGTCCCCGCCTTCCTGGCGTTGCTGATCGGCATTCTGGTCGCCGTCGCCGCCGGACTGTTCAACGGCCTGCTGGTGACCAAGCTCAGACTGCCCCCGTTCATCGTGACGCTGGGCACCCTGAACATCTTCGTCGCCCTCACCCTGCTCTACTCGTCGGGATCCACCGTTCGCGGCTCCGACATGCCGGCGCTGCTGCCGTCGACGGGCCAGACCTTCGACCTGTTCGGTGTGCGGGTCAGCTTCGGCGTGATCATCATGCTCGCCCTCTACATCGTCGTCGCCTTCATCCTGGGCAAGACGGCCTGGGGTCGCCACGTCTACGCCGTCGGCGATGACAAGGAGGCCGCGCGCCTCGCCGGAATCAGCGTCAACCGCGTGCTCGTCAGCGTCTACATCGCGGCCGGCGCCATCCTGGCCGTCGGCGCCTGGATCCAGATCGGCCGCAGCAACGCGGCCAGCCCGAACGCCGGCGCCGACCTGAACCTCGACTCCATCACGGCCGTCGTCATCGGCGGAACGAGCCTGTTCGGCGGTCGCGGCACCATCTGGGGAACCCTGCTCGGAGCCCTCATCGTGGGTGTCTTCCGCAACGGACTCTCGCTCGCGGGACTCGACGTGCTCTACCAGACGCTCGCCGTGGGCATCCTCATCATCGTCGCGGTCGGCATCGACCAGTGGATTCGAAAGGTACGCAAGTGACCATCACAGACAGTGTCGTCCCCGAGGCCGAGACGCGAACGCCCGTTCTTCAGGCTCGCCGGCTCGTCAAGACCTTCGGCCGCGTCGTGGGCCTCGACGGTGTGAGCCTCGAACTCTACCCGGGCGAGGTGCTCGCCATCATCGGCGACAACGGAGCCGGCAAATCGACGCTCATCAAGTGCCTCACCGGCGCCGAGATCCCCGACGAGGGTGAGATCTTCCTCGACGGCAAGAAGGTCTCGTTCAAACGCCCGCAGGACGCTCGCGTGGCCGGCATCGAGACCGTCTACCAGAATCTGGCCGTCTCCCCCGCCCTCGATGTGGCATCCAATCTCTACCTCGGTCGGGAGAAGCGCAAGAAGGGCGTGCTGGGATCGGTCTTCCGCATGCTCGACACGGCCGGCATGCGCCGCGAGGCGAAAGAGGAGCTGACGAAGCTCGGCATCTCGACGCTCCAAGACGTGACCGTTCCCGTCGAGAACCTCTCCGGAGGGCAGCGGCAGGCCGTCGCCGTCGCCCGATCTGCGGCGTTCGGATCGAAAGTCGTGGTCCTGGACGAGCCGACGGCCGCCCTCGGAGTGCGCGAGTCGAACCAGGTTCTCGAGCTCATCCGCAACCTGCGCGACCGCGGTGTGCCCGTCATCCTGATCAGTCACAACATGCCGCACGTGTTCGACGTGGCCGATCGCATCCACATTCAGCGACTCGGCAAGCGGGCGGCGACCATCACGCCGCAATCGCACTCCATGACCGACGCCGTCGCGATCATGACGGGTGCGGCGACCGCATGAGTGCCGACGCACCCGCGCCGAAGGTGCTGTACGCCGAGTTCACGGCGCTGCCCGGATGCGAGGAGACGATCGCCGGCCTCTTGGCCGGGCTGGCAGACGACGTGAGACGCGAACCCGGATGCGTCGAGTTCGCGCCCTATCAGGTAAGCACGGAGCCCTCGCGGTTCTTCGTGTACGAGGTCTATCGCGACGACGACGCGTTCACGGCGCACATCACGGCGCCCTACGGCCGCGTGTTCAATGACAAGCTCGCTCCCCTGATCGTCGAGGACGGCTCGCAGCTGACCTGGCTGCAGCCGCTGTCGAGCTGACCGATTCCCCACGATGGCTCTGCCTGCTGCTTCCGGGCGGGCAGAGCCGTTTCCTTGCCCCGAAAGGCCCTCCGTGTCGCTCCCGCTCACCGCTGTCACCGCAATCGGTGAATCCCTCGTCGACGTGATCGCGGGGTCCGACGGCGCACCCTGCGCGGAGCATCCGGGCGGATCGCCGATGAACATAGCGCTGGGCCTGGCCCGGTTGAACAGGCCCGTGGCTCTCGTCACGCGTATCGGCGACGATGCCCGCGGCGCCTCGATCGCCGAGCATCTGAGGGAGGCCGGCGTGACGCTCGCCTTCGGTTCGGTTCGCGATGAGCCGACCTCGACGGCGACGGCATACCTCGGCGCCGACGGCTCGGCCGAGTACGTGTTCGATCTCCGCTGGTCTCTACCCATCGGCCTCAGCGTCGACGACCCGATCCTGACCGGATCGGACATCGTGCACGTCGGCTCGATCGGAGCGTTCCTCGAGCCGGGCGGAAGCACTGTCGTGTCTTTGCTGAGGCAGCTCGTCGGCTCCGGGCGCCCGCCTCTCATCTGCTTCGACCCGAACATGCGGCCCAGCATCGTGGCGGACCACGGAGCTGCCCTCGCCCGATTCGAGCAGATCGCGGCCCTTGCTGCCGTCGTGAAGCTCAGCGACGAAGACGCCGAGTGGCTGTATCCCGGGCTCGGTCTCGAGGCCGCGGTCGAGCGCATCCTCCGCTTCGGCGTCGGACTCGTGACGGTGACCCTGGGCAGCGCCGGCGCATTGCTGGCCACGCGTTCGCTGCGCTTGACCGTGCCCGGTGTCGCCGTCGAGGTCGCAGACACCATCGGCGCGGGCGACTCATTCATGAGTGCCCTGATCGACTCCATCGCCGGACTCCGCGACGAGGGCGTGTCGGCCGAGGCGCTGCGCAGCGGAGGCGCCTTCGATGCGGCCCTGCTCACCGACATCGGCGACTACGCGGTGCGCTGCGCCGCCATCACCGTCTCCCGCCCCGGAGCCAATCCCCCGACTCGTGCGGAGATCGGTTTCCCGGGCAGGGCTTCACGCGTCTCTCAGTGAACGGTGACGTCGTCGAGGGCGACGGTGGTCAAGCCGCGTGATGTGCGATGTGGGAGAGCGTCGCAAGTACCCCCACAGGGACTCGAACCCTGACTGAAACGATTTTAAGTCGTCTGCCTCTGCCGATTGGGCTATGGGGGCCCGCGCACCCTCGAGACTACCGAACCCTCCCTTGACCGGGGCGCCGAACGGGTCTAGCTTGTCTCTAAACCGGTTTAGCCGACTCAATGAGGAGATCGCGATGCAGGCATCCCGCCCGACGATCGCCGACGTGGCCCGCGCCGCCGGGGTCAGCAAGGGCCTCGTGTCGTTCGCGCTCAATGACCGCCCGGGGGTGTCGCCCGAGAGCCGCACGCGCATCCTCGCCGCGGCCGAGGAGCTCGGCTGGTCCCCCAGCGTGCGGGCACGCTCGCTCAGCTCCGACGTGTCGTTCGCCGTGGGGCTCGTCATCGCCCGCGATCCCGAGATCATCGCCGACGACTCCTTCTTCCCCTCCTTCATCTCGGGCGTCGAACGGGTGCTGGCCCCTCGTGGCCAGTCGCTGGTTCTGAGCGTCGTGGGCGACGAACGCCTCGAAGAGGCCACCTACCGCAGGCTGGCGGCCGAGCGCCGCGTCGACGGCGTGATCCTCACCGACCTCAGGGCCGCGGATTCCCGTGTATCCCTGCTGCGAGAGATCGGTCTGCGCGCGATCTCGCTGGGCCGCACCGACGTCGACGCAAGCGCCATTCCCGCCGTGACCCTCGACGACGCCCCGGCCATCCACGACGCCGTGCGGCACCTCGTAAGCCTGGGCCACACGCGCATCGCCCACGTCGCGGGCCCGGACCGCCTGTTGCACGCCGCCCGACGCAAGGCGTCGTTCCTGCAGGCCGTCGCGTCGTCGAACCTCGCGGCACCGGTCGTCGTCGAGACCGACTTCACCGCCGCCGATGGGGCGCGCGCCACCGCGGAGCTGCTCGACCGTGCCGAGAGGCCCACCGCGATCGTCTACGCGAACGACGCGATGGCGATCGCCGGCATCGGCGTGGCCCGGCGCGCCGGCCTCGACGTTCCGCGCGACGTGTCGATCGTCGGCTTCGACGACTCGGCGATCGGCCGCTACATCGAGCCGGCGCTCACGACGGTGGCGACGGATGCCCGGGGCTGGGGATTCACGGCCGCCGACACCCTGCTGCGGCTGGTCAGCGGCGACGAGGTGGGCGACATCGAACTCGCCCCCGCAGAACTGGTGGTTCGGGATTCCACGGCGACGGCGCCGACGGAGACGAACACAGACAGGAGACAACGATGAAGAAGAGACGAGCTGTGGCCGCGGCCGCGCTGATCGTCGGGGCGCTGGCGCTCACGGCGTGCTCGCGCGGCGGCTCGGGCGGATCACCCGACGACCACGGACCCATCACGATCTGGTACTCGAACAACGAGCAGGAGGTCGCCTGGGGCAAGCAGATGGTCGAAGCCTGGAACGCCGAGCACCCCGACGAGAAGGTCACGGGCCAGGAGATCCCCGCCGGCCGGTCGAGCGAGGAGGTCATCGGCGCCGCCATCACGGCCGGAAACGCGCCCTGCCTGATCTACAACACCGCCCCGAGCGCGGTCGGCCAGTTCGAGAAGGCGGGCGGACTCGTCGACATCTCGTCGCTGCCGGATGGCGCGGAGTACATCGAAGACCGGTCCGGCGACCTGTCGACGCAGTACCAGAACGCCGACGGCGACTACTTCCAGCTCCCGTGGAAGTCGAACCCCGTCGTCATCTTCTACAACAAGGACATCTTCGAAAAAGCCGGGCTCGATCCCGACGACCCCCAGCTCTCGACCTATGCCGACTTCCTCGCCGCGTCGAAGACCGTCGTCGAGAAGGGCGGCGCCGACTACGCGATCTGGCCCGCACCGACGAGCGAGTTCTTCCAGATGCAGTTCGACTTCTACCCGCTGTACGCCGCGCAGACCGGGGGCAAGCTGGTCGTGGAGGACGACAAGGCCACGTTCGACGACGAGGCCGGCGACGGCGTCGGCGAATTCTGGTCGACCCTCTACGCCGACGGGCTCGCCGGCCAGGAGAAATACACGGGCGACGCGTTCGGAGACGGCAAGGCGGCTATGGCGATCGTCGGCCCGTGGGCGGTCTCGGTCTACGACGGGGTGAACTGGGGTTCCGTTCCGGTTCCCACCCAAGACGGAATTCCCGCCGACGAGACCTACACGTTCAGCGACGCGAAGAACATCGGCTTCTATACCGCCTGCGTCAACCAGGGAACGGCGTGGGACGTGGCGAAGTTCTCGACGAGCCTCGATCAAGACAAGAAGCTGCTCGAGACCACGGGCCAGATGCCGCTGCGCGCCGATCTGCTCGACACTTTCCCCGACTACTTCGCGGCCAACCCCGCCTACGCCGAGTTCGGCGACCAGGCGGCCCGCACCGTCGACGTGCCCGCCGGACCCAACACTGTGCAGATGCTCCAGGCGTTCCGAGACGAATGGTCGCAATCCGTGATCTTCGGCGGCAAGGACGTGAAACAGGCGCTGGCGGATGCGGCGGCCAAGATCGACGACATCGCCAAGCAGCCGTAAGGGGAGACGACCATGACCACACTCATCGAGAACCCGCCCCGCCCTGTCGGCCGCACACGACGCATCCTCGGCCGCAACCCGCTCGGACTGCTGTTCAGCGCCCCCTACCTGATCTTCGTGATCGCGGTGTTCGCGTATCCGCTCATCTACTCCGTCTGGATCTCGTTCCACGACTTCTTCTTCACGGCGCCCGGCTTCGAGGCCGACAGGCCGTTCGTGGGCCTGACCAACTATCTGACGGCGTTCCAGGACCCGGCGGTCATCCGCTCGTTCGGCAACGTGGGCATCTTCCTGCTCATCAACGTTCCGCTGACCGTGGTGCTGTCGCTGCTGCTCGCCTCGGGCCTGAACCGCATCGTGCACTTCCGCACGTTCCTGCGGGTCGCGTACTACGTGCCCTACGTCACCGCGAGCGTCGCGGTCGTGGCCATCTGGCTGTTCCTGTTCAACGGCGACGGACTCGTGAACACGGTGCTCGGTCCGCTCGCCCCCGATCCGTCGTGGCTCATCAACTCGACCTGGGCCATGCCGACGATCGCGTTCTTCGTCACGTGGAAGCAGCTCGGCTTCTACATCCTGCTCTATCTCGCGGCCCTCCAGGGCATTCCGAAAGAGCTCTACGAATCGGCATCCACAGACGGAGCCGGGCCCATCCGGAGCTTCTTCTCAGTGACCGTGCCGGGCGTCAGGCCCGCCACCGTGCTCGTGCTCCTCGTCTCCACCGTCACGGGCGCGAACCTCTTCACCGAGCCGTACCTGCTGACGGGCGGCGGAGGCCCCGACGGCGCATCGGCCTCGCCGGTGCTCATCATGTACCAGAAGGGCCTGCAGCAGGGACAGCCCGACGTGGCCGCCGCCATCGGCGTCGTGCTCGTCGTGCTGGTGCTCGTGGTCGCACTGCTGCAGAACCGCTTCGCGGGAGGACGAGACTGATGTCGAGATTCCAGAAGATCCTCCGGGGCGTCGTGCTCTTCATCGGCGCGGTCGCGTTCCTGTTCCCGTTCTACTACATGATCATCGGGTCGCTGCAGACCGCTCCCGACCCCACGATCGCGGGCGCGTTCCCGAATCCGTCGAACATCACCGGCGAGAACTACACCGCCATCAACGACCGCATCAACCTCTTCCAGGGGCTCCTCAACCCAGGGCTCTTCACCGGCGGGGTTCTGCTCGGCACCCTCGTCTTCGGTGTGCTCGTCGGGTACGCGCTCGCAGTACTCCAATGGCGCGGCCGCGGGGTGACCTTCGCGTTGGCCCTGCTCGTGCAGGTGGTTCCGTTCCAGCTGCTGATGGTGCCGCTCTACGTGCTGATCGCCCGCGACTACGGGCTGAGCGACAACTACCTGGGCATGATCCTGCCGTTCGCCATCAACTCGACGGCGGTGATCATCTTCCGGCAGTACTTCCTGCAGCTGCCGAAGGAGCTCTTCGAAGCGGCCCGCATCGACGGGGCCGGCGAGTTCGCCGTGCTGCGCCGCATCGCCCTTCCCCTCGTGCGCCCGGCCCTCATCACGGTCGTGCTGCTCACCTTCATCGGCCCGTGGAACGAATTCCTCTGGCCGTTCCTCATCACCAAGGAGGCCGGTCTCCAGCCACTCGCCGTCTCGCTCGCCAACTACATCTCGAACGTCGCCGCCACCGCCGCCAATCCGTTCGGAACCACCCTCGCGGGTGCCGCCGTGCTCGCGGGGCCCGTCGTCATTCTGTTCATCATGTTCCAGCGCTACTTCATCTCGACCGACATCGGCTCGGGAGTGAAAGGATGACCATGCACACCACCCCGTTCCCCTACGAGCTCACCCGGGTCGGCGTCATCATGACGCCCGAGGAGGGCAACGATCTCGAGGCCGAGGGAGTCCTCAATCCCGGCAGCGGGCACACTCCCGATGGCGCGCTGCATCTGCTCCCCCGTCTCGTGGCCACCGGCAATGTGAGCCGCGTGGGCCTCGCCCGCGTGGTGATCGAGGACGGCGTCCCCGTGGGCGTCGAACGCGAAGGCGTCGTGCTCGAGCCCGATCGCGGCTGGGAGCGCGGCGCCCACAACGCCGGCGTCGAAGACCCCCGGGTGACCTTCATCCCCGTTCTCGGCCTGCACGTAATGACGTACGTCGCCTACGGGCCGCTCGGGCCCCGCACCGCCATCGCGACCTCGTCGGATCTCCGCGAATGGACCCGCCTGGGGCCTGCGCTCTTCGACTACGACGACTCCCTCGACATGGACCTCAACCTCTTCCACAACAAGGACACGGTCTTCTTCCCCGAGCCGGTGACCGCCCCCGATGGAACGGAGAGCCTCGCCGTGCTGCACCGCCCGATGTGGGACCTCGGCGAGACCAAGCCGGGAGAGGGAATCCGTGTGCCCGAGGGCGTGCCCGACGACCGGCAGAGCATCTGGATCAGCTTCATTCCTCTGGCCGAGGTCCTGGCAGACCCGCGCACCCTCGTGCGGTGGGGGCAGCACCGCTTCCTGGCCGGCCCCGAGTTCCCGTTCGAGGCCGTGAAGATCGGCGGAGGACCTCCTCCCCTAAGGGTCGACGAGGGCTGGCTCATCCTGCACCACGGCGTGACGGGCGTGATCAACAGCGCGTTCGCCCAGCAGCAGAAAGTCAACTACGCCGCGGGCGGCATGATCCTCGACGGCGACGACCCCACGAAAGTGATCTCCCGCAGCCCGGAGCCGCTGCTGTTCGCCGAGACCGAGGACGAACGCAGCGGTATCGTGCCGAACGTCGTGTTCCCCACGGCGATCGAGACGATCGACGGGGTGCGCTTCGTGTTCTACGGCATGGCCGACTCGAAGATCGGAGTCGCGCGGCTCGACAGGCGCGGGGCGGCTACAGCCTGAGCCACACGAACTGGTGCGGCTCCAGCACGAGATCGGTCCACAGATCGACCGTGCTGGCCGTCACCAGGTCGTCGGCCGTCGGGGGCAGCCCCGCCAGCGTCTCCCGCGTCACGGTCTGCTCCGTCTCGGCGAAGTTCGCCAGCACCACGACGGTCGACGGAACGCCGTAGAACGTGCCCGAGCGCTGGTAGCCCAGCACGTGCGGATTGTTCGTGCCGAAAGCCACGAGGTCTCCGCCGGCGAACTCCGGGGTCGCCTGCCGCACGGCGATCAGGTGACGCAGCCTCAGGTAGATGCTCCCGGCATCCGTCGTCGCATCGAGCCGCGACGCGTAGCGGTCGGCCGGATAGCGCGGCCGCCCCACCCAACGGCTGTCGCCCTCCTGGCCGGGCACCTCGAGCTGGCCGTAGTCGTTCAGCTGCCCCACCTCGTCGCCGAGATACAGCAGCGGAATGCCGCCGGTGCTGAGAACGATCGAATGCGCCAGCACGATGCGATAGATCGCCTCGTCATCGCCCGCCTCGAGCCCGGCGAGGGATGCCGTGGTGCCCGACACGCGCGCATCCCCGGTCTTCGGGTTCTCCTGGAACGGAGCGCCGCGCGAGAAGCTGCCCTCGAAACGGTTGACATAGAACGCGTTGAGAAAGCGTCGATGGTCGAAGCCGTCTACGCCCAGCTCCCGGGCATCCTCGTCGGCGAAGGTCCAGCCGATGTCGTCGTGGCTGCGCACGTAGTTGACCCAGGCCGTTCCCGGGGCGATGGCGTGGCGACGTTCGAGGGCCTGCGACAGCAGGCCCACCTCCCTCGTCGCGAGCGAGTTCCAGATGAGCGCCATCTGCAGCGGGTTGTAGCTGAGCTGACATTCCTCGAGGGAGATGTACTGCACGACCTCGTCGGGGTGCACGATGGCCTCCGACTTGAAGAGCAGCGACGGCACCGCGATGCGGCACACCGCGTTGAACGCCTGCAGCAGCAGGTGCGCCTCGGGCATGTTCTCGCTGGACGTGCCGAGCCGCTTCCAGATGAACGCCACCGCGTCCATGCGCACCACGTCGACACCGGCGTTGGCGAGGAAGAGCAGCTCGCCCGCCATCGCCCGGAAGACCGCCGGATTCGAGTAGTTGAGGTCCCACTGGAACGAGTGGAACGTCGCCCAGATCCATCGTCCGTCGTCGAGCTGCACGAACGACCCGGGATGGTCGTCGGGGAAGATCTCGCGCACCGTCTGCTCATAGGCATCCGGCATCTCGCGGTCGGGGAAGATCCAATAGAAGTCCTCGAACTCCGGATCACGGGCGAGCGCCTTCCGCGCCCACTCGTGCTCGTTCGAGGTGTGGTTGAAGATGAAGTCGATCACGAGCGAGATGCCGTGGCCGCGCAGCTCGGCCGCGAGCTCGGTGAGCTGCTGCATCGTTCCGAGCGACGGATTGACCTGCCTGTAGCTCGACACCGCATAGCCGCCGTCGGAGTTCTCGCTCGGCGCGAGGAACAGCGGCATCAGGTGCAGGTAGGTGAGCCCCAGCTCGACGAAATACGGGATGCGTTCGCGGATGCCCGACAGGTCGCCGGCGTACAGGTCGACGTAGCAGACGCCGCCCAGCATGCGGTTCGACAGGAACCAGCCGGGATCGGCCGCCCGCTTCGCGTCGAGCGTCCGCAGATCGGCCGGGCGGGCCTGCCACGACTCGGCGAGTTCGGCGACGAGGGATGCGAGATGGCCCGTCACGCTCGGATCGTCGCCGTAGATGCGGGTGAAGAGCGACTCCAGCCGCGGGAACTCCGCGTCGAAACGCTCCGCGAACCCCTGCCAGTCGGCATCCGATGTGCCGGGGCGGCGCGCGCCGTCACGATGCTCGGTCATTGTCGTCATCGTTTCTCCCTCACGCACACTGCCAGCACTCTACCGATCGCTCCTTAGTACCCTCTAATAATGAGCAGGCGACGCCGATCGGAACCCGAGACGAACTCCTCCACGGAGGTGACCGTCGATCGGGTGTACGACGGAGAGCTCTACGTACGCGTCAGCACGATCGGCAAGACCGGCGACCGACCCTTCGTGCTCGTTCCCGGCATCGGCGTGTCGAGCAACTACTTCGAGCGACTCGCCCCCAACCTCAACCGCTTCGGCCCCGTGCACGCGCTCGACCTGCCGGGGTTCGCGGGCGTGCCGCACCCGAAGTCGGCCCTGAGCATCCGGGGCTACGCCGACCTGGTGGGCCGGGTCATCGACGAGCTCGACCTGGTCGACCCGATCGTGGTCGGGCATTCGATGGGCACCCAGATCGTCACCGACCTCGCCTCGCGACGGCCCGACATCACCACGTTGGTGCTCATAGGTCCCGTCGTGAACCCCGCGGAGAGGCGCATCCCCACCCAGGCGCGGCGCTTTCTGCAGTCGGCGTGGCACGAGCCGGGCAGGGTCAAATTCCTGGCCGTCAGCTCGTATCTGCTGTGCGGCTTCAAGTGGTTCTTCCGGGTACTGCCGCGCATGATGAGCTTTCCGATCGAAGACCGACTGCCGCTTGTTCAGGCGAACACCCTCGTCATCTGCGGCGAGCACGACGCGGTTGCTCCCCGCGACTGGGTCACCCGAGTGGGTGAACTTCTCCCCCACTCCCGCAGCTGGGAGATGCCCGACTCCGCGCACTCGGTCATGCACGCCCACGCCGACGAGGTGGCGAGGCTGTGCGTGGCGTTCGCCGAACATCCGGGAACCGACGACGACACCCTGCGCACCTACGACCTGTCGGCCGACGACATCCCCGACGACGAAGACGAGAAGCCGCCCGCGGATGCCGCGAAGGCGGTCGTGGGTCGGGTCACCGAGACGGTCGGAATCCTCGCGCACGACGACGAGACCATCGCCCGCGGCAAGACCATGCATGCCGAGTCGATGGGCGACCCCGACGAGAAATGACGAAGCGCCCGCTCCCTGAGGGGAACGGGCGCTGTCGCGTTCGAGCGGCTACTTGGTGTCGACCGGGTCGCCGCCGCCGACCACGATGGGAGCGCCCTCGGGCGAGGGCAGGCTCGTGTCGGCTGTCTTCTTGGGTGCGCGCTTGGCGGCCGGCTTCTTGGCGGCCGGCGCGGGCTCGGTCGGCGCGGATGCGATGGCCGACGTGGCAGGAGCCGTTGCGGCGGCCGCGGCGGGAGCCGGAGCGGGCGCGTCGGCGGCCGGACGCGGACGCGACGCGAACGTCTCGAACGCGGCACGCGGGGTGACCCGGGCCTCGAGCGAGGCGATGTCGCGGCCGAGCACGAAGTTGAACACCCAGTTGCCGATCACACGGATCTTGCGCTCCCACGTGGGCATCGCGAGGCCGTGGTAACCGCGGTGCATGAACCAGGCGGGGAGACCCTTGACGGCGATCTTGCCCGACTGGAAGGCGCCGACGCCGAGGCCGAGACCCGCGACGGCTCCGAGGTTCTTGTGGTTGTACTCGACGAGCTTCTCGCCGCGCAGCGCGGCCACGATGTTCTTGGCCATCAAGCGGCCCTGGCGAACCGCGTGCTGGGCGTTCGGCACGCAGAATCCGCCGACGCCGCCGCCCGAGAGGTCGGGAACGGCCGACACGTCTCCGGCGCCCCAGGCGTCGGCCACGATGTCGTCCGCGGTGCCCACGCGGAGGTCGGGGCGGACCTGCAGGCGCCCGCGCTCCTCGATGGGAAGATCGGTGCCCTTGAGCATCGGGCTCGCCATGACGCCGGCGGTCCAGATGATCGTGTCGGACTCGAAGCTGTCGCCGGTCGAGAGCTCGATGACTCCGCCGACGGCCGACTTGAGCTGCGTGTCGAGGTGGATCTCGGCGCCCCGCTCGGCCAGGTTCTTGATGACCCAGAGGCTCGTGGGCAGCGAGACCTCGGGCATGATGCGGCCCATCGCCTCGATGAGGTGGAAGTGCGTGTCTTCGAACTTGATCTCGGGGTACTGCTTGAGCAGGCCGCTGACGAACGAGCGCAGTTCGGCGAAGATCTCGATGCCGGCGAAGCCTCCGCCGACGACGACGACGGTCAGCAGACGATCGCGCTCGGGGCCGGCGGGAAGGCCCGCCGCCTTGTCCATGTTCGTGAGGATGCGGTCGCGGATGGCGACGGCCTCTTCGATCGTCTTGAGGCCGATGGCCTCGTCGGCGACGCCCGGGATCGGGAAGGTGCGCGAGACGGATCCGGCGGTGACCACGATCTGGTCGTAGGCGAACTCGTAGGGCTCACCGATGTTGGGCGTGATGGTGGCCGTCTTCGACGCGTGGTCGATGCCGGTCACCTTCGCCGCGACGATCTCGGTCTTCTTCAGGTGGCGACGCAGGGGAACGATCGCGTGCCGGGGCTCGATGGAGCCGGCGGCAACCTCCGGCAGGAACGGCTGGTAGGTCATGTAGGGAAGCGGGTCGACGACGGTGACCTCTGCTTCGCCGGGCCGGAGCCACTTCTCGAGTTTCCATGCGGTGTAAAAACCGGCATAGCCGCCGCCGACGATCAGGATTCTGGGCACAGTGAAAGCTCTCCTAGGGGGAAGGTGTTGTAGTTAATCTACTCCCTGCGCCGCACGCGCCGAACATGCACCACTGCCGCCGTGATGATCACCGCGAGAAGCATCAGGAACACGGAGATCACTGCGATGGGAATTCCGTTCATCGTCAGTTTAGCAACGCTCGGCCACCACGACGCGGCCTGGTCGGCGGTCGTGCCCGGCTCGTCGGTCTCGGGAGCCGCTATGGCCTTCGGTCCCGCACCCGACGCATCCGGCGACGGCCTGTAGGTCGCGATCCACTGGGCCAGCGATCCCATGGGGTTCTCGGTGACTGCGGGAACGTCGGCCGTGACAGCCGCCTCCGCGTTGATGAGCCCGTATCCGTAGATCGGCCCGGGCACCGGATCGCCCTTGGGCGTGGCCGTGCTGACGATGCGGTTGATGACGCCGGCCACGTCGAGATCGGGATGCGCCGCGCGTACCAGTGCGACGAGACCCGACACGATGGGTGTGGCTCCGGACGTTCCCGCCCAGGTCACGTATCCGCCGCCCGGAACGACCCCGACCAGCTGCTCGCTGGGCGCGGAGACGGCGATCGTGATGCCCTGGCTCGACGCATCGAAACTCGCATCGCCGCCGCGATCGACGCCGGCGACGGTCAGAACGCCCGGGATGGTGGCCGGCGCACCGACCTCGGTGGTGCCGCTGCCCCGGTTGCCGGCCGCCGCGACGATGACCACGTCGTGGTCCGCCGCATAGAGGAAGGCGTCGTCCCAGCTCGTGGGCCAGTCGAGGCTGTTGCGGGTGAGCGACATGTTGATGACATCTGCGCCGTTGTCGACGGCCCAGCGGACGGCGTTGGCGATCTGGTCGTCAGTTCCCACGACTCCCGCGCCGAGCGCGACGCTGATCGAGAGCAGGGAGGCTTCGGGTGCGACGCCGATCACGCCGTCGTTGCCCCCGGTTCCACGGCCGGCGATCAGCGATCCGACCATCGTGCCGTGCTCGTCGTCGTCTCCGACCGGTGTCTGCCCGTCGGCCGCGCCGACGCCCGAGACGTCGGTGCCGCCGACGACAGCGCCGGCGAGGTCGGCGACCGATCCGTCGACGCCGGTGTCGATCACGGCCACGGTCACGCCCGCGCCGCGGGTCGTGTTCCAGGCCGCCTGCACTCCATAGTCGGCGAGCCAGTACTCGGCGCTCCGCACGGCGTCGGCGCGTGCCGTGGGCACGTCGCCGACGGGGGCGACGGCGAGGATGCCGGTGGCGAGTGCCGCCGAGACCGCCACGACCCGGAGGGGTGACGTGCGGCGGCGCTCACTCACGCGATCGCCTCGTAGTCGATGCACTCGCAGACCGTCGGCGACCAGCGCCCGCGCTCGAGCGCCAGATCGCCGATCGGGTTCACGCCAGGGCCGGCCGCGAGGGCGTGCCCGGCCAGGGCGTGCAGGCACTTGACACGCACGGGCATGCCGCCAGCCGAGACTCCGGCGAGCTCGGGGACGACCTCGATACCCTCCCGGTCGGCGATGTACCTCTCGTGAGCGGCCAGGTACCGGGCACGCAGATCGTCGTCGTGCGGCAGCATGTCTTGGAACTCCGCCATGACCTGCGTGGCCTCGAGCGCAGACATCGCGGCGGTGGCGGCGGGGTGGCTCAGGTAGTAGAGGGTGGGGAACGGCGTTCCGTCTTCGAGGCGGGGCTTGGTGGCCACGACCGTGGGGGCGCCGCACACGCAGCGCGCCGCGATGCCGATGACGTTGCGCGCCGGGCGTCCGAGCTGCGCCGACACGGTGGCGACGTCTTTCTCGCTGGGCGGATCGAAAGGAGGTGTCGTCACTGGATCGTTCCGGATTTCTGGAGTTCTTCGGGGGTCTGGGTGCTCAGGCCCGCGCTGACGCCCGACGAGAAGATCGCGCCGAGCCAGTCGACCTTGGTGTTCTGGATGCCGGTGCTCACGGGGGTGTCGTCGACCGGCGCGGTCGGGGCCTGGTCGTCGATCACCAGGAAGCTCGTCTCGCCGGGCATGACGAAGTAGAGCCTCTCTCGTGCCTGCGCCTTGATGTATGCGGGGTCGCTCCACCTCGCCACCTCGGAGTCGAGCTGGGCGTTCTGGGACTTCTTGTCGGCGACCGATTGCTGCAGGGCGGCGAGTTGCTGCCGCTGCTCGATGTAGAGCCGCAGGCTCGGGGCGAGCACGACGACGAACACGATGAGCACGCCGAGGATCACGAAGGTGAGACCCGAGACGCGGAAGCTGTACTTCTGCGGCGAGGTGCTGCGGGAACGCGGAATGGGGGGCCCCCCCCCGGGGGGGGGCCTTCAGCGGCCGCGGGGGGGGGGGGGGCCCGGGGGGCCCCCCGGGGGCCCCCATCACGCCCCCGTCTCCCCGGCTTTTAGCCCCCCCCCCCCCCCCCCC
>NZ_JARUXC010000019.1 GCF_030433855.1 Agreia sp. PsM10 | reverse complement strand
CCGTTCCCTGAGCGAGCCGTTCCCTGAGCGAGCCGTTCCCTGAGCGAGCCGTTCCCTGAGCGAGCCGTTCCCTGAGCGAGCCGTTCCCTGAGCCTGTCGTTCCCTGAGCCTGTCGAAGGGGCCCTAAGGCTCGACGCCCTCTTCTCCTCCACAACGGTAGTTCAGGCTCCGTTATCCACACCCATATCCCCTGATCAGGCATCGAATGCCTCGGTCAACCCAGTGTCGGTGGTTACTGTTTGACTTCTCGTATGGACCTCCTCGACGCATCCCTCGGCGATATCGCCGTGCGTCTCCGGCAGCTCCTCGACGAGAACCGCGCAGCCGTGTCTGCAGGTGCCGAGTCGGGTGATGCCCTGCTCGCAGCGGCCCATCAGTGGGAGGCCATCGGTCGCGCCAGTGACGCTGCCCGTACCTGGGTGGCGGCGGAGGTCGCGCACGAGTCCCGCCGTGAACTCGACACCGCGGGGCTCGCGTACCGTCATGGGTTCGGGTCGGCGAGAAAGCTCCTTGCTGCGACCACGAACGTCTCGGAGCGCACCGCGGCGACCCGTATCAGCCTGGGCCAGCGGCTACGGTCGTCGGTGTCTCTGTCGGGAACGCCGAATCCGAGTTTCTTCCCGGTCGTGGAGGCGGCGTTCTTCGCCGGCCGTGTCGGCGTCGATACGGCGGCGGTGATCTGCCGCACCCTGTCCGAGGTCGTGAACCGCACCGGCTGGTCGGATGCCACGGATCAGGCCGAACGGCACCTCGTCGCCGCCGCGATGGCCACAGTCTCCGACCCGGATATCGATACCAACGTTGATGCGAACGCGGACGCCGGGGCCAGTGCGGAGGGGGTTTCTGATGAGGACGGTGTTGTGGGCGATGGTGATGCGTGGTCCAGGGCACCGAGGCGGTACACGGTCGAGGAGATCGGCCGGCTCGCGATCCGCATCCGGGAACACCTCGACCCCGACGGTGCCGAACCCCGCGACGCCGTGAAACAGTCCCTGCGCGGCTTCAGCTACCCGAAAATCGGCGCCGACGGCATGGCGAGGGGCCGGTACGCTCTCCCGCCCCTGCAACTGGGCGTGTTCCTGGCCGCGGTCGACTCGATCCTCAGCCCACGCACCCCCGACGCACCGAACCCGGCAGACTCAGCAGCGGCCGGCTCCGACCACGGCGCTACCGACATCGCCGGGGATCAGACCAATGGCCTCCTGACGATCGACGACCGCTCTCCACACGAACCCGCACAACGGGGCGACACCTCGGGCGACGAGGCGATCATCGATGCGCGCACGGCGGAGCAGAAGCTCCTCGACGCGGTCATGACCCTCCTCGAGCTGGCCGCGACGTCGCCGACTGCGTCGCTGCTGAACGGGGCGGCACCGACCGTGAACGTGCACGTCACCCTCGACGACCTCCAAACCGGGCACGGCGCCGCGTGGATCGACGGCAGCACCGAACCCATCCCCATCAGCACCGTCGACCAGCTCCGCTGCCACGGCGGCACCATCACCACCCTCTTCGGCAAGCACGGCGAGATCCTGCACCACGGCAAAACGAAACGTCTCGCCACCCGAAGGCAACGCAGAGCACTCGCCGCCCGCGACGGCAGATGCGTCATCCCCGGCTGTGCCGCTCCACCCTCACGGTGTCAGGCGCACCACGTCACACCATGGGTCAGCGAGAACTATCCGCCCGGACGGACCGATATCGACAATTTGGTGTTGCTGTGCCCGTTCCACCACGCCACCATCCACACCTCCGCATGGCAACTCGTCATGATCCACGGCAGACCACACGTCAAACCACCCAGCTGGCAAGACACGCACCGAACACCAAGACCCGCCGGACAGCAACGAACCGGCAGACCATGGTGACCCCGGCGACCCCGTTCGTCGAGCAGGTCGAGACGCGAGTGCCCTTCGACAGGCTCAGGGAGCGACAGGCTCAGGGAGCGACAGGCTCAGGAAACGTGGCGCGCCACGAGCTCTCTCTTCAGCACCTTTCCGCTCGGACCCATCGGCAGGGCCTCCACGATCGCGACCTCCCGCGGGTACTTGTAGGCCGCGACGTGCTCCTCGGCGAACGCCACCAGCTCTGCACCGGTCACGGTCGCTCCGGAAACGAGCACCACCGCCGCCACCACTTCCTGACCATGCACCTCGTGAGGGATGCCGTACACGGCCGCCATCGAGACATCCGGGTGCCCGGCAAGCACCTCCTCGACCTCGCGGGGGTACACGTTGTAGCCGTTGCGCAGGATCATGTCCTTCTTGCGGTCGAGAATGCGCAGGTAGCCGTCGTCGTCCTTCGTTCCGAGGTCGCCGGTGCGGAACCACCCGTCGACCACCGACCGGGCCGTGTCCTCCTCACGGTGCAGATAGCCCTTCATGAGGTTGTGGCCCCTGATCACGAGTTCGCCGAGCTCCCCCCGAGGAAGCAGCTCGATCGCGTCGTCGTTCTCGGCCCGGGCGATCTCGACATCCACGCCCCAGATCGGCGTGCCGATCGTGCCGGGCCGCGGGGTCACCCCGCGCTGGTTGAAGCTGGCGACCGGAGAGGTCTCGGTGAGGCCGTAGCCCTCGTGGATGTCCACGCCGAAGAGCTGCGTGAACCTGTCGATGATGGCCACGGGGATCGCGGCACCGCCCGAGATGCCGTACCGCAGCTTCGTCTGAACGGGCTCGGCGCCGGCGGCGGCCAGGATCACCATGTACATGGTGGGCACCCCGAAGAAGATCGTGCAGCCGTGGCGCTTGATGAGCTCGATCGCGCCGGCGCCATCGAACTTCGGCATCAGCACGATCGTGGCGCCCGCACGGAATCCGGTGTTGAGGACGCAGGTCTGGCCGAAGGTGTGAAAGAGCGGCAGGCAGCCGAGCAGCACATCGTCGCTCGTCATATCGAAGGTGTCGAGCAGCAGCGTGCTCGTCTGCTCGACCAGCGAGAAGTGACTTCCCTCGGCGCCCTTCGGCGACCCCGTCGTCCCACTCGTGTAGAGAATGGTCGCCGTGTCGCCCGGGGCGCAGGCCACGTAGTTCTCCAGCGGCACCGTCTGCGCGGCGAGATCCTCCAGACGATCGAAACCCACGGCATCCAGCGATTCGTCGCTCGAATGCGGCGGCATCATGAGCGACACCACGTCGACACCCGCGAGCGCCGCCCCCTTCGCGCCCTCGCCGAGAAGCGGAGCCGAGCACACGAGCAGGGTGGCCCCGCTGTCGCGCAGCACGAACGCGATCTCCTCGGCCTTCAGAAGCGCATGAATCGGCACGACGATCGCGCCGAGCGCCAGGAGCGCGTAATAGACACGGGGAAAGTCGGGCACGTTCGGTATCAGGATGGCGACGGGGTCGCCTCGGTCGACGCCTCGATCGCGCAGGGCTCCGGCGTAGGCGAGCGTCTCCTCCCACAGCGCGGAGTAGCTGATGCTCTGCTCCCCCACGATCAGAGCCGTCTTGTCGGGCCGGCGCGCGGCCGTCTCGGCGAGGATGGCCGCCACCGAGACGGTGGCGTGCCCCGTCGGGGTGACTGCTGCGGCGGGGCTCACGGGTTCACTCATCACGATCTCCAGTCGTCATTGACCTCAGACTCCGAGGCTACGGTCGGGCGGCCCGCCTGCCAAGTGGCGCGCTCGGGCGTGAAGCCGATGCCCAGCGTTTAGACTGGGGGCGAATCCACCCGTCACTTCTCGAAAAGAGTTCTCCGGTGCCCACAATCGTCGTCGAGGTCATGCCCAAGGCCGAACTTCTCGATCCCCAGGGCAAGGCCGTGCTCGGCGCCCTCACACGCCTCGGCCAGTCGCAGTTCACGTCGGTTCGAGTTGGCAAGCGCTTCGAGCTCACCGTCGAGGGCGAGGTCACCGACGCCGTGCTCGCCGAGGTCGCGACCCTGGCCGACGAGATGCTCTCGAACCAGGTCATCGAAGACGTCGTCGGTATCCACGTCGTCGAGTCGCCCGCCGATGGCGCATCCGAGGTCGCAGCCGGAGCATCCGTCTGATGCGCATCGGCGTCGTCACCTTCCCCGGCTCACTCGACGACCGCGACGCCCAGCGCGCGGTGCGCCTCGCCGGCGCCGAACCCGTCGCGCTCTGGCACGGCACCCACGACCTCGACGGGGTCGACGCCATCATCCTTCCGGGCGGCTTCAGCTACGGCGACTACCTGCGCTGCGGCGCCATCGCCAGCCACTCACCGATCATGGCCGAAGTCATCCAGGCGGCCGAGCGCGGCGTTCCCGTGCTCGGAATCTGCAACGGATTCCAGATGCTCACCGAAGCTCACCTTCTGCCCGGTGGCCTCATCCGCAACGACCACGGCTCGTTCATCTGCCGCGACCAGCGACTGCGCGTCGAGAACACATCGACCGCCTGGACCAACGGCTTCACCGATCGCCAGGAGATCACCATCCCGCTCAAGAACGGCGAGGGCGGGTTCATCGCCTCGACCGCCGAGCTCGAGCGCCTCGAGGGCGAGAACCACGTGGTGTTCCGCTACCTCGACGTGAACCCCAACGGTTCCCTGAACAACATCGCGGGCGTCACGAACGCGCGCGGCAACGTCGTGGGCCTCATGCCGCACCCCGAGCACGCCGTCGAGCCCGGCTTCGGCCCCGACACCCCGGATGCGATGCGCTCGGGAGTAGACGGCCTCACGTTCTTCACGTCGGCACTCGAGGGCCTGCTCGCTCGCGCGTAGCCTCAGAGTTCCCTCCATACCCCCGAACGGGGTACACGAGCCGCGCTAGCGTCGAGGTATGACTACTCGCAGAAGTACTCAGACCCTGACCGTTCTCGGCGCGCTCACCCTGCTCGGATCGGCGGCGCTCGTCGGCTGCACGTCCCAGACAACGCCGGCCGAACCTGTCGCCGGCACGACGTCCGCGTCGACAACCGCCGCTGCGACACCCACCGCGACGCCCGCCGAAACGCCCGAGATCGCGCTGGCGCGTGACTACCTCGACGCCGTCGCCGCCGGCGACCTGCAGGCGAGCTGGTCGATGCTGTCCCCGGAATCGCAGGCCTTCTACGGCTCGGTCGAGACGTATGAGCAACTGGCCCCGACCGGCGGAACAGTCACCGCAGACGAAGCCGCCGCCCTCTCGACGGCGACCCTGGTCGCGGCGGAGGGCCCCGAGGGAGCGATCACTGTGGTGAGCGGCGCGACCGCCGACGCGGCCGACGCGTGGATCGTGCGACAGACCGACTCCGGTCTGCGCATCGACGACGCCGGCGTGCCGCCGACCGGTGAGTCCGTCTACTCGTGGACCAACCCGGCCGCCGGGCCCGAAGACCAGACCGGCGAGGCCGCCTACGACCCGGCATCCCCCGTCACGATCTCGTTCGCGGTCGCGGATCCGGCCGACGGACGATCGCTGGTGGGCTCCCCCGAGACGATCTACGCGTGGCAGGGAGACCAGCCGGTCGAGGCGACGCTCGATGCGGGCTCGGATGCCCAGCGCACCTTCGTCGTGAACACGACGCCCGAGACGGGGCCGCACGCGGTGACGGTCGTGTGGCAGGTGGGCGGCGACAGCCACGAGTGGCGGTCGAGCACGGTTCTGCTCACGAGCTGATCGCGGTGATGGTCTCGATACGTCGGCTCGTGCCTCGCGCGACTACTCGACCGGCGCAATGGAGGCAGGTCAGGCTGCGGGGGTCTTCGCCATCGCGTCTTCGAGGGCGACCCAGGCGAGCATCGCGCACTTGACGCGGGCGATGTAGCGCGAGACCCCGCCGAGAACGACGGCGTCGCCGAGCAGCTCCTCGTCGCCCTCGAGCGTGCCCTTCGAGCGCATGAGCTCACGGAACGCGTCGATGCGCTCGTGCACCGCGTCGCGATCGAGATCGACGACCACGTCTGACAGCAGCGACGCCGACGCCTGCGAGATCGCGCAGCCGTGGCCCTCCCAGCTCAGCGACGTGATTGTGTCGCCCTGCGAGTGGATGCGCAGGGTCACCTCGTCGCCGCACGTCGGGTTGAGCTGGTGCGACTCCGCAGAGCCACCCTCGCGCAGGCCGTGGTTGTGCGGCGTGCGCGAGTGATCCATGATGACCTCCTGATAGAGGCTCTCGAGCGACGAGCTCACAGGGATGTCCTTTCGGAAGACTGCGGGTAGATGGTCGGCACGACGCCGAAGAATGCGGTGACGCCGCGAACGCCCTCGAGGAACGCGTCGACCTCGGCCGGCGTGTTGTAGAGGTAGGCGCTCGCCCGGGTCGAGGCGGTCACGCCGAAGCGGCGGTGCAGCGGCTGGGCGCAGTGATGCCCGACGCGCACCGCGATGCCCAGGTCGTCGAGGTACTGGCCCACGTCGTGGGCGTGCACGCCTTCGACGACGAAGCTGGCGAGCCCCGCCCGCTCCACACCGGGCGGCGGGCCGAGCACGGTGATGCCGGGAATGGACTCGAGTCCGGTGACGAGGCGCTGGCCGAGGGACGCCTCCCAGTCGTGGATGCGCTGCATGCCGACCTCGGACAGGTAGTCGACGGCAGCCCCCAGGGCGATGGCCTGCGACACCCGCTGGGTGCCCGCCTCGAAACGCTGCGGAGCCGGAAGGTACTCGGCCTTCTCGAGCGTGACGGTCGTGATCATCGACCCGCCGGTAAGGAAGGGAGGCATCGCGTCGAGCAGTTCACTGCGACCGTAGAGCACGCCCACCCCGGTGGGGCCCAGCATCTTGTGGCCGGAGAACACGGCGAAGTCGACGCCCAGCGCGCCCAGGTCGAGCGGGCGATGCGGGGCCGACTGGCAGGCATCCAGAACCACGAGCGCGCCGACGGCGTGCGCCAACTCGACAAGCCGGTCGACGGGATTGATGACGCCCGTCACGTTGGACACGTGGGTGAAGGCCACGATCCGGGTGCGGGGACCGATGATCTCCTCGGCAGAAGACATCACCAGCAGGCCGTCGTCGTCGATCGGGATGACACGCAGTGTGGCTCCGGTGCGCGCCGCCAGCTCCTGCCACGGGATCAGGTTGGCGTGGTGCTCCATCTCGGTGGTGACGATCTCGTCGCCGGGGCCGAGCACGAATCGCGACGACGCGGGGGCACCGCGGCCGAGACTCGCGTTCGAGAACGCGTAGGCGACCAGGTTGAGGCCCTCCGTGGCGTTCGAGGTCCAGACGATCTCGTTCTCGCGCACCCCCACGAAGTCGGCGACGCGGGCCCGGGCGTCTTCGAAGCTCTCGGTGGCCTCAGCGGCCAGGGTGTGCGCACCGCGGTGCACGGCCGAGTTGCGGTGCAGAACGTAGTCGCGCTCGGCATCCAGAACCTGCACGGGGCGCTGGGCGGTCGCGCCAGAGTCGAGGTAGGCGAGCGGGTGCCCGTTGACGGTCTCACCCAGGATGGGGAAGTCGGCGCGAATCCGTTCGACCTCGGCCAGGCTCAGAGGCTGGGCGTCGGCGGTGGATGCGTCGGTGACGGTCATAGGGGTGAGATCGACTTTCGAGGTGGGGCAGAAGGACTTCGGGACAGGCATGTAACAACACTCAACGCTACTTCGTCAGGGGCAACGCCGCCTCGGGCCGCCGCATTCCCGGGGCCGGTAGGATTGAGGCGCTCACCGCCTGCCCCACTAAGGAGCCATATCCGCGTGTCTGAATCCGCTGCCCCGAACCCCATTCACACGGCTACCGCCCGCGCCGCCGCCGACACCGTGCAGAATGCGATCGACACTCCAGACCGGGAGCAGCCGTACGCGGCACTCGGCATGAAGGCCGACGAGTACGCCAAGGTGCGCGAGATCCTCGGCCGCCGACCCACGTCGGGCGAGTTGGCCATGTACTCCGTCATGTGGAGCGAGCACTGCTCCTACAAGAGTTCCAAGATCTACCTGCGGCAGTTCGGCGAGAAGGTCACGCCGGCGATGAAGAAGAACCTCATGGTCGGCATGGGCGAGAACGCCGGCGTCGTCGACGTGGGCGAGGGCTGGGCCGTCACCTTCAAGATCGAGAGCCACAACCACCCCAGCTACATCGAACCGTTCCAGGGCGCCGCGACCGGCGTCGGCGGCATCGTGCGCGACATCATCTCGATGGGTGCGCGCCCGGTCGCGGTCATGGATGCGTTGCGCTTCGGCGACATCTCGGACCCCGACACGGCTCGCGTCGTGCACGGCGTGGTCTCGGGCATCTCGTTCTACGGCAACTGCCTGGGCCTGCCGAACATCGGCGGAGAGACCTGGTTCGACCCGGTGTACCAGGGCAATCCCCTCGTCAACGCCCTGAGCGTGGGCGTGCTGCGCCACGAAGACCTGCACCTCGCCAACGCGCGCGGAGTCGGCAACAAGGTCGTTCTCTTCGGGGCCCGCACCGGCGGCGACGGCATCGGCGGAGCATCCATTCTCGCCTCCGACACGTTCTCGGCCGGCGGCCCCACCAAGCGTCCCGCCGTACAGGTCGGCGACCCGTTCGCCGAGAAGGTGCTCATCGAGTGCTGCCTCGAGCTGTTCCGCGAGAAGCTCGTCGAGGGCATCCAGGACCTGGGGGCCGCGGGCATCTCGTGCGCGACCAGCGAGCTCGCCTCCAACGGCGACGGCGGCATGTTCATCGAGCTCGAGAAGGTGCTGCTGCGCGACCCCTCGCTCACCGCCGAAGAGATCCTGATGTCGGAGAGCCAGGAGCGCATGATGGCCGTCGTGACCCCCGAGAAGCTCGAGGGCTTCCTGAAGGTCGTCGAGAAGTGGGACGTCGAGACCAGCGTTCTCGGCGAGGTCACCGACACCGGCCGCCTGATCATCAACTGGCACGGCGAGGAGATCGTCAACGTCGAACCGCGCACGGTCGCCGTCGACGGCCCCGTCTACACCCGCCCGGTCGAGTACCCGAGCTGGATCGACGCGCTGCAGGCCGACACCGCCTCCACACTCCCCCGTCCCACCACGCCGGCAGAGCTGCGCGACCAGCTCCTCCGCCTGCTCGGCTCCCCCAACCTCGCCGACCCGAGCTGGATCACGAACCAGTACGACCGCTACGTGCTCGGCAACACAGCGCTGAGCGTCCCCGACGACGGCGGCATGATCCGCGTCGACGAGGAGTCGGGCCTCGGCTTCGCGATCGCAACGGATGCCAACGGCCGGTATTGCCAGCTCGACCCGTACCAGGGCGCGCAGCTGGCCCTGGCCGAGGCGTACCGCAACGTCGCCTCCACGGGCGCCACCCCGGTCGCCGTGTCGGACTGCCTCAACTTCGGCTCACCCGAGGACCCCGAGGTCATGTGGCAGTTCTCGAAGGCCGTCGAGGGCCTCGCCGACGGATGCCTCGAGCTCGAGATCCCGGTCACCGGCGGCAACGTGTCGTTCTACAACCAGACGGGCACCAAGCCGATCCACCCGACCCCGGTGGTCGCCATCCTCGGCGTGATCGACGACGTGGCCAAGCGCATCCCGAGCGGCTGGCAGGACGAGGGCAACAACATCTACCTGCTCGGCACCACGACCGTCGAGTTCGACGGCTCGGCCTGGGCGGGCGTCATCCATGACCACCTCGGCGGTCGCCCGCCGGCCGTGTCGCTGGCGAACGAGGCCACGCTCGCCGGCCTGCTCGCCGCGGGCGCGCAGCAATCGATCATCGCCTCGGCCCACGACCTGTCCGACGGCGGGCTCGCCACCGCTCTGGTCGAGAGCGTGATGCGCTTCGGAGTGGGCGCCCGGGTGTTCCTCGACGAGCTGATGCTGCGCGACGGCGTCGACATCGCCACGGCGCTCTTCTCCGAGACCACGGGCCGGGTGCTCGTCAGCGTTCCGCGCGAAGACGACGTGAAGTTCATCGGGCTCTGCGAGGGCCGCGGCTACCCGGTGATCCGGGTGGGCGTCACGGATGCCACGGAGCCGGGCATCAGCGTGCAGGGCCAGTTCGACGTGTCGCTCGACGAGCTGCGCGGCACGCACCGGGCCACCCTGCAGCAGCACTTCGGCGACGTCGTCGGCTACTGACGCCGAGCTACCGACACAGAGGCACTGACGCGTCGGGGCCCGCCGATCGCATGGGGAGTTCTCCCCATCGAGCCGAGCGGGCCCGAACGCTAGCCTGAAGCGACAACGACAGGCTCGAACTCAGCACGGAGGATCACGATGGCACAAGGGTTCTACGGCGCCGACCCGGATCAGCTGAGGGCACTGGCGAAGCAGTTCTCCTCGGGCTCGAACCAGATCCGCTCCTCGCTCGAGACGGTGTCGTCCCTGGTCAACTCCACGCAGAGCTGGCAGGGCCCCGACGCGAGCGCCTTCCAGCAGCGCTGGAACTCGCAGGTCAAGCAGCTCGGCAACACCGTCGTGCACGCCCTCGAGCTCGGGTCGACGACGCTCATCAAGAACGCCGACGAGCAGACGGCCACGAGCCAGGTAGACGGCGGAGCGGGCGGCAACGGTGGGCCCGGTGCACCAGGCACACCCGGGTCGCCCGGCAACCCGGGCCCCGCGACACCGGGCTCGCCCAGCCCGTGGGATGCGTTCCGCGACGGGTGGGACACCTACGGCGATATCAAGACGATGATCGAGGTGCCGCGAGACGCCTACGGTCTGGCGTGGCTGCTCGATCACGGCAAGGACATCACGAGCAAATATGAGTGGTCCAGAATTCCCGGCCGCAGCATTCCCTTCAACCTGCTCGACTCCGCGAATGACATCCTCAATCTCGACAACCTCTACAAATACATTCCGGCCCTCAACATCTCGGATGAGGTTTTCGACGCGAGCACCGGACTCGCGCGAGTCAAGAACGGCATCTTCGATTTCGTCGGCCAGGGTGGACTCGGAAAAGGCTTGGGCGTGCTGGGCATCGGCCTCGACGGATACGACGCCGTCACCAGTGCCGCCAAGGGCGACTACGGCGACGCCGCCTGGTCTGCGACAAAGGCAGCCTTGGGGGTCGCCTCGTTCCTTCCCCCACCCGCGGGCACAGTCGCAGCGGTGGCGAGCATCGGAATCGCTGTCTACGAGCTCCCCGGAGTCAAGGAGTTCGTCGACGACACCGTGTCCAATGTCGGCAAGGGTGTCAGCAAATTCGCCGACGAGGTCGGCAACGGCATCAAAGACCTGGGCGAGGGAGTCTCGGACTTCCTTGGTTTCTAAACCCGATTCTCCTCGAAAGGACTCCACCTGATGACTGACCAGACCACCGAGAAGTCAGCCGACGCGATCGGTTTCGGCTACGCAGAGATCGCCTACCTGCTCAAGCGCATGTCGACCCCCGAGGCCGAGATGAGCGCACGAGTACTGCGCCTCACAGAGGAGATGCACTCCGACGTGCTTCCCGTTGCGGGCGTGTCCTCTCTCCTGGGCCGGGGCTTCGCCACTGTCGTCGACGAGGAGATCGAGGTCGAAGAGGCAGCGCTGCCTGTCGCCTACGCCCTCGGCCGTGCCACGCTGTGGACCGAGATCACACTCATCCACGATGAGATCGCCGACACCGTTGTGCACGTCGAGTCGGACCCGGTGTCACTGCTGATGCAGCCCCGAACCCTGCTCACCTGGTTCGTCTTCGCCCAGGATCCCGATGTGTCCGGTCCGGACGCCGAACTCGAGATCGTGCAGGAACACGTTCGGCAGCATCCGGCCGGGACGGCCATGCTGCGTGCCCGCGTCGATGGGGCCGAATCCCTTCTGCTGGTGCGCCCGGATGGAACGAAGTGGGCCGTCGGCACGGTCGTCGAGGGCGAACCGGATGTGGTCGAGCGCACCGGTCTCACCGACCACGAGCTGCGTGACGCGATCGCCGAGCTCCGCACCACTCTCACCTCCCTGCCGTGACCGACGAACCGAAGGGCAGGCGTCAGGGCTACTACGCGCGTCTCTCCGAAGCCGATGCAGCCTCCCGAGGGCTGACTCCCGAGGAGTACGGCGTCTACAAGGGGCGCAAGGGCAGCTTCGTTCTTCCCGTCAACTCTGCAGGAGGCCTCCTCTTCATCTCGATAACGCTGACCGCCATCGCCGTAGCCGTCGGTGTCGTGCTTGCGGTGATCGCCGCCCGCGACGCCGGACTGCTTCCGCCTGACGAGAAATCCACCCCGTGGGAGCCCTACATGTGGGTCGTCTACGTGGGGTTCTTGGCGTTCCCGGTCTGGTCGTGGTTCTACTACGCGAAAGAGCGACGTGCCCAGAAGTTGCGCATATCGCGTGGCCTCCCCCGCACATTGAGATAGCACGCGCTGATTCGCGGACTCTCACGCGCTGACGTGAGAGAGTAGCCAGTGGAAAGGTGACCCACATGCCCCTTGAACTTGCCCAGACCGGACTGACCGTCTCGACCTACATCGTGCTCGGGCTCGTGGTGCTCCTCGTCGGTGCGGCGCTCTTCATCGTCGCCCGGGCCCTCCGCGCCCGCAACAAGGACAACCGCCTCTAGGACCTGCTCGGGCGGGCACTCCGCGCGATGGCCGCCCGCTCGCGGTGCGTCTCCGCGCCCACCGCCAGAACGAGTTCGTCGCCCTCCCGTCGCAGTTCGACGAACCCGAGACGACGGGCCAGTGACGACGAGCGTACGTTCCGCGGGTCTGTCACGGCTGTCACGAATCGAGCACCCACCTCGTCGAACGCGAAGGCGAGCAGGGCGTCCGCCGCCTCGGTCGCGTACCCTCTGCCACCGAACTCCGGATGGATGACCCAGCCGATCTCGAGAGTCCGGCCACCGGCATCCACCGTTCGCAGGTGAGCCGAGACGTCGCCGATCAGCCGGCCGTCCTTGACGATGGCCAGCGCGAGAAAATCGTCTGCCTGCAACAGTCGGGTGTGCCGCGTGCGGTCGGCCAGGTGCCGCGCCGATTGGCGTCTGCTGCGCCGCGGCCACGGCAGGAACCTCGTGACGGATTCCTGAGACTGCAGATCGAACCAGTCGTCGGCATCGTCACGGCGATGGGGACGCAGTTCGAGGCGGGCCGTTCGGATGCGCGGGGCATCGATCGGCGACGGCAGCCGACGGCCCCTCAGCATCCGCGGTCGCCGCACACCCCACGACGCGAGCGCGTCACGCAGGCGGCGGACGCACAGGGCGGCCAGGGAGCGTGGCCGCATCCGAACCGGACGGATGCCCAGGGTCGCCTGGGTGGGAAGCCTCGTGGTGGTCATGCGCCGACGGTACGTGCCGCTCACCGGAGTCGTGTGTGCGAATATTTGAGCCGTCTATGAATCGGAGCCTTTCGTGCGATCGCAGCCCTGGAGGGGCGAATAATGGCGAGGTGACGTACTCTCCGATCTCCGACGACGAGGTGACGTCCGGGCGGCGGCGGGCCGTGCTCGCCAAGCTGCCCCGCATGTATCGTGCCGACGGCTCGCCCATCAGGGTGCTGCTCGTCGACGACGAGGTGGTGCTGACGAGCCTCGTGAGCCTCGCCCTCGCCTACGAGGGCTGGGTGGTCGACATCGCCCACGACGGCGCGACGGCACTGCAGCTCTACCGCGACACGAGGCCGGATGTCGTCGTGCTCGACATCATGCTGCCCGACACCGACGGAATCCGCCTGCTGCGACAGCTGCGCGACATCGAGCAGACCTTTCCCACGCTGTTCCTGACCGCCCGCGACTCCGTCGACGACCGCATCATCGGCCTCACCGCCGGCGGCGACGACTACATGACCAAGCCGTTCAGCCTCGAGGAGCTCGTGGCGCGGCTACGCGGCCTCCTGCGACGGTCGATCCTCACCTCATCGGAAGAGGACTCCCGCATCGTGGTCGGCGACCTGCTGCTCGACGAGACGAGCTACGAGGTCAACCGGGGCGGCGAGCCCATCCAGCTCACCATGACCGAGTTCGAGCTGCTGCGCTTTCTTATGCGCAACCCTCGGCGCGTGCTGAGCCGCTCCCAGATCCTCGACCAGGTCTGGAACTACGATTTTGCCGGCAAGGCCAGCATCGTCGACCTCTACGTGTCGTACCTGCGCAAGAAGATCGACGCCGGACGTTCGCCGATGATCCAGACCGTGCGCGGTGTGGGCTACATGCTGAGGCCGGCCGAATGAGCCGCCCCTGGACCCTGCGTCGCCGCCTCGTCGTGGGCATCGGCACCGTCGTGGCGGCCGTCTTCGTGATCGTGGGCGTCGTCGGTGTGATCACGCTCGCCGCCTCGGTCACGACAGTCGTCGACACGCAGCTGGCGGGCTCGATGTCCGGGCTCAGCCACACGGTCGAGCGGCTCCGCAACGACGACTCCCCGCCCACCGATTCGTCGGGAAAGCCCTACGTGAAGCCGTTCGTCGACTACACGGGTCACGGGGCAGGCACCATCATCGCCCTGGCTGCCGACGGAGAGATCGTCGACTCCGCGCAGTTCTCCGACGAGACGGCGACCGTGCTCGACGAGGCCGTGATCTCGCGGCTCGAGCAGGTCTCGCAGGGGGCCGAGGGTCGCAGCACGGTCGCGCTGCCGGGCCTCGGCACCTACAGGCTCGCAACTCAGCTCGACAGCAAGGGCAACACCCTGATCGCGGGCGTCTCGATGGCGACCGCCGACGCGGCCGTGCTGCAGGAGACGATCGTGATCTCGACGATGGCCGTGCTCGCGCTGATCATCGTGGTCTTCGGTGTGATCCTCATCGTGCGCCACACGCTGCGCCCGCTCGACCGGGTCGTGTCGACGGCGGCGGCGGTCGCCACCATGCCCCTCGACCGCGGCGAGGTGGCGATCACCACTCGGGTCGACACGGCCGACACCGATCCCCGCACCGAGGTCGGCAAGGTGGGCGAGGCCCTCAACCTGCTGCTGGCCCACGTCGACGACGCCCTCGCCGTGCGCGCAGCGACAGACACGCGCATGCGCCGCTTCGTCACCGATGCCAGCCACGAACTGCGCACGCCGCTGGCCGCCATCCAGGGCTACGCCGAGCTGACGAGGCAGGACAGCGCGGAGCTTCCCGCGATGACCGAGTACTCGCTCGCGCGCATCGAGTCCGAGGCCAAACGCATGAACTCCCTCGTGAGCGACCTGCTGCTGCTCGCGCGGCTCGACGAGGGCCAGGACCTGCATCTCGACGAGGTCGACCTGAGCGAGGTCGTGGTGAACGCGGTGAGCGACGTGCGTGCCGCCTATCCCGAGCACACCTGGACCCTCGATGTCCCCGATGGCCCGACTCCCGTCGTAGGCGACCAGGAGCGGCTGCACCAGCTCGTGATGAACCTGCTCTCGAACGCCGCCGTGCACACCCCGCCCGGCACATCCGTCGTCGCACGTCTCGTCCTGGCGCCGGATGCCGACGGCCGTCAGTCGGTCGAGGTCTCGATCTGCGACGACGGGCCGGGCATCGCCGAAGACCTGGTGCCCGAGTTGTTCGAACGGTTCGCCCGTGGCGACTCGTCGCGGTCGCGCACCGCGGGCAGCTCCGGCCTCGGCCTCGCGATCGTGGCGTCGATCGTGGATGCGCACGACGGGCAGATCACGGTCGCCTCGTCGAGCGAAGGCACCCGCTTCACGGTGCGGATCGCCGGGGCCGCCGCCGATCTCTCACAGGGGTCGGCCGCCTCTGCAGCGCGGCCCGAGGGCTACTCCCCGGAATCCTCGGCGATACGTCGGTGATGGTGGATGACCTCGGCCACGATGAAGTTGAGGAACTTCTCGGCGAGGTCGGGGTCGAGGTGCGACTCCTCGGCCAGGGCACGAAGTCGCTTGATCTGACGGGCCTCGCGCTCGAGGTCGGCAGGGGGAAGGCCGTTCGCGGCCTTGAGCTCGCCGACGCCCTGGGTGAACTTGAACCGCTCCGCCAGCAGGTGGATCAGCGCCGCGTCGATGTTGTCGATGCTCTGGCGGATTCCCTCGAGCTTTCGGAGGGCGTCTTCTGGGGTGGCGGCGGTGTCAGACATACCGAAAACTCTACCGAGTCGTCGCCCACGTTCCCTGAGCTTGTCGAAGGGATGCCCTTCGACAAGCTCGGGGAACGGCGCGCGCTATTCGACGATGTTCAGGATCACCGGAACGTTGCCGCTGATCGCCTTCGAGTAGGGGCAGATGTCTTTATGGGCCGTCTCGGCAATCGTTCGCGCCTCGTCGGGCGTCACGTTCGGAATGTAGATGTCGAGCTCGGCGGCGATCTCGAAGCCCGTGTCGGCGCTCGGGCCGATCGAGACGCTGGCCGACACGGCCGCGTCCTTCGTGTCGAGCTTCAGCTCGCGCCCCACGGCGTGCACGGCGCCGAGGAAGCAGGCGGAGTAGCCGGCGGCGAAGAGCTGCTCGGGGTTCGTTCCCTCGCCGCTCCCGCCCATCTCGACGGGAGGTCGGGTGTCGAAGTCGAGGCGGTCGTCTTCGCTTCGAACGTGGCCGTCGCGGCCCCCGCCGGATGCATGGGCAATTGCAGTGTAGAGAGCTTCCATGGGCACTAGTCCACCACGAAACGACCCTGAATGCAGCGACATAGAATGTGCCGCGCGAAGGGACTACTCTGCCGCCCGGCGCGGCTCGACGGGCTCGTCGACCTGCCGCTCGATCCGTGCCAGGAGGCCGTCCCTGACCCTCGGCCATTCGTCGCTGAGGATAGAGAAGATCGCCGAATCGCGCCAGGCGCCGTCGGCCCGCCGCATGTCGTGACGGGAGACGCCCTCGAAGGTGGCGCCGAGCTTCGCGATGGCGGCGCGCGATCGCGTGTTCAGCACGTCGGCCTGGATCTTCACGCGCTCGAATCCGTTGTCGAAGGCCGACGAGAGGATGAGCAGCTTCGTCTCCGCGTTCACGACCGTGCCCCAGACGCGCGGGTCGTAGGCCGTCCAGCCGAGGTGCGCGTAGCCGAGAGACGGATCGAGGTCGCCCAGGGTCGAGGTGCCGACCAGCAGGCCGTCGTGCGGCCCGCCGACGAGCCGCACGGCGTGCACGTTCGCGGCATCCCACGCGTAGTACGTCTCGGCGAAGTCGGTGAAGCCCTCGAGCGTGTCGCGGTAGGCGGCGGGGCCGCCGCCGTAGCCGCCGGCGAAGACCTGAGGATGCCCGATGGCCGCGAACAGCTCGGGCAGCAGGTGCCGGGTCAACGGCTCGAGGGAGATGAACCGCCCCTCGATCACCGACCCGTAGGGCGGACGCTCACACGCCACGGCTGCTACTCGAGAAGGTCGTGCCGCACGACGATCTCGTCGCGACCGGGGCCGACGCCGATCGCCGAGATGCGGGCGTTGCTCATCTTCTCGAGGGCCAGCACGTAGTTCTGCGCGTTGAGGGGCAGGTCGGAGAACTCGCGGGCGCCGGTGATGTCCTCGGTCCAGCCGGGGAACTCCTCGTAGATGGGAACGGCGTGGTGGAAGTCGGACTGCGACACGGGGACCTCGTCGACGCGCACGCCGTCGACGTCGTAGGCGACGCAGACGGGGATGGCCTCGAGCCCGGTGAGCACGTCGAGCTTGGTGAGCACGAAGTCGGTGACTCCGTTGATGCGCGCGCTGTAACGGGCGATGGGTGCGTCGTACCAGCCGCAGCGACGGGGGCGCCCGGTGGTGGTGCCGAACTCGAATCCCTTCGAGCGCAGGAACTCACCGGACTCGTCGAACAGCTCGGTGGGGAACGGGCCGGCGCCGACGCGCGTCGTGTAGGCCTTGACCACGGCGATGACGCGGTCGATGCGGTTGGGAGCGACGCCCGAGCCGGTGGCCGCGCCGCCCGACGTGGCGTTCGACGAGGTGACGAACGGGTACGTGCCGTGGTCGACATCGAGCATCGTGGCCTGGCCGCCCTCGAACAGGACCGTCTTGCCCTCGTCGAGCGCACGGTTGAGCACGAGCGACGTGTCGGCGACCATGGGGCGCAGCCGCTCGACGTACGACAGGAGATCGGCCATGACCTCGTCGACCTGAATCGCGCGTCGGTTGTAGACCTTCACGAGGATGTGGTTCTTGAGGTCGAGGGCGCCCTCGACCTTCTGGCGCAGGATTCCCTCGTCGAACAGGTCCTGGATGCGGATGCCGACCCGGTTGATCTTGTCGGCGTAGCTCGGACCGATGCCCCGGCCGGTGGTGCCGATCTGCTTCTTGCCGAGGAAGCGTTCGGTGACCTTGTCGAGGGTGCGGTGGTAGGCCGTGATGACGTGGGCGTTGGCCGACACCAGCAGCTTCGACACGTCGACCCCACGGGCGGCGAGCGCCTCGAGCTCGTGGAACAGCACCTCGATGTCGACGACGACACCGTTGGAGATGACAGGGGTGACGCCGGGGCTCAGGATGCCGGACGGCAGCAGGTGCAGTGCGTACTTCTTGTCGCCGACGACCACGGTGTGGCCGGCGTTGTTGCCGCCGTTGAACTTGACGACGTAGTCGACCCGGTCGCCGAGAAGGTCGGTGGCTTTGCCCTTGCCCTCGTCGCCCCACTGGGCGCCGATGAGAACGATCGCTGGCATTGAAGAGTCCTATCGGTCAGTGGCCTCGAGAACGAGGAGTGGCCGGAACACTGCGAAGAGGTTCCACCCCATGGTACCCGAGGCGGCCCGAGAGCGGCTGATCGGCGGTCGAAGGCAAACCCGGCAGGGTTCTGCTACGAATGGGTGCCATGAGCAGAAGAGTGGTGGGAGCGATACGTCTTCTGGCGGGCCTCGGCCTGCTGGTGACCATGGCCATTCAGATCGCCGACCGTGTGGTGAACAACGTGTTCGATCCCTGGGAGTACTTCAGCTACTTCACCATCGAGACATCCCTGATGAACATCGTCGTCTTCACGGTCGGCGGAATTCTCGCACTGCGACGCCCGAGCGACACCGTCCTCTTCACGACGGTTCGCATGGCGACGCTCACCTACGCGATCGTCACCGCGGGCGTCTACAACCTGCTGCTGCGAGACGACGGCCCGAGCCAGGGCTTCCAACCGCTCGGCTGGCCGAGCGAGGTCATGCACGTCTGGATGCCGCTGCTCATCGTGCTCGACTGGCTCGTGTCGCCCGGGCGCCCGGCTCTGGCCTGGCGGCGGCTCGGCGTCGTGATGATCTACCCCGTCGCCTGGCTGGCCTACTCGCTGCTGCGGGGCGCCGTGTCGAACGGCATCTACCCGTACCCGTTCCTCGACCCGGCGACCGACGGCTGGGGCAGCGTGATCGCCTATATCGTCGGGTTGAGCGTCGGCCTGCTCGGACTCGGTGCCCTGGCCGTGCTGTACAGCCGGCGCAGAGGTCACATCACAGCAGGGGTCTAGAGGAAGTAGTAGTAGCTGCTGCCCTCGAACCGCTCGTTGAACGTCTGTTCGCTGTCGACCTCGATGGCGAAGGCGTCACGGGGGACCACGCCGAACTCGTCCTTCTCGTGTATCGCCCGCCAGATGACGTCCGTCCACCGCTCGCGTTCGGCACTCTCGGCGTATTGCGCAACCTGAGCATCGGTCTCGAGGAACACGACGGCCCGGGTCCAGATTCGCACAGCTGCGATGAGCGGATGAGCCAGCTCCGCCGTGATCCGTTCGATGTCCTGCGGCGTGAAGCGGCCATAGATGTCCGAGCGGGCCTCGGCCGCGAAAGACTGGGGCACGACGAAAGGAATCGGTGCTCCCTCTGGCAGATCTGCAAGCACACGAGTTCCTATGGCTCGCTGCTTCCTCGAGTCATAGTTGTGGCGGGCGTCGTCGAACGTCTCCGTCTCGGCATCCGATGCGAGCCACACCACCGCGCGCAGTCGGTCGGGGATATCGCCCCACCACACACGGTCGGCGAGAACCGCCACGACGGAGACGCGGTACGTCGTCGCGATCCAGTCCATCAACTCGCGTTCCTGTGCAGACAGGGCCGTTCGCCCTCGAACGATGTCTGCGACCGGCGCCAACGCCGTGGCGTCGGCGACGATGTTCATCTCAGTCCTGACCCCGGATGATGATGGCCTCGGTGACGGGCTGGTCGGTGACGGGGCGGATGGTCGCCTCGATGGCGTCGATCGCGCGCGGATCGGACATCTGCAGGAAGTCGCCGAGTCGCTTGACCTCGTCGAGCTCGCCGAACGCCTCGGCCGCGCGGCGCAGGGTGTAGAGCGACAGCAGCACGCCGCGGTTGGGCTCGTGCGACCAGGGAACGGGCCCCTGCCCGCGCCAGCCGCCCTTGCGCAGCGCGTCGAGGCCGCGGTGGTAGCCGACCCGGGCATAGGCGTACGACGGAAGGACCGCACCGACGGCCCACAGCTCCTCGGAGAGCAGCGCCCAGAGCAGCGACGAGGTGGGGAACTGCTTGACCAGCTCGCCCAGATCGGCCGCCGTGGCCGGGGAGCGCTCCGCGAGCGCCTCCATCACTGCAGTGTCTTCGGGAAGGAGTGTCTCGGGCAGGCCGAGGAGGTTGTCGCCGCTCATATCTCGATCGTACGCCAGCCGCATCGGGAATCCCGGGGCCGCGATGGCGTTGCACTGTACATGGCCCTCTCCGTGCACCTCTACAGTTCGAGCTTCTGCGGCGCGTGCACGCAGACCCGAAGCGTTCTCGATCAGGTGCAGCCCTTCGTGCGCGATCGGGTCGACTTCAGCGAGTCGAACGTCGCGTCGAGCCCGGATGACGCCGAGCGGGCGAGCATCATCGCGACGCCGACCGTCGTGGTTCGCGACGAATCGGGCGCGGAGCTCGCCCGGGCATCCGGCGTACCCACGGCCGACCAGGTGCTGACCCTTCTCGCCCGCCACCTCTAGACGGGTGAGGGCTTGCTCCAGTCGATCCGCAGGGAAGCGGGGTCTGAGGGGTCGAGCGTGACCACGATGCGCGCTCCGGGCACGAGGCGGGATGCCTGGGCCGGGTCGATGGCGGTGCTGTGCGCCACGGGCAGCGGGATGCCGCCGGGCAGCACCACGACGAGGTGCAGCTCGATCACGGGCCGACCCGCGATCACTAGGCCGGTGGGAGCGAACTCGGTCACGGTGGCTGCGGCCTCGATACGGTCGATCCGGCCGTCGACGGGGCCGTCGACGACGCCGCCGACAGGGCCGTCGACCGCGGCGCGCTCGGCCGACCGGCGCTGCGCGGTCATCGTGGCGAGGGTCTGGTTCGCGCCGTTCATGCCGGCCTGCATGCGGGCGAGGTCGCCCTTCACATCGCTGTTCTTCTCCATCTCCTTCGTGAGCTTCATGACCTTGAAGTAGCTTGCGAAGACGCCCATGATCAGGCGGCCCGGTAGAGGGCGTTGAAGCGCTGGGCGACGCCGGGATCGGCGGCCAGGCGGGTGTTCCAGCCCTCGACGGCGACGGCCCAGTCCGCCGGAGCGACGCCGAACGAGGCGGCGACCGCCGGCAGCTTCGACGCGTCGTAGCCATAGGGGGCGATGCCCTTGGCGATGCGCGCCCAGAGCTCGATGTCGACTCCGGCGATCGGCACGAGGTTGGCCGGATTCGGCTCGATCGGCACGGGCGCGCCGAACCCGTAGGCTCCGGCGGCGCCGGCGGCCGGCGTCTGCATGGCCTTCGCCTGGGCGGACATCTCGTTGGCGGACTCGATCAGCCCGGGGGCGGCGTTCAGCATCGCGCCCATGTCGCGGAAGCCTTTGATGATGTTCATGGTCGTCTCGATTCTTCGTCGGTGTGTCTGTGACGTGTTGTGTCTGCGATTCTGTGCCGGTCTTCGGCAGTGACACCACTCTCGTGCGATGCGCACGGCGGCGACTGAGCAGGCTCTACTCACTGCGTCGGCGCCGATTACCCACTCCATCGCGCCCACCGACGATCACCTCAATAACTTGCACATCGATGTGCAAGTTATTAGAATCATCGAGTGACCGACACCACCACCTCCCCCCGCCGCGCCTCCCGGCCGCCCCGCGCACCCCGGCGCGACGCGGCAGAGAACAGGGTCGCGATCCTCGACGCCGCCATCTCCGAGCTCAACCACGACCCGGATGCGTCGCTCGAGACGATCGCATCGGCCGCCGGCCTGTCGCGCCGCTCCATCTACGGCCACTTCAGCACCCGCGACGAGCTGGTCGCGGAGCTGAACGACCGAGGCATCGCCCGGGTCACGGCGGCGCTTGCGCCCATCCGGCATTCGGATGCGCGTATCGCCCTCGCCCTCGTCGGCGCGCGGCTCTGGAGCGAGGTCGAGGACGTGCGCGTCACCGCCCAGCTCGCCATTCGCGGCCCGCGCCGCGAGATCGTGGGCAACGGCCTCGAGCCCGTGCGCCGAGGGGTCCTCGACCTCGTGCGCCAGGGCGTCGAGGCCGGACAGCTGCGAACCGATATCGAACCGGGCACACTCGCCCGCCTCATCGAGGGTGCCGCGCTGTCGGTGCTCGACGAGGCGGTTCGCGCCGACATCTCGCGCGGCGAGGGCCACCGTCTGGTGATGCTCGTCGCTCTCAGCACCGCCGGGCTGTCGTGGCGCGAGGCCGCCGAGCTCATCGACGCGTCACCCGAGCTCACCCTCGCCGCCCAGCCCGACGCATCCCACCACGCAGGAGACACCGAATGAGAATCGACCTCGTCGACGTGACCGCGGGCGAGGGGGCGGATGCGCTGCGCCCCACGACGGTCGGCTTCGAAAGCGGCTCCGTCACCCTCGTGGCGACGGAGACCGCCCAGCGGCCGACGCTGCTCGCGCTGATCGCGAGCGGGCGCATGATCCCTGAGCATGGCTCGGCGACCCGCGACCCCGAGGTGACCGGCGACGAGCTGCGCGCATCCGTCGCCGTCGTCGATGCGCCCGACATCTCGGAGCCGGCCGCCGGGCTGCGTCTCGACGGCATCGTGCAGGAGGAGCTGATGTTCGCCGAGCTGCCCTCGTCGTCGAAGGCCGTCCTCTCCACGCTCGACACGCTGGGTGCGCGCGACTTCGCCCGCACCCCCATCGAGCACGTTCCCGTGACCGTGCGGCTGCACGTTCTCGCCGAGCTCGCAGCAATGAGGGAGGACGTCGACGCGCTCGTGCTCACCTCGCCCGACCGGCACGGCGGCGACCCGCTCGAGTGGTATCCCGTCGCCGAGGGTCTCGCCGAGCGCGGCTACGCCGTTCTCGTGATCGCGGGAGCCGCGTCGGTGGCGCTGCTCGATGCCGCCCTCGCCGAGCCGGAGCCCACGGTGGCGCCGAAGCACGTGCTGCCTCCCGAACCCGAAGACGCCTCGCCGGAAGCCGAGCCAGAAGCCGAAGCCGAGCCCGAGCTCGAGCTGGAACCCGATACTGAACCCGAGCCGGACCCCGTCGAGCTCGACATCCCTGCACCAGCAGAAGAAGAAGACACGAAATGACCATCGTCACGCTCGTCCGCGCAGAACTGCGCCGACTCACCTCATCGAAGATGGGAATCCTGGCGCTCGTCGCGCTCATGTGCGTTCCCATCATCTACGCGGGGCTCTACCTCTGGGGAAACAACGACCCCTACGGCAACCTCAAAGACGTGCCCGTGGGCCTCGTCGTGGAGGACACCGGAGCCACGCAGACCGACTCCGACGGAACGACCTCGACCGTGAACTACGGCGACGAAGTGCGCGACGAGTTGCTGAAGGACAACAGCGTCAAGTGGATCGAAGCCACCGCGGCCGAGGCGAAGACGGGCGTCAGCGACGGCACCTTCGACTTCGTGCTCACCCTGGGAAAGGACTTCTCGACCGACCTCACCTCGCCCATCACGGCGTCGCCGAAGCAGGCCTCGGTCGAGCTCACCACGAACGACACGAACAGCTTCCTGGCCACCACCATCGCCGGGAACGTCGCCGAGAAGGTGCGCTCCTCGATCGCCGAGAAGGTCGGCAAGGAGGCCGCGCTGCAGTTCCTCGACGGCTTCGCCGACGTGGGCACGAGCCTCGAGACCGCCATCGACGGCGCGAACCAGCTGGCCGACGGAACGACCACCGCGGCGAATGGCGCGGCGACCCTGAGCGCGGGAGCGGCGACCGTCAACGACGGGGCCCAGCAGCTCGCGACGGGCGCGACCGAGGTCAACACGGGCGCGGGAACCCTGGCCGACGGTGCGGCCGCGGTCGATGATGCCGCCCAGAAACTCTCCGCCGGTGCCGGAACGACGAATGCGGGCATGATCCAACTCCTCGCCGGGCTCACCACTCTTCAGACGAACGTAGCCACCCTTCCCCAGGACACGGCCGTCCTCGCCGCCGGGGCCCAGAAGGTTTCTGACGGAAACGCTGCTCTCTCGACCGCGGCAGCTCCCATTGCCGCAGCCGCACAGGAGGCCGCCGACAAGGTCCCCGAGATCCGCGCCCAGATCCAGGAGACCATGACGAACGACGGGTTCACCCAGGACCAGATCGACGCCGTGCTCGCCGAACTCGACCCGCTGGGCGACAAGGTCATCGCGGCCAACGACGAGGCGACAGCGCTGAACCTCCAATTGGGCGACCTCGCCGCCGGCAGCGCTCAAGTCGCAGCCGGCACTGCCCAGCTGGCGGCTGCGGCCCCGGCTCTCACCGATGGAGTGAATCAGGCCGCGGCGGCGGCCTCGCAGATCCAATCGGGTACGCAACAGGTGGCAGACGGCAACGCCGCCCTCGCGGCTCAGACCCCGACACTCGCGTCCGGCGCATCCACGCTCGCGGCAGGAACCCAGCAGCTGTCCGACGGCGCCACCGCACTCGCCGACGGAACGCCCGCCCTCGCAACCGGGGCCGCCGATCTGCAGACCGGCATCCTGAAGCTCGACGACGGGGCGCACAAGCTGGCGACCGGACTCACCGAGGGCCTCGGCAAGCTGCCCATCGAGACGGCCGCCGAGCGCGAGAAGAGCGCGTCGATCATCTCCGACCCGGCCGCGATCGACACGAGCGCCGTGACGAAGGCCAGCACCTACGGCGCGGGGATGGCGCCGTTCTTCATCAGCCTCGCCGCGTGGATCGGCATCTACGCCCTCTTCCTCATCATCAAGCCGCTGTCGAAGCGCGCGCTCACCGCCCTCCGCAAGCCCGTGCGGGTGACCGCGGCAGGCCTGATGACGCCCGGCATCCTCGGCGCCGTGCAGATGATCGCCGTGTTCGGCATCGTGACGCTGGCCCTCGGCTACTCGGTCGCGAACCCCCTGGGCATGCTCGGATTCATGATCGTGACCTCGATGACCTACGCCGCCATCATCCTCGCGCTCAATGTCTGGCTCGGCAGCGTCGGGCAGTTCCTCGGGCTGGTGCTGATGGTGCTGCAGCTCGTGACCGCCGGCGGAACGTTCCCGTGGCAGACGCTGCCCGGCCCGCTCGCCGCGCTGCACCACGCACTGCCCATGGGATACGCGGTCGACGGAATCCGGCAGCTCATGTACGGCGGCAACCTCGCGCTGGCCTGGGCCGACGTGGCCGTGCTGCTCGCGTTCCTTCTCGGTGCGCTCGCGCTCTCGTGGCTGGGCGCGCGTCGCATGACGAGAACGCGCACCCTGAGAGACCTGCGCCCCTCACTGATCGGATGACGTCAGCTCGCGTCGACGGTGGCGCGGACCTCCGCCGCCTCGGCGTGCCGACCCAGCTGCTCGAGGGCGTCTCCCAACTCGAGCGCTGCGGCGACGCGAGCCTGCGGAACGTCGCCGAGGCGCTCGAGGGCGCCCCGGTAGATCGTCACGGCCGCCTCGGCGTTCTGCTGCGCGACGAGCATGCGCGCGGCGAGCAGTTCGGCAAGGCCCGCGGCCACCTCATCGCCGGATGCCGAATAGCCGTCGGCCGCCGCGAGCGCCACGGGCACGGCCTCGGCGAGACGGTCCAGCTGCTGCAGCGCCCGCGCCTTCGAGTCGCTGACGTCGGCGGCGAGCCACTCCGCCTCCTCCGCTTGCGCGATGGCCAGGACCTCGTCGAGCTCGGCGAGCCCGGCCGGGTCTCCGAAGCTGCAGCGTGCGCGGCCCAGCGAGTGCAGGGCCTCGACGAGCAGCTGCAGTTCGTCGGTACCGCGGGCCGAGGCCAGAGCCTCCTCGAGCACCGGGACCGACTGCTCGTCTTCGTAGGCCAGCAGGAGTCCGCCGAGCGCGATACCCGCGTGCGTCGCACCGATGGGGTCCTCGGCCTCGGCGTAGAGCTCGATCGCACGGCTCCAGGCACCGTAGGCCGACGACCCGTCGCCGGACTGCCGATGCGCCTGGCCCAGCCAGAACAGCGTCTCGGCACGGGCGCCCGGCGCAGCATCCGACGAGACCTCGGAGGAATACACGTCGTCGAGAACCTCGGCCGCCGCCTCTGGCTGGCCGGCCTGCACGAGCAGCCGACCCAGGCCGTAGCGCAGCCCGTCGACATCCGGCCTCTCGGCCAGTTCGGCCTCGCGCACGGCGAGGCGCCACCGGGTCACAGCCTCGTCGAGGCGGCCCGCGTCGCGCAGCAGCGACGCGCTGAGAACAGCGGAGTCGACCATGCCGGAGCGGTGACCGAGCCGGGTCCACAGGGCCAGGGCCGCGTCGGCAGCCGCCAGACCGGGCTCGAGTTCGCCCTCCGCGCCGGCGAGCTGGGCCAGAAGATGATGAGCGGTCGCGCGGAACGCTCGATCGAGGTCGAGCTCGAGAAGGCGATCCAGCGTCGCGACGGCCTCGGCCAGCTCGTCGGTTCGCGCGAGCGCGTGCGACAGAAACATCAGTGCCGAGATCCACATGGGGCTGTCGGGCGACTCGTCGAGCAGCTCCAACGCCCGGCGGAAGAGAACGAGGGCCTCTTCGGCGCGCCCCTCCTGCAGGTGCACCGAGCCGAGCGTGAGCGCGAGGTCGGCGCGGGTCTCGCCGTCGGCACCCCGCGCATCCGCCGCCTGAAGGGTCATCTCGAGAACGTGCACGTCGTCGTCGACGGCCGTGCCGAGCATGATGAGGCCGAGCACGACCTCGATGTCGGCCTGGTCGTCGCAGCCCATGTCTCGCAGCACGGCGATGCGATCGATCTGTCGGGCCGCCGCCTCGTCGGTGTCTCCGGCCGCGATGAGAGCCTGAATCAGCACGGCGTAGAGCAGCGACCGGATGCGCCCGGCCGGGCTCCGGTCGAGAGGCACGTCCTCGAGGCGGCCGGCCTCGAGACCACGCCTGGCGGCGGTCACGGAGTCGCCGTAGGCGCCCGTGCCCATCAGCTCGCGGGCGCGCACGAGCCAGCCCGCGGCATCCACCGGGTCGGCCTCGGTCGCCGACGGGATGGTGGGGAGGAAGCCCTCTCCCTGCAGCGGCAGGTCGTAGTGCTCGTCGGCGAGGGCACGGGACTGCTCGACGAGCCTCGCGTGCCGGTCGTTGCCGTTGCGCTCGTCGAAAGCGTGGGCCAGGCGTTCGGCGGCCAGCCAGGAGGCGGCGGCCAGCTCGGCGGCGCTCCACTCCCCCTCGTGCGGCCCGAAGAACGGCTCGAGCGCCGGCGCCCCCGCAACGCGCACCGCGGCGTCGCCGTGGCCGCTTCGAACGACCGCATCGAGCAGGACGCCGAACGAGCGCAGCGCCGCGAAATGCGCGCGGGCATTGAGCGAGTCGTGGGCGAGCCAGCCGATGTGGCGCTCGAGCAGGCTCAGACCTCGAGCCGCATTGCCGGTCACCGCGCAGAAGACGAGGTGGTTCGCGATGATGCCGATGTTGTCGGAATTCGACCGCGCCAGCCGGTAGCTGCGCAGATGGGCGGCCTTCGCGGTCTCGAGTTCGCCGGCGCGCAGCCATGAGAGAAGTCCACGGCCCAGTGCGGTCTCCGGCTCCTCGCCGCAGCTCAGATTCTGTTCGACGATCTCGTCGAAGCGCTCGATCGCCTCCGCCTCCCGCCCCACCGACGCGAGGTAGGCGGCGTCTTCGCTTCGCACGCAGGCGTCGCAGTGGCTGTACTCGTCGCGCGGTTCGCGGCGAAGCGCAGCCCGTGCAGTCTCCGCCTCTGCTTCGCTCAGGTTGTCGACCGCGTCGTCGAAGCGCGCCTGGAGCACACCGCTCAGGCCGACTCCGGCCCTGCGGTACCGCGTCTCCATCTCGTCGAGCACGGCCTCGATCTCGGCGCGCGGAAACACGGGCGACGCGCCGAGCGTGCCCGCCATCCACTTGAACTGCCACAGCAGATCGAGCTCGCCGACCTTCAACGGAAAACGGGCCGGGTCGCTGTCGTGTCTACCGAGGCACCAGCCGAACGAGGCGAGCATGGCGTCGGTGTCGCCTGTCATCTTGGCCGACGCGGTGAGCCTGAGTCGGGCCTCATAGGCGAGTGCGTCTTCGCCCTCCTCATCGGCCGCGGCGATGGCCTGGTCGATGAGCGACCGCTCGGCCGCGCCGAAGGGCAAGGCGTCGATCTGCGTGAACAAATCCAGGATCGTGCTGCGTGACATCTAGGACTCGTCGCTTTCTCGAGAGGGGGAGGCGGGCAGGCCGACGCTGAGGTGCACCAGGTCCGACAGGGCCGAGGTGAGCATCCGGCGGTCGGTGGTCTGCAGCGGCCGGTGGCCGGCGAGCAGGGCCTGAACGTAGACGAGCTGGATGCTCCGGCTGAAGACGGCGTCGTCGTGGGTGGCCGCGAGGGTGCGCACCAGGGGGTTGTTCCAGTTGAGGCAGAGCCTCAGGCGGGAGGATGACTCGTCGCCGCGCCGTGCGGCCGCCGCCTTGTCGACGCGACCGAGCACAGAACCCCACAGCGGGGGCGCGGCCTTCTGCGACGCGGCACGGCCGATCGATCGCAGGGCATCGGGGTCGGCGACCGCGAGCGCCGGAAGGTCGGCCGGCTCGAAGCTCCGCACGTCGACGTCGCACGACACGTCGAGCAGCGCCGCCGTGGCGCGCTCCTCGAGGGTGTGGGCGATGGCTCGGTCCGCCATGGGCGGCGAGTCGAGGTTGTCGAGTTCTCCGAGCACGGTGACGCGTTCGACAGTGACCCCGGCGACGATGTCGGGCAGCCGACGCACGATCTCCGCGTCGTAGATGTATCCGCCGTTCACGATGGGCGATGATCGGTCTGCGAAGGCCGCGACCTGCCTGAACTCGTCGACGGTCTCGGCGTAACGCACGTGCGCCGAGCGCTGCATGACGGCGTCGAGCGTCATCGGGCCCGCCGAGGTCTCGACCGAGAGCCAGCGGGCCAGCACACCCGCGAGTTCGTCGTCGTGCACGACGAGCGACTTGAGTGCGACGTGATGGATGGCCACGAACTCGGCGAGCCGGTGGGGCTCGGCCAGCGCCTTCTGCAGAATCCATCGGCGAAGCGCCGAACCGAGTTCCGCCCGGGTGTACTCGAGCGCCTCGTTCTCGACCAGCTGCTCGCGCGATGCAGTGGGCTGCAGGCCTTCGGTGTCGATCACGGCACGAACGAAGAAGGCCCAGTCGGGCAGCAGCTCGTCGATGCGTTCACCGAGAAGCATCCGGCCGAGGTAGACGCGGGTCGACTGGCGGGAGCCGGGCGGCGGCGCGTAGGGAAGCACGAAGGCCGTTCCCCGCGTTGCCGTGCCGGGAACGACGAGCGGGATGACGTCGAAGGGGGTCGCTCCGAGCAGCTCGGCTCCGTAGGCGATTAGCTGCGCCGACGGCTCGGTGCTCGAGTGCAGGAAGACGGCATCGCGATTGATGGTCTCCTCGCCTCCGCGCGGCAGAGTGATGTGCACGGGCAGATCGAGGAACTCTCCGAAGCGGGTTGCGAGGGGGACGATCGACGCGCTCGACAGCAGCTCGGCCATGCCGGGCAGGGGGATCAGGCGAACCTCGGTGCCGATCGCCAGTGCGGCGGTCTCGCGCTCGTCGAGTTCGCGTGCCGTGTACGTTCCGTCGGTGGCGCCGATCCATTCGACACCGGCCCCTCCCGCCGCCGGACGCGACCGGATCACGATGCGGTCGGCCACCATGAAGCAGCTGAGCAGTCCGATCCCGAACTGGCCGAGGTAGTCGGTGCGCGGAAGATCGAACAGATCCCGCTTCGACGACCGGCCGACGGTGGCGAGCAGCTCCCCCACATCGGTGAGCGTCAGTCCGATTCCCTCGTCGCGGAAGACGAACTCCGTTCCCTCGCCGCCGAAGGGGGTGATCCAGATTCCGCCGCCACCGGCTATGGGCTCGGCGACCTGCTGTCGCCTGGCGATGACGGCGTCGCGCCCGTTCTGCATCAGCTCACGCAGAAACACCTGCGGACTCGAGTAGATATGCCTCGAGAGAAGATCGACGACACCGCGGAGATCGACCTGAAAAGGCTGCGGCGCACCCGGATCGAGGCTTTCTGTTCGCGGCAAACGACTCTCCCTCACGATCTTTTTCCGTCGTTCAGGCTACCTGCCCGACACGGGCCGCGCCGCACGCGAGGGGATCAGCCCTCGACGGTGACCGTGATCGTGTCCCATCCGGTCGCGCCGCTGGGGGCGGGCGGTGCCTCCTGCTGTGTCTGCGTGTACCCCGACTTGTCAGTCGCCCGCACGGCGATCGTGTGCGAGCCGGAGGTCGCCGGCCACTGCAGCACCCACTGCACCCAGGTGTCGTCGGAGATCGGCGCGGCCAGGGTCGCGGGCTGCCAGGCCCCGTCGTCGATGCGCACCTCGACCCCGGCGATGCCGGTGTGCGGTGCCCAGGCGACGCCCGCGATCGCGACGGTTCCGGATGCGACGGTCTGGCCCGACAGCGGAACGTCGATCCTCGACTCGGTCACCACGGGCCCGAGCGCGTCCCAGCCGCGCGGAGTCCAATACCCCTGGGCGTCGGCGAAGCGCGTGACCCGCATCTCGGTGACCCATTTGGTGGCAGACACGTAGCCGAAGAGGCCGGGCACGATCATCCGGGCCGGGAAGCCGTGTTCGGTGGGCAGCGGCTCGCCGTTCATGCCCACGGCCAGAAGCGCCTCGCGGTCCGGGTCGGTGAGGGCCTCGATCGGCGTGCCGGCACTGAATCCGTCGGGTCCCGACGACAGCACCATGTCGGCCCCCGCCTGCGGCCCGGCCTTGGCGAGGAGTTCGCGGATCGGGTAGCCGAGCCAGGTCGCATTGCCGATCAGGCCTCCCCCGACCTCGTTCGAGACGCAGGCGATCGTGGTGACATGCTCGGTGAGCGGCAGGGCGAGAAGCTCGGCGTAGCCGATCGTCACCTCGGTGTCGACGAGCCCGGTGATCTTCAGCTGCCAGGAGTCGGGGTCGATCTGCGGCACCTGCAGAGCGACGTCGATGCGATAGAACTGCTCGTTCGGGGTCACGAGCGTGGTGATGCCCTCGACGTCGAGGCTCGTTCCTGCGGGGATCGCCGGCGCCGCCGTCGCCGGGGCGGGCAGGGTGATCGCCTGCCGGATGGCGGTGACCGCCGCTGTGCTGGCGTTCATCGCGCGGGCGCCGACGGCGGCGATGACCGCGACCGCACCCGTGACCCCTGCGAAGGTGAGGAATTGCCGCCTGCGCATTCCCGCGGAGGCACTCGCCGGCGCGTCGACCCAGGCCCCGAGCCGCCCGATGCCCGAACGCAGCACCAGTACTCCGGCGATCATTCCCAGCACGGTCGGGAAGGCCCAGAGGGCGCTGGCCTCGGGCCGGGTCTGCACCGCCACGACCGCGATGGCCGAGAACAGCACCAGCACGGCGACTCCGAGGGGCTTTCGGCGGCGCTCGATGACCCCCGCGAGCGCGGCGAACGCCACCACCACGATGCCGAGGATCACGAAGAGGGCGATCTTGTCGCCGGTGCCGAAGAGGCCGATCATCGTCTCTTTCAGCCAGCCGGGTGCCAGGTCGATGGCGAGCTGGCCGACCGCGAAGAAAGGCGATGAGGAGGCGGAGACGAAGACGGCCACGACCTCGGCCACGGCCAGCACGACGAGGGCAGACAGCACTCCGACGAGGGCGGCCATCCACTGTGTGCGCATACGCTCGACCTTACGCGCCGGCTCCCTGAGAACGGCCGGGTATTCGCGCCTCCCGCCGGTTGCTACGCTACGACTGTGGTAGCTGTGTCGGGGGACAGTCGGGCGATGGCCCGTTCCGCCGTCGAGCGATCGGTCTTTCTCTCCCAGCTCCTGCTGGCCGGGGCCACGCTGGTGCTCTCGACGATCTCATTCCTCATCGATCCGCTCGCCCTCGCATCTCCCATGTTCTTCGCCGGAGTCGTCACGGTCTTCGCCGTCACGGGCCTCGCGGCGGCGATTCCGTGGCGCCGGATCGACAAGATCTGGATCGCGTCGCTGCCTGTGCTCGACATCCTGGCCATCTCGTTCATCCGACAGGATCAGCCGGGACTGGGTGCGAGTTTTCTCTTCGTCTTCCCCGCGATCTGGATGGCGATGCACTTCGGCTTCTGGGGTGCCGCGACGAGTGTCGCGCTGCCGACCGCGCTGACCTGGGGCGGCGAACTGCTGCGCGAGGGCACCATGTCGATCGATCCGGCGATTCTTCCCCGCCTGGGAATCGTGCCGATCGTGCTCGGCTTCGTCGCCACGACCGTCTACTCCACGACCCGCAGGGCGGCCGCGCAGAGATCGCTGCTGCAGCAGCAGGCCGACCTCTTCGAGCAGGCGCTGCAGAGCTCCCGACGACAGAAACAGACGCTCGACGAACTGTTCGACGCCGTCGACTTCGGCGTGATCGGCTTCGACGGTTCGGGCCGGGTGAATCTCATCAACCGCGCCCAGCGCGAGATGGTGGCGCCCTTCGGCGTCGGCGACGGATCGATCGTTCCTGCCGTCGTCTACCGGGAGGACCGCACGACCCCCTACGAGGAGCGCGACAGGCCGTTCCAGCGCGCTCTGCGCGGAGAGACGATCGACAGGGAGACGGTGTGGTTCGGCGATCCCGGAGAGGCCCAGGCGGCCATCCTCACGTCGTCGCGCCCCGTCATCGACGAGCACGGGCACTATGACGGCGGAGTCATCGTCTTCCGCGACATCACGGCCGAGCTCAAGGCGGTCAAGGCCCGCGACGATCTCGTGGCGTCGGTGTCGCACGAGCTGCGCACGCCGCTCACCTCGATCGTCGGCTACACCGAGCTCGCCCTCGACGAGGACATCCCCGACAGCACTCGGGCGATGCTCGAGATCACCTCGCGCAACGCCGATCGCATGCTGGGCATCGTGGCCGACCTGCTGACGGCGGCCAGCGACTCGACGCAGACCCTGCTGATGGTGTTCGCGCCGTGCGACCTGGCCCAGATCGTGCGCGACGGAATCGAGTCGATCACGCCCGTCGCATCCATCAGCCACATCGCCTTCACGACCCCCGAGCTCGAACCGCTGGTCTTCGACGCCGACGCGTTCCGCCTGCGACAGGTCGTCGACAACCTCCTGTCGAACGCGGTGAAGTACAACGTGCCCTACGGGCGCATCGAGGTGAGCCTCCAGGCGTCCTCCGACGGCGTCGCCGAGCTGCGCGTGCACGACACCGGCCGAGGCATGACCGATTCGGAGCAGGCCCATCTGTTCGACCGCTTCTACCGGGCGGACTCCGTGCGCAATTCGGCCGTGCACGGCTCGGGCCTGGGGCTCAGCATCAGTCGCGACATCGTGCACCAGCACGGCGGCGACCTGCGGCTCGAGTCGGCACGCGGCAAGGGAACCACGGCGATCATGACCGTGCCGATGGCAGAGCGGCAGCCGGCAGGCGAGGAGACCCCATGACCTTCGACGTTGTGACCCTCATGACCATGTCCAGCCTCGCGGTCGTGCTCTGCGGTGTCTCGTTCATCCTCAACACGTCGTTCACCCGGAACGACGCGACCGGGCGCATGTGGAGCCTCGGGTTCATCGGCGGCATAACGGTGGCGGCCGGCTACGGCGTGGAGGCCGCGGTTCCCGGTGCGTGGTGGGGCCTGCTCGTCGGCAACGTGGCCTACGTCTCGGCGATCGGCGCCCTCTGGTGCGGCGCACGTCTGCACAATCGCCGCCCGCCGCTGCTCTGGGTCGTCGTCGTCGTGGCCCTCGTCGTCGCCGTCGCGACCGCGCTTCAGACCCCCGGCGAGGGCACCTGGGCCGGAGCGCCCGTGCTGTGGTTCGGCCTCGCCATTCTCAGTGTTCTGGGCGGGGTCGAACTGCAGCGCGGCCGACTGCGCCGCAACGTGAACGGACGTTCCCTCGGAATCGTGCTCTGGATCGTGGCGATATTTATGCTCGCCCGCACCATCGTGTTCCTCATCACGGGCCCGGACGGCCCGGCCTTCACCGCGTACTTCAACTCGGGCATCGCGGCCGTGGTCACGATGGCGCTGATCATCAGCGCCGCGATCACCGTCTCGGTGCTGCGGGCCGAGCGCGGCGGCGACAGCGCGGTCGGCGACCTGAGCGTCGGCATCCTCTCCCGATCAGGCGTGCTGTCGGCGGAGTCCTTCGTGCAGTCCGCGGAGGATCACCTCGAGCGCGCCGAGAACGCCGGGCAGGGCGTCGCCCTGATCGCGGCCGACATCGACCGCCTGCCCGAGGTGAACACCGCATTCGGTCGCGCGGCGGGTGACGAGGCGATCTCGAGCTTCGCCCAGACGCTGCGCGGCACCGTTCCCGTGATGGCGGCCCTCGGGCATCCGGCAGCGGGGCGCTTCTTCGTGCTCGTCGCGGTCGCCAGTGCGACCGAGGCCCTCGCCGTCGCCGAGCGCATCCAGATCGCGCTGGTCGACAACCCCCTGCCGGACGGGCAGAAGATCAGACTCACGGCCAGTCTCGGTGTCGCCGACAGCTTCGACCACGGGTACGCGCTGCCGGACCTCACCACGGCCGTGGTCGGCGCGGTCGAACGAAGCAAGGCCGCCGGGGGCAATCACATCGAGGTCAGCACGACCGCCTGAGCGATATCCGCGCTGCTCCGCGCCAGTGCGGTCTACTCCGCGATGGCGATCGTGACCTGGTCGCTGGCCGTCTGCTTGGCGTAGGTGCCCGACGTCGGCGTGGTCTGGATGAGCAGCTCGTAGGTGAACGACAGGGTCACGCTGGTGGCGGCCGGGTCGATCGCGGGCAGGATGAAGGTCTGGCTGTAGCTGTAGGGCGACTTGATGTCGTAGCCCGGCGCGACGGAGGCCTGGTCGCTCAGCGGAGCCGGAGCATCGAGGGAGCCCTTCGGCCCGGCCACGGCGACGACGAGGCTGACCCGCGAGAGGTAGACCCCCTGGCCCTGATCGGTTCCGAGGGCCGCGATCAGCGAGAAGCTGATGGGCTTGTTCGCCTCGGCGGTCCACTGGTCCATGCTCAGGGTCGACCAGTAGTTGGCGGTGAGGGCCGCGTCGCCGGCCTGCAGCTGGTGCTGCGCGGAGCCGGTGGCGAGCTCGTTCACGACCGAGGTGATCGTGGCCTTGGGGGTGGGAGTCGACGATTTCGTCGACGTGGCGGCGGATGTCTCGCCGGCGGCCCACGGGGCGGTGCCGCATCCGCTCAGGGTCACGACCAGGGCCGTGCCGAGGGCAGCAGCTGCGGCCGCGTTCTTCCAGCTTCTGCGAATCATGCGTCACTCCCCCATACCGTCGCTTCTCACCCCTCGCATGGGGTGCGCGAATCTTGAGCATATCTTGTGGAGACCTTGTCATTCGCTTGCCGAAAGCCTGATTTCACTGCGGCACTGTTGTATTCATGACCGAGACGAACCGCTACGTGAAGCCCCAGCCGGCTGTCGACCCCGCACTCGCCGCCTACGCCACCGAGTTCATCGACATCGTCGATGCCCTGCCGAGCTACCGCCCCATGGTCGGCTGCATCGTTCCCGCATACAACGAGGCCGACTCCATCGCCGAGGTCCTCGAGTCGCTGCTGGCGCAGACCCGCCTCCCCGACGTCATCCACGTGGTCGTCAACAACTCCACCGACAAGACGGTCGAGATCGCCAGCGCCTACGCCGGCCCCCACAGCCGCACCGACAACGGCGTCACCCAGGAGACCGAGGTCTTCATCCACGACATCGGCGAGAACCCCGACAAGAAGGTCGGCGCGCTCAACTACGGCTACTCGCTGGTCGAGGGCTGCGACTACCTGCTGGGCGTCGACGGTGACACCACGGCCGACGTCAACGCCGTCGAGTCGCTCGAGGCCGAGATCGCCTCGGACACCCGCATCGGCGGCATCTCGGCGATCTACTCGATCGACGAGGCGCCCATCAAGGGCACCATGGCCAAGTTCCTCATCTCGGGCCAGCGCGCCCAGTTCGCCGCCTTCAACATGCAGAACATGCTCCGCGGCCGCAACATGGCCGTTCTCGGCGGCCAGTTCTCGATCTTCTCGATCAAGGCGCTGCGCGAGGTCATGGCCGACAGCCACCAGGCCACCCCGTGGGTGAAGGACAGCGAGGTCGAGGACTCCCTGCTCTCGCTGCAGATCAAGAGCGCCGGCTACCTCACCAAGATCTCGGCCCGCGCCCGCGCCAACGTCGGCGGCATGACCACGCTGCGCGGCCTCGATGCCCAGCAGGTCAAGTGGAACTTCGGCGCCATCGAGCTCATGTGGCCCGGGCAGCGCGGCGACACGAAGGGCCAGCCCTTCCACCCCAACCTGCGCCTGCGCTGGCTCGAGAACATCTCGATGGTCGCCAACATCGTGACCCGCGGCCTGTTCTTCCTGCTGCTCATCGCGTCGCTCTCGATCGGCGCCTTCGTGTTCAGCCCGGTCTGGCTCATCCCGCCGGTCGTCGCCATCGCCCTGAACTGGCGCACCGCGGCCTCGATGAAGAACCGCAGCTGGCGGGACACGTTCTTCGCCATGGCGGTGTTCCCCGCCGAGCTCTACATGTGGGTGCGCATCGGACACTTCGTTCGTGCGTGGTCGAAGTTCGCCAGCAACAAGCAGGTCGACAACTGGGCAGAGCAGGCCAAGGCCGAGCGCGGCTCGGGCAACGCCTACCTCACCCCGCTGCTCGTCGCAGCCGGCATCATCGTCGCGATGGTCGTCATCTGGATGCAGCTTCCCATCATGCTGCAGTCCACGATCCTCTGGATCGGCTGGCCCGTGCTCGGTGTCATCACGGTTCTTCAGACGCTCACCATGTTCGCCAAGCTCGTCAAGCGCCAGCACGGATACAAGGTATGAGCCGACTTCTCGACGAGGACGCCCTCCGCGACCTGCTCACTTCGGTGGGGCGGGACGAGGGGGCGCGTTCCCGTTTCGCCCGCGATTTCGTCAGCCTCTGGGAGACCCGTGTCCGGAGGCTGACGAACGCCCTCGACCGCCGGGATGCCGAGGAGACGCACGTCGTGCTCCTCAGCATCCGGTCGTCGTCGAGGATGATCGGTGCACAGGTCATCGAGGCCACAGCCTCGCTGATGCACAGCTCGCTCGAGCGTCAGGACTTCGAGGGCTGCACGCGACACCTCTCGCGGCTCGACCAGGTCGGACTCGAGACCTGCGTCGAACTCGACGTGCGGTTCGGACTCACCTCGAACGCGTGAGCGCGGAGCCGGCGGGTCTTTACTCGTCGGGTGCAGCGAGCCGGTAGCCGACGCCGCGCACGGTCTCGAGCCATCGGGGAGTCGTGAGGCTGTCGCCGAGCTTCTTGCGCAGATTGCCCATGTGCACCTCGACGGCGCGTTTGTCGGCCTCGGTCACGTAGTAGGCGGTGACGTAGCTCTCGCCGCGCAGGAGCAGGGCCAGGTCGGCCTTCGTGCGCACTCGACGCTTCGATTCGACGACGGCGACCAGCAGATCGAATTCCGTGCGGGTGAGATCGAGGTCTTTGCCCTCGAGCGACGCGAGGCGCATCTCACGGTTGAGACGGAGCCCGTTGTGCTCGATCCACCCCTCGCCGCCGTCCTCCGACGTCTCGCGGGCGGCCGGCTGTGCGGCATCCGGAGCGCCCGGCGCGGCATGAGCGCCCGTTCTGGTGCTCGGCTCCGCGGCCGAACGCGCCGCCGGCGCCTGCGCGACGGGAGCCGCCGCAACGGGTGCCGCAGCGACGACGGGAACCTCGGCGACCGGCGCCACGACCGCGGCAGGCGCCGCCTGAGCGACGGCTGCAACCGGCTCGTCGGCCGACGCCATACGCGGGCGACGCAGCATAGCGTCGATGCGGGCGCGCAGCTCGCGAGGACGGAAAGGTTTGGTGAGGTAGTCGTCGGCACCGGCCTCGAGCCCCTGCAGGGTGTCGATCTCCTCGTCTCGGGCCGTGAGCATCACGATGTAGGTCTGACTGAAGGTGCGCAGGCGCTTGGCCACCTCGAAGCCGTCCATGCCGGGCATGCTCACGTCGAGGGTCGTGACGATGGGCTCGTAGGCCCGCACCGCCTGAATTCCGTCGTGGCCGTTGCTGGTGGCTATGACGTCGAAGCCGGCCTGGGTGAGAACGCTCTCGAGCAGGTGCCGGATGTCTGCGTCATCTTCGATGATGACGGCCATCCGTCTGTCTTGCGCCTCATAGCCCACAGTGATCCCCAATCCTGAACGGTACGCTGCACACTATCAAAGGGCGCGACTACCAGCCGGCATTGGCGGCCAGCTCCAGCGCGCTTTCGGGCCACCAGGTTCCGGCGTCGGGTCCGCCGTTGCAGGTGCCGTCGCTCTCGCCCGGGGGCTTCACCCACAGTTCGGCGTCGAGGTGACCCGCGTCGGTGACCACGGTCGGGGCGACACCGAGCGCTCTGCCCGAAGGATTGCACCACTCGCCGTTGGACCCCTTGCCGTTGCGGCCCGTGTCTATCACGTAGTGCGAGTCGCCGGTGAGCGATGACAGCTTCTCGCCGTATGCGCGCTCCTTGACCGTGGAGTTGTAGTTCGAGACGTTCGTGGCGAAGCCTCGCGTCTCGGCGATGCCCGCGCGATTCAACAGGTCTGCCATCTGCGTCGCCGGAAGCCAGGTCGAGTGCCCTCCGTCGAGGTAGACGACGGCCTGCGTCGACGAGAAGGTGTCGACGGAGCCCTTGATCTGATCGACGCGCTCGTCGACGTTGCCGCACTGGGTCGCGAGGGCCAGCGCGTCGGGCTCGAGGATGACGATGGCCGAGCGGTCGGCGAAGGCCCCCGCGATCTCGGCGACCCAGAGGGGATATTCGGCCGCCGTGAGGCCACCGGACGAGAGGTTGCCGCAGTCGCGGTTCGGCACGCCGTAGACCACGAAGACGGGCGTCTCATCGGATGCGGCGGCCGCGTCGAGAGTCGCGGTCACCGTGGCGGCGACGGTCGCGGTCGGATACCTCTCGGGGACCAGCCAGATCGCCGCCGGGGTGGCCGCGAGCTTGTCGAGCACCTCGGTCTGAGCAGACGGAGCCACCGTGGAGTCCGAACCGCCCTGATCGGCCGCGGCGGATGCGGCGGCCGCCTTCGCGGCGAGCGACTCGGGATCGACGTAGAAGGTCTGGCCCTGCAGCGGATTGTCGATGGGCGCTCCCGGGTCGCTCTCGGATCCGGAGGTGGACTCGGAGGCGGGTACGGGAGTGGAGACGATGCCGGTGAAGACCACGCCCAGGGCCACGATGGGCAGCGTGAGGGCCACGATGGCGATCGCTACCCCGATTCGCGAGCCTTTAGACGTCACGTCGTCAGTGTATCCGGCGTCGGCTGTGTATCCGGCGTCGCCTGTCCGAAGGAGACGTGCTGCAGAATCCACGCGTGCATCGCGACCGCGGCCGCAGCCGAGGCGTTGATCGAGCGGGTCGAGCCGAACTGGCTGATCTCGACGATCGCGTGCGCGGCCTCGAGGGCTTCCGGCGACAGGCCCGGGCCCTCCTGACCGAACAGCAGCACGCACGAGGAGGGAAGAGCGAACGTCTCGATGATGACGCTGCCCGGCACGTTGTCGATGGCGATGACCGGCAGTCCCGCATCCGCTGCCCACGCGACGAAAGTCTCGACGTCGGGATGATGCAGCACGTGCTGGTAGCGATCGGTCACCATGGCGCCGCGCTTGTTCCACCTGCGCCGGCCGATGATGTGCACCGTGTCGGCGCCGAAGGCATTGGCGCTGCGCACGATCGATCCGATGTTGAGATCGTGCTGCCAGTTCTCGATGGCCACGTGAAAGGGATGCCGCGCGAGGTCGAGGTCGGCGACGATCGCGTCCATGCGCCAGTAGCGATAGCGATCGATCACGTTGCGCGAGTCGCCGGCCGCAAGCAGCTCGGGGTCGTAGACCTCGTCGTCGGGCAGATCGCCCTGCCAGGGTCCGACGCCGTTGGTGGTGAGTTCGACGGACGGATTCGGCGACGCGGGAACCGGCTCATCGGGCATCCCCTCAGGCTACCGTCCCCTTCCGTTCCCTGAGCCCGTCGAAGGGCGTCTCGGCAGACTCGACGAACGGATTTTTAGGCGCGCCTAAAAATTCGCTACAGTAGCGGCATGCTCCACACCCCCACACCGGTGACGACGCCGGCAGCGCCCCGCGGTTCGCACCTCGTATGGCTGCTCGGGCCCGCCCTCGTGGCCGGGGTGGCCTACCTCGACCCGGGCAACGTGGCCAGCAACATGACGGCGGGCGCCGCGTTCGGGTTCCTGCTCGTGTGGATCGTCGTGCTCGGCAACGTCATGGCGTGGCTCATCCAATACCTCTCCGCCAAGCTCGGCATCGTGACCGGCAAGAGCCTGCCCGAGCTGCTCGGCGAACGCATCGGCTCGACCTGGGGTCGGAGGCTCTTCTGGGTGCAGGCCGAGCTCGTGGCCATGGCCACCGACCTCGCAGAGATCATCGGAGGGGCGATCGCCCTCTCGCTGCTGTTCGACCTGCCGCTTCTTCTCGGCGGCGCGATCACCGGCACCGTCTCCATGCTCGTGCTCATCCTGCAGGGGTCGGGGCGGCAGAAGACGTTCGAACGCGTCATCATCTCGCTGCTCGTGATCATCGCCGTGGGCTTCGCGGCCGGCGTCGTGATCAATCCGCCAGACGCGGCATCGGTCGTCGGCGGACTCGTGCCCCGCTTCGAGGGCCCCTCGTCGGTGCTGCTCGCGGCATCCATTCTGGGCGCCACCATCATGCCGCACGCCATCTACGCGCACTCCGCCCTCACCCGCGACCGTTTCGCCGTGCGCAGCCACGACCACAGCACGAGGCGACTCCTCACGGCCACCCGCTGGGACGTCTCGATCGCCCTCGCCATCGCGGGGACCGTGAACCTCGCCATCCTGCTCCTCGCCGCGACCTCGCTGCAGGGAGTGGCGGGAACCGACACGCTCGAGGGCGCGCACGCGGCGATCGGCCAGGCCATGGGCGGCGTGGTCGCGACGCTGTTCGCGGTCGGACTGCTCGCATCCGGTCTCGCCTCGACCTCGGTCGGCGCCTACGCGGGGGCCGAGATCATGCACGGGCTGCTCCGCGTGCGCATCCCCATCGTGTGGCGTCGACTGGTCACGCTCATCCCCGCGCTCGTGATTCTCGGCGTCGGGCTCGACCCCACCTGGTCGCTCGTCGTCAGCCAGGTCGTGCTCTCGTTCGGCATCCCGTTCGCACTGATCCCCCTGGTCTGGCTCACGTCACGCCGGCAACTGCTCGGCGAATTCACCAACCGCTGGCACACCACGGTCGCCGGAATCATCGCCTCGGTGCTGCTGGTCACTCTCAACGTGACGCTGCTCGTGCTCATCTTCACCGGAGCCTGACTCTAGGCTGGAGCGATCATGAGCATCCCCGAGCCGGCCCGACGAACCCAGCCGAACGCCGACTCGGCCGCCGAGGACTATCTCAAGACGATCTACCACCACACCGAGTGGCAGTCCGACCCCGTCACCCCCTCCGTACTCGCCTCGACCATGGGCGTCGCTCCATCGTCGGTCACCGAGATGGCGAAGAAGCTCAGCGCGGCCGGCCTCGTCAACTACGAGCCCTACAAGCCGCTGACCCTCACGGCCGAGGGCATCGCCCGGGCCCGGGGCGTCATCCGGCGCCACCGGCTCATCGAGACCTGGCTGGTCGACGAGATGGGCTACGACTGGCACGAGGTGCACGACGAGGCCGAGGTGCTCGAGCACTCCATCTCCGAACGACTGCTCGACGCGATCGATGCACGCCTCGGACATCCGAGGAGCGACCCGCACGGAGACCCCATCCCGTCGGCGGACGGCACGGTCCATTCGTCGCCGGCGTTGCTGCTCTCGCAGGCCGGCGTCGGAACCACGGGCACGGTCGTGCGCATCAGCGATCGCGATCCGTCCCTGCTCCTCTCGCTCGCCGCCGGGGGAATCCGCCCGTCGACCACGGTCACGGTCGTGTCGCAGGAGGCGGAGGGCGTCGTCGTCGTACGGGCCGGCTCGGCGACCGACGCGACCGGCGCGCTCGTGCCCGTGACGGCATCCGGCACCTCGTCGATCTGGATCTCATCTGCGATCTGAGCGCGCAAGGTCGACGCGGCTAGGCTGAGCAGGGCAGGCGACGAAAGGACTCTCCCATGGCTCGACGCGATGAGATCGAATGCTGGCTCACCGACATGGACGGCGTCCTCGTTCATGAGAACCGCGCGCTTCCGGGCGCGGCCGAGCTTCTGCAGCAGTGGCGCGACGAGGGCAAGCCCTACCTCGTGCTCACCAACAACTCCATCTACACGCCGCGCGACCTCAGCGCCCGGCTCCGCGCATCCGGTCTCGAGGTTCCCGAAGAGGCGATCTGGACCTCGGCCCTCGCCACCGCCAGCTTTCTCAAGTCGCAGATGCCCGGCGGCAGCGCCTTCGTGATCGGCGAGGCCGGCATCACCACCGCGCTGCACGAGGCCGGGTTCATCATGACCGACACCGACCCCGACTACGTGGTCGTCGGCGAGACGCGCAACTACTCGTTCGAGGCGATCACCCGCGCCATCCGATTGATCTCGGCCGGTGCGCGGTTCATCGTCACGAACCCGGATGCGACGGGGCCGAGCGCCGAGGGCCCGATGCCGGCCACCGGGGCGGTCGCCGCCCTGATCACGAAGGCCACGGGCATGGAGCCCTATGTGGTGGGCAAGCCCAACCCCATGATGTTCCGTTCGGCGCTCAACCGCATCGGCGCCCACTCGGAGAACACGGGCATGATCGGCGACCGCATGGACACCGACGTGGTCGCCGGCATCGAGGCGGGCCTGCACACGATCCTGGTGCTCACCGGCATCAGCGACCAGGCCGAGATCGAGAAGTACCCGTTCCGCCCCGACGAGATCCTGTCGGGTGTGAAAGACCTTCTCCGCGAAGAACCTTTCGAGTCCGACGAGATCTAGTCGTACCCGCTGCGCCCGCAGAAGTACCCGCTGCGGACTGTTGTCCCCGGTGCGCCGGTACCTTCAGTCCGCGGCGGTACCTGCTGCAAACGGTGCAGTCCAGTCCTGCCCGCGGGGCGCGCGTCGCGAGTACTCCCCAGATTCTCTGAGTCGACAAGGGAGGCCTCGTCCGCACGGCAGCCTCTTCGCATGAACGAACACCTCAGGAACGCACGTACCGGGCTCATCCTCACCTCCAGTCCCTTCATCACCCCCAGCGAAGCCCGCCAGGTGCGACGGGACCACCGGTCGGGCACGTCGACGCGGTTACATCGGGGCGTCTACGCCGAGACCGAGCGGGTGACATCGCTGAACCCACGCGCCAGGCACATCGCCCAGATTCACGCCATCGTCGAGACTCGGCGCACCCGGCCGATCATCGGCCACCTCTCGGCTGCGGTCTTCTGGGGTATGCCCATCCGCCCCTCGATGCCCTCGACAGTTCATGTTGTCGTATCGCCGAGTTCAGGCGCGCATTCGAAGAACGGAGTGACGGTGCACAAAGAGCTTCTTTCCGACGACGATGTCGTCCAGGCTGGCGGGCTGCTCGTGACCAGCCCCCTGCGCACCCTCATCGACCTCGCGCGAGTCAGTCCCTTCATCACCGCGGTCACCGCCCTCGACTTCGCGCTGCACGAGAGACGGTCGACGCTGTTCCGGCCGCTCGTGAAGTCGGCTGTGCTCGAGAGCGTCGATTCGCTCGGCGCCGTGCGCGGCTTCAGTCGGGCTCGTCGAGCCGTGGAGTTCAGCAGACCAGGCGCCGACAACCCGGGCGAGACGCACAGCCGCGTGGTCATCGCAGAGCTCGGATTTCCTTCACCGGAGCTGCAGGTGCGCCATGTCAACCCGCGAGGCGGCTACTACTACACCGACTTCGAGTGGCCCGAGTTCCGGCGCATCGGAGAGTTCGACGGAAAGGGCAAGTATCTCAAGCCCGAGTACCTCGATCGCATGTCGCCCGGCGATGCGGTCGTCGAGGAGAAGATCCGCGAAGACCACCTTCGAGCGCAAGGAGATGGAGTCAGCCGCTGGGTGCCGGCCGACGTCAACAACAAGCGTGAACTACGCCGCATCCTGCTCGAGGCGGGACTCCCCTGCACTCGCTGAGCAGTAGCACCCACTGCGGACTGTAGCACCCGGTGCGCCGATACCTTCAGTCCGCGGTGGTACCTGCTGCCGGCTAGAGCTTCGCCCAGCGGGCGCGGGCCGCGCAGAAGAGGCCGTAGGCGATCAGGCCGATTCCGACCGCGACCAGGATGACCTTCCCGAAGGGTAGGTCGATGAGCGCCTTGAGGGCGCCGTCGAGGCCGGATGCCTTCTCCGGGTCGGCGGTCACGGCGGCCACCACGAACAGCACGCCCACGACGAACAGGGCGATGCCCTTCGCCACGTAGCCGCCGATCCCCAGTCCACGCACGACCTTGCCGGTGGTGCCCGCGGGAATGACCAGGTGCTTCTCGAACTTCTTCAACACTCCCTGCACCACGAAGGCCACGCCGATGCCCGCGACCACGAGTCCCACGATCACCAGCAGGATCACGCCTCCGGGGCTCGCGAGCAGCTTCGCGCTGAGGCTCTGGCTCGAGTCCGACGAACTCGACGACCCCCCGAGCGCGAACGTCAGGGCGGTGGCACCGACGGCGCCGTAGGCGATTCCCTTGCCGAGCTCGGAGACGCGTCGGCCCCACTTCTTCTTCGGGTCGGGCTCCTGAAGCAGGAACACCTGCGCGATCTGCCAGAGGGTCAGGGCGAAGAGTCCGATGGCGACGACCCAGATCACGACGATGCCCCCTGGCTTCGATGCGAGCTCGCTCAGGGCGCCAGACTGGTCGGCCGACTCCCCCGATCCGCCGACGAGGCCGATGGCGATGGCGCCGATCAGGATGTGCAGCAGCCCGAGCACGGCGAAGCCGGTGCGGGCCAGGATCTCGAGCGCCCGACTGTTCGTGGCGGTGCGGGCGGCGCTCTTCGCAGAATTGGTCATTGTTCGAGGCTACCGAGAGCACGCCCTGCGCGCGGAGGGCTGGACAGGCTAGACGCCGCCCACTCCACCTCCGCCACCGCCGCCTCCCGAGAATCCACCGCCGCCGGATCCCCCGCTCGATGACGACGATGTGCTGGCGGCGCTGCCCGAGTAGCTTGCGGCAGACGCGGCCGCGAACGATCCGACGCTGGCCGCGAAGTATCCGGCGTTGAAACCCGCGGTTCCGCCGTACCACCCGGGCTGCGTCTGCTGGTTCTCGTAGTACGTTCCGAGCACCTTCGCCCACTCGTCTTCGACGCCCCACAGCACGGCGTAGGGCAGGAGCCTCTCGTAGATCTTCACGATCTGGCCTCCGTCAGGGGAGCTGACCTGGGTCTTCAGCGCCCCCTCGGGGCTCTGGAGCATGCGGAATCTCTCTTCCTCCGCCACCGTCAGGTAGAGCTCGATGCCCTTGAGGTAGTCACGCAGCTCGGCACCGGAGGCGGTGAGGGGCGTGCGAGCCAGGATCACCCACGACAGCCCGACGCACAGAATGCCGATCGCAATGGGAATGAACGGCAGCGCCCCTCCCCGATCCTGCGAGTTCAGCATGGCGCCGAAGACGATCGTGGCAATGCCGGCCGCGAAGGCGACCACCGAGAGCAGCAGGCTCCGACCCGCCGTTCCCTTCTTGTAGTAGCCGTCGGCGATGGCCTTCGTTTGCACGGACTTGAGGAACGTCTGCACGCCCTTCGCGAGTGCCGTGTCGGTCTTGCTGAGTTCGCGCCTGCCGTCGGTCGAATCGTCGAAGATCAGCCGGTAGAACTCGAGCTCCTGTGCCGTCAGGCCGTCGCTGTGCACCGCATGAAGCCAGTACTCCGGCTTCTTCGAGAACAGCTTCTCGCTCGGCTTCTCGACGATCTGCAGGTTGCCCCGCACAGCCAGTGCGACGAATCCGGATGCCGCGGCGCGGCTCGTGCGCTTCAGGATCACGGCCGAGGTGAAGACGTCGGCCTGCGGCGGCGTGTACTCGGCGATGATGGTCGGCCGGCCGCGCGCATCCCGGAGACCCGTGGTGCGCCAGACGATCGCGAGCACGGCCGCGGCCAGGGCGACCAGCGCCGAGCCGAGCTGCGCCCATCCCTGCCAGGCGCCGAGGTACGAGTCGTCGCGCGGCACGAAGGTGTTCGAGGCGAACCCCACGGCGACGGTCACGTTCTCGTGCGCACCGAGGGGCACCCCGCCCGCGGTGATGACGGTCTCGCCGTCGCCCGACTCGCTCGTGACCGGGCAGGAAGTGTTCGACGCGTAGGGCCCGGCGTAGCAGCTCGCCTCTCCGGTCAGCGAGCCGTCGAGCGAATCCGGCACGTGCACCCTGGCCGTCGCGGACCCGAAGCTCTGCACCGAGTCGAAGCCCACCGTGTCCCAGTAGAACTCGTCGACGTCGGTGTCGTCGGCATGCCTCGTGACGTTGTGCTGCGTGTACGTGAACGAGTAGGTCTGCGCTCCGTGCACGAAGTCGTCGGCGCGCACGGTGACCACGAGGAAGTCTCCGTCGTCGTTCGTCTCCGCCTCGAAACCGCGCGGCTCCCCGTTCTGGTCGACCACGCTCTCGACGCGCACATCGGTCGGATGCCCGTCGTACTCCGTCGGAATGGCCCGTCGGATTCCGCGATTCTGATCGGCCTCGGGGAATTCGGCGACGAACGTCTCGACGGTGGTGAGCGTCGAGCGGCCGTCGGCATCGGTGCCGAGGTAGAAGTCGGCGTCGTACGACGAGAACGAGAAGTCGTCGACGCCCGCCGTGACACCGGATGCGACGGGTGCGGAATCGAGTGCCGTCGCGGTCGTGGGGGCGGCCGCCACCAGCCCGGTGACCCCCAGACCGGCGACGACGAGGGCGGTCGAGAGACGTGCGGTCACGGGGATGGGGCGCATGGTGCTCACTCTACGGAAAGGGCGGCGGGAACGACGAAGGGCCGAGACGGAATGTCTCGGCCCTTCGGGTGCCGATCAGATCGGCGGGTGATTCAGGTTACGCGTCGGCGTTCTGGCGACGACGGGCGACCACGAGGGCGGCACCGACGAGCAGCAGCAGAGCCGAGCCGCCGACGAGGATGCCGGCGTCGGAGGAACCGGTGTTGGCCAGCTGCGGAGCAGCGGCAACAGCTGCCGGCTCAACCGGAGCAACGGGAACCTCGCAGTTGCCGACGGTGATGAGACCGGCCGTCGCAGCGACGGTGGCGCTGCTGAAGGTGATCGTGTAGACGCCGTCGGGGATGTTGCCAGCGGAGGAGAACAGGCTCAGGGGCGCGGGTCCGACCGAACCGGTCTCGTCTGCAGTGATGGGCTCGTCGTCGCCGGGAACGACGTTTCCGGCCGCGTCAGTGACAACGTAGGTGACCTCTTCGCCCTGGCCGAAGCCGGTGGCGAAGACGGTGACTCCGGGATCGCGCACAGCGTCACCGCTGAGGCAGATCGGGTCGACGACGACGTTCTGTGCAGCGGGGACGAAGGCGGTGACAGCGATCGGGAGGAAGATGTCTTCGACCTCGGAACCCTCGGTCACGTTCTGGATGTACGCGAACGGGGTGTCGCCCACCTGGGGAAGGCGCGTGAAGTCGTTCTGCTCTTCGTTCCAGAAGAAGGTCACGGTGTACGTGCCGTCTGCGCCGACCTCGACGTCCTTGGAGTCGTTGACGAAGTAGTCGAACTCGCCCACGTTGTTGTCGGTGATGTCCACCACCAGGTCGTCGCCAGCGGTGCCGGTGCCGGAGACCGTCAGGCCACCCTCGGTGCCCCAGGTGTTTTCGACGACGGAGTTGGGCGTGACGATGTCGTTAGCGGCGGAAGCCGGCGCTGCGACGAGGAGCGATCCGCCGGCAACGAGAGCCGTTGCGACGAGGCCCGCGCCGAGGCGGGAAAGGATTGTGCGGGACATTGTTCTCCTGAAATAAGCGAGCGGGGGCATCGTTGACTTCGGGTGTCGACGAAAGGGGTGATGCTGCGAATATGCTGCGTCCCCGTCAGGCTATAGGCACTTTCCCAGAAAAGCCAAGGCCCCCAAGAGGGTCAGTCCGGCACCCCCTCCAAAAGGTTACAAATCCTCCGATTTCGGGGTTGTCTTAAAACAACTGGTCAACCGGAGGTTGTGAGCGCGGCCGACACGGGCGCGACGCCTCGGAACAGACCGAAAAGATTTTTGAGTTTGTTTCGCTGCCCACTAAAGCCAAGCGGGCACGAACTCGATGCGTGCCCGTCAGCCCGCCGCGACGACCTGAACGGAACCGGCGAGCGGTTCGCCCGACGACCTGCTGATGAAGCACGAGTAGTCGCGCTGTCCGTCGGCCCACTGCGCGTCCGAGACCGGATAGCTCGCCTGCCACTGAACGTCGGGATACGCGGCGGCCGCGGCGAAGTCGAGCACGGTCGGAGCCGTGCATGCCAGGTTGAGCTGCGATGTGATGGCGGCCTCGCCCGGATAGGCCGCGGCGGGGTCGGGGTTGAGCGACACGCGCGCGATCAGCTGGGCCGCGTGCGGCACGGCGCAGTCCACGACCGTGAACGTCTCGTCCCACGGCGACCCGAAGGGATCCAGGCACTCGCCTCCCCGGAGCTCGGTCCACGGGTGAACGCCGGCGGCCGCAGGCCCTGTCTCCGCGGCGGGCTCGGGTGTAGGGGTCGGAGTGGGTTCAGCGGTAGCGGTCGGTGTCGCCGACACCGTGGGGGTGGGTATCGGCGCCACGGCACCCGACTCGTCGAACCAGGGCAGGTGTCGGCCCAGCACGAAGAACAGCACCACGATGAACACCGCGGCGAGCGAGGCGACGACCGCGACCAGCCATCTCGGCGTCGCAGGCCGAGCGCCCGCGCCGCCCGGGGCATCCACCGGGTCTGTCACGCTCTACTCGAGACCGAGGTCAGCCAGGCCGATCGCGTAGTAGTAGGGGTAACCGGCCTTCTCGATGCGCTCGCGTGCGTCGGTGTTGCGGTCGACGACGACCGCAACGCCCACGACGATCGCTCCGACCTTCTCGAGCGCCTCGATGGCCTTGAGCGGGGAGCCGCCCGTGGTCGACGTGTCTTCGAGCACGATCACGCGCTTGCCCTCGAGCTCGGGGCCTTCGACCTGCTTGCCGCGGCCGTGGTCCTTCGGCTCTTTGCGCACGACGAAGGCGTCGTAGGCCAGGCCCTGGGCGGCGCCCTGGTGAAGAATCGCGGATGCCACGGGGTCGGCTCCCATGGTGAGGCCGCCGACCGCGAACACGTCGGGAATGTCCTTGATGACGTCGATCATGACCTGGCCGATGAGGGGCGCGACGCGGTGGTCGAGGCTCACCTTGCGCAGGTCGACGTAGTAGCTCGCCTTCTTGCCGCTCGTGAGCGTGAAGTCGCCGTGGAAGACGGCTTCGGCGGAGATGTAGTCGATGAGTTGCTGGCGCGCGTTCGTCACAGCCCCAGTTTAGGGGAGCCCGTTCGCGCCAATAAACTGGGCCCCATGCGCATTGCGACCTGGAACGTGAACTCCATCAGAGCCCGGGTCGACCGGGTCGCCGATTGGCTCGTGCGGGAGGACGTCGACGTTCTCGCCATGCAGGAGATCAAGTGCAAGGAGAACCAGTTCCCGTTCGAGCAGTTCACGGCCGCGGGCTACGAGGTCGAGCTGCACGGCCTGAGCCAGTGGAACGGCGTCGCCTTCGCATCGCGGCTGCCCATGACCGAGGTCACGAAGGACTTCGAGAACATGCCCGGCTTCGGCAAGGAGAACGACGACGGAACGCTGCCTCTCGAGGCACGCGCCCTCGGCGTGACGGTGAACGACGTCCGCCTCTGGAGCCTCTACGTTCCCAACGGCCGTGAGCTCGAGAACGCGCACTACGACTACAAGCTCCGTTGGCTCGCGGCCCTCGCTGCAGACACCCGCGCCTGGATCGCCGCCAACCCGCAGCAGCCGCTCGCACTCATGGGCGACTGGAACGTGGCTCCTCTCGACACCGACGTGTGGGACATCCAGGCGTTCGAGGGGTCGACCCACGTGTCGGCGCCCGAGCGCGCGGCGTTCAACGACTTCATGGATGCCGGGCTCACCGACGTGGTGCGCCCGCGCATCCCCACCGGCTACACCTACTGGGACTACAAGCAGCTGCGTTTTCCGCGCAACGAGGGCATGCGCATCGACTTCATCCTCGGATCGAAGCCATTCGCCGACGTGGTCTCGAACGCCCGCATCGACCGCAACGAGCGCAAGGGCGACGCGCCCAGCGACCATGTTCCGGTGTGGGTGGACATCGACGTCGACACAGAAGAAGACGAAGACCGCCCGATGTTCTGGTGAGTGCCCCCGACCGCTCCCTGAGCTTGTCGAAGGGCGGCCTACTTCTGGTCAGCCGGGCTATTCGGCGACGAACCGAGGTTCATTGCCGCCACGGCTGTGAGGATGAGGCCTATGCCGATGAGCGCCTTCATCGATAGGGATTCAGCAAGAAAGACGACAGCTAGAAGCGCGGCGGTGACCGGTTCGAGGAGTGTCGCGATCGACGCAGTGCTGGCGTGCGCCGTGCGGAGCCCTGAATACAACAGGAGCGAGGCTAGCGCCATCGTGACGACTCCCAGATACACAATCGACAGGATCGCGGTCGAATCCGTGGTGACGACTGGTCCCGAGAGAAGAGCAAGGGGCATCAAGCAGAGCGCGCCGATCGCTGTGCTCGCAGTGGCCATCGGCACCGGCGAGATACTCACGGCGACTCGCCGACTGAGAACGGTCGTTGCGGCGTAGAGGACGCCCGACGCGGATGCGAGAAGCAGACCCATGAACGGACTCCCGGCGTCGATGTGGTCGGCCTCGGCCGACAAACTGATGAGAGTCAGACCAGTTAGGGCGGCGGCGATCGAGAGAAGCTGCGCGGTTCGTGGCCTCGTGCGAGTTATCCATTTCTCCCAGACAGTGATCAGAACAGGCGCAAGACCCAGGCTGATGACGGTGGCTGCGCTCACACCGACCTGGGTGATGGCGGCGAACCACAGTGCCTGATAAGTTGCGACGCTGGCGCCGATGGCCGCGATCGACAGCGGCTGTCGCTTCAGCGCTCGACCGGTGGCTACCCCATTGCCCGTCAAGACGGCCATCACAGCGAGAGCCAGGGCTGCGATCACGAGTCGATATGCGCTGATCTGAACCGCGCCGAGGCCCGTGAGGTCGTGGACGATATCGAAGGCGATCGGGGCAGTACCCCACAGGATTCCTGCGGTGCAGACGTAGAGAACGCCTCGGGGCACCCCGCGGGCACGAAAAGAACTGGACATGACGGAACTCCTGAGCTGAGAGGGAACGACGAACGGGATCATCGAGAGCGCCAGAGCAGCACAAAGAGACCGGCCACGTGGGCCGGCAGCACCGCTCCGGTCAGGAGCGGGGAGGAGGAGGCAGAATCGCCCAACCGTGCATGAATCCGATCATAAAGCCCCGAGCATAGAATACATCTTCTAATTTAGAGTCGCATAGAGTAGAATTAAATGGTTGATTTGTTCTAAACTTTTCGAAAGGTAAGCCCCGTGATCGCCGAGCCCGACGCCCGCCTTGTGCAGTCGTTCCACGCGGCCATGGGTGACATCGACGAGCTGGCGAAGCAGATCGCATCGATGCAGGCCGAGTACGCCCATCTCGTGAATGTGGCTCGTGCTGCCGGACAGGCCGTCGATCCCGTCGACAGATCAGGGGGCGGGCCGCAGTGGTCATCAGACGTCGTCGCCAGACGAGAGTTCGTGACCGATCTCGCGACCGCACAACGGCTGAGTGAGCGCGCCGCGTATTCGTTGATGGAGACCAGCCAGCATCTCGAAGAGACGTTCGTACTCACGCATCGGGCGCTCTATGCCGGCGAGATCTCCCTGGCGCACGCGCAGACCATCACGCAGTTCGGCTCCTGCCTGCCCGAAGAGAAACAGCACGACTTCGAAATGCGCATGCTCCAGCTCGCCCGTACGACGCCCGTTCACATCCTCCGTAACAGAGCCAGCCGTGAGGCCAAGGCCGCCACGATGGAGGACGCCGTCGAGCGGCATCTGCGTGAGGCTGCGACCCGCACCACGTTCGTCGACAGCTCCGACGACCAGAACGGCCTCTCCGTCTTCGGCATTCGTCAGCCCGCAGTCGAGAATGAGGCGATCCAAGACCGTCTGCACCGCTTCGCGCTCGCGTTGAAAGCCGCCGGAGACCCCCGCACGATCGCGCAGTTGCACGCTGACGTCGCTTCCGATCTACTCCTGAATGGTCAGCTCTCCATGCCGGGAGCACCCGGCCATGCGATCCAAGCCCACGTCTACGTGACAGTCCCCGCGCTCAGCCTCCTGGGGTTCAGTGACGAAAGTGCGTCCCTCGAGGGGTACGGCCCTATCGACGCGCTCACTGCAACTCGACTGACAGCGAACGCGCCCTATTTCTCCCGCGTGCTGACAGACCCTGCGACCGGGGTGGCCCTCTCAGCGGGCATCACCCGGTACAAGCCCGATGCGAAGATGCGAGAGCTGGTCGACCTGATCAACGTCACCTGCCGATTCCCGGGTTGCACCCGCGTCGCCCGCGACTGCGACGGCGACCACAACGTTCCGTTTCCGCAGGGCGCGACCTCGGTCGCCAACCTCGTTCCCCAGTGCCCGAAGCATCACAAGGTGAAACACAAGACGACGTGGCAATTCGTGACGCAGTCGGACGGCGTGATCATCTCCGTCTCACCATCGGGCTATGCCAGGCAACACGAACCGACTCCCCTGGCGAGGCCTGCGCCACCACGATTCCGGTTCAGCCGAGATCCGGGCGGTCCCGATAGTCCCGACGCAGACGAGCCGCCGGCTCGCAACTGGTTCCGCGGTGCCGTCACCGACGGCATCCCCCGCACGCCGATCGGCATCGATGACGACCCGCCGTTCTAGAGAACGTCTATGCCTGCTACGGCGCAAGCAGCGCAGCCGCGATCACCAGCACGGGCACCGAGGCTACTGTCGTGATGAGCACCGTATCCCGGGCGATCACCACTCCCCGCTCGTAGCGCGACGCGAAGTTGAACACGTTCTGCGCCGTCGGCAGGGCCGCGAGCACCACGACGCCGAACAGGTGTACCGCATCGAGGTCAAAGACGAAACGTCCGAACAGGTAGGCCACGATCGGCATGACCACGCTCTTGAGCAGGGCCGAGGTCAGCACGTCGCGACGGCCGGTGCCGGGAGCGAGCGGGCGCTGCCCGGCGAGCGACATGCCGAAGGTCATGAGCACCAGCGGAATCGTGGCCGCACCGATGAGATCGAATGGCGCCATCACGGGCTCCGGCAACGTCACTCCGAAGACGCTCAGCAGCAGTCCCACCAGCGACGCGATGATCATCGGATTGCGCACGGGCTGGGTGAGAAACGATCCGATGGATGCCTTGCCGCGCGTCACCGTGTCGAGCACCGTGAGCGTGAGGGGCGCCATCACGATCAGCTGGAGCATCAGCAGCGGCGCCACGAACTGCGGATCTCCGAGCACGTAGATGGCCACAGGCAGGCCGATGTTGTTCGCGTTGGAGTACGACGCGGCGGCCGCACCTACGGTGGTCTCGGCGGCCGGTCGGCGGAAGAATATGCGCGACAGGGCAACGTAGAGACCGATCGAGATGGCGATCGTGATGACGGTGACCACCAGGAACGTCGAGAAGATCACGCTCACATCGGCCCGCGCCAGCACGGTGAACAGCAGGGCGGGGCTGGTCACGAAGAACGCGATGCGGTTCAACGGCTTCTGCGCGTCGACCTGCAGGATGTTGGTACGTCCGACGACGTAGCCGACCGCGATGACGAAGCCGATGATGGCGAAGCCGGTGAGCACCCCGGTCATACGCGCTGCCTAGCGGGTCAGCGATCGACCGAGGGCGGCGACGATGGCGCTCTCGATGAAGGGGGCGAGCGTGAAGGCGAAGGTGCGCGTCAGGTGATCCTGGTCGCGGTATACGTTGGCCCCGCCGATCACAGGGAAGCAGACGTCGGTGTCGCAGTAGGTGTCGGAGAAGTCCAGGAGGGTCACGTCGCCGCCACCCGTCGCGAGCTGCGCGGCCGCCGAGGCGAGGGGGTCGACCTCGCCCAGACCGTCCTGCCGGGTCTCGGTGCAGTCGGCCGCGTCGGAGATGCGCAGGCACTTGTTGGGGTCGGTCTCCCAGGACGGGTTGTCGACGAGGGTGACCACCGGCGTGCCCTGCTCGAGCTGCGGGGTCCAGGCCTCCATGAATCCCGCGGTCTCGTCTGCGGCGGCCGAGCCATCGGCATCCAGAGCGTGATCGGCGAGCGCGGCCGTGAAGATCGCATCGTAGGGGGCGACCGCCGCGAGTTCGGTGTCGAGCTTCGACCGCCAGTCGGCGCAGGAGGCCGCGAAGGCGTCGCCGCCCGCGATCGGGGTCGTACTCCAGGGGCAGGCGCCCTTGAGGTACGTGGTCAGGTGCCAGCCATTGGTCTCGGCGAGCTGGATGATCGGGTCGAGCAGCGCATACGCGTGGCTGTCGCCGATGACCGCGACCCGGGGCGCCGAATCCGATTCGGTGTCGCCGAACTCGCAGCTCGTCAGGGTGGAGTCGTTGAGCGTGACCAGGCAGTCGGGATGCTGCGGCCGGTCGGCGTTGCCGAACCCCGGGCTCGGAATGATCTGGCCTTCGAGCTCGGGGTTCGAGCAGGAATCGATCGGGCCGAGGCCGTCGGTGAGCCCGGATGCCGCGCCGAAGCAGTCGGGCATCGTCTCGAGGGTGCTGCGCAGCTCGGCGGCCGCCGCGTCGTACTTCGGCTGCTGCACGACGCTGGTCACGCCGACGACGAGGGTGACCAGGGCCATCGCGGCGAGCATCGACACGAAGGTGAACCGGGGCTTGCGACGGACGAGTGGCTTCCAGGCCCTGGTCGGGTCTTCGATGAACCTCTTGGTGAGCCACGCGATCACGAAGCAGAGCACGAAGAGCACGAGCCGGTTGATGGTCGAGAGTCCCCAGCCCGGAACGAACGGGGCGATGACGATGAGCGGCCAGTGCCACAGGTAGAGCGAGTACGAGATGTCGCCGATGAAGCTCACGGGGCGCACGCTCAGGACGCGACCGGCGTCGTACCAGTGCTCGCGGTGCGAGGCGAGGATGATCGCCATCGTTCCGACGACGGGCAGGATCGCCGCAGACCCCGGGAACGGCGTGGACTTGTCGTAGAAGTAGCCGCAGCCGAGCACGATCGCGATTCCGCCGTAGCCCAGCACATTCGACAGCCACGCCTTCGTGGGCCGCAGCCTCGGCAGCAGGGCGAGCACGGCGCCGGCGCCGAACTCCCACATGCGGGTGAAGGTCACGAAGTAGGCCTGGGCCGCGTTGGTCTGCGTGTAGACGATCGAGAACACGAGAGACAGGATGCTGACGGCCACGACGACAGCGAACAGCGCGTTCCAGCGCCTGCCCGACCAGAACCTCACCGCGAGCCACGACGCGCCGAGCAGCATCAGCGGCCAGATCAGGTAGAACTGCTCCTCGAGCGACAGCGACCAGTAGTGCTGCACGAGCGTGGCCTCGTTGGCGGCCGCGAGGTAGTCGACGGAGTTGGCCGCGAGCGCCCAGTTCTCGACGTAGAAGGTCGACGCGAGGATCTCGCGCAGGTTCTCGCCGAGACTCGATAGGGGCAGGATGAACAGGGTGGCCAGCGCCGAGAAGACGAGCACGGTGACGGCGGCGGGCAGCAGGCGTCGCACCCTCTTGGCGTAGAAGGCGGGCAGATTAATGCGGCCCCCTTGTGCTGAGCCTGTCGAAGCATCGAGTTCTCGGGCCAGCTGCCCCGTGATGAGAAAGCCCGAGATGACGAAGAAGACGTCGACGCCGATGTAGCCGCCCTGCAGGCGGCCCGGCCAGAAGTGGTAGACCACCACGAGCAGAACGGCGATGGCCCGCAGACCCTGCAGGTGGGGAAGGAAGTGCGCCGGGGTGCCCGCGGACGCGCGTGTGCGGGAGGGCGGCGGGCTCGTATGCATATCGCTGTCCATGCTAGCTGGCGGCGTCTGGGCGTTAAGGTTGCCTCATGCCTAAGACCGTGACCTGGGACTACATCGACGAGTCCAGCTTCAAAGCCGACGACCCCGAGAAGGCGCTCGCCGTCGCCGAGGAGTTCCTCGCGCTCGCCCGCGACCCCGAGACCTTCTACGACGACGACGTGACGCCCGCCGCCGTCTTCATCGCGGCATCCGAGAGCTTCTACGACGCCCTCCTGCCCCTGCGCGCCTACGAGGCCGCGCGCGAGGCCCAGGATGCGCCGGGCGACGCCGCTCCCGACAAGCGCGTCTACCTGATCGAGGGTCTGCTGCGCACCGGTCAGGAGGCGGAGGCGAACGAACTCGCCAAGGCCCTGCGCGCCGAGAAGCCCGAAGACCCGATGGTGTACTCGTTCCTGGGTGACAGCTACGACGCCGCGGGCGACGCGCACAACGCCGAGCGCTGGTTCGACATGGGCATCGAGATGGTGACGAAGGTCATCAACGATGCGGACGACCTCGATCGCGACGAGCTTGCGGATGCCATGGAGACGCGCGAACTGCTCATCCTCGGCCGTCACGCCGTGCGGCACGCGGCCGGTCACAAGCCGGACGACCTCGACGAGGAGGCCCTCGAGATCCTCGAGGAGTACGACGAGGTCGACGAGGACGACGACGAGAAGTAGCGCTTAATGCGGGCGTAACATCCGCGGCGGATACTGGGGAGCATGTCTCCAGAAGAGTCGGAGAACGCGTTCGGGCAGCCACAAGCATCGCCCTCCGTTCCCATCACCGTGTCCATCACCCGCACAGTCGATCCCGAGAAGATCCCCGACGTCACCCGCTGGGTGCAGGCGGGGGTGAACCTCGCGAACCGCTATCCGGGCTTCCTCGGGTCGGGCTGGGTGAGGCAGGGCGCCGACTCCGTGCACTGGCACATGCTCTACCGGTTCGCCGACGCGACGCTGCTCGAGGAGTGGGAGTCGTCGGACGACCGGCGCGCCTGGTTCGAGGGCGGTCGCGAACTCGTGCGCGAGTCGCGCGTCGAGAAGCGCACCGGCATCGAGGGCTGGTTCGACCAGCCCCAGGTGCTGCAGGCGACGGATGCCGACGGCCGGACCGCGGCCACGGTCGCGCCGCCGAGATGGAAGCAGGCCACGAGCATCTGGCTCGGGTTCTTCCCGGTGAACCTGGCGTTCACGCTGCTCGTCACGACACTCCTGCCGGGCTGGAACGACCTCGCCACGGCGCTCAAGGTGCTGCTGACGACCGTCGTTCTCACGCCGATCATGGCCTACTGGGTGCTGCCGGCGTGACTCGACTGCTGCGGCGCATCGGCTTTCTGTAGTCCCGCCGCAGTAGTTGTCACAAATCAATTTGTTTTGAGCCCCGCACAGGTGAATGATGTCAACGTGACCCACGATCTCATGACCCCCGAGAAGAACGTCCAGCGCATCATGTGGACGGGAACGATCTGGTTCGTCGCTGCCGTCGGGGCATCGGCGATCACTCTGGGACTGCTGCTGTCGAGCGGATGGCGCCCGGCGCTATTGGCGAAGGGTCTCGCGCTGCTGTGGTGGATCGGTGCGGGCCTCGTCGCCGTGAGCATCGGACTGATCGGCTGGTCGGGCTGCCCCATCCTCGAGGTCGACGTGCCGACCGCGGACCGCAACAAGACCCGCACCATGCAGCTGGGAACGATGCTCTTCATCGTGGGCGGCGCGGCCGCCATGCTCGCGGTACTCCTGGGACCGGCCGGCTGACGCGTCAGCCGCGGATCAGGCGGCAGAAGCGACGGCCGCCCGCCGTGAAGGCGCGGTCGACGTCGAATCCGGATGCGTGTGCGATGTCTCGCAGGCGGGTCAGGCCCACCTCGGCCCACGGGAAGACGGCGCTGCGGGCTCCGTCGGCGCCGACGAGGGCGGCCGTGTAGGAGTGGTCGCGATCGTCGTCCGCGTGGAGCTCGACGACGAGCCGCCCGGACGCCGCCAGCACCTCGTGGCATCGGGCCAGCAGGGCCGCGACGTCTCCCCCGATGCCGACGTTGCCGTCGAGGAGCAGCGCCGTGCGCCAGAGTCCCTCCGCCGGGACCCGGTCGAACACCGAACCGAGGGCAACGGCCAGACCGCCGTGGCGGGCCAGCGCGACGACCTCGGGCGAGACATCCAGGCCGAGGGCCACGAGACCGTACTCGCCCGCCGCCCGGACCATACGACCCGGCCCGCATCCGATGTCGAGAACGGGACCGCGGGCGTGCCGGAGCAGTGACCGGTCGACCTCGTCTGCCGCGGCACTCCACTTCGTGACATCCAGGTCGAGCAGGGCCGTCGAGCTCCTTCGCCCTGCTTCGCGCAGTTCGAGGCGCCCTGCGGCGCCATCCCGGAGCGCCCGGGCATAGGGCTCGTCTCCCCCGCGGCCGAACGTGGCGTCGGCGGGATTCTGCTGCAGGAGGCTCATGGACTGTATTCGTGCCCGCGCCCGGCACCGGATTGTCTTTCGTGGCGCGCGGGCGCCGACAGCACCACGACAGCGCCACGACAGCGGGCCCCTGAACGATGGAGACAACTTCAGCGAAAGGAAGTCCACCCATGGCAACCAGCTCCGACTGGGCCGTCGAGGCCACCGGCCTAGTCAAGATCTTCGGCGACAACCGCGCCGTCGACGGCGTCGACCTGCGCGTGCGGACCGGGAGCGTCTACGGCGTGCTCGGCCCGAACGGCGCCGGCAAGACCACCGTCATCCGCATGCTCGCAACCCTGCTGCGACCCGACGCCGGGCACGCCACCGTCTTCGGGCACGACGTGCAGCACGAGGCGCAAATCGTGCGCCAGCTCATCGGCGTGACCGGGCAGTACGCCTCGGTCGACGAGACCCTCAGCGCGACCGAGAACCTCATGCTCTTCAGCCGGCTCAACGGTCTCGGACGCGCCGAATCACGCGCCAAGGCCAACGAGCTGCTCGAGGAGTTCGGGCTGACCGCGGCCGCCAAGCGCCCGCTCAAGAACTTCTCCGGCGGCATGCGACGCCGCCTCGACCTCGCCGCGAGCCTGATCTCGCAGCCGCCCCTCATCTTCCTCGACGAGCCGACCACGGGCCTCGACCCCCGCACGCGCTCGCAGATGTGGGACACCATCCGGCGACTCGTGAGCACGGGATCGACCGTGCTGCTCACCACCCAGTACCTCGACGAGGCAGACCAGCTGGCCGACCGCATCGCCGTGATCGACACGGGCAGGGTCGTCGCCGAGGGAACCGCCGACGAGCTCAAGGCCTCGGTGGGAAAGTCGTCGCTGCAGCTGCGCCTGCTCGACCCCGCCGATCGAGACGACGCGGTGCGGGCCATCCGGTCGGTGCTCGGCGTCGACGTGACCCTGTCGCCCGAGGCCGCACGCATCACCGCCCCCATGCAGGACCCCGATCGCATCACCGACCTCCTCGTCGCGCTGCGCGAGCAGAACATCAGCCTCACCGAGCTCGCCGTGCAGAAGCCGACGCTCGACGAGGTCTTCCTCACCCTCACCGGACACGGCGTCGAGACCGAGAAAGAAGAAGTGAACGCATGACCACCATCACCTCGACCATCCAATCCGGCGTGAGCCGGGAGCTGCGCAACCACGTGAGCGTCGGCCAGACCGTGCGCAACTCGTTCTCGATGGCCTATCGCGGCCTGCTGAAGGTCAGACGCACCCCCGAACAGCTGATCGACGTCACGCTGCAGCCGATCATCTTCACCGTGATGTTCACCTTCATCTTCGGAGGGGCCATCGCCGGCGACGTGGCGAGCTACCTGCCGCTGCTCATCCCCGGCATCCTGGTGCAGACCGTGATCACGACCTCGGTCGTGACCGGCGTGCAGTTGCGCGAGGACATGGACAAGGGCGTGTTCGACCGCTTCAAGTCCTTGCCCATCGCCCGCATCGCCCCGCTCGCCGGTGCGCTGCTCGCCGATACCGTGCGCTACACCATCGCCACGACGATCACCTTCGTCGTGGGCTTCATCCTCGGCTACCGGCCCGAGGGCGGCCTCGGCTTCGTGGTGCTCGCCGGTCTGCTGGTGATCGTCTGCTCGTGGGCGCTGAGCTGGATCTTCGCGTTCTTCGGCGTGATCGCCCGCAGCGCCTCGAGCGTGCAGGGCATCTCGTTCCTGGTGCTCTTCCCGCTCACTTTCCTGTCGAACGCGTTCGTTCCGAGCGACACCATGCCGGGGTGGCTCCAGGCGTTCGTGAACGTCAACCCGGTGTCGCACCTCGTGTCGGCGGTGCGCGACCTCGCGAACGTCGGCACGATCGGCGGCGACTTCTGGCTCGCGCTCCTCGGAGCCGCGGTCGTCGTGGCGATCTTCGCCCCGCTCTTCGTGCGCGCCTACATGCGCAAGGCGTAGCAGGGCATCTGGCGCAGGGCGCCCTGCCATGGCTACGAACGCAGGGCGGGAGACGACAGCAGCTCGGAGATGCGCGCCACGCGCTCGTCGCGAGTCAGACGGCCGGATGCCTCGAGCATCCGGCCGTACTCGTCGTGCCCGACGGCCGCGCTCACGTGCGCGACGTGCTGCTCGATGCGCATGCTCGGGCTGTCCTGCCGCGGCGAGATGCCGGATGCGAGGGCGAGCAGCTCGGCCGCCAGCTCGGGCTCGTCGCGGGCGTCGAGGGCCCAGCGGGCCATGGCCACGGTCGCCGTTCCGAGCACGGGCCTGTCGAACTGGATGCTCCGCCTCCGGAACTCGACGAGCAGCCGGATGCGCAGGTCGCGCCCGTGGTCGCGCAGCATCCGGGCATCGGCAGCGGCGGGGGCAGCCGCGTCGGCGGCCGTGTCCGCGGCCGCGTCCGCAGCCGTGTCCGCAGCCGTGTCGGCAAGCGTGTCGGTGTCGGCCGCGGCCTGGCACTCCGTGGCGACCAGGATGGCGAGGGCGATGATCGCCTCGGGGCGCAGGCGCTGAGCCGACGAGCGCGAGAGGTCGACGCTCGCGCAATACCCCTCGATGCCGAGCGCACGATGACGAGCTGCTGCGGCGTGGTCTCCGGCCCGCGCGGCCGTCGCGGCCCGGGCGAGTTCGATCTCCGCGAGGCCCGCCTGCCCGTTCAGCGCGAGCATGCCGTCGTCGAGGCCGCCTTTGACCGCGATCACCTCGCGGAGCAGGCCCTCGGCCTCGTCGAGCTCGCCGAGGCCGATCCGGGCGATGGCGATCGCCCACGTCAGCTGGTGCAGATCGCTGAGGGCGCCCATGTCGCGCAGACCCTCGCTCGCGATCGGCGCCCAGTCGAGAACGCCCTGCCAGTCGCCGGCCTCGCTGCTGAAGAGCACGAGCATCTGGGCGCTCATGGTCGAGCCCCACTCGTCGCCGACCTGCTCGGCCAGCTCGCGGGCGCGCAGCGCGAAGACGCGCGCACCCTCGACGTCGCCCCCGTTCTCGGCGAGCTGGGCGCCCATCACGTTGCCGAGGATCGCGGTGCGCGCATCCGGGTGCGCCTGGGTCGCCTCCACGGCGGAGTACGCGGCCGACAGGTCGTCGATCGACAGCACCAGGCGCGCCATCGCCTGCAGCTGCGGATACTCCACCTCGACGCGGTCGACGAGTCGCCGCAGCAGCACGATCGCCCGAACGGTCGTGCTGAACTGGAACAGGCCGAAGGTCGCCGCGGTGATCACCAGCGCGAGCACGGCGAGCTGCGCCAGGGCAGCAACCGGCCGGTAGCCGCCGAGCATCGCCATCACCGGGGCGCCGAAGGCGAGCACCTCGGAGTGGGCGCCTCGCAGAGTCCACAGATAGGCGAGCGCGGCGTACACGCCGACGGCGGCATCCTGTTCTCCGTCGGCGATGGCACGCCGGAGCACGGCGACGAGGTTGTCCTGCTCGATGCTGGCTGGGCTGTCCCTGAGCAATGCGCCCTGCCCCGATCCGAACCAGAGTTCCGCGGAGTCGAGGGCCAGGCCGATCGCCCACTGGCGTTCGTGCTGCGCCAGCTCCTTCTCGTCGACGATCGACCCGACACCTCGGTTCCCGAACTCCCTGACCGTCTCGAGCATGCGGTAACGGGTGCCCTGCGCCGTGTCGGTGACGACGACCAGCGACTGCAGCACGAGGCCGTCGAGCGCATCGGCCGCCGTGCCCTCCCGCCCGGCCGCGCGCATCATCGTCTCCGCCGTGCGGAGCGAGAACCCGTCGGCGAACCGCGACAGGCGCACCAGGAGCTGCTGCTCGTCGTCGCGCAGCAGGTTCCAGCTCCACTCGATCACCGCGAGCAGCGTGCGGTGGCGCTCCGGAGCCGACCGGTCGCCCGAGGTGAGCAGGGCGAACCTGTCGACGAGCCGGGCCTCGACCTCCTCGACCGAGAACGACCGAACGCGGGCCGCCGCGAGTTCGATGGCGAGGGGGAGACCGTCGAGCCGGCTGCAGAGCCGCTCGACGACTGCCGGGGGCAGACGAACGGATGGCCGGGCCGCGCGGGCGCGATCGACGAAGAGCGTGACCGCAGCCGCCGGGGAAGCGTCTCGACTGGTCGACGGCAGCGGTTGCAGGGAGTAGACCTGCTCTGCGGCGATGGACAGGGGCGAACGGCTGGTGCAGAGGATCGTCAGCTCTCGAGAGGCGGCGACGAGGTCGGCGGCCCAGATCGCGGCGGCGTCGATGACGTGCTCGCAATTGTCGAGCACGAGGAGGGTCGACTGCGCGCCGTGTGCGGGCTGGCCGACGAGGGCGTCGAGAATGCGTCGACGCACGTCGGGAACCACGATCGGGTCGCCGATGCGGCGCGCGGACTGCACCTCGCGGATTCCCAGCGTCGACGCGATGAGCAGCCCGACGTCGTCTCCCGACGCGATGCTTGCAAGCTCGACCACCGCGACCGACGAGCCCGCCTCGACGGCGCGCGCCGCGACATCCTGCGCCAGCCGCGTCTTGCCGAGGCCGCCCGAACCCAGAAGCGTGACGAGCCGGTGACGGCCGAGCAGATCGAGCACACGACGCGCGTCGTCGTCTCGCCCGACCATCTCGTTCGGCGCCTCGCGCAGGCCGATGCCGAACGCCGGCCGGAGCATCCGGGCCTGCTGCCCCTGGGGTGCGCTCGGGTCGATGTGACTGTTCGACGCCCTGAGGATCGCCGCGTTGGCCTCGACGAGGGCCGGCGACGGGTCTGTCCCCAGTCGCTCTGCCAGCAGCTCGCGGTGCTCGGCGAACCGCTGAAGCGCCGACGCGAAACGCCCCGCGTCGACGGCCGCGTTCATCGCCTCGAGCTGGGCCTTCTCGTCGAGGGGATTCGCCTGGGCGAGCTCGTCGAAGGCGGCCGAGGCATCGTCGGCCAGCCCGAGCGCCGCGAGGGCCCGCGCCCGGATGCGACGGAGCGCACCGCGGGCGCGCTCCGCCCGGTGGACGAGGGCGCCGGCCACGGGCGCTGTCGGAGGCAGGTCTGCCGCCGGCTCGCCCCGCCAGAGCGCGAGCGCCGTCTCAGCGTCGGCGAGATCTGCCTCCGGGGCGTGCGGGGTCGCGAGGCCCGCGAGAACGGACTCCGCGACCAGCAGGTCGATCGACGGCCCGCCCAGCGCGAGTCGGTAGCCCGCCGCCGACGATTCGATGATCGGCGAGGGCTCCAGGGCCCGGATGCGAGAGACCAGCGTCTGCAGGGAGGCTCGGGGATTCTGCGGCGGCTCGTCGCCCCACACATCGTCGACCAGGCCGTCGATGGAGCGCGGCCGGCCGTCGGCGAGCACCAGCGATGCCAGCACGGCGCGACCGAGAGAACCGCGAACGGCGATGGGCTCACCGGCCGCCTTCAGGAGCTGGATCGGGCCCAGAAGAGCGAGGCCAAGCGGGGCGGCGTTGCCGCCGGGTGCCCTGCCCTCCGAGGCCACCCACTCCACTGAATTAGAAGACAGTGATGGCAGCCTTCGTCGTGACGGTGTCGTAGACCGACTCGAGGTCGCCGCCCGACTTGCAGGTGACATCCACGTAGAGTCCGCTGCCGAGTTCTCCGAACGCGCGACCGGCCAGCTTCCAGTTCGAGCCGTCGGAATCGGTGCCCTGCATCAGCAGCGTGTCGACGAGTCCCGCATCCTCGAAGTTGTACGAGATCGTGCTGTCTGTGGCCTGACCCGAGATCGTCGAGTCCTCGGTGTCGAGCACGACCGCCAGGAAACTCGTGGTCGTCGCACGGTCGTCACCCGACGTGACCGGAACCTGGTCGCCGAGACCGCCCTGGTGGAACGACACGGTGCACAGGCCGGAGGGGTCGAGGTAGGACCAGTTGCCGTTTCCGTCGTCGGGGCTGGCCACGGTCCACTCGGAGTCGATGATGAACGGGTCGGCGAACTGCGCGACCGTGTTCGCGTCGAGGTCGTTGCCCGCCTCGAACGTGAGGTCTCCGCCGAGGGAGTCGGGTGCGGACGTCGAGGTGAAGGGATCGGACGTGTAGCTGTAGTCGTCGGGGTCGTAGTTGCTGGCGATGGTCGCGAAGAGGCCGATGCCCGCGATGGCCATGACGACCAGGGTGATGATCGAGATGATGCCGCCGACGATACCGACGTAGCCGATGACCAGACCAGCGATGGCGAGGCCCCGCCCCTTCTCCGCCGTGCGCTTGATCTGTCCGAGCGCCATGTGCCCGGTGATGACCGCGACGAGCGAGATGAAGAAGGCCGAGACGAACGAGACGATCGCGAGCACGTTGTAGCGGGGTTCCTGCACGGGCGAGTAGCTGCCGCCGGGCTGGGCGCCGTAGGGAGGCGTCGAGTTGCCGTACCCGTCGCCGGGCGGAACCGGCGCCCCGTATCCGGGAACGGGCGGAACGGAGGGCGGGGTGGGCGGCGTCTGGCTCATGCGGTTCATCCTAAACGGCGACGTGCGCGGCGTGCATGATTCGTGCACCGCTCGCGGCCTCTGCCGCAGCAAATCGATGCTCCGGGCACGAAACCACGGCCCGATCGCCCGTAGCCTCGAAGCACGGCGCATGCCGCGCCCCACGAGCACTGTCCTTTGGATCGGAGGTTCCCCATGCCCACCACAACGACCACCCAGTACGTCGTTCCCGCGATCGGCGATGAACCCGAGGTCGTCGAGGACGCATCGCTGGCCAAGACCTCCGCCGCCTGGACCGGCCTCAAGGCCGCCGCCATCGAGCTGCAGGCGCTGCAGATCAAAGACGGCTCCGTGCCCGATGCGGCAGACCACGAACGGGCGGCCGACCTCGTGGCCGTGATCTCGGCATCCATCGCGGCCCTCTCGCCGGCGTTCCCCCACGACGCCGCGTATCACGACGCCCTCCGCGCCGACTTCGCCCGCTGGGCGGCCGAGGGCTTCGGCGTTCCCGACTTCCTCGACTCGCTCGTGCTGTTCCACCCCGAGAAGCACCGGGAGAACGGCATCCGGCACCTCGTCGTGTTTCCGATGACGACCCAGAACGGCTCGTCGTCGCGACTCGTCGAGGCCGTGCTGATCGAGGTGATCTGGCCGGAGTTCGTCGCCGAGCTCGAGGCGGGCGACTACTCGAACGCGCTCTTCGTGCCCATCCGCTTCGTCGACTTCACGCCCGGCTACGACACCAACTCCGCCGTCCTGTTCCCCGAGACCGTCGCCACCCGCAGCATCCCGACGTTCACCTGGGGCGCCATCTTCGCCGACAGGGAGGCGGCCCGATTCCGCACCGTCGTGCGCGCGGCGGCCGACACGACCGGCCTCGAGCTTCCCGACGACGCCGCCCGGCTGCTGACCGACCAGGCCCTCACCGAGCGCACCTTCGTGATGTGGGATCTCATCCACGACCGCACCCATATGCGCGGCGATCTGCCGTTCGACCCGTTCATGATCAAGCAGCGCATGCCGTTCTTCCTCTACTCGCTCGAGGAGCTGCGCTGCGACCTCACCGCGTTCCGCGAGTCGGTGCGCATCCAGCGTCGTCTCGAGGCGCTCGGCGAGACCGAGCTGTCGGATGCCGATGCGCACCTCCTCGAGCACGCCCGGCTCGTGCAGTACGCGGTGCTGTTCGACCGCATCTTCCGCTTCGCGCTCACGGGTTCGCGCGTGCGCAACTACGACGGACTCGGCGGCCAGCTGCTGTTCGCGTGGCTGCACCAGCACCACGTGCTGCACTGGACCGACACGAAGCTCACCATCGACTGGCCCGAGGTCGCCGACAGTGTGCTCGCGCTCGGCAAGAAGATCGACGAGTTGTACTGGCGCTCGATCGACCGCCCGAAGGTGGCGCACTGGCTGGCCGCCTACGAGCTGGTCACCGAGACGGTCACGCCGAACCCGGCATCCGTCTGGGCCCGCGGCCCGCAGGCCCTGCCCCTCGACGGCCCGCCCCGCGCCTTGACCGACGCGATCCTCGACGACGAGTTCCCCCTCTCGATGTTCTACGAGGCGCTCGCCAAGAAGATCGGCGACGTCATCCTGTCGACAGAGGGCATCACGGGAACGTCGCGCGGCTAGGAGTCCCCTCTGCGGGCAGTATGTGCCGGTGCGCCGGGGCATACTGTCCGCAGGTATACCTACAGAAGGGTCGGTCATGAGCGTCGATGGTCGGGTTGTCGCTGTTGCCGGGGCTACAAGCTCTTCCGGCGTCGCCACTGCGCGGGCGCTCGTCAGCGCGGGGGCTCGAGTCGTCGCGGTCGGATCGAATGTCGAGAGGCTCAGCGCGTTCGAGCGAAGCGTGCCCGGCGCGTCGACGCGGGTGTGCGACCTGTCGAAGCTGGCCGCGGTCGACGAGCTCGCCTCATCGGTGACACAGGAGTTCGGAGCCGTCGACGGACTCATCCACCTCGTGGGCGGATGGCGCGGAGCAGCGGGCATCACCGCGCAGAGCGATGACGACTGGGTGGCCATGGATGCGGGGTTCACCACCCTGCGCAACACCTCGCGAGCCTTCTTCGACGCGCTCGTCAGCAGCGAGGCCGGCCGGCTGGCGATCGTGTCGTCGACCTCCGTCGAGCGTCCGACGGCCGGAGGCGCCAGCTATACGGCGGCAAAGGCCGCCGCCGAGAGCTGGGTGCGCTCGGTCGCCGACGGGTTCCGCCGAGCGCAGTCGGGCTCCACGACATCGCCCCGGGCCCAGCGCGCCGCCGCCGTGCGCTTCGCGATCACAGCGTTCGTCGATGACGACATGCGCCGCGACAACCCCGAGAAGTCGTACTCCGGCTTCACCGATGTGGATGCGCTCGGCCAGGCCGTGGTCGGCCTCTGGCAGGGTGTGGCGGCCGAGCTCAATGACGCGAGGATCTCGCTCATTCCCTGATTCCGGCAATTGCTACGACTTGTACCAATTTTTCCTCACTTTTATCTATGTCTTGACTGATATTTGCTCATAAAAAAGTGAGTTTCACTCTTTTCACAGCTTCGCTCCGAATCCTTGGGGTTCGCCCTGCTCCCCCCGTCCGGGGGACGTAGCGGCGAATACTCCTGGTCGGACAGTCCGACGGGATGAAACCGAAGGAAATCCATACACGTGAACATGAGAATTACTCGTCTTATAGCCGGCTTCGCCCTCGTGTCGCTGGGCGGCACGGGAATCGCCCTCGCATCGGCCACGGCGGCGAGCGCCCACACACCGGAGGTCGAAGCGACCTGCGAGACGCTGACCGTCGCACTCGTGAACTACTCGACAGGCAACGACAACGCGAAGCCGAACTCCATCACCGTGTCCATCGACGATGAGACCGTCGAGGAGTCGGCGTTCGGCGCCGGGTTCACCGGCAGCTATGACTTCACCGACAAGGCAGTGGCACATCACTACGACGTGGTGATCGACTCCGTCGACAACGCCTACGACCGCACCTTCTCCGGCGACAGTGTTCCCTGCCTGCCTCCGACACCGCCGGTCGTGCCTGCCGACGCGAAGGCCGAACTCAGCACGACACCCGCCGCCTGCGGCGTGGCCGGCACCCTGGTGCTCGGCGATGTTCGGAACGCCGAATGGGGAACGCCGACCGCGACGACGGGTCCGGCGGACTACTCCGTGACGGCGACGGCGACGGCGGGGCACACCTTCCCGGATGGCAAGACGACCATGACCCTCACCGGCACCCTCGAGGGAGCGCTCGACACCGCGGTCGCCCCCTGCGCGACCACGCCGCCGACGACTCCGCCCGCGGTCACTCCCCCGGCGTCGACTCCCCCGGTCTCCGCCCAGGCCGTTCCGGTGTCCTCGAACGGCCAGCTGGCCGAGACCGGCGTCGACGCCTCCTCCGCGGCTGGGCTGGCCGGAGGCCTCGCGGCCCTTGGCGCTCTCGCGCTGGGGCTTGTGCGCCTGCGTTCGCGTCTGCGCGCCTAGCGGTCACGAGCGCGTCGGGTGAAGCCCTGTCGGTTTCACCCGGCGCGCTCCTAGGCTCGAGCCATGAAGATCACCGACACGTCAGACCTGTGGTGGAAGAGCGCCGTCGTCTACTGCCTCGACGTCGAGACCTTTCTCGACTGGAACAACGACGGCATCGGCGACTTCGCCGGCCTCGCGCACCGGCTCGACTACCTGGCCGAGCTCGGGGTCACCTGCCTCTGGCTCATGCCGTTCTATCCGACACCCGATCGTGACGACGGCTACGACATCATCGACTTCTACGGCGTCGACCCCCGGCTCGGCTCGCTGGGCGACTTGGTCGAGTGCATCCGCATCGCCCGCGACCGCGGAATGCGGGTGATCGCCGACCTCGTCATCAATCACACGTCCGACAAGCACCCGTGGTTCCGGTCGGCGAAAAGCTCTCGGGATTCGCAGTACCGCGACTACTACGTGTGGCGCGACGAGCCGGTCGACGACGGAGAGCCGGTCTTTCCCGACCAGGAGAACAGCAACTGGGAGCTCGACGAGAAGACCGGTCAGTACTACCAGCACGTCTTCTACAAGCACCAGCCCGACCTCAACATCACCAACCCGGTGGTGCGAGACGAGATCGCGAAGGTCATGGGGTTCTGGTTGCAGCTGGGTCTCTCCGGATTCCGCGTCGACGCGGTTCCCTTCCTGCTCGACGCGTCGGGAGTCGTCGGCGGGTCGAAGCTCCTTCCCGATCCCCACGCGTACCTGCGCTCCCTGCGCTCCTTCCTGGGTCGCCGGAGCGGTGACGGCGTGCTGCTCGGCGAAGTGAACCTTCCGCGCAAAGAGCAGGAGCAGTTCTTCGGCGGCGCAGAGGGAGACGAGCTCACGATGCAGTTCGACTTCATCGCCATGCAGAACCTCTATCTGTCGCTCGCACGGCAGGATGCCCGCCCCCTCGTCGAGGCGCTGCTGTCCCGCCCGGCGGGATCCCCCGACTCGCAGTGGGCCAACTTCGTGCGCAACCACGACGAGCTCACGCTCGACAAGCTCACCGACGAGGAACGGCAGGAGGTCTTCGACGCCTTCGGCCCCGAGGCGCGCATGCAGGTCTATGGCCGCGGCATCGTGCGTCGCCTGCCCACCATGCTCGACGGCGACCCCCGGCGCATCCGCATGGTCTACAGCCTGCTGTTCTCGCTGCCCGGCACGCCCGTGCTGTTCTACGGCGAGGAGATCGGCATGGGCGAGAACCTCGACGCCGAGGGCCGAATGGCGGTGCGCACGCCGATGCAGTGGAACGGCGGCACCAACGGCGGATTCTCCAGCGCGTCGAAGCGTCGCCTGCGTAATCCCGTCGTCGAGGGCGGCTACGCACCGGCGCACGTGAACGTGGAGGATCAGCGGCGCGACCCTGAATCGTTGCTGCGCTTCATCCAGAACCTGGTGCGGCACTACCGCAATGCGCCCGAGTTCGGCTGGGGAGCCTTCGAGGTGATCGACCAGCCGAACACGGCCGTCTTCGTGCACTCGCTCAGCTGGGACGGCGGCCGCGTCGTGGTTCTCCACAACTTCGGCTCCGAACCCGCCGATGTCGCTCTGACGCTCGGCTCCGAAGACGACGACGTGCTGAACGACCTGCTCTCGGGTGACACCGTTGCGCTGGATGCGCGCGGCCGGGTCTCGATCACCCTCGACGGCTACGGGTTCCGCTGGCTGCGGGTGGTGCGGGGCGGCGACACGACGCAGTATTGAAGCACCGTTCCGAAGCGAGGAGGTCGACGATGACCATCGAGGTGCGCAGGGTCTCCGTTCCGCCGTCGCTCGACGACGAGAACGACCCGAACGTCGTCGACTACCGGCGTGCAGTGGAGCTCCGCAACATCGTCGAGGCCCTCGGATACGGATCGGACGACTTCGCCTCGTCCGCCGAGGAGGATCTTCCGAGCTGGCATCGCGAGCACGAGCCGCGACAGCTGTTCGTGGCCACGGTGCCGGATGCGCGGGAGCCCGGCCGCCCCGGCGTCGTCGGGCGGGGATTCGTCGAGAGCAGGCGGGAGGACGGCTGGCCTGTGGCCTGGGTCGCAGTGCAGGTGCTGCCGGAGTATCGCGGTCGCGGAGTGGGCACGGCCGTCGCCGATGCCGTCGAGGCCGCCGCTCGTGAGGCCGGTGCCACTCGGCTGCTGGTCTACGTCGTGTCACCGGATGGGCCGGGCGAGCGCCTGCGGTCCCCCACCGGTTCGGGGTCCGTGCCGCTGGGCAACGACGAGGTTCGCTTCCTGCTCGGGCGCGGCTACCGCCTCGAGCAGATCGAACGCGGCAGCAGGCTCGGGCTGCCCCTCGATGCCGACGATCTCGCGCGGCGTCTCGACGACGCGCGCCGAACATCCGGCCCCGACTATCGGCTCGTGCACTGGACCGGCGGCACGCCGAGGCACTGGCGTGAGGACCTGGCGATGCTGCTCACCCGCATGAGCACCGACGCGCCGTCGGCCGGGCTCGACGAGCCGGAGGACGTGTGGACCGTCGACAGGCTCGTCGCCCAGCAGGAGTCCGATCGGGAGGCGCCCGTCGCCTCGCTCACCGCCGCAGTGGAGCATGTGCCGAGCGGCCGGCTCGTCGCGTTCAGCGAGTTGTCGGTGAGCGACGAGGTCACGCGGCCCGTGTGGCAGGAGGACACCCTCGTGCTGCGCGAGCACCGCGGCCACGGGCTCGGCCTTCTCGTGAAACTCGGCAACCTCGAGCAGCTGCATCTCGAGCGGCCGGGGCATCCGTCGGTGCTCACCTTCAACGCCGAGGAGAACCGGCACATGCTCGCCATCAACGAGCGGCTCGGATTCGTGCCCGTCGGATACGAGGGCGCGTGGCGCAAGGATCTGATCTGACAAGGGGGTGGTCGCGAGCGGCCTGCCCGCATAGCGTGGCTGGCATGACCCATGAGAAGCGCCCCCACGGATTGTCGTCAGAAGAAGATCTCGAGAAGGACACGTCGTACAGCCCGTCGAGCGAACACGACGATGACGTGCTCGAGAACGAGGCGGTCACCGACAGCGATGCCGTGGATGCCGACATGGACTCCTCGGAGATCCTCGTGCTTCCCGGCACGGGAGGCCCCGACGATGTCGGCGACATCGAGGTCGATCCGTCGGAGTTCAACCTGAGCGGCGACTCGATCCCCGGCCACCCCAAGCCGGCGTCGCACCCGCACTAGCCGGCCGTGCGCATCCGCCCCCGTTGGGCGCATGCGCTGCCGCACGACCGGGCGCGGATGTGCCGAGAGGGAGCGGATGCCTCAGGACACCAGGCGGATGAAGGCGCTCAGCTGGGCGAGCGCCTCTTCGGATCTCGGCAACGCGTCGGTGAGGGCCGGCGAGTAGACGAGGTAGGCCGCCCACTGGGCGCGGGAGATCGCGACGTTGAGCCTGTTCGCCAGGAGCAGGAACTCGAGGCCCCTCGGCACGTCGTCGGCCGACGACGCGGCGAGCGACACGATGGCGACCGCGGCCTCGCGGCCCTGGAACTTGTCGACGGTTCCCGCGGGGATCGACTCGTATCCGGCGGCCGAGAGGCGCAACCTGAGGAGTTCGACCTGCGCGTTGTAGGGCGCCACCACGATGATGTCGGTCTCGCCGAGCGGCCGCGAAGCACCGCCCGACGACCAGGTGCGGCCGAGGACAGAGGCGACGATCTCGACCACGGCGTCGGCCTCCTCGGGTGAGGAGGTCGAACGCTCCGCATGGTCGATCGGCACCGGGTGCAGCCCCGGCTCGACCCCCTGGAGCCGGCGATCGGAGGCGTGCGAGACCAGCCGCCCCTCGTAGGAGAGCTCGGACACGGGGGCGCACACCGCAGGGTGCATGCGCCACGATGTCGCGAGGAAGTAGCCGAGTTCGGGCGGCAGCACGTCGTGCCCCGCCGACAGCCAGCCGAGCGCGGACTCGTCGACCGGTTCGGGGTGGGTGCCCTGGCTCACCTGGGGCAGCTGCTGCGGGTCGCCCAGCAGCAGCAGGCGCGTCGCCGCGACGGACGAGGCGATGGTGGAGGCCAGCGAGAACTGGCCGGCCTCGTCGACGACGAGCAGGTCGAGCGACTGCCTCGGGATGCGGGACGCGTTGCTGAAGTCCCACGCCGTTCCGCCGACGACGAAGCCGCCGTCGCGGGACGTGAAGCGCGCGAAGTCGGTGGGCGACAGCACGGTGAAGGCGGGCTCGTCGTCGCCGGCGCTCGCCGCAGCGGAGGCCTTCTTGCCGACGAGGCCGCGGTCGACACCCGCGCCCACCACCGCGCGCAGCATGTTCTCGACCGCGGCGTGCGACTGCGCGACCACTCCGATCCTCCACCCGTGCTCGTGCACGAGCCGGGCGATCACGTGCGATCCCGTGTAGGTCTTGCCCGTGCCCGGAGGGCCCTGGACCGCGAGGTACGAGTGGTCGAGAGTGAGGAGCGAGTCGACGAGGGCCGAGGCCACGTCGCCGACACCGTCGGCGCCGACGGTCACGGGAGCGAGGGTCGCGCGCGGCGGCCTGCGACGCAGCACGTCATAGGCGGGGTCGACGAGCGGCTCGGGATGCGCGTCGAGAATCGCTCGACCCCATTCGTTGATGGCGTCGACCTGCGTGCCGGGCGGCGGAGGTGTGCCCGGCGTCAGGGCGACGGGCAGCTCGTCGTAGTGCGGCGCATCTTTCTCGAGCACCTCGTCGACGACGATGGTGCCGTCGTCGAGATTCTCGACCACGGTGACCCTGCTGTGCGCGGTTCGGGCACCCGGCTCTCGCCCGCGCAGGATCGGCGGGTAGGGCGCGTCGTAGAGGATGAACGGGTTCTGTCCCGGCTTGATCGAGCTGCCCGGCGCCAGGATTCCGCGCAGGCCGAGCCGCCGCCGGTCGCTGCGCTGCCTGCCCTCGCGGAACCAGTCGCGCAGCACGACGGCATCGGTCACGACGAGAACGTCGCGCGTGTCTGCCCACTCGTCGATGGGGCCGGTGAGCCGCGCGAAGTGCTGCCACCAGAACGACTTCTGCTCGCGCCGGTGATAGTCGATGGCGGCGGATGCGAGTGCCAGCGCCGTGTCGTCGGCCGTGCGTTCGGCGAGCGGCACCGCCGCAGACAACGCGGCGAGTTCGAGGTAGACCGGGTCGGGCTCGCGCACCGGGAGGTCGAAGTCGAGCCGTCCTCCGCCTTGAGGAATGAGCCCTGTCGGCAGTGAGTCGCGCGGCACCGACGCGGCCCGCTCGAGCAGCCAGTCCCTCAGCCTCAGCGTGCTGACGCAGTCGTAGGTGTTGTACCGGGCGATGTCGTCTTGCACCCGGGCCGACCCCGCCGCGTCGCCGGCAGCGAGCAGCTCGCGCGACCGCACGTACTCGGTGATGGAGTCGGCCGCGTTGGCCACACCGGCGCGCTCGGCGTCGCCCATGTAGAGCGGCTCGAGCTTCTTCAGCGAGTAGCTGTGCGTTCCGATGCGCATGCCCTGCCGCACGATCGGATAGAGGTCGACCAGCACGTTCTGGCGCAGCAGGTCGTCGACCGCGTCCTCTCCGACTCCGTGCCGGGCGGCCAGCGTGAGCAGGTGCGTGCGCTCGTACGAGGCGTAGTGGTAGATGTGCATCAGCGGATGCCGGGCCCGGCGCTCGGCCACGTAGTCGAGGAAGTCGATGAGCGCCTGCCGCTCCTGGGCCAAATCGTGCGCCCAGAACGCCACGAACGTCTCGTCGGGCTCGACGAGGCCGAAGAGGTAGTCGAGGCCCCACGCGGAGCCCTCCTGGTAGAGCGGGTCGCCCTCGAAGTCGAAGAAGATGTCGCCGGCGTCGGGCGCGGGAATGGCGGCGAGCGGGGCCGGATCGGCGATCTGCCAGCTCAGCGCCTGGCCCGAGGCCGGCGGTTCGAGCTGCATGCGTGCCTGCCCCGCGAGCGACTCCAGGGTCGACTGGGCCAGGCCGGCTACGGGGCCGGTGGCCACCGCGAGCTGGTCGATGCTCTGGATGCCCGCGGCCCGCAGGCGCGCCCGTTGCGTGAGCCGCATGCCCGCCACCAGCAGCACGTCGCGGGTGCGTTCGACCTGCTCGGCGCACGCGGCGCAGCGGCCGCATGCCGTGTAGCGCGGATCGCCCCACTGCGTGGCCTCGGAATCGGCCACGCGGTCGTCGACGAGCTGCTGCAGGCGTGCGCGCCGGCGGCGATAGACGGGCAGGATGTCGCGCAGCCGATGCGAGGTGGTCTTGCCCGTGCCGAGAATGAGGTGCACCGTCTCGCTCGTGGGGATGCCGTTCTGCTGCAGCTGATCGGCGTAGGCCGCGAGCTGCAGCAGCGCCGTGATCTTGGCCTTGCGGGCGAGCTTGGTGTCGTAGACCGAATATGCGGGCGCGCCACCTTCACCGTTGTCGTCGCGCACCAGGAAGTCGGAGTAGCCCAGGAATCGGCCGTCGAAGAACGCGCCCTGGAACACGACGGCCGCCCCCGAGCGCAGCGCGTCGAGGGTCTGCTCGGCGGCCACCGCCACCTGGTCGATCGAGGGCCGCGCGATCTCGACGACGCCGCCCGTCTCGCGCAGCTGCTCGAGCGTCGCGAGCTCGTGCAGGTCGCCGAGTGTCGCCGTGCGCCGCAGCATGTCGTCTTCGGCCTCGACGACCGCGTCGATGCGGCCCAGCTTGGCGTCGAGCCTGCGCATCAGCGCCCACTCGCACGCCGCCGCCGCAGTGAGGTCGCTGGCCGAGTAGACCACCGTGCCGTCGAGAAGGAACATGGATTCTCAGCCCTCTCGCCGGTCGGCCCTGATGTCGTCGGACCCCACGCTAGCGGGAGCCGCCGACACCGTCGCGGGCATCCGCAGCGAGTAGAGCGATGCAGCCAGGAAGAAGACGGCGCCCACGCCGAAGGCCACGGGGAACGAGAAGGCGTCGACCAGCGCGCCCGCCGCGAGCGGCCCCACGATGGCGCCGATGTCGGAGCTCATCGAGAAGATGGCGATGCCACGCCCGCCGCGTCGGCCGACGACGTCGCCGACGGATGCCGCGGGAGCGATTCCGAGGAACGCCGAGACGACACCGTAGAGACTGAGCAGAACCGTGAGCGTGACGATGTCGCCCGTGAACGAGATGGCCACGGTCAGCGCCGCCGCCGCGGCCAGCGACAGCACGAGGGCCGGCTTGCGCCCTGCACGATCGATGAAGCGCGCCGCCGGGCCGAGCGCCAGGGTCTGGGCGACGGCGGCGATGGCGAACGCGATGCCCGTGAACGAGCTCGGTCCCTTGATCACCTCGACGACGATCACGGGGATGAGGGCGCTGCGCACCCCGAAGGAGTTCCAGCCCTGCGCGAAGTTCGCGAGGCAGGCGGCGCGGAAGCGCGCATCCCGCAGCACGTCGCGAAGGGGAACCAGCGGATTCACCGAGCCGTCGGCATCCGGAGCGCCCGCGGCCGCGGCCTGCCCGCCGGCGGGCTGCGCGCGGGGTCGCAGCAGCACGAGGCCGACGATGCCGGCCACGGCGAGCGTGCCCGCATAGAAGAAGAACGGAGCGGTGAGCGAGATCGTGGCGAGCAGGCCGCCGATCGCGGGCCCTGTCATGCCGCCGATGAGGAAGCCGCCCTGGTAGAAGCCCACGGCACGGGCGCGATGCGCGGCGCTGGTCGAGCCGAGCAGCAGCGTCATGGCGGCGACCGTGAACATGGCGGAGCCGATTCCGCCGACGCCGCGCAGGATCAGGAGGTGCGGATAGTCAGCGGCGATCCCGACGAGTCCGCTCGATACCGCGACGATGCCGATGCCCACGGCGAGCACCACCCGCTCGCCCATGAGGTCGATGAGCTTGCCGACGAAGGGGCTCGCGACGAGGCGCATGAGGGCGAAGGCCGATACGACGGCGCCGACCTCGGCGTAGCCGACACCGAAGCTGCGCACGAAAACGGGCAGAACGGGAACGACCACTCCGAAGCCGACCATCACGAAGAAGGCGATGAGGCCGAGAACATAGACGTCGCGGGAGAGACGCTCGCGGGGAGCGGCGGCGCCCGATCGACGGCGGAAGAGGTCGAGGGGGCGTGGCACCCTCTCAGGCTACGGGCGTTTCGGGCCGCCGCACCCCCTGTCCGCTCCTCCACCGCACCCCGACGGCCCCGAGCGCACGGCTACGGATGCACCAGGATCTTCACCTGCGTCTCGTTGTGGTGGGTCAGCACGTCGATGCCCTGCGCCACCAGGTCGTCGAGCGCGATCTTCGCCGTGATGAACGGGGCGAGGTCGACCTTGCCCTGCTGCACGAGCGCGATCGTGGCCGGATGATCGTTGGCGTACGCGATCGTGCCGCGCAGGTCGATCTCCTTGAGAACGAGCTTCTGCATGTCGACGGTCGCGGGATGCCCCCAGATCGAGACGTTGACCACCACGCCGGCCGGCCGCACCGCATCGAGCAGAGTGTCGAGCACGGCGTTCACGCTCGAGCATTCGAATCCCACGTCGGCCCCGACTCCCCCGGTGAGCTCCCGCACCGTCGCTGCGACATCGACCTCGGAGGGATCGAGAACGTGGTCTGCCACCCCCGTGCTGCGCGCCTTCTCCTTGCGGGCCTGGCTCAACTCGGAGATGATCACGGTGAGCCCCTCCGCCTTGAGCACGGCCGCCAGAAGCAGCCCGATGGGGCCCGCGCCGCCGATCAGCGCGACCTGGCCCGAGACGGCACCGCTGCGCACGAACGCGTGATGACCCACGGCGAGGGGCTCGATGAGGGCGGCCACATCGAGAGGGATGTCGCCGATCGGGTGCACCCAGCGTCGTTCGACGACGATCTTCTCACTGAGCCCGCCGCCGCGACCCGCCAGCCCGATGAAGTTCATGTCTGCAGAGAGCTGGTACTCGTTGCCCGGCCCGACAGCGACATCCGGCCCGATGATGTAGGGCTCGACGACCACGTTCTCGCCGACGACGAGGTCGGTGACACCCTCGCCGAGCGCCGTCACCGTGCCCGAGAACTCGTGCCCCATGGTCACGGGCGCCTCCTCGCCCGACAGCGGGTGCGGATGCCCGGGGGCCGGGGGCCGGTACGAAGATCGGCCCGTCGAGATACTCGTGCAGGTCCGTGCCGCAGATGCCGCACCAGGCCACGTCGATCGCGACGGTGCCCGGCTGCACGAGAGGCTCCGGGATCTCCTCGATGCGGATGTCTTTTCTTCCGTAGTACCGGGCGGCCTTCATGAGGGTCCCATTCCTGGAGCATCGTGCGCCCCGAAACGGGACGGCGCGCTCAGGCTAGTCCTGTGCCCTGCCGATCGCCCTCGGAATCGGTCAGAGCGCCTCGCCCACGGTGATCGCCTCGGCCTCGGCGAGCGGGCTCTCCTCGTGGGCGGAGTCCACCCGGCGCAGGGCCTTGCGGCCGAGGAACGCGATCAGCACGGCGACCAGCACGGATGCGGCTCCCGCGTACATGGGCGCGCTCGGCGAGATCGCCGCGGCCAGGGCGGCGGCGCCGGGAGGGGCGAAAGCACCACCGAGGAAGCGCACCGCGGAGTACGACGACGAGGCCACCGATCGGGGCAGGTCGCTCGCCTCCATCACGCTCTCGGTCAGCACCGTGTTCACGATTCCGAGCATGAGGCCGCCGATGACGATGCAGACGATCAGGCCCGCCTGCGAGTCGATCACGATGCCGCCGGCGATCAGGTCGAGGGCGAGGATCGTGAGCACCAGCTTGAGCACGCTCGTGCGCTTCATGCGCTTCGTGAGCAGGGGCGCGACGAACACCGAGGTGACGGCCACGGAGAGTCCCCACGCGAAGAAGGTGTAGCCGAGGCCCATCTCGTCGAGCCCCAGGGGGTAGGGCGTGTAGGCCAGCAGCACGAAGAAGCCGATGTTGTAGAACAGGGCGATTCCGGCGAGGTAGCGGATGCCGGGTACCTTCATGGCGGTGAACGGCGCCGACAGCTTCGTGGGCGTGCGCTTGGCGGTCCTGTCCTCGCGCAGCAGCGTGACGATCGCAATGAATCCCACGGCCATCAGCACCGCGGTGCCGAAGAACGGACCCCGCCAGCTGATCGTGCCCAGGGTGCCGCCGAGCAGCGGGCCGACGGCGATGCCGACTCCGAGCGCGGCCTCGTAGAGCGTGATCGCCGCGCCGCTTCCCCCGCTGGCCGCGCCGACGATGGTCGACAGCGCGGTCGAGATGAAGAGCGCGTTGCCGAGCCCCCATCCGGCGCGGAAGCCGATGACGCCCTCGACGCTGCCCGCAGCCCCGGCGAGCGCGGCGAACACGATGATCAGCGCGAGACCGATGAGCAGAGTCTTCTTGGCGCCGATGCGGCTCGAGATCCAGCTCGTGATCAGCATGGCGAGGCCGGTGACCACGAGGTAGCTCGTGAACAGCAGCGAGGTCTCCGTCGGGCTGGCCTTCAGGCTCTTCGCGATGGCGGGCAGGATCGGGTCGACGAGGCCGATGCCCATGAACGCGATGACGCTGGCGAATGCGACCGCCCAGACCGCGAGCGGCTGCTTGAGGATGGATCCGGTGTGGGGTGAGGTAGAAGTTGGCACTGATCAACTATATAGCCTAGGCATGTAGTTTGGCCCGTGCTGCGAAACGTGGCCGGAACATAGCCCCAGTACCCTGTAGTGACCATGGAACTCGGCGTCTACGCAGTATTCGGCATCGCGGTCATCGTCGCGGTCGCGTACTTCTCGAAGCGCCTCGGGGTCGCCGCTCCCATCATTCTGGTGATCGTCGGCGTCGGAATCTCGTTCCTGCCCGGATTCCCCGAGCTGCACATCGAGGGCGAGCTCGTGCTCGACGTGGTGCTTCCGCCCATCCTCTATGCGGCGGCCATCAGCGTGCCCGTCGTCGATTTCAGGCGCAACTTCAGCACCATCACGAGCCTCTCGGTCGTGCTCGTGATCGTCACCGCCTTCGGCACGGGCTTCCTGCTCTACACGATGCTGCCAGACCTCAACCTGGCCGCGGCCATCGCGCTGGGCGCGATCATCAGCCCGCCCGACGCCGTGGCCGCCACGTCGATCGGCCGCCGTCTCGGGTTGCCGCCGCGCATCCTGACCGTGCTCGAGGGCGAGGGCCTCGTGAACGACGCGACCGCGCTGGTGCTGCTGCGTTCGGCCACGGCAGCCGCCGCAGGCGGCCTGCTCTCTCCGTGGGAGACCATCGGCGACTTCCTCTTCGCCGTCTTCGTGGCCATCGTCGTCGGTCTGCTCGCCGGCCTGGTCTCGGTGTTCGTGCGCACCAAGCTCGACGACCCCGTGCTCGACACCGCGATCTCCATCGCCGTGCCGTTCCTGGCGTTCCTTCCCACCCAGGCGCTCGGCGCATCCGGCGTTCTCGCGGTGGTGGTGGCCGGCCTCTATACCGGGCACCACGCGCCGTCGGCGTTCTCGGCGCAGGCGCGAATCAGCGACCGAATCAACTGGCGCACCATCCAGTTCCTGCTCGAGAACGGCGTGTTCCTGCTGATCGGGCTCGAGATCCGAACACTCATCAACGACGTCGAGAACCCAGAGGTCCTCAGCGTGACGGATGCCATCGGGCTCGGTCTCATCGCCGTCGTCGCGTTGACCCTGGTGCGCTTCCTCTGGATCGGCCCGCTCGTGTACATGCTGAAGAGACGCGCGGAGCACGCCGAGAAGCTCACCTACAAGAACCTCCTCGCGCTCCACCACTATCGGAAGACACCCCACCGAGGCGTCTGGACGGCGCGGCGGCGCCTGCGAGAGGAGCGGATGTACCAGCGCAGACGCAGCGATCTCGAGCAGCTGCGCCGCGAGAGCATCGACTGGCGCGGCGGCGTCGTTCTGAGCTGGTCGGGCATGCGCGGCGTGGTCACGCTGGCGGCCGCGCAGTCGCTGCCGGCCGACATCCCCTACCGCTCGCAGCTCATCCTCATCGCGTTCACCGTCGCCGTGGTCACCCTCATCGTGCAGGGCGGCACACTGCCCTGGCTCATCCGCCTGCTCGGAATCCAGGGCGTCGACGAGGCCGAGGACAGGCGCGAACTCGCCACCCTGCTCGACGAGATCAGCTTCGCCGGCCTGGCCGTACTCGACGACCCCGCGTCGGCCATCGAAGGCACGAACGACGTCGATCCCGACGTGGTCGAGAGGGTGCGCCAGTCGTCGTTCCTCAGGGCCGAAGCCGCGTGGGAACGCTCGCACGAGGCGTCGCGCACCGCGTCTGGCGACGGCGAGACGCCCCACCGCGTCTACCGGCAGCTGCGGCTGGCCGTGGTGCTCGCCGAACGCGAACGGCTTCTGGATGCGCGCCGCCGGGGCGCGTACCCGTCGCGGATCCTCGCCCAGGCCCAGGCGATGCTCGACGTCGAGGAGACCCGACTGAGGCCCCGCGCCTCCGACCACTGACCGGGGTCGCTGATCCGGGCACGGAGGTGTCAGCGCTGGGGCGTCACCGCATCGACTTGCCGGCAGATCCCAACTTCTCGGCGGCCTCGACGACGCGGGCAGCCATGGCGTTCTCGGCGGGCTTTCCCCACGAGCGGGGGTCGTAGGCCTTTTTGTTGCCGAACTCGCCGTCGATCTTCAGCACCTCGTTCCAGTGACCGAACATGTGGCCCGCGATCGACTTCGTGAATACGTACTGGGTGTCAGTGTCGATGTTCATCTTGATGACACCGTGCGAGACTGCGGCGGCGATGTCCTCGGCACTCGATCCCGACCCCCCGTGGAAGACGAGGTCGAAGGGCTTGTCCCTGCCGGTCTCTGCACCGATCACGGCCTGGATCTCTCCAAGGATCTCGGGACGGAGATTCACCGAAGCGGGGTTGTAAACCCCGTGAACGTTACCGAATGTCAGCGCCGTGAGGTAGTGGCCGTTTTCGCCGGCGCCGAGGGCCGCGATGGTCGCGCGGGCATCCTCGACAGTGGAGTACAGCTTGTCGTTGATCTCGTGGGAGACGCCGTCCTCCTCGCCGCCGATGACGCCGACCTCGATCTCGAGCAGCGTGTCGGCCTTGACCGAGTCCTCGAGAAGACGCTTGGCGACCTCGAGATTCTCATCGAGGGTCACGGCCGAGCCGTCCCACATGTGCGACTGGTACAGCGGGTCGAGGCCGCGTGAGCGCCGCTCGATCGAGTCCGCGATCAGCGGTCGCACCCAGTCGTCGAGGCTCTCGGCAGGGCAGTGATCGGTGTGAAGCGCCACGGTCACGCCGTAGCGCTGGGCGACCTCGTGGGCGTAGAGGGCGAGCGCCTTCGACCCGATGGCGCGATCCTGCACGCGATTGCCTGAGAGGTACAGCGCCGTACCGACCGAGACCTGGATGATGCCGTCACTCTCCGCGTCGGCGAAGCCCTGCAGGGCCGCGTTGAGTGTCTGCGAACTCGTGACGTTGATCGAGGGGTAGGCGAAACCGAGCTCCTTCGCTCGGTCGAGCATGGCGCGGTAGGCGTCGGGCGTTGCAATGGGCATGGTATTCCTCTGCTCAGGTGGGACGGGCTGTTGTGGGGACGTGCTCAGGTGGGGAGACTGTCGGACGTTTCGTCGGCGACGGGGTGGGGCGCCTGGGTGTCGCAGCCGCAGGAATTGCGATGCTCGAACGTGGTCGGCACCCGGATGCGACGCGCTTCGCTCGTGTCGCCGTTCATACGGGCCAACAGCAGTTCGACCGCCTGCTCGCCCATCGCCTCGACATCTTGGGCAACTGTGGTGAGCCGAGGCTCGAACAGATCGCTCCACTCGAAGTCGTCGTACGAGACGAAGGCCACGTCGGCGGGAATGTGCAGGCCGAGTCGGCGGAGAGCGCGCAGGGCACCGATCGTCATGGAGTTGTTGAGCACGACGAGTGCGCTGGGGCGATCCGACTGCGCGAAGAGTGCTGTCACGACGCGGTCTGCGGTCTCCTTCTTCGATGCTCCGTTGAGCACGAGCGACTCGTCGAGTTCGATGTCGTACTCGGCCAGCGCGCGGGCGTAGCCCGCATACCGCTCGGACGTCGAGGCGAGTCCGATCAGACCCGTCACCACGGCGATCCGCCGGTGGCCGAGCTCGATCAGGTGGCTGGTGAGCCGATAGGCCGATTCGATGTTCTCGGGAGTGACCTGATCGACGTCGACGTCGGCGTTGCGGTCGATCAGAACCAGGGGGGTTCCCGCCTTGAGGATCTGAGGGATGGTGATGTGCTCCGACCCCACCGACGGAGCCACGATGAGGCCATCGACCCGCCTGCTCAGCAGGGACTCGACGACACGTCGCTCCATCACGCCCTCGTCGTGCGAATCGCCGATGACCAGCATGTAGCCCGCGTCGGTCACACGCTTCTCGATGGCGTGCACCAGAGGGCCGAAGTAGGGGTTGGTGAGGGCCGAGATCGAGAGTCCCACGGTGTGGGTCTTGCCGGCCGCCAGAGCGCGGGCCACGGTGTTGTGCCGGTAGCCGAGCTCGTCGATGGATGCCTGAACTCGGGCCTGAGTCGCGGGGCTGACGTGCCTCGTGCCATTGAGCACATGCGACACCGTAGAACCGGACACCCCTGCGTGGCGGGCGACGTCATCCATTGTGGCCATTGCGAATACTCCATTGTCGACACGCGTCGGGCCGCGCTGAATCACACCATACACACTCAGGTAACGAATTCATACAAGCGCTTGCGCAAGCGCTTGTTCTGTCCCTATGGTTAGGCCGTCGGGCACCGAAGCCCGGCAAATATCGAGGCCAAGGGAGTCCACAGATGTTGAAGAATCACAGAAGGCCGTTCGCCATCGGCTCGGCGCTGCTCGCCGGAGCGCTCGTTCTGGGCATGGCGGGATGCAGCGGCGACAGCGGATCGAGCTCGAGCGGCAGCTCGGACGACATCAAGATCGGTCTGATCACGAAGACCGACTCGAACCCGTTCTTCGTCAAGCTGCGCGAGTCGGCCCAGGCCGCCGCGGAGAAAGACGGGGCAGAGCTCATCGCCCTCGCCGGCGCATTCGACGGCGACAACGAGGGCCAGGTCGCCGCGATCGAGAACCTGGTGAGCCAAGGCGTGAAGGGCATCATGATCACGCCGAACTCGTCGTCCGGCATCCTCAACGCCATCAAGCAGGCGCGCGACGCCGGCGTCATCGTCATCGCGCTCGACACGGCCACCGACCCGGAGGACGCGGTCGACGCCACCTTCGCCACCGACAACACAGCCGCGGGCGAGAGCCAGGGCGAGTGGGTCAAGGCCACCCTGGGAGACGCCGACCCTAAGCTCATCATGCTCGACGGCACACCGGGCGGCACGGTCGACACCTTCCGTCACGACGGGTTCCTCACCGGATTCGGGATCGAGGAGGGCTCCTCCGAGATCGTCGGCCAGGAGAACACCAACGGCGACCAGACCAAGGCCCAGACCGCCATGGAGAACCTGCTGCAGCGCGCACCGGAGGTCAACGCCCTCTACACGATCAATGAGCCCGCCGCCGCCGGCGCCTACGAGGCCATCAAGGCCGCCGGGCTGCAGGACCAGGTGACCATCGGCTCGATCGACGGCAGCTGCACCGGCGTCGAGAACGTCAAGAACGGCGTCATCGGCGCGACCGTCATGCAGTTCCCCGCGAAGATGGCGGAGCAGGGCGTCGAGGCGATCGTCGCCTACGCGAAAGACGGAACCAAGCCCTCCGGGTTCAACGACACGGGCTCGCAGCTGATCACCGACAAGCCCGTCGACGGCGTCGAGTCCAAGGACACCGCGTGGGGTGCCGAGAACTGCTGGGGCTAGCCCTCCGGGCGGCCCTACCGCCGTCCCATCCCTCACCCGCGTAAGTCGACCACGGCGGGGGGGGGGGGGGGGGGGGGGGGGGGGGGGGGGCCCCCCCCCCCCCCCCCCCCCGCCCCCCCCCCCCCCACCACAAAACCCACCCCCCAACACCAACACCCCCCACCAAACAACCCCCCCC
>NZ_JARUXC010000018.1 GCF_030433855.1 Agreia sp. PsM10 | reverse complement strand
CCCGGTGCAATACCGGACCCAGGCCCTCGCGGCCTAGACTTTCAATTGGCCAGTCCAGCAATCCGGGACCAGTCCAAACGGTGAGGGGCTCTTCTCTTAGGGCTGCCTGCTAGTTGTAGGTGCCCGGGGTGTAGTCGTCGCTCGAGAAGCTGTCGAAGTCGACGAACGACAGGTCGGCCTCTGAGAACGACGCGTCATCGGTGAAGATGCGGTTCGGGTAACGCTCCGCCTTCGCCTCATCGGTCGCCTCGACGGCGACGTCGCGGTAACGCGGCAGTCCCGTTCCGGCGGGGATGAGCTTACCGATGATGACGTTCTCCTTCAGACCCATCAGCGGGTCGGACTTGCCCTCCATGGCGGCCTGCGTGAGAACACGCGTGGTCTCCTGGAACGACGCGGCCGACAGCCACGACTCGGTCGCGAGGGACGCCTTGGTGATACCCATGACCTCCTGACGAGCGGATGCCGTCTTCTTGCCCTGGGTGAGCGCCTCGCGGTTGAGCGTGTTGTAACGCGCCCGGTCGACGAGCTCGCCCGGCAGCAGGTCGGTGTCACCGTGCTCGACGACAGTCACCTTGCGGAGCATCTGACGAACGATGACCTCGATGTGCTTGTCGTGGATGGGGACACCCTGCGAGCGGTAGACGCCCTGGACACCGCCGACGAGGTGCTTCTGCACCTCGCGGACACCCTTGACGCGCAGAACCTCTTTCGGGTCCACCGCGCCGATGATGATCTGGTGTCCGAGCTCGACGTGCTGGCCGTCTTCGATGAGAAGCGTCGAACGCTTCAGCACCGGGTAGGCGATCGGCTCGTCGCCGTTGTCGGGGGTCAGGATGACCTTCCGGCTGCGGTCGGTGTCCTCGATGTGCACGCGGCCTGCGGCTTCGGCGATCGGGGACGCACCCTTGGGGGTACGAGCCTCGAACAGCTCCTGCACACGGGGCAGACCCTGCGTGATGTCGTCTGCGGATGCCGAACCACCGGTGTGGAAGGTACGCATCGTCAGCTGGGTTCCGGGCTCACCGATCGACTGGGCCGCGATGATGCCGACGGCCTCGCCGATGTCGACGAGCAGGCCCGTGGCGAGCGAGCGGCCGTAGCAGGCAGCACACACACCGACGGCCGACTCGCACGTGAGGACGGAGCGCACCTTGATGATGTTGACTCCGGCCGCAACCAGCTTGTCGATGAGAACGTCTCCGACGTCGTCGCCGGCCTCGGCCACGACAGTGCCCTTGGCGTCGACGGCGTCAGCGGCGAGCGAACGGGCGAACACCGAGTTCTCGACGTTCGGGTCCTTGGTCCACTTGCCGTCGGCACCCTCGATCGCGATCGGAAGATCGAGACCCTTGGTGGTGCCGCAGTCGTCTTCACGGATGATGACGTCCTGCGACACGTCGACGAGACGACGCGTGAGGTAACCCGAGTCGGCCGTACGGAGGGCCGTGTCGGCCAGACCCTTGCGGGCACCGTGCGTCGCGATGAAGTACTCGGCGACCGAGAGTCCCTCGCGGTAGCTCGAGATGATCGGGCGAGGGATGATCTCACCCTTCGGGTTGTTCACGAGGCCTCGCATACCGGCGATGTTGCGCACCTGCAGCCAGTTACCACGAGCACCGGACGTGACCATACGGTTGATGGTGTTGTCCTTCGGGAAGTTGTCGCGCATGGCCTGCGCGACCTCTTCGGTCGCCTTCGTCCAGATCTGGATGAGCTCCTGGCGACGCTCGAGGTCGGTCGTGAGACCCTTCTCGAACTGGCCCTGAACCTTGGCGGCCTGCTTCTCGTAACCCTGGACGATCTCGCGCTTGTTCGGCGGAGTCAGGATGTCGGAGAGCGCCACGGTGACACCCGAACGGCTGGCCCAGTAGAAGCCGGCGTCCTTGATGCGGTCGAGCGATGCGGCGACCTCGACCTTGGGGTAGCGCTCGGCGAGGTCGTTGACGATCTCCGAGAGCTGGCCCTTGTCGGCCACGGCCTGGATGTACGGGTAGTCGGCCGGAAGCGCCTCGTTGAAGAGGGCGCGACCCAGCGTGGTCTCGACGATGACAGGGCCGTCGACGTAGTCGGCCGGGCCCTCGTTCTCGCCGAAGTGCACGTCGTGCAGACGGATCTTCACGGGTGCGTTGAGGTCGAGCGACTTCTGGTCGTGCGCCAGGATCGCCTCGGCGACGGAGGAGAACGCGCGGCCTTCGCCGATCGCCCCTTCCTTCACCGTGGTGAGGTGGTGCAGACCGATGATCATGTCCTGGGTGGGCAGGGTCACCGGGCGACCGTCGGACGGCTTCAGGATGTTGTTCGACGCGAGCATCAGGATGCGCGCCTCGGCCTGGGCCTCGACCGACAGCGGCAGGTGCACGGCCATCTGGTCGCCGTCGAAGTCGGCGTTGAACGCCGCACAGACGAGCGGGTGCAGCTGGATGGCCTTGCCCTCGACGAGCTGAGGCTCGAAGGCCTGGATGCCCAGACGGTGCAGCGTCGGTGCGCGGTTCAGCAGAACGGGGCGCTCGCGGATGATCTCCTCGAGCACGTCCCACACCTGCGGACGGCTGCGCTCGACCATGCGCTTCGCGGCCTTGATGTTCTGAGCGTGGCTCAGATCGATCAGGCGCTTGATCACGAACGGCTTGAACAGCTCCAGGGCCATCTGCTTGGGCAGACCGCACTGGTGCAGCTTGAGCTGCGGACCGACGATGATGACCGAACGACCGGAGTAGTCGACGCGCTTTCCGAGCAGGTTCTGGCGGAAACGACCCTGCTTTCCCTTGAGCATGTCGCTCAGGGACTTCAGGGCGCGGTTGCCGGTACCCGTGACGGGGCGTCCACGGCGACCGTTGTCGAACAGGGCGTCGACGGCCTCCTGCAGCATGCGCTTCTCGTTGTTCACGATGATCTCGGGGGCTCCGAGGTCGAGCAGGCGGCGCAGACGGTTGTTGCGGTTGATGACACGACGGTAGAGGTCGTTCAGGTCGCTCGTTGCGAAGCGGCCACCGTCGAGCTGCACCATCGGGCGCAGCTCGGGCGGGATCACCGGAACGACATCGAGGACCATGGCGGCCGGCGAGTTGCCGGTGGCCAGGAACGACGACACCACGCGCAGGCGCTTGATGGCACGGATCTTCTTCTGGCCCTTGCCCTCGGCGATCTGCAGGTGGAGGTTCTCACCCTCGGTCACCAGGTCGAAGGCCTCGAGGCGCTTCTTGATGGCCTCGGCACCCATGTAGGCGCTGAAGTACTGGCCGTAGCGGTCCTGGAGCTCGTGGAAGACGGCGTCCTCAGGCTTGAGCTCGCCGACCTTGAGGCTGCGGAAGTCCTCCCACACACGCTCGAGCTGACCGATCTGCTCGTCGTACGCCTTGCGGGTCTGTCCCATCTCCTTCTCGGCGGAGTCCTTCGTGCGACGCTTCTGGTCGCTCTTGGCTCCTTCGGCCTCGAGGGCCGCGAGGTCGGTCTCGAGCCGCTGGAGGCGGTTCGCGATCGTGGAGTCGCGCTGGTCGGACAGGGTCTTGATCTCGAGACGCAGCTCGTTCTCAAGGCCGGGCATGTCCTCGTGGCGGGCATCCTCGTCGACCGAGATGATCATGTACGCGGCGAAGTAGATGACCTTCTCGAGGTCTTTCGGCGCCATGTCGAGCAGGTAGCCCAAGCGCGACGGAACGCCCTTGAAGTACCAGATGTGGGTGACGGGGGCGGCGAGCTCGATGTGGCCCATACGCTCGCGACGAACCGAGGACTTGGTGACCTCGACGCCGCAGCGCTCGCAGACGATTCCCTTGAATCGCACCCGCTTGTACTTGCCGCAGGAACACTCCCAGTCACGGCTCGGCCCGAAGATCTGCTCTCCGAAGAGACCGTCCTTCTCGGGCTTCAGCGTGCGGTAGTTGATCGTCTCCGGCTTCTTTACCTCACCGTGTGACCACTTGCGAATGTCGTCTGCCGTGGCAAGACCGATTCGCAGTTCGTCAAATGTTGTAACGTCCAGCAATGTTTTCTCTTCTCCTGAAGGTTGCGTCAGCTAAGTAACTAAGCCGGATCAGATGTCGTCGATCGACGACGACTCGAACCGGGTGGAGATGTTGATGCCGAGCTCCTCAGCGGCACGGAAGACCTCGTCGTCCGTGTCACGCAGGCTCACTGCCGTGCCGTCGGCCGAGAGGACCTCGACGTTCAGACACAGCGACTGCATCTCCTTGATGAGCACCTTGAAGCTCTCGGGGATACCGGGCTCCTGGATGTTCTCGCCCTTGACGATCGCCTCGTAGACCTTGACGCGGCCGAGGATGTCGTCGGACTTGATGGTCAGGAGCTCCTGGAGCGCGTACGCGGCTCCATAGGCCTCGAGGGCCCAGACCTCCATCTCACCGAAACGCTGTCCACCGAACTGCGCCTTACCACCCAGCGGCTGCTGCGTGATCATCGAGTAGGGACCCGTCGAACGCGCGTGGATCTTGTCGTCGACGAGGTGGTGCAGCTTCAGGATGTACATGTAACCGACCGAGATGGGCTCGGGGTACGGCTCACCGGAGCGGCCGTCGAAGAGACGCGCCTTTCCGGAGGAACCGATGAGTCGGTCGCCGTCGCGGGTCGGGGTCGTCGAGTCGAGCAGACCGGCGATCTCCTCCTCAAAAGCACCGTCGAACACGGGGGTCGCGACCTTGGTGTTCGGAGCGGCCTTGCGGGCCTGCTCGGGCAGCTCGGCAGCCCACTTGGGCTTGCCTTCGACCTCCCAGCCCTGCTTGGCGATCCAGCCGAGGTGCGTCTCGAGGACCTGGCCGAAGTTCATTCGACCCGGGATTCCCAGCGGGTTCAGCACGATGTCGACGGGGGTACCGTCGGCCAGGAACGGCATGTCCTCGACCGGAAGGATCTTGGAGATGACGCCCTTGTTGCCGTGACGGCCGGCGAGCTTGTCGCCCTCGGTGATCTTGCGCTTCTGGGCGATGTAGACGACAACACGCTGGTTGACGCCCGAGCCCAGCTCGTCGTCGTTCTCTGCCGAGAACTCCTTGACGGCGATGATCGTGCCCTGCTCGCCGTGGGGAACCTTCAGCGACGTGTCGCGGACCTCGCGGCTCTTCTCGTTGAAGATGGCGCGCAGCAGGCGCTCCTCGGCACTGAGCTCGGTCTCGCCCTTGGGCGTGACCTTGCCGACGAGGATGTCGCCGGGGCGGACCTCGGCACCGATGCGGATGATGCCGCGCTCGTCGAGGTCTGCGAGCAGCTCCGGCGAGACGTTGGGGAGGTCACGGGTGATCTCCTCTTTACCCAGCTTGGTGTCGCGCGCGTCGACCTCGTACTCCTCGATGTGGATCGAGGAGAGCACGTCGTCTTTCACCAGGTTCTGGCTCAGGATCATCGCGTCTTCGAAGTTGTAGCCCTCCCACGGCATGAACGCCACGAGGAGGTTCTTGCCGAGCGCGAGCTCGCCGTTCTCGGTGGCGGGACCATCGGCCAGAACCTGGCCGACCTCGACCCGCTCGCCCTCGGCGACGATCACACGGTGGTTGTAGCTGGTGCCCTGGTTGGAGCGGTCGAACTTGCGCAGGTAGTAGTCCTGTGTTCCACCCTCGTCGAGCTGCACGGTGACGACGTCTGCCGAGACCTCGGAGACGACACCCGCCTTGAGCGTGGTGACCACGTCTCCGGCGTCGATGGCCGCGTAGCCCTCCATACCGGTACCCACGAGCGGGCTCTCGCTGCGGAGCAGCGGGACGGCCTGGCGCTGCATGTTCGCACCCATGAGGGCGCGGTTCGCATCGTCGTGCTCGAGGAAGGGGATGAGACTGGTCGCGACCGACACCATCTGGCGCGGCGAGACGTCCATGTAGCCGATGTCCTCGGCCGGGAACAGGTCGACCTCTCCGCCCTTGCGGCGGGCGAGGACGCGCGACTCGGCGAAGCGTGCCTCGCCGGTGAGCGGCGCGTTGGCCTGGGCGACGATGTACTCGTCTTCTTCGCTGGCGGTCAGGTAGTCGATGGTCGCCGTGACCACGCCGTCGACGACGCGACGGTACGGGGTCTCGATGAAACCGAACGAGTTGATGCGCGCGAACGAGGCGAGCGAACCGATCAGACCGATGTTCGGGCCTTCAGGGGTCTCGATGGGGCACATGCGGCCGTAGTGCGACGGGTGAACGTCTCGCACCTCGACACCGGCGCGCTCACGGCTCAGACCACCCGGGCCCAGCGCGGAGAGGCGACGCTTGTGCGTCAGGCCCGCGAGGGGGTTGTTCTGGTCCATGAACTGCGACAGCTGGCTGGTTCCGAAGAACTCCTTGATCGCAGCGACGACGGGGCGCACGTTGATCAGGGTCTGCGGCGTGATGGCCTCGATGTCCTGAGTCGTCATGCGCTCGCGGACGACGCGCTCCATGCGGGACAGACCCGTGCGGACCTGGTTCTGGATGAGCTCGCCGACGGCGCGGATGCGACGGTTTCCGAAGTGGTCGATGTCATCGACGTCGAGACGGATGTCGACCTTCTTGCCCTCGCGGGTGCCGGGGATCGTCGTCTGGTTGTCGTGCAGGGCGACCAGGTACTTGATCGTGGCGATGATGTCCTCGACCGTGAGCACCGAGTTGCTCAGCGCGCTCTCGATGCCGAGCTTGCGGTTGATCTTGTACCGACCGACCTTGGCCAGGTCGTAGCGCTTCGAGTTGAAGTAGAAGTTGTCGAGCAGCGCACGCGCGGCCTCGGCAGCGACCTGCTCGCCCGGACGGAGCTTGCGGTAGATGTCCTTGAGCGCCTCTTCCTTCGTGAGGATCGTGTCCTTCTCGAGGGTGGCCTCGATGGATGCGTATCCCTTGAACTCGGAGAGGATCTCTTCGCTCGTCAGGCCGAGGGCCTTGAGGAAGACGGTGACGCTCTGCTTGCGCTTGCGGTCGATGCGGACGCCGACCTGGTCGCGCTTGTCGATCTCGAACTCGAGCCATGCACCACGGCTCGGGATGATGCGCGAGGAGTAGATGTCCTTGTCGGACGTCTTCTCCTGGGCGCGCTCGAAGTACACACCGGGGCTGCGCACGAGCTGCGAGACGACGACGCGCTCGGTGCCGTTGATGATGAACGTTCCGCGCTCCGTCATGAGCGGGAAGTCGCCCATGAAGACGGTCTGCGTCTTGATCTCACCGGTCTGGTGGTTCATGAACTCGGCCTCGACGTAGAGGGGAGCCGCGTAGGTCTTGCCGCGCTCCTTGCACTCGTCGATCGTGTACTTCTCGGGCTCGAGGAACGGAGCGGTGAAGCTCAGCTGCATCGTCTCTCCGAGGTCCTCGATCGGGGAGATCTCCTCGAAGATCTCCTCGAGTCCCGAGTTGTTGGCGAGATCTTGACGACCGGCCTTCTTCGCCTCGGCGACGCGCTCTTTCCAGATGTCGTTGCCGACGAGCCAGTCGAAGCTCTCGGTCTGCAGGGCGAGCAGATCCGGGACCGTCAGAGTGTCTGTGATCTTCGCGAACGAGAGACGCGATGCGTTTCTCCCGGTCTTGGGTGAGTTGGTGGATGCGTTGCGCGCAGCAGCCAAGGAAATAACCTCCGTGGACCCCGTCGGGTCTCAGTACTGTCGGTTGACTAATAAGGATGTTTCGTTTGCGATCGCACCCGGCTTCGACCTACATTTGTCAAGAAGTTCGGGGATGTAAAACCACGGCTGCCGACCGCGATATGAGGGCATGGTTTTACTGGGAGCGCAAAGGTCAACTATAGGTGAATCCGACGCGCCTGTCCACTGCTTTTCTTGATTAGTTTCTGAATCTCCGGTATAACCGCCCGCTCCGTCGTTCCCCGAGCGTGTCGCAGGGATACTGGAACCATGAGCAGATCCACGCGAGGAGCCGATCGGGCCGAGCCAGGGCATCCGTCGGCCACCCTGGCGAAGAGCGGCTTCCACGCCCGGATCGAGTCCGACCGCTACTCCCCCGGCAGCTTTCTGCTCGTCGTCGACGGCACGCCCCAATCCCACGTCGACCTCGACGACCCCACCCATCTGAACTTCGAGTACGTGCGCCGCATCGGCCACGGCATCGACCTCCTTCGCCCCGAGGGCGACCCGATCACCGCCGTGCACCTCGGTGGCGGCGGCCTCACCCTCCCGCGCTACGTCGCGGCGACGAGGCCCGGCTCGCGGCAGCAGGTCGTCGAGTACGAGAGCGATCTCGTCGATCTCGTGCGCAGGGAGCTGCCGTTGCCCCGCGACGCGCAGATCCGCATCCGGCACGGCGACGCGCGCGAGGTGCTCGCCGCGTTCCCGCCCGGGCTGGTCGGCAACGTCGATCTGTTGGTGGCGGATGTCTTCTCCGGCGCGCGCACGCCGGCCCACGTCACGAGCGCCGAGTTCTACACCCTCGGCCGCACCCTGCTCGCAGGCGACGGCATGATCGCGGTGAACGTCGCCGACGGCGCCGGCCTCGCCTTCGCCCGGGGACAGGCCGCCACCCTGTCGAGCATCTTCGACCACGTGTCGATCGTTCTCGACTCGCAGATGCTGAAGGCCAAGCGTTTCGGCAACGTGGTCATGTTCGGCTCCCGCTCCCCGCTGCCCTTCGAGCGCCTGCCGCGGCTCGTGGCTGGCGACCCCGTCGCATCCAAGGTCGTCACGGGCGCCGAACTGCGCAATTTCATCGCCGGCGCGCCCGTGGTCACCGACCAGACCGCGGTGAAGTCGCCCCCGCCGGGGCGCAGCATCTTCCAGATCAAGCCCTGATCGGGGCGCAGAGGCAGGAGTGACCATGAGCATCCGACGAACCACCTCGGCCCTCGCCGCGAGCGCCGTGGCCCTGCTCGTGCTGGCCGGATGCGAGGCGCCGCGCCCCGAACGCACGGTCGCGACGGCGACACCGTCGGCCACCGCGTCGGCCACGCCGACACCGACGTCCAGCCCCACCCCGACGACTCCCCCGCTCACGGGCGCCTACACGCCCACCGGCGAGCTGACCCCGCTCGCCAACGACCTCGCGGCACCCTGGTCGATCGCGCCCGTCGGCACCGACGGCATCCTGATCTCGGAACGCGACTCGGCGCAGATCGTGCTCGTCGACCCGACCGGCCAGAAGCGGGCGATCGGCGGTGTGGGCGGCGTCGCAGCATCAGGTGAGGGCGGCCTGCTCGGCATCGCGGTGCACGGCGACGGCACCGAGCGACGCCTCTTCGCGTATTTCACGACCGACGGCGACAACCGGGTCGTGTCGTTCCCGCTCACGGGGGCGGGAGCATCCCTCGCGCTCGGGCCGGCCGCCGAGGTCATCACCGGCCTGCCCAAGGCGTCGAACCACAACGGCGGCCGCATCGCCTTCGGTCCCGACGACAAGCTCTACATCACCACGGGCGACGCGAACCAGCGCGAGGGCGCCCAGGACCCTGGCTACCTGGGCGGCAAGATCCTGCGACTGGATGCCTCGGGCTCACTTCCCGCGGACAACCCGATCGCGGGTTCGCCGGTCTACAGCCTCGGCCACCGCAACCCGCAGGGAATCGCGTGGGGCCCGGACGGCACGATGTACGCCGCGGAGTTCGGACAGGACACGTGGGACGAGCTGAACATCATCGTTCCCGGCGCGAACTACGGCTGGCCGACGGTCGAGGGCATCGATTCGTCGGACACCCGATTCGTGGCGCCCATCGCGCAGTGGGGCACCGACGACGCCAGCCCGAGCGGCATCGCGGTGGTCGGCGACACCGTGTTCATGGCCGGGCTCGGCGGCGAGAGGCTGTGGACGATCGACGCGGCCGAGGGCGCCGAGACCCGGGAATTCTTCTCGGGCCGGCTCGGACGCATCCGCGACGTGCACGCGACGGGCGACGGCGGCCTGCTGCTCATCACGAACAACACCGACGGCCGCGGTGAGCCCCGATCGGGGGACGACACGCTGTATCGAGTCACTCTCGCAGCGACCTCCGGATAGGGTTGTTCGCAGCCCGCCGACCGACCCGTTCGGATGCGGGCGCACCACGCGCCGAGCAACGGAGTACCTGACACACGTGAGCATCATCACCGGCTACGACCCCCGCAACCTGAGGGAGAAGATCGACGTCGCTGCAGCATCCGCACGACTCGGCGAGCTGGGCCAGCTGCGCAGCCTCTCGGCCCTCAACGAGAAGGTCGGGCTCTACCGGCTGCTCGGGCGCCTCGACGAGGCGTGGACCGTGGCGAACGAGGCCGTGCGCCACACCCGCTTCTCGGGTGACCGCGAGCAGCTGCTCGGCGCCCGCATCCGTCGCGCCCAGGTGCAGCAGTATCAGGGCAAGCTGCAGGCGGCCCTGTCCGAACTGTCGCTGTGCGTCGACGAGGCGCGGGTGCACGAATGGGGCCCGCTCGAGGCGGCGTCGCAGCTCACCCGCGGCAAGGTGCTCTTCGACCTGGGCGACTACGAGGCGGCCCTGGTCGACTTCAAGGCCACCGTCTTCCTCTACGAGAAGATGGGCGCATCGCTCGACCAGCTCGAGAGCTCGCTCGTGGCCGTCGCGGTGACCGAGTCGTTCCTCTCCGAGTCCTGACCCGTGTCTCGTAGGCCTCGCCGGGGCCGATGTCGCACGCTCGGGTTAAGGTTTCCCCGTGGCTGATCTTGCGAAAGTACGCGTCTGGGCAGACGCCCTCATAGCCCTCCATCTCGATCCCCGGGTGTGGTCGTTCGGGTTCGACAACGCCAAGACGCGTGCGGGGCTGTGCAGCTTCACCACCAAGCGCATCACGGTGTCGCGCTATCTGGCCGCCATCTTCGACGACGACGAGATCCACCAGGTGCTGCTGCACGAGGTCGCGCATGCGATGGCCGGCCACCGGGCGGGGCACGGTCCGTCGTGGAGGCGCATCGCGGCATCCATCGGATACGTGGGGTCTCGCACGCACACCGGCTCGGTTGCCGACGAGCTCGCGCCGTGGGCAGGCACCTGCCCCGCGGGTCACGAGCACTTCCGCTACCGCAAGCCGGCGCGCACGCTCGCGTGCGGCATGTGCTCCAAGCGCTTCGACCCGGCCAACGTCATCACCTGGCAGCGCCGCGAGATCGACCCGGCACGCAGGCGCCAGGCGGCCTCGCGCCTCTAGCGCGATGCGCATCCGCGCCTCTTGGGCGCATCCGCCGCCGGTCGTCTGGCAGCGTACGCACCCGCGGGGCGCAGATGCCCGACGCTCAGACGGGCGGCTGCGGGTCGTACTGGATGCCGCGGCGCACCTCGCGGGCACGTTCGACTCCCGCGAGACGGGCGACCAGATGCAGAGCCATGTCTATGCCCGCCGAGACACCCGACGACGTGATCACGTCGCCGTCGTCGACGAAGCGGTCGTCGGGGCGCACCTCGATGCTCGGGTCGAGTTCGCCGAGCCGCTCGAGCGAACCCCAGTGCGTCGTCGCCGGCCGGCTGCCGAGAATTCCCGCCGCCGCATAGACGAGCGAGCCGGTGCAGACACTGGTCATCAGGGGAACGGCGGCTCGCTGCGCGCGCACCCACTCGATCCGCGCTTCGTCAACGAGGTGCCTGCGAGTGCCGCGCCCGCCCGGATAGATGAGCACCTCAAGGGGCGGTGCGGCATCCACTCGCACATCGGGCAGAATGCGCATGCCCTTGGCACAAGTGACGGGGTCGAGCGAGTCGGCCATCATCAGCACGTCGTACCCGTCCTCGGGATTCGTGCGCGTCCACCACGAGAGCACCTCCCACGGACCGACCGCGTCGAGTTCCTCGACGTCGTCGAACAACAGAATGCCGATGTGCCTGGTCATGGAGACACCCTATCCGCGCCTTCTCGGCTGCCGCGCGCCCCTGCGGTATGCAGCGGGCCGCTGCGGCCAGCGCGGGTGTTCGCGCGCTGCGCGGGGGCCGAACCGGTGCGATGGCCGCGAACTCCCGCGCTCGGCGTCAGAACGCCTCGCTGACCCCCGTGTTGTGCGGGTCGTCGTGGTGTGCGCGCACGAGGCTCGCCGGCCAGGAGTTGCGCGGGGCCTTCTCCGGCCTGCGCAGAGCCTGCTCGAGCACCGCATCGCCCAGGTGCTTCTCCACGTCGAGCCGCGGGTAGGCATCCTCGATCGCGCGCCGCTCGGCCGCCGCGACCGTCTCGAGCCCGAAGTCGCCGCGCACGCCGAGGCGTGTCAGCCGGGTGATGGGCCCGCGGCGCTCGGCTATCTGGGGCGAGGTGTGCAGGGCGATGGCCTCCCAGACCAGGTCGGTCTCGGCGGCGGACATCCCCTCGGCGGTGAGGAAGCGGGCGGCCGCGTCGGCGCCGTCGACCTCGAACCGCAGCTCGCCGTCCGCCTCGTCCGTCGTTCCGATGTCGTGCAGCACGCAGGCGAGGAAGAGCAGATCGGCGTCGAAGTCCTGGCCCGGGGCCAGACCATCGGATGCCGCCACCACGCGGGCGTGCAGGTAGGTGCGGACGCTGTGGTTGGCGATCGAGCGTTCCTCGGTGCGCTGCACCCAGTCGAGCGCGCGGCGCGCGGTGTCTCCGGTGGGCAGCTGCAGGAGTTCCGTCATGCACTCGACGCTAGCCCGTGACCCCTGAGCCAGGTGCCCTGCAACCAGCCAATGTGGCACGAGATTCCGCCGAGTTGCACGAAAACGCCGCCTCACCCGACGGGGAGGCGGCGTTTTCGGGCAACTCGACGAGACGGCTACTCGACGACCTGGACTTCCTTCCAGAACGCGACGTAGTCGCTGAAGTCCTTGCCCACGCGGTCGAACGAGGCGGGGTAGGGCTTCGGGTAGCTCCAGGCGCGGTCCTTGAGGCTCGCACCGCTGTCGCTCACGCTGAAGTACTGGCACTCGCCCTTCCACGGACAGGTGTACGGGGTGTCGCTGGGCGTGAGCAGGTCGAAGTTCACGCTCGACGGGGGAAAGTACCAGTTCCCTTCGATGGCGATCAGATCTTCCTTGGGTGCCTCGGCGATGACGGTGCCGTTGACGACTGCTTTCATGATGAAACCTCCTGCCGCAACGCTACGCCCTCGGCGTCACCGTGCGTCCTGAATCGGACGGATCACACGCTGGAAGATCAGGATTCCCGCAGCCACCACGGGCACCGCGACGAGCGCGCCAAGGATGCCTCCGAGGGCCGCACCGCCGATGGCCGCCACGATCACGAGCACACCCGGAACGGCGACCGCCTTGGCCATGACCCGAGGAGTGAGGATGTAGGCCTCGACCTGCAGGTAGACGAGCATGATGATCGCGAAGATCAGTGCGCCGAGCGGGTTGATCGTGAGGATCGACACGGCCCCGATCGTCGTTCCGAGAATGGGCCCGACGACGGGGATGAGGGCGCAGACGAAGGCGACGAGGGCGAGCAGCAGGGGCGCGGGGCCGCCCACGATGAGAACGAGGATCAGGGTGATGGTGGCGTTCGCGAGGGCCAGCACGAACTGGCCGGCCACGTATTTGCCGACCGACTCCAGGATCTCCTCCGTGATCTCCATGAACCCTGCGCGACGCGACTGGGGCACCGCCTGGTACACGGTCGCCATCACGCCGCGGAGTGTCAGCGTGAGGTAGATGGTGAGCACGGTCACGACGATCACTGCAGTGATGCCCTCGAAGACGCCCGATCCCACAGAGAGCAGGCCGCCGCCGATCGACAGGAGCTTGTCGGGATCGGAGAGGAACGAGGTGATGTCCTTGATGATCGAGTCCAGGTCGAGCGAGGTGCCCAGCTGGTCGCTGATCCAGATGACCCACGGCTGCGCCAGAAGCCGGTCGGTCAGCTCGCTCGCGTGGGTGATCAGGTAGTTCGCCTGCCGAACGAGGTTGGGCACGATGGCCAGGGCGACGCCGGCGATCACCGCGAGCGCGAGCACGGCCACTCCGAGCGATGCGGCCCAGCGCGGGATGTTGTGCCGCTCGGCGAGCTTCATCAGCGGCTCGAGGGCCAGCGCGATGAAGTAGGCGATGCCGATGTAGACGAACACGGTCGACAGCGAGCCGAGGGCGCCCCACACGCCGAGCCCGACGCAGGCGCCGAGCGCCCCGAGCAGACCGATGAGAAAGGGGTTGAACCGGATGCGCCGCTGGGGCACGCGGGCCTCTTCGGCTCGGCGGGTGGGCACCCTGCCGAGCGTGGAGCGGATTCTCGGCGAGGTGTTCGGTCGCGGGCGGGGCGAACGCGCGTCGGCTCGTGTCATTGCTCGAGGCTAGTGGACTGCGGGTCGCTGTGAACGGGTCAGAGCAGGTCTGCGTGGTGGATGGCCGCGACGTCGGGGTGCGCGCGCAGGCGGTAGCGCAGCACGTTCTCGCCGTAGACCTGCAGGATCGGGCTGTCGTCGGGGTCGGGCGTCACGCCTGTGGCCTCCGACTGCAGGGCCGCAGGCAGCGGGATCACCGGGATCGACGCATCCAATGCGGGGTTGAAGAAGAACGGGATGGAGATGCGGTCGGTGCCGATCGACGGCGAGATCACGCGGTGCACCGTGGCCTTGAGGTAGCCGTTCGTGGCGTACTCGAGCAGTTCGCCGATGTTCACGACGAAGGCGCCGGGCACGGGAGGGGCGTCGATCCACTCGTCTCCGTGCGCCACCTGAAGTCCGCCCTTGCCGGGCTCGACGAGAAGCAGGGTCAGAGCGCCGCCGTCGCGGTGCGCACCGACGCCCTGCTTCGGGGTGGGGTCGCTCTTGCCGGGGTAGCGCACGATCTTGATCAGGGTCGACGGGCGCTCGGCGAACGCCTCGTCGAAGACATGCGGGTCGGCTCCGAGCGACTGGGCCCATGCCTGCAGAAGCCGGATGCTGATGGCCGACAGCTCGTCGTGCCACCGGGTGACGACATCCTGCAGCTCGGGCAGCGCATCGGGCCACAGGTTCGGGCCTTCGAGCCTCCAATAGTCGGGAACGCCCTCGCCCTGCTCGACCGTCTCGCGCTCGCTGCCGATGTCGATCTGTTCGCGCCAGTCGACCTTGCCCTGTGTGAGCTCGCCGCCGACTCGGGTGTAGCCGCGGAACTGGGGGCTCAGCACGTTCTCGATCGACAGCTTGTCGGCCTCGGGAAGATCGAAGAAGCGCCGCGACGTCTCGAGCACGCGGCTCACGAGAGTCTCGGGAACGCCGTGACCTGTGAGGTAGAAGAATCCGTAGTCGTGGGTGGCGCGGCGCAGGTCGTTGCGGAAAGCCTCCGCTTCGTCGGGCGAGGCATCGAGACGGGAGAAGTCGAGAACGGGCAGGCTCTGGGTCATGGATTCAGGCTGGCACCTCCATCGGCCAACACCAAATTGCATTACGACGTATTGAGCGGGTGTGCAATGGCGGGCGGCCGACTTGTCGCAGCACGGCCCGCCGCGCAGACTGGGCGGTGGAGGCCACCGATGAGAGTTCTGCTGAAATTCGTGCTCGACACAGATCCGGATGCCGCGTGGCGGGCCATCCGCAGCCCGGCGGTCTTCCGCGAGGTGTCGAGTCCGTTCCTGAAGATCCGTTCTCTCAGCGCCGACGGGTTCCCGACCATCTGGCAGCCGGGGCAGCATCCGGTCGAGATCGAGGGTGGGGGCCTGATCCCGCTGGGCAAGCAGATCATCCGGCTCTCGTTCCTGGAGCGCCCCGACGGGGTGCGCATCGTGCGCGACTCGGGCCGCGGCGTCTCGGGCGCCGTCGCCATCCCCACCACGTGGGATCACCAGATGGCCATCTCGCCCGACCCGGCCGGAACGGGCAAGACGCTCTACCGCGACCGGTTGATCATCGGAGCTGGCGTGCTGACGCCAGCCGCCTGGTACGGCATGTGGGCGTTCTGGCAGTGGCGCGGGGCCCGACTTCGGCAGCTCGCGCCGACGTGGGCGTTCGATCCGCCGCACCCCTCGTCCCCTGAGCTTGTCGAAGGGGAGCCTGTCGACGGCCCTGTCGGCGTCGACCCCGACATCTCGGCGTAGCCTGATCCGATGACGTCTGCCGTTTCCGCCATCCAGGTCGCCGACTGGCGCCAGCGTGTCTTCGACCTCTACGCCGAGGTGCGGCTGCTCGCACTGGTGAATGCCGAAGCCGCCCACGGCGTGTGGCGCGACGGGCGCGACGACCTGTTCCGCACGCATCCGCAGACCCCCCTGCTGCCAGACGACCGGCCCGGCTTCACCGGGCTGCCCGTCGCGCCCTACGACCCCGACTGGCGATTCGAGGTCGAGGTCACGGCCCCGGATGCGCCGGGCGGCTTCGATTTCGAGACCGGCACCGACGGGGTCGTGCCGTTCGAACTCGTCGGGCACGCGAGCATCCCCGAGGTGGGCAGGCTCGACGTCTGGCGGCTGCGCTCCTATGGAGGCGGACTGTTCATTCCCATCCGTGACGGGCTCGCCGGAACGCCCGACGGAACGTACGGCGGCGGGCGCTACCTCATCGATTCGATCAAGGGCGCGCACCTCGGCGAGGGCGACACACCCGGGTCGCTGGTGCTCGATTTCAACTTCACGTACAACCCCTCGTGCGCCTACGACCCGGCCTGGGCCTGCCCGCTCGCGCCTCTCGGAAACCGCGTCTCCGCCGGGATTCCGGTGGGCGAGCTCTATGTGCGCTAGGCTGTAATCACTTGCGAGCGCGATCGTGCGCTCCCTGCGTCGTAGAACGCACCTTGCGGTTCGGGCCTCGTGCCTGAAATCCGCGAAAACTTTCTCACGGCGAACGGAAGTGCCTACTGGCACCTTCGCCATCATTTCCGCACAGTCGCGGCATGGCCGAGAGAGTCTGTGCGAAACAGTATCTCTGTGCGATGCCGTCGTGTCACGCTGCGGACCCGATGCCCGAAAGGCACCGAAACAGCTATGTCAACACCCACCTTCTCCTCGCTCGGCGTTCCCGCGCCCGTCGTGGCCGCGCTCACCAGCGCCGGCATCACCGAGCCCTTCCCCATCCAGCTCGACACCCTTCCCGACACCCTCGCCGGTCGCGACGTTCTCGGCCGCGGAAAGACGGGCTCGGGCAAGACGCTCGCGTTCTCCATTCCGATGGTCGCCCGCCTCGGCGGCGCCCTCTCCGGCGGCCAGCGCCGCTCGGGTCGCCCGCTCGGCCTGGTGCTCGCGCCGACCCGTGAGCTCGCCACCCAGATCTCCGCGGTGCTCCAGCCGCTCGCCGACGCGTACGGCCTGAAGTCGACCACCATCTTCGGTGGCGTGTCCCAGCAGCGCCAGGTCGCCGCCCTCAAGGCCGGCGTCGACATCATCGTCGCCTGCCCGGGCCGCCTCGAAGACCTCATGAAGCAGGGCTTCGTGTCGCTCGACGCCATCGAGATCACCGTGCTCGACGAGGCCGACCACATGGCCGACCTGGGCTTCCTGCCCGTCGTCACGCGCATCCTCGACAAGACCCCGCGCGGCGGACAGCGCCTGCTGTTCTCCGCCACGCTCGACAACGGCGTGGACAAGCTCGTGCGCAAGTTCCTGCAGAACGAGGTGCTGCACTCGGTCGACGAGGCCACCAGCCACGTCGAGCTCATGACCCACCACGTGTTCGAGGTCGACGGCGCCACCGCCAAGACCGAGCTCGTTCAGAAGCTCGCCTCGGGCACCGGCCGCCGCATCCTGTTCATGCGCACCAAGCACCACGCCAAGAAGCTGGCCCGCCAGCTGATCGACGCCGGCATCCCCGCCGTCGACCTGCACGGCAACCTCTCGCAGGTCGCCCGCGACCGCAACCTCGCCGCGTTCTCCGCCGGTGACGTGAAGGTCCTCGTCGCCACCGACGTCGCCGCCCGCGGCGTGCACGTCGACGACATCGAGCTCGTCATCCACGTCGACCCGCCGGCAGAGCACAAGGCCTACCTGCACCGCTCGGGCCGCACCGCCCGCGCGGGAAGCGCCGGAGACGTCGTCACGGTCATGCTGCCGACCCAGAAGAAGGACACGGCAGACCTGCTCCGCAAGGCGGCCATCCAGGTCACCCCGCAGCGCGTCACCGCCAACTCCCCCGCCGTCACCGAGCTGGTCGGCGAGCTGGCCGAGTGGGTCAAGCCCGCTCCCCGCGCCGCCGTGCAGGTTCAGGGCACCCCGCGCCGCCAGGGCGGATCGCAGGGAGCCAACGCCCAGCGCAAGCGCACACAGCGCGACGGATCGCCGTCCGCAGGCGGCGGCGAGGGCCGTCCCCGCCGCGACCGCTCCGGTCGTCCCGCTACCGCAGGCGCCCCGGCATCCGCGGGTGGTGCACGTCGTGGAGGCAACGGCGGAGGTCGTTCAGCGGCTCCCGCCGGCGGCTCGTCGCGCACCTACTCCACGTCGACCGGCGGACAAGGCGGCTACGCGGCCGGCGCAACCGCATCCGGCGGCAACGGCGGGGGCGCCAACGGCGCTCGTCGCCAGGGACGCCGCGCCCAGGGCTAGCAGCCCACGCTTCGCCTGAACGGGCGGAGATTCCTGCACACCGACGCTCTCTGCGCGTCGGTGATGCTGAATCTCCGCCCGTTCTGCGTTGGTGGACGCTGCGCGCACCGGCGTGCCGTTCCCTGAGCTTGTCGAAGGGTCATTTGTATCGGCCAAAACCTCAACGGGAGGAGATTCGGCCATCCGACGCGCTATTTGCGGCGGATGCGTAGATCTCCTCCCGTTTCACTCAGCGGGAGCGTTCCGAGCAGGAAAGCGGTTCTGCGTCGTCGAAGTGCGGTAACCCCGTTCGTGAGTTCGGTCTCGTGAGCCTGTGGAAGAGGGTGGTCTCGATACGCTCGTTCCTCGCTACTCGACCGGCGCACTTCCCCTTCGCTGGTCGAGTAGGCCGCCCGCGGCCGTATCGAGACCACCGCGCAGCCGGGTCTCTAGATCAGGCGGCCGACCGACGCCAGCGCAGCCCTCAGCAACGAGCCGCGGCCGCCCTCGAATTCGGCCGACAGCTCGTCGGATGCCGCCTCCTGGGGAGTCATCCAGGTGACCTCGAGAGCATCCTGGCGCGGTTCGCATGTGCCCGTGACCGGCACGACGTAGGCGAGCGAGACGGCGTGCTGGCGGTCGTCATAGAACTGGGTGACTCCCGGAAGCGGGAAGTACTCGGCCACGGAGAACGGGATCGGGCTCGCGGGCAGCTGCGGAAAGGCCATCGGCCCCAGGTCCTTCTCGAGGTGACGGAAGAGGGCATCCCTCAGCGTCTCGCCGTACATGACCCGGCCCGAGACGAGGGTGCGCGTGATCGAGCCCGTGGGAGTGGCCCGCAGGAGCATGCCCACCTCGGTGACCTGGCCCAGGCCGTCGACCCGCACGGGAACGGCCTCGACGTAGAGCAGCGGCAGGCGCCGCCGGATCTCGGCGAGCTCGATGTCGCTGAGCCAGCCCGGGTTGGTGTTCTGCGACGGTGTGGGCGGGATGTTGCTGCCCTCGGGGGTCCACTCGGGATCGGGGTCTGGAGTTCTCACGCTCATAGTCCATTCTTACCCACGTGACCAGCCGTCGGCGCCGCAGGACACACTGTCGACGGCATGCGTGAGGATGGAGCCTATGGGCGATGTGCTCGACAGGTTCTCCCCCGCGACCCGGCAGTGGTTCCGCGGGGCGTTCAGCGCGCCCACGCCGGCGCAGCTCGGAGCATGGGAGGCCGTGTCATCCGGAGCGAACGCGCTCGTCGTCGCCCCCACCGGGTCGGGCAAGACCCTGTCGGCGTTCCTGTGGTCGATCGACAGGCTCACGTCGCAGCCCCCACCCGCGAAGGCCGGCGTGCGGGTTCTCTACATCTCGCCGCTCAAGGCTCTCGCCGTCGACGTCGAGCGCAACCTGCGCTCCCCGCTCGTGGGCATCACGCAGACGGCGAGGCTCCTCGGCACCGAACCCCCGAACATCCAGGTGGGCGTGCGCAGCGGCGACACGACGCAGGCCGACCGCCGCACCCAGTCCAAGAACCCGCCCGACATCCTCATCACCACGCCCGAGTCGCTGTTCCTGATGCTCACCTCGGCCGCGCGCGAGTCGCTCTCGACCGTTGAGACGGTCATCATCGACGAGGTGCACGCGGTCGCGGCCACCAAGCGCGGCGCGCACCTCGCGGTCTCGCTCGAACGCCTCGACCTGCTGCTCGACAAGCCCGCCCAGCGCATCGGGCTCTCGGCTACGGTGCGTCCGCGCGAAGAGGTGGCACGCTTCCTTGCTGGCGGGCGACCCGTCACCATCGTGGCTCCCACCTCGACCAAGAAGTTCGACCTGCGGGTCGTCGTTCCGGTCGACGACATGACCTCCCTTCCCTCGGCGGGCGAACGAGAGGGCTCGGCGGCCGGGGCACTCCGGGAGGACGACGGGTCCGGTGGAGGCCAGGGCTCGATCTGGCCGCACGTCGAAGAGAGCATCGTCGACCGCATCCTCGCCCACCGATCGTCGATCGTGTTCGCGAACTCCCGTCGGCTGGCCGAGCGGCTCACGGCGCGGCTGAACGAGATCTACCTCGAACGGCGCGAGGCGTCTCTTGCCGACCCGCTCCCCTCGCCCGGAGCGAAGCAGCCGCCCGCCCAGGTCATGGGCCAGGCCGGGCAGACCAAGGGCCTCCCCGCCAGCGTGAGCGCTCGGGCGGGCGACGGCGCAGACGAACCGATCCTCGCCCGCGCCCACCACGGCTCCGTCTCCAAAGAGCAGCGGGCGGTCATCGAAGACGACCTCAAGACTGGCCGGCTGCGCTGCGTCGTCGCCACCTCGAGCCTCGAGCTCGGCATCGACATGGGCGCCGTCGACCTCGTCGTGCAGGTGGAGTCGCCGCCGAGCGTCGCCAGCGGCCTCCAGCGCGTCGGCCGCGCCGGCCACCAGGTGGGAGAGGTGTCTCGCGGCATCCTGTACCCCAAGCACCGTGCCGACCTGCTGCACTCCGCCGTCGCCTCGCTGCGCATGACAGAAGGCCTCATCGAGTCGCTCTCTGTGCCGACGAACCCCCTCGACATCCTCGCCCAGCAGACCGTCGCCGCCTGCGCCCTCGAGCCGATCGACGTCGAGGAGTGGTTCGACACGGTGCGCCGCAGCGCCCCCTTCGCGGGCCTCCCCCGCTCGGCCTACGAGGCCACGCTCGACCTGCTCGCGGGCCGCTATCCGTCCGACGAGTTCGCCGAGCTCCGCCCCCGTCTGGTGTGGGATCGCGACGCCGGAACACTCACGGGTCGCCCGGGCGCGCAGCGACTCGCGGTCACGAGCGGCGGAACCATCCCCGACCGCGGCCTCTTCGGGGTCTTCATGGTCGGCGGGGCGGCGTCCGAGCAGGCGACCGGCACCGCATCCACGGCCAAGGGCGGCAACCGGGTGGGCGAGCTCGACGAGGAGATGGTCTACGAGTCGCGCGTCGGCGACGTCTTCGCCCTCGGCGCCACGAGCTGGCGAATCCAGGAGATCACGCACGACAGGGTTCTGGTCACGCCCGCGTTCGGCGAGCCCGGCCGACTCCCGTTCTGGCGGGGAGACGGCCAGGGCCGTCCGGCAGAACTCGGTCGAGCGATCGGCGAGTTCACCCGCCAGCTGGCGGGGGCGGATGCCGAGGGCCGCGCCGGCATGACCGCGAGCGCGGGGCTCGACGAGCGCGCGGCGAACAACCTCGTCACGTTCGTGGTCGAGCAGCGCGAGGCCACCGGCCACGTGCCCAGCGACAAGACCCTCGTCATCGAGCGCTTCCGCGACGAGCTCGGCGACTGGCGCGTCATCCTGCACTCCCCCTTCGGCATGCAGGTGCACTCGCCGTGGTCGCTGGCCATCGGCGCGCGTCTGCGCGAGCGCTTCGGCATCGACGGCGCATCCGTCGCCAACGACGACGGCATCATCCTTCGTCTGCCCGACACCGAGAGCGAGCCGCCGGGCGCCGAACTGTTCCTCTTCGAGGCCGACGAGCTCGAGCAGATCGTCACTCAAGAGGTGGGCGGCTCCGCCCTGTTCGCCTCACGCTTCCGCGAGAACGCGGCCCGCGCCCTGCTTCTGCCCCGGCAGAACCCCGGCAAGCGATCGCCGCTCTGGCAGCAGCGCCAGCGCAGCGCCCAGCTACTCGACGTGGCCCGCAAGTTCCCCAGCTTCCCCATCATTCTCGAGACCATCCGCGAGTGCCTGCAAGACGTCTACGACCTGCCCGCGCTCATCGGCCTCGCCCGCGACCTCGAGGCTCGGCGCATCCGGGTTGTCGAGGCCGAGACCCAGGAACCGTCGCCCTTCGCCAAGTCGCTGCTCTTCGGCTACGTCGCCTCATTCGTCTACGAAGGAGACAGCCCCCTCGCCGAGCGCCGCGCCGCCGCCCTGTCGCTCGACCCCACCCTGCTCTCCGAGCTGCTCGGCCGCGCCGAGCTGCGCGAGCTCCTCGACCCCGGGGTCATCGCGCAGACCGAGCTCGAGCTGCAGCGACTCGCGCCCGACCGCAAGGCTCGGGACGCCGAAGGAGTGGCCGACCTCATCCGCGTGCTCGGCCCGCTGTCGCTGGCCGAGGTCACGGCGAGGCTGGTCGACGAGGCCGCACCCCGGGCATCCGAGATTCTGGCCCAGCTCGTCGACGCCCGCCGCGCGCTCGTCGTGACCATCGCAGCCGACCAGCGCTGGGCCGCCATCGAAGACGCGGGCCGCCTGCGCGACGCGCTCGGAGTGCCCGTTCCCTACGGCGTTCCCGATGCGTTCATCGAGCCCGTGCCCGACCCCGTCGCCGACCTCGTGGCCCGCTACGCCCGCACCCACGCCCCCTTCACGGTGGCCGAGGCGGCGAGCCGCTACGGGCTCGGCTCCGCCGTGGTTCTGGATGCGCTGCGCCGGCTCGAGAGCGCCCGACGCGTGATCGAGGGCGAGTTCCGCCCCCTGGGCGCCGACACCCCGAACGCGGCGCGAACCGAGTGGAGCGACGTCGAGGTGCTGCGTCGGCTCCGGCGCCGATCGCTCGCGGCCCTGCGGCACGAGGTCGAACCGGTCGACACGGCCACGCTCGCCCGCTTCCTGCCCTCGTGGCAGCACGTCGGCGGCACCCTGCGCGGAGTCGACGGGGTCGCGACCGTGATCGACCAGCTGGCCGGGGTGCCGATTCCCGCCTCGGCCTGGGAGACGCTGATTCTGCCGAGCCGCGTGCGCGAATACAGCCCGGCCATGCTCGACGAGCTCACGGCCACGGGTGAGGTCGTCTGGTCGGGCGCGGGTTCTCTGCCCGGCAACGACGGCTGGGTCTCCCTTCACCTCGCCGAGACCGCCCCGCTCACGATTCCGCTCGCCGAACCTCTCGAGGCCACCACGCTGCAGCACGCCGTGCTCGGGGCGCTGCAGGGCGGGGGCGCGTACTTCTTCCGCGCGCTGTCAGACACGGTGGGCACCGCTCTGGGCGGGGCCGTCGACGACGCCGAACTCGTGACCGCGCTGTGGGATCTGGTGTGGGCCGGCCGCGTCACGAACGACACCCTCGCGCCGCTGCGGTCGCTCACGGGCGGCGGCAAGTCGGCGCACAGCACCAAGCGCGCGGCTCCCCGTTCCAAGCTCTACCGTGGGCGCTCCTATGCGCGCCCCACGATGGTCACTCGAATCGGCCCGCCGACGGCGGGTGGCCGCTGGTCGCTGCTGCCCGAGCCCGAGACCGATGCCACCGTACGCGGCCATGCGCTCGGCGACCTGCTGCTCGAGCGCTACGGCGTCGTCACCAAGGGTGCGGTTGTCGCCGAACGCATCGTGGGCGGCTTCGCCCTCGCCTACCGCCTGCTCTCCGGCTTCGAGGAGACCGGCCGCGCCCGGCGCGGCTATTTCGTCGAGACCCTCGGCGCATCCCAGTTCGCCACCGGCGGCACGATCGACCGGCTGCGCTCGTTCACGGCCGAGGCCCTCGCCGAGCGCGGTCCGGGCAGGAGCGAGAAGGGCGACGAGAGAGCGGCCACCGACAGGGCTGTGACGTTGGCGGCCACAGATCCGGCGAACCCCTATGGCGCTGCCCTTCCCTGGCCCGGCGGAACGGGTCACCGGCCGGGCCGCAAGGCGGGTGCGCTCGTCGTGCTGGTCGAGGGGCGCCTGGTTCTCTACGTCGAGCGCGGCGGCAAGACTCTGCTCTCGTTCGCGGCGAACGGCGACGAACTGGCCACCGCCGCCGCCTCGCTGGCCGCCACGGTCATCTCGGGTCGCGTCGCCAAGCTCACCGTCGAGAAGGTCAACGGCGAGTACGCCCTGGGCACAGACATCGGTCGTGCCCTCGAGACCGCCGGATTCGGCGCGACCCCGCAGGGCTTCCGCCTGCGCGCTTCGTAGGAGGTCACCGATGCCCGAAGGCGACACCGTCTACCGAACCGCGCGACACCTCGACCAGGCCCTCGCCGGAGCCACCCTGATCCGCAGCGACTTCCGCGTTCCGCAGTTCGCCGAACTCGACCTCGTGGGCGACGTCGTCGAGGGCGTGGCGAGCGTCGGCAAACACCTGCTCACCCGCGTCGGCGACGTCAGCATCCACACCCACCTGAAGATGGAAGGGTCGTGGCATCTGTATCGGCCGACGTCGGCGTGGAGGAGACCGGCCTACGCGGCGAGGATCGTTCTGGCCACAGCGGACTGGGTCGCGGTGGGCTTCGACCTCGGCACGGTCGAGGTCGTCGCCCGCACCGACGAGGAATCGGTCGTCGGCTACCTGGGCCCCGACGTGCTCGACCCCGAGTGGAACGACTCTCTGGCATCCGAGGCCGTGCTGCGCCTCTCCGCGCAGCCGCAACGAGAAACCCATGTCGCCCTGCTCGACCAGCGCAATCTCGCGGGACTCGGCAACGTCTACGCCAACGAACTGTGCTTCCTGCGCGGCGTCCTTCCGACGCGGCCAATCGGCGAGGTGGCAGATCTGCCCGCTCTCGTGGCCCTCGGGCACCGCGTGATCCTCGCGAACCGCGATCGCACCGAGCGCTCCACCACCGGCGACCTGCGGCCGGGCCGGCAGAGCTGGGTCTATCGCCGCGAGGGCCAGCCGTGCCGCCGGTGCGGCACGCGCATCCGGGCCGGCAAGCTGGGGGCCGACCCGTTGTCGCTGCGCGACGTGTACTGGTGCCCCCGCTGCCAGACCTGACGCGCGCCGCGCCCCGGGCATCCGTCATACCCCGGGGAGGTACGGTCGCTCGAGGCAGTATTCTGGCCTCGTGATCGACGACATCAAGAAGCGCGCCCTGCACCGCACCCGCATCCTCGAGGGGCAGCTGCGCGGCCTCGAGAAGATGATCGAGAACGAGGAGTACTGCCTCGACATCATCACGCAGTCCCTGGCCATCCAGAAGTCGCTCGGCTCGCTCAACAAGCTCATGGTCGAGAACCACCTGAAGACCCACGTCACCGAGATGTTCGAGGCGGGCGGCGAGACCCGCGACGGGGCCATCGACGAGCTCGTCAAGATCTACGAGCTCAGCCGCAACCGGTCGTGACCTCATCGACTTGAATCCGTCGGCCGTGCACCCATAATCTCGAGGTCGGAGAGACCGCCGAGAGAAGGGGAATGCGATGGCGCCGGAGACGGGTCGACGTGCGGGAATCGTGGTCGCGGTGGTGGTGGCGGCCGGCATCCTCACCGGATGCAGCGGGGCCGGCTCGAGCGACGATGCGGCGGGATCGTCACCTGGCGAACCGCCGGCGACCGCTACGGCTTCGGAGACCCGCACAGCGCCGAGCACCGATTCACCGACGACGAACGCCGCATATCCCACGTGCGACGAGGCGAAGGCGGCGCTCGGCCCTGAGGTGAGCGGCCTCATCGAGCTCGAGGGCAGCGACAACGGCATCACGACGGGCGCCACCGGGCCGGAGCTCATCTGCAGCTGGCACACCCCCGAGACCGACGGCTCGAGTATCGACGTCGCCGAATACGGCGGCATCTCGATCGGCATCTCGCGCGACCCCGAGTACACCGAAGAGAGCATGGAGCCGGTCGGATGGAACGTCGACGTTCCGGCCGTGTCTGCCGCCGGGGCGTGGGCGCTGAAGGTCGGCGGCGGATACGACCCGGCCGAGCAGCTCGACGTGACGGGCGTGCAGGTGATCCGCGATGGCGTCGTCGTGGTCCTGACCTCCGGCGGCGTGGCTCTTCAGGACGTTCCTCAACTGGCCTCCCTGACCAACGAGTGGGCGATGAACGGCGGCGTGGCGCTGCTCGACCTCATGGACTGAGCGGCTCTGCCCGACAGTCTCGGCGCTCGGGTATCGTCGTGAGGGTGACCGACTTCTCACCGACCCAGCCCATGATCGACGATCGGGCCGTGGTGTGGTCGATCCCGCGCGACGAACTCGCTGCGCGCGTCCCGGGCTCTCGACTCCTCGTGATCATGCACGGGTACGGTTCGCACGAGGCCGACCTGATCTCCCTCGCCCCGCACCTGCCGGGCGACATCGTGTGCGCATCATTGCGCGCACCGCTCATCGCCCCGGCCCCGATCCAGAACGGCTTCGCCTGGTTCCAGATCGGCGCACCGGGCAATCCGGAACCGAGCGGGGTGGATGCCGCGGCCCGCGGGGTGCTCGCCTGGCTCGACGGTCTCGCGTCGAGCTACGGCTCGCCGGCCGCCGTCTCGACGCTCGGCTTCTCGCAGGGCGGCGCGATGGCTCTGCAGCTGCTGCGCCACGACCCGCACCGCTTCGCGTCGACGGTGAACCTGTCGGGCTTCTCGATCTCGGGCGAGGCCCCGGCCGACGCAGAGTTGCAGGACCTGCGACCCCGTGTCTTCTGGGGGCGTGACGAGCGCGATCCCATCATCCCGCCGTCGGCGGTCGCCCGCACGGCCACGTGGCTCGAGACGCACGCCACCGCCGAAGCACGTCTCTATCCCGGCGCCGGTCACGGCATCACGGGCGACGAGGTGTCCGACGTGCGGGAGTTCCTCGAGCAGACGCTGCTGGCCGTCTGATCACGGACCATGGCCAAGAAGAACGCCGCCGCTCCGACCACGGCGGCCACGACCGCTCTCAGCCGGGCGGGCATCCCGTTCGTTCCCCACGCCTACGCTCATGACCCCGCGGTCACCGACTTCGGCTCGGAGGCCGCTGAGGTGCTCGGCATCGACCCGGCACGCGTCTTCAAGACGCTCATGGTCGACACCGACGCCGGTCTCGGCATCGGCATCGTGCCCGTGAGCGGCATGCTCGATCTGAAGGCGCTCGCCTCGTCGCTCGGCGGCAAGCGGGCGGCCATGGCCGACATCGCCGTGGCCGAGCGCAAGAGCGGCTACGTGGTCGGAGGCATCAGTCCGTTCGGTCAGAGGACTCCCCTGCCGACCGTGCTCGACGACTCCGCGCTCGAGTTCGACACCATCCTCGTCTCGGGTGGTCGACGCGGCTTCGACATCGAGCTGTCGCCGGCCGCCGTGCTCGAGGCGACCCGCGGCCAGGCCGCGCGCATCCGACGCCTCTAGCGACCGAGCCGGTCGTCGGTGAGCTCGGCGTCGTCGAGCATGGCCAGCCAGCGGGTGAGGAACAGCGCCCCGGCCTCGTCGTGGATCAGGTCGCCCGCCGTCAGCACCGGGTAGGCGGTGTCGGGGATGCCGTCGGCAGGCCGCACGTCGACGTGCGCGACGGTCTCGCCCCGCTCGTGCAGCCACGTGGCCATGGCGTAATCGCCTCGGGAGTCGCCCATCGTGCGCCACTCGAGCGGCATCTCGCCGGTTCCCTCGAGCAGGGCGAAGGCACGCTCGGCGCCGAAGTCCTTGCCGACCCGCAGCGACTCGAAGTCGGTCGAGATGATCGAGGGGTCGGCCCGGTACTGAACGGCACCGGATGCGTCGGGGTAGTCGACGTCGCCGCGTCGCGCCCCGAAGCCCCGCGCGTTGAGCAGGGCGATGGCCGCCTCGTCGATCTCGAGCTGGCGCGCGAGGAAGTCCTCCTTCGAGACGTCGAGGCGCTGCTCGAACGTGACCGTGGCCCGCTTGGTCTCGTCGTAGAAGACGAGGTCGGCGTAGTTCTCGGCCACGATCGTGCGCACGTCGTCGGCGAAGCCGGCGGGCGGGGTGAGCGAGTCGTCGATCGAGACCTCTCCCGCTCCCTGCGGCGTGATCGCGAACCACGTCGCCCCCTTCTCGCAGATGGCGAACACGCGGGCGTGCGGCTGCAGGCCCGCGGCGAGGAGCGGCTCGACGACCTCGCCTGCGATGAAGGCGTCGGAGCGCCCGGTGTTGAAGATCACCGGAATGCCCGCGTTCGCGAGCGCGGCCAGGTCACGGCCGATCGAGGGGATGGCGATCGAGCGGGTCACCGGGCTGGCGATGGGCCCGTCGACATCGAGAAGGAGTCCGAACCGGGGAGCAGAAGAAGTCACTGCCCCATTGTTCCGTACGCCGAGCGCGGGTCTTCGCGCACAGGGCGGTGGCCGCGCCGCCGCGTCGTGCGCGAACTCCCGCGTTCGGTCAGCGGCCCTTCTTGCGGTAGCCGCCGGAGGGGCGCGGTTTGCGAGCGGTGCCGAGCGGGCGCGGCGTCTTCGCAGCGGCACCCTTGGCTCCCCTGCCCGAACCGGCTCCTGCTCCGGTGCGGGGCTTCTTCGGAGCGGCTGCGCGCGGTTTCTCCTCTGGAGCGGAGACGGCCGCTCGCGAGCTCGAGGTGCGGCGGCCGCGCACGATGCCGATGAACTCCTCGATGCGCTCCGTCGTCTCGTCGGCGAGCCAGACGATGGCGATCTGGGTCTCGGGAAGATCGAGCACCGGGCGGGCGACCACGTCTTTGCGGGCGTGAAGCCGGGCGACCGAGTGGGGAAGCACGGCGATGCCCGTTCCCGCGGCCACGAGGTCGATGGCGTCTTCGACGGACGCGGGCGCCGGCATGTCGATCCTCGTGCCCTCGATCATCTCGGCCGCCTGTTCCGCCCATCCCTCGACCTCGGCCGGGTCCTGCACGAGATGCTCGTCGAGCAGCTCGGCGAGACGCACCTCCTCGAGCAGGGAGAGCGCGTTGTCCTTCGAGACGACGACCACGGGCACCTCGTCGTAGAGCCGGATGGCGCTGAGACCCTCGCGCTCGATCGGCAGGCGCACGAACGCCACGTCGACGGCCGCGTCGCGCACCCCGGACACTCGCGCGTCCTCGGCGACGGGCCGCACCTCGAGGGGGATGTCGGGGTGGCGCTCCGCCCACTCGGTGGTCCACTTCGTGACGGTGACGCCGGGAACGAACGACAGCCGGAACGGCACGGGCCTCGCCGCCTCCTCGGCCTCTTCGGCGACGCGCTCGTCGCCCTCCTCGATCAGAGCCGGAGCGTCGTCGAGAAGCTGCCTTCCGGCATCCGTGAGCACCGTGCCCTGCTGCTCGCGATCGAACAGCGGGTAGCCCAGAAGCCCCTCGAGTTCGACGATCGCCTTGCTCAACCGGGTGCGGGCGATGCCCAGCGACGCGGCGGCGCGCCCGAAATGCAGCTCGGTGGCCACGGCCGTGTACCAGCGAAGTGTGGTCGGATCGATCTGCACGAAAAGCTCCTCACGCCTCGCGCCGGGCTTCCGGCGCGGTCTCAGGCTACCCTTGGCATCATGACGCCCGCGAAAACCCCCCAGACCATGAAGCCCGCGACGGCGGCCAAGAAGCTCGGCGTGCTGCTCGAGGCCACGCCCGCGGAATTCCAGCAGGGCACGGTCACCCGCACCGAACTCGACGAGCTGCTCTCCACTCCGCCCGAGTGGGTGGTGCAGCTGCGCCTCGCCGGTCCGCACCCACGCCAGATCATCGCGTCGAAGCTCGGCGTCACCATCTCGGGCCTCGCCCGGGGCGGCGTCACCGAGCCGCTCACGACGGCCCAGATCCAGGACCTGCTCGCCAACCGACCCGAGTGGCTCGTCCGCGAACGCGCCACGCAGGCCGAGGTGCGCCGCGAAGCCGCCCGGGTGAAGCAGCTCAACGAAGACAAGGCTCGCAAGGCAGCGCACGTCGCGCGCCAGGAGAGCCAGCGCGCCGCCGCCGGCAACTGACCGACGCAGACACGGCCGCCGTGAGCAGCGACGCGCAGCGCACCCCGCGCGCATCCGAGATCCGCCGCTGGCGCGGCTACCTGGCCGACGAACAGCTCGAAGCCGCCGTATACCGAGACCTGGCCTCGAGGCGCACGGGCGAGGAGCGCGAGATCCTGCTCGCCCTCGCCGAGGCCGAGGCGAGGCACGAGGCCCACTGGCGTGCCCTCCTGGGCGACCAGATCGGGCCGACCCGTCGGGGCGCCCTGCGCACCCGCGTGCTCGGCTTCCTCGCCCGCCGCTTCGGGTCGGTCTTCGTGCTCGCGCTCGCGCAGCGTGCCGAATCGCGTTCGCCCTACGACACCGATTCGGATGCGACGGCCGCGATGGCCGCAGACGAACGAATCCACGAAGAGGTCGTTCGAGGGCTCGCCACGCGGGGGCGCATGCGACTGAGCGGCACATTCCGCGCGGCCGTGTTCGGGGCCAACGACGGACTCGTCTCCAACCTCGCCCTGGTGATCGGAATCTCGGCCAGCGGTGTCGGCAACAACGTCGTGCTGCTCACCGGCATCGCCGGCCTGCTCGCGGGAGCCCTGTCGATGGGCGCCGGCGAGTACGTCTCGGTGCGGTCGCAGCGCGAACTGCTCGAGTCGTCGACGCCCGATCCGGGGGCGCGCACCGCCGTGGCCGACCTCGATGTCGACGCGAACGAGCTCGCGCTCGTCTACCGTGCTCGCGGAATGAGCGAGTCGGAGGCCGATGCCCATGCGGCCGAGGTGCTGCAGACGCACGACCTGGCGCTGACGGCCGATCCGGCCGTGCACGCGGAGAGCGACGAACACGAGGCCGTGGGCACAGGCATGAGCGCCGCCCTCTCGAGCTTCTGCTTCTTCGCGTCGGGCGCGATCATTCCGGTGCTGCCCTACCTGTTCGGGCTGTCGGGGCTCGCGGCCCTCGTCGTGGCCGCCGTGCTCGTCGGACTCGCGCTGCTCGGCACCGGTGCCGTGGTCGGCATCCTCTCCGGAGCGTCGCCGCTCAAGCGGGGACTGCGCCAACTCGCGATCGGCTATGGCGCCGCGCTCGTGACCTACCTGCTCGGCCTGCTCTTCGGAACGACGGGGTTGTAGGCCGCAGACGTGAGAAAGCCCCGCGCATGACCATCATGTGCGGGCTTTCTCAGACCCGGCTACTTCTTCTTGACGTTCGTCACCGCGTCGGTCGAGTGGTTCACCGAGTTGCTCTTCGTCTTCTTGTCGGCGCGCTTCTCTTTGAGGCTGCGTGCGGCCGGCTTGGCTACGGCTTTTCGTGCGGACTTCTCGCCCATGGTGTACTCCCTCGTTCCGAGAGCCCGGCTGACTCCGTACCTGTGACCCTAGGCCCAGTTCGTACCGACGCGGGACCGTCAGCGGCGACTTGGCAGCAAGCTGCTCAGCGCAGCTGGGGAAGCAGGGTCGTCATCACGGACACCGCCGACGAGATCTTGACGATGGCGACGACCAGCGACACCACGAAGACACCGATGGTCACCCAGATCGGCAGCAGTCCTCTGCCGGAGCGGCGTCGCACGATCACGGACCGTCCGATGATGTAGACCGTGGAACCCAGGAAGGTCCACGCCCAGTGGAACGGCCGGTCGAAGCCGCGCTGCAGCAGCACACGCCGGTCGAGGAACGCGAACAGCACGGTCACTGCATAGAACAGCCAGCTCGACCCCTGGATCAGCAGGTAGCCGGGGTCGGAGTACTGGGCGAGCGGGTCGCGCGTCGCCGAGATCGACGAGGCCATGTACGCGTCCATGTCCCAGAACAGCAGTTCGACGATCGACAGCAACGGCAGCAGCACGATCAGCCAGATCCAGGGCGTGTACAGCGGCGTGGAGGGGTCGACCCGCCGAGGCTCGTTGCTCGCGTACACCTGCAGGGCCGGGTCCGAGACGTGCTGGGTCCACTGCTGACCGTCCCACCAGCGCGTGCCCTGGCCTCCCGACGGGTCCGGATACCACCCCGCGGGCTGGGTCTGGCCGGAGTAGTCGTATGGATTCGTCACTGAAGCTCCTTTCGGCGCGCCGGGGTGGCGTCGCCTCCAGCATAGGGAGGGGCCCGCTCTCGGCTAGGCTCATTCGTGACGTCACCCTCGAGTCGCCGGCGGGCATCCCCGCCTTCGTGCTGTGACCGTAAGGCATGGTCGATGGCAATCCGACTGCTGGGCTCCTACGCCGACATCCTCTCCAACCCGGGAACCGTGGCCTTCAGCGTCGCCGGATGGTTCGGGCGCGTCTCCCGTTCGACCGCCGGCATCGCGACCGTGCTCCTCGTGGCAGGCGCGACACAGAGCTATGCGCTGGCCGGGCTGGTCTCCGGCGCGATCATCGTGGGTATCGCCGTTGGCGGCCCGCTCTGGTCACGCGCCGTCGACGCCCGGGGCCAGCTGGCCGTGCTGCCGATCGGGCTCGTCGCGTCGACGCTGTCGGCGGTCGCCCTCGGCACGGTCGTGCTCGTCGGAGCGCCACGGTGGAGCTGGTTCGTGGCGGCCTTCCTCGTCGGCCTCACCTCCATCGACATGGGCTCGCTGGCCCGGGCGCGGTGGTCGGGGATCCTCACGAAACCCACGCAGAGGCACACCGCGCTCGCCCTGGAGTCCGTGAACGACGAGCTGGTCTTCGTGATCGGGCCGCCCGTGGTCACCGTGCTCGCAACGACGCTCGGCCCCGTCTACGGCTTCGCCACGGGCATCGCCGTGGGCATCCTGGGCGGTGTCGCGCTGCTGCTTCTGCGCTCGACGGCTCCCCGGCCCGCCGCCGTGATTCCGGATGCCGGCGCGCAGCGCACGTCCGCCGCACGCCGCCGCGCGCGTCTGCCCGGCGTCGTCATCGGAATTCTGCCGATGTACTTCGGGGTCGGGCTCGTCTTCGGGTCCGTCGACCTCTCTGCCGTCAGCGTCTCGTCGTTCGCCGGGCAGCCTGCGAGCGCGGGCCTGATCCTCGCCGTCCTGGCGCTGGGCAGCGTCGTCGCCGGAATCGCGTTCGGCCCGCTCAGCGCGTCGTGGCCCGCGGGCCGCCGCGTGCTGGTCACCGGCATCGCCTACGCGCTCGTGATCCCCTGGATCGTGCTCCTCCGCGACCTGGAAACGCTCACGGTGGCGGTCCTCCTCGCCGGTCTGGTGACCACGCCCGTTCTCATCTCGGGCATCTCACTGATCGAGGTGCGCGTCGACCGTCGTCGACTCACCGAGGCGCTGTCGTGGCCGTCGGTCGGCCTCGCCGTGGGCGTGACCGTGGGCTCGGCGGTGGCCGGCGCCCTGATCGACGCCGGCACAGCGTTCTCGGGCCTCACGGTGACCGCTGCCGGCGCGATCGTCACGGGCGTCGCCGGTGCCGTCGTCGGCCTCACAGGAGGCCGGGAGCCTACTCCGGCTGCCGAGGCGTCAGAACGAACAGGGGAATCTCGCGCTCGGTCTTGACCTGGTAGTCGGCGTAGTCGGGATACGCGGCCACGGCCCGTTCCCACCAGAGCGCCTTCTCGTCACCGGTCACCTCGCGGGCCGTGTAGTCGTTCTTCTGCGGGCCGTCCTGCAGTTCGACGTGCGGCTCGGCCAGCAGGTTGAAGTACCAGACCGGGTGCTTGGGCGCACCGCCGAGAGACGCGACGACGGCGTACTCGCCCTCGTGCTCGACGCGCATCAGCGGGGTCTTGCGCAGCTTGCCCGACTTCGCGCCGACCGAGGTGAGCACGATCACCGGCATGCCGCGCAGCGTCGTGCCGCTCGTTCCGCCCGAGGCCTCGTACTCCTCGACCTGCTCGCGTGCCCAGTCGGACGTGCTCGGTTCGTATTCTCCGGTCAATGGCATGATCAATCCTTCACAGTGGTGGTGGTGCGGGTGCGGGTGGTCGCGCGCTGCGCACGGCCCCGATGCTGGCTATAACCACGAGGGCGATCGCGAGCATTCCCACGATCGAGATGTGCTGCGCCAGCAGAACGACTCCGGCGAGTGCGGCGATCGCGGGTGCGAGACTCATGAGAATGGCGAAGGTCGACGAGGGGATGCGACGCAGCGCGAACAGCTCGAGGGCGTACGGGATCGTCGACGACAGCACGGCGACGGCCGCCCCCAGAAGCAGGATGTCGGGGCGCACGATCGCGGGGCCCGCTGCGGCGAGCCCCAGCGGCAGCGTGAGAACGGCTCCGATCGCCATGGCGAGCGCGAGCCCGTCGAGTCGGGCGAAGCGGCTGCCCGTGCGCGACGACAGCACGATGTAGCCGGCCCAGGTCGCTCCGGCACCGGCGGCGAACAGCACGCCCACGGGGTCGAGCTCTCCGAAGCTGCCCTGCCCCAGCAGGAAGACGCCGACGAATGCCAGCACGGCCCAGAGCCAGCTGGATGCGCGCCGGCTCGTGGCCACCGACAGGATCAGCGGCCCGAGCACCTCGATGGTCACCGCGGCGCCCAGCGGAATGCGCGCCAGCGCCTCGTAGAACAAGCCGTTCATCACCGCGAGGGCCACGCCGAACAGCACCACCGTCATCCAGTCGCCGCGGCTGCGGCCGCGTACCGACGGGCGCGCGATGGCGAGCAGGATCACGGCGGAGAAGGTGAGGCGAAGTGCCACCATGCCGAGCGCGCCGACGCTCGGGAAGAGCAGCACGGCGAAGGCCGCGCCGACCTCCTGGCATGCCAGCCCGGCGACGACGAGACCCGCCGCACCGACGGGCCCGCCGAGACGGGCGCGGCTCATTCGTCGAGCAGAACCTTGCCCGGGTTGAAGTGACGACCGGGGTCGGCCGAGCCGAACAGTCCGCGCATGATCTTGACGCCCTCGGTCGAGATGTCCTGCTCCATCCACGGGGCGTGCTCGAGGCCCACTCCGTGGTGGTGCGACAGCGTTCCGCCCGCGTCGATGAAGGCCTGTTGGATAGCACCCTTGACCACGTCGTAGTTGGTGATCGCGTCGCCCGTGTCGAGGTAGGCGAAGGTGAAGTAGAGGCACGCGCCCGACGTGTAGGAGTGCGACAGGTGGGCCATGATCCAGCCCTTCACACCGATCTCGTCGAACGCGTGGTTGGCGCTGGCGATCACGTTGCGGTAGAGCTCGGGCAGCTTGGCCCAGGGCGCCGCGGTCTCGGAGACGTCTGCAGAGCCTCCCCAGTCGAGGAACCAGTCACGGATGTACGGGGTGTCGAACTTCTTCTGGTCGTAGAGCACGCCGGGGCCTTTGCCCACCGTGATGCCGCCGTGCTTCTTCACGATGCCGGCGATGATCTTCTGGTTCGTCGCGACCAGTTCTTCGCCGCCCTCGTTGCCGACGAACGACAGGCACATCTTCTCGGTGTCCCAGCCCTTGGCCTTGAGGAAGACGCCGAGGCCCTTGGTGGCGAGGGCGGAGAAGCCCTTGCTCTTCTTCGACGTGGCGAACGAGAACAGCGTCTCGTTGCCGTCGGAGACGCGGGTGATCGACGGCGTGGCGTCGCTCTCGGAGATCTCGCGCATGGCCGCGAGTCCGGCGTCCCACGTGGGGTAGAGGTAGGCGAGGATCTCGCGCTTGGCCGGGATGCGGTGGATCTGCACGGTGACCTCGGTGATGACACCGAGGCGCCCCTCGCTGCCGAGGATCATCTCGCGCACGCTGGGTCCGGTCGAGGTGCTGGGCAGCGGGCGCAGAACGAGCACGCCGCCGGGGCGGACGACACGCAGACCCTTCGCGATGTCGGCGATGTCGCCGAACTTGTCGCTCTGCATGCCGGAGGAGCGCGTGGCCACCCAGCCGCCGACTGTGGAGTGGGTGAAGCTGTCGGGGAAGTGCCCCAAGGTCCAGCCGGCCGCGTTCAGCTCGGCCTCGAGGTCGGGGCCCTGGGCGCCGCCCTGGATGCGTGCGAGGCTCGAGTCGGCGTCGACCTCGATGACGCGGTTGAGCCGGCCGAGGTCGAGCGACACCACGGTGCGCTGCTCGCCCGCGAGGGGCTCGAGGCTGCCGGCGATGTTGCTGCCGCCGCCGAACGGAATGAGCACGGCGTCGGCAGCGACGACCGCGTCGACGATCAGACGCACCTCGGCCTCGTTGGCCGGATAGACGACCACGTCGACGGCGCGAGGGAACGCGCTGGTGCGAACGCGGATGAGGTCGCGGATGCTCTTGCCGAAGGTGTGCACGACCCGCGACATGTCGTCGGTCTCGACGTGGTCATCCCCGACGATTCCGGCGAGGAGCAGGACGAAGGACTCAGCCGCACGGCTGGAGGGGACGTCGATGTCGTCGAATGTCGGCGGCTCGCCCTTGGTCTTGGTGAGGTCGAGCCCCAGGTTCTTCTTCACGAAGGGGGCGAAGCCCGGCTTGTTCTCGTGGTGGAATGCGACGCCGTCGACGCCCCAGCCCCACCATTTCATGTGCTTGACATCGCTCACTTGAGGGCTCCTCTTGATCGGGGGGACTGGCCAAGGATAGTGGCCGAATGAAGGTCGCGCAGGCGCAGGATCTCTTGTTTCGTGCGCTCGGCGAAATGACCGGGGGTCTCGCCTGCGACGGGCCTCAGCGGTTCGCCGAAGACGACGCCGACCGGGTACCGCCCTCGACGGGGCCAGTTGGCGCCACGCGGGTGTGCGACGTGGGCGCCGATGAGCGCCATGGGAATCGTGGGCACGTCACAGGAAGCCGCGAGCGCGGCGGCGCCGGGCTTGAAGGTGCCGACCTCGCCGTCTTTCGACCGGGTGCCCTCGGGGAAGATGAGGATGGGGATGCCCCGCGACAGCAGAGACCGGGCGCTCATCGACTTGGCCTTCGACTCCATGCGCTTCACCGGGAACGCGTTGAAGAAGAGTGCGGTGAGGCCGCGCCGCCACCAGACGGCGAAAAAATAGTCGGCGGCCGCACCCGTGGCCAGGTACCGCGCAAGCCGGCGGGGCAAGGAGCCGACGATCAGCGGGGCATCCAGATGGCTGGAATGGTTGGCGACGACGACGAAGCCCCCCGACAGGTCCTTGAGCTTCTCGCGACCGATCACCGTGACGCGGGTGAGCGACCAGATGAGGGGCTTGAGCAGCCCGCGCTGAACGAGAAAGCGAGCGGCCGCGACGCTGGGCGAGTTGAAACGGTCGCGCACGCCGGCAACGACCTTGGCGGGCCCCGAGGGGGCGGGTTCTTCTGCAGCCATCTAGGTGACCGGCTTCTTTCGACTCGATGAGATCGACCCGGAGACTGCGCGTATCGCACTCCTCGGTGCGTGGCGAGCCAACCAGATGAGGGTTCGGTACCGAACAGTCGGTATGGAGATTACCCTGCCCCGGTCGACGTCGCGCAAGCATGCCGTGACAAGTTGTTCGGCGTCGAGCCACAAGAAGTTTGGAATGCTCGACGCCTTGATCCCGGCGCGCTCGTGAAACTCGGTGTGCACCCAGCCCGGGCAGAGCGCCGTCACGCCGATTCCCGTGCCTCGCAGCTCGACCGCGAGTCCTTCGCTGAACGACGTGACCCAGGCCTTCAGCGCCGAGTAGGCGCCCATGGTCACGAAGCCGGCCGTGCTCGAGACGTTGACGATCTTGCCCGAGCCGCGGGGCAGCATCCCCCGCGCCGCGGCGCCGGACAGCACCAGCACGGCACGGCACATGACCTCGAAGGCCTTGTCGTGGGCCGAGACGTCGGAGTCGATGAGCGAGGTGTGCACCCCGAACCCGGCGTTGTTCACCAGCATGTCGATCGGCCGGGAGGCGTCTTCGAGCCGCTCGGCGACCCGCGCGACGTCGGCCCGATCTGCGAGGTCGGCGGGCAGGATCTCCACGGAGCGGCCGAGGGCGCGGATGTCTGCGGCCATCTCCTCCAGTCGCGGAACGCTCCGAGCGACGAGAACGAGGTCATATCCCTGCGCGGCGAGGGAGCGGGAGAACGCAGCACCGATGCCAGACGTTCCTCCCGTAACGAGAGCTACAGCCATGGGGTTAGGTTAGTCTGCTCTTCACGGCGTCGTTTACGCACGCGGGTTTTCGACCAGTCGGCAGGGCTTTCATGACATCCACAGATGCAACTTCGAGTGCGCGGTTCGACGTGCGGGCATTCGCCGGCACCGCCCGCGGAAATCTCCGTCCCGAGCTCCAGCTCGATGCCTACGACGGCGCGCAGCTCTCGGCCGATGCCGTGCATCTGCTGCGCTACCTCGGTCGCCTCGAGAGCGCCACGATGGAGCAGCTGCGCAACCTGCTCGTGACCGCCACCCACAAAGACGCCCGCGTCACGGCGTTCCTCGTCACCTGGGCCTTCGAGAAGTTCTGGATCGCCGATGCCATCGACCAGATCCTCGTGGCCAACGGAAGCACCGGCGCGCAGGTCGGCGACGAGGGCGCACCGCGCTCCGACCGGTCGGAGTCGGCCGAACGCCGCGGGCCCATCCGGCGCGCCATCCTCGCCATGGGGCAGGGTGTTCCGCTCACCGGCGTGCACATGACGACAGGCCTCATCGACGAATGGGTCATGGGCACGGCATATGCACGGCTGGATGCCCTCGCCGGCCACCCGACGCTCACCGCGACGATCGACACGGTCCGCGCTATCAAGAGCCGGCACGAATCGTTCTTCAGCGAAGAGGCGCGACGCAGGCTGGCCGACTCGCCCAAGACCGTCAGGCAGGCGGCGAATCACCTCGCGCACGCTGCCTGGCCGATCGGGGCCGTCGACCGCTCCGATTCAGACCGCACCTTCTTCGAACAGACCGTCTTCGGCGGAGCCGACGGACTCCAGCGCGCAACCACGATCGGAAACAGAGTGGCAGAACTTCCCGGCCTGACCCCGCAGATCGGCGACGCCGTCGCCCGGAAGCTGCGCTCGTGAGCGGCGCGACCGTGACCGGCGATCTCGGCAACGCGCACGTCTTCATCACGGGAGGCACGGGCTTCGTGGGCCAGGCCATCGTCGAGAGGCTGCTCTCGTCGCACCCCGACACCACGATCTCGCTGCTCATCCGCACCAAGGGCAGCACGACGGCCGAAGACCGCCTGCGCACGCTGCTGCGCAAGCCGGTGTTCGGACCCTGGCGCGAGCGCGTCGGCGAGGCCGAGGTCGAGCGCGCCGTGCGCGAGCGACTGCGGGTGATCGAGGGCGACCTCGCGACCGTGCCCGCTCTGCCCGACGATCTCGACGTCGTGATCCACAGCGCATCCACCGTGTCGTTCGACCCGCCCATCGACCAGGCGTTCGAGACCAACCTCGGCGGGGCCATCGCCCTGTACACGGCACTGGCCGAATCGGGCAGCGACGCCCACGTGGTGCACGTCTCGACGGCCTACGTCGGCGGCCTGCGCAAGGGCATCGTTCCCGAGGGGCGCCTGAAGCACGAGGTCGACTGGCGCGCAGAGCTCACCGCGGCCCGGGATGCGCGGGTGCGGGTCGAGATGGCGTCGCGGCAACCCGAGACACTGCGCACCTTCATGTCGGATGCGCGCGCCGTCCACGGCAAGGAGGGCCCGCAGGCGGTCGCCACCGCCGCAGAGACCGGCCGCGTCGAGTGGGTGCGCGAGCGTCTCGTCGACTACGGGCGCAGCCGGGCGCAGAGCCTCGGCTGGACAGACGTGTACACGCTCACAAAGTCGTTCGCCGAGCGCGCCGCCGAAGAGCTGTGGCGCGAGACCGGCCACCGACTGTCGGTCGTGCGCCCCGCCATCATCGAGAGCGCACTGCGGCACCCCTACCCCGGCTGGATCGACGGCTTCAAGGTGGCCGACCCGCTCGTGCTCGCCTATGCCCGCGGCAACCTCACGCAGTTCCCCGCCCTGCCGGACACCGTGCTCGACGTGATTCCCGTCGACTACGTGGTGAACGTCATCCTCGCCGTCGCGGCCACCCCGCCGACGCCCGAGTCCGAGGTCGACTCCGCGTACTATCACGTGAGCTCCGGCGCCCGGAACCCGCTGCCGATCCACCGCATGTTCACGAACATGAACGAGTTCTTCACGGCCAATCCGCTGCCGCATGAGAGCGACGGTCACATCGAGGTTCCGTACTGGACCTTCCCCGGAACCCGCAAGGTCGACCGGGTGCTGCACAATCAGGAGATCTGGAACGCCCGGCTCGAGAGGGCGCTCGAACGCCTCCCCTCGACCGAACGCACCCGCGTGCACGTGAAGAAGGCGCTCAAGCGCAAAGACGACCTCGAAAACCTGCGCACGTTCGTCGAGTTGTACCGGGCCTACGTGCAGACCGAGATCATCTTCGACGACCGCAACACCCGGGCGCTGCACAACTCCCTGCCCGCCGAGCTGCGCGACGACATCGGATTCGACGTGACCGCGATCGACTGGGAGGACTACCTGCAGAAGGTGCACTTCCCGTCGATCACGGCCCTCACGCGCGCATTCTCGCTGCGGCCCGCCGCGTCGGAGCGCGTGGCCAAGGCGCTCCCCGAGCGCAGTGACGTTCTCGCCGTCTTCGACTTCGAGGGCACCGTCGTCGACTCCAACATCGTCGAGCAGTACCTGTGGGTGCGCTCGGCCGGATTCCGCAAGGCGGCCTGGCCGAGCGAGGTGGCAAGCCTGCTCACGTCTCTGCCGGGCTATCTCAAGGCCGAGCACCGCGACCGTGGCGAGTTCATCCGCGCCTTCCTGCGCCGCTACAGCGGGATGCCGGCGAAACGGCTCGAGAAGGTCGTGTCGGGCGGATACCGAGAGACCCTGCTGCGGCACACGATGCCGTCGGCCATCGCGCGCATCGAGGAGCACCGCGCCGCCGGCCACCGCACCGTTCTCGTCACCGGGTCCATCGGCATCCTGGCGTCGCCGCTCGCCTCGCTCTTCGACGACGTCATCGCCGGATCGATGCACGAGCGCGACGGAATCCTGACCGGCTACCTGGCCCAGCCGCCGCTGGTCGACGAGGCGCGGGCGGCCTGGCTGCGCCGCTATGCCGAGACGCACGGCATGGACCTGTCGAAGTCGTACGGCTACGGCGACAGCCACGCAGACCTGGTGTGGCTGCAGCTCGTCGGAAATCCCACGGCGATCAACCCCGACACCAATCTCTCGCGTGAGGCGCTCCGAAGAAGATGGAGCATCCACAACTGGAAACGCGGCGCCCGCGGCGCATCCGCTCTGCCGCAATTCGCGAAGGGAACCGGAGAGTAAACTCTCCTCACACCATGGCATTCGACGTAGACAAATACACCGCCACCTCGGTGAGCGTGAACTGGGACGACCTCGACCTCGAGCGGTTCCGCGAACACCCTCTGCCCGAGGGCTCTCTGCGCACCCTGCGGTACATGGCCGATGTGGAATATCACACGGTCTGCTACACCCGTGACCTGCTCACCACGCCCTCCCATAAAGAGGCCGAGATGGGCGCATTCATGACCATGTGGAACCGCGAGGAGTTCTGGCACGGCGAGGCCCTCGCCACCGTCCTCGGCATCCACGGAATCCACGTCGACTTCGACGAGCTCAAGGCCAAGCGCCTCAAGCTCGGCTGGCGCGACAAGCTCGACCCCATCAAGCAGTCCGTCATCGGCAAGGTCGTCGGCGCCGACTTCGTGGCCGTGCACATGGCCTGGGGCGCCGCCAACGAGTGGTCGGCGATCACCGCCTACAACCGCATGGCCGCGCTCGAAGAAGACCCGGTGCTCGCCGAGCTGCTGAAGCGCATCGCCAAGCAGGAGGCGCGCCACGTGGCCTTCTACACCTCGCAGGCCCGCGAGCGACTCGCGAAGAGCTCGAAGGCGCAGAAGTTCGCGCGCTTCGCCCTGAGCAACTTCTGGGCGCCCGTCGGCTCCAGCATCATGGAGAAGAACGAGGTCAAGCACGTCATGGGTCACCTCATGGGCGGCGAAGACGGACGCAAGGCGGCGCGCAAGATCGACACCGCCATCAGCGGCCTGCCGGGCCTCGAGGGCCTCACGATCGTCGACGACTCCCTGAACGCGCTCGGCGTCTGACGCCCTTCCGTTCCCTGAGCCTGTCGAAGGGCTTCTTCGACAAGCTCAGGGAACGATGACGTTCGCTGTATGACACGCTGGAGTCATGCTCAGAATCGGAATCCTCGGCGCGGCCGGCATCGCCCCGAACGCCATCATCACCCCCGCACGTCGTCGCGACGACGTCGAGATCGCGGCCGTCGCATCCCGCAGCGAGTCGTCGGCGAACGCCTACGCGGCCGCCCACGCGATCCCGCGCTCCTACGGAGGCTACGAGCGCCTGCTGGCCGACCCCGACATCGACCTCATCTACAACGCCCTGCCCCCGTCCGAGCACTCCCGCTGGTCGATCGCGGCCCTCGAGTCGGGCAAGAACGTACTCTGCGAGAAGCCCTTCGCCATGTCGGCCGCCGAGGCCGAGCTCATGACCACGGCCGCCACCGACACGGGCCTGCGCCTCATCGAGGCCTTCCACGACCGCTACCACCCGCTGAGCGCCGAGATCGACCGCATCGTCGCCTCGGGGCGGCTCGGCGAGATCGTCTCGGCACACGCCGACTTCACCGCATCCATTCCCTTCGATCCGGCATCGATCCGCCACGACCCGGCAGTGGGCGGCGGATCGCTCATGGATCTCGGGTGCTACCCGCTGCACCAGCTGCGCGCGTTGATGGCGAGCGAGCCAGAGGTTCTGGATGCGATGGCGACGGTCAACTCGATGGGTGCCGATCTCAGCATGGATGCGTCGCTGCGGTTCGCGTCGGGCGCCTCGGCGCGCGTGACCTGCAGCATGGTCGAGGGTGCGGAGCTGAACTCCTCGCTCGACGTCGTGGGCACCCTCGGCAGCCTGCATGTCGACAACCTCGTGTTCCCGTCGAAGGGGCACACGATCAGCGAGACCCGCGACGGCATCTCCCGCAATTCCACCGTGTCCGGGCTCGAGACCTACGACCACCAGCTCGCGGCCGTGGTCGAGGGGCTCGCGAGCGGCGAGCGTCTGCTCACCGAGGGCACCGATTCCGTGGCGCAGATGCAGGCCATCGACGCGATCTACACGGCGGCCGGGTTCGACCGCGCGGCGCTGCGGTGAGTTGACGCTTCGGTGCACTCCACGCGGCTGAGATGACGCTTCGGGCCAACCGAAGTGCCATCTCTCGAGGTGCGCGGTGCCGAAAGTGTCAATCCAACGTGAGCACGCTCACGCGGTCGGCGAGGTAGCGGTCGAGGGTCGAGACTCCGCGGCCGGGACTCGACAGGTCCCAGTGCACGACGACCGTGCCGTCGCGAACCTGCAACGGGCCCGAGCCGGCATCCAGGCTCTCGTCGTCGAGGGCGAGCGGAACGAAGCGATGGTTCACGACCTCGCCCTCGGGGAACTTTCCTCGCGCCGCGGCGCGGCGGTCGTCGCGTCTGGCCTCGGCCTCGGCCGACCGGTTCGTGACCGCGCGCAGCGGTTCGATGGCCCGCGTCACGTCGCCCGTCTCGTAGACGCCGCCGTCGCGGTCGACGAGCAGAACTCCGAGCCTCCATGCCCGGCCGGCCGGGGCGATCATCGGCGCGGTCTTGAACACCGAGAAGCCGCGCGGCTCGCGCATCACGCCGAGCGCCTCGTCGTGTACGCCCTGGCTCACGAGCGAGTCGATGGAGCGGGCCACCAGCCGGCGCACCTGCTCGGAGGGAGACTCTTCCATTGCAGCAGACTACTTGCGTCCGCGCTCGGAACACGCTGATGTGCGCGGCGCTGAGACCGCACCTCCGAGTGCAGACCGGCGTGGTTCGACTCGTTCGCGACGCATCGGGGCCTCGATCGGCCTTCCGATGCGATGATCCTTCAACTTTGTTACCAGCACGAAACATCGGTGAAACGGTGCAGATCGTGCCCGCGGATACTGTGAGGATTCCTGCACCACTCTCCCGCTGACCGCACCCGATCCCGTCGGCGACCCGCTCCCCCTGCTCGACAGAACCTCCGACCCTGAGCCGGAACTGGCCCGCACACGGAGCTCTTCGTCGCGCCCGTCGACTCGTCGGCCAGCATCCCCACAGTGAAGAAAGAAGGACCACGTCCTGATGAAACACACCGCATCTCGCCTGCGAGCAGTCCTCGCCGCCGGCGGCATCGCCCTCGGCCTCTCGATGGTCGCGGCGTCACCCGCGCTCGCCGCCCCCACGACCACCGTGACCATGACGGCGACCCCCGAGGTCGAGGCCGGCGACGTCGTCGACGCCTCCGTTGCGCTCGCCGGCACGGTCGACGCCTACAGCTACGCGATCACAGTGACGTTCGACCCCGCTCTGCTCGACTACGTCGACGGCAGCGCGTCCGAGGGTCCGGCCGGAGGATTCGACAGCGTCGAGGAGGCAGCCGGCAGCGTCACGATCCTGCACAGCCGTCTCGGAACGTCACCCGCCCTCGCGGGCGACCTCGCCGCATCCCTGCAGTTCACCAGCCTGGCCGCCGGCGACGCGACCCTCACGACATCCGTGACCCTCGTCGACACGGTCGGCGCCACCACCGTTCTGGCCGACGCGGCGACCGCACCCGTGACCATCACCGCCGTTCCCGTCGAGACCACACCGCCGACCACGACGACGCCACCGACCTCGGGCGGCGACCCGACCCCCACCCCGACCGCCGCACCCGCCTCGTCGTCCAACGGCGACGGCTCCCTGGCCATCACCGGCTTCGGTGCCGGAGCCCTGGCCGTCTTCGCCATCGCCGCTCTCGGCGTCGGCTTCGTGGCGCTCCGCCGCCGGTCTGCGGGCGCCCGATGAGCCGCCGACCCCGTACCCCCGAATCCGCATCCGGGATCAGCCGATCCCCCTTCTCGCAGAGGAACACCCCCGTGATCTCACGACGCGTTCGCCAGACGGCAATCGCAGCGACAGGCATCATCTCGATGCTCGCCGTCGGCACCCTCGCGGCCGCTCCGGCCAGCGCCGACCCCGTTGTCGCAGAACCCGCGACCGGTGTCTTTCTCGCGCCGTACTACACCGAACTCGACCTGACGGGCGACGACCAGGTCGCCGACGACGACCTGCAGCTGCTCGCCGACAGCCTCGGAGCGACCAGCTCGTCGCCCGAGTGGGCCTCGGTGCAGACGGGCGACGTGGATGCCGACGGCACGATCACGGTGACAGACATCGCCGCGGTCTCGAGCCGCATCATCTACGACGACGGCCCCTTCGACATCGTCGAGGCGTCGACCATCGACATGCAGGCCGCGATGAACGCCGGGGTCACCACCTCGGTGGCGCTGACGCAGGAGTACTTCGACCGCATAGCGGCCTACGACAAGGCCAAGATCGATCCCGCCCAGAACGGACGCGCGCTCAACTCGATCATCACGACGAGCACCGTCGCGCTGGAGGCAGCCGCGGCCGCGGATGCGATGCGCGCCGAGCAGGGGATGACGAGCATGCTGCTCGGAATCCCGATCGCCGTGAAGGACAACTACGACACGGCCGACATGGTCACGACCGGCGGCTGCGGCTGCTGGGACGCGAACCAGACCTCCGATGACGCGTTCATGGTGAAGAGCCTGCGCGACGCGGGAGCGATCATCCTCGCCAAGGCCAGCCTCGACGAGTTCGCCTTCGGCTTCGCCTCCGAGTACTCCTCGTTCCAGCCCGCCGGAACGTCGACCCTCGTGGCGAGCCCGTACGTGACGAGCAGGACGGCCGGTGGCTCCAGCGGAGGAACGGGAGCGGCGATCGCGGCGAACCTCGCCGGCATCGGCTTCGGCACCGACACGGGCGGCTCGATCCGGATCCCCTCGACGTACAACCAGCTCGTCGGCATCCGGCCCACCGTCGGCCTGACCAGCCGCGACGGCATCATCCCGCTGGCACTGAGCCAGGACACCGGTGGACCGATCGCACGCAGCGTCAGCGACGCGGCCGTCGCGCTCGACGCCGTCGTGGGGGTCGACCCGAACGACGCGATCACGGCCGAGCAGACCGGTCTGGTTCCCGACTCCTACACCGAGTACCTCGACCCGACGGCGCTGGCCGGCACACGAATCGGCTTCTCCGCATCCATGATCGGCGCGAACGCCACCGACGTGCGTCTGTGGGCAGCGGCGAAGGCCACGCTCGAGGCGCAGGGCGCCACGGTAGTGGAGCTCACAGGAGCCGACGCGGCACTGCTCACGACCGTCATGGGCGAAGGCAGTGGAAGCACGAACGAGTTCAAGCACGACCTCGCCATCTACGCGCAGAACCACCTGTCGCCGGCGGTCACTGCGCGAAGCCTGACGCAGATCGTGGACTCGGGCACGTTCGTGCCGTCGCGCAAGAGCACCTACGTTCAGCGTGAAGCGGTCACCGAGCAGACGTACCAGAACTGGGCAGGCCCGACCGGAACGCACACCACGTTCATCGCGAACGCCAGCACGAACGTGACCGCCCTGATGGACTCGCTCGACCTCGACTCGATCGTGTACCCGTCGGGCACGCCTTACGGCACCAACGGCAACAACATGCGCCTGAGTCCGAACACGGGCATGCCCGCGGTCACGGTTCCCATGGGCCAGACGTCGACCGACGATGGCCCGAATGCCATTCCGAACGCCGGAGTCAACCTGGAGTTCCTCGGCCACAACTACGACGAGGGCACCCTCATCGGCCTCGCCTACGCGTTCGAGCAGGCCACGCACTACCGCACCACCCCGGCGCTGTATCCGGATCTGCCCTAGCCGGCAGGCCCTGCACCGTCGGTTCCGGATGCCCGTCTCCCCCGCTTCGTGCGGCGGGAGGCGGGCATTCCGCGTTCAGACATCCCTAGGCTGGGCACATGCGCATCGATGTGGTCGTCTCCGGATGGGAGCAGAGCTGCTGCGGTCCGGCATTCACGCGCGGCACCGAGGCGACGGTCTCGATCGTCGCGCGCGATCCGGCCCTGGCCGAGACGGATGCCCCGGCTCGATTCCTCGAGGAGCATCACGGCCAGACGCCCGACGACGTACCCCGACTCGAGGTGACGGGCACGATCGCCCGCATCGCCGGTGTGACCTACGAGAGGCGACGCCACCCCGGATCACACGAGGTAACTGGCATCGGACCCGCGATCACGGCATCGTCCGTTCTCGATGCGGTCGCCGAGCGCAGCACGGGCGGATTCGACGGATTGATCCTGACGCTCGACATCGACGACCGGGCCGAGCTGCCCGCATTCGTCGAGCAGACGTCGATCGTCGAACAGGAGACCCGGCGGAAGGAGCTCGTCGCGCGTCGCGCACGCGACGCCATAGGCACGCTGCTTCGGACATTGGCCGACGACACCCGACGCGATTACGCCTCCGTCGCCGAGATCGCGCGCAGCGAAGACGGGGCGGCTGTGTCGATCACGCCGACCGCGCGAGGGACGGCGAGCATGTCGTGGTCCCGCTCCGGCGAGGCAGACGACATCCTGTGGCTCACCGCCGGTGACGGGCGGTGGAGGTTGGCCGCAAGCCTCGACACGGTTCACGATCTTCGCCTGATCGTCGAATCCGTCGCGTCCGGACGGATCCGCGAAAGCGTTCGCAGCGACGAGTCCTCCGGCTCGTTCGACACCGTCATCACGGGCGCAGATGGCCGGACCTGGTCTGCAAGCCGGCCCATCTCGTCGATGAGCCTCGGAGGAGGGGTCGTCGCGATGTCCGGTGGAGCGCGGAAGCGACTCGACGCGGGCGACCACGGCTACGAATCGTGGACCGTATGACCGACGAGTTCCCGTCTGCCGAGCACCGGCGGAGGGCCATGAAACGCCTGCATCCCGCGTGGGTCGTCGCCGCCGTCGCGTTCCTCGCGCTCGTGGGCGCCGCCGGCTTCCGCGCCGCGCCGAGCGTGCTGATGCTCCCGCTCGAGCAGGAGTTCGGCTGGTCGATCACCGAGCTCTCGTTCGCCGTCACGGTCAACCTGCTGCTCTACGGCCTGATGGCCCCGTTCGCTGCTGCCCTCATGGCCCGTTTCGGCATGCGGGCCGTCACGTCGAGCGCGCTGGTGCTGGTGGCGGCGGGCGCCGGGTTGTCGACGCTGGCGACGGCCCCGTGGATGCTGGTGCTCACGTGGGGCGTGCTCATCGGCCTGGGCACGGGGTCGATGGCCCTCGTCTTCGCGGCGACGGTGGCGGACCAGTGGTTCGTTCGACGTCGCGGGCTCGTCGTCGGCATCCTGACCGCCGGCAGCGCGACCGGGCAGCTGGCCTTCCTGCCGTTCATCGCGATCCTCGTCGAGAACGCCGGCTGGCGGCAGGCATCCCTGCTCGTGGCCGTCGGGGCCCTCATCGTGGTGCCGCTCGTGCTTCTCTTTCTCCGCAATCGTCCGGCCGATCTGGGTCTCACCCCGTTCGGGGCTCCGGGCGACTTCGTCGCCCCGCCGCGACCTCGCGGCAATGTGGTGCGCCTCACTCTGTCGACCCTCGCGAGGGCCAGCCGTGTCCGCACCTTCTGGGCGCTCGTCGCCGGATTCGCGATCTGCGGGGCGACGACCAACGGGCTCGTGGGAACGCACTTCATTCCGAGTGCCCACGACCACGGCATGCCCCAGACGACGGCGGCCGGCCTGCTCGCGGTAGTCGGAATCTTCGACATCGTCGGCACCATCGCATCCGGCTGGCTGACCGACCGCGTGAACCCGCGCATCCTGCTCGCCGTCTACTACGCGGGCCGTGGTCTCGGTCTCGCCGTGCTGCCGTTCCTGCTCTCGGAGGCCGTGCATCCGCCGATCGTGGTGTTCATCGTGATCTACGGCCTCGACTGGGTGGCAACCGTGCCACCGACCGTCGCGCTGTGCCGCGAGATCTTCGGGCCAGACGGGCCGATCGTGTTCGGGTGGGTCTTCGCGTCGCACCAGATCGGCGCGGCCATCGCGGCGACGGTCGCGGGCGTCGTGCGCGACACCACCGGCGAGTACACGCTGGCCTGGTTCGGAGCGGCGGGCCTTTGCGTCGTGGCTGCCGTGGTGAGCATCGCCATCTCGACCAAGCCGAGATCACTGGTGCCGAGCGACTCCTGATCAGCGGGGTCTCCTCGACGCGATCGCGATATGATTAGCGCACTAACCATTTTGGCGCCAAGCATTCGAGGATCAGTTGACCCGGCCGGCACGCAAGCCCAACCCCATGAACCCCTTCGACGGAAAGCCGGGGTTCATCAACAACCTCAACCGCATCGTCTACTCGTTCACAGGGCCGGCGCAGGTCGGAATCGGGCGGCCCGAAGATCCGTACGTGGCGCCGACCGACCCGCACTGCCCGCTCTGCGGCAGGTCGATGACGCTGCACACCATCGACAGAAGCGGCGAGCGCACGCAGTTGCACTGCCCGTCGGAGTAGCGCGAAACATCTCGCGCGCTCAGCTCCACGCCCACGACGCCAGCACCGACTCGGCAAGTGCGATCGCGTTGTCTTGCGAGATGGCCTCGCCGAACAAGAACGTGACGGCGTACTGGTTCGTCGCGTGCGAGAACTGGTACACGTGCACGAAGTAGTTCTTATCTGTGCCGCCGAACTGACCGCTCACGTGCGCCGCTTCGGATTCGGCAACCAGCACCGGGGCATGCACGGCGACATTCATCCCGCCTGCTTTTTCCAGATCCTGTCTTGCAGTGGATTCGAGCACTGCGGCCATGTCGCCGCCGCCATCGGACACAACGACGTTCACGTTGGTGGCGAAAGCGGTCACCGGCTGAACCTCGGCCGCGATCGTGTCGGCGCCGGGATCCAGCGACGGGTCGCGCGGGCCCAGCCTCGAGGCACGGAATAGCTGTATCCATTGCCGGCGATCGTCGAACCTTCGGCCGGCTTCGCGCCGAGCGGAGCGGGTCCGACGGACGCCGCGGACGATGGGTCGATCCGCGAAGGGTCGTCGGGTTCTGACGGATTAAACGAGCAGCCACTCGCTCCGAACGTAATCGCAAGAGCAAGAAGGGCGATCGGCAACATCCAGGCAGTCTTCATGCCCTGAATGTAGCAATTTGGCTAATAAACGACAAAATAAGTCAGAGAGATGAGATTTTTGGCTGTCCGGAGTGTTCGTCGAATACAGACCCCAGAAAACCCACAACCGTGTTCTCGCACGCAGAAATCCAGATAGGATCCCCCTCGTCCGAGAACAGAAAGGCTCGCCGAATCAACGAATCGGCCAGCCGGAGTCCCAACTCGAGTCTTTGTCGGGCCGCACGACCAACCTTGATGCCGCAGTACTCCGTGATCAGTGACCCGAAAAACAGTGCGAGCCGATTCGACTCGTTCAGGCTCGGCTCCCGCGCGATCTCTGCGACAGGAGCATCGCCATCTCTGTAGCTTCGCGCTCGTATTTCGACGTGCATCATGATTATGTCACGCCACGACTCAACGGTCGTAGCATCCAGATAGTCGGCAACGTCGTTCAAATAGCGCCATCGGCTTTGCGAGACAAGGGCTCCCCGTAAGGCATGAATGTCATCAAAGTAGCGAAAGACTCCGGGGCCGGTCACACCCGCGCGTGCCGCGATCCCGCCGAGAGAGGCACTCAGCCCCTCCTCGGCATGAACCTGGCGAGCGGCTTCGAGAACCGCAACGACCGTGTCATGCGATCTCTGCTGCACCGGAAGCGTCCGATAGAAGCGCGAGTCGCCGATGACAGACCCTTCTATCAACGCCCGGCTCCATCTATTGCCGGTAATCCTGGGGCGCGGGTTGCGAGTCACGGCTTCCTTGATCAAGTGAGTGGAGCCCATCGGCTCGTCGATACATCACACACTATAAAACATGTTGTATTCAAACGGCAAAAAGGCCCCCTATGCCTCGATAACCCCAACCCTCATGCCATACTCGAAAAATCCCGGTATACAGGGTCGTATAAATATGGTTAACAGCTGAACATCTGAAGATGATTTGGTCAAACGCTGCCGCACGGCTCCTCGGGATTCGTATCAAGCAGCTACGGAAGGACCGCGGCCTCACGCAGGAGAATCTCGCTCATGCCGCAGGGATTACAAAGAACGCGATTCAGCTCATTGAGTCTGGACGTGGTTCCGCCCGCGAAGACGGCCCACCCTCGAACCTGCGACTCACGAGCCTGTTTGGACTAGCCGAAGCGCTCGGCACTAGTCCAGCTGAGCTGATCCTGGGACTGGAGCACCCGTCAGCTTCCGTCGAAACAGACAAGGCAAAGCATGACGAGAAACTCTCCGAACTGGCCCCCTAGACCGGGGCGCATTTGCCAGGACGCGAGCGCAGTCCTACTGAAGCGCAAGCAGTCCAGCCACGTCGGCGAAGTGCGAGGCTTCGGACATGAAGGCACACAATTGAACCGCCGAGAGCGATCATGCCAACTGCCAGCCGTCGAACTGGGAGCCGTAGCGCTTCTGACCAATTCTGGACTCGGCATCGTCCTCCGTGATACGCCGCCCAGTCGGGTCCAAGAGAATCCAGTCAAAACTACCCTCGACGCTCGGCAGGCGCGGCAGCCATCGGTATCCGTGGAGGGGGAACCGCTTGTTGCGCGACTTGCGGTGCGAATCGCACAGAGTCTTGCCCCTGGCCTTCGTCTCCAGCACCTTCTCTTGCACGCGGCCCTCACCCCGCCCGCGACGGCCATCGGCAGCGGACGGACGACGCGAAAATCTAGCGGCAGGAAACGTCTTCTCGCAGCCCGGACAGAACTTCAGGTCATGAATATGAGGGGTAGCCGCATCCATGTACTGCTTGCAGACCACACAGTGTCTTGTCGTCATCACCAAAGGCGTAGAAACAATCCCCGACACCGGACTCCCGCAACGAACATAAGCCCATCACTATGGAGCGACCTACCGAAGATCGGCTCCAGCAGGTCCACCGCGCAGGGCGAGGCACCAGAGAAATCGGGCGTCTGACGACTCGCACTCCAACCGATGGGAGCGCTCAAGTTAAATTAACGTTTTGTGCTTTTCGAGGTAATCTTGCTTAATTAGCACAAGACGGCAACAATGAGTTAAATTCATTCGCATCGGCGAAAGGATCTTTTCAGGGGACAGCCGGCACCACAGCGCCTGCCGTTGGTCAAGGAAAACGCAGGGGAATCTCCCCATCTTTAATGTTTAGTGAATCGGGTTTGGACTTGATATGAGCAACAATTTTGGCCTCAAGTTATCTCTCGGCCTCGAGGAGGCCCTGACTAAGACTCTCAACGAGTGGGGAAGCCTGAACGGCCTATCCGCCCTGACATGGCGAATGGTGCCTTTCGCTGAGAGCCCATCTCTGGAAGGTCGGCCCGTCGATGAAGAAGCCGACCCCGAGGAGCTAACTAGCCGGTGGGCGGCCGCCTTGCAGATGACGAAGAACTCGCATCCGTTGCGCGGTGGCGTATCGACCTGGTTCGTCGATCTCGACACGTGGTACATCGAGATCTCGTCCGAACCGCTCTTCTTCGGCGAGTGAGCACATCGGCATCCCGGAGCCATTCCGCTAGGCGGTCGTCGCACCGCAGGACGAAGCGTCGACGAAAACTGGTGATTCGCCTCAGTGTGGTGGGAGTCCTTCTTTTCGTGGTGTTCGCCGTAGGGTGGCTGGGCTTCAAGACGCTCACGGTCAAGACCGAGCTGGAGACCGCTCAGAGCCTCACGTCGGAACTCACCGCGCAGGCATCCGAACTCGACTTCTCCGGTCTCGTCAGAACCACAGCAGAACTGAGTGAGCACTCGTCGGCCGCGGCACAAGCAACCGACGATCCGATCTGGCGACTGGCCGAGGCCGTGCCGTATGTCGGCGACAACCTGCGTGGCATTCGCGTTGTGGCCGAGTCGCTGAGCCAGATCTCCACACAGGTGGCGCAACCGGCCGCCCTGCTAGCCAACAACCTTAAACTGGGCGCCGATCCGGCCACCGGCGCCGTCGACCTCACCCCTTTGGACAGGGCGGATGAGCTGCTCGACGCTGCAACCGAGGTGCTCGACTCCGCACAGCTGAAAGTGAACACCGTCGATACCGGTCGCACGGTAGGACCGGTGTCCGACGCCCTGGCACAGCTGACTCAGATCGTCGACGAGTCACCCCCGGTAATCACGAGCGCCCGGGATTACGTGACATTCGCGGGGGCGCTTCTGGGAAAGGACGGGCCACGCAACTATCTGCTCGCCTTTCAGAACAACGCTGAAGCCACCGCCCTCGGGGGCGTCTCAGCCTCGTTCACGCTTCTGCACACAGAGGCGGGTGTCGTGACCATCACCGATGCGGCCAGTAGCGGCGACTTTCACCCCGGCGAACTCCTCACCGTTCCCGTGGACCCGAGCGCGGTCGAGCTGACATCCGGGCTTCTCGGCTACTCGAATCTGGCAACGGCCAGACCGGACTTCCCCACTGCGGGGACTCTGCTTCAGGCATACTGGGCGCGAGATCGAGGGGTGCAGGTCGACGGCGTCATCTCGATGGACCCGACCGTTCTCGCACACCTCCTCCGGGCAACGGGCCCCGTCCCGATTTCAGACGGGCAGACGCTGACCGCCGAGAATGCCGTGCAACTGCTGACCAACACCATCTATTTCATGTACGACAGTTACACCGAGCCAGAGAAAGCCGACAACTTCTTCCATGCCGCGGCAGCTGCCGTTGTCACGAAAGTGCAGTCGGGCGACTTCGACCTCAAGGAGATGATCAAGGCCCTCACGGTCGGCACCGATCAGGGCAGCATCATGGTCTGGAGCTCCAGGCCCGACGAGCAGTCGCTGCTCGACGGCAGTCGCCTTCAGGGCACCCTGCCGCGAGACAACCAAGATGCGACGGTCGTCGGCGTCTACTTCCGTGATCAGTCCGCGTCGAAGATCGACTACTACCTCGACAGCTCGACAACGACGACGAGCGACATCTGCACGGGCGCAGCGAGCCCGACTATAACGACGACCGTGCAGCTCTCCTCCATTCTGACCCAGGCAGAGGCCGATGCGCTTCCCCGATATGTGAAGAGCTCTCCCTTCGGTTCGAAGTACTTCGGCACGGAGATCCAGATCTATGGGCCGGTGGGCGCCACGTTGACCGACGCACACATCGTCGTCGAGGGGCGGGAGACTCTGCTCTATCCTGCCGTCGACGACCTCGGACGCCCGGTCGCCAAATTCACGGTGTATCTCGAATACGGCCAGACAGGAGAGATCTCGACCACGTTCACAGGAGCCGACGGCGTCTACGGCCCCCTCGAGGTGCGCGGAACGCCCATGATCCGTCCTACGCAACGAACGGTCGCAGACTCCGTTCCCTGCGGGTGATGACCTAGAAAGTCGTCCACCGATTGAGCGGCAGCACGAGAAGGAATACCCGCCCGATCAGCCCCGACCGATCGGCGAACTTCGCGCATCCGGCACTGTCCGCAACACGACAGGCGAAAACGGAATCATCGCTCCGCGACCTATGGTCGCCGAGCACGAGAAACTCGCCCTCCTTGACGGTGATCGGCGCGAAGCATCTCATCGAGGCGGGTTCGGTCTGACAATCCAGAACACCGGATGCGAATGGATAGTCCTCATAGACATAGGGCTCCGCTAACGGGGTTCCGTCGCGAAGCACCTGACCTTTCGCGTCGCAACACGAGATCGTCTCTCCCGGTGAGCCGATGACCCTCTTGACCAGGAGATGATCCAGGCTCGGCCCCACCCCCGTGACTCCACCGATCCAGCGGAGCGCGTAGTGCACCGGGTCCATGTCTGCCGTCGGCGCTGAACCCCACTGCTCGTTGCCAGTGAAGGCGACGATGTCGCCATCGCTCGGCGGCGCGAACCGGTAGGCGTTCCGATCGACCAGCACCCTGTCGCCGACAAGGAGCGTGCGCTCCATCGATCCGGACGGAACGTAGTACACCTTCACGACGCACGCCTGAATGACGAATATGACGACGCATGCGGCAAGCAGGTTGAACCAGAAACTGCGCCGGATGCGACGCCACACGCGAGAGGATCGGCGATCGGTCATCGACGCAGGGCCCGGTTCGATCAGGTCAGTCATACGTACAGTATCTAACGCAACAGAATGTTTTACATCTTGCTAGGATGAAGATCATTGCCGACCGCGACAGGGGGATCATGCCAACCACAAACCATCAGTCGCGGCCATTCACGATCGTCGCCGTCTGCACCGGCAACATCTGCCGCTCGCCGCTCGCGGCGCAACTACTCCAGGCGCGTTTCGACGACACCGGACTTGCCGCCTCTTTCGACGTCGAGAGCGCCGGCCTCTCTGCCGTCGTCGGCGCACCCATGGATCAGATTCCGGCCGAGATCTCCGAGCGGCTCGGCGGCGACCCCGGCGCGCACGCGGGGCGGCAGCTCACATCCATGACCGCCGAGGGCGCCGACCTCATTCTGACCATGACTCGAGCTCAGCGCGACGAGGTCGTGAGGGACTTCCCGCGTCTGCTGCGGCGGGCCTTCACCGTCTCGGAGTTCGTGCAGCTACTGGCCATGGACCCCCGACACAGTCCCGACGCGGTCGAAGCCGACTCCTCCACCGCGGTCTGGCGGGCGAAGGTCAAGGAGTTCTCCCGCATCCGGAGTCGCGTCGTGCTGACCGGCCGTGACGACATCGCCGACCCGTATCGCCAATCGCGAGAGATACACGAAACGGTGGGCGAACAGATCTCTCTGGCGATGTCTCACATCGCCCACTCGATGGCCGGCCTCGCGATCACCGTGCTGTCTGAATAGAGCCCACCATCGCATCCTGGCAAGCGGTGGATTGAAGGTTTGCAAAACATTTTGACTAGAATGATGCGCAACGTATTGTTATTTACTCTCGGGAATCCGCTTCCCGTCGCACGATAGGAAGATTATGCCCCGCGCACTCATCTCAGGCATCACAGGTCAAGACGGGCTGTACCTCGCAGAACTCCTGCTGGCAAAGGGGTACGTGGTCTACGGGTTGATGCGCGGACAGAACAACCCCAAGCGAGAACTCGTGGAACAGACGGTGCCCGGCGTGCACCTGGTCACCGGCGACCTCACCGATATCTCGAGCATTCTGCGTGCCCTCGAAGCCTCACAGCCCGACGAGTTCTACAACCTCGGGGCCATCTCTTTCGTCGCGTACTCCTGGGAGAACGCACGAATCACCTCGGACGTCACCGGGCTCGGCGTCTTGAATGCATTGGAAGCGCTGAGGCTGTTCTCACCGACCGATCCGAAACGAGTCCGTTTCTATCAGGCGTCGAGCTCGGAGATGTTCGGCAAGGTCCAAACAGTGCCGCAGACCGAAGAGACTCTGCTCTGGCCCCGCTCCCCCTACGGGGTCGCCAAGGTCTACGGCCACTACATGACAATCAACTACCGTGAGTCCTACGGCATGCACGCGTCGAGCGGCATCCTCTTCAATCACGAGTCACCCCGACGCGGGCCGGAGTTCGTCACCAGAAAAATCACCCAGGCCGTAGCGAGGATCTCACTCGGCATGCAGGACGGCATCATGCTCGGCAACCTCGAGGCCCGCCGCGACTGGGGCTTCGCCGGTGACTACGTCGAGGCCATGTGGCGGATGCTGCAGATGGACGAGGCCGACGACTACGTCATCTCCACGAACGAGACGCATTCCATCAGAGAATTCCTCGAACTCGCCTTCTCCGAGGTCGGCATCGATGACTGGTCGCACCTCGTATCCTTCGACCCGAGCTTCACCCGCCCCGCCGAGGTGGATCTCCTCATCGGGGATTCCACGAAAGCGCAAAGCCGGTTGGGGTGGGCTCCGACCGTCGACTTCCCCACCCTTGTGTCGTTGATGGTCAAGCACGATGTCGAAGAACAGGAACGGCTCCTCGTTCGAGCCGGCTGACGATGCCCGTAGCGCTGATTACGGGAATCTCGGGCCAGGACGGCTGGTATCTCTCCCGGTCTCTTCTGCAGCGGGGGTACACCGTGCATGGGGTTGTTCGGCAGCAAAGCCAGGCGAAATTGGACCCCCGCATCGAGGTGCACCGCATCCGCTCGGATTCGCTGGTCGAGATATCGGCCGTTGTCGCAGCCAGCAATCCCGACGAGATCTACAACCTCGCCGCCATCAGCTCCGTCTACACGTCGTGGATCGAGCCGGTTCACACAGCCGCGGTCAATGCATTGGCCGTTGCGCAGCTGTTGGAGTCCGCTTGGCAGCTTCAGGAGCGCGAGGGACGACAGGTGCGATTCGTGCAGGCATCCAGTGCGGAGCTCTTCGGGAGGGCGCTCTCGTCTCCGCAGACCGAGCGCACGCCGATCGCCCCGTCATCACCCTACGGAGCCGCCAAGGCATATGCGCACCACATGGTGGACGTGTACCGCCAGCGAGGACTCTTCGCCGCCAGCTGCATCCTCTACAACCATGAGTCACCGCGTCGGCCGGAATCTTTCGTCACCCGCAAGATCACGGTCGCTGCCGCACGCATCGCCGCAGGCCGCCAGAACGAGCTGTTCCTGGGTGGACTGAACACGCGGCGGGACTGGGGCTGGGCTCCCGACTACTGCGAAGCCATGCGTCTGGCCGCCTCAGCCGCCGATCCCGACGATTTCGTTGTGGCGTCTGGCGAAACACACTCCATCGAGGAGTTCGTTCAACGGGCCTTCCTGAGAGCCGGAATCCCCGACTGGCGTCGCTTCGTCACCGTCGACAGCGCCCTCACGCGCCCTGTCGATCCTTCAAGCCAGGTCGGTGATCCACTGCGCATCGAAGATCGGCTTCATTGGCGCCGCACGATGTCGTTCGCCGACATCGTCGACGCGATGGTCGATTCCGATATCGCGCTCATGAACCAGTCAACGACGTAGTCCATGTACAACACGACTTGTTTTGTAGTAATCAATACGGCATGATGTTCAAAACACGTTGCGAACTACATTCGCGCACCAGCGAAATACGTGTACTCACTGCATGCGGGTGACGGGCGGGACCCATGCGTCTACAGAGCCGAGAGGGCGCACACCATGAGTCGTATCGAAGAAATACGCCGAGTCGAGGGCGAAGAACAGCCTCCGCCGTCGACATTGACGTGGTCCCGCAAGTACTCCGCGAGGCTTGTTGTCAGCGACGTGATCATCGTGATCGCAGTCATATTTCTCACCCAGTTCTTCTATGTCGGCCCGTCGACCCGCTACGTCGAACTCAGCGGAAGACTCGCCGTGACGCCGATCGAATACACAGCCGTCTCCGTAGTCCTCGCCGGCGCATGGATTGCCGTGCTGGCGATCTACGGAACTCGGGCGCCCCACCACATCGGATACGGAACCACCGAGTACAGGTCGGTCATCGACGCATCGATCCGACTGCTGGGAATCGCCGCTCTTGCCGCCTACCTGATGAAGATGGATCTGTCCCGTGGATACTTCCTCCTCGCTTTCCCTGTCGGAATCGCGTTGCTGTGCCTGGAGCGTCTCGTCTGGCGCAGGTGGCTGGCAGCGAGGCGGAAACGGAGGGAGTTCTCGGCGAACGTTCTGATCATCGGGTCCGAGGTCTCCTCTTCGCGCATAGCCCAGGAGCTCGCGAAGCAGACTCAGGCAGGCCTGAACGTCGTCGGGGTCTGCATTCCGACGGGTATCGCCGGAAGTCATATTGCAGGCACCGATATCCCCATCCTCGGCAACCTCGAGCAACTCGGGTCGGCACTGGAGGCCTCGGGGGCCGATACCGTGCTGATCTCCAGTAGCGACGAAGTTCCACCAGAGAGAGTTCGAGAGATCAGCTGGATGCTCGATTCGGGGCGGCAGCATCTGCTCGTCGCACCGAGCCTCACCGATGTGGCGGGCCCCCGCATTCACATGCGCCCGGTCGCCGGCCTGCCGTTGGTCCACGTCGAGATGCCGAAGTTCGAGGGCCGCCAGAGGTTCGCAAAGCGACTCTTCGACATCGTGGGGTCAGGGGTCATGCTCGCCGTCTTCTCTCCCCTCTTCCTTGTCGTCTCGTTCCTCGTGCGGCAGTCGGGACCAGGAGACGTGTTCTACCGCCAGGAGCGTGTCGGCATCAACGGTCAGCCGTTCGGCATGATCAAGTTCCGCTCTATGGTCGACGGTGCCGACGCATCTCTCCTCGACCTGCTCGAGCAGCAGGGAAGCGACGGAACCCCTCTCCACAAGGTGCGTAACGACCCGCGGGTCACACCCGTAGGCAAGATCCTGCGCAAGTACTCCATCGACGAATTCCCACAGCTCGTCAACGTCTTCATGGGAAGCATGAGCCTCGTCGGCCCCCGCCCACAGCGCGACGGCGAAGTCGCACTGTACGACGACGCCGCGCGGCGCCGACTCATCGTCAAGCCCGGCATGAGCGGCCTCTGGCAGGTCAGCGGACGGTCGTCACTGTCGTGGGACGACGCGATTCGATTGGATCTGTACTACATCGAGAACTGGTCCCTCACCCGTGACATCTCCATCCTGCTGAGGACCGTCAAGGCGGTCGTGGCGCCTGGAGACTCCGCCCATTAGGTGGCTCGTGTGATGGCCGGTGGAGTCATCGTTCATGAGTGGGTTGAGAAGATCGGCGGCTCGGAGAACGTCTTCCAGGCGATGGCGGAGTCGCTCCCCGACGCGGATCTCCTCTGCCTGTGGAACAACGCGCCTGAACGCTTCCCGAACCGCCTCGTGCGGGAGTCGTTCCTGGCGAGGACGCCACTCCGAGGTCGCAAAGCCTTGGCGCTACCGATCCTCCCATTCGTCTGGCGAGGGCAGCAGAACCACGACTACGACTGGGCTCTTGTGAGCAGCCACGCCTTCGCGCAGCAGGTCTCATTCAAGAATCAGAAGAAGGACTTCCGCAAGCTTCTCTACGTCTACACGCCGGCCCGTTACGTCTGGACGCCTGAACTGGACGTTCGCGGAAGCAACGCACTGGTCAGGGCCGCGTCCGGCCCGCTGAAAACCATAGACCGACGCCGCGCGAAGCGACGAGTATCGCCGTCATCTCCTCGTTCGTCGGCAGACGCGTGCAGGACACCTGGCGGCAGGACACAGAAGTCATCTACCCGCCCGTCGATGTGACCGAGATCCAAGCCGTCGAGGACTGGTCCGCTCGTCTGAACGACCAGGAGCTGGTCGTCCTGAGATCCCTGCCGGACGGCTACCTTCTCGGCGCATCACGCCTCGTTCCCTACAAGAGGCTCGACCTGGTCATTCGTGCTGGGGAGGCATCCCGTCGCCCCGTCGTCATCGCAGGTTCAGGGCCGGAAGAGGATGCCCTCCGGACTCTCGCCAGGCACGCCGACGTCGATGTGCGTTTCGTGGATTCGCCGTCGAACAGCCTCCTCCGGGCCCTGTATCAGCGTGCCTTCGCCTTCGTATTCCCGGCGGTCGAGGATTTCGGCATCATGCCCGTCGAGGCGATGGCCCTCGGTACCCCCGTCATCGGCAGGAACCTCGGCGGCGTCAGCGAGACGGTAGCGGATGGCGTGACTGGCGTCCTCGTCGACGACTGGTCCTCCCCCGAGCTCGCTTCGCTGATCCGACGACTTGATGAATTGGACAAAACGACGATCAGGGCGCACTCGGTGAACTTCTCAAAGGAGAAATTCGTCGCTCATCTTCACAGTTGGATGTCCGACAGCTTGCGATGACGTCCCCGCCTCCGGCAGGCTCCCCTAAAGCCGGGCGACGAGAGAAGCGACGACCTCGTCGTACCACCGTGACTCGCGGGCGCTGACTCCCGCGGCACCCGCTCGACATTCCTCGTCGAACTCTGCGGGAGAAAGCGCCATGGCATCGACTATTGCGTCGACGGCGCCGCGGGTGTCACCGACGGCGAACGTTCGGATTCCCTGATTGGTAGGCGACAGGTAGCTCATCAGACCTATCCGCGACGCGACAACGAAAGCGCCGTTCGACAACGCCTCCTGGGCAGTGAGACACGCCGCTTCCCCGGCGACCGACGGAATCACGAACACATCACCGGGGTCAACCCAGTCGGCGTTTCGTCGTCCATCGACGAGCCAGGGAGCAAGCGCACGCTCAAGCTTCGCTTGATATCTCTCCTGCCCATCGAGCGGCTGCCCCAGCGCGACCTCGCATGTGTAGCCGAGAGACGAAAGAGCCCGGTAGATCGCCGGGAGCAGATGCATCCCCTTCGTGGCGTCGGGTCGAGCGTAGGATTTGACGACCCCGGTCGCCGTGATGGGTTCCGGTGCTCTCGCAGCGAAGCGTCTGGAATGCGGCACGGACAGCCAGGTCGGAATGACTGTGTCGGGGCGGAGCGTCTGCAGCCCCGGTTCGACAGCGATAGTGAAGTCGACCTGCCTGAGCAGTTGTCGCGTAGCGACGAGTTTCGGTAGACCGACCGGGTAGTTGTGAAGAATCGCCACAGTTGTTGCCGACACCCCCTGGCGGCGGAGCGCCGCGCCTGTTCTGATGACGGCCGGCAGGCACGGGGTGGCATTCGATACGAGAACGACCTTTTCGCCAGGAACGACGCTCCTCAGCAGGTGACCGGCTACGGTGTACGTCTGCACGCCGCTCGGAATGGCGATGGAGTCCTGCCCTGGCTGCGGCATCACCAGGGCTGTGGTGCTGTTCTCCAGGGATAGTTCGAGGAGCCGCTCCAGGACGACCTGCCCGCCACCTCGTCCTGACTTTGGGTCGAAGAAGCCGATCATGAGGGTGACCCTTTCCGGGATCGACGGGTGGCCTTGCTGGGGCCATGGAGAAGGTGCTTGTAGATGTCTCGTAGCGCGGAGACGTAGCTGTCCCGTGCGAAATCTTGAGGGTTCACCAGGTGATTTCTGGCAGACACGTCGAGTGCCCGCCGCACAGCCTCGCTGATCTCGTGGCGCGAGCCGATGGTGAAACTCGACACGAACTCCCCGAGATTGCCCATCTCGAGTGCGCCCGAATCCGTGGGGACGACGACGGGCAATCCGTTGACTATCGCTTCAACGACAACGATCGGAGCGTTCTCCGGCCAGATCGACGGGTAGATCAGAGCTCGGTACTTCGAGAGCACGCCCGGAACGTCTGCCCGGGCTACCGGCCCACGCATGACCAACGACACATGGTTCAGGCCCGTAGCGAGGATGTCCAGTGCCTTCCAGTCGACTCCGGCACCGTACACATCGATACTCACGCGCTTGCCCTCCCCCTCCAAGGCGAGGATGAATTCGCGCAGCCCTTTTTCGGGCGCTACGCGACCCATGTAGACGAGGTCACCCGACTTCGAGCTTGCCACGTTTCGAATTGCCGGAAACTCCACGGGATTTCGGACCAGTGCAATCGGAGCCTCGACGCCGCACTTCTCGAAGATGTTCTTCAAGAATTCGCTGGGGGCAATGATGAGGTCGAAGGTGCGGTCCAGTCGCAGTATTCGGTATGCCATCAGGTGTTGTAGTGATTTCAAGAAAGCTCGGGCCCGGGAGCGTTGATCATAGGAGGCCCAGACGGGGACCCGAGGGTTGTCGATATTCAATGTCGTGCGCACACCGCGGGGAAAGTGTTGGAACCCGCTATTCGGGCAGACCAGATGGTAGTCATGTGCGGTGAAAACAACTCGCATCGTGGGGTGGGTTCGACGGTGAAGTGCGAGTGCGAGCAGGATGCTCGGCGAGAGAAACCGGTAGTAGTTCTGCACATGCACGATGTCCGGATCGAACTCCTTCAACGTGCGCCGGATGGACGAGTACCACCGTGCGGACATCAGGTACGACAACGCGGTCCGATTCCCGTCTGAGACCACGGTCCGCACCACATGACCGAGCTTGCCGGCCGCATCCACAGTGTCGCGGAAGACCGCCTCGGCACCGCCACTGTCTGTCTGGTCCGAGACATGGAGGCTGCGCAGCTGTCGTTCGGATGCGCCCGGCCCGTTCCCTTTCGCCGAGGAAGCATGCACGCGCAACATGTCCTCAACTCCCATACCTCTATGCTTACTATATTACTTAGTGTATTGAAAGCAGCGGAGCGAATGAGACGTGTAGACACGGTGAAGAGAGTCTTGGTCCGAGGTGCGCTGCCGCGCGTTCTGACAGTGGCGCGATCGCTACTGCCTGCCGCGAATCATGTGTTCCTCGTCGGGTATCCGAGCGGCGAAGGCAACGCGGTAGAGACAGCGCGAGCCATTCTGGAGAGATACGACGGCCGCATCGCATGGGCCCAATCACCATCCCAGAACTACCTGTCGAAGGTCGGTTTCCCGCCAACCGACCAGATACTCCGCGTGAAAAAAGGAACCCTACGAGCGTTGTGGCTCTATGTCACCGCCGAAGCCGTTTTCTTCACGCACGGCCTATACGGCGAACCGGCCGCAGACATCCGAAAACCAACAGTGAACCTGTGGCATGGCGGCGGCATGAAGTGGAGCGACGCCCTTTTCGGGGAACGACGCCTGTCGTCGAAGCCCAGCGACTACATCCTCGGCGCGACAGCCATGTGGGGGTATCGAACCGCAGAGATCAGCGGGCTCAGCAACGACGACGTGCTTCTTGTGGGCTATCCCCGCAACGACGACCTGTTCCGGCCGGCATCCGCGGAGCGACTCGAGGAACTCGGAATCGCTGCGGGGCGCTTTGTGGTCTGGATGCCGTCGTACCGCACAGCCCTCTCGCAAGGGACCATGCGGTCAATGAATGACTCGAAGGACACCTCCGAAGACCTCAGCATGGCAAGCCAGTTCGCTCGCGTCGTCGACCACTTCCGACGTCGAGGTCTCGCCGTCGTCGTGAAGCCGCACCCGTTCGACTCGGTAGCCCGGAACGTCGACGGTGCCGTGCTGATAGACGACGACGTTCTGCTGACCGCAGGCGTCAGTCTGTACTCAGTGCTCGGTGCCTCGTCGGGACTCATCACGGATACGTCCAGCGTCTGGTCCGACTACCTGCTCGTCGACAAGCCCATCGGTTTCTTCTTTCCCGACAAGGATGCCTATGTGGCGGGCCGCGGTGTCTACCCGAAGGACATCTTCGACTGGCTGCCCGGCCCGGAGCTGCTGACCGACGAGGACATCGCCGAGTTCGCCGACGAGGTGGTGGCTGGAAGCAGTCATTGGGCGGAACGTCGACGCACAACGGCTGAGCGGTCCGGCCTCGTTCACACTCGCGACGCGGCACACGGAATGCTGGACGAGCTCATGGCAAGAAGTTCGGCCCGGTTCTCCCGACGGCTGGGCAAGAATCCCCGAGCAGCCGTCTCCACGACTCGTATCGAGGGGGCGATGCAGTGAACGTCGCCCTGATCTTCGCCGGTGGCGTCGGCCGGCGGATGAACCAATCGGCTCTTCCCAAGCAGTTCCTCGAACTGAACGGCAAGCCTGTCATCATCCACACCCTTGAACACTTCCAGCATCACCCCGAGATCGACGCCATCGCGATCGCCTGTGTCGAGGACTGGATAGACCACCTCCGGGAACTCCTCGACGAGTACGGCATGACCAAGGTTCGTTGGCTGGTTCCCGGCGGGGCGACCGGTCAGCTGTCGATCTACAATGGACTCAAGGCGATCACCGCGGATCTCGAACGAACGAACCCTGTCGTGCTGATTCACGATGCGGTCCGACCCCTCATCAACGCTGATCTCATCTCCCGGAACATTGCGAGCGTCCGCGAGCTCGGGTCCGGGGTCACGTGCAGCGTCGTCAAGGAGACGATCCTCATTGCCGATGGCGACGAATACGTTGCTGAAATCACGGACAGAGCGCAGACCCGGATAGCTCGAGCCCCTCAGAGCTTTCTCTTGAACGACATCTATCAAGGCCATATCAGCGCATTGGAGCGTGGTTTCGATGACTGCATCGATTCGTGCTCCATCATGCAACTCGGCGGCCATCCGGTGCGCCTGGTGGACGGCCCCCACGAGAACATCAAAATCACGACACCGGGTGATTTCTTCGTCTTCCGGGCACTCCACGAGGCAACCCAGAATCAACAGATCTTCGGATGACCCAGAAAGTGGCGCCCCTCATCGACATGGAAACCGAACTCGACACGATCAACGGAGGCGTCGACTGGACTCGCCTGGACGGCAAGGTCGTTGCCATCACGGGAGCGACAGGCCTAATCGGGTCGTACCTCGTCGAGTTGCTGCTCCGGAAGAACGTGACCGGCAGTACCCACGTCGATGTCATCGCTGTAGGTCGTTCGCTCGACCGATTGAACACTCGATTCGCGCGATACGGCACGCGGGCCGACCTTCGATTGCTTGAATCCTCGATCGGGCTGCCGTCGGGTACTAGAGCCGACTTCATCGTTCATTGCGGCGGCAACGCAACGCCGGCCACCATCAACGGCGACCCGGTCGGCACGATGGATGCGAACTTCAACGGCATGAAGGCGATCCTCGACTACGCCAGAACGGAAGGCGTCGCCCGGGTGCTCTATGTTTCGAGTTCGGAGATCTATGGGCACGTTGCCCCTGAGTCCCCCGCCCTTAGAGAGTCGGATCTTGGATACGTGGACATCCTCGCCACCAGATCGAGTTACCCCTCATCGAAGCGAGCCACAGAGACTCTCTGCGCCGCCTATGCAGACCAGTACGCGGTCGATGTCGTCATCTCTCGCCCGGGCTACATTTTCGGACCCACAATCGGGTCATGGGACAACCGCGTGGTTCCGCAGTTCATGACGAATGCACTCGCTGGAGAGACGATCGTCATGAAGAGCGACGGCACACGCGAGCGTTCCTATTGCTACGTGGCCGACAGCGCGACAGGTCTCCTGGTGACGCTGCTCAACGGCGAAACGGGCCATGCCTACAACATCGCTCACGACGCATCCAATGCGACGATCGGCGATATCGCGTCGATCGTCGCCGGTCTCGGCGCGACAACGGTGCGTTTCGATCTCTCGGGCGAGAACACGACTGCCGATCGTCCCGTTGATCGCGTGCTGCTCGACGCCTCGAAGCTCGAGGCGTTGGGCTGGCAGCCGCAGTTCGACATCGCTGCAGGTCTCACCGCTACGTACGAACACCTGGCATCGAAACCAGTCTGAGGCCGTCTACACTCGGGGCGACTGCAGGTGAATGGTCGACGGGGCAGTGGACGAGTTCGGGACAATCAGACGTTGAGTGGACGTGGAGTCCGCGAAGTTGACGAGTTCTCGTCCCCACTGAATGCCGCTGTAGTGGATGTTCCTTGTGTACGTGGCTGCCTGAGTGGCGACTCCTGCGTCGGTGAAGGTCGTCGGAGAAGCATAGATTCCGTGGTTGAAGGCTGGGCCGATGTTCTCGTTGTAGCCGACGGGAGTGTTCGAGGGATTGTCATTGGAGGGCGAGGTTCCTAGGAGGGCGCGTCCATCACGCCACACCTGAAACTCGCCCGTTCCATCTTTGGCGAAAACGACTCGAGAGGCGATGTGGGTCCAGACGTTCGCGGGGAAAGGAACCGCATCGATCACGGACCTCGTTCTGATTCCCCATTCTGTTCCCGGTGCCGGCAAGGGAGTCATGAGTTTCGGATCCGTAGCGAATGATTGGCCACCCGCCGCAGCGTCCAGGTTCGTTTTTACGGATCGCCAGGTCACGACGAACTTGTTCTTGTATTCAGCCCGCGCCCCGCTGCCGAACGAGACGATAGGTTCGAGGCCCGTGATCGTGCCGTCGGCACTTCCGTCTGCGACAAGTTGGAGCTGGCTGCCGTGCCATTGGCCGTAGATCTCCCAGTCGGCTTGGGCGGCTGTCTCTAGCCTCAGCCAGTATGAGACGTACATCGGCGCCGATCGTCCGTTGGTGAACGTGACGTGTTCCGTCTGGTCGAAGAACGACGCCCCCATGATCTCCGAGCGACTATTTTTGCTCGTGCCGTCGGGCTGATGGATCAGTTGAAATCGTTGAAGCTCGTTCGGTTCCACGCTTCCTGAAATGGAATAGAAGACGAGTTCTTCTGAACGACGATGTTTCGGAATTTGAGGCCGGGAAGGCCCTCTTCTGAAGACGATGGACGATTGGTGCCTGCGGTGAGACCTTCGAGCACATGGACGCTCCCGCCAATAATGCCGAACTTGGGGTCTCGGAAGGATGATGCCGCCGAGTCGAGCGCATCGAGGATCTCGGTCTGTTCGGCCGCGGTGAGACCAGCTGTGAAAACATAGACGCCCTTCACCCGCTGGTTCCCGATGGAAGGTGAAAGTCGTAGCCAGCCGTCAGCTGAATTGAGCCCGTTCCGCCATTCCGCGAACCCGTTTCCGCAGAGAAGCACGCTGAATGGACCTGTGCTTGTGCTCGGTATGGAGATGAGCAGATCCTGCGAGACGCGCGGACCGTTGGTGAAATCGGTGCGGTCGCTGTTCGAGGGGGCATCTTCGATCTGGAGGCTGCCCACGTTCACCTCCACGGTCGACGACGGCTTCTGGAACTTGAACCCCATCGTCGGTCGCACAAGTCGGCCAGGCTCTAACGTCGTCCAAATCCGTGGACGGTCGATCTTGCCGACGTCGCTCGCCGTGGACCCAGACGTCAGGGTCGGAGCGGATGGGCCGACGTATACAGACCAGGGAGTCGCGGCCCGGAGCCACGACGGATTAGGTGCAGGGCTATAGATGCCCGCTCCCATGATTGCCGAAGAGAAGCCGGATTCTGCGGAGTTCACGACGACGCGCGACGATATGACGACCCCGCCTCGGGATGTCGTCGGGGCCCCTCGACGGATCATGCCGTCGATGGAGGGCAACAGCGAAACCTACGTATGCCTATTGGAGCTCGAGTTCTCTTTGTCGAAGAAGAAGATGCCTGAGGCGGGTGAGGTCACTCCGAGCACAACCGCGTTGGGGAGGATGCTCCGAACTTCTACCCTGTATTGGTCGCTGTCGCCGATTTTCCAGGCTGTCGGCAACATGCCACCCGCGCCGAGAACGCCCACGACCGCGCCAGAAAAAGACGGATTGACGGCGAAGTTGACGACGTCTCTTTGCAGTGGGTAGAAGCTGTCCGTTGCAACTGCGGTAGTCAGGGTTCCATTTCTAGACGTTCGCACGATTGTGTCGGGGCGATCTGTCGAGGGCACGAATGCCGTGCCTGCAAAGGCGCCGCCAGAGACAAGTTTTGCGAGGAGCTGAGTGCTGAGTGCAGCTGGGAGTCTCACTCCGAAGGCCGTTTGCGGCGCGAAGATGGCGGGGATGACGGCTGCGCCTGTCGCGCCGGCAATGAAAGACCTGCGGGAAATGGACAATTGGGGTCTCCTGTTACGTTACGGATTGGCGAACGCCTATCCGTCTAACTTCGCCGCTCGATTGCCCGTAATCCGGCCGACTGTCATGGCTCGCCAGTCTGACCGACTACTGAATCGCATCTGCTGAAGTCGATGACAGACCCGAGTGAATCGACTGTTCTCCACCCATATCCGGACGCTGACTCCCTACCTTTTTCTACCAGTAAATCGTTAGTGTGTATTTAACAATACTAACTGGCGCTAATTGTGCGTAATGGTAATAGAGGCGGAGCGAGTGTCACAAGTACAGGGCCGAACGCTGCCTCAAGCGAGCTCAAAGACCAGGGGCAGCAGTCTGTCGGTGGCCTGGGCCATGCTCGTCTGCCTACTAGCGGGGCTTCGTATCGACGGAAGTCAGAACACGCTGCACTTCAGCGCACTTCTCGTCGTGCCTCTCATCCCGGCGATCTATCGTCTGGTGCGAACATCGGCATCGAGGCTGCCTCTCTGGCTTATGCGACTCTACGGAGCCGTACTGATATCGATCCCAGTAACCATTCTCGTTTCGTTGACCATCGACCCCGAACGATCGTTCAGGTTCGAGTCGCTTTTAACGGATGTCGTTCGCGTCGTCTCACTCGCCCTCGTAGTCGGCGGGATGTTCTGGAGTTGCACGAAGATTCGACCTGAATACGTTCTGGTTCTGATGGGGCTGGGCGTTGTGGCGCGCTACGTGCTCTGGCCTGATGTGGCGCCCGAAGAGGGCAACACTCTCGTGGAGACCATCTGGAAGTTTCGAATCGGTCCCGTCGTGCCGTTCGTCGTTCTCGGCTTGCTTGCAAGAGCGCCGATCGTTCTGCAAATGGTCGCGATCGCCGTACTGGCGGCCATTACTGCGCAGAGCAACCTGCGGAGCGCGTTGGCAGCATTGGCCCTCTCGATTGTCGTGATTCTGATAACCCGCGGCGTTCCGGTTATGACACAACAGAGGGTCACCGTCAGATTCAGCGTGAGGTCCGTCATTGCCATCGGCGTCGCCGCCTTGTTCGCATTTGTCACTATTCCGCAACTCGCGCTGGCCGGCTACTTCGGCGAATCGGTCCAAGAGCACCAGGCGGCGCAGGTCGGAAGTGCGGGAGTTTTCGGGGGTCGCATAGAACCCGGTGCAACCGTGGCACTCTTTCAAAGAACGCCTTTTGGTCTTGGGCCCGGGGTCTGGCCTTCAGGTCACGATCTGAATTCAGCCATCGAAGGCTTGATCGCCATCGGAGTAAATCCCAGTGGCGGTGACTACGATGCCCGATACATGCGGGAAGCCATCGCCGCCAATCGTATATTCCTTCATTCAAATCTCGGCGAGACTTGGTGGATCTACGGCATCCCGGGGGCCCTGCTCGTGTTGACCCTGATGTTCATCGGCTTCCGAGGTTTCATGTTCGCTATCGACAAGCGCGACAAATACATGGCCGGACTTCTGCTGTACGCCACATCGAAACTGCTGTGGGATTGCCTGTTCGAGCCGGTCATTCCGTTGGCAACGAACATCGCCGTCGTGGCCGGGGTCCTGCTCTTTGTGCTGGGTGAGAAGCGTGCTCAAGAACTGTCCCTAGATCCCTAAAGCGGGGTCAGTGCGACGCTGGCATGCCGACCGACGAGTGGAGCGCTTCCCCAGCTCATGGTCAGCTTCTCGACCAGATGCCAGGAGAGGCAGCCCAGTAGACGCCTTCGGTGATGAGGCCGAGGGTCGCAAGCGTGAGAAATTCGAACTTAGCCGTATTGAAGTCGAAGACTTGAGCGGCGTCCACAGTCAAACTGATCAGGATGGTTACGGGCAGCAAGACAAGGGCGGCAAGGGCCGCGCCGATGAGAAACTTCGAAAGCCGCTGTGCGCCGAGCAGCCGTCGATATATGCAACGAATTATCGGAATCGCGAGCGCAGCTCCAAGAGTGCTGTTGTAACCGATGCCGTGAAATGGCACTGCGATAGCGTCCGCCACTACGGCAGCCCAAACGATAGCTGTCCGGCGTTGGGCATTCACCTGCCTGCCCACCGACGCGAATTTCACCCTTGCGCCAAGAACACCAAATCGTATGTCCTGCCGTATATGAATCACTATGTATTATTTGAGAGTGTCTCGCTCGGCGTAGTTCGGTCGATGGCCGAAGCTCCGACGCATACCAAGTAATTCAGTCAGGAAGTTGTACAGATGGATTCGATCGAGCGGCGGATGCCGAAGGTAAGCGTCATTACCGTGACCTACAAAGACCTCGGGGGGCTCAAGAAGACACGCGCCAGCATCGAAAGTCAGATATATGCCGGCGAAATCGAAAATGTGATAGTCGATGGCGGTTCGGGTACCGACGTCTCCGATTTCCTGGCTGGACTTTCTTCAGAAAACGTGAACTGGCTTAGCGAGCCAGACGACGGGGTGTACCCCGCAATGAATAAAGGCGTCGATCGTTCTAGCGGCGATGTCTTGTGGTTCATGAACTCGGGTGACCTCTTCGGAGACCCATTTTCTGTTCAGAATGCCATGGACAACCTCACCAATCCGGCCCACGAGTGGGGCTACGGCTTCTCTCGTTGGTTTTCCGTGGATGGTGAATTCGACGGAATACATGGCGCTTTTCCGTACAATTTCACACTCCATGTATTGGGAAAGCACGCGATCCCTCATCAATCTTCTTTCATCGGCGCGGTTCTCTTTGCGGACGTTGGGCCCTTTCCTGAAAACGTACCGATCATGGGCGACCAGGTTGTCATGATGCGAGCCGCGCAAAGGGTGAAGCCGGTTGTCGTCCCTCACATATTGAGCACGTATGACACCGGCGGAGTCTCGTCCGGGCATAGCCGTCACACACACTGGACTTGGGCGAGAGACGCCAGACGCAAGTCAGGGGTGAGAATCCTCGGTCGCCCATGGCTAGACGAACTGACTACCTACGGTCTCGAAGTTGGCGAGGCCGCGATCATACGACTACGACGATTCGGGCGAACAAAGTGAGGTCTTCTACTGCAGGCTCGAAAGCGGCGGCCTATTCCACTCAGGATATTTCGGTCGTGATCCCCGCTCACGACCGCGATCACCTTCTCGCACGAGCCATCGAATCGGCGCTGAGCCAGACCCTCAAACCACGAGAGGTCATCATCGCTGACGATCTGGGGCTCGAGTCCACTCGTGAGCTTGTTGAGTCGCATCCGGAAGCTTCGATGGTTCGTTACCTCGACACCAGCGGAGGGCCTCGCATCGGACCTGGCATGTCGAGGAATGCTGGAGCGTCAGCGTCAGATGGTGCCTTCATCGCCTTTCTCGATGACGATGACCAATGGCATCCCCACTACCTCGCCGAGGTGCGCTCTCAGTTCGAAAAAGGGGTCGGCGTTGTGGTCACCTGGATGCAGAAAGAGCTGGGTGGTGTGCGCTACCCCGGCGGCCACATCGAGGTCGACGTCGACTTTCGAACGTTCAGGCAATATTGGGGCCGCGGAGTGACAGGCAGCAATACCGTCGTAGCGAGAGCCTCCTTTCTCGAGTCCGGGGGCTACGACGAAGAGTTGTGGGCCATGGAGGACTGGGACTTTTTCAGGCGTGTACTTGCCACGGGTGTCGACTATCGCATCGTCGCTGACGAACTCGTGATTCAGGACGCGAACGGCTCCGACCACCTGTCATCGAAGAGCCTCCGGGCCGCCAAAGCGGCAGAGCTCTTTCTGCAGAAATATCGACACGTGATGACTCGGCAAGACCTGCGCCGAATCAGAGGTCACATTCACAGCATGAAGCGCAGCCGCGAAACACCTCCGCCTCTGCGAGTGGTGCATCTGCTCGCCCAGTTGCGCTACTTCGAAGCGAACGACTGGCGCGTCTCCACCATCGGCAGGCTCAGGGGCGAAAAACCGCCTCTCTACAAGTAACCGAGATCACCTATGCCACTTCCGCCGACAGAGCCTTGACCCCTGATCTTGGACACGGTGTCGGTTGGGTTATACCGCTTCTGCGAAGCTAGCGGATGCGGCGGTTTCGTAGGTGTTCGGGCTGATGTGTCCTATCGCGGAGTGGCGTCGGCGGGTGTTGTAGCGGTTCGCCCAGTGGAACACGGCCCGGTAAGCGGTGGGAGCGTCGGGGAACGCGTGGGCGCCTTCAAGGTATAGACCGAGCCGTGATCGGAGTGGAACACCGCCCCGGCGAGGGTGTCGCGCTCACGCCACGCGGCCTTCAGCGCGTCTTCGACGAGCTCAGTGCGCACATGTGATCGGCCATCGCCCTGCCGGCCAGCTTGCGTGAGCACAGATCGATCACGGTCGGGAGGTAGAGGGTGCTGTCGTCGGCGATGGGCAGGTAGGTGATATCGCCGACATAGCGGCTGTTCACCGTCTCGGCGGTGAAGTCCCGGCCCACCAGATCCGGCAAGCGCCGGCCCGACTGGTCAGGGACCGTGGTCTTCACGCGCCGACGGAGCCGGATTCCGGCAAGCTGGGACTAACAGGATCGACGCGGGAAGGTGCACAAACATCCCCACAATCGCGACTGCACTGAGCGCTATGGCGAGCCACAGCCGCGGTGTCACCCCGTACACCTTCATGGCGGCGCCGACCAGGAAGAGGGCCAGCAGAGTGAATCTGATCATCGCGGAGAAGGGAAGGATGGAACCGATCGCCGCGTCCCATCCCAGAATCGATGCCAGCGCGGTGCCCACAAGAAGAAGCCATCGAGCCTTGGTGAGAACTCCCATCAACCCAGCGACGGCAATAAGGCCGTAGCAGGCAACCTCGAGGCCAAGAGTCCACAGGGTTTCGTTTACCTCCGGCACCACGTTCCCTTCAAACACGCCAGGAAGCACCTGCTGATAGGAAAACTCAGGAGGTTGCGAATCCGAAATGACCACGTACCGGGATCGGCGAAGTAGTTGGCGTTCGTGACGAAGAACACGAAGACCACCACTGTGCCGAGAGGATAAGCATGGTCACCGAGGACCATGACAGGCCTACCAAACCGACGAACATGTACGCGTGACCCCACACGACTGCGGCTGCCGCGCTGATGCGAATGAGATCGAAGCCGCGTGATCGTTCCATCATGCTCCCCTGCCGGTGCCCCGTGGTAGACAATGCAACCTATAATACAATGTGTTCATATTCGGGGCTTAGCAGTAGCGGCCGACTGCAATAGACGAGGACGATCAATGTCGGAGAGTGTCACCTTCACGCCAGGCCCGTTGGTTCGGGATGAGCCCCTGTTCATCGCCGGGCATCGGGGCCTCGTTGGTTCGGCTATCTGGCGCACCCTCGAAAAAGAAGGATTTACGAACCTCATCGGACGCACGCACGCCGAGCTCGATCTCACGGATCGCCCGGCCGTCTTCGACTTCTTCCGCGAGACCAGGCCGCGCTACGTCGTCCTCGCCGCGGCCAAAGTCGGCGGCATCATGGCGAACAGCACATATCCGGTCGACTTTCTGTCCGAAAACCTCCAGCTGCAGGTGAATGTCTTGGACGCCGCACTCGACGTGGCCGTCGAACGAGTTCTCTTCCTCGGATCCTCCTGCATCTACCCTGCCCAGTCCGAGCAACCCATCAAGGAGGACTATCTCCTCACCGGGCTCCTGGAACCAACAAACGACGCTTACGCGATCGCGAAGATTGCAGGCATCCTGCAGATCCAGTCCGTGCGAAAACAGTATGGATTGCCCTGGATATCCGCAATGCCAAGCAACCTCTACGGTCCTGGAGACAACTTCAGTCGCACCGGTTCCCATGTCCTTCCGGCACTGATTCGCCGGTACGACGAGGCAGTCGAAATGGGGGCGACCGAGGTTTCCAACTGGGGAACGGGTGCGCCTCGCCGTGAATTCCTTCACGTCGACGACATGGCCGCCGCCTGCTTGCACCTCCTTGAGCACTACGACGGCGCCGGGCAGGTCAATGTCGGCACCGGCAGCGATGTGACAATCAAACACGTTGCCGAGGCAGTGGCCGCCGCCGCCGGATACACAGGGCAGACCACCTGGGACACGACCAAGCCCGACGGAATGAGCCAGAAGCTTCTGGATGTCACCAAGCTGACGAATGCCGGTTGGACCTCGAGCATCGAGTTGACCGACGGCATTCGGGCGACCGTCGACTGGTTCCGCACTCACAAGAAAGAGATCAGGGAATGACAGCCAATTTTCGCCACGTCGTCATCTTCCGGTTCTACCCGGTTGTCGATGACGACACGCGCGCCGAGGTCGTTCAGCGACTTCGGTCCTTCAGCTCCTACCCGGGTGTGCTCGAGTGGGGTGTCGAGGGATCCCTCGACACCCGCAAGGGCCAGGTTCTCTTCCAAACAGGCCTGTTCGATAGCCGAGAGTCGTTCGAGGCATACACGGCTAGCCCAGAACATACCGAGGTAGCGCATGTGATGTCGTCGGTCGCTGACTGGTACGTCGCCGACTACTTCGAGTGACATCACACGATCAGATGGCGTCTATAACGGAAGCACCCGATGCCAGGGTTCCTGCGCGGCTCGGGGGAACGCTCCGCACCGTCTTCGCCGGAAGCCTGGCGCGTATCGTCGGCATCCCCGTCACAGCCTTTCTGGGACTCCTGAATACAGGGCTCGTCATCGCCCATACAGGATCGGTGCTCTACGGCACGGTGAGCACGATCGCGACCCTCGGTACTCTGCTGCCGTTCGCCGATCTCGGAATCGGGGCCGGCGTCACGACCGCTGTTGCGATCGGAAGCACTGACGCGAAACACCAGGAAACTGTCACGGCGACCATTCGCACCGCATTCTTGTCGTTATGCGCCGTCACAACTGCGGGGCTGATTCTCAGCTGGTCTGCGGCACTGCTCGGCTGGTGGGATCTGATCCTGTCCCGGTCATTCAGCGAAGAAGAACGTGTCGTGATTTCGATCGCCCTGTCGCTGTTTTTCATCTGTCTCCCCTTCGGCCTCGGGTCGAGGATCTTGACGGGCTTCGGCAAGAACCACATCGCGGTACTGCTGAACCTGTCCGGCACGGCCTTCACTCTTCTGTTCACTTGGGCACTCGTTGCTCTCGACGCGGCGCCGATCTCCTACGCCATTTCGGGATTCTTCGGCACCCTGTGTTGCAATGCGGTCGTCGCGATCGTGGCGATCCGATTCCTCAAGCTCTCGAATTATCGACCGTGGCGACGGAGAGCGAGCGGCGCAGCGCAGCGCTTTCGGAACCTGCGGTTGCTTTCAGGCTCTGGCTGGATGTTCATCGTCATGATCGGCCTCCCTATCGGCCTCGAAACGGGACGCGTGGTTCTCTCCCATACGAGCACGGCTGACGGTCTTTCGCGCTTCGCACTATCAGCACAGCTCTACGCGTTGGCCTGGTCTGTCGTTACGACGGCCGGCGGAGCGCTCTGGACGGTCTTCGCAAAACAGCGAAAGGAGGCCGCGGAGAACCTCCGCCTCTGGAAACAGATGGTCGGCGTCTTCGGCGGATTGGGGCTTATCGGTGGTGTTGTGCTCATTACACTCGGGCCCTGGCTGGGAGAGATCATCAGCGGCGGCCGGCTCGAGATCGAACCAGCGCAGATCGCACTCTTTGCCGCGCTGCTGATTGTTCAATGCGTTCACCTGCCAGCGGGTGTTCTGTTGACGGTTCCCAGTGAGCTCCGGTGGCAGGCCGCTTGTGTTTTCGTGATGGCAACGGTGAGCGTGGCCATCTCTGTCACCTTCGCGCCTGCATACGGAGGAGTGGCGGTAACGGCTGGTGCCGTCATCGGGATTCTGCTCGCGCAAATCGTCCCAGACCTTGTGATGGTTCGACGCTTCCTCGAAGCCCGCACCGACGCGATGGCATCTCGACGAAGGACAACGTATGTGTCATTTGGTGAGGGAGAGCCGAAATGACGGTGTCCGTCGCCCTGTGCACGTATAACGGGGCGGACTATATCGAGGCGCAGCTCGACTCGATTTTCGCGCAGACACTCCCTCCCGACGAGCTTGTCTGGGCAGATGACGGCTCAACGGATTCCACCGTCGAGATCGCTCAGCGCGTCATCGCCGCGCACACAATCGCCGACCACCGGATGCTCCGGGTAGTCGTTCTCGAGGCACATCAAGATCCTCTCGGCTTCACTCGGAACTTCGAGCGGTCATTGGCCGCCGCGACGGGCGACTACGTCGCGCTCTCCGACCAAGACGACGTCTGGGATCCCGACCGCATCAAATCAGCGGTAGATCTCTTGACTCGCGATGGGAAAGCCGATCTGGTGGCGTCGGACGCGATCCTCATCGGACCGGACGGTCAGCCGTTGGGACGCACACTTTTCGAATCCATGGGAGTATCCGCCGCTGAGATAGCGGAGCTGAATGGTCGCGACGCTTACCTTTCCGCGATCCGACGGAGTGTCATCCCAGGCATGTCACTGCTTGCTCGAGCCACGTTCTTACGATCGCATCTCCCCATTGGCGATGCGTGGCCCCACGACTATTGGCTCGTCGTCAACGCTGCCGCGAGCGCAAGCCTTCGTATCCTTCCGCAACCTGTCGTGAGTTATCGACAACACGACAAGAACGTGCTGGGCGCCGGCTCGAGTCGGCGAAGTGCGAGACTTCGGCGACTCTTAAAATCAGGGGAATCGACCGCGAACCGGAACGTTCGACGATTCACGACTCTCTTGGCACATCGTGCGGCCACGTCCAACGCAGACGAGCAGCTCGTTCTGAGAACGCTCGCACGCCTTGCATTCGAGGAGCGGCGCGCCCGTCTGCCCCGGAGTTTCGTTCCTCGCTTGGCGGCAATAGTCGGCCTACTACGCAACGGCGACTACGCGCGTCACTCCCCCAACGGGCGAGTTGAAGCTGTTCGGGATCTCATTCGATGAGCGCAAGCGCCTATCGTGCACCATCGATTCTCTTGCTCTGCCTGTACGGCACGTGGGTATCCATGATCGTGTTCAGCCCCATTTCGATCGACCATTTCGTCAGGTTCGCCTTGGATGCGTTCACCGACTGGACGAGCGAACACCCGAAGATCGCATGGCTTGATTTCCGTGCAATCGAGAGGGTCAGCAACGTGATCGTGTTCGTCCCTCTGGGAACGTTTCTCTCGCTCATCGCGGGTCTGCGCTGGTTCTGGACCGCGATACCGATCCTTCTCCTCGCAAGCGCGGAGGTTGAACTCATCCAAGGAGCCTTGCTGGCCGATCGGGTGTCGTCTCCGGTCGACATTCTGGCGAACTCGATCGGCGCTGTCCTGGGAACCCTGATCGGACTGGCCATCTTGATCTTCGAGCGTTCGCGCTCACGATCCGCGCCTCTGATCTCTCAGCAGATTTCCGCCAACACTGAACAGTTTTTTGCGGAATTGGACGACGAGAGAAGAGATCAGTAGGACGCTTTTGCGCCATACTGTTCTTTAAGGGATTCGGGGGCGTGGGGCGGTGTATGCAGAGATGAACCTGCCACGGACTCATCTGAGCCGTCGTGTGAGCCGTGCCTCGAAGGCCGACTCCCCCGTCGCCGTGATCGGATCCGGCCCCAACGGTCTCGCGGCCGCCGTCACGATCGCTCGCGCAGGCATCCCCGTGACCGTCTTCGAGTCCGCCGCCACTCTGGGCGGTGGCGCCCGCACGTCCGAACTCATCGTCGACGGAGCCTTCCACGACGTCGGCTCCACCGTGCACCCCGCCGCACACGTCTCCGAATTCTTTCGGCAGTTCGAACTCGAGAAACGCGTCGAGTTCGTCGTACCGGAGGTCTCCTACGTGCATCCGCTGTGGGACGGCCGCGTGGGCCTGGCGTATCGAGACATTCAGCGCACTGCCGACACACTCGGCGCCGATGGCCCCTCCTATACACGGCTCTTCGAACCGCTGCTGGCACGCCTGGGCGGTATCGCCGACCTGTCGTTGGGTGGCGGGCTGGTGAGGATGCCCCGTGACCCGCTGGCTGCGAAAGCTCTGGTCTCGCGCGTGGTCGAGCAGGGCACATCGGCATGGAACGCCCGGTTCAGGGCCGAGGTAGCGCCCGCCATGCTCACGGGACGCCGCCCACAGTGCCGCAGATCTTCCCGGTCTCACGTCTGCAGCGGTCGGCATGGTTCTCGCCAGCTACGCCCACGGCCGGGGCTGGCCGATACCCGTGGGCGGGTCGCAGAAGATCACGGATGCGATGGCCGACGATCTCGTGGACCATGGCGGGCAGGCAGAACGGGGCGTGGTGATAGCCGATATCGCAGAGCTCGACGGCTTCGGGGTCAAGATCTTCGCCACGTCGGCGACCTCTCTCGCGTCGATCACCGCGGGCATGATGCCCGATGGGTATTCACGTCGCCTGAGAACGCTCAGCGACGGCCGTGGGGTCTGCAAGGTCGACTTCGTTCTCGCGGCGCCGATCCCCTGGACGAACGAGAGCGTCGCGCTGAGCCCGACCGTGCACATAGGGGGCAGCCGTCGGGAGATCGCGAACTCGGAGGCAGAGATCAGCTGGGGCCGTCATTCGCCGACTCCGTATGTTCTGCTCACCCAGCCCTCGCTTTTCGATGCGAGCAGGGCACCCGCACGTCTGCAGACCGTGTCGGCGTCCATCCATGTACCCAACGGGTCGACGCGGGACTGCACGGCCGACGTCATCCATCAGATCGAACGACTCGCGCCGGGCTTCCGCGAGCTGATCGTCGGGTCAAAAGCGACCCCGGCGTCGCAACTGGCCGCCCAACAACGGCCGACCGCGACCAGAACCCCGTGGAGGACACCGCTGCCCGCGTCTATCTGGCATCCTCGTCGACGATCCCCGCCACCGGCGTGCACGGCATGCCTGGATGGCTCGCGGCCAAGGCCGCCCTGCGAGACGTCTTTCACCAGCCCGCACCGAACCTGAGCGTGACGGCAGCCGTATCGACGTAGACCGCACCCCACCCGCTCAGAAACCGACGAAGTCGAGCTTCCAGCGCTGAATACTGCTCTGGAAGGCCTCTCGAGAGAACGACTTCGCGTGGTGCGAGATGACCGCGGGGTCTAACGCCAACGCCGATCTGACGGCAACCGCGAGATTCTCGTCTGTCCACGATTGCACGTGAACACCGGTGACCCCGTCGATCACGCTGTCGACCACTCCCCCTACTGCACCGCACACCACCGGGGTGCCGGCCGCCATGGCCTCGACCGGCATGATGCCGAAGTCTTCGACCGCGGGAAAGACGTAGACCACCGCCTGCTGGCACAGGCTGCGGAGCAGAGCATCCGATGGATGGGCCACGAAATGCACGGCCACGGTCGATCTGGCCGCCTGCGCCCGCAGCGCCTCCTCTTCTGGCCCGGAACCGGCGATGACGACGGGCAGCTGAGCTGCTTCGCCTGCCCGGATGACGAGATCGAGTCGTTTATAAGGGATCAGGCGCGAGGCACCGAGCAGGTAGGTCGACGGCAATTCCGCCATGACTCCCTGCTCTTCGGCCGTCAGACGCTCCCGCCAGTCCGCGACCTGCTGGATCGCCGACACCTCCACGGGTGGATGGATGACGACGGATTCGCGCTTCCAGGTGTCGCGGATGCGGGTCTGAACGAAGGAGCTGTTCGCGGCGATCGACATCGCCTCCTGCGCCCGGCGACGATCGAGACCTTTGAGGGCCGAGGCGATCGTTCTGACAGCGACCCCCGACCCGCGCTCGTCGAGGTCGGGAGTCCAGACGTAGCGCGCCGGCGTGTGCGCGTAGACGAGCTTCTTGAACTCCGGCGCCTGGCAGGTAAAACGAACGTGGTGCGCGAAGGCGTGATTGCTGACCATCGCCCAGTCGTAGTCGTGATTGCGTTGATGCCGCCAGACCGCCGGCATCACCGGAAGACTCATGGCCTTACGACCTCGAAGCGGACTCCGGGCCAGCACAGTCTCGAGCACGGTTCTGTCGGGAAACCTCTCTGGGGCATTGTTCCACAGGCAGAGAACATCTGACTCAGGAAATGTCTGGGCGATCGCTTCGAGCACGTTCTCGGATCCGCCGATCTTCTCAATCCATTCATGCACGATCACTGATGCCATCATCCGCCTCTTCGTGTGTCTCGACTCGCTGCCACAGGAGGCATACCCGCGCGTCGGATGGAGAACAAAACCATGACCGCGTGCGGTGCCGCTCGCACGCCTTTTCGAATGCGACTCAGCCTCGTTCGTGTGCGCTCGCCGAGCGACATCTCGACACCGCCGTGGGCGGCTCGGAGTTCGGCGGATGAGGGGAACAGGGCGCGCCACAGCTCCGGAAGCTTGGCCCGCCAGCCCACGCCCCCCAGCTCGAGCAGCCAGGCACCGGTCGAGCCGTCGTCATGGGTCTCGACATAGGCGAACCACTGCGCACGATGCACAGGATCGAAAGATAAATCGGGCACTGACAGTCCAAGAGACATAAGAAAGTCGGCTTGTGCGTCGGGAGCGCCGCCCCGTTCGGCCAGGCGGAGAAGGTCATCAAGAATGCGCTGGTCACCCAGCGCGATCAGCCTGCGCGTGAGCTCGGCCATTTCTTCTTGATGCCGCGAGGAGTGTGGGTGCCGCAGATAGTGAAGGGCCGCGATGCTGGCGCTCGCCGTGAGATCAGGCATAACGATCGACGCCCCGGCCAGGGGCATCGACATTCTCCGACTCCACAGCATATCGAACACGTCCTGAGGCGCTGCAAAGTACCCGGGGAAGTACCAGTGCACGTCGATATCGCACGGCCAGAGTGGATGCACAAGGGTCACAGAATGGTCGGCCAGGATTCGTGCCGTCGGTCGCTCGAAGCGCTCGACCCACCCGCGCGCGTTGAGCAGCGCGACGAAATCGTTAAGCCTCGACGGATCGACGAACACATCGGCGTCAGCGTAGTAGCGGTCGTCGCGCAGGCCGTGGGCCGCGAGGGTCGGCCCCTTGATCGAGAGCAAGCGGATGTCATTCTGCCGTGCCACGGACGACGTGAGCACATGCGCCAGGGTCACGGCTTCCCTCATACCCAGCTCGACGGGTGAGCCGGTCATAGGCGCGCACCGCGGCCTCCGCGATGGGAAGCCTCATCGCCGTGCACGCCTTGCAGGGAGATCAGGCCGCGCCGTCGAAGATCTCGGAGGAAGGTGACGACGACGAAGTCGATCTCGCTTCGCGGCACGTCGAACTTCGTAGACAATGAATCGATGATCGCGGCCGTGTCCATCACGCCGTCGAGCGCCAGCCAGATGGCCGAACCGGAGCCTTCCAGAGCCAGAGGAACCGCATCCTCGCGGCCGAGATCGAGCACGACGACGCGCGACTCGTCCGAGGTCCATGCCACATCGGGCGCATGGATCCAGGTATCGGCGTACGACACAGGTCTGACCGCCTTCATATACATAGCCCCCGCTTCCGTCTCAGGTCACAGGGACTCGCAAACATAAGCATTATGCATGTTATCAAACAGATCGTGTTGCACGCTTCGATTCGAACTATGCACATTCCTGCCCTCGGAGGCGACGTGAAAATGTCGGTGATCGGATGCGGATACCTCGGCGCCGTGCGTGCAGTGAGCATGGCCCGCCTCGGTCACGAGGTGATCGGCATCGACAACGACATCGACAAGGTCAGCCGCTTGAATGCGGGCGAGGCACCCTTCTTCGAACCGGGGCTCCCCGAGCTCCTGGCCTCCGGCCTCGCCAGCGGACGGCTCCGCTTCAGCAGCACGATGTCCGACGCCGCCGGCAGCGACGTGCATTTCATCGCCGTGGGAACGCCTCAGATCCCCGGATCGGCGGCGTCCGACCTGCGCTATCTCGAGGCCGCCCTCACCTTGTTCGATCCATTCGCCGCGCACTCACTCGTCGTGGGCAAGTCGACGGTTCCCGTCGGCGCCGCACGAAGGCTGACCGAAACGCTCGCTCGATCGAGCACCGTGACCCTCGCGTGGAACCCGGAGTCCTTGAGAGAGGGCTTTGCCATCAAAGACACCCTGTCGCCGGATCGGCTCGTCTACGGAATCCCGGGGCGACGAAGGGCGGCGCGCGACGGAGCTCCTCGGCGAACTCTACACCGATGCCCTTTGCGGCCGGCACTCCGCGCATCGTCACGAACTACGAGACGGCGGAGCTCGTCAAATCGGCGGCCAACGCCTTCCTCGCGACCAAGATCTCGTTCATCAACGCGATGGCAGAGATCGCCGAGGTCACCGGTGCCGACGTCACGCAGTTAGCAGATGCGATCGGTCTCGACAACAGGATCGGCCGACGGTTCATGAATGCGGGCCTGGGATTCGGCGGAGGATGCCTCCCGAAGGACATCCGCGCGTTCACCGCTCGCGCCGAGGAACTGGGCAAGGCGGAGTTGGTCTCGTTCCTCCGTTCGGTCGACGCGATCAACCTCCGTCGCCGAGACCGCGTCGTCGACCTGACGGTACGGGCGCTCGAGGACCTCGGCCCGAACACGCGCGTCGCCATCCTGGGACTCGCCTTCAAACCGAACTCCGACGACGTGCGCGATTCACCTGCCCTCGATGTGGCGGCGCGTCTGAACGCGCTGGGCAGGCACGTCACCACCTACGACCCGCAGGCCAAGAATAATGCGCAGGCCAAGCATCCGCACCTACGCTATTCGAACACCCTCGACGAGGCGATGGGCGGCGCCTAGGTAGTCGTGGTGTCCACGGAATCGGAAGAGTTCGTCTCGCTTCGGGCCACGGAGGCTCTCGGCGTCACCCAGGCACGCATCGTGATCGACGCACGAAACTGCCTAGACCCGGCAGCGTGGCGACAAGTCGGCTGGCGATACATCGATATAGGACGACCGTAGGCATGGATAGCGCACCCACTCGCATGTCGGCAGATCGCCCTTCCCGGGTCGCTGACAGACCGCGTATCGCCCAGCAGCTCGAGCATGCTGCGGCGGGCGCCGCCAGTCGGGATGGGAAACCAGGACCTTAGCTCGATCGATCGACCGAAGGTGAGAACAATTCTGTAGCACAACTGGGCCACAGCAATTCGACGCCATGCGAGCCTGCAAGTTCTGCCCAATGAGCGCCCGCTGGCCTGTGTCGACAAAAAGAACGAGTCTCGCCTGACGTCCCCTTTGAGTCGCAATCGGGTGGCCATATTCGAGTATCTGCCCCAGGCCGTACATCAACTGATGAGCCTCGTTTTGGACAGTTAGGCTCTTGATTTCGACAGCTGTAAGAGTATTTTGGTCAATCCATGCGAGATTGAAGTTTGCGTCGGCCGGTCCCGGACTTAGCGGAGTGAGCCCTCGGCCGATTGCGAGATTGGCGAGATCGTCTTGCAGCAGCCGATGCGCACGCAGCCCTCGACCAACGGCATCAGGATCGACCGACAAGGTCCGCAATTCGGGCACGGCCGGCACAATCTCCGTGCCTTGCCGAATGTATGGACTACCGATCACCGTAGACCCGCCCCCACTCGCATCCACAACGTCGGACCCCTTCGAGAGAGGCAGAAGGCGCAAGACTGGCATAGTAAATTTCCGAACGACAGGGTCATCGATGCCTGGCACGACAGAACCCTTCTTCTTCGCCCGCCTGGTGTCAGCCATTCTCGACATGATGAACATCACAACGTCGAAGCCAGGATGGACGATTCTTTCATCATTGGCGTTGAACGCCATGTTGATCTCGATCACGCTGACGCACAACACCATCGCGCAGGCAGCCACCGCGGCATATAGATAGAGCCCACGGTAGAACACGAGAGCCAATCGCCTTGCTCGTTCCAGCGGCGACGTCCCACAGGCCAGTGAAGACGATTGCCAAGGCCACAGCGACACTCATCCTTCCGTTCTCGACAGTGAACCATGTCCGTGCGCGGAAAGCCGCACTATTTGCCAGACTCGCACGCCAACCACGACCTGTTGCCACACCCTCGCAAATGTGCAATTTTGCGCCATGGAAGTGACGCACAAACGACAGGAACAGGGCGATGAGCACGCATGGCTTGGGCTCTTTGTTTAGGTTCACATAGCACCATACAAAACGGTGAATGTTCTAAACACCTATCTGAAAAGGAAGCTCAATGTCTGCCACCCCACCCCCCACAAGCCCAGTAGACCCTGAAAATCGGGGCGCCGCCGACGGGGAGACGATCTCCACCAGCCCCGGATGGCCCCACCCCATCCCACGTCGCACTATCGTGCAGGGTGCCGCCTGGACAGTCCCTGTTGTCGCGGTCGCCGTTGGCGCGCCGCTCGCAGCAGCATCACCCGCACCCACTCTCGCTTTCACGAACGGACCCTACGACGTAGCCACGTGTGGAACGTTGAAGGATGTCACCCTCCTCCTCACTACGAACGGCACAACACCTGACCCAGGAAAGACCGTCACCGTCACCCTGCCATCCGGGCTGACTTGGTCAGACGGAACAACGACACCGAAGGTATTCACCACCGACGCCAGCGGCAACGTCACCCTCACCGGCATCAAAGCCACCAGCGCCGCCGGCACCCCCACCATCACCGCCACCAGCAGCACCGGACCCACCGCGGCAGCAGTAGTAACCGTCACTCCGGCCACCACTTCGGCACACACATACATTCCTGGCAATCCAGTGTGGAACTGGTCGAGTGTTCCTTCCGGGGCAACGGCGATAGGCAATGGGGTGTTTCTCGCCCAGAACGGCGATCTCTACCAAAACAACACCGTCATCGCGTCGGGGGTAACGTCAGCGAATCACGTGTTTGCGCCCGGCCCGGGCCCGCGCATCACGTGGGTCAATGCCTCGGGTGGTCACAACAGCACCGATGGAGGTGCGACGGTGACGAACTATCCCGCTGTGCCCACAGGATCAACCGCGATCGGTAACGGCATGTTCCTCACACCCAGTGGAGAAGTCTGGTCGACCAACGCACCCCTTGTGGTGAATGGAGTTCCTCTCACCGGTGTCACCTCAGCGATCTATGAACTCCCAGACAGCAGTGGTCGACTCAACTACGTTACAAGCACCGGCGGGCACACATACATTCCTGGCAATCCGACGGTGTGGAACTGGTCGAGTGTTCCTTCCGGGGCAACGGCGATAGGCAATGGGGTGTTTCTCGCCCAGAACGGCGATCTCTACCAAAACAACACCGTCATCGCGTCGGGGGTAACGTCAGCGAATCACGTGTTTGCGCCCGGCCCGGGCCCGCGCATCACGTGGGTCAATGCCTCGGGTGGTCACAACAGCACCGATGGAGGTGCGACGGTGACGAACTATCCCGCTGTGCCCACAGGATCAACCGCGATCGGTAACGGCATGTTCCTCACACCCAGTGGAGAAGTCTGGTCGACCAACGCACCCCTTGTGGTGAATGGAGTTCCTCTCACCGGTGTCACCTCAGCGATCTATGAACTCCCAGACAGCAGTGGTCGACTCAACTACATGGCGGGCCCTACTTGCTAAGAACGCTTCTGTAGTAGTTGCTGATCCAGCAGCGCCTCGTTGAGATGTGTGGCCGGTCCGATTCGTCGGACCGGCCACACTGTTGTGTCCGGGGTTCGGGAGAGAATCTTGATCGCCTGAAATGTGGTTCTTCGGCGGTTCAGGCGGTCTCTCGAAGAGCCTGCCGATGCGGGATCTTGCATCGTGCAAGTTTCGCCTCACTCTTGAAAATCTACATCGAGTCCCCCACGATCCCGCAACGCATTGTTCCCTAGCAGGGCGCCCCGACGAAGGTGGCGTGGTCCGAGTTGTCAGACGTGACGTATTCGCCGACCGCGCTGCCGATAGGTTGGCTAACAACGGATCCATAGTGGTGAAGCACGCCAGAAGGCGTCAAGAGGAAACCATTTCCTACGGCGATTGTTCCCGAGGGGTACGTACCAGCCGGCGTAAGCGACCCGTTGCTGCTCCATACGTATCCTGCACCGGTCGAGTCGAAGAATGTGACTTGGTCTGCGTTTGCCGCGTCGACATGCTGGCCAGTCGCCGACGTGACTCCTCCTGCGACCGACGCACCATAGTGGTAAAGCACGCCAGAAGGCGTCAGGAAGAAACCATTTCCTACGGCGATTGTTCCCGAGGGGTACGTACCAGCCGGCGTAAGCGACCCGTTGCTGCTCCATACGT
>NZ_JARUXC010000017.1 GCF_030433855.1 Agreia sp. PsM10 | reverse complement strand
CCGCCGGGGGGGGGGGGGGGGCGGGGGGGGCGGCGCCCCGCCCGCGCGCCCCCCCCCCCCCCGCCCCCCCCCCCCGCGGGCCGCCGGCCGGGGGGGGGGCCCCCCCCCCCCCCCCCCCCCCCCCCCCCCACCACTGGAGGAGCTCATGTCCACACCAACCATGTCCACATCGGCCGTCGATGTGAACAGCCGGGGCAGATCGCACCCGGTTCTCAGCAGAATCCTGCGCGAGCCCCTTCTGGGCCCGCTCGTCGCCCTCGTGCTGGCGATCATCATCTTCAGCGTGATCTCCGACACCTTCCTCAACCCGACCAACGTGTCGCTGATCCTTCAGCAGTCGGTCGTCGTCGGCATCCTCGCCGTCGGCCAGACGCTGATCATCCTCACCTCCGGCATCGATCTGTCGATCGGCGCGGTCGCCGTGCTGGGCACCATCGTCATGGCCCAGACGGCCGGCGCCAACGGCCCATTCGTGGCGCTTTTCGCCACCTTCGGCGTGTGCGTCGTGCTGGGGGCCCTGAATGGCGGTCTCGTGACGGCGCTGCGGCTGCCACCCTTCATCGTCACCCTCGGAACCTTCACGGCCATCCAGGCAGCGACCCGGCTTCTCGCCGGCTCGCAGACCTACCAGGTTCCGAACGGTCCGCTGACCTTCCTCGGAACCTCGTTCAGGGTCGGGGCGTTCTCGACCACGTACGGCGTCGTCGCCATGCTGCTCGTGTACGCGGTTGTCTGGTACGCACTGTCGCAGACCGCGTGGGGCAAGCACGTCTACGCGGTGGGCGGCAACATCACCGCATCGAAGCTCTCGGGCATCAAGAGCGAGCGCAACCTGTTCTCGGTCTACATCGTCGCGGGCGTCATCGCGGCGATCGGCGCCTGGGCCGCACTCGGGCGCATCCCCAATGCCGACCCGAACGCCTACCAGAACGCCAACCTCGAGACGATCACTGCGGTGGTCATCGGCGGAACAAGCCTCTTCGGAGGACGCGGCGGTGTCATCGGAACCCTCATCGGTACGCTCATCGTCGGTGTGCTGCGCAACGGGCTCACCCAGGCAGGCGTCGACAGCCTGTACCAGAACATTGCAACCGGGATCCTTGTCATCGTCGCCGTCACGGTCGACCAGTTCGCACGCCGGAGGTCACTATGACTGACTCACCCGTCACCCCACCCGACGCTGTCACGGCGGCCCCGTCCGTCGCGCCTGCCCTCGAAGCCCACGGGCTCGTCAAGAGGTATGGCAGCGTCACCGCCATCAACGGAGCCGACTTCTCTCTGAGGCCCGGCGAGGTGCTCGCCGTCGTCGGCGACAACGGCGCCGGCAAGTCGAGCCTCATCAAGGCCCTCGCCGGCGCACTCGTGCCGGATGCCGGGGAGATTTTCATGAACGGCGAGAAGGTCTCGTTCCGGAACACCCGCGATGCCCGCAGCCACGGCATCGAGACGGTCTATCAAGATCTTGCCGTTATTCCCGCGCTCGACATCGCCTCGAACGTGTTCCTCGGGCGCGAGGTGCGCCGCAAGGGAATCATGGGAACCGTGTTCCGTCGGCTCGATATGCCCCGGATGCGCGCCGAATCGAGCGATCACCTCGCCGATCTCAAGATCGGAATCAAATCCGTGACCCAGGCGGTCGAGACGCTCTCGGGCGGACAGCGGCAGGGAGTTGCCGTGGTGCGTGCCGCCGCTTTCGGGCGAGGCGTGATCATCATGGACGAACCGACCGCGGCCCTCGGGGTGAAGGAGTCGGGACAGGTCATCGACCTGATCCGCTCGATTCGCGACCGAGGAATTCCGGTGGTGCTCATCAGCCACGACATGCCGCACGTGTTCGAGGTGGCCGATCGCATCCACGTTCATCGCCTCGGCCAGCGAGCCGGCGTGATCGACCCGAAGCAGCGCACCATGTCGGAGGTCGTCGCTCTGATGACCGGCGCAGAGAGGCCGACCGACGAGGAACGGGCCGGCGGTGCCTGAACGCCCCCGCGGAGTCTTCGTCGGGCTCGCCACGCTCGACGTCATCAATCGAGTCGACGCGGGGCCGGCAGCCAACCAGAAGATCACCGCACGTGAGCAGTTCGTGGCCGCCGGCGGACCGGCGGCCAACGCGGCCATCGCATTCGCCGGACTCGGCGGCCGGGCAGTGCTCGTCACGGCACTCGGGCAGTCTGCGATCGCACGACTGATCGCATCCGAGCTCGAGGACCACGGGGTCGAGGTCGTCGACGTGACGCCCGGCTCATCTGTTCCTGCACCGGTGTCGGCCGTAGCCGTGACCATCGCGACCGGAGAACGATCGGTGATCGGTGCAGACGCGGCCTCGCTCGTGGTCGACGCGCCCTCCGATGCCGAGGCGGTGCTCGACGGCGCCGACGTCGTTATGATCGACGGGCACCACCCGCTCGTCGCCACGACTTTCGCGACGGCTGCCCGGGCTCGCGGCATGCGGGTGGTCGTTGACGCCGGCCGATGGAAAACGGTCATGGCCGAACTCATGACCCAGGCGGATGACATGGTCTGCTCCGACGATTTCCGCATGCCGGGCTCGTCGGACTCGCACGGAACGGCGGCCGAACTCGTGGCCGCCGGCGTCGACACCGTGGTGACGACCCACGGCGACGGCGACGTGCTCTGGTGGCGCGACGGCGCATCCGGCTCTGTCACCGTGCCAGCCATCACCGCGGCCGATACCCTCGGCGCGGGCGATGTGTTCCACGGCGCCTACGCTTATTATTCGACACTCGACTCGCTCGGGCTTCCCGACCGAATCCGCGCGGCAGCCCGCGTCGCGGCCCTGCGCTGCTCCATCGTGGGCCCGCGGGCGTGGCTCGAGAACCTCGCAGAACTGAACCCCCTGGAGATGACCCCGTGATCGATCTGACCGTGCAGGAACTCTCTCTTGAGGAGCTGTTCGACCGTGCGCGTGCTCTGGCCGTGCCGGGCGAACGGCACATCCTCGGCTTCACGGGAGCACCCGGCGCGGGCAAATCGACCGTCGCGGAGCAAGTCGTCGATGCGCTCGGCCCTGATCTGGCGGCGCTCGTGCCGATGGATGGTTTCCATCTCGCCAACGAGGTGCTGCTCGCGCTCGGCCGCCGAGACCGCAAAGGCGCCCACGACACGTTCGACGCCGCAGGCTACGCCAGCCTGATGACCCGCATCCGCGGCCAGCAGCAGTCGAACCTCGCCGGTGACGATGCGATCGTCTACGCGCCGCGCTTTCGCCGCGAGATCGAAGAGCCCATCGGCTCATCCATCCCGGTTCACCCCGACACCCCGCTCATCGTCACGGAGGGCAACTATCTCCTGCTCGAGAGCGGAGCGTGGCCGCAGGCCCGGGCCGCGATCGACCAGGTCTGGTTCCTCGCGCCGGTTGAGGCCGTGCGGCACGAGCGACTGGTCAAGCGGCATGAGGCTTACGGCAAGTCGCACGAAGAAGCAGAGCTTTGGGCACTCGGCAGCGATCAGCGCAATGCAGAGGTGATCGAGGCCACCGCCTCGCGCGCCGAGGCGATTCTGCGTTTGTTGTGAACGACGACGCCCACCCCGAGGTTTTGCGCGGTGACGAACAGCGCGTTCTCGACGGAGCGCAGACGAGGATTCTGGGCCTGCTGGTCCGGAACTTTCCCGGCGCAGCGAACGGCGTGGGCGGGCGTGTGCTCGTCGGCCTCGCGGGCGCTCCCGCGGCCGGCAAGTCGACGCTCGCGACTCGCCTCGTCGAGCACCTGCGGTCGAACCACGGCCCGTCATTCGCGACAGTCGTGCCGCTCGACGGCTTCCATCTGGCGCGAGAGGCGCTCGAGCAGCGTGGACTCGCCGCCCGACGCGGAGCGATCGAGACCTTCGACGCAGCCGGATTCGCCGACCTGATAACGCGCCTGCGCAGACGCGATGAGAACACCGTGTTCGCGCCCGCCTATTCGCGTGATCTGCACGATCCCGTCGCCGCGAGCATCCCCGTGTCGCCCGAGACCCAGGTGGTGATCGTCGAGGGCAACTATCTGCTCTCCCCCGAATCCCTGTGGAGCAGATCGCGACAGCTGCTCGACGAGGTCTGGTACCTCGAGCTGGATGCCGCCACGCGGCTTCGCAGGCTCGTCGAGCGGCACCAGCGTTTCGGCATGAACCGCGACGAGGCACTCGCCAAGTCGACGGGGGTGGATGCCCGCAACGGCGAGGACATCGAGAGGCACCACGAGCGTGCTCAGCTGATCATCGAGCTGAGCGATGCCCCCGCGAAAAGAGACCCGACAGAGACAAGAGATTCGGCAGAGACGACGGAGAAGACAGCATGATCGATACGAGCCCCGCAGCGACGCTACCGACCGGTGCCCAGTACGAGATCGCGGGCGACACCCGTTTTGGACGGATGGCTGGGACCCTTACCCAGGTGGGAGCGTCTCTCCGAGCACTGACGGTCGACGGAGTCGACATCGTGCAGCGCTACCCGGAAGATGCCCCGCCGTCTCTCGGAGCGGGGATCGTGATGTCACCGTGGCCAAACCGCATCGACGGTGGACGCTGGAACTACCGGGGCGAACCGCAGCAGCTCAGCATCACCGACACCGACTTCGGCAACGCATCGCACGGCCTGCTCATGTCGAGCCCATATGCGGTGGCCGAGCACGACGAGACCTCCATCACCCTGGCGGCGACGATCTTCGCGAATCCCGGCTATCCCTTCGTCGTCGAGACGAGCGTGCGCTACGCCATAACACCCGACGGCCTCGAGACGACGCACTCCTTCACGAACCTCGGCGTGCTCGAGGCCCCGGTGGCCGTCGGCTCGCACGCGTACTATCGCGTCGCAGACGTTCCCACCGCGGAGCTGATGCTGCGCAACTCGGCGGCGACCGTGTACCCGAACGACGAGCGCATGCTGCCGGAGGCCGCCGAGCCCGTGACCGGCGACTTCGACCTGCGCGAGGGTGGCCGCGTCGGCGAAGTCGTTCTCGACCACTGCTTCACCGACCAGGAGCTCGTCGACGGCCGTCACTTGACCCGACTCACCGCACCCGACGGTCGCTATGTCGAGGTCTGGGCGGATGCGTCGTTCGGACACATCGTGCTGCTCACGACCCGGCGCTTCACCGACCAGAACGGAGATCGCATCCTTGCCGTCGCCATCGAGCCGCAGACGGCCGCTGTCAACTCGCTGAACACGGGCTTCGGCACGACCTGGCTCGCGCAGGGCGAGACGTTCACGGCTAGGTGGGGTGTGATGGCGGCGCTGGTTGCTACTGCCGGCTAGCAAAGCCTTCAAGGATCGCCGCGGTGTCGTCGAACACCCGCGTCGCACCGGCATCCGTCAGTTCGTCGGCGCCGAACCCGCCGGTGCGCACGCCGATCGACCGCACGCCCGCACGCTGTGCTGCCACCATGTCCCACACGGCGTCGCCTACGAACAGCGCCTCGGATGCCTGCACCCCGGCCCGCTCGAGCGCCACGTTCACGATGTCGGGCTCGGGCTTCGCGGTGTCGACGTCGTCAGACGACGTCGTCGCGTGCAGGGCGTCGTCGGAGTCGAGCACCCCCGTGAGAACGTGGAGTTCGTCCTCGGGCGCGCTGGTCGCGAGCACGACCCGGATTCCCTTGTCCGCGAGCGCGTGGAGCAGCTCGACGGCTCCGGGAAGAGGAATCAGCCGGTCGTACATCTCTCCGTAGAGATCGGTGTGCAGCTGCTTCGAGCGGCTTCCGAGCTCGTCGGCGTCGTCGCCGAGCAGGGTCTCGACCAGTCGATCGCTGTCGAGTCCGATCGAGCGATGGATGCGCCATGCCGCGACGGGGTGACCGATCTTCTCGAAGGCCCGGCTCCAGGCATCCACATGCAGGTAGTTGGAGTCGACGAGGGTTCCGTCGATGTCGAACAGCACCGCCTTCGGCATCGGAGACCAGCTCTCCGGCTCGTTCTCAGCGCTGCGGGTGGTGTCGTCGGAGCTCTCGCCGGTGGCCATCGTGTCCTCTCGGTTGGTGTGGAGTCGGCCACGTTAGTCCCCTCCCCGGGATGCGCTCGACCCCCTTGCGCCGGCAGCCTGCTCCAACGCAGGAGATGTCGCGCAGAACGGCCCTTTTCGCCCTCGACCCCTCGACTTATCCTGAGTTGCGGCGCGGCCCGCGACAATAAAGACGCGCCGAACGCAACGCCCGTGCGCGGGCGGTGCGGGAGACTGGAAGGGTGACCCCTTCGACTGACACCGCCACTCCCCTGCGCCTGCACGATCTCGACTACAGGGGGTTCGCCTCCGACAACTACGCCGGCGTGCACCCCGAGGTGCTCGCCGCCGTCGCCGCGGCCAACGGCGGCCATCAGATCGCGTACGGGGAAGACCTCTACACGGCCCGACTGCAGCACGTGATGGCCGAGCACTTCGGCGACGGCGTCGAGGCGTTCCCGGTGTTCAACGGCACCGGCGCCAACGTTCTGAGCCTGCAGTCGATGCTTCCGCGCTGGGGTGCCGTGATCTGCACGCAGACCGCGCACATCCACACCGACGAGAACGCGGCCCCCGAGCGGGTCGCGGGCCTCAAGCTGCTCACCGTTCCGACACCGGATGGCAAGCTCACGCCCGAACTCATCGACCGCGAGGCCTGGGGATGGGGCGACGAGCACCGCGCGCAGCCGCTCGCCGTGTCGATCACGCAGACCACCGAGCTCGGCACGGCGTACACGCCCGACGAGGTTCGAGCGATCGCCGACCACGTGCACGCCCGCGGCATGACACTCCACATGGACGGCGCTCGCATCTCGAACGCCGCCGCCTACCTCGGGGTTCCGCTCCGCGCCTTCACCTCCGACGCCGGAGTCGACGTGCTCTCGTTCGGCGGCACGAAGAACGGGCTCATGTTCGGCGAGGCGGTCGTGGTGCTCGACCCCGCCGCATCCGAGGGCCTCACGTACCTGCGCAAGCTGAACATGCAGCTCTCCAGCAAGATGCGCTTCGTCTCGGCCCAGCTCGTCGCGCTGCTCGACGGCGACCTCTGGATGCGCAGCGCCACGCAGGCCAATGCCATGGCGCAGCGGCTGCGGCAGGCCGTCGAGGGGCTGGATGGCGTGACGATCACTCAGCCCACGCAGTCGAACGCGGTGTTCGCCATCGTCTCGCCGGCCGTGGCAGACCGGCTGCGCGAGAGCTTCCGCTTCTACGACTGGGACCCGTCGACCGGCGAGGTGCGCTGGATGTGCGCCTTCGACACGACCGAGGCCGACGTCGACGCATTCGCGGGGCGCCTGCGGGAGCTGCTCGATCGGGAATAGTGGGGAGACCCGTGCGTTTGCATAGCTAGGCAATGGATGCCGGGCCCGCGCATCCGCCGCCTGAGGAGGGTGCGAAGAATCACACCGTAAGGAACCCCCTCATGACCCTCACCACGACCACCACCGTGACCCGCGCCGACGAGACCAGCGCTCCGATCCTCGAGGTGCTCGCGGCTCGCTGGAGCCCCCGCTCCTACGACCCGACCGTCGCGATCGACGAGCAGGCTCTCGCATCCGTTCTCGAGGCCGGCCGCTGGTCGCCGTCGGCCGCCAACACGCAGCCGTGGCGCTTCATCGTCGCCCGCCGCGGAACCGCCGCGTTCGACACGATCGTGTCGAACCTCATGGGCTTCAACCAGGCCTGGACCCCCAACGCCGCCGCGCTCATCGTGAACATCGCCGAGACCACCGACCTCGACGGCAAGCCGCGCCCGATGGCAGCCTACGACCTCGGCCAGGCCGTGGCCCACATGTCGGTGCAGGCGCACCACGAGGGCCTGCACGTGCACCAGATGAGCGGCATCGTCGCCGAGGGGCTGCGCGAGGCGTTCTCGATTCCCGAGAACCTCACCGCCCTCACCGTGACCGCGCTCGGAACGATCGACGCTCCCGAGGCGCTCGGCGAAGAGGGCGCGATCGCCCGCGAGAAGGCTCCCCGCGAGCGCTTCCCCCTCGACGAGATCGTTCTCGTCAACGAGTAGCCACCCGTTCCCTGAGCTCGTCGAAGGGATGCCCTTCGACAAGCTCAGGGAACGAAAGCTACTCCTTCGTGCGGTCGATCCCGGGGCGCTCCGCCACCACCGGGAACGGCCCGGTGTGGCCTTCGCGCGCGGCCGCGATGGCCTGGATGCGGTCGCGGCTGGCGTACCAGCCGATGATCAGCAGCGGAATGATCACGACGAGCGACGAGATCGTGATCGTTCCGACCGGGAAGTCGATGGCCATGAGCACGAGCACTGTCGCAAGGAACGCGAGCGTGAGCCACGAGGTGAACGGCGCCCCGAACAGGCGGAACGACGGGCGCTCCAGCCGGCCCTCCTTCGCCCACTTCTGCAGCCGCATCTGACACAGGATGATCGTGCCCCAGCCGCTGATGATTCCGAGCGCCGACACGTTGAGCACGATCTCGAACGCCTGCTCGGGCACGATCGCGTTGAGGCCCACCCCCAGCAGGGTGATGGCAGCGGTGAGCAGGATGCCGCCGTACGGCACCCCCGAGGCGTTCATGCGCCCGGTGAACTTCGGCGCAGCTCCGGCCACCGACATCGAACGCAGGATGCGACCGGTCGAGTAGAGCCCGGCGTTCAGGCTCGACAGGGCCGCCGTGAGAACGACGAAGTTCATGATGTTGCCGGCGATGGCCCCGACCTCGGGACTGCCGATGCTCGAGAAGAACGTGACGAAGGGGCTCTCGCCCGCCTTGTAGGCGGTGTACGGCAGCAGCAGCGACAGCAGCAGAACCGAACCCACGTAGAACACGGCGATGCGGATGACGACGGTGTTGACCGCGCGGGGCATGATCTTCTTCGGATCGGCCGTCTCGCCCGCCGCCGTGCCGACGAGCTCGATGGCAGCGTAGGCGAACACCACGCCCTGAACCACCAGCACGGTCGGCACGAGGCCGGCGGGGAAGAAGCCGCCGTTGTCGACGAGCAGCGAGATCCCTGTCTCGCCGTTGCCGACATCCGTGGGGAAGGAGAAGGCGAGGAAGACCGCACCGATGATGAGGAACGCGACCAGGGCGACGACCTTGATGATCGCGAACCAGAACTCCATCTCGCCAAACACCTTCACCGAGACGAGGTTGAGGCTCAGCACGATCGCGAGGGCGATGAGCGCGAGCAGCCACTGCGGAACGTCGGTGAACGCCGACCAGAACTTCACGTACAGGGCGACCGCGGTGACGTCGACGATGGCGGTCATGGCCCAGTTGAGGAAGTACATCCACCCGGCCACGAAGGCCATCTTCTCGCCGAAGAACTCGCGAGCGTACGAGATGAACGACCCCGAGGAGGGGCGGTGCAGCACGAGTTCGCCGAGGGCCCGCAAGATAAGGAAGGCGAAGAAGCCGCAGATCGCGTAGACGATCACGAGCGAGGGGCCGGCCGACGCGAGCCGCCCTCCGGCGCCGAGGAAGAGCCCCGTTCCGATGGCCCCGCCGATGGCGATCATCTGCAGCTGCCTGGGCTTGAGGGTCTTGTGGTAGCCCTCCTGCTCGTGCGAGAAGTCCTGCACGCTCGTGAGCTCGTCGCCGAGCTCTTCGCGGTTGCGAGCGGCGGCGAGGCGCCTGTCTCGGGGCGTGGGCGTGTCGGACGGGTTCACGGACGGCTCTGACTTCGTCATGGAATGCCTCGTTTCGGTCGACGTCTTCTGACTCGCAGAAAGAGAGCCTAGACCCGAAAGGGGGCCACCCGACGGCGGGTGGCCCCCTTTTTTACACGGCCGAAACGATGGGCGAGGCGCTAGGCGTTGTTGCCCTCCGCAGTGACCGTGAGCCCTTCGCCGTCGTCGTCGAGGTCGACTCGCACGGTGTCGCCGTCGCGCACGGTTCCGCGCAGGATCTCCGTCGCGAGGCGGTCGTCGATCTCGTGCTGCATGAGGCGACGCAGCGGGCGCGCCCCGTAGATCGGGTCGTAGCCCTTCTCGGCCAGCCAGGCACGGGCATCCGGTGTGACGGCCAGCTCGAGCCGGCGGTCGCCGATGCGGCGAGCCAGCCGATCGACGTAGAGCGACACGATCTGCGCCAGGTCTTCGCGGGTGAGCGCCTGGAACACGACGATGTCGTCGAGCCGGTTCACGAACTCGGGCTTGAAGGCCTGGCGTACCAGGGCCTGCACCGCCTCCTCTTTCTGCTCGGTGGTCAGCGAGCCGTCGACGAGGTACTGCGACCCGAGGTTCGACGTGAGGATGAGGATCGTGTTGCGGAAGTCGACCGTGCGACCCTGTCCGTCGGTGAGTCGACCATCGTCGAGCACCTGCAGCAGAACGTCGAAGACCTCGGGGTGCGCCTTCTCGACCTCGTCGAGCAGCACGACCGAGTACGGACGACGGCGAACGGCCTCGGTGAGCTGGCCGCCCTGCTCGTAGCCGATGTATCCGGGAGGGGCACCGAGCAGGCGCGCCACGGAGTGCTTCTCGCCGTACTCCGACATGTCGATGCGGATGAGGGCCTTCTCGTCGTCGAACAGGAAGTCGGCGAGCGCCTTGGCGAGCTCGGTCTTTCCGACGCCGGTCGGGCCGAGGAACATGAACGATCCGGTCGGCCGATCCGGGTCGGCGATGCCGGCCCGCGAGCGCCGGATCGACTCCGACACGGCCACGACGGCGCGCTTCTGGCCGATGAGCCTCTTGCCCAGCTCGCCCTCGAGGCCGAGCAGCCGCTCGGTCTGGCCCTGGGTGAGCCGGTCGACGGGAATGCCCGTCCAGGCGGCGATCACGCTCGCGATGTCGTCGCTGGTGACCTGGTCGTTGACCATGAGCGGGCCCTCCTGCTCGACGGCCTCGGCCGCCGCGAGCTCGCGTTCGAGCACGGGGATCTCGGCGTAGAGCAGCTTGGAGGCCTGCTCGAGCTTGCCCTCGCGCTGGGCGCGCTCGGCCTTCATGCGTGCGGCGTCGAGCTTCTCCTTGAGCTCACCGACGCGGTTGAGGCTGGCGCGCTCCCTCTCCCACCTGTCCTGAAGCTCCTTGAGGGCGGCCCCGCGGGTCTTGAGGTCTTCGCGCAGCTTCTCGAGCCGCTGCTTCGACGCGTCGTCCTTCTCCTTCTTCAGGGCGAGCTCTTCGAGCTTCAGACGGTCGACACTGCGGCGCAGCTCGTCGATCTCGACGGGGGCGGAGTCGATCTCCATGCGCAAACGGGATGCTGCCTCGTCGATCAGGTCGATGGCCTTGTCGGGCAGCTGCCGGCCCGGGATGTAGCGATTCGACAGCGCGGCGGCCGCGACGAGGGCGGAGTCGGCGATCGACACCTTGTGGTGCGCCTCGTAGCGCTCCTTTAGCCCGCGCAGAATGGCGATCGTGTCTTCGACGCTCGGCTCGCCCACCAGCACCTGCTGGAAGCGACGCTCCATCGCCTTGTCCTTCTCGATGTACTCGCGGTACTCGTCGAGCGTGGTGGCGCCGATCATGCGCAGCTCGCCCCGGGCGAGCATGGGCTTGAGCATGTTGGATGCCGCCACGCTGCCCTCGCCGGCGCCCGCACCCATGAGGGTGTGCAGCTCGTCGATGAACGTGATGATCTGCCCGTCGGCGTCGTTGATCTCCTTGAGCACCGCCTTCAGGCGCTCCTCGAACTCGCCACGGTACTTCGCGCCCGCGACGAGGGCCGCGAGGTCGAGCGAGATGAGCTGCTTGCCCTTGAGCGAATCCGCGACGTCGCCCGCGACGATGCGCTGGGCGAGCCCCTCGACGACGGCGGTCTTGCCGACGCCGGGCTCGCCGATGAGCACGGGGTTGTTCTTGGTGCGCCGGGTCAGCACCTGGCTGACTCGACGGATCTCGGCGTCGCGCCCGATCACCGGGTCGAGCTTGCCGCTCGCGGCGATCTCGGTGAGGTTGACGCCGTACAGTTCGAGGGCGCTCTTGGCGTCCTCTTGAGCGGGGGCCTGCCCTGCCTGCATTGTGTGTCCTTCTTCTCGTGGGGCGAGTCTCGTGGGACGCCCTGAAAACTTGAGTCTTGCTGACTCAACTTTACTCCTAACGCTCCGGATGCGCCAGAGCATTCCCGCACGATGCGTTCAGGCGGCCGAACCGGGAAACGTGGGCGAAACACCGGTCGCCTACACTCCGACGCATGACCGACAGGCCCCATATCGGCGAGACCGGCCGCATGCAGGCCGAGTCCGTCGAGCACGCGATGCTCCGGGCTGTCGGAGACTGGCTGGGCACGAGCCTCGAGCCGCGCACCCTGAGCCTGGCAGGCGGCATCCGGGTCGAAGTCGAGGGCATCGATCAGGCAGAGACGGTTCTCGTGCAGCTCGTTCCCACCTCGGGCCAGCCCAAGTCCCATCACCGGAACAAGGCAATGGCCGACATGCTCAAACTGGTCTGGCTGCGCTCGGCGCTCTCGACGAACCCTCGAGCCGTGCTGTGCATCTCGGAGCCGCTGGCACGGTTCTTCTCCGCCGCCTCGTGGCCCAGCACCGCGGCGCGCGACCTCGGAGTCGGCATCGTCGTCTACCGACCAGGCCACCCCGTCGAACAGCTGGTCTGACGAACCCGCCGAATTTACACGCGCGTAACGTGTGGCGACCCGGTGCGAAACACGATCGCCCTACTGTGATTCTCACGGACCTCCGCGGGCCATCTGCCTCATCGGCACTTCACCCGCTCGCTCTCCATTCATCTGGCCGACGTCCGCGTCGGCACAACCAGAGCCTGGGAGGCACGTTGTCATTCACCGTCACCGGAGTCGTCGGAAACCCCCGACCGCTCTCCAAGACCTTCGCCGCTGCGGTCGCGCTGGTCGAGAAAGTCGCCGAGGCCATCGGAGCCGAGGTCTCCGCGCCGATCGACCTCGCGAACTACGGCGGTCGGGCGCTCGACTACGCCGACCCCGAGCTGGTCGACCGTCGACGCGCACTCTCGACAGCCCGTGTCCTGGTGGTCGCCACCCCCGTCTACAAGGGCTCGTACACGGGACTGCTCAAGGCGTTCCTCGACGGCTACGCTCCTGACGCCCTGTCCGCGACCCGCACGATTCCGTTGACCATCGCCGCCTCACCGCAGCACTCCCTCGCCGGGTCGACCCACCTGCAGCCGTTGCTCGACGAGCTCGGGGCCATCAGCCCGGGCGGCGGACTGTTCCTGCCCGACGCGACGGCCGCAGACCCCGAGGCCAGGGATGCTCTCTTCGACTCGTGGATCGACGCACGACGCGCCCTCCTCTCGGCGAGCGGGGTGGCGGCATGACCGACTCCCAGACCATCACGACAGTGCCGGCCTCGACCTTCGACCCCGCAGAACTGCGGCGGGCTCTGGCCGGCATGGCGACCTCGGTCACCCTCGTCACCACGAGTGTCGAGGGAACGGCGCACGGCTTCACGGCCAACAGCTTCACGAACGTCTCGGTCACGCCGCCCCTCGTCGCCGTCTTCCTCGCGGAGACCGCCGAGAGCTACCCTGCGTTCGCCGAGACCGACCAGGTCGCCGTGAACATCCTCGCCGACGGCCAGGGCGACATCGCCCGGCACTTCGCGACCAAGGGAGTCGACAAGTTCGCCGCCGTCACCCTGCATGAGGATTTCGACCATGTCCCCGTCGTGACGGGTGCCCAGGCATCCATCGTCGGCCGCGTGCATGAGCGCTGGACGGTCGGCGATCACCTCATGATCATCGTCGCCGTCACCGACGTGCTGCGCACCGCACGCGATCCCCTCGTCTACCAGAACCGCGAATTCAGGAAGGTGGTCTGACCGCAATGACCACGGTGAATACTCCCGCCGCTGCACGCCCCGACTCGATCTCGATCCAGGGCGCGGTGAAGATCTACGGATCGGGCGCCACTCAGCAGGTGGCCCTGAACAACGTCGACGTCGAGATCGAACGAGGCCGATTCGTCAGCATCATCGGGCCGTCCGGCTGCGGCAAGTCCACGCTGCTCCGGCTGATCGCCGGCCTCGAGACGCCCGACGCCGGCACGGCCAGCGTGTTCGGCGTGAGCCCGGATGCCGCGTGCGCGGCCAAGATGATCGGTCTCGTACCGCAGGCTCCCGCCCTGCTCCCCTGGCTCGACGTCCTCCAGAACGTCAGCCTCCCGGCCAAGGTCAATCGAGGCTCCGAGCGCCGACGCAAGCGCATCGGCGGGCACGTCGAGAAGGAGGCTCCCGACATGAGCGCGCTGCTCACCGCGGTCGGGCTCGGCGACGCCGTGCACAAGCTGCCGGCTCAGTTGAGCGGCGGCATGCAGCAGAGGACCGCCATCGTGCGCGCATTCGGCCTGCAGCCCGACGTGCTGCTGATGGACGAGCCCTTCTCGGCCCTCGACGAGTTCACCCGCGAGGCCATCCAGGGCCAGTTGCTCGACATCTGGGACGAGCAGAAGTCGACAGTGGTCTTCGTCACGCACTCGGTCACCGAGGCCGTTCGTCTGAGCGACACCGTGCTCGTGATGTCTGCCCGGCCGGGCCGCATCACGGCCTCGGTCGACATCACTCTCGAGCGGCCGCGCAGCCAGGACATGCTCAAGACCCCCGAATTCCATCACTTCGAAGACCTCATCCGCGACCACCTGCAGTCGGCGTGGCACGAGGGTCCGATCACGAGCGCCGCCTAGGAGGCCCCGGTGACATCCACGATGACGACCCATGACACCCCCGGCGCGAACGGGACGGCCGCCGACGGCATCGACCCCGCCGTCTCTGCCCCGGTAGTCGCCCTGCCCGTGAAGACGACCGGCGCCGGAACGCGCGCGTCGCGCCTGCAGTTCCTCAAGCCCGCATACTGGGCCCCCGTTCTCGTGCTGCTGGTGGGGCTCGGAATCGTGTGGACCGTCGTCGCGAAGGACAGCCCCTACCTGCTGCCACCGCTGTCGGCCGTGGGCGAGGCTCTGGCCGGAAACCCCCTCTTCTACCTGCAGAACGCGTGGGCCACCCTGCAGGTCGCCCTGATCGGACTCGTCATCGGCTTCGTGGTGGCCTACGTGCTGGCCATCCTCGTCTCCGAGCTGCCCCTGGCGCGCAGGGCGATCATGCCCGTCGCCGTCGTGCTCAACGTGACTCCGCTCGTCGCCATCGCCCCCGCGCTGGTCGTGGCCTTCGGATTCGGGCCGGAGCCCAAGCTCATCGTCACCGCCCTGATCTGCTTCTTCCCGATCCTCATCGGAGTCTCGACGGGGCTCCGCTCGGTCTCCCCGGCGGTACTGCAGGTCTTCACGACCCTCCATGCGTCGCGGCTCGAAACCCTCTGGCACGTGCGCATGCCGAGCGCCCTCCCCTACCTGTTCAACGCGCTGCGCATCGTCTTCCCGCTCTCGATCATCGGCGCCGTCGTGGCCGAGCTCGCGGCCCCCGGCGCGGCGGAGGGCCTCGGCACGGTCATCAGCGTCGCCTCGTCGAACAATCGACTTGCCGTGGTCTACGCCGCGATCGTCTGCCTCGCGCTGATGGGCTCGCTCCTTCTGCTCATCATCACGGCGATCGAGAACCGCGCCCTGCACTGGCACGACTCGCGTCAGGGATCACGGGGCTGACGCCCCGCCCGCTTCCGCTCCACCCCTTCGCACCGCACCCCACACCACATCCATAGGAGACAGCCATGCCCAAACGCACCCCCCTGGCCCTTGCCGTTCTGTCGCTCGCAGGCCTCACCCTCGTGACCGGCTGCAGCGCATCCGGCACCGAGACATCGAGCACGCCCGCTGCCGCGGAGGGAAGCGCGATCAGCGCCGACCGCTGCGAGACGAACAAAGCGGCGGGCCCCATCACCTTCCTCACGGGCTACCAGTACCAGGCCTCCGCCTCGATCCTCAATGTGATCGCGGCCGACGAGCTCGGCTACTTCGACGCCCTGTGCCTCGACGTCACCATCCAGCCGGGAACGGGCGACACGGGTGAGAACGCCCAGCTCCTCGCGTCGGGCCAGGTGACCTTCACCGGCGTGAGCGAGCAGAACCTGATTCAGGCGCGAGACAACGGACTCGACATCCTCGGCGTCTCGACCTACTCGAACGTGGGCCTCGAGATCCTCATGACGAACCCGGACATCACCGACCTCACCCAGCTCGACGGCACGATCCTCGGCCAGAAGGGCAACCTGCCACCCGCGGTATCGACCATGCTGACCAACGCCGGGGCCGATGTCTCGTCGATGCAGCAGGTCGTCGTGGGATACGACCCGACGATCCTTCCGCGCGGTCAGGTCGATTCGCTCACCGGGTTCATCTCGAACGAACCCAACCTCCTCGAAGCGGCCGGCGAGAAGGTCACCGTCTGGCGCCCCTTCGACTTCGGAGTTCCGGGATCGCTCGGCAGCATCGCGGCCAACCCCGAGTTCGCGAGCGCCAATCCGACGGCCGTCGAGGACTTCCTGCGCGCATCCCAGCACGCCTACGACTACTGCGTCGACAACGCCACGGAATGCGTCGACTACGCGGCGACGCTCTCCGGCGAAGGATACGACGCCGCCCACAACGAGAAGATCTGGAAGACGGAGGTCGGAATCGTCGCCGACAACCAGCCCGCAGACCGCCCTGTGGGGCTCATCGACCTCGACAACGTCGACGCCGAGGGAACGTTCCTGACCGACACCGAGCAGATCAAGACGGCTCCCGCCGATGTGCGCTCCTACTTCGACAACAGCTTCATCGAGGCGATCTACGACGGCACCACCCTCGTCTGGCCGGCGCCGTAACTCCGGCCCTTCTCGAACACCGCACCGAACAAGAAAGAGTTCCACCCATGACTCCACGCGAATACGGAATCTTCCTCCCCATCGGCAACGGCGGATGGCTGGTCTCCACGACTGCTCCGCATCCCGACGGCAGCTACGAATACAACAGGAAGGCCTCGATCCTGGCCGAGGAGGCCGGCCTCGACTTCGTGATGGCGATGGCGAAGTGGCGTGGTTTCGGCGGATCGACGGACCACTGGGGTCGGTCCCTCGAGTCCATGACGATGATGGCGGGCATCGCCGAGGCCACCGAGCGGGTCAAGATCTGGGCGACGGTCCACGCGAACGTGCACAACCCGGCGATCGCGGCGAAGATGTTCGTCACCCTCGACCAGATCTCGAACGGCCGCGCGGGCATGAACATCGTCTCGGGCTCCTACGCCGACGAGTTCGAGCAGATGGGCCTGTGGGACGCGGACATGTCGAAGGAGGCGCGGTACCGCATGGTCGACGAGTGGACCGATGCGGTGACCCGGCTCTGGACGGAGGACTCGGTCACCCTCGACGGCGAATTCTTCACCCTGAAGGATGCGGAGTCGCGGCCTCACCCGCGGGTGCGCCCCACCGTCATCAGCGCGGGCCGGTCTCCGGCGGGCCAGGACTTCCAGGCCCGCCGCAGCGACGGCGCCTTCCTCTCGGGAGACACCATGGAGGAGCTGCGCGACGCATCCCGGAACGTGCACGATCGTTCGGCCGCTCTCGGCCGCCAGGTCAAGACGTACGCGATGCTCACCGTGGTCATGGACGAGACCGACGCGCTGGCGCAGAAGCGCGTCGACGTGATCTCCGAGGGCGTCGATCTCGAAGCCCTCGTGAACATGCGGGTGTCGTGGGGAATGCCACGCGACCGCGCCTCATCGTGGACGGAGTCGGCCAGCGGCAAGGACGCGTTCCAGACTCCGTACGTGGTCGGGTCTCCCGACTCCGTGCAGAGCCACATCAACGCCGTGGTCGAGGGTGCCGAGCTCGACGGGCTCATGCTGATCTTCCCCGACTACCACGCGGATCTTCCCGCGTTCGGCGAGACCGTGCTGCCGGGGCTGCGCGCCCAGGAGTCGACGGCGGCGATCTCGTGACCGGCGCGTCGGCCTTCGCCGGCCTCACGGGTGCCGGAGCGCTGCTGGTCGTCGACGTGCAGCGGTCGTTCGGCGACCCGGCGTACCTGGCCGATTACGGCCTCGACGACGCCGCATCCGATGCGCTGGTCGCGGCGATCGCGGCGACGGGCCGCCTCGTCGACACGGCCCGCACCGCCGGCATGCCGGTGTTCTGGATCGAGCTCGCGTCGGATCCCTCCACGCCGTGGGGCTCGAGCAACTGGCTCCGCGGAGGCGATCCCTCGGTGATGTCGGCCGACGAGCCCTGCATCGTCGGCACTCCCGGGGCCGAGTGGTACGGCGTGTCTCCCGCGGCCGGAGAACCTCGGATCCTCAAGAAGCACTACAGCGGCTTCCACCAGACCGAGCTCGACGACCTTCTGCGCTCCGCACACATCGACTGGGTGGTCGTGGCGGGCCTGACGACCGAGTGCTGCATCGCCGCGACGGCCACCGATGCCATGCAGAACGGGTATCCCGTGCTCCTTCCGGCCGACGCGACAGCCGCCTACGAGGTGCGCATCCACGTCAACGCGCTCGAACAGCTCGCCCTCTCGGTCGCGCGCCTCACCACCGTGTCCGCCATCGAAGCGGCCCTCGCCGCGCGCACGAGTACGAACACCGGCACCAGCACCAGCACCAGCACCAGCACCAGCACCAGCACCAGCACCGAACGAGAGTCCAGTCACGCATGAACAGCGCAGCCCCCGCCGACGACCCGCAGAAGATGCATCTCGCCTTCGATCTCTCGTTCACCCACTCGGAGGGCCGGTGGGCCCGGCCCGGATCGTGGACGAATCGCACGTTCCCCGACGTGAGGATGTTCCAGGAGCTCGCCGTGACGGCCGAGCGCGGCGGAATCGACATGCTCTTCTTCGGAGACGGAACAGGTCTGCCGGACACCTGGCGCGGATCGACGGACGCCGCCGTCGAGTGGGGCGTGCAGTGGCCGCGACAGGACATGAGTCCGTTCATCGCCGCGATGTCGGCCGTGACGCAGCACATCGGGTTCGGCCTGACCTACTCGTCGACGTTCATGCATCCGTTCTACGTGGCCCGGCTGCTGAACTCTCTCGACCACGTCACGTCCGGCCGAATCGCGTTCAACGTCGTGGCCTCGACCCGGCTGGCCGACGCGGCGAACTACGGCTACGACCAGCTGCTCGAGCACTCGCTGCGGTACGAGCGCATGGAGGAGTTCGTCGACGTCTGCCAACGGCTCTGGGATTCCGTCGAACCGGATGCGATCGTCATGGATCGCGAGACCGGCAGGTTCGCGGATCCATCGAAGGTGCACCCCATCGACCATCACGGACAGTTCTTCGACGTGCAGGGGCCGCTCACGAGCGTGCCGAGCCCGCAGGGCAGACCGGTTCTCGTGCAGGCCGGAAGCTCGCCTCAAGGCATCCGCACGAGCGCGAAGTTCGCCGACCTCGTCTTCGGCATCGGAGGCAACGCGGCCGGCCAGGCGCGGCACCGCGCGGCCCTCGACGCCGAGCTCGTGTCGAACGGACGCAACCCGGCCGACGTGGGAATCCTGTGGACGACGCAGCTGGTGCTCGGCCGAAGCGAGGACGAGGCGGCGGCACGCAAGCTCGAGATGCTCGAGTACTGGGGCGATGAGGCGGTCGGCGTCTACCTGTCGTACAACTCGGGCCACGACTTCTCCACCGTGCCCGAGCGCGTGGTGCTCGGCGAGCTCGCCGACGCGATCCGCGCGGCGAACGCCTCTCCGGCGGGGTTCGTCGGCCAGCTCATCACGGAGCTGGGCGTCGACCACGAGATGAGCCGCAGCGAGTTCTTCGAGCGGGGCTGGCGCCACGCGGTCGGCTTCGACTACACGCTCAGCGGCACGGCGTCGCAGGTCGCCGACCTGCTGGAGGAGAACTTCGCGGCCACGGGATCGCGCGGCGGTTTCATGATCGGCAACCCGCTGAGCATGCCCGCGTCGTACGCCGACGTCACCGAACTGCTCGTTCCCGAGCTGCGCCGCCGGGGCGCCATGGGTGAGGCGTATCCCGGCCGCACCCTGCGCGAGAACCTGGCCCGGTGAGCCGCGACGCCGTCGGCGAGGCGACGACGTCGGCCCCGGCCGATCGTGGAGGTCGGCGGCGGACGCCATCGATCACCGAGCAGACGCTCGTCGTGTGCGCGCTGATCGGAGCGACGCAGATGACATGGGGCACGATCGTGCCCGCACTGCCGCTCTACGTCGACCACTTCGGTGCCTCGGCCCTCGTACTGGGGCCGATCATCGCCGCCTTCGGCCTGGGCAGGGCGCTGGTGAACATCCCCGCGGGGCTGGTGCTGCTATGGTGGAGGCCGCGACCGTTCCTGTACACCGTCACGATTCTTCTGATCGCGGTGACGGCGCTCACCGGGTTGTGCACCGACTCGGCCTCGCTGATCGCGGCCCGCGTGGTCGCCGGAGTGCTCGGAGGGGCGGCCATCACCATCGGCTTCGCCGTTCTCGTGTCCGGTGCGCCTCCCGACCGCCGCGGAAGGGTGATGGCCACGGCGACCGCCGTGCAGATGTCGGCGGGCGCACTCGGCGCCTTCCTCGGCGGCGCGGCCCTGAGCGTGCTGCCCCTGGCCGGCGTGTTCGTGGTCGCCGCGGCGCCCGTCGCGCTCGCCCTGCTCTGGGACTCCGTCAGACCGGCCACGCTCTACTGGGCGGCGTCGTCGGCCCCCGGGCAATCGGTGCCGAGCGCTGAGCCCGTGCGATCGGATGCCCCGGCCCGGCCGGCAGGGTCGCTGCGGCCTCTCATCGCGGCCCTGGCCCTCGGCTCGTTCGCCGCGTTCTTCGCCCGCTTCGGCGGCGAGCAGGGACTCATTCCCGTGCTGGCATACGACGGCGGAGGTCTCTCTCCGTTCACACTCGGACTCGCGCTGGCCGCCGCGACGCTGGTCTCCCTGGCGGCCATGCCCGTGATCGGGCGAGTCATCGACCGCGGTCCGCGTCTCGGCGTGCTGGCGCCGAGCGTGCTCGCCGCGGCCTGCACGATGCTTCTCTTCCCGCTCGCCGACGGCCCCTGGGTCTACGCCCTGGTCATCGTCGGCTACGGACTCGCGAATTCGATCAGCAGTGTCGTTCCGTCGGTCGTGATGAGCGACGCGTTCCCCTCGCGATCGAGCGGTCTGGTCGTCGGGGTCACGCGCACGGCCGGCGACGCGGGTGCCGTCGTGGGCCCTCTCGCCGCACTCGCCGTCTACGACGTCATCGGCGCGGAGGCCGCGGTGGGACTCATCGCCGGGGTCGTCGTGTTGGCGAACGTGCCGCTGATGATCCTGCTCCGCACCCGCGCCGGCGGGCGCCCGAACACCTAGAACCGGCCGAGGGCCGATCGGATGTCCGCGGTGCGTGGGAGCATGGACGCATGCCCGAGTCGATCTTTCCGCTCGTCGATGCGACGGAGATCACCCGGCTCGTCGGCCGCAACGCGTTCGAGCGTGGGCAGGCCTACTTCCGCCAGGGCGCCGTGGTCGACGTCTCGTGGAACGCCGACACCCGGGTCGTCAGCGCCTTCGTTCAAGGCAGCGCGCCCGAGCCCTACGCGTGCTCGGTCACCCTCGGCACGACGGGTCGCGGATTCCGTCCGATCTTCAGCATGTGCGACTGCCCCGTCGGCATCGACTGCAAGCACGTGGCCGCCGCGCTCGTCGACACCAACGCGCGCGCCATGAAGCCGCTGGTGGCGTCGCCGGCCCGGCCCGAGGCATCCGTCGCCGCCGACTGGAAGAGCGTTCTCGGCACGGCCGTCGGCATTGTCGGCGCGGGCGCGATCGCCGAGATCGACAGCCCCGGCCAGGTGCCCATGGCCCTGCAGTTCGAGCTGCGCGAGCGGGCGACCCGCACGCACGACCGGTGGCGCGGCCCCACCTCCACGTCGGCGTCGCCCAGATCGTCGCCCGCGGTGGCCGCGACCCGCCGGCTCGGCGTGCGGCCCGTGGTGCGCAGCGCATCCACCGGCGCCTGGGTGCGCAACAACCTCACCTGGGGCACCTTCATGCACCAGGCCAACCGCATGAACCTCGACCCCGCGCAGCACCGCTGGTTCGCCGAGTTCGCGGCCGTGCAGCGCGCGAGCCGGGCCACCTACACGGGTCAAGACCTCGACTGGATCTACCTCGACGAATTCGCCAGCCCCCTGCTCTGGCATCTGCTCGACGAGGCCGAGCGACTCGGCATCGCCCTGGTCGGAGTCAAGAAAGACGCGTCGGTCGCGGTCGCCCGCCGGGCGAGCGTGGGTCTGGATGCCTCGGCCGGCGACTCGGGAGACCTCACGCTGGCCACGTCGATCGACTTCGACGGGGCCGAGGTGGCGGCCGAGTCCGTGGGGCCGATCGGCACGCACGGCCTCTATTCCTATGCGCTCGGTCCGCGGTTCAGCGTGGCCCTCGCTCCCCTCGAATCGCCTCTCGCCGACGAGCAGCGCCGCCTGGTCTTCGACACGGCGTCGCACACGATCGAGGTGCCGAAGAGCGAGGTCTCCGAGTTCCTCGCCGATTACTACCCTCGGCTGCGCCGCCTGCTGCCCGTCACCAGTGCCGACGAGTCCGTCACCCTGCCCGAGCAGGCGAAGGCCACCCTCGTGCTCACGGCCACGTTCGAGCCGAAGGGTCGCCTGCGCATCTCGTGGGCATGGCGTTACGGCGGCGAGCAGTTGCTCCCTCTTCAGTCGACCGGGGCCGACAGGGCGCTGCGTGACGACGCCGCAGAAGATCGCATCCTGTCTCTTCTGTCGCACACCCTCACGGCGCGCGGGTGGGGAGGGGCCGACCCGAGCGTGGCCTTCGCATCGAAGAACGTGTTCGACGGCGTCGACGCCGCCCAGTTCGTGGTCGAGGTCATCGACCAGATCGACGGCCGCGACGACGTGGTGGTCGAGACCGTGGGCACACGGCCCGACTACGTCGAGCTCACCGAGGCGCCCGAGCTCACCGTCACCACGGTCGAGACCGACAAGCGCGATTGGTTCGACCTCGGCATCATGGTCACCGTCGAAGGGCGCACGATCCCGTTCGGGCCGCTCTTCACCGCCCTGTCGAAGGGCAGGAAGAAGCTGAAGCTGGTCGACAACAGCTACCTCTCGCTCGAGCAGCCGGTGTTCGAGAGGCTGCTCGAACTCATCGAAGAGGCGCGCAGCATCGCCGAGTGGGAGACCGACGCCCCGCGCATCAGCCGCTACCAGGCCAGTCTCTGGGCCGACTTCGAAGACCTGGCCGAAGAGACCGTCGAGGCCACGAGCTGGCGCGCGGCCGTGTCGGGGCTCAACGCGGCAGACGGCGTCGACACCGTGGCGGTTCCCGCAACGGTGAAGGCCGAGTTGCGGCCCTACCAGGTCGATGGGTTCTCGTGGCTGGTCTTTCTGCACGCGCACTCGCTGGGCGGCATCCTCGCCGACGACATGGGGCTCGGCAAGACGCTGCAGACGCTCGCGCTCGTCGCGCACGCCCGGCAGCATCCGGTCGCAGCCGACTCCGGAGAGGCGCGCGCCCCGTTCCTCGTGGTGGCGCCGACGTCGGTCGTGTCGAACTGGGTCGCCGAGGCGCAACGGTTCACACCCCACCTCGTCGTGCGCTCCATCAGCGCCACTGAGGCGAAGAGCAAGAAGAAGGTGGCCGCGATCTCGGCCGGCGCCGACATCGTGGTCACGTCGTACGCCCTGTTCCGGCTCGACTTCGCGGCCTACAACTCGGGAGCCTGGGCCGGGCTCATTCTCGACGAGGCGCAGTTCGCCAAGAACCACACCTCGCGCATCCACCAGTGCGCCCGCGACCTCAGGGCTCCGTTCAAGCTGGCGATCACCGGCACGCCGATGGAGAACAACCTCCTCGAGCTGTGGTCTCTCTTCGCCATCACGGCGCCCGGGCTCTTCCCGTCGTCGCGCCGGTTCACCGAGGACTACGTGCGGCCGATCGATCGCGGCGAGAACCCGCAACTGATCGCCCGGCTGCGCCGTCGCATCCGGCCCCTCATGATGAGACGCACCAAGCAGCTCGTCGCACCCGAACTGCCCGAGAAGCAGGAGCAGGAGCTGCAGATCGAGCTCGCTCCGAGTCACCGCAAGCTCTACGACGTGGTACTGCAGCGCGAGCGGCAGAAGCTGCTGGGTCTCATCGACGACCTCGACAAGAACCGCTTCATCGTGTTCCGCTCGATCACCCTGCTGCGCATGCTCAGCCTCGACGCCTCGCTCATCGACGAGAAGTACGCGAACATCCCGTCGTCGAAGCTCGACTCGCTGATGGAGCAGCTCGACGACGTGGTGGCCGAGGGGCATCGCGCGCTCGTCTTCAGCCAGTTCACGACCTTCCTGCAGAAGGCGGCCGCCAGGCTCGACGCGCTCGGGGTGCCCTACGAATACCTCGACGGCTCGTCGCGCCGGCGAAAAGACATCATCGACCGGTTCAAGCAGGGCGAGGCTCCGGTCTTCCTGATCAGCCTCAAGGCCGGCGGATTCGGGCTCAACCTCACCGAGGCCGACTACGTCTTCCTGCTCGACCCCTGGTGGAATCCCGCATCCGAGTCGCAGGCGATCGACCGCACTCACCGCATCGGTCAGACCAAGAACGTGATGGTCTACCGGCTGGTCGCCGAGGGCACGATCGAAGAGAAGGTCATGGCGCTCAAGGCCAAGAAGGCCGAGCTCACCGACGCTGTGCTCGACGACGAGGCCGCGTTCAGCCAGGCCCTCACGGCCGACGACATCCGGGGCCTGCTCGAGGCCTGATGCGCGCGCCCGTGTGAGCGCGCCTCACATTTGCCAGCTTTCGTTCAGGGCACCCCTGTACCGTCGCCCGGGTTGGAATGCACCCCGCCGATCGCACCGTCGATCCGTGCAGGGCCATCCGCACGGGGGGAACCCGAATACCTGCCCGACGCTCTACAGATCCCTGAGGTACTAAAGCATGAGTGGACGTCACTCAGCAGAATCCGCAGCCCTGGCACTCGCCGGGCAGCACCGCTCGACATTCCAGGCCCCCACTCGCGCTGCCCTCGCGGCTGCTGCCCGGGAGTCGCGCACCTACAAGCCGTCGGCCGCCAAACCGAAGAGCCGCGGCATCCGCAATCTCGCGCGAGCCGGCGTCTTCGTCGTCGCGGCGGGCATGGCCAGCGTCACCGCCCTGCCGGCCTACGCGATGATGCCCACGGGCACCAACCCCGTGGCCACCACGGTCAACGCCGGTCAGACCTTCGTCGACGAGGCGGCGCCCGCCACGCAGACCATCGATGTCGATGCCGACAGCCAGGTCACCGCGCTGTCCGCGACCCGCGACTCCTACAACTCCACCGACATGTCGGTGCTGCAAGCCCAGCGCGACGCCGAAGCCGCCGCGGCCCAGGCCGCCGCAGACGCGCTCGCCGCCGCAGCGGCGGCCGTCGAGACCGCATCGACCTCGTCGAGCTCCTCCACCACGTCGACGCCCAAGACCTTCGCCGCACCCCAGGGCGGTTACAGCGGCGAGGCCGTCGTCGCCTACGCCGAGCAGTTCGTGGGCGTCGTCCCCTACGGCTGGGGCGCGGACCCGAACGACAGCTTCGGATGCGACGGGCTGACCCAGTACGTCTACGGCCAGTTCGGCATCTCCTTGCCCCGCGGCGTCGACCACCAGGCGGCGCTCGCCACGCAGATCTCGCAGAGCGAAGCCGTCGCCGGAGACCTCGTGGTCTGGCCCGGCGAGCACATCGGAATCTACGACGGTGCCGGAGGAGTGATCCACTCCCCCGACTTCGGTCGCTACGTCGAGCACGCCCACAGCCTCTGGGGCAGCCCGGTCTTCTACCGCCTGTAACCGCGTCCGGCCGCCGTCGAGCGCGGGTGTTCCCGCTCGGCGCGCCGGCTGAGTCCGCGCGCTCGAGGCGAAGTCCCGCGTTCGGTGCTTGCGGCGGCGCGACGGCGCGGGCATCGTGGTGACGTGACGAATCCCGAGGATGCACCCCTTCGCTTCTCTGCGTCCTACGAGACCCCGCTCGATCCGATCGAGGCACTCGACGTCGTCGCCGCATACGCATACGACCGCCGAGCCCACGTGTTCAACCGAACCGACCGCGTCATTCAGGTGCAACTGGGCTCGGGCGGCTACACGACCGCCCTTCCTTCCTCGTTGCCCATGAACCTCGATGTCGTCGTCACGCTCGAGGACGGCCACCCCACCCTCGTGGAACTGAGCATGGCGAGCGACGAGGGTCCTCTCCGCCGATCGGCGGCCATGACCGCCGCCTACGCAGACCTCGCGGAGGACACGGTCGCGAGGCTCCAGCGGCGCTCCCGGGGAACAACCGTCTCCTGATCAGCGGCGAACGCGTGTGTTCCCGCCCAACGCGGCGGCGGCATCCACGCGCTCGGCACGAACACCCGCGTTCGGCGCTTGCGGCGTTCAAGGGGCGACGAGCGGCGCGGGTGGCATACTCGCTGCGTGCCCTCCTACCGGTTCTCCGCCGCCATCGGCGTGCTCCGCCCCGGCGTCGCCGCGGCGCGACTGCTGCCCGAGCTCACCGACGACGCGCGCACGCTGGCGATCGTCGAGGCGTCCAGCATCGCGGTGGTGCGCGGCGAGGCGCGGGTCGTCATCCGCTTCACCGGCGACGACGACCCGGATGCGCGCAGCATCGCGCTCGGCATCTTCGGGCTGGCGGGCGAACTGGCAGAGCTCGGCTCGCCGGAACTCAGCCGCAGGGTCGGAAATCGATGGATTCCCGTCGCCGAGCGGTGATAACATTCGGAATCGAATCTTTACCGATTCGATCGCCGCGACGGCGCGGGCAGTGCCAGACTGGCCCCAGCCGATCAGGTTGTTCCGCCACTCGACGCAGAGGATGAGATCCGTGTCCACGCCCACGCTCCAGAACTTCATCAACGGCCAGTTCGTCACTCCCGAGGGCTCAGAGCTGCTCGACATCGTGAATCCGGCCACAGGCGAGACCGTGGCGCAGGCGCCCGTCTCCACTGCAGACGATGTCGATGTCGCCATGAAGGCCGCGAAAGCCGCATTCAAGCCCTGGGCACGACTCACGCCGGGCGCCCGGCAGCTCGCGCTGCTGAAGCTCGCCGACGCCATCGAGGCGAACGCCGACTCCCTCGTCGAAGCGCAGCACCGCAACACCGGCCAGCCCCGCGACACGATCCGCACCGACGAGGTCGAGGCCGGCGCCGATCAGATCCGCTTCTTCGCCGGAGCCGCCCGCCTGCTCGAGGGCAAGAGCGCCGGCGAGTACATCGAGGGCACGACCTCCTATGTTCGCCGCGAGCCCATCGGCGTGGTCGGCCAGGTCACCCCGTGGAACTTCCCCTTCCTCATGGCGATCTGGAAGATCGGACCCGCCCTCGCCACCGGCAACACCATCGTGCTGAAGCCCAGCGACACAACCCCGGAGTCCACCCTCGAGCTCGCCCGCATCAGCCAGGGCATCCTGCCCGACGGCGTGCTCAACATCGTGCTCGGCAACGGGGCCACGGGCGCGGCGATCGTCGATCACCCCACCCCCGGCCTGGTCTCGATCACCGGATCGGTGCGCGCGGGCATGGCCGTCGCATCCGGAGCCGCGAAGACCCTCAAGCGTGCCCACCTCGAGCTCGGCGGCAAGGCGCCCGCCGTGGTCTTCGGCGACGTCGACGTGGCCAAGACCGCCGCGGCGATCGCCGACTTCTCGTTCTACAACGCCGGCCAGGACTGCACGGCGATCACCCGCGTGCTGGTGCACGAGTCCATCCACGACGAGCTCGTAGACGCACTGTCGAGCGAAGCCAAAGAGCGCAAGACCGGCAGCGCCGACGACAGCGAGAACTATTTCGGCCCGCTGAACAACATCAACCACTTCACCGACGTGGTGACAAAAGTGGAGTCGCTTCCCGACCACGCCGTCATCACCACGGGCGGCCACCGGGTGGGCGACACCGGCTTCTTCTTCGAGCCGACCGTCGTCACGAACGTGCTGCAGAGCGACGACATCGTTCAGGAGGAGACCTTCGGCCCCGTCATCACGGTGCAGAAGTTCGCGACCGAAGACGAGGCCGTCGAGCTCGCCAACGACGTTCGCTACGCCCTGGCCTCGAGCGTCTGGACGAAGGACCACGCCACCGCGATGCGCGTCTCGCGCGACCTCGACTTCGGGGCCGTGTGGATCAACACCCACATCCTGCTGACGGCAGAGATGCCGCACGGCGGATTCAAGTACTCGGGCTACGGCAAGGACCTGTCGATGTACGGCGTCGAGGACTACACGCGCATCAAGCACGTGATGTCGTCGCTGGAATAGGAACTCCCATGACCATCACGCATCGCCTGCCGCAGGAGCGGCGCATCACGGGCACCTTCCCGGGACCGAAGTCGGCCGCCCTCACCGAGCGCCGCCGCAAGGCCGTCTCGGCGGGCGTCTCGTCTCTCGTTCCGGTCTACGCGGCGGATGCCGATGGCGGGGTCGTCGTCGATGTCGACGGCAACTCGTTCATCGACCTGGGCGCCGGCATCGCGGTCACCAGCGTCGGAGCGTCCAACCCGGCAGTCGCGGCGGCGGTCACCGAGCAGTCCACGCACTTCGCGCACACATGCTTCACGATCACGCCCTACGAGGGCTACGTCGAGGTCGCCGAGCTGCTGGCCGAGCTCACGCCGGGCGACCACGAGAAGCGCTCCGCACTGTTCAACTCCGGTGCCGAGGCGGTCGAGAACGCCATCAAGGTCGCCCGCCTCGCCACGGGTCGCGACGCGGTCGTCGCCTTCGACCACGCCTACCACGGCCGCACGAACCTCACGATGGCGCTCACCGCCAAGGCCATGCCCTACAAGACCAACTTCGGCCCGTTCGCGCCCGAGGTCTACCGCATGCCCATGTCGTACCCGTTCCGCGACGAGGCGGGCCTCTCGGGGGTCGACGCTGCGAACCGCGCCATCCTGGCCATCGAGAAGCAGCTGGGCGGCGACCAGGTCGCTGCCCTGATCATCGAGCCCATCCAGGGCGAGGGCGGCTTCATCGTGCCCGCTCCGGGCTTCCTCCCCACGCTGAGCGCCTGGGCCACGGCCAACGGCGTGGTCTTCATCGCCGACGAGGTGCAGACGGGCTTCGCCCGCACCGGCTCCTGGTTCGCCAGCGACGACGAGGGCATCGTGCCCGACCTCATGACCCTCGCCAAGGGCATCGCGGGCGGGCTTCCCCTGGCGGCCGTCGTCGGTCGCGCCGAGCTGATGGATGCCGTGCACGCCGGCGGCCTGGGAGGCACCTACGGGGGCAACCCGATCGCGTGTGCCGCGGCCGTCGCATCCATCGCCCAGATTCGCGAGCACGACCTGGCCGGCCGCGCGCGCCACATCGAAGACATCGTGGTGCCGCGGCTGCGGGCGCTGGCCGACGCCACCGGCGTGATCGGCGACGTGCGGGGCCGCGGCGCGATGCTCGCCATCGAATTCGTGCGGCCGGGCACCACAGAACCGGATGCCGACATCACGAAACGCGTGGCCGCTGCGGCCCTCGAGGCGGGCGTCATCATCCTCACCTGCGGAACCTACGGAAACGTGATCCGCCTGCTCCCCTCGCTCGTCATCGACGACGCCCTCCTGCTCGAGGGGATCGGCGTGCTCGAAGACGCCGTCCGCTCACAGGTCCGATAGAAGGAAACTCCGCATGACATTCCATCCGCTCGACCCGCTGAACGCCGACGAGTTCCGCGCCGCATCCGCGATTCTGAAACGCGAGAAGGGCGTCGGCCCCGGCTGGCGCTTCGCCTCGATCGAGATGGTCGAGCCGTCGAAGGCGGCCGTGAAGCAGTTCGAGGCCGACGGCACGGTTCCCGAGCGCCGTGCGCGCCTCGTGGTGCTGAACCGCAGCGAGAACGCGACGTACATCGCGGTCGTGTCGCTCGCATCCGACGCTCTGCTGGAATGGACGCACGTGCCCGACGTGCAGGCCAACTTCACCGTCGACGAGTGGGAAGAGGCCGACGCGGCGCTGCGCGCGAACCCCCAGGTCATCGCCGCCCTCGCGAACCGCGGCATCACCGACCTCGAACTCGTCTTCATGGACACGTGGACGTACGGCGCAGCCGTGATCCCCGAGAAGTACAAGGGCCGACGCCTCGGCTGGAGCGACACCTGGGTGAAGTCGCAGCCCGGCGCCAACCCCTACGCCGGCCCGGTCAACGGCTTCCACTGCGTGATCGACGTGAACACCATGGAGCTGCTCGAGATCGAGGACACGTTCACGGTCGAGACGCCGCAGATCATGGGCGAGTACGTGCCGCACCTCATTCCCGAGCGCATCCGCGAGCACTACAAGCGCCCGCCGCTCAAGCCCCTCGACATCGTGCAGCCCGAAGGTCCCAGTTTCTCAGTCGACGGCAACCTCATCGAGTGGCAGAACTGGTCGCTGCGGGTGGGCTTCAACTACCGCGAGGGCATGACCCTGCACTCCATCTCGTACAAAGACGGCGACGAGGTGCGCTCCATCGCGAACCGCCTCTCGTTCTCCGAGATGGTCGTGCCCTACCGCGACCCCAGCGTCGACCACTTCCGCCGCACGGCCTTCGACATCGGCGAGTGGGGCCTCGGCTTCATGACCACATCGCTCGAACTCGGATGCGACTGCCTGGGTGAGATCCGCTACATCGACGCCGTGATGCACGACTCGAAAGGCGAGCCCTACGCGATCCCGAACGCGTTCTGCATCCACGAGGAGGACAACGCGGTTCTGTGGAAGCACGTCGACCACGACGCCGGCGCCGAGGTGCGCCGCATGCGCCGGCTCGTCGTCTCGTTCCATGTGACGGTCGCCAACTACGAGTACCTCGTCTACTGGCGCTTCTATCAAGACGGCAACATCGAGTGCGAGGTGCGCGCCACCGGCATCATGGTGGTCACCCACATCGACGAGGGCCAGGCGCACCCCAACGGAACCCTCGTCGACAACCGCACCTACGCGCCGTTCCACCAGCACTTCATCGTGGCCCGCATGGACCTCGACATCGACGGCACCGAGAACACGGTGTACCGCTCCGAGACGCAGATCGTGCCGATCTCCGACGAGAACCCGCACGGCCTCGCGCTCGTGCAGGCGAACACGCCGATCGAGGTCGAGGGCCACGACGACTTCGACTGGAACACGCAGCGCGCCTGGAAGGTCGTGAACGAGAACAAGCGCAACACCATCGGAAACCAGGTGGCGTACAAGCTGGTTCCGGGCGGAGCCATCCCCTCGTTCTTCGCGCCCGGCTCGGCCGTGCTCGAGCGCGCCCAGGTGATCGGCCACACGGTGTGGGTGACGCCGAACGACGAGAACGAGCGCTGGCCGGCCGGCGAGTTCGTGAACCAGAGCTCGATCGACCACGGCCTGCCCGAATGGATCGAGGCGGAACGCCCCGTGCGCAACACCGACGTCGTGCTCTGGTACGTCTTCGGAATCCACCACATCACCCGCCAGGAGGACTGGCCGATCATGCCGAGCGACACCGTGTCGTTCTGGATGAAGCCGGTCTCGTTCTTCGACCGCAACCCGTCGATCGACGTGGAGCCGAGCACCGGCGCGCACTGCGCACCCGGGCACGACCACGCCGCACACGACCACCACGCGCCGAGCACCGACGGCGGCCTGACCCACGACCACTGATCCACCCGTTCCCTGAGCGTGTCGAAGGGGAGAGATTCCCTTCGACAAGCTCAGGGAACGAAAAGGAAGGAGCACCGAAGTGACCCGCACAGCGAACTACGTCGTGGCATACGAGGCCACCGAGCGAGGCCGCGAGGCCGTCGAGCTCGGCATCGCGCTCGCGCGGCTCACGGAGGCCGAGCTGCGCATCTGCCTCGTGCTGCCGCAGAGCACGGCGGTACCCGCGAAGGTGCCGGCATCGGCGGCCGACTACGAGGGCATCATAGCCCAGCAGGCGCAGTTGTGGCTGGATGAGGCCATCCAGAATGTGCCCGCCGACGTGACGGCCACCATCCACGTGCTGTGGGCCGAGTCGACGTCGGAGGGCCTGATCGAGGCAGCCGAGGCGTTCGACTCCGACCGCATCGTCGTCGGCGCCGCCCGAACGGGAATCCTCAAGCGCTTCTCGATCGGCAGCGTCGCGAACGCCCTGCTGCACGCCTCGCCCGTTCCGGTGGCGCTCGCACCCCGGGGCTACCGAGCACCGGAGCGCATCAGCCGCATCACCTGCGCCATCGGCACCCGTCCGGGCTGGGAGGCCCTGCTCGACTCGATGGTGGCGATCTCCGAGGGCCTCGACGTGGAGCTGCGCTTCGTGACCCTGGTCGAGGTCGGAGCGGGAGACTCCCGCCCGATCTCGAGCGACGAGCACCTGCTGACCGTGCTCGACTACTTCTCCGAGCGGGAGAGGACGGAGGGCATTCTGTCTACCGAGGTCGCCGAGGGCCCGAGCGTCGAGGCCGCGGTCGAGGCGCTCGGATGGCGAGACGACGAGATCGCCTTCGTCGGATCGTCGAGGCTCGCCTCGCCCAGTCGCATCTTCCTCGGCGCCACCGCGAACCGCATGCTGCACTCCCTTCCCGTTCCCCTCATCGTCGTTCCCAACGACGCCGACTAGCGCCTCCTCACCAGAAGGATCGACACCATGGCACGCAAGAACACAGCCCCTTCGACAGGCTCGGGGAACGGGAGTGGGACAGGCTCAGGGAACCCGGGCGACGCGGGAGTCGACTTCATCGACGCGGCGGATGCGAAGACCGGCCTGTCGTCGAAGGGCCTCTCGGCGGGCTCGATCGGCCTGCTCGGAGCCACCGTCATCGGCATCTCCTGCATCGCGCCCGCGTACACGCTCACGGCGTCGCTCGGCCCCACGGCCGCCGCGGTGGGAACGCAGATGCCCGGCATCTTCCTCGTGGGCTTCCTGCCCATGCTGCTCGTGGCCCTCGGCTACCGCGAGCTGAACAACGCCATGCCCGACAGCGGCACGTCGTTCACCTGGGCCACCCGCGCATTCGGGCCCTGGCTCGGCTGGCTGGGGGGATGGGGTCTGATCGTCGCCACGGTGGTGGTGCTCTCGAATCTCGCCGGGGTCGCGGTCGACTTCCTGTATCTGGCGATCGCTCAGATCACCCAGAACCCCGACATCGCCGATCTGGCGGGCAACATCCCCATCAACATCCTCACCTGTCTGGTCTTCATGGTGGGCGCCTGTTACGTGTCGTACCGGGGCATGGAGACGACGAAGTCCCTGCAGTACTGGCTCGTGGGATTCCAGCTCGTGGTGCTCGTCTGGTTCGCCATCGCCGCCATCGTGCACTTCGCCGACGGCTCGGCCTTCGACGCCACGCCCTTCAGCCTCGACTGGTTCAACCCGTTCGGCGTTCCCTCGTTCTCGGCCTTCGCCGCGGGCGTCTCGCTCTCGATCTTCATCTTCTGGGGCTGGGACGTGACCCTCACGATGAACGAGGAGACCAAGAACCCGAAGACCACGCCCGGGCGGGCCGCCACCCTGACCGTGGCGATCATCTTCGTGCTCTACATCCTCGTCGCCGTCGCGTCGCTGATGTTCTCGGGCATCGGAACGGGCGAGCTCGGACTCGGCAACGAGGACATCTCGGGCAACGTCTTCGCGGCGCTGGCCGGCCCGATCATGGGACCCTTCGCCATCCTGCTGTCTCTGGCCGTGCTCTCGAGCTCGGCCGCGTCGCTGCAGTCGACCTTCGTGGGCCCGGCGCGAACGATGCTCGCCATGGGCCACTACCAGGCGTTCCCCAAGCGCTTCGCGTCGATCAGCCCGCGCTTCAAGTCGCCGGGCTTCGCCACGATCATCGCCGGCGTCGTGGCATGGGGCTTCTACGCGGTGATGCGGGTGCTGTCGAACGACGTGCTCACCGACACGATCCTCACCCTCGGCATGATGATCTGCTTCTACTACGGGGTCACCGCGCTGGCCTGCGTCTGGTACTTCCGCAAAGAGGCCTTCTCGAGCGCGCGGTCGTTCTTCTTCAAGTTCCTCGCCCCGCTCGTCGGCGGCATCATCCTCGCGGTCATCTTCGTGACCACCCTCATCGACTCGATGAACCCCGACTACGGCAGCGGATCGAACATCGGCGGCCTCGGACTCGTCTTCATCCTGGGCGCGTTCCTGCTGCTCGCGGGCGTCGTGCTCATGTTCGTGATGCGCGCGGTGAACCCCGCGTTCTTCACCGGACAGACCCTGAAGCGCGGAACCTCGACCGACTGATCAGTGCCGCACGAGTGCGAGGGGCAGCGTTCCGCAGGCGACGCGCTCCCCGCCGTCGGCAAGCAACGTGCCCGCCGCGATCGTCGGGTCGGTCGACAGCACGACCCTCGATGCCGCGTTCACCAGCGTGACGCGCTCGCCGAGCCGGGCGAATGCCGGCAGGAACCGGGCCTCGAGGGCCGACACCGTCACATCCACCCCCGCGACGCCGGGCTGCGCGCCCGACGCGTCGAGCACGGGCATCGTGAGGGTCAGGATGAACTCGTCGGTGCAGAGGTAGTCGACGTAGGGGCCGGTCACGTGGCTCGCCTCGCCCGACGCCACACCGCGCCACCACTCGAGCCGGGTGTAGTCACGGAAGAACTCGGACTCCGGGTCTTCGACCACGGCCAGCTGGCGGGGCGGGAGCCGCTGCACGAGCGGGTCTCCCGCCTGGCGCACCCACCAGGCGAGGTGCCAGGCCGCGTCGTCGACGAACCCCGGCGTCGCGACGAAGCCTGCCCCGATCACGAGCTGGGCGCCGGCGCTCAGCTCGGCCTCCGCGAGGGCGCGCACGCTGTCGTCGAGGGCGGCCCGGGTGATCGGATGCGCGAGGCCCGCCAGGGTGGTCGCGAACGCGTCGCGGGCCCGGCCGAGCGCCTCGAAGACGGTGTCGAGCGTGTCGACGACGAGGGATGCGCAGTCGTCGAGCGTGAGGATCGCGCGAGGGGCGGCATCGGTGGATACCGCGTGCGCGTGCGCGTCGGAGATGGAGATCGCGCCGGCGGCCAGTGCCGAGAGCTGCTCGTCGACGATCGCCCGCGCCCGAGCGCCATCACGCCGGGCGAGCGCGTCGACCAGCGCGAGCTGCGCGTCGCGAACCGTGTCGCGCAGGGCCTGCTCGCGTATGCCGAACCACAGGAGAGGACCGAACTCGGCCTGCAGACGCAGCTCCTCGGCCACGAGCCGGGGCGACTGGGCGGCCGCTGCGACCTCGACGCGGAAGAGGGCCTCGCCCCGACGGGCGGACACCTCGTCGCCGAAGTCGATCGACTCGGTGATGGAGCGCAGGCTGGCGAGGTCCGAGCTCGTGGCACGGGTGGCCGCCGTGGCCGCGACGGAGCCGCTGATCGCACCGAGCTGCAGGGCGAGGTCGTGCAGCTGAGCCCTCGAGAAGCGCGAGAGGCGGGCCGCGAGGAGCTCGCGCTGACCCTCCGCGCTCGAGGTGATGAAACTGCCGCCGTCCCGTCCGCGGGTCGTGCGCACGAGCCCCTGGCCGCGCAGCGCATCGAGGGCCTCGCGCACGGTCGACACGGCCACGCCGAACTGCCGCGCCAGCTCCGTCTCCCGGGGCAGACGCTCGCCGTGCCCGACGAGACCGAGCACGATGGCCTCGCGCATCCGCTGCTCGACCTGCTCGCTGCGGCCGGGGCCGGCGAGCGGCGCGAACACGGCCGAGCGGGCCTCTGCGGTGAGGCCGAGCGAACGCGACATCTGGCCTCCCGGAGCTGGATTCGACGCTATCACCCGGTGGTCTCGACGCGCTCGTTCCTCGCTACTCGACCGGCGCAAGGTTCCCTGAGCCTTGCCTGCGGGCGGGTCAGCGCCTCGTGCTGCGCGTCACCGTGAACTTCGCGTTCTGCCCGACCACGTCGGTCGGTCCCACGATCTTGCGCAGGGTCGCTGCGTGCGAGAGCGAGCTGTTGAACACGGTCCAGAGCTCGCCGCCCGACTCCAGCACACGCGCCGCGTCGCGGAACAGCCCGAGGGCGGCGTCCGCATGCACGGCCGCGCCCACGTGGAACGGCGGGTTGCACAGGATCAGCCCGGCCGACGCATCCGGCTGCGAGCGCAGCGCGTCGTCGCGAACGACCTCGACTCGGTCCTCGAGACCATTGAGCCGCATCGTCTCGCGCGCGGATGCGATGGCCGACGACGATTGGTCGCTCGCGATCACGCGTGCCTCGGGCCGGGCCCGGGCGATCTCGGCGGCGAGAACGCCGGTGCCGCATCCGAGATCGATGGCCGCATCGGGGTGCGCCGCCATCTGCGGAATGAACGACAGCAGAAAGCGGGTGCCGATGTCGAGCTTCGTGCCCGCGAAGGCGGTGCCCTGGGCGGCGACCCAGAGCTGGATATCGTCGTGGAACTCGGTGCGCATCGCGGCGGCGTCGGAGTCGGACTGGGCGTCGGCCCGCGGCGCGGAGGCCACGAGCACGCGCGACTTCTGCCGCGCCAGGCTCACGCGCAGCTCGGAGAAGTGCGCGGTGAGCACGTCGTTCATGCTCGTCGAGAGGTGCTTGATGCGTCCGCCCGCGAACACCACGACCGACGGATGCGCGTGGCGGGCGATGAGCGCGGCCGCCTGCTCGAGCGCGGCGAGTGTACGCGGCAGCTGCATGAGCACCACGGTCGCCCCCTCGACGAGCGAGGCCTCGAACGGCATCGACTCGTACGAGTCGGCGAGCCCTGTGCGGTCGGCATTGCGGGCCAGGGCCCGCTCGCCCGTCAGGGCGTCCTGCTGAACCCGGATGCGCGTGGCCCCGTGCAGCCCGGCCGCGCCGAGCGTCAGCGCCCCGTAGCGATCGCCCAGCACGGCGACCTCCCCGGGAGCGGCCGCGGCCAGCGCATCCGCCGCCTCATCGAGGATCAGCCTGTCGCTGGCATCGACCGCGAACAGATTGGGGGCCTCGACGTCGGGAAAGCGGCGGAGGTCGTCGAACGAGAAATCGGGCATCCCCCCATCCTGACAGGGATGCGCCCCGACTGATATTCTGGCGGGCTGCCCGGAGGGCGGCAGGAAGAGGCCGACGATGACCGACTATCTGAACGCGAACCGCGACAACTGGAACGACAGGGCGTCCGCGCACGCCACCCGCACCGGAGTGGGCTACCAGGTTCAGCGGTACATCGACGATCGGAAGCTCATCTCCGACGTCGTGAGGTTCGACCTCGACCGACTCGGGCCCGTCGAGGGGCTGCGCACCGTGCACCTGCAGTGCCACATCGGCACCGACACGCTCTCGCTCGCCCGCCTCGGCGCCCGTGTCACGGGGCTCGACTTCTCGCCCGTCGCGCTCGACGAGGCACGCCGGCTCGTGGCCGAGACCGGCGACGACGTCGAGTTCGTCGAGGCGGATGTCTTCTCGGCGCTGTCGGTACTCGAACCGCAGAGCTTCGACCTCGTCTACACGGGGATCGGCGCTCTGTGCTGGCTGCCCAGTGTGGAGCGCTGGGCGGCGGTCGTCGCGGGCCTGCTGAAACCGGGCGGCCGACTCTTCATCCGCGAGGGCCACCCCATCCTGTGGACCATGGACGAGCGCCTCACAGACGACCTGCACCTGCGCTTCCCCTACTTCGAGCAGAAGGATCCACTCGAGTGGAACGACGATGCCAGCTATGTCGAGACCGACCAGCCCATCACCGCGACCACGACCTACGAGTGGAACCACGGCGTCGGCGAGATCGTCACCGCCCTCCTCGACGCCGGGCTCAGGCTCACGATGCTCGTCGAACACGACAGCGTGCCGTGGCGAGCGTTGCCGGGCCAGATGCTGCTGCGTCCGAACGGCGAGTTCGCCCTCGATGCCCTCGCGGGCGTGGCGCCGCTCAGCTACACGATCCAGGCGGTCAGACCGACAGCGTGAGTCGTGAATCACGTCGTGCGCCTCACACGACATCCGGCGGGATTCCGGTGTCCGCGAATCGACGGTCAGGTAACGGCAAGGTGAATCCCTGCTCGCTCGCAGGCATTCGACACTACGGTCGCAAGAGTGGCGACAACCGATACAGCGATCCAAGGCCTGGCACCGCAGGGCATCTACGACCGATTCATCCGACCCGCACTGCCAGAACCTGAGGTCTTCGAGAAGCCGCGCAACCTGCTCTGGGGCTTCGTCGGAATCCATGTCGTCTACCTGCTCGGCCTGCTGCCCAACATCGTCGCCGGAACCGTCGAGGGCGACCTGCCGCTGTACCGCCGCTGGGCCATCGCCGCCGAGAGCTTCGGTCAATGGCCGGGCATCCACTTCGAGTGGGTCTACCCGATCGGGGCGATCCTGCCGATCGCCATCTCGAACATCGCGGGCCCCCAGTTCTACCAGCTGCTCTGGTTCGTGCTCATCGCCTCGCTGAATGCGGCATCGATCCTGGTTCTCTCCAACCGCGGTCGCTCCCGCCGCGGAGTCCTGGCCTCGTGGTGGTGGCTCGGAATCCTCACACTCCTGAGCCCGGTGGCGCTGCTTCGTCTCGAGGGCATCACCGCTCCCCTGGTGATCATCGCCCTCGTTCTGATCGCGCGACGGCCGATCGTCGCATCCGTTCTTCTGGCCCTCGCCACCTGGATCAAGGTGTGGCCCGCCGCGATCTTCCTGGCCATCGTCGGTGCGTTCCCACGCCGCCGCATCGCGGTCGCGACCGGTGCCATGTTCTCGGTGGGGGTCGCCGCCATCGTGTGGGCCCTCGGCGGGCTGCACTACCTTCTCGGCTTCGCGCAGATGCAGACCTCGCGCGGCCTTCAGCTCGAGGCGCCCGTCACCACGCCGTGGCTCTGGCTCGCTATTCTCAACAGGCCGGGCAGCCACATCATCAACAACACCGAGATCGCCACCCGCGAGGTCGTCGGCCCCTACGACCACATCGCCGTCTCGCTGATGACACCGGTCATGGCCCTGGCCGTCGTCGGCGTGCTGGCGCTCGTGGTGTGGGCCAAGCACCGTGGTGCGCAGACCCAGAGGCTGCTGCTCGTCGCCTCACTCGCGCTCGCCACCACGGTGGTCGTGTTCAACAAGGTGGGCTCCCCCCAGTACATGCTCTGGCTGGCCCCGATCATCGCCGTGGGAATCACGCACGGATGGCGCGCCTGGAGAACACCCGCGCTGCTCATGGTGGCCATCTCGGTGCTCACCACGTTCGTGTTCCCTATCCTCTACATGCCGCTCATCGCGGGAGATCCCGGAGTGGCGCTGCTGCTCACGGCCCGGAACGTGCTGCTCGTGGTGCTGCTCGGCTGGGCCGTGCGCGAACTCGTGTCGCTCGGTGCACGCGCGGCCGGCGCGGAGCCCCGCTTCGAGCGACGGGCCCGCGAGCGCGAGCAGCGCCGGGCGGGCCTCGTCGCATAGACGGCGCCGGAGCGCCTAGATGCGGCGCTCGTAGCAGAGCGACTCTGCGGCTCCCGCGTAGGCGCCGAAGTTCGGAATGAGCGTGTACCCCTCGCGTTCGTAGAAGCGAACGGCGTCCGGCTGCGCCGTTCCCGTCTCGAGCCGCAGGGTGCTCCAGCCGCGGCTGCGAGCCCGCTCTTCGAGCGCGTGCAGCACCGCGACCGACACACCCGTGCCGCGCGCATCCGGAGTCACGAACATGCGCTTGATCTCGGCGCTGGCGTCGTCGAGCTGTCGCAGGCCGCCGCATCCCACGGGTCTTCCCGCGTCGTCGTAAGCGACGACGAAGACCGGCACATCGGATGCCGACGGCTTGGTTCCCGGCTCGGTGTCACCGCCGTAGCGCGCGTCGATCTCGACGCGCTGCGCGGCCCGCAACGCCTCGGAATCGGGGTGGTCGAATGCTGTGTCTCGGATCTCGATCGATGCAGTGCTCACGGGCGACAACGCTACCCTTTTCAGTCATGCCCCTCCCGACGCCGCCCCTCGCTCCGACCACGGTCGTGGGGGCCCACAACTATCCGGCCGATCTCGTGGCCGCCATCGTGCGCGCGACCGAGGCCGCGGCATCCGCGTGCCTGCCCCTCGTGGGGTCGGGCGACAAGAACGGCGCCGACGAGCTGGCCGTCGCGGCGATGCGGGATGCCCTGGGCCGGGCCCCGTTCGACGGCACGGTCGTGATCGGCGAGGGAGAGAAGGACGAGGCGCCGATGCTCGCGAACGGCGAGCGGCTGGGCACGGGCTCGGGGCCCGCGTGCGATGTCGCCGTCGACCCGCTCGACGGAACGCGACTCGCGGCGGAGAACCTTCCGGGGGCGGTGGCCGTGATCGCGCTCGCACCGCGCGGAAGCATGTTCGACCCGCGCGACGTGTTCTACATGCAGAAGCTCATCGCCGGGGCGGCGGGGGTCGGGGGGCTCGACGTGCTCGCGCCGCCCACGCAGAACGCGACGCGGCTCGCCGGCGCTCTCGGCAAGCCGATCGGCGAGCTCGTCGTCGGGGTTCTCGACAAGCCGCGGCACGCATCCCTCGTCGCCGAGCTGCGCGGGCTCGGCGTGCGCGTGCACCTGGTGGGTGAGGGCGACGTGTCGATCGCGATCGCGGCGGCCACGCCCGGCTCGGGCGTCGACGCCGTCATGGGAACGGGCGGCACTCCGGAGGGGATCATCGCGGCGTGCGCCGTGCGCTCGTTGGGCGGGTTCATGCAGGGGCGCATGGATCCGCGGTCGGAGTCGCAGCGGGCGGCCGCGATCGCGGCGGGCCACGACCTGAACCGGGTCTTCACCCTCGACGAGCTGGTCGCGAGCGACCGCGTTCTCTTCGTGTCGACGCCTGTCACCTGAACAGCAGGTACCCGCGCGGACAAGGGGTACCGACGCACCGGGCACTACTGACCGCAGGGGTACCCACTGGTCAGTCGGTGGGGCGCCAGATCACGACCTCGGTGCGGCGGGCCGTGCGCGTTCCATGCTTGAGCGACACCACGTCGCCCTGCACGTCAGCCGCGAAGACGCGGCGGTTCGGGCGGTTGAGCAGTTCGTCGGCGAGTGCGCTCTCGAGCTCGCGAACGCGGCCGGTGAGGGCGCTCACCTGATTCTCGAGGGTCAGGATGCGGGCGATGCCCTCGAGGCTCACGCCCTCCGCCGAGAGACGTGCGACCTCGCGCAGCTGCACCACGTTGCGCATCGAGTAACGACGCGACTTGCCCGCCGTGCGGGTGGGACTCACGAGCCCGATGCGGTCGTACTGGCGCAGGGTCTGCGGATGCATGCCGGCCAGTTCGGCGGCCATGGCGATCGCGAACATCGGTGAGTTCTCGTCCATGGCCTGCCTTTCTGTCTGGCTCGTGCGGAGTAATCAGGGTGCGGGAGGGCTACTCGTGCGCCTTGGAGAGCAGCTCGAGGCGCGGGTTCTCCTGCGGCTCGACCGCGTGGAACGCCTCGAGCGCCTCGCGGGCCTCGGGGCTGAGGTGCGCGGGAACCGCGACCTGCACCACGGCGAGCAGGTCGCCGGTGCCCTTCGACGTCTCGACGCCGCGGCCCTTGACCCGCAGCACGCGCCCAGAGGGTGTGCCGGGAGCGACCTTGAGCTTGACGGGATCGCCGCCGAGGGTCGGAACCTCGATCGTCGCTCCGAGCGTCGCCTCGACGAAGGTCACGGGAACGTTCACGCGCAGGTTCAACCCGTCGCGTTCGAATACGGGGTGTTTGCGCACGGTCACGGTCAAGACGATATCGCCTGGCTCGCCCCCATCGGGACTGGCCTCACCCTTGCCGCGCAATTTGATCTTCTGACCGTCGGAGACGCCGGCCGGAATCTTCACGGTGATCGGGCGACCGTCTGCGGTCTGCAGCTTGATCGTGTCGCCCTTGGTGGCCGTGAGGAAGTCGATGGTGGCGCGGGCCGTGACGTCGCGGCCACGAGTCGGTCCGCCGAACCCGCGGAAGCCTCCGGACGAGCCGCCGAAGAGGCCTCCCAGGAGGTCGTCGTACTGGCTGCCGGCACCGGGCTGGGTGTAGGTGTACTGCTGGCCTCCGCGGCCGCCCCCGCCGCCGCCGAACATGCCGCCGAAGACGTCTTCGAAGCCGCCGCCCTGCTGGCCGGGAGCCTGGAATCGGGCCCCTGAGCCCATGGCGCGGATCTGGTCGTACTCCTTGCGCTGTTCAGGGTCGGACAGCACCGAGTTGGCCTCGGAGATCTCTTTGAACTTGGCCTCGGCTTTGGGATCGCCGGGGTTGGAGTCGGGGTGGTACTGACGCGCGAGCTTGCGATACGTCTTCTTGAGCTCGGCCTCGGAGATGTCCTTCGAGACGCCAAGCACCTTGTAGAAGTCCTTGTCGAACCAATCCTGGCTGGCCATTTTTTCCTTGTTGATCAGTGGTGCCCCTCGACAGGCTCGGCGAACGGTTCGTTCCCCGAGCCTGTCAAAGGGGCTCTACCAGGTTGTGTCTTAAGCGCTGACCGGAGTCGAGACGACGACCTTGGCCGCACGCAGAAGCGTGGAGCCGAGGTAGTAGCCCGTCTCGACGACGTCGGCGACCGTCTCGACCTCGACATCGGCCGACGGCTGCTGGAAGATCGCCTCGTGCAGCTGCGGGTCGAATGCATCGCCCGCGGCTCCGAACGGCTTCAGTCCCAGACGCTCGGTGCCGCCGCGCAGCTTCTGCGCGATGGATGCGAACGGGCCGTCTCCGAGGTCGCCGTGCTTCTCAGCGCGGTCGAGATCGTCGAGCACCGGCAGCAGAACCTTCACGACCTCGCCGACGGTGCGCTCCCGCTCGACCTCGCGGTTCGCCTCGGTGCGCTTGCGGTAGTTCGCGTATTCCGCGGTGACGCGCTGCAGATCGGCGAGCCGTTCTGCGGCGAGCACCTCGTCTGAGGCAGTCGACGACGACGCACTGGAGGCGTCTTCGAGAAAGCTCAGGTCGGCGTCGCTCAGAGAGGTCTCGACATCGGGGCCTTCGGCCTCGATGAAGGTCGCGTCCTCGGTGGCACCATCGACGGGCTGGCCGGAGTCGCTCCCCGAGCCTGTCGAGGGGTCTGTCGCCGAAGCCGGTTCCTCCCCTTCGACAGGCTCAGGGAACGAGTTCTGGTCGGTCATGGTTACTTGTCCTTCGTGGGCTCGTCGTCTTCGACAACCTCGGCATCAACCACGTCTTCGTCAGACGCGGCGTCCTGAGGTGCGTCGGTCGGCGCATCGCCTTCGGCGGCTGCATCGGCCTGGCTCGAGGCGTAGATGGCCTCGCCCAGCTTGCCCTGGCTCTCGTTGAGCTTGTCGAACGCGACCTTCACGGCCTCGTCGTTGTCTTCTCCGGCGAGTGCCGTCTTCAGCTCGTCGACGTCGGCCTGGACCGAGGTCTTGACGTCTTCGGGCAGCTTGTCCTCGTTCTCCTTGATGAGCTTGTCGATCGAGTAGGCGAGCTGCTCGGCGTTGTTGCGCACCTCGGCGGCCTCACGACGCTTCTTGTCCTCAGCGGCGTGCTCCTCGCCCTCGCGCACCATGCGGGCGATGTCCTCCTTCGAGAGGCTCGATCCACCCGTGATGGTCATCGACTGCTCCTTGCCGGTGCCCTTGTCCTTCGCGGACACGTGCACGATGCCGTTGGCGTCGATGTCGAAGGTGACCTCGACCTGCGGGATGCCGCGCGGGGCCGGCGCGATGCCGGTCAGCTCGAACGTTCCGAGGTTCTTGTTGTCGCGGGTGAACTGGCGCTCGCCCTGGAAGACCTGGATCGCGACGGACGGCTGGTTGTCGTCTGCCGTGGTGAAGGTCTCGCTGCGCTTGGTCGGGATGGCCGTGTTGCGCTCGATGAGCGTGGTCATCATGCCGCCCTTGGTCTCGATGCCGAGGCTCAGGGGGGTGACGTCGATGAGCAGAACGTCTTTGCGCTCGCCCTTCAGCACACCGGCCTGCAGGGCGGCGCCGACGGCGACGACCTCATCGGGGTTGACGCCCTTGTTGGGCTCCTTGCCGCCCGTGAGCTTCTTGACGAGCTCGACGACGGCGGGCATGCGGGTCGATCCACCGACGAGCACCACGTGGGCGATGTCGTTGACCGAGACGCCGGCCTCGCGGATGACGTCTTCGAACGGCTTCTTGGTGCGGTCGAGGAGGTCGGAGGTGAGCTCTTCGAACTTGGCGCGGCTGAGCGTCTCGTCGAGGTTGGCGGGGCCGTTCTCGGTGAGCGACAGGTACGGCAGCTGGATGCTGGTCGAGGTCGACGACGAGAGTTCCTTCTTCGCCTGCTCCGCGGCCTCCTTGAGGCGCTGCTTGGCGATCTTGTCGCCGGAGACGTCGACGCCCGTGGCGTCCTTGAAGCGCTTGATCAGGTAGTCGACGACGCGCTGGTCCCAGTCGTCTCCACCGAGGCGGTTGTCACCGGAGGTGGAGCGCACCTGGATGGTCGAGAAGTCGTCGTCCTTTCCGACTTCGAGGAGCGACACGTCGAACGTTCCGCCACCGAGGTCGAAGACCAGGATGAGCTCGTCTTCCTTGCCCTTGTCGAGGCCGTAGGCGAGGGCGGCCGCGGTGGGCTCGTTGATGATGCGCAGAACGTTGAGGCCCGCGATCTCACCGGCCTCCTTGGTGGCCTGGCGCTCGGCGTCGTTGAAGTAGGCCGGAACCGTGATGACCGCGTCGGTGACGGTGTCGCCCAGGTAGGACTCGGCGTCGCGCTTGAGCTTGGCGAGGATTCGAGCCGACAGCTCCTGCGGGGTGTACGGCTTGCCGTCGATGTCGACGGTCCAGTTGGTGCCGATGTGACGCTTCACCGAGGAGATGGTGCGGTCGACGTTGGTGACGGCCTGGCGCTTGGCGGTCTCGCCGACGAGAACCTCTCCGTCTTTGGTGAATGCGACCACCGAAGGGGTCGTGCGGAAGCCTTCCGCATTGGCGATGACGGTGGGTTCTCCACCTTCGAGGACCGCGACCACCGAGTTGGTGGTACCGAGGTCGATTCCTACTGCACGAGCCATGTGAGTGATATCTCCTTGTTTTGCTGGCGGGACCGACGTTCTCACTTCAAGAATGTCTAAGTTCTCACAAGGGTTGAGCCTTGTTGACTCAAGCTTGCCAGCGAGCGAAATCCCTGTCAAGTCCTCACAGCTAAAGTTGAGCTAGCACGACTCAACTTTGAACGACGGCTCGCCGGTAGGGTCAGTCCCGGATGCGAGACGGGTGCGACAGCCTGGCATCTCGCGCCGCGAAGACGGCCCCGTCGACGACCCTCGACGGATGCGAGGGCAGTGCGATCACCTCGACCTCCGCATCGACGGAGGGGGTGATGAGGGTGCCGAGCACGCCGAGGTAGCCGTCGAGCACCACGACCTCGGCCCCGACCACCGCGACGGCGGCCTCGATCGCCTGCGACAACGCGGCCATGACGGCGGCCACAGCGCCCGCTGCGGCCTCGTCTCCTTCGGCCACGGCCGCCAGCAGCATCGACAGGGCCTCGCGGGGAGAACGGTCGACGAGTTGAGCGGCCTCCCGGACGGACCGCACACCCGCCGTCGTCAGCACTCCTGCCAGGGCGACCACGTCTCCGAGTCGCCGCGACGAGCCATCCTCGATGGTCACGGGTATCCGCGCGAAGTCCGACTCGCCGAGGCCGCCGGGGATCGCCGGCTCACCGGCGACGAGCACGCCGCCCGCCACTGTGCGCTCCCCGCCGAAGTACAGCATGGTGCGTTCTCCGATGCGCTCGCGCAATTCGCCGCGCACGAGCCCGAGGGCGGCCGCGGCGCTGTCGCTCACGACCTGCACCACGGCCCCTCCGCGGCCGCGCTCGGCCAGCTCGGCGCGCACTCCGCTCGCGAGATCGACGGCGGCCCACTCGAGGGCGTCGGATCGGACGACGACGTCGCCCCAGGGCGATACGCGACCCGCAACAGCGATGCTCACGGCCGTCAGGACTCGCGGGGGATCCACCGACTCGACGATCCAATCGATCGCCGACGCGAGCATCCGGATCGCCTGTGCGGGATCGCCGCCGCGCAGGTCGGCGCGATCGGCGTAGCTGCCGAGGTGATCGCCACGGACGGTGGCCGTCTTCGCCCGAACGCCATCGACATCCACCCGGAGCCCCGCGACGACCCAGCCGTCACCCGACAGCGACACGGCGTGCGTGGGACGTCCGAGACGTGACTGCGTGTCGGCGAGCCCCTCTGTCACGAGATCGAGAGCCTTCAGCTCGCCGATCATGCCCGTCAGCGTCGACAGGCCGAGCGTCGACGAGTCGGCGATCTGGGCCCTCGACGAGGGGCCGTGGTCTCGCAGGTGGCGCAGCACCAGGGCGAGATTGTGCTCCCGAAGATCTGCTGTGTCTCCTCCGCGCCCCCGCACGAAGAGGCCCCCCGGGTGCCGATTCATGCGTCTAACCCTAGCCCGGAAGATCACGGCGGCACTGGCGATTTCACCTCGTGTGCACGCGTTGTCCGCTGCCTCGTCTCGGCGCACGGCTACTGTGTGACCATGACCCAGAATTCCGGCGACGCAGCCGGCCCAGACGACGCCTCGACGCCGGCCGCGATGCCGCTTGTCGCCAACACCGGCGCCGCATTGGCCGTGGGGCTCGACCTGCAAGTGGAGCCCGTTCCGGCGAGGCAGGTTCGGTCGTGGGCGCTGTGGGACTGGGCAACCCAGCCCTTCAATTCGGTCATCCTCACCTTCATCTTCACGGCCCTCTACCTCACCACCGACGTCTTCCTGCCTGCCGACGTGGCCGCGCTGCCCAAGAATGATCCTGTGAAGGTCGCAGGCCTCGCCGAGCTGGCCAGCGGGTTCGGCTTCGCGATCTTCCTGGCCGGGCTGGTCATCCTGGTGCTCGCGCCGGTGCTCGGCCAGCGCGCCGACCGCACGGGCAGCCGCAAGGGCGGCCTGCTGGTCTACACGGTGCTGCTGGTGCTGTGCATGGGCGGCCTGTTCTTCGTGCAGGGGCAGCCGAGCTACTTCGTTCTCGGGGCGTCTCTCGTGGCGATCGGAAGCGTCTTCAGCGAGCTCGCCGGAGTGAACTACAACGCGATGCTCGTGCAGGTGTCGACGAAGAAGACGATCGGGCGGGTCAGCGGGCTGGGCTGGGGCCTCGGCTACATCGGCGGCATCGTCGCCCTCGTCGTCGTGGTCGTGGCCTACAGCGCCGACTGGTTCGGGCTGTCGCAGGAGAACGGTCTGCCGTTCCGTGTCGTCGCCGTCGGCTGTGCCGTCTGGACCGTGATCTTCGCCATTCCCATCTTCGTGTTCGTGCCGGAGCTTCCGCCGGCACCCTCGGTCGGCCCCAAGGTCGGGTTCTTCGCGAGCTACGCGGTTCTGGTGAAAGACATCGCGCGCCTCTACCGCGAGAGCCGGCACACGTTCTGGTTCCTCGTGGCCAGCGCCGTGTACCGCGACGGACTGGCGGGGGTGTTCGCGTTCGGGGCGATCATCGCCTCCGGCACCTTCGGATTCGAGTTCCTCGAGGTCGTCGCCTTCGGAATCGCCGCCAACCTCGTGGCCGGAGTGAGCACGATCATCTCCGGGCGCTTCGACGACCGCTTCGGGCCGCGCGCCGTCATCCTGTTCTCGCTCGTCGGCCTCGTCGTCGCCGGCACCGCCGTCTTCGCCCTGCACGACGCGGGCAAGGTCGTGTTCTGGATCGGCGGCCTCGCCCTCTGCCTCTTCGTCGGCCCCGCCCAGACGGCGTCGCGTTCGCTGCTGGCGCGGGTGTCGCCCGCGGGGCGCGAGGGCGAGATCTTCGGCCTCTACGCCACGACGGGTCGCGCGGCCAGCTTCATCTCCCCCGGCCTCTGGGCGCTGTTCATCGCCGTGGCGGGAGCGCAGTACTGGGGCATCCTCGGCATCGTGCTCGTGGTGGCGGTGGGCCTGGTGCTGATGCTGCTCGTGAAACTCCCCGACCTGCGCGCCGCCGCCGACGCGCCCTAGCCGCCCCGGGCATCCGCTGCCCCGCGCCCTGCGCCTTTGCCCCCGGTGCCCGTCGCCCGGCCGTTGAGATGTCGCAGATGGCTGCCTGATTCGCGAAGAACCCACCATCTGTGCCACATCAACCCCTCGCGGCCTCCGGATCTCCGGGTGAGGTGTCGCAGATGGTCGTCCGATCCGTCTAGAAGCCGCCATCTGTGACATCTCAGTCGGCAGGCGGCGGGTCTCGCCCTGTGGAGAATTGCCGACGCGGATCCACGGCCTCGGCGACACTGAGCGGATGCCGCATCCCTCCCCACTGCCCGAGGGCCTTCGCGGCGCATCCTTTTCGGTGCGCGCAGCCCGCGATCGCGGAGTGAGCCGCGGCCGGCTCCGCGCATCCGATCTGGCCGCCCCGTTCTACGGAACCCGTCTCGCCTCGACCGCGCCGACCCTGAGGCAGCGCTGCCTGGCCTGGCAGTCCGTCGCTCCACCCGAATCGTACATCAGCCACTCCACTGCCGCGCTCCTGTTCGGATGCCCCCTGCCGCGGCGACTCGAGAGAGCCGCCGACATCCACGTGACGGCCATGCGCCCACTCCGGCCGCCCCGAGCACGCGGGGTCACCGGCCACTCGACGGCACCGCGCCCGACCCTGTGGCTCGATTCCCGCGGGCTCCGGATGTCCACCGCCGAGCAGACCTGGCTCGACCTCGCGACCCAGCTCGACCTCCTCGAACTCGTGGCGGCGGGAGACTACCTGCTGCGCGGATTCCGCGAGGCCGACGGCACGCGCCGCCCGTTCACCACACCGCAGCGGCTGCGCACGGCGGCATCCATGCACCCCGGCCGACGCCACCGAAGCCTCATCGCCGAGGCGCTCGATGCGGTCCGGGAACGCGTGGACTCCCCGAAGGAGACGGAACTCCGGCTTCTGCTGCAGAGGGCCGGCTTCCCCGAACTCATCGTCAACGAACCGGTGCGCGACGAGAACGGCCGCATTCTGGCGACACCCGACCTGCGCGTGCGCGGCTTCACCCTCGGCATCGAGTACAAGGGATTCGTGCACGCCACGAGCCACGACGCCTGGGAGAACGACATCCGACGTCAGCGCAAGCTCGACGCGATCGACTGGAAGACCGTCGATGTCATGCGATCAGACCTGCGGCAGCCGCACCACATCCTGCTGCTGATCGAGAGCGAGTTGCAGAAAAGAGGATGGACGGGCCGCTCGACGTGGCCGAACCTGCACTACGAGCCCGATGGCTGAGAGCTCGACTCAGGGAACCAGCACCCACAGCCAGATCAGCAGCATGGTCACCACGAATCCGCACACGAAGTTGAACAGCAGGAAGCGTCGCCACCCGTTGTTGGCCCGCTCGGCGTCGGCGTCGGCGATCGACCAGTACGGCAGCACGCTCAGCGCGTATGGCAGCACGAGCAGTCCTCCCAGCGGACCCGGCCACGTGGTGAAGAGCATCAGCACTCCGCCGAGCAGGTAGGCCACGAAGGCGAAGCGCACGGTGGCGGCGCCCCCGATGACGGTGGCGATCGACGCGATGCCGCCCTCCCTGTCGGCCACGATGTCCTGCACCGCACCGAACGCGTGGCTGGCGACGCCCCAGAGGAAGAACGCGGCCAGCACGGCCCAGAGCGCCGGCGTGAACGCCGCCCCGGCCAGCACCAGCCCGTAGACCGCCGGACTCACGAAGTGGGTGCTCGAGGTGAGCGAGTCGATGAACGGGCGCTCCTTGAACCGCAGCTTCGGCGCACTGTAGGCGAGCACGGCGAAGAGGCTCACGGCGAGCACGAGCCACGACAGGGGCGATCCGACCAGCACCAGGTACACGATGAACGGCACATTCGTGATGACCACCGCCCAGAGGGTCGGCCGATGCAGAGACTTGTCGAGCACGGCACCCTCGACCCCGCCCTTGCGCGGATTGCGCATGTCGGACTCGTAGTCGAAGACGTCGTTGATCCCGTACATCGCGAGGTTGTAGGGGATCAGGAAGTACAGGGTGCCCAGCACGAACACGAGGTCGACCTCGCGCGTGACCAGCAGGTATCCGGCGGCGAACGGAAACGCGGTGTTGACCCACGAGAGGGGCCGCGACGACAGCAGCAGCTGGCGGATCATGCGCGCTCCTCACGCTCTGTCGCGCCCAGCAGCATCCACAGCGACGGCAGCAGAACGGCGGCGGCGATCGCGTAGGCGAAGTCCTCGAGCGGTGCGATTCCGATGAAGGCCCCCGAGATGAGGGAGGGCTCGTATCCGACCAGCCCGATTCCGATCATCACGTTGTCGAAGACCGCGGTCATCACCAGCAGAACACCGAGGGCGATGGCGACCGCGACCCACGGCCGGGTGCTCCGGATGCGCACGGCCGCGACGATCGCGACCAGCGCGACGACCGCGAGGAAGATCGCGTTGAGCGTCCAGTAGGTCACGGGCGCACCTCGTCGCGACGGGCAGCGCCCGCGCGACCGCCGGCCGCGCGACCGGCGGATGCCCGCGTCAGGAACCCGAACAGGTTCATCGTCAGATAGCAGAGCAGGGTGAGGAAGAAGATCTCCTCGACCGGCAGCTCGGGCGCCAGCTGAAGACCGGTCATGAACGAGGTCTCTCCGCGGAAGAAGATGCCGAGCCCGATGCCGGCCAGATCCCAGCCGACGAAGAACACGAGCCCCGCGACGAGAACGATGGATGCCCGCCGCGCGTCGCGGAAGAAGAACAGCCCGAATCGACGGTCGAGCACCACCATGCCCGTGATCGAGACGAGGAGCGCGAGCAGGTACAGCAGACCCATCAGTCGCCGGGCTCCGCCACAACCGGCTCCGCCAGTGCTCCCGTGCTGGTGTCGCCGCGCAGCCGCTTGATCACGAGCTCCGCGCTGATCAGGCACATGGGCAGGCCGATACCGGGAATCGTGGATCCTCCGGCGTAGACGAGCCCGTCGACCTTCTTCGACACGTTGCCGGCTCGGAAGAACGCGCTCTGGCCCAGGGTGTGCGCCGGGCCGAGTGCGGTGCCCTTCCACGAGTTGAGGTCGTCGACGAAGTCGGCGGGCCCCACGGTGCGCCGCACCACGATGCGGTCGGCGAGGTCGGGGATGCCGGCCCACTCGGCCACCTGCGCGATCGCGGCGTCGGCGATCCTCTCGACCCGGGCATCCCCCTGGCCGTTCTCGCCGCCGTGGCCGATGCCGGGGTCGGCCGGAATCGGAACGAGGATGAAGATGTTCTCGTGGCCTTCGGGCGCGACCGTATCGTCGGTGGCGCTGGGCCGGCAGACGTAGATCGACGCGGGCTCGGGAACCGACGTGGCCCCCTTCGGCCCGAAGCGCCCGAAGCGGCTCGCTCCGAAGATCTTGCCGAAGTCGCCCTTCCAGTCCTTCGTGAAGAACAGCGAATGGTGCGCGAGCTCCGGCAGCTCGCCCGAGACGCCCAGGTACACCAGCACGGCGCTGGGCCCGGCGGTCTTCTTCTGCCAGTACGACTCGGGGTAGGTCTGCAGCTCGGGCAGCAGCATGGTGGTCTCGACGTGACGCAGGTCTGCCGTGGCGACGACCAGTTCCGCCTCCAGCTCGTGGGCGCGCCCCTCGTCGTCGACGTAGTGCACGCCGCCGACACGGCTGCGATCGGATGCCGGTGGCCCGGCCACGACGTCGGTCGCCACCGCGGGTGCCGGCGCCGTGGAGCCCTGCGCATCCGCCTCGCCCGCGAGCATGCGCCGCAGCTCGTCGCGGTCGATGACGTTCGTGTCGAACTCGGTGGTCTCGTAGTCGTAGACGCTCTTCTCGGGCTCGGGAGCCTTCAGCGTGGGGTCGAGTTCGAGCACGATGCGGGTCACGGTCGCGCCGGTGTGGATGTCGACGCCCGCGTCTCGAGCGATGTTCTCGATGCTGGCGATCACCTGGCCGAAGCCGCCCTGGGGGTAGAGCACGCCGTCGTTCATGTCGAGGTGGCTCATGAGGTGGTACATGCTCGGAGCGGCATACGGCGACGAACCCAGGAAGACGGCGGGATAGCCGAGGATCTGCTGCAGTCGCGGATCGCGCACGGTGCGACCGGCGAAGCTGGCCAGCGTCTCGGTGAGCAGGCGCACGAGGCGGGGTGTGCGCGTGACGACGGGCCCGACGGCGAGCGGTTTGAGGTCTTGGAACGTGGAGTAGAGGAAGTACTTCTTGGCGAGGTCGTAGGTCTCGGCGGCGGAGTCGAGGTAGCCGGCCATCTTCACCCCGGCGCCGGGCTCGATCGATTCGAACAGCTCGAGGTTCGACTCGAGGTCGCTGCGGATGTCGACCGTCGTCTCCTCCCCCTCGAAGAACACGCGGTAGCCCGGGTCGAGGCGGGTGAGGTCGAGCTGCTCTGCGGCCGAGGTGCCCATGAGCTTGTAGAAGTGGTCGAAGACCTCGGGCATCAGGTACCAGGAGGGGCCCGTGTCGAACGTGAAGCCGTCTTTCCTCCAGACGCCCGCGCGGCCTCCGACCGCACCCTGCTTCTCGAGCAGGGTCACCTCGTATCCCTCGCGGGCGAGCAGGGCGGCGCTGGCAAGCCCGCTGATTCCGGCTCCGATGACGATGGCCCGCCGGGCCTCTCCCTGCAAGTCGGTGCTGTCACCGGTGGGGATGCTGGCTGTCACTCGTGCTCCTTCGGTAGACGACCCGCGGCAGCGAGGGCCGCGATTCGCATCTTAACGGGGTTGGGCACACGGATGCGGGTGGTCACCAGCACGGAGGCCGGCGTTTCGCGCAGACGGCGGGTCAGCTCGGCGAAGAGCCCCTGCGCGAGCACCACGGCGCGCCGCGACGAGCTCGGCAGCAGCGTCAGGGTCGAGCAGGCGATGTCGAGGTCGTTCTGGATGTCGTCGATGATGACGGCCTTCTGCGCCTCGGTGAACGAGTCCACGTCGACCCCGGGAAAGTAGCTGCGGCCGAGGGCCGTGAAGTCGGCCGCGAGGTCGCGCAGGAAGTTGATCTTCTGAAAGGCCGCGCCGAGGTGCCGGGCGCCGTCGACGAGGCGCGCCTCGTCTTCGTCGGAATAGCGGTGGCCGACGAGGAATGCTTTGAGGCACATCAGACCGACGACCTCGGCGGATCCGTAGACGTAGAGGTCGAACGACTCGGGCGTGTGCTCGGTCTGGCTCAGGTCTGCGCGCATCGACGCGTAGAACGGGGCCGAGAGCTCTTCGCCGAATCCGGTCTCGCGGGCCGTGAGCGCGAACGCGTGCACCACCAGGTTGGTGCTGAAGCCGCAGCGCATCGCCTCGTTCGTCTCGCTCTCGAGCGCATCGAGCTGGGCTCGTATGGCGTCGGCGCCGAGGCGAGCCTCTGCGGCGACCCCGTCGACGACCTCGTCGGCGAGCCGCACGAGGGCGTAGATGTTCTCGACATGCTGCCGCACGTCGGGAGACAGCAGCTTCGACGCGAGACCGAACGAGGTCGAGTATCTCCGGATGACGACGGCCGATGCCTCCATGGCCACGCGGTCGTACAGCGATTCGGGCCGGATCATTTGACCCGTTCCAGGACCGTGGCCACGAAGCCGCGGAACTCCGTGCGCACGGCGTCGGGAAGCGCGCTCGAGGCGAGGTGCTCCCACGCCCTGTTGGCGAAGTCGCGGGCCAGGGCCTCCGCATAGCGGCGGGCGCCGCTGTCTTCGAGCAGGTCCCGGATGCGCCGGGCTCCGTCTTCGTCGAGATCGGGATCACCGAAAGACGGCTCGATCTCGGGCCACTGCGCGGTGGTCGCGGCGTAGGCGATGAGCACCGTGCGCTTGCCCTCGCGCAGGTCGCCGAGGGTGGACTTGCCGGTGTCTCCTTCGTCGCCGAAGACGCCGAGGAGGTCGTCGACGATCTGGTAGGCGATGCCGAGGTTGCGCCCGAACGAGCCCAGGGCCTCGACCGCCGCCTCGCCCGCACCCGCGAGCACTGCCCCTGCCTGGAGGGGGGTCTCGAACGAGTAGACGGCCGTCTTCAGACGCTCCATGTCGACGATGTCCTCGACCGAGGGCGGATCGGGGTGCAGCGAGAAGTCCACGTCGAGCAGCTCTCCGGCCGCCGAGGCGAACATGGCCTCGTCGAGGATCTCGTGGAGCCGCTCCCGCAGCTCTCCGCTCACACCGCTGCGGTCGAGCAGGCGGAAGGCATTGAAGAGGGCGAGGTCTCCCGCGATGACGGCGACCGAGAGGCCGCGGTGCTCTGCGGTGGGAATGGGGATGCCCGCGGTCTGGGCGAGGTCGCGGTAGCTGCCCGACACGTTGGGGCCGCCGCGACGGATGAAGTCCCGATCGATCACGTCGTCGTGCACGATCAGTGCGGTGTGCAGCAGCTCGAAGGCCGCGCCGACGTAGGCGGCCGTCTCGGAGTCGGTTCCCCCCAGAGCCTCGTAGGCGGCGAGAACCATGGCCGGACGGAAGCGCTTGCCGCCGGCGGAGTTCTTCTCGAGCGTCTCCCAGAGAGTCACGTATCGAGGGCCGATGCCCGACGCCCGCGCCTTCGCGAGCCCGAAGAAGCGGTCGAGAACCGCATCGACGTGCTGCTGCCGCCGGCGGGTCACCACCACGAGATCATGCGTATCCACGATTCGAGGCTAACTTACGAGACTGTCTAAGTACCGCGCCTCGTCGAGGGGATTGCACAATGGTGGGCTGCCTGCTCGAAGAATCCCGACCCCATCAGTCAGTCGGCTGACTATTCGCCCGTTCTGGCACAATAAGTGCATGTCCTCTCATGAACAGGTGGTTCTGCTTTCCGACGACGGACAGCCGATCGGAACGGCAGACAAGGCCACGGTTCACACCGCCGACACGGCCCTGCACCTCGCCTTCTCGTGCCACGTCTACGACTCGCAGGGCCGGATCCTGGTCACCCGCCGCTCGCTCGGCAAGGTCGCCTGGCCCGGGGTGTGGACGAACTCGTTCTGCGGCCACCCGGCGCCCGGAGAGGCGATGACCGACGCCGTGGCTCGCCGCGCGCAGCGTGAGCTGGGAATCACGCTCGACGAGGTGACCCTCGTTCTCCCCGACTTCCGCTACCGGGCGACCGACGCATCCGGAATCGTCGAATACGAGATCTGCCCGGTGTTCACGGCCACGACGACCGACGAGGTCGTCGGCAACCCCGACGAGGTCGCCGAGTGGAACTGGGTCGACCCCGGCGCCCTGCATTCGGCCGTCGACAGCACGCCGTGGGCGTTCAGCCCGTGGCTGACCCTGCAGCTGCCGCTGCTCAGCGAGGCGACCGCGTCGGCACGGTGACAGTAGCTCCTGGCCCACTGACGCTCTCGACGTCCTCGAGTGCGACCTCGCGCCCGCTCGACGTGACGAAGGCCACGCGGAGAGGCTCGGTCGTGCCGCGCTCGCGATGCTCGACGACGGGGCCGAATCCTGTCGGTCGATGCGTGTCACCCCATTGGGCCAGGCTCGCGAGCACGACGCCGAGGTCGCGACCCGCGGCGGTGAGCAGGTACTCCGAGCGCTCGCGCTCGCCTTCGGCGCGGTAGGAGCGTCGCTCGAGCACGTCGAATTCGACGAGCGTCGACAGGCGCGCCGCGAGCACGTCTTTCGCCACTCCGAGCCTCTGCTGAAAATCAGAGAATCTGGTGACGCCGGCCAGGGCCTCGCGCACGACGAGGATCGTCCACTTCTCTCCGAGCACCTCGAGGCTGCGCGCCACGGGGCACCGAGGGTCTCTTCCCAGAACAGATGTCGCCATTCCTCGACGATAGCACCTGAGTTTGATTCCGCAACCCAGGGTGCTAGGTTGTGAATCACAACCTAGAAGGAAGAAGATCACCATGCCATCAACCATCAGCGGCGCCGTCGTTCTCGTCACCGGAGCCAACGGAGGACTGGGACGCGAATTCGTGACCCAGGCGCTCGAGCGCGGAGCGGCGAAGGTCTACGCCACGGCCAGGACGCCGCGCGAATGGAACGACGCACGAGTGCAGACGATCGCGCTCGACGTGACGGACGAGTCCTCCGTCAAGCAAGCGGCTGCCATCGCGGCCGACACCACCATCGTGATCAACAACGCCGGCGTCGGCGGCGACGTTCCCATGCTCGGCGACTCCGGGGCGCTGCGCCGCATGTTCGAGACCAACTTCTTCGGAGCGGTCTCGGTCGCCCGGGAATTCGCCCCCGTACTCGCCCGCAACGGCGGCGGCGCACTCCTCGACGTGCACTCCGCGCTGAGCTGGCTCGGCGTCGCCGGCGGGTACAGCGCGACCAAGGCCGCCTTCTGGTCGGCGACGAACTCGCTTCGGCTCGAGCTCGCACCCCAGGGCACGCATGTGGTCGGCCTGCACCTCGGCTACGCGGACACTCCCATGACCGAGGGCGTCACCGAGTTCAAGAGCGACCCGGCCGACATCGTCGCCCGTGCCTACGACGGCCTCGAGGCGGGCGAGTTCGAGGTGCTCGCCGACGAGACGAGCGTCCAGGTGAAGGCGGGTCTCTCCGCGCCACTGGAGGCGCTGTATCCGCAGCTCGTCTCAGCGGTGCGCACGGCCTGATCGCACCGAGCGCTCCCGATGCCCCGGACGGACTTATGCCGTTCGGGGCATCCACCTGTCTCGTCCCGGTAGACTGGAGCTCCACACGGCCGCTTGCGACCGGGCGCGAACCGTTCCCCGGCTGACTATCTGAGGGAGCCGAAATGATCATCTCTCTCGTCGGCTTCGCCCTCGCCGGGCTCGTTCTTCCCTCGCTCACGGCCCGTTTCGGCCCCCGCATGTTCGTGTTCGCCGCGCTCGTTCCCGCCGCCGTGTTCGTCGGGCTGCTCGCCCAGATCCCCGCTGTGACTCGCGGCGAGACCCCCACAGAGGTCCACCCGTGGGTGCCGCAGCTCGACCTCGCCCTGGCATTCCGACTCGACGCCCTCTCGCTCACGATGGCGCTCATCGTCACGGGAGTCGGAACTCTCGTCGTGCTCTACTGCGCCCGTTACTTCCGCCGAGGCGAAGACGGACTGGGTCGCTTCAGCGGCGTGCTCCTCGCCTTCGCCGGAGCCATGTTCGGCCTCGTCGTCAGCGACGACATCTACGTGCTCTTCATGTTCTGGGAGGCGACCACCGTCTTCTCCTACCTGCTCATCGGCCAGTACACCGCGAAGCGCAAGAGCCGGGGCGCCGCGCTCCAGGCGCTGCTGGTGACCACGGCGGGCGGACTGGCCATGCTGGTGGGCGTCGTCATCCTGGCCGTCGAATCGGGCACCACGCGGGTGTCGCAGATCGTGGCCGACCCGCCGCAGGCATCCGGTCTCGTCACGGTCGCCGTGATCCTCGTCCTCGTCGGAGCCCTGTCGAAATCGGCCCAGGTTCCCCTGCACTTCTGGCTGCCCTCCGCCATGGCCGCACCGACCCCCGTGAGCGCCTACCTGCACGCGGCGGCGATGGTGAAGGCCGGCATCTTCCTGATCGCCCTGCTGGTTCCGGCGTTCGGCGACACCCCGGGATGGCGGCCTCTGCTCGTGGCCGTCGGCGTTCTGACCATGCTGGTGGGCGGATGGCGGGCCCTCCGCCAGCACGACCTCAAGCTGCTGCTCGCCTACGGAACCGTCAGCCAGCTCGGCTTCCTCACCGTGGTCGTGGGCTACGGCACGCGCAACGCCGCGCTCGCCGGCATCACGCTCATCACCGGCCACGCGCTCTTCAAGGCCACCCTGTTCCTGGTGGTCGGCATCATCGACAACCGCCTCGGCACCCGCGACCTGCGCAAGATCAGCGGCCTCGGGCGCCAGGCGCCCCTGCTGGCGATCGTCGCCACCCTCGCCGCGGCGTCGATGGCGGGCCTGCCTCCCCTGCTCGGCTTCGTGGCGAAGGAGGCCACGTTCACGGCCCTGCTCGAAGACGCCGAGCACGGGGCTCCGCTCGGCCTCGTCGCCCTCGTCGGCGTCTCCCTCGGCTCTGTTCTGACCGTGGCCTACACCGCGCGATTCCTCTGGGGAGCCTTCGCCTCGAAGCCGGGCGTCGAGCCCGCGGAGTTCGTGCACGAGCACGTCGACTTCCTCATCTCGCCCGCGATCCTCGCCATCACGAGCCTCGGCCTCGGCATCGCCTCCCCGCTGCTCGACCCCCTCTTCGGTCTCTACGCCGACACCGTGCCGCCGCTCAGCGGCGAGGCGTCGGCCGTCTCGGGCGCCAGCGCCGCAGGCGACCAGCTAACCCCTCCGGATGCGGCCCACCTCGCCCTGTGGCACGGTCTCGAGCCGGCCCTCGGCATCTCTGCGGTCACCCTCGTTCTCGGACTCGCACTCTTCGCCGCACGCACCCGGGTGTCCGCCATCCAGGGCCGTGTTCCGTCGCTGATCGACTCGGCCCGCGGATACAGCCGCATCGTGCACCTCGTCGACCGCGGCGCCGTGCGCCTCACCCGGGTGACCCAGACCGGATCGCTGCCGATCTACGTCGCGACCATCCTCGTGGTCCTCGTGGCGGCGGTCGGCACCGCACTCGTGCTCGTCGGCGAGCTGCCCGGCTCGTTCCGAATCTGGGATTCGCCGGCGCAGCTGCCCATCGCGATCGTCATGGGCGTCGCCACCATCGCCGCCGCCCGGGCACACAAGCGCTTCATGGCCGTGGTGCTCGTGGGCGTGACCGGCTACGGCATGGCCGCGCTCTTCGCCCTGCAGGGCGCCGCCGACCTCGCGCTCACCCAGGCACTCGTCGAGACCGTCACGCTCGTGACCTTCGTGCTCGTTCTGCGACGGCTGCCGTCGGCCATCGGGCAGGATCACGGCCGGCGCCACCGCGTCGTTCGGGCCGTCATCGGCGTGGGTGTCGGCATCCTGATGTCGGTCGTGGCCGTCGTCGCCCTCGGCTCCCGCATCGCCGAGCCCATTTCGCTGCAGTTCCCCCAGCTCGCCTACGAGGGCGGACACGGACGCAACGTGGTGAACGTGCTGCTCGTCGACATCCGCGGCTGGGACACCCTCGGCGAGATGAGCGTGCTCGTCGTCGCCGCCACCGGTGTCGCCAGCCTCGTGTTCCTCTCCCGACGCAGCGGAGACATGCCGAGGCTCGGCCCCGAGACCGAACGACCCCGCTGGTTCGCCCGCCGCACGCGTCTGGCCGAGGCCCCGATCGAGGCGACCGCGAGCGCCGGGGCCACCCCCGACGGCGCAGCGCCGTCGCAGGAGGACGCCACGCAGCGCACGCCCTGGCTGCTGGCCGGCAAGACTCTCGCTCCCGAGAACCGCTCGATCATCCTCGAGGTCGTCGTGCGGCTGCTGTTCCATTCGGCCATCGTCGTGTCGGTCTACCTGCTCTTCGCCGGTCACAACGTTCCCGGCGGAGGATTCGCCGGTGGGCTCGTGGCAGGGCTCGCCTTCGTCGCCCGCTATCTCGCTGCCGGGCGCTTCGAGCTCGGAGAGGCCGCGCCGATCGACGCCGGCAAGCTGCTCGGCTTCGGCGTGCTCTTCGCAGGCGGCACCGCCCTCGTGCCCATCTTCTTCGGAGTCGACGCGCTCACCTCCACGTGGTTCGAGGCCGAGATCCCCGTGATCGGCCACATCGAGTTCGTCACCTCGACGTTGTTCGACATCGGCGTCTACCTGGTCGTCGTCGGTCTCGCCCTCGACATCCTGCGCAGCCTCGGGGCCGAGATCGACCGGCAGCAGGAGGAGGACCACGACGACGAGAGCAATGGCGACGACGACCTTCCCGGCGCCCACGAGGTGAACTCGCTGAGCAGCGCACCCGAGGCTCCCTCCGCCGACGCTCCCGCCACCGACGAGCAGACATCTCCCGAGAGGAGCCCCCGATGAGCGCCTCCCTTGTTCTGATCCTGCTGATGGCCGTGCTGTATGCGGGCGGGGTCTACCTTCTGCTCGGACGCAGCATGACCCGCATGCTCCTGGGCTTCCTGCTCGTCGGCAATGCCACCAACCTGCTCATCCTGATCATCGCGGGGCCGGCCGGCCTCGCCCCGATCGTGGCCGACGGCGTCGAGCCGTCCGAGATGCACGACCCGCTGCCCGAGGCGCTCATCCTCACCGCCATCGTCATCACCTTCGGCGTCTCGGCGTTCCTGCTCGCCCTCATCTACCGCTCGTGGCGCATCGCCCGCGCCGACGTGGTGACGAGCGACGAGGCCGACGTGGCCGTGGGCGGCGCCGGCAGCTCCATCGACGACGAGGAGAGCACCGAGGCCGAGGACGGCTCGGGCGAAGACACCGAATTCGAAGGCCGGGCGGAGGCGAAGACATCGTGACCGCCCTGATGAACTCGCTCATCCCCCTCGTCGTGCTGCTGCCGCTCATCGGCGCTGCGGGCGCCCTCGTCGCGGGTCGCCGACCGAGGCTGCAGGTCACGTTCTCCATCACCGTGCTGTCTCTGGTCGTGCTCACAAGCGCGGCCCTCGTCTACCTCACCGACCAGACCGGCGGCCACGCCGTGACGGTAGGCGGATGGTCGGCGCCCTTCGGCATCGTGCTGGTCGTCGACAGGCTCTCGGCGCTGATGCTGCTGATCTCGTCGATCGTGCTGCTGTGCGTTCTCGTCTTCTCCGTCGGCCAGGGCATGGCCGACGGCGACCGCGAGACCCCCGTGTCGATCTACCACCCCAGCTACCTCATCCTGGCCGCCGGCGTCTTCAACGCCTTCATCGCGGGCGACCTCTTCAACCTCTACGTGAGCTTCGAGATCCTGCTCGTGGCGAGCTACGTGCTGCTCACCCTCGGCGGAACCCAGGCGCGCATCAAGGCCGGCATCACGTACATCATCGTGAGCCTCGTGTCGTCGATGCTCTTCCTGGCGTCGATCGCCATGATCTACGGCGCCACCGGAACCGTGAACATCGCCCAGCTGTCGGTGCGCCTCGGCGAGCTGCCCGCCGACATCCAGCTCGTGCTGCAGCTCATGCTGCTGGTGGCGTTCGGCATCAAGGCGGCCGTCTTCCCGCTCTCGTTCTGGCTGCCCGACTCCTATCCGACCGCGCCGGCGCCGGTCACCGCGGTGTTCGCCGGCCTGCTCACCAAGGTCGGCGTCTACGCGATCATCCGCACCGAGACCATCCTGTTCCCGGGCAACACCCTGCAGACGGTGCTGCTCGTCGTGGCGCTGCTCACCCTGGTGATCGGCATCCTGGGCGCCGTCGCGCAATCCGACATCAAGCGGATGCTGTCGTTCACGCTGGTCAGCCACATCGGTTACATGATCTTCGGCATCGCGATCGGAACGGTGGCGGGTCTCGGTGCAACGATCTACTACGTGATCCACCACATCACCGTGCAGACCACGCTGTTCCTCGCCACAGGACTCGTCGAGCGACAGGGCGGCACGACGGCGCTCAACCGACTCGGCGGCCTGCTCAAGGCCTCGCCCGTGATCGCAGTGCTGTTCTTCGTGCCCGCGCTCAACCTCGGCGGCATCCCGCCGTTCTCGGGCTTCATCGGCAAGCTGGGCCTGTTCGAGGCCGGAGCCGAGGCGCCGTCGCCGCTCATCTGGGTGCTCATCGGGGCGGGAGCGCTCACCTCGCTGCTCACCCTCTACGCGCTCATGCGCGCGTGGAGCCTCGCATTCTGGCGCCCCAAGCGCGAAGCGCACGAAGAGGAGTCGCCCGCGCTCGACCGCATCGAGGAGGCCCCGGAGGAGGCGTCCGACGTGCAAGAGACGAAGGCGTCGCCGCGCATCATGATCGGCGCCACCGTGGCGATGGTCACGGTGAGTCTGGCCCTCACAGTCTTCGCCGGGCCGCTCTACTCCATGGCCACCCGCGCGGCGCAGAACCTCGAGCAGCCCGCCGACTACATCTCGCTCGTCTTCCCCGACGGAGGCGTCTCGTGAGCGGCGTGAGAGGGTCGATCTGGCGCCAGGTGCCGCTTCTCGTCTGGCTCGTGGTGCTCTGGCTGTTCCTCTGGGACCAGGTCTCGGTGCTCAGCATCGTCACGGGACTGGTGCTCGCCCTACTCGTCACCCGGGTGTTCTACCTGCCGCCCGTCGAGCTGCCCGACAGGGTGAACCCGCTCGGCGTGCTGCTGTTCATCGTGAGGTTCATCGTCGATCTCGTGCGCGCGTCGTTCCAGGTCGCGTGGATGGCCATCGACCCGCGACGCGTGCCGACGAGTTCCATCATCGCCGTGCAGCTGTCGACGAAGTCCGATCTCAGCCTCACCCTCACGGCCCTGGCCGTGTCGCTGGTTCCCGGCTCGCTGATCGTCGAGGCAGACCGGCAGGACGACATCCTGTATCTGCACGCCCTGGGAACCGAGACCCCGGAGGACGTCGAGCAGGTCCGCGCGGGCGTGCTCGCGGTCGAGGAGCGCATCGTGCGGGCCATCGGCTCGCGCGACGACGTGCGCCGCGTCAACCTGTCGCGGGCCGAGCGGTCGCTTCCCCCGCTCATCACCGGGCGACGGCAGAGCGCCTGGGAGTCGAGGCATCCGATGGTTCCCGCCGAGCAGTACACGCCCGAAGGGGGATACCCGGAATGAACATCGTCGTCTACATCGCCGGGGCTCTCTTCGCCGTCGCCGCCCTGTTCGCCGTCGTGCGCATCTGGCGCGGACCCTCGATCCTCGACCGCATGGTCGCCGCAGACATGCTGCTCTCGACTCTCATCTGCGTTCTGGGGGCGGAGATGGTCTACAACCACCACACGCGCACCCTCCCCGTCGCCCTCGTTCTCGCCATGTTCGCCTTCGTCGGTTCGGTCAGCGTGGCCCGCTTCGCGACCAAGCAGAAAGACGCGGAGGCGAAGCACGCGGACGACGGAGCATCGCCCCTCGATCCCTCGCTCGACGAGCTGGCAGGGGGCGAGAAATGACCGCCGACATCTGGTTCGAGGTCGCCTCGTCGGTCTGCCTGCTCATCGGCGCGCTGCTGAGCCTCGCGGCCGGCATCGGGCTCCTGCGTTTTCCCGACGCCCTCTCACGCATGCACGCGGCCACCAAGCCGCAGATCGCGGGGCTGGCGTTCATCCTGCTCGCCGTCGCTCTCGAGCAGCGCAACTGGGCCACGGTCTCCACGCTGTTCCTGGTGATGCTGTTCCAGATGCTCACGGCCCCGGTCGCCGCGCACATGATCGGCCGTGCCGCCTACCGCACGCGCCACCTGCGCCGAGAGCTGCTGCTCACCGACGAGCTCGCCGATGTCGTCGACCGCGCCAGCCACGACCTGGCGACGGACCCGGCGACCCGCCCGAAGTAGCCGGCGCGGCGCCCGCGCGCATCCGGCCCGCCTGTTGCCGGTGGCGACGGATGTGCCCGGGCGACCGGCAACATCCGTCGCGCAGAGCAACACCCGCGGCCGATCAGTCGGCCTGGGAGACGTCTGTTCTGTGGAAGTTCAGGTGCGAGCGCGAGGCCGTCGGGCCGCGCTGGCCCTGGTAGCGGGAGCCGTACTCCGTTGAACCGTAGGGCTTCTCGGCCGGGCTCGACAGGCGGAAGAAGCAGAGCTGGCCGATCTTCATGCCGGGCCAGAGCTTGATCGGCAGGGTTGCCACGTTCGACAGCTCGAGGGTGACGTGGCCCGAGAAGCCGGGGTCGATGAAACCGGCCGTGGAGTGCGTGAGGAGGCCGAGGCGGCCGAGCGAGCTCTTGCCCTCGAGCCGCGCGGCGATGTCGTCGGGAAGGGTGACGAGCTCGAAGGTCGACCCGAGCACGAACTCCCCCGGGTGCAGGATGAACGGCTCGTCGGGCTTGGCCTCGATCAGCCTCGTGAGTTCGGGCTGGTCCTCGGCGGGGTCGATGAACGGGTACTTGTGGTTGTCGAACAGCCTGAAGAAGCGGTCGAGGCGCACGTCGATGCTCGAGGGCTGGATCAGCTCGGGCTGGTAGGGATCGAGGCCGATGCGGCCCTCGTCGAGTTCGGCTTTGATGTCACGATCGGATAGCAGCACGGCCATAGCCTAGCCAAGTGACGGGCCTGGCCACATGCGTAGCCCTGCAGGGCGGATCGGGCCTCGCACTAGGGTGGTCGGATGGACGCCTCAGACCCGTTCGCCCGGGCTCTCTCCGCCCCCTCGACTCTTCCCTCGGAGCTCGCCGGACTCGACGCCGACCCCCTCTGGGCGGCCCTGCTCACGAGCGTGCAGAACGTGGTGCTCGGCGAGATCCGCCGCGGCCGCCACCCCGAGCTCGCCGACGAGACGCGGCGCTCGGCGTGGCCGGCGCTCCTCGACCGGCTCGGGCACGATGCGCGCGTGCGCATCGGGCGCGAGATCGTCGACGAGCTCACGGTGGGCACGGTCGACGAACTCTGGGCGTCCGCCATGCGCGCGACGGGCCAGGGCGGCGCCGGCTCGCCGGGTGCCGGCGGCGCGGCCGGGGTCGATCCGGATGCGATGGGCCGGCAAGCCGTGACCAGCGCCGACCCCGGGGTGCAGGAGCGCATCGTCGACCTGCTCGAACTGCTCGGCGAGGTCGTCGACGCCCAGCTCTCCGATCGCTTCGGAGTACTCGCCGACGAGTCGCGAGCCGGCGCGGTCGAATTCTCGCTGTCGGATGCGGGGCCCGCGCCCGCTCCCGTTGCGCAGCCCGTCTCGAACCCGCCTGCGCCGCCCGAGCAGCCGCCGCAGGCATCGGGCTTCGTCACGCCAGTCCCCGTGGCTCCCGCCGATGCGGGGATCGTCGTGGCTCTGCCCCCGGCGCTGGCGCAGCCGCCCGCCCGACCGGCGACCCTGCCGGTGTTCGACTGGGAGCCCGACCCCGGGCATCCGGTCGCCGCGCGATCTGAAAACGCCGCAGCTGCGCAGCCCGCGGCCCCGCAGCCCGCCGCGCCTCAGACCCCTGCAGAGCACACCGTCGCGCGGCATCCCGAGACGCCGCCCGGCGCTCCGGGATGGCGGCCGCTCCCGACGACGCCTTCGACGCGCACTCCCGCATCGTTCGGAAAGCGTGCCGCTGCCCACCTGATCGATCGGGCGATCACGACCCTCATCGTGACCGCCGCGGCGCTGCTCTTCGTGTGGCCGGCGGGGGTCTACGCCTCCTCGACGCCTCGCCCCGAGGCGGGCACGCTCGTCGTGGCTCTGGCCCTCGTCGGCGTGGTCGCGGTGAGCCTCGGCTGGTTCCTCGTCGTCGCCTGGCTCGTCGGCGGGCGCGGCGCCTCACCCGGCAAGCGGATCATGCGCATCGAGGTGGTCGGGTTCTCGTCGCCCGGACCGATCGGCTTCGGGCGGGCGCTGCTGCGCGGGCTGATCGTCGCCGCATTCGCGATCGGCAGCCTGTTCACCGCCTGGCTGCCCTACGCATCCGTCTTCTGGGACTCATCGAAGCAGCTGCGCGGCTGGCACGACAAGGCCGTCGACGACATCGTGGTGGAGCTCGCGACCCTCTGACACGTCGCGACTCCGCGCCGATCGTCGGTTAGGCTATGGATGCCTGCGGCACGACTGCAGGCCACGCGGATGTAGTTCAATGGTAGAACTTCAGCTTCCCAAGCTGATAGCGCGGGTTCGATTCCCGTCATCCGCTCTCACAGACCGCCCTAACCACGTGGGCCGTCATCCTGAGCGACGCACAACGCTCCGCGTCGTGGGGTTCGATTCCCGTCATCCGCTCTCACACGCCTTCACAGAAAACGCCCGTCAGAACTGAGAGTTCCGACGGGCGTTTCGCGTTGCGCAAGAGACCGACTAGCGGCGGGCAGCGCTGCGGCCGCGCACCTGGATCCAGATGATGAGCACGATGATCGCGCCGATGATCGATCCGATGATGCCGGCAGGCTGGAAGAAGCCCTCCTGGGCGTCGGCGCCGAAGATCAGGAAGCCGAGGAATCCGCCGACGAAGGAGCCGACGACCCCCAGCACGATGGTCATGCCGATCGACAGGTTCTGCTTGCCGGGCACGACGAGGCGGGCGATGGCGCCGGCGATGATGCCGACGACGAGGATGCTGATGATGAGTCCGAGCATGATGATGACCTCTTCAGGTGAAGTGCGTTGTGAATGCACGGTTTCTCCGTCCGGGTGTCGAACGGTGTACCCAATCAATCACCTTCGCAGGCTGGGAAATACACCCCTAGGGGTGTAAGTTCTACCCCATGGCAGCCACGAGCACGCGACCCCTCACCGTCGCCCTCGTCGACGACTACGACGTGGTGCTTGTCGGCCTCGCCCACATGTTCGACTCCTACTCCGACCGGGTGGTCGTCGCCGAGATCGACGCCACGACAGAGCTCAGCGACACCGTCGACATCGTCATGTACGACTCGTTCGCCCAGCCCGAGTCCGACCACGACGAGATCAGCGCACTCGTCGCCAGCCCCCGGGCCGGCAAGGTCGTCATGTACACCTGGAACTTCCACCCCGACCTCGTCGAAGGTGCGCAGCAGCAGGGTGTGCACGGGTACCTGTCGAAGACGCTTCCCGCCCGCGAGCTGGTGGCGTCGCTCGAGCGCATCCACGCGGGCGAGATGGTCATCAGCGACCCTCCCCGTCGCGCGAGCCCGGCATCCGGCCTCGACTGGCCAGGGCGGAACGAGGGCATCACCGACCGCGAATCCGAGATCCTCGCGCTCATCACCCAGGGCAAGAGCAACGCCGAGGTCGCGCAGCTCACCTATCTCAGCCCCAACACGGTGAAGAGCTACATCCGCAGCATCTACCGCAAGATCGGGGCATCCAGCCGCACCCAGGCGGTGCTCTGGGGCGTCGACCACGGCTTCACCCCCGACAAGCACCGCATCGACCACTGGCGCGGCGGCCCCTGACGCCCAGTAGTGCCCCGTGCGGACTATAGGGACCGGCACACCGGTACCTGTCGTCCGCAGCGGGAACTACTGGCTGGGCGGCCTGCTGTTCTCCGCGTTGCGCACCTGGGTGTCCAGGTCCTCCGGATCGAGGTCCGCCTCTCCGAAGCTCTCGTCGAGCGGCAGGCGCAGCTGCAGGTCGGTGCCCTTGCAGATGTCGACCCGCCCGCGCTCGAGCACGAAGTCGAGCACGTGGCCACCCGCCGTGAACTCGTCGTCGATGAAGTGCACGTGCCCGCCGGGAACGCCGATGCCGCGTTCGTACAGGGGCGTGCGGAAGCCCGCCACCGTGCCGTCGACCGCCTCGAAGGTCACGATGGCCTCGTCCTTCACCGCCTCGCGCATCGGCGGATACGGCTTCTGCTGCTTTCTCACCGTGCGCGTCGTGACCGACTCGAAGCGCCCGCGCACCCGCACCGCGAACAGGTAGTTCTGCGAGTCCTCGCGCTCGATGATCTGCGCCACCACGTCGGCGCGCGACGTGCGCGTCGTCACGTCGAATCCGACGGTCGGCTCGAACGGCGTCACGACGGCGAACGGCGTGCGGTCGTCGAGGGATGCGCGCTCCGCCGTTCCGTCTGCACGCAGCCGGTGGCACACCCCGTCGAGCACGAGCATCTCGCCGTCGAGCGCGTTGAACGTTCCGAGTCCGAAGTCGCCGTGCTCGAGCAGCTCCCCCACGGTCAGATCCCCGTCGTACACGCCATCGAGGAGGGCACTCATGAGGCTGGTCTGAAAGACGGTTCGGCGTCGGCTGTCCACCCGTCCAGTATGCGCCAGCACCTGCCGTAGCCTGTCGAACATGAGCAATTCAGCCGCCCTGACCGACGAGGGCCAGCAGTTCGTGACGGACCGGCACCTCGCCATCCTGTCGACCATCTCGCCGAGCGGCCGCATCCACTCGGTGCCCGTGGGCTTCACGTTCGCCGACGGTGTGCTGCGCATCATCACGGGCGACGGCACGCAGAAGGTGCGCAACATCGAGCGCGCCGGGCACGCCACCGTCAGCCAGGTCGACGGAATCCGTTGGCTCACCCTGTCGGGCCCGGCCCGCATCGAGCGCGAACCCGATGCGGTTGCGGATGCCGTGGCCCGGTACGCGGTCAGGTACCGGCAGCCGCGGGTCAACCCCCAACGCGTCGTGATCAGGGTCGACGTCGACGACCTGCTCTCCTCGAGCGGCCTGCGGGCGACGTCGGACTGAGCCTCTAGAAGTCGGTGTGCCCCAGCGACGGGTTTGACACGAAGCGCACGACCGCCTTCTCCGCACCGTGCAGCTCGAACAGCACGAGCTCGTTGGCGCCGCCGACGAGAAGCGGGCCGGGCACGTACAGCGTGGTGGCCGGGCCGCGACTCCAGTACCGCCCGAGGTTGAACCCGTTGACCCAGGCCTGGCCCTTGCCCCAGCCTTCCGTGCTGAGGAACAGGTCACGGCCCGCCTCGGCCTCGAACCGCGCCCGCAGGAACGACGGACCGGCGACGGCCCGCTCGGCCGGCACTGCCGAGTAGACGCCGGATGCCCGCCCCGTGGTCACGCCGGTGAAGGCCAGCTCGGTGACGGACCAGGCGTCGTGTTCGACCCCGTCGAGGCGAAGGCCTCCGATCAGACCCTTGTGCTCGCCGATGCGCGGGCCGTAGTTCACGCGCCCCTGGTCTTCCACGAGGATCTCGAGCATCGCGCCGCCCTCTGCCACGGCAGGAAGGCCGAGGGCGGTGTCGTGGTGGTCGCGCTGCAGCACGCCCACGGCGGCGCCGCCGACGAAGACCTGCGCCCTGTCCCTCACCTCGTCGACCGTCAGCACGCGCGGGCCGCCCGCCTCGATCCGGCTGCGGTAGAACGCGAAGCCCCGGAACTGGCCCTGCTGGTCCATGGTCGGAAGACCGTCGACCGTCACGGCCTCGCCCAACGCGCCCAGGGCATCCGACAGCGCCACGCGCTCGCCGAATGCGACCTCGATCTCGGGCGCGGCGGCGGCCTCGGCCGGCGTCTCCTCCGGAACCGGCGCGTAGCGCGCGATGACGTCGCGGAACGCCCAGTACTTGGGCCCGGGGTCGCCCGACTCCGTGAGCGGAGCGTCGTAGTCGTACGACGTGACGGTCGGCTGGTAGACGCCCTTGTCGTTGGCGCCGTTCGTGAAGCCGAAGTTCGTCCCGCCGTGGAACATGTAGATGTTCACGGAGGCGCCGGCGGCCAGGAGCGCGTCGAGCTCGCGAGCCGACTCCGCCGCGTCGGTCACATGGTGGTGGGCGCCCCAGTGGTCGAACCAGCCGTCCCAGAACTCGGCGCACATGAGCGGCCCGGTCTTCTGGTGCGCGCGCAGGGTGGCGAGCCGTTCGGCGGCCCGCGATCCGAACGAGCCCGTCTTGTGCAGTTCGGGCAGGCTGCCGTCGTCGAGCATCTGGTCGGTGGGCTGGTCGATGGTGGTGAAGTCGACCGTGATGCCGCCCGCGCGGGTGAGCTCGATCAGAGCGCGCAGGTAGTCCTTGTCGGAGCCGTACGCCCCGTACTCGTTCTCGATCTGCATGAGGATCACAGGACCGCCCCTGTCGATCTGGCGCGAGGCCACGATCGGCAGCAGGGCCGCGAAGTAGTCCGCGACGGCGCGCATGTACACGGGCTCGTTGCGTCGCACCCCCACGGCCGGATCGCTGAACAGCCAGCCGGGGAACCCGCCGTTGTCCCACTCCGCGCAGATGAACGGCCCTGGTCGCACGATGGCGTACATGCCCTCGGCGGCCACCAGGTCGAGGAAGCGACCGAGATCGAGGCCGCCCTCGGTGTCGAAGCGGCCGGGCTCGGGCGAATGCTCGTTCCACGCCACGTAGGTCTCGATGGTGTTGAGCCCCATCAGCTTCGCCTTGTGGATGCGATCGGCCCAGTGATCGGGATGCACCCGGAAGTAGTGCAGGGCTCCCGACAGGATGCGGAAAGGCTGCCCGTCGAGCAGGAAGTCGGTGTCGCCGATGCGGAAGTCAGACATTGTCGGTCCCAGGAGTCGAGGAGGTCGTGATGGTCGAGGTGGTTCGGGGGGTCGCCAGGCGGACGATCGACCACGACAGGGCCGGCAGCACGACCCGCGCGGCGCCGTCGTCGACCGTGACGATGCCGAGGTCGCGCGGCAGCACGGCATCCGGCTCGCCCCGGCTGTTGCTCGTGTGCCGGCTGCCACCGTTGGGCACGCCGAGCGTGCGCTGGTGCAGAACGGATGCGACGGGTGCGCCGTCGACATCGACCGCGACCTCGAGGGGGTCGGTCGTCGAGCGGTTCACCAGCAGGAGCGTCGTCTCGTCGCCGTCGGCCAGGGCGACCGCGTCGAGCAGGGGCACGTCCCCGTAGTCGGCCGTGCGCTGCTCGTCGGCCTCGACCGTGGAGCGCACGACGGAGCCCCGGGCGAAGCGCGCCGTCAGGGCGAAGGGGTGGAATGTGGTCTGCCGCCACGCCGGGCCGTCGGGCTCGGAGCGGATCGGGGCGATGACGTTCACCAGCTGGGCGAGGTTGGCCATGCTCACCACGTCGGCGTTGCGGAGGAGCGACATCAGGAGTGATCCCACGACCACCGCGTCGGTCACGGTGTACTCGTCTTCGATGATGCGCGGGTGCTCGTTCCACTCGCCGGCGAAGAGCGGCGGCTTGTCGACGTCGTTGAAACGGGTCTGGTTCCAGACGTTCCACTCGTCGACGCTGATGCCGATCGTGCGATCGGAGCCGTGGGCGTCGAGGGTCTCGCGGATGATGTCGGCCACCCGGCGGATGTAGCGGTCGAGGCCGACGCCCGACGCGAGGAAGCTGTCGACGTCGCCGTTCGTCTCCTCGTAGTAGGCGTGCAGCGAGATGTGGTCGAACACGTCGATGCCGTGCTCGAGAACCGTCTTCTCCCACGTGCCGAAGGTGGGCATGTCGGCGTTGGAGCTTCCGGCGGCGACGAGCTCGATGCCGGGGTCGATCCATTTCATGACCCTGCCGGTCTCGGCGGCGAGCCGACCGTATTCATCCGCCGTCTTGTGGCCGATCTGCCACGGGCCGTCCATCTCGTTGCCGAGGCACCACAGGGTGATGCCGAAGGGCTCGTCGCGACCGTTGCCGCGGCGCTGCTCTGAGAGGGCGGTGTTCCTGGGGTGATTGCTGTATTCGAGTAGCGAGGCCGCCTCCTCGATGCCGCGCGTGCCCAGGTTGACCGCGTTCATGATCTCGACGCCGGCCGTCTCGGCCCAGTCGGCGAACTCGTGCAGGCCCACCTCGTTCGTCTCGATGCTGTGCCAGGCGACCTCGAGGCGGGTGGGGCGCTCGGCCACCGGCCCGACGCTGTCCTCCCAGCGGAAGCCCGACACGAAATTGCCGCCGGGGTACCGGATGACGCTCGCTCCGAGCTCCCTGACCAGCTCGAGCACGTCGCGACGGAATCCCCGCTCATCCGCCGTGGCGTGGCCCGGCTCGTAGATGCCGGTGTAGACGGCGCGGCCCATGTGCTCGACGAAGGAGCCGAACAGGCGCGGCGAGACCGGGGCGATGATGTCGGACGGGGTGACGGTGAGGCGGGCGTGGGCCACGGAAGCTTCTCTTTCAGGTGTGCGTGAAGACGGCCCCCGCCAGCAGGCTGACGGGGGCCGCGAGGGTGCAGGAGGCTAGCTGCCCGCCTTGACGGTGAAGCCCTGCTCGTTTCCGTAGTCGGCCGTGGCCTTCTGCCACGCCTCGAGTCCGGCGTTGAGGTCGGACTTGCTCGAGTACGCCTTGCCCACGGTGTCGTTGAAGATGCTGTTCGAGTACACCTGGAAGGGCAGGTACTGCCATCCCTTCACGACGTCCTTCGACGACTGCACGAGGACCTGGTTGATCTTCTGTCCACCGAAGTAGTCGCTCTCGTAGTTCAGGAACTCGTCGCTGTTGAGGTCGGCGACGGTCGACGGGAATCCGCCGGCGTCGATCGAGGTCTGGGTTCCTTCGCCCTCGTTCATGTACTGCAGGAATCCGGCCGCGGCCAGCTTGTTCTTGCTCTGCTTCATGATCGCGTCACCACCGCCGCCGTTCTCGGCGCTGGCGGCCACTCCGGGCTCCCACGTCGGCATGGGGGCGACGCGCCAGTCTCCGGCCGCGTCCGCGACTCCGGATTCCAGGTTGCCCGGCATCCAGGCACCGATGGTCAGCGTGGCGATGCTGCCGTCGGCGAGGCCCTTGTACCACTCGTCGCTCCACGACGAGATCGGCGAGACGAGGTCGCCCTCGACCAGCTGGTTCCAGGTGTCGGCGAACTTCTTCGAGCCCTCGTCCTGCAGGTCGATCGAGACATCGGTGGAGTTCTCGGTCTTGTAGGGCTGGCCGCCTGCCTGCCAGATCATGCTGGTCGTGAAGCCGGCGTCGCCCGTGTCGTTGGTGATGTACTTGGTCGGGTCTGCGGCGTGCAGCTGCTTCGCTGCGGCGACGTACTCGTCCCAGGTTGTGGGCACGGCGATGCCGTACTGGTCGAAGACCGCCTTGTTGTAGAACAGGGCCATGGGGCCGGAGTCCTGCGGAAGGGCGTAGACACCGCCGTCGAGGCTGACCGAGTTCCAGGTGCTGTCGGTGTACTCGTCGGCGAAGGAGTCGAAGCCGAAGTCCTTCAGGTCGACGAGCGAGTCGCTGAGCGCGAACTGCGGCAGCGCGTAGTACTCGATCTGGGCGACGTCGGGCGCGCCCGATCCGGCCTTGATCGCGTTCTGCAGCTTCACGTACTGGTCGTTGCCGGTACCGGCGTTCACGACGTTGACGGTGACCTTCGGGTGCTCCTTCTCGAAGTCCTTGGCGATCTGCTCGACGGCGGGAGCCCAGGCCCACACCGTGAGCGTGGTCTCGGTGTCGAGCGCCTTGGCGATGTCGTCTGCGTTGCCCGTCTCGGCGCCGCCGCCGGCGGAGGAGCAGGCTGAGAGGGCGAGGCCCAGGGCCAGAGCCCCGGTGAGCGCCGCCGCGCCTCTGCGGAGGCCCTTATTGCTGCGAATCTTCATGAGTGTGCCTTTCACTTCCTTGTGGTGTTGAACTGATGGTGCGATGGAGGATGGGTTCGAGGGGCGGGTGCGCCGGCCGGTCAGGCCTTGACGCTTCCGGCGGAGAGGCCGGACTGCCAGTACTTCTGCAGGAACAGGAACGCGACGATGATCGGGACGATCGTGAGCAGCGAACCGGTGACGACCAGGTTGTAGATCGCGTCGCCGCCCACGGTCTGGGACTGTGCGTTCCACTGGTTCAGGCCCACCGTGAGGGGATACCAGGTCGGCTCCGAGAGCATGATCAGGGGCAGGAAGTAGTTGTTCCACGTCGCGACCACGGTGAACAGCAGCACGGTGACGATGCCGGGCGTCAGCAGACGCAGCGAGATGGTGAAGAAGGTGCGCATCTCGCCGGCGCCGTCCATGCGCGCGGCCTCGAGCACCTCGGTCGGCACGGCGTCGAGGGCGTAGGTCCAGATCAGGTACAGGCCGAACGGGCTGATCAGCGACGGCAGGATGATCGACCACGGCGTGTTCGTCAGGCCCAGCTGGCTGAACATCAGGAAGGTCGGCACGGCGAGGGCCGTGCCCGGGATGGCGACCGCGCCGAGCACGACGGCGAAGACGCCCTTCTTTCCGGGGAAGTTGAACTTGGCCAGCCCGTAGCCGCCAAGGGCCGCCAGAAGCGTCGCACCGCCGGCGCCGACGACGACGTACAGCAGCGTGTTGCCGAACCAGCGAACGAATTCACCGTTTCCGTAGCTGAGCGTCTGGGCGATGTTGTCGAACAGCGAGAAGTCGCCGCTGAACCAGAGACCGAACGAGCTGAGCAGCTCGGACTGGGTCTTCGTGGAGCTGACGAACAGCCAGAACAGGGGGAAGAGGGCGTAGACGACCATCACGGACATGACGATCGTGAGCAGGATCGATCGGCGCTGGTGCACGCCTCGGCCCCCGAGGGAGCGGGTGTGCCTCGTCGCTCGCGACGTGGAACGCGTGCCGCGTGCCGAGGCCGCGGCGGAGGGGGCGGTAACAGTGGCCTGGGTCATCTCAGACCTCCTTTCGCGAGCCGCGGTTTTGCACGATGAGGGCGATCACCGCGGTGGCGACACCCATGACGATGGCGATCGTGGCCGCGTAGTTGTACTGCTGACCTGAGAACGACAGGTTGTAGGCGTACATATTCGGCGTGAACGACGTGACGATGGTGTTCTTCGCCAGGGGCTTCAGGATGTTCGGCTCGTTGAACAGCTGGAAGCTGCCGATGATCGAGAAGATGGTTCCGATCACGATGGCGGGGCGCAGAGCCGGGAGTTTGATGCTGCGGATGACGCGGAAGTGGTTGGCCCCGTCGAGCTCGGCCGCCTCGTAGAGGTCGGTGGGGATGACGCGGAGGGCCGCGTAGAAGAGCAGCATGTTGTAGCCGACGAACTCCCACGTGACGATGTTGCCGATCGAGGCCAGGACCCACGCGTTCGAGAGCGGGTCGGGCAGCGAGATGCCGAAGAAGTCGTTGATGTTGGCGACGAGGCCGAAGCGCACGCCGTACATGAACCCCCACATGAGCGTCGCGACCACCGCCGGCACGGCGTAGGGCAGGAAGATGCCGATGCGGAAGAACGCCGGGAAGTGCAGCCGGGCACTGTCGATCGCGAGTGCCGCGAACAGTGCGAGCAGCAGCATGATCGGCACCTGCACGACGAGGAAGATCGACACACGGCCGAGCGACTCCCAGAACTTCTGGTCTCCCAGCACCTGGATGTAGTTGGCGAGTCCGACGAAGGAGTTGCCGCCGACGAGCTGGTCTTTGAAGAAGCTCAGATAGATCGAGTAGACCACCGGGGCGATCAGCACGAAGGCGAAGATCAGCATGAACGGGCCGATGAACTTCCAGCCTGTCCAGTCCCGCTTCGCCTTGTGCGGCGCGGGACGCCTGCCCAGGCGTGGTGCGACCGCAGCGGTCGGATCCTGTGACACCGTCGTCATTTCACATTCTCATTCTTCTAAGAGAGAGTCTCTGCGTGAGAGACGCTGACATCCGTCGCGCGGATGTTTACGTAAACACGATGGGATGACGCTAGCATGTTTACGTAAACAAATGCCACGCGGATGTGTGATCCGGTCGCGTGCAGACAATCGGAGAACAGTGAGCGCTCGAGACGACGACGATGTCACCGAACAGCTTCCCCGCCCGCAACGGGGGCCCTCGATGGCCGACGTCGCAGCCGTGGCCGGCGTCTCGGCGCAGACGGTATCGAGAGTCGCGAACGGGCTGAACAACGTCGAGCCCTCGACGAAGGAGAGGGTCCTCGCGGCGATGAGCCAGATCGGCTATCGGCCGAACAGCGCCGCCCGCGCGCTTAAGACAGGTCGGTTCAATTCGATCGGCGTCATCATGTTCACGCTGTCGACGTTCGGCAACATGCGCACGCTCGACGCGATCGCGACCGCAGCGACGCAGGCCGGGTACTCCATCACGCTGATCCCGATCGCCCTGCCGACCCAGGGTCAGCTGCTGGGAGCATTCACCCGGCTGAGCGAACAGGCCGTCGACGGCGTGGTCGTCATCGTCGAATCGCACATCCTCGACCGCGCCGACATCTCACTGCCCACGGGCATGCCGGTCGTCATCGTGGACTCCGACGCCGACGACACGTATGCCGTCGTCGACACCGATCAGACGGCCGGCGCGCGCGACGCGACCCGACTGCTCCTCGACCTCGGCCATCGCACGGTCTGGCACGTGTCCGGACCCGAGGCGTCGTACTCCGCCGCGCGACGCAGGGATTCATGGCTGCGCACTCTCACCGAGGCCGGCGTCGAGGCACCGCCCGTTCTCGTCGGCGACTGGACGACCAACTCGGGCTACCAGCACGGCCTCGCCCTGGCCGAGAACCGAGACGTCACGGCCGTGTTCGCCGCGAACGACCAGATGGCGCTCGGACTCATGCGCGCGTTCCACGAGAACGATCTCGCCGTTCCCGAGCACATCAGCGTCGTGGGATTCGACGACATGGAGGAGTCGAGCTCGTTCTGGCCGCCGCTGACGACGGTGCATCAGGACTTCAGCGCCGTAGGGCGACTGTGCATCGAGCGGCTCCTCACCCAGATAGACGGGTCGCGGCCGTCCGGTGGAGCGACGATCGTTCCCACCGTGCTCATCGAACGGCAGAGCACGGCGCCTCCCCGTTCGATCTGACGCCGCTCGGGCCGACGCAGGTCAGAGAGGCGGGGTCACCGTGTGGTTGATCTCCCAGCCGGAGTCCCACTCCTCGTCCGAGAAGAACGTCCCCATCTCCTCGGTTCCGTAAGGAATGGCCTTCGAGTTGAGGGAGCGGCGAGGTCGCGCGGGCTGCGGCGGCGTTACGTCGTCGTCGTCGTTCGTGGCACCCATCCGGCTCACCTCCTGTCGCTCGTTCTCCGCGGATAGGTTACGTCGTCGATGCCGGGCGCAATAGGTCTAGGCAGCACGGGTCTCGTGAGAGAGAATGCGCTCACACGTGTCCGCGAGGGTTCCACGACGGCGGCGTGCCCGGCTCCTCGGTGTAGACGAGGCCCTGTCCACTGTTCGACGACGCCGCCAGCAGGTCGATCCACTCCCTGTTCACCGGGCCGAGCTTCGACTCGTGAAAGCGGAAGTAGAGGGGAAGGGCGGGCGTGAGCCAGATGCTGGAGCGCCCGCTTCCCACCGCGACGTCCTCTTTCCACGAGAAGAAGAAGCTCTCTCCCCGGCGGAGCTTCGCTCCGATGACGAGCTGCAGATGCAGGAGCGCCCGGTCGGCGATGTCGATCTCGAGTTCGGACCGTGCGTAGATCAGTTTTCCCATTGCTCTTCTCTTGGTGCGCGCGCCTCCATGAAGCGAGACCGGACAACTGTAGGGAAGATCGTGAATCGGCATTCTGGGACTTGACAAAGACGGCCTCGATTCGGATCGTTCGAATCTTTGGCGTGTCGCGGACGCACGCATATGCTCGTCACTATCGAACATATATTCGAACGATCGGAGCATGATGAGCATCTCGTACACGGCCGAAGCGGTCACCCTCTGGGTCGACGACGACGTGCCCTCCCGCATGGTGTGGAATGGGCGGCGCTGGCGTGTCAGCGACATGCCCACCCCCCTCGAAGACCTCGCGTGGTCACGCGTCACGCACCCTCCGATCGTTCGCGGCTGGCGATTCCAGGCCACCAACGAGCTCGGCGTGAGCTTCGTGTTCGACGTGGTCTGGTCGGTCTCCGATCGCGAGTGGTCGCTGGTGCGCGTCTACGACTGAGACGGTGGCGTCGGCTCGCTCGCAGCACGTGAGACCTGACAGGGCACCCCTCGTTAGGGCATGCTAGAAGAGCTTTCGACACGAAAGGTGCCGCATGCTCCCGTTTCTCATCGTCGGCGCTGTCGGCCTGCTTCTGCTGCTCTCGAGCATCATCGTCGGCGATCTGCTCGATCTCATCGGGGCGGGCGACGGCCTCGTCTCCGGCATCGCGATCGGCGCAGCACTGTCGATCTTCGGGGTCGCCGGCATCATCACCGTCTCGAACGACCTGCCCACCTGGCTCACGTACGTCATCGCCGTGGCGCTCGCTCTCGTCGCCCTCGTGGCCATCCAGCTGTTCGTCAGCCACATCGCCAAGCAGGAGAGCGGCGGTCACTACTCTCCCGTCGGCCTCGTCGGCGTCACCACCGTGACCACCGGCCCCGCCGGCGGAGAGGTGAACCTCGACGACGTGCGCGAGCTCGAACGGCGACCCGCCGTCAGCGACGCGACCCTCGCGGCGCAGACGCGCATCCGGGTCGTCGAAGAAGACGGCTACCGCGTCAGGGTCGTGGCCGTCGTCGAAGACGGCGCCGCCCCCTAGAGCCACAGTCCCCTACAGAGAGGAAGCCCAGTACATGGACTTCATCAGCAGCAACACGTCCATCGTCTCGGTGGTCGTCGTCATCGTCATCATCGTGGCGTTGCTCGGCTTCATCGCCAGCCGCATCCGCCGCGTTCCGCCGAACCAGGCGCTCATCGTGGTCGGCCGCGGCGCCGCCAAGGGTGCCGCAGAAGGCATCACGTCGCCGCAGAAGGTCATCATCGGCGGCCGCACGTTCATCTGGCCCATCTTCCAGGAGGGCTTCAAGCTCTCGCTCGAGCAGTACCAGACCTCGGTCGATGTCACAGCGATCGACAGCAACTTCATCCGCACCTCGGTGAAGGCCACGGTCAACTTCAAGGTCACCGGCAGCGAGGACGGCGTTCGTCGCGCCGCCCAGCGCTACCTGCTGCAGCAGGCGAAGCTTCCCGAGATCGTGCAGCAGTCGCTCGAAGGTTCGTTGCGTGGCCTCATCGGCGGCCGGGCCGTCGACGAGCTCGTCAAGAGCTTCGCTCAGCTGGCGCAGGACGCGGTCACCGAGACCAAGGGCGAGCTCGCCGAGCTGGGCCTGCAGATCGAGACCCTGAACATCCGCGAGATCGAGACGCCCGGCTCGACCTACCTCGCCGACCGTGGTCGCGCCGAGGCCGCCCAGGCCCGTCAGATCGCCGAGGTGCGCGAGGCCGAGACCGTGCGAGCCGCGGCCCTCTCCCGCATCGAGAACGAGCAGCTCACGGCCGAGCGCCAGCGCGAGCTCGACCTGCGCGTCGCCGCCATCAAGGCCGACACCGAGCGCGCCAACGCCGAGGCCGACGCCGCGGGTGAGCTGGCCCGCGCCGAGCAGGCCACCTTCGTCGCCGGCAAGGAGCGCGAGGCCGTGGCCGAGCAGGCCAAGGTCGCCGAGCAGCGACTCAACATCGAGGTCCGCCAGCCCGCCGAGGCCGCGGCCTACGCCGCGGTGCAGAAGGCCCAGGCCGATCGCGATACCGAGAAGGCATCCGTCGACGTCGAGGTCTACCGTCGTCAGCAGACGGCAGAAGCGGCCCGCACGGCCGCCGTCAACGAGGCGGAGTCGATCACCGCCCTCGGTACCGCCAACGCCGCCGCCACGCGGGCCAAGGGTGAGGCCGAGGCCGCCGCGGTCAAGGCTCTCGCCGAGGCGCAGAACCTGCTCAGCCGCGAGGCCCTCGCATCGCGCGCCATCGATGCCCTTCCTGAGGTCGCCCGCCGCATGGCCGAGCCGCTGTCGAACGTCGACAACATCTCGATCATCTCGACCGACGGCGCGAGCGCGCTCACGAAGTCCGTCGCGCAGAACATGACCGAGCTGCCCGAGGTCATCAAGCAGGCCACGGGCCTCGACCTCAGCGCACTGCTCGCGGGGCTCGGCGGCGGCATGGTCGCCCGCTCGACCCAGGGCACGGGCACCCAGGGCGCTGGCACCCAGGGCGCTGGTGCGCGCACCACGGCGGCGCCCGCCGCCGCGGCCGACACCGAGTCGCCCGTCATCTAGCACCTCCTTCGAGCGCGGGTGTTCGCGTCGAACGCGGTGGTTCAGCCACCGCGCACGGTGCGGACACCCGCGCTCGACCCATGCCGCCCCGGGTGGCATGGCAGTGTCCGCCGCTACCGATACCGTGAACACATGAGCACCACGCACCGCACCGCCGAGGGCACCACGAACGTCTCGGCGGCCATCCAGTTCGCCTCGATGGGAATCGTGTGGGGTGCCAGCTTCCTCTTCATGAAGGTGGCCCTCGAGGGCACCTCGTTCGGCCAGGTCGCCTGGAGCCGCCTGGTGCTCGGCGGTCTCGCCCTCGGCGTGGTGATGCTCATCACCCGCAACTCGCTGCCCCGCTCGCCGAAGGTCTGGGCCCACTTCGTCGTCGTCGCCGTCTCCGGCTCGGTTCTGCCCTATCTGCTCTTCGCGTGGGCCGAGCAGTACGTCTCGAGCGGGCTCGCGAGCATCTACAACGCCGTCACCCCGATCACCACCGCCCTCATGGCCACGCTGGTGTTCCGCGTCGAGAAGCTGTCGCGCGCCCAGATCCTCGGTGTCGCCGTGGGAATCGTCGGAGTCGTCGTGATCATCGGCCCCTGGCGCTTCGTGCCCACGGCCGCCGCGGCAGGCTCGCCCGTGACCGAACTCGCGGGCCAGCTCGCCTGCCTCGGGTCGGCCGTCTGCTACGGGTTCACCTTCGGCTACCTGCGCCGCTTCATCACCGGCCGGGGCGTCAGTGGCGTCACCACGGCCTTTCTGCAGATCGGCCTCGGCGGCGCCATCATGCTGCTGCTCACCCCCGTCGTCGCGATCGGCGCCGTGCAGCTCACGCCCGCGATCGTCGCCAGCCTGCTCGTCCTCGGAATCGTGGGCACCGGCTTCGCCTACCTCTGGAACATCAACGTGCTCCTCACCTGGGGCCCGACCGTGACCTCCACCGTCACCTACCTGACGCCGATCGTGGGAGTCGCCCTGGGCATCCTGGTTCTCGGCGAGACCCTCTCGTGGAACGAGCCGCTGGGCGCGGTGCTCGTGTTCCTCGGCATCCTGCTGGCGCAGCGCAGACTCCGCTGGCCCCGTCGGTCACCCGTCGGCGCCTAGCCGCGGCACTCAGAGGCGGTCGCGCTCCTCGCGCATGCGCGGCACTAACGGGATCGCGGCCACGGGGAACAGGGCGACCACCACGAAGGCGAGCGGGTAGCCGACGAGCCCGATCAACGCTCCGACGGCGGGACCCACGATCGAGGCGGCCACGTACTGTCCCGTGTTCTGCACGCCGAGTGCTCGACCGCTCCAGGCCGGCCCCGCCGTCTCGGCCACCGAGGTGAAGGCGAGCCCGTTGTCGGCCACGACCACGACCGTGGCGACCACGAAGACGACGGCGGCGGCACCCCAGGTCGCGGCGTCCGACAGAGCGAGCAGCAGCATCACGGCGCCCGCCGACATCGCGACCCAGCGCAGCGGGCGCACGCGGCTGCCGAGCCTGTCGCTCCACACCCCCACGAGGATCCGCCCGATCGCGCCCACGAACTGCGCGGCGCCCACGAGCACACCGGCGGCGAGCGGGGCCCAGCCGAGCTCGGTGACCAGCCACACCAGTCCGAACGTCGACACGGTGAACTGCGGCACGACGAGCAGAATCGACACCGCGTGGATGCGCCACAGGAACCCACTGCCCCGGTAGGGGTTGGCGGGTCGCGCCGCAGAAACGGCGGGGACTGCGGGCGCCGCGGGCGCGTCCGCCGCTCGGGCGCCCGCGGGCGCATTTCGGATGCCGACCCCGCAGGCCACCGCGAACACGCCGGCGATCACGGCGGGAACGAGCAGGGCGAGCGGCACTCCCCCGGCCTCGGCGGCGACGGGCACCGACACCGCCGCGATCGTGACCCCGAGCGGCACGGCCATCTGCCGGATGCCCATGGCGAGTCCGCGACGCGAGCTCGGGAACCAGCGCACCACGAGCGAGCCGCTCGCCGAGTTCGTGCTGGCGGAGGCCATGCCCCCGAGCAGCAGGAAGGCTCCGATCGCGACGTATCCGTCGACGGTCATCGCCAGGAACGCGGCCGCCGAGGTGAGCGCGAGGCCGACGGCGATCACGCCGCGCTCCCCGATCCGGTCGACGAGCGCACCCCAGGCGAACAAGGTGAGCACCATTCCCACCGTGGGCGCCGCCGCGAGCAGCCCCGCCTCGGCCAACGTGAGTCCGCGCTGCGTGTGCAGCAGCAGGATGAGGAACGCGGGCGTGTTGATGAACACCGTCCCCGCGGACTGCGCCCCGAGCCCGAGACCCAGGTTGATCCAGGCGCGAGCGGGGATGCGCGCGGTCGCGCGGGCGGAGGCTGTCGCCGTGGAGGTCATGGGGCCGTTCCTTCGTTCACGGCACCCGAGGTGAGGCCGTATTGGTATACCATTACGGTATACCAATTGATGCACGACGCAACTGCACGACGCAACTGCACGACCTCACCACGCGACGCAACCGCACGAGAAGGACACCCGTGGCCGACGACGAACGCCCCACCCAGACGGCGCAGCTGTACGACAGGCTCCGGGCAGCGATACTCACGCTCGAGCTGCTCCCCGGCCAGAGCCTGTCTGAGCGCGGCCTCGAGTCGCGATTCCAGGCATCCAGAACCCCCGTGCGCGCCGCTCTCGTGCGCCTCGAAGACGAAGGGCTCGTGCGCCGCGACGGCCGCAGCTACGCGGTCGCACCCATCGACCTCGACGAGATCGAGCAGCTCGCCGAATACCGCGAGGCCATCGAGACCGCGGCGGCGCGACTGGCCGTGCAGAGGGCATCCGACGAGCAGCTCGATGCGCTGGCAGACGAGCTGAACGACGCCGCAGACGCGAACGCCGCGGGAGACAGCGTGCAGGCGGGCGGCGACTTCCACGCCCGCCTCGCAGAGCTCGCCGGCAATCCGTTCTTCGGCACGGCGGTCGCCACCTCGCTGCGCCGCCTCGAAAGAACCCGCTGGCTCGAGGCCCGCTCGCCCGAGGCCCGCAGCCACGCGCGCGACGAGCACCTGCGCATCCTGCAGGCCGTGCGCGGGCGCGACGCCGATGCCGCGGAGCAGCTGATCGCCGAGCACATCCGCGGAACTCACGAGCGCCTGCTCGAGGCCCTCGCCTCGAACGATTGGCGCCGGGCACAGCTGCTGCCGTCAACGGCTCATGCGTGACCAATTCAGGAGGAGCGCGTCGCCGACGCCACTATCCACACGGCTGAGCTCTCCTCCTGAATTGATCACAAGCCACGCCGCCTATGCTGGCCCGATGGTCACCGAACACCGCTTCACCGGTCGCATAGCCGGCTTCGGCACGGCCTCGGGCACACGGATCGTCGTGGGCATCTGGGCGGAGTCGCCGCTCGGCGCCTTCACCGACGTGATGCTCCAGGATGCGTCGGGCCACCGCACGCTGCTGGCCCCGAGCGACGAGATCGCCGAATTCGTGTCGTCGACGTACTCGTTCGACGAGGTGAGGGTGGTGCCGGTGACCACCCGGCGCGTCGACGGCGGCCTGGCCGTGACCGCCGGCGACCTGTCGGTGCGGATGCGCGTGGGCGGCCTCTCGACGCTCGGCCGGCTGCTGCGCGTGGTGCCGTCGCTGGTCGCGACGCATCCGGCGTGGCTCCGGGTCATCGATCCCGTCGCGAGCCGCCTCGTGGCGGGAGTGCACACGGCCGGCACGGCGGGCAACGGCAGGCAGGAGTTCTACGGGGTGACGCTCATCCGGGCTCTCGACGATGTCGTCGCGACCCGTTCGGGCGAGAGCCTCGGCGCGATGACTCCGCTCGATCCGCCGGTGACCTTCGGCTTCGGATCGGCCCCGCCCGCGCCCTCGATCGTCGACGTCGTGACGACCATCCGGGAGTAGCTGGTCACGCGCGCCAGCGATACTCCACCTCGGGGCGCCCCGGCGTTCCGTAGCGCGGCGCCCTGTCGGCACGACCCGAGTCGGCCAGGTACTCCAGGTAGCGCCGGGCCGTCACCCGCGACGCGCTGATCTCCTCGGCCAGCTCCCGCGCCGACACTCCCCCGCCCGATTCCAGCAGCAGGGCCGACACCGCGCTGAGCGTCTCCGGGCTCAGGCCCTTGCCGAGGCCGGGATCGTTCGACGTGCGCAGCGCCGCGAACGCGCCGTCGACATCCCGCTGGCTCGCCACGGTCGGCGACTGCGCGAACAGGCTGCGGAAGTCGCGGTAGCTCGTGAGCTTGTCGGTGAACACCCCGAAGGTGAACGGCTTGATGAGGTACTGCACGATGCCCGCCGCGATCGATGCCCGCACCACCTCGGCGCTGCGCACCGCCGTGATCGCGATCACATCGACGTCGACACCGCCCGCGCGGATGCGCCGGCACAGCTCGAGTCCGTCGATGTCGGGCAGGTTCATGTCGAGCAGGATCAGGTCGATGCGCTCGGCCGCCTCGCCCAGCGACGCCTTGAGCAGCCGAACCGCCTCGGCACCGGTGTGCGCGATCCCGCCGACCTCGAAGCCGTCGAGCCTGCCCACGTAGAGGGCGTGCGCCTCGGCCGTCAGCACTTCGTCCTCGACGATCAGCACCCTGATCACGACGCCCCGCCCATCACGACTCGACCCGCGCGGGCATCGGCAGAGTCACGGTGAACACGGCGCCCACGTGCTCGCTCAGCTCGATGACGCCGCCGAGTCGGGCGACCGTCTGCCGAACGAGGGCCAGCCCGAGGCCCCGGCCGAAGGCATCCGACTCTTTCGTCGAGAACCCGCGCCCGAACACCCGCTCGCGCGCCTCGTAATCGATGCCCGGGCCCGAGTCCGACACCTGCACGACGAGGTCGTCCTCGCCGTCGCCCAGCCCGAGGTAGACCTCGACCCACGGCTCGGTGCCCGGGGCGGTTCCGGATGCGGCCGCGTCGAGCGCGTTGTCGACGAGATTGCCGAGGATCGTCACGACGTCGGCCGGCTCGAAGCCCTGCGTTCCCGGCTCGAGGTGGGTCTCGAGGTTGAGCGCCACCCCGCGCTCGCGCGCCTGCGCCGCCTTGCCGAGCATCAGGGCGGCGATCACGGGCTCGTCGATCGAGACCAGCACGCGGTCGGCGAGCCGCTGGCTGAGGTTGAGCTCGTCGGCGGCGAAGCGCAGCGCCTCGTCGGAGCGGCCCAGCTCGAGCAGCGACGCGATGGTGTGCAGGCGATTGGCGAACTCGTGGGTCTGCGAGCGCAGCGCGTCACTCATGGTGCGCATCGACTCGAGTTCGCCGGTGACCCTCAGCAGTTCGGTTCGGTCGCGCAGGGTGGTGACGGTTCCAAGAGACCGGATGCGGCCCGAGCCGCCCTGGGCATCGGGTGGCAGGGCCGGCTGATGGTTCACGACGAGCACGTGGTCGCGGGTCACGAAGACCTCGTCGCGCGCCTCGCCCTCGCTCAGCAGCAGGGACTTGAGAGACCCCGGGATGTCGAGCTCGTCGACCGGCCGCTCGGGGCCGCCCGGGGTGAGGCCGAGCAGGTCGGCCGCGTGGTCGTTGTAGAGCACGAGCACGCCCCGGGCGTCGACGAGCACCAGGCCCTCGCGCACGGAGTGCAGCACCGACTCGTAGTAGGCGAACACCTGGCCGAGCTCCTCGGCACCGCGGCCCGCCGTGACCCGGCGAAGGTAGCGGCTGAACAGCCACGACACGAGCGCGCCCACCGCGATCATCGCGGCGCCGGCTCCGAGCAGCAGGTGCACCCGCGGCCAGAACTCCTCGTCGACCTGGCTCAGGGTGATGCCGGCCGAGACGAGCGCCACGACGCTGCCGTCGGATGCGAGGATGGGCGCGACCGCGCGCACCGACGGCCCCAGCGTGCCGGTGTACGTCTCGGTGAAGCTCTCACCCGCGAGCGCGGGGGCGATCGTGCCGAGGAACTTCTTGCCGATCTGCTCGGGGTCGCGGTGCGTGTAGCGCGTACGATCCGGCGCCATCACGGTGATGAAGTCGACGTCGGTGTCGTCCATCAGGGTCACGGCATAGGGCTGCAGCACGGCGGAGGGATCCGGCTGCTGCACGGCGTCGATCACGAACGGGTTGTGGGCGACGGCCTGGGCGGTGACCATGCTGCGCGCCGACGCGTCGTCGGTGGCCCGGCCACGGGCATCCAGAGCCAGCAGCGCGACGGCGAGGCCGACGGCCACGATCACGAACACGGCCTGCACGGCGAACAGACGGGCGGCGATGCTGACCCGTCGTCGTCGACCGTTCATCTGCAGCTCCTTCGCGCTCCGTCGCGCCTCTGCCGCCCTACGCTACGCGTCGCGGGCCCCTGCGTCGACCGATTCGCGAACAGTATGAACACAACAGCTCTCTGTGTGGTCGCCGCGCACAGGATGACCTCAGTAGTTCAGGCAGAGTCGCCACGGTGTTGTGGCGGCCCCTCACGAAGGCAGGCATTCCATGAGCACCACATCGGCATCGGGCCGTGAGACCCGCAAGAAGCTCGACAAGAACCACTATCTCTACATCGCGGTGATCGTCGCCGTGGTGGCCGGCGTCATCGTCGGGCTCGTCGTTCCAGAGTTCGCCAAGACGCTGGCCCCGATCGGCACCGCGTTCGTCGGACTGATCAAGATGATGATCGCCCCGATCATCTTCTGCACGATCGTGATCGGCGTCGGCTCCATCGCGAAGGCGGCGACCGTCGGCAAGGTCGGCGGCCTGGCGCTGGGCTACTTCATCGTCATGTCGACCTTCGCCCTGGCGATCGGCCTCGTGGTGGGCAACCTGCTGCATCCGGGAGAGGGCCTCGACATCTCGGCGGCCAGCTACGACACGAGCAACATCGTCGCCGAGTCGACGGAGGACTTCTTCCTCGGCATCATCCCCGTGTCGCTGTTCTCGTCGCTCGTCGACGGCAGCATCCTGCAGACCCTGTTCGTGGCGCTGCTCGTGGGCTTCGCCCTGCAGAAGATGGGCGACAAGGGCGCGCCCATCCTCGGTGCGATCAAGTCGCTGCAGGCGCTGGTCTTCCGCATCCTGTCGATGGTGCTGTGGGTCGCGCCGCTCGGCGCGTTCGGCGCCATCGCGGGTGTGGTCGGCTCCACCGGCTGGGGTGCCGTCGTCGCGCTGGCCACCCTGATGATCGGCTTCTACGTGACCTGCGCGATCTTCGTGATCGTCGTGCTCGGCACCCTGCTCAAGCTCGTCACGGGCGTGAACATCTTCTCGCTCATGAAGTACCTGGCCCGCGAGTACCTCCTCATCGTCGGAACCTCGTCGTCGGAGGCCGCGCTTCCCCGCCTCATCGCGAAGATGGAGCACCTCGGCGTCTCGAAGCCGGTCGTGGGCATCACCGTTCCCACCGGGTACTCGTTCAACCTCGACGGCACCGCCATCTACCTGACGATGGCGTCGCTGTTCATCGCCAGCGCCATGGGCACCCCGATGACGATCGGGGAGCAGATCGGCCTGCTGCTGTTCATGATGATCGCCTCGAAGGGGGCCGCCGGGGTCACCGGTGCCGGTCTCGCGACGCTCGCCGGCGGGCTGCAGTCGTTCCGCCCCGACCTGGTCGACGGCGTGGGCGTGATCGTGGGAATCGACCGCTTCATGTCGGAGGCCCGCGCCGTGACGAACTTCACCGGCAACGCGGTGGCGACGCTCCTGGTCGGAACGTGGACCGGCGAGGTAGACAAGGGCCAGGTGCGCAACGTTCTGGGCGGCAACGACCCGTTCCAGGAGTCGAGCATGAACCCGGATGCGCACGCGGCGGATGCGCCGATCGAGGCCACGACGGCGTCGAACGCCGACCCGGCGGTTCCGTCGACCGCCTCGCTGCACGCCCTCACCGGGGTCGAGCCCACGAAGGCGGCGCCGCGCCGCTGAGTCGGGTGCGCCCGACGCGGGTGTTCGCGCGCGGCGCGGTGGTTTCGCCACCGCGGTGGGGGGGGCCCCCCCCCCGCCCCCCCCCCCCCCCCCCCGCCGCGCTCCGCCCACCCCACCACACCCAACCAAAACTGACCGGCCGCCCGCCCCCCCCCCAACCGACCCCTGCTGGCGGCGGCCCCCCCGCGCG
>NZ_JARUXC010000016.1 GCF_030433855.1 Agreia sp. PsM10 | reverse complement strand
CGCATCTTCCACGACCTCACCACCGACCTCCGAACACCCCACATCACCACTTGACATCCATAGGACCATCCGGCGCAGAACGGGGTCTTGACATTCGGACGCGTGGCTGGTTGGTTAGTTACATGAGTAATGAACCAACGAAGGGAAAGTGTCGTGGATGACTCCCGGCCGATCTTCGTCCAGATCGCCGAGCTGATCGAGAACGACATCCTCGCCGGCGCCCTGCCCGAAGAGACGCAGGTTCCGTCGACGAACGAGTTCGCCGCATTCCACCGCATCAACCCCGCAACCGCAGGCAAGGGAGTCAACGTGCTCGTCGACGACGGAATCCTCTACAAGAAGCGCGGCATCGGCATGTTCGTGGCGTCCGGCGCGCGTGAACGCCTGGTGGCCAAGCGCCGCGACCGATTCCAGAACGAATTCATCGCGCCCCTGATCGTCGAGGCAGAGAAGCTCGGCATCGACAAGACGCAGGTGATCGACATGATCAGAAAGGAAGGCACCGCATGAGTGCAGTAGTCGAGGCATCCCACCTCACCCGCCGATTCGGCGACACGACAGCCGTCGACGACATCAGCTTCAGCGTGCAGAAGAACACGATCCACGGCCTGCTCGGACGCAACGGAGCCGGCAAGACCACGCTGATGCAGTTGCTCACCGGCCAGGACTTCGCCACCCGCGGCGAGATCCGCGTCTTCGGCGAGGACCCGGTCGAGAACTCCGGCGTGCTGAAGAACGTGTGCTTCATCAAGGAGAGCCAGCGCTACCCCGACGAGTTCAAGCCACGGCACGTCTTCACCAGCGCGCCCTGGTTCTTCCCGAACTGGGACGCCGCCTTCGCCGACCGTCTGATCGCCGATTTCCGACTCCCCCTCAACCGGCGCATCAAGAAGCTGTCGCGCGGCCAACTGTCGGCCATCGGCGTGATCGTCGGGCTCGCATCCCGCGCCCCGCTCACGTTCTTCGACGAGCCCTACCTGGGTCTGGATGCCGTGGCCCGGCAGATCTTCTACGATCGGCTCCTCGAGGACTACGGCGACCACCCGCGTACCGTCATCCTTTCGACGCACCTCATCGACGAGGTCAGCAACCTGCTCGAGCACGTTCTCGTGATCGACGAGGGAAGGCTGCTCATCGACGACGACGCGGAGACCCTCCGCGGCTCGGCCACCACCGTGGTCGGCACCCGGCAGGGAGTGGACGCCTTCGTCGCCGACCGCGAGGTGCTGCACCGAGACGGGCTCGGCGGGCTCGCATCGGTCACCGTGGGCCGACTCTCACCCCAGGATCGCGTACGCGCCGCGGAGATGGGCCTCGAACTCTCGCCCGTGTCCCTCCAGCAGCTGGTCGTGCGCCTCACCGGCAGCACCCAGACCGAGACAGCATTGGAGCAGAGCGCATGAGCACCGTCACTCGAACCGCACCGACAGAGCCGCTGGCCGACGGGCATGACGCGGGCAACCGCATCCTCGCCGTCGTGCGCCTGCACCTCGTGAACCGCTACAGCGTCTTCGCGGTGCCGTGGATGATCATGGGCGGCATCTTCATCGTCAACCTCACGATCTGGTGGATCATCTTCGCATCGGTGACGAACGAGTCCGACAGGGCCGACGCGCGCGACGGCATCTCGTACTCCGGGGCCCTGTTCTACATCTTCGTGTACATGCTGGTGCTGGGCATCCAGGCAGTGGCCTACACCTTCCCCTTCGCTCTCGGCTTCAGCGTGACCCGCCGCGACTTCTGGCTGGGCAGCGCGCTGACCTTCATCACCCTTTCAGCGGTCTACAGCGCGGGACTCACGATCCTGGCCGCCATCGAGGTCGCGACCGACGGATGGGGGCTCGGCGGCACGATGTTCGCCAGCTTCTACTTCGGCGGCGCGGATGCGTCGTGGATCGAGCGCTTCGGGCTCTACTTCGCGACATACCTGTTCTTCTACTTCGTCGGCGCCGCGATCGCGACCATCTACCAGCGCTGGCGCAACAACGGCATGCTGGCGCTGTTCGGAACCCTCGGCCTCGTACTGATCGCCGGCATCGCGCTGGTGTCGTTCACGAGCAGCTGGCCGGCCGTGGGCGCCTGGTTCGACGCGAACGGACCCTCGGGCGTGATCGCGTGGAGCCTCGTGCCGACGGTCGTCGCAGCAATCACCGGGTACTTCATCCTGCGCAGGGCCACCCCGAAGAACTGACGACGACCGCTAGGCGGCCGGCGGGTTGCGGTGCTTGTTCGCCTCGACCACGGCGGCCGCCTCGGCGCGCAGCGCATCCACCACGGTGCGCACGGCCAGGCGTTCGGCCCTGTCGGGGCGCATGAGGATGGCGATGTGCCGCTCGGCGACGACACCCTGCAGGTTCTTCAGCACGATGCGGTCGCGGTAGGCGCCCGCGGCCGTGTAGCAGGGCAGCACGGCGACGCCGAGGCCGGCGGCCACGAGGGCCTCGGTCACACGGGTGTCGCCGAATCTCTGGAAGAAGTTCACCGGAACCCCGGCGGCCTCGAAGATGTCGTTGAGCGTGCGTTCGAACGGGTAGCCCCAGGGCACGCCGATCCACTGTTCGCCGATCAGGTCGCTCGGCACGAGGAAGTCCTTGTCGGCCAGACGGTGCCCCGGCGGAAGCGCGATGTCGAGCGGCTCGGTCATGAGCGGGATGGCGAGGAGGTTCTTGTCGTTCCAGAAGGCCGCGGGCTTCGGCGAGTGGGCCAGCACGATGTCGAAGTCGCTGGTGAGCGACGGGAAGCCCTCGGACTCCGGGTCGCGGTCGGAGCAGTGCACCGTGAGCCCGCCGGTCTCCGCCACGCGCTTGAGCATGCCCGGCAGCAGCATCTGCCCCGCCGTCGGGAACGTCGCGAGCGACACCGTGCCCGTGGGGTCGTTGCGGAACTCGTCCCACACCGCCTCGGCCTTCTCGAGCGCGATGGCGACGTCGGTGGCACTGCGAGCCAGGGCCCTGCCCGCGTCGGTCAGCGCGATGCCGCGACCGACCTTCTCGGTGAGCGGCAGGCCCGCCTCGGACTCGAGCTTGCGCAGCTGCTGAGAGATGCCCGACGCGGTGCGATGGGTGGCCTTGGCCACCTCGGTGATGCTCCCTCGCTCGGCGAGTTCGCGCAACAGATTCAGTCGTCCGACGTCCATGATCAGCAGTCTAGATCACGGAATCTGAACTACACAGTGAGCAAAGAACAATTCACTTGTGATACATGGTTGGCGAGGCCAGAGTTGAGACAACATCACTCATCCCGGAAAGGACAGGAACCATGATCATCGCACTCGTCTCATTCTCTCTTCTCGCACTCGCAGGCGTCGCCGCCAGTATCGTGACCGTCGTACGGGATGGCTACCGACCCCAGCCCACGCGCTGACGTCGACGGTGCAGCGGCAGGCCCTGAGCCTCCGCTGCACCGACCTCGTCAGAGGCTCGAGAACGCGCGGTCGTAGATTTCGAGCGCCCGGGCGACCTCGTCGTCGGTGACGACGCAGGGCGGCACGACGTGCAGCCTGTTGTCGGCGAAGAACGGCAGGAGCCCCAGCGAGAGCAGCGACTTCTTCAGCGCCGCGATCACCGAGGGGGCGACCGGCTCGTGCGTCTGCGGGTCGGCTACCAGGTCGAGCGCCCAGAAGACACCGAGACCCCGCACCTCTCCGATGATCGATGGATGCTTGGCCTGCAGCGCCCGCAGGCCCGGCCCGATGACATCCGCCCCCACGCGCTTCGCGTTGGCCACGATGCCCTCGCTCTCCATGGCGTCGAGCGCACCGACGATCGAGGCCATCGCCAACGGATGCCCCGAGTACGTGAGTCCGCCCGGAAAGACCGACTCGTCGAACGCCGCAGCGATCGACGGCGAGATGACGACGCCGCCCACGGGCACGTACCCCGAGTTGACGCCCTTGGCGAAGGTGATGAGGTCGGGCACGACGATGTCGCCGCCCTCATCGGCAAGCGACTGGAACGCGAACCAGTCGCCCGTGCGGCCGAAGCCGGCCATCACCTCGTCGAAGATCAGCACGATGCCGAACTCGTCGGCGAGTGCGCGCACCCCCGCCAGGTAGCCGGGCGGCGGCACGAGCACGCCGGCCGTGCCCGGGATGGTCTCGATGAGGATCGCGGCGATCGACGACGCGCCCTCGCTCTGGATGACGCGGCGCAGGTGGTGCAGGGCCCGCTCGCCCTCCTCGACGACGCTGTCGCTCCAGAACTCCGAGCGATACGAGAACGGCCCGAAGAAGTGCACGTGTCCGCGGGCGTATTCGTTCGGAACGCGACGCCAATCCCCCGTCGCGACCACGGCCGCGCCGGTGTTGCCGTGGTACGAGCGATACGTGGACAGCACCTTGTCGCGCCCCGTGTAGAGCCGGGCCATGCGGATCGCGTTCTCGTTCGCATCCGCACCGCCGTTGGTGAAGAAGACCTTGCCGAAGCCGGAGCCGGCGCGATCGAGGATGCGCCGGGCCGCCTCGCCGCGGGCGAGGTTGGCGTGGGCGGGCGCGACGGTGGTGAGAACGTCGGCCTGGGCCTTGATCGCGTCGCGCACGGCCGGATGCTGGTGGCCGATGTTCACGTTGACGAGCTGGCTCGAGAAGTCGAGGAATTCGTTGCCGTCGTGATCCCAGACGGTCGTGCCCGAGCCCCCGGCGATGACCATGGGATCGAGGGCGGCCTGCGCCGACCAGGAGTGGAACACGTAGGCCCGGTCGAGGTCGTACGCGCGCTTGCCGTCGTCTGATGTGGGAATCACGTGTGGTGCCTGTTCTTTCTGTGTTGCGTTCCCCGAGCCCGTCGAAGGGAAGACCTTCGACAGGCTCCCTTCGACAGGCTCAGGGAACGATGGTGATGGTGACGCTGGTGTTACTCGCCACCCGCCTTGAGGGTGACCTCGATGGGCGTGAAGTCGGCGCCTTCGACGTCGACCCCTTCGTCCTTCAGCTCGTCGAGAGCCTTCGTGACGTAGTCGTTCGAGTAGGCGGTCGCCGGGGGCTCCTCCGAGATGACGGTGGCGCCGGTCTCGTTCTTGGTGCCCATGGCGATGTCGACCGTCTGCTTCCACGCCGCCTCGTCGATCATGCCGATTCCGCCGGATGTCGACGGCCAGATCAGCTTGTTGACCTCGTTGGTCATCCACAGCTGGTGGCTCTCGCCGAGCGTGGAGCCGGCAGCGGTCACGATGCCCGCGGCCTCTTCGGGGTTGTCCTTCGCGTAGATCCAGCCCTTGATCGAGGCCTTGATGAACTTGACGGTCTGGTCGGCGTAGGCGTCGTCGTCGGCGAGCTTGGCCGAGTCGGCCCAGATCGCGTCCTGCAGCATGGCCGTGCCCTCGTCGTTCCAGTCGATGACGTTGAGGTCGTCGGGCGTGAAGAGCTCGCCCGTCGCCGGGTTCACCGACTCGAGCACCTGGGCGTACTCGTTGTAGGTCATGGCCTGCGCCGCATCGATGTCACCGGCGAGGAAGCCGTTCATGTCGAACGCCTGCTGCACGAGCGAGATGTCGTCGGTGGCGACCCCGGCCTTCTGCATGCCGGCGAAGAGCTCCCACTCGTTGCCGTAGCCCCAGCTGCCGACCTTCTTGCCGGCCAGGTCGGCCGCGGTCGTGATGTTCTTGTCCTTCATCGAGATCTGCGTGGTGGCGCTGCGCTCGAAGATCTGCGCGACGTCGGTGATCTCGGCGCCCTGTTCGATGGAGCCGAGAACCTTCGGTACCCACGAGATGGCGTAGTCGGCGTCGCCGCCCGAGAGCACGTCCTGCGGAACGATGTCGGCGCCGCCCTCGAGGATCGTCACGTCGAGCCCCTCGTCTTCGTAGTAGCCCTGGTCGAGGGCGGCGTAGTAGCCCGCGAACTGCGCCTGGGCGAACCACTGCAGCTGCAGGGTCACCGGGGTGAGTTCTCCGCTCGCCGAATCGGTGGAGTCGTCGGAGCCGCTCGAGCTGCAGCCCGCCAGCGCGAGCGCCGAGACGGCCGCGATGGCGCCGGTGACAATGAGGCGTTTGCTGTGTTTCATTGTTCCTCCTGTGGTGGTGCGGTGAATGGTGCAAGGCCGCCGGGATCGGCGGACGTCGTCAGGGGCCCGTCGACGGGGCCCGGTGCGGCGACACGATCTTCTCGAGACCGAGGGTCACGACGTAGAAGACCAGGCCGAGGATGATCGCGCCGAGAACGTAGGCATAGGCGAGCGAGTAGTTACTCGAGGCCGCCGCCGAGGTGATCGACTTGCCGAGTCCTCCGATGGGACCGCCGAAGTATTCGCCGATGAGCGCCGAGATCACTGCGAGGCTCGAGGCGATCCGCAGCCCGATGAAGAGGAACGGAACGGCGCCCGGCAGGGTGACCGCCCGCGTGGCCTGCCACGACGAGGCTCCGTACGCCCGCATGAGGTCGCGGTGCACCGGCCTGGCCTGGCGCAGCCCCCGCAGCGTGTTGAGGTACACGGGAATGAAGACCGCGAGCGCCGCCACGAGCTGCCTCGCCGTCTCTTTGTCTGCGCCGAACATCGTGTACAGCACGGGGGCGAGGGCGACGATCGGTATGACGGATGCCGCGGCGACCAGCGGCGCGCTCAGTTCGTCGGTGATCGGAAGCACGGTGGCGATGATCGCGGCGACGATGCCCACGATCGCGCCGATCAGGAGTCCGATGAGCGCGTTCGCCCCCGTCACGAGGCTCGACGTCCAGACGCTCGACACGCTCGAGGAGAACTCGGTCGCGATCGACACCGGCGAGGGCAGCACGAACGGCTTGATCTCGAGGGCGACCACGGCGAGCTGCCAGAGGGCGACAGCCAGCACCCCGAGGAGGACGGGCGCGAGGATCGTGCGCGGCAGCGACGCTGACTGCTTCATCGGATGTCGACCCCTCGCGCTGCCGGCGCGCCCGCGGACTCGCCATGCAGGCTCTCGCGCACGGCCACCACGGCCTCGAAGAAGCCGTCCGCCTCGCGCAGCCCCTCGTCGCGCCCCTCGGCGCGTCCCAGGTCGACGGCGATGATGTCGCGGATGCGGCCCGGCCGGGGCGACATCACGACGACCCTGTTCGAGAGGAAGACCGCCTCGGGAATGGAGTGCGTGACGAAGACGACGGCGGCGCCGGTCTCGGCGCAGATGCGCACGAGCTCGGTCTGCATGCGCTCGCGGGTCATCTCGTCGAGGGCCCCGAACGGTTCGTCCATCAAGAGGAGCCCCGGGCTCTCGGCGAGCGAGCGGGCGATCGCCACCCGCTGCTGCATACCGCCCGACAGCTGGTCGGGGTACTTGTCGGCGAAGTCGGAGAGACCGACGAGGGCGAGAAGCTCCGACGAACGTGCCGCGCGATCGGCCTTGCCCACCTTGTGCAGCTCGAGCGGCAGCTCGATGTTCGCGCGAACGGTGCGCCACGGCAGCAGGCCCGCCTGCTGGAAGGCGATGCCGTAGGCCTGGTCGATGCGGGCCTGCCTCGCGGTCTTGCCGAACACCTCTATCGATCCGCTCGTGGGGGTGTCGAGGTCGGCGATGAGGCGCAGCAGCGTCGACTTGCCGCAACCCGACGGTCCGATGAGCGACACGAACTCGCCCGGCGCGATCGTGAGGTCGACGGCCTCGAGCGCCGTCACATCCGTGCCCTTGCGCGACGCGAAGACCTTGCCCACGCCCGCGACTGAGACGGCGGCGGGCCGGGCGGATGCGACGGGCTGGCCCTGGGCGACAGTCTGGCCGGATGCTGCGGGTTCGGTGCTCATGCGGGGGTTTCTCCTCGACGGTAACGGGTGAGGGCGAGGCCGATCAGGGCCACCACCCCCGCGGCCAGGAGGCCGACGACGACGGCCCCGAAGATGGGCGCCCACGGCTTGGCGGGGTCTCCCCCGGCTGCCGCGGCGTACTCCACGATCATGCGGCCGATGCCGCCGCGCAGGCCGATGGAGACCTCGGCGACGACCGTGCCGATGACCGCGTTGGCGGCCGCGAGACGCAGGGCGGGAAGAAGGTAGGGCACGCTGGCCGGCAGTCGGAGCCTGATGAGCGTGGCCCACCAGCCCACCGAATAGGTGCGCATGAGTTCGACGTGGTTCACGTCGGGCGACTCGAGCCCGCGGAGGGCTCCGATCGAGACGGGGAAGAACGCGAGGTACGAGGCGATGAGCGCCACCGACATCCAGTTCTCCCAGCTGAATTCGCCGATCTCGATCTGCGAGCCCCAGCGCTTGACCAGCGGGGCGATGGCGATGAGCGGAACCGTCTGGCTGAGCACGATCCACGGAAGCAGGGCCGACTCGGCGGTGCGGAAGCGCTGCATGAGGATCGCGAGCAGCATGCCTACGCCCACGCCGACGAGCCAGCCCACCGCCGCCACGCCCAGGCTGAAGAACGATGCCTCGAGCACGGCCTGCCACATCATCTCGTCGTCACCGGCCGAGCGCACCGGACGGAACAGCCGGGCGACCATGTCCCACACGTGCGGCATCGCGAGGTCGCTCGTGCGGGGAAGCACGGTGAGGTCGCCGATCATCACCCCGGTCGCCGGGCCGAGTGCCTTGTAGAGCTCCCAGACGGCGGCCAGCACGACGACTCCGAGCACCCCGAGGAGTACGCGGCGGCCGAGGGGCGAGCCGGTTCGGGTCATGCCTTGGCCGTGATGTGCTCTTTGAGCGCGGGGATCACCGTCTCGCCGTACACGCGGAGGGTCTCCTCCTTGTTGTCGTGCTGCAGGTAGCCGGCGAACTGGGTCACACCGATGTCCTTCAGCTTCTTCAGCTTCTCGATGTGGTCGTCGGCCGTGCCCAGCAGGCAGAAGCGGTCGACGATCTCGTCGGGCACGAACGCCGTGTGGCTGTTGCCTGCGCGGCCGTGCTCGTTGTAGTCGTAGCCCTCGCGGTCTTTGATGTAGTCGGTGAGCGCGGTCGGAACCGACGAGTCGGCACCGTACTTCGACACGATGTCGGCCACGTGATTGCCCACCATTCCGCCGAACCAGCGGCACTGGTCGCGCATGTGCTCCCAATCGTCGCCGATGTACATCGGGGCGGCGACGCAGAAGGCGATCGAGTCGGGGTCGCGTCCCACGTTCTCGGCAGCGGCGCGCACCGTCTTGATCATCCACTCGGCGATATCGAGGTCGGCCAGCTGCAGGATGAAGCCGTCTCCCACCTCGCCCGTGAGTTTCAACGCGAGCGGACCGTATGCGGCGACCCAGACATCCAGTTCGCTGCCGACGCTCCACGGGAACCGCAGCTCGGCGCCGTTGTACTCGACGGGCCGCGAGTTCGCCAGCTCTCGGATGACGTGGATCGACTCGCGCAGCGACTTGAGCGTCGTCGGGGCGCCGTTCGTGACGCGCACCGCCGAGTCGCCGCGGCCGATGCCCATGATGGTGCGGTTGCCGTACATCTCGTTGAGCGTGGCGTAGAGAGAGGCCGTCACTGTCCAGTCGCGCGTGGCCGGGTTCGTGACCATGGGCCCCACCTTCACACGATGGGTCTCGTTCAGGATCTGGCTGTAGATGACGTACGGCTCCTGCCACAGCAGGTGCGAGTCGAACGTCCACACGTATTCGAAGCCGTGCTGCTCTGCGAGCTTCGCGAGGTGCACCGTTCGAGAGGCGGGCGGGTTGGTCTGGAGTACTGCGCCGAATTCCATGCGTGGTCCTTTAGATGAGGTACTGCGAGAGGCCGCGTTTGATGAATCTGCCGTCGCCCTTGGCGCCGAGATACTGGTTGTCGTCGACCACGACCTTTCCGCGCGAGAGCACGGTGTCGACGTGGCCGTCGATCTCATAGCCCTCGTACGCGGAGTAGTCGAGGTTCATGTGGTGCGTCTTCTCGTAACCGATCGACGTGTGCCCGTTGGGGTCGTAGACGAGGATGTCGGCGTCGGCACCGGGCTGGATGACGCCCTTCTTGCCGTACATGCCGAACATGCGCGCCGGCGTCGTCGAGGTGATCTCGACCCACCGCTCGAGCGAGATGTGGCCGTTGACCACGCCCTGGTAGAGCAGGTCCATGCGGTGCTCCACCGAGCCGATGCCGTTGGGGATCTTCGTGAAGTTGCCGACACCGAGCTCTTTCTGGCCCTTCATGCAGAAGGGGCAGTGGTCGGTCGAGACCATCTGGATGTCGTTGGTGCGCAGCGCCTGCCACAGCTGGTCCTGGTGGTGCTCGTGCTTGGAGCGCAGCGGCGTGGAGCAGACCCACTTGGCGCCCTCGAAGCCCTCGGCCCCGAGATTGTCTTCGAGCGACAGGTAGAGGTACTGCGGGCAGGTCTCGCCGTAGACGTTCTGTCCGTTGTCGCGGGCTGTGGCGATCTGGCCCACGGCCTGCTTCGCGGAGACGTGAACCACGTAGAGCGGTGCGCCGGTGAGATTGGCGAGCATGATCGCGCGGTGCGTGGCCTCCTCCTCCATCTGCCACGGGCGGGAGACACCGTGATAGTAGGGCTCGGTATAGCCGTCTTTCACGAGCTGCTGCGCGAACACGTCGATGGCCGACCCGTTCTCGGCGTGCATCATCGTCATGAGGCCGGTGGCCGCCGACTTCTGCATCGCCTGCAGGATCTGCCCGTCGTTGCTCAGGAACACGCCCGGGTAGGCCATGAAGAGTTTGAAGCTCGACACACCCTCGTCGAGCAGGCCGTCCATCGCCCGCAACGACTCCTCGTTGACGTCTCCGATGATCTGGTGGAATCCGTAGTCGATGGCGCAGTTGCCGGCCGCCTTCTCGTGCCACGCCGCCAGGCCATCCTGCACCCGCTCGCCATACGACTGGATGGCGAAGTCGACGATCGTCGTCGTGCCTCCCCAGGCAGCGGCCCGGGTTCCGGTCTCGAACGTATCGGATGCCTCGGTGCCGCCGAACGGCATCTGCATGTGCGTGTGCGCATCGATTCCGCCCGGGATCACGTACTTGCCCGTGGCGTCGATGACCGTGTCGACGGCCGAGGTGAGGTCGGTGCCGAGCAGCACCGAGCCGGGTTCGAGTACCGCGGCGATCGTCTCGCCGTCGATGAGCACGTCTGCGCGGGCGCGACCGGTCGATGAGACGACCGTTCCCCCGGTGATCAGCGTCGTTGCCATGATGTCCCCTTTTCTTACGGTGCGACCGTCGCCAGGTAGGAGTCCGGACGGCGATCGCGATAGAACTGCCAGGAGTTGCGCACCTCGCGCAGCACCTCGAGATCGAGGTCGCGCACGACGATCTCCTCAGTGTCGGTCGAAGCGACCTCTCCGACGAAGTTGCCGCGCGGGTCGACGAAGTACGAGCTGCCGTAGAAGGTCACCGCGTCGTCGCCGAACTCCTCGGTCTCGGTGCCGATGCGGTTGTTCGCTCCGATGTAGTACTGGTTCGCCGCCGCCGCCGCGGGCTGTTCGAGCTCCCACAGGCGGTTCGACAGGCCGGGCTTCGTGGCCGACGGGTTGAACACGATCTGCGCGCCGTTCAGGCCGAGTTCACGCCATCCCTCGGGGAAGTGGCGGTCGTAGCAGATGTAGACGCCGACCTTGCCGACGGCCGTGTCGAAGACCGGGTAGCCGAGGTTGCCGGGGCGGAAGTAGAACTTCTCCCAGAACTGCTGCAGGTTCGGGATGTGGTGCTTGCGGTACTTGCCCAGCACGGTTCCGTCGGCGTCGACGACGACGGCCGTGTTGTAGAGAACGCCCGGCTGCTCCTCCTCGTAGATCGGCAGCACAATGACCATCGAGAGCTCCTTGGCGAGTGCCTGGAACCGCTGCACCGTCGGGCCGTCTGCGGCCTCGGCGTAGTCGTAGTACTTCGCATCCTGGATGATGCCGAAGTAAGGCCCGTAGAACAGCTCCTGGAAGCAGATGACCTGCACGCCCTGGGCCGCCGCGTCGCGCACGAACTGCTCGTGTTTAACGATCATCGACTCTTTGTCACCCGTCCATGTCGCCTGGGTGAGTGCCGCACGTACTACCGTCATTGCATTCGTCCTCTCGCTGAAGCGTTCGAGCCGGGCGGAGCGGGGCAGCGTGCCAGCCGTGAGGAGGCGACGCAGCCACAGTGTGCTCAGGTCCCGTTTTGTTATTGTCGGGGTTGAACATTTCTCTTAGATTTCAGATTGTGACGTCGGCGTAAATAAGTCAAGAGTTCAGTCCATCGAGAAAGGGCGACCGCAGTGCTCGAGACCATCATCGAGGCCGTCGAGGCGAAGACGCCCGAGGGAATCGCCTCCGCGATCTCGCGGCTCATCCGCGGGGGTGCGCTGCGCTCGGGCGAGCGACTGCCGACGGTGCGCGATGTCGCCGCCGCCCTCGGGGTGAGCCCGGCCACGGTCAGCAACGCCTGGCAGGCCCTGTCGAAGGTGGGGCTCATCAACTCGCGCGGCCGCGCCGGCAGCTACGTGCTCGAGGCATCCACCGCCTGGATGCCGCCGCACTTCGGCGAGCTCGCGGGTTCGCACGTCGTCGCCCGACTCGACCTCTCGACGGGCACGCCCGACCCCCTCCTCCTTCCCGATCTCGCGCTCGCGCTCGGCCACGTTCCGACGCGTGCCGACACGGCCAGCTACCTCGACATGCGCGTGCTGCCCGACCTCGAGAGGCAGCTGCGCGCATCCTGGCCCTTCGTGCCGGCGAGCCTCACGATTCTCGACGGGGCGCTGGATGCGATCAGTCGGTCGCTCGAGGCGATCGTGCGGTACGGCGACAGGGTCGTGGTCGAGGACCCCGGATTCCCAGCGTTCCTCGACCTGCTGGAGCAGCTCGGCGTGGAGGCGATCCCGGTGGCCATCGACTCGCAGGGCATGAGACCCGAGCTGCTCTCGGCCGCACTCGATCTCAATCCCACGGCCATCATCATCCAGCCTCGGGCTCAGAACCCCACGGGGGTGTCGCTCACGGCCGAGCGTGCGCGCGAGCTGGCGCGGGTCATCCGCTCGAAGTCGCACATCTGCGACCCGGTCATCATCGAGGACGACCACTCGGGCGAGATCACGACCGGGCCGGCGTTCAGCCTCGGAGAGTGGTTTCCGCACCGCACGCTGCACGTGCGCAGCTTCGCAAAGTCGCACGGCCCCGACCTGCGCATCGGCGCCCTGGGCGGCCCCACAGCCATCATCGACCGGGTGATCGCAAAGCGCATCGTGGGCCCGGGCTGGACCTCGCGCATGCTGCAGACGATCCTCTACCAGCTGCTGACCGCGTCTCCCAGCGTCACCCAGATCTCCGAGGCGAGGCGGGTCTACCACGCCCGACAGCGCGCGCTCTCCGAGGCGCTTGTGCAGGGCGGCGCCGAGCACTCCCCCTCCGATGGCATCAACACCTGGCTGCGGGTTCGCGACGAGAAGGCCGCGATCCTGTCGCTGGCCGCGTCGGGCATCAAGGTCGCCGCGGGCAGCTCGTTCTACGCGGCGCCCCTCGCGGGCGAGCAGTTCATCCGCATCACGGCCGGCCGAGTGCGCGACGACTTCGACCAGATCGGCGCCCTGCTCGCGGCTGCGGCCCGCGCCGAGTAGCGCGCCGCGGGGTCACCGGCTCGATGCGATCGCGACGTCGAGCGAGTCGAGCATCTCCGGCACGAGCGGATGCCGACCGCTCTCGTGGGCGGCGAGCAGGGCGACGGCGTCGGCCGAGCGGCGCTCGGTGAACCACGACGCGATCGTGACTCCGTGGTCGGGCCGCTCGACGACGCGAACCTCGTCGCCCGCCGCGACCTCGCCCGGTGTGACGACCCGAAGGTAGGCGCCGGGACGGCCTTCCGCGGCGAAGCGCCTCACCCAACCGCGCTCCCCCATGCGGCGGCCGAACGTGGCGCAGGGGGTTCGGGGGCAGGTCACTTCGAGAACGACCTCGGCCCCGAGCATCCACCGCTCGCCGATGATCGCGCCCGACACGTCGACCCCGCGGGTGCGCAGGTTCTCGCCGAACAGGCCGGCATCGATCTCGCGCCCCAGAACGCCGGACCAGTGCTCGGCATCCTCCGCTGCGTACGCGTAGACGGCCTTCGTGAGGCCTCCGTGATGCTTGCGATCGGCCTGCACATCGGCGTAGAGGCCGTACTCGCCGATCTTCACGGGACCCTCGACGGGCCTCTTGTCGATGGCGGTCGTACCCACGGAGCCGCTGTCCGGTCGGAGCGCGTGAACACGGCACAGAGACTCGATCGAAGGCATGCCGACGATTATCCCACCGGGCGGGTCGGCTGCTCGTCGCCCGGCGAGTGCCGTTGTCGGGGCTAAACTCGGCTCGTGAAGATCGCCGTACTCGCGGGAGGTGTCGGCGGGGCCAAGTTCCTGCGGGGACTCCGCCACCACCTGTCCATCATCCATCCCGACGGCGAAGGCGGCCACACCGACGAGGTGACCGCGATCGTCAACACCGGAGACGACGTGTGGCTCACCGGCCTCAAGGTATGTCCCGACCTCGACTCGATCATGTACTCGCTCGCGGGTGCGAACGACGAGGTGCGCGGCTGGGGTCGGGCCGGCGAGTCCGAGCGAGTGAGCGCCGAACTCACCGCGTTCGGTGTGGGCTGGCCGTGGTTCACCCTCGGCGACCTCGACCTCGGAACGCACATCGCACGGTCGCACTTTCTGCGGGAGGGGCTGACATTGACCGAGGCGACCCGTCGCATCCAGTCGCGTTGGCCGTCGATCGGCGTGCGCCTGCTGCCCGTGACGGATGCCGACGTGCCGACCTTCGTGTCGGTCACCGACGAGGGCGTCGACACCGAGATCCACTTCGAGGAGTGGTGGGTGAAGCACCGCGCCAACCTGCCCACGAGGGGCTTCGTGCAGCGCGGCATCGAGAACGCGAGCGTCACGCCCGAGGCGCGCGCCGCCATCCTCGAGGCCGACGTGGTGCTGATCGCGCCGTCGAACCCGGTCGTCTCCATCGGAACGACCATCGACATCCCCGGCGTTCGCGACGCCCTGGCCGAGACCGCAGCACCCGTCGTCGGCGTCTCCCCGATCATCGACGGCTCCGCCGTGCGTGGCATGGCCGCTGCCTGCCTCACGGCGATCGGTGTCGGCGTCACCGCCGAGGCTGTCGGGCTGCACTACGGCGCCCGGGCGAACGGCGGAATCCTCGACGCGTGGCTCGTCGACTCGACGGATGCGGGGGCTGTTCCCGCCCTGCACGGAGCGGGAATCCGCTCCCGGCCGGTGCCGCTCTGGATGCACGACGACGAGCTCAGCGGAGTGCTCGCCGCCGCAGCCCTGAAGACGGCGAGGGAACTCGGGATCTAGGTCAGACCGAGCCGCCGGTAGCGACCGAGCCTGGCTTCCAGGCGCGGACCAGGACTCTGCTCACCGAGTTCTGCCAGGAAGTACTCGAGGCTCGACGACACGCGCTCGCAGAATGCCGTGGGCTCATCCGCGGCGTCGGGCAGTTCAGGAACGACCCAGTCGACGATGCCGTCGGCGAGAAGGGCGGCCGCGCCGATGCCCTGAGCCGCCGCCATCTGGGGCGCGTGGGTGATGTCGCGATGAACGATCGCACTCGCTCCCTCCGGCGGCAAGGGAGACAGCCAGGCGTGTCGACCGGCGAGGGTGCGGTCTGCTGGCAGCAGCGCGAGGGCCCCTCCACCCGTGCCCTCGCCGAGAATCACCGAGATCGTCTGCCCCGGATGCATAACCAGTTCGGCCAGGCATCGGGCGATCTCCCCGGCTAGGCCGCCCTCCTCCGCCTCGGTCGACAGGGCGGCGCCGGGGGTGTCGATCACCGTGACCAGCGGAAGTCGCAGATCTGACGCCAGCCGCATGCCCCGCCGCGCCTCCCGGAGTGCCGCTGGACCGAGCGGCGTGCGGGCACGCTGCGCCTGCCTGTCCTGCCCCATGACGACGCACGACATCGAACCGAACTTCGCCAGCGCGAGAACCAGGCCCGGGTCGCGCTCTCCCTGGCCCGTGCCGTTCAAGGGCACCACGTGCCGAGCGCCGTGGTGCAGCAGCGCCCGTATTCCAGGACGGTCTGCACGCCGGGAGAGCAAGACCGACGTCCAGGTGTCGTCGTCCGCGCCGTCCCAGCGCTCCGGCTCGGGCACGGAGGCCGAGTCAGAACTGGAGCGGTCGAGCACGGTGAGCACCCGCGCGACGAGCTCGGGAAGCTGCCGGGGACTCGCGATTCCGTCGATGAGTCCGTTGCGGTAGAGGTTCTCCGAGGTCTGCACTCCTTCGGGGAACGCCTCGCCGTAGATCGCCTCGTACACACGGGGGCCGAGGAACCCGATCAGCGCGTTCGGCTCGGCAATGGTGACGTTGCCGAGCGAGCCCCAGGACGCGAAGACCCCGCCCGTGGTGGGATGCCGGAGGTAGACGAGGTAGGGAAGCCCTGCGGCCTTGTGCCTCGAGACGGCGGCCGAGATCTTCACCATCGACAGGAACGCGAGGGTGCCCTCCTGCATCCGGGTTCCGCCGGACGCGGGGCCGGCGAGAATGGGCAGGCCTTCGAGGGTGGCGCGTTCGATGGCGAGAACGAGGCGCTCTGCTGCAGCCAGGCCGATCGAGCCGCCGAGGAAACCGAACTCGCAGGCCACGATGGCGACCCGGCGCCCGCGGATCCGCCCTTCACCGGTGAGGACGGACTCGTCGACCCCGGAACGCTCCTCGGCTCGGGCGAGCTCGGCGCGATACGCCTCGTCGGGAGCCACATCGATCGGCGCGGCGTCCCACGAGCGAAAACTGCCCGCGTCGGTCAGCAGTGAGATCAGCTCGGTCGCGCTGGTGCGTGGTGCAGTCATCTCGGTGCGACCTCCTCCAGCCATTCTCGAAGAGACGGGCCGTGCTCGTCGAGCAGGGGCGGCGGCCGGTGCCGGCGCTTCGTCGTCTCGCGCTCCACGTCGCCGTCGGTCGCAAAGAAGCGGATGGGCGGGCCAGGAAGCTCGATAGGACCGAGAGTCGGATGATCGACCTCGATCACGAGGCCCTGCGAAATGACCTGATCCCACCGGTAGACCTCGTCGAGGCTGCGCACGATGCCCGCCGGAATACCCGCTTCCGACAGCGCCGCCAGCAGCTCTGCTGCCGTGAAGTCGGCGAATGCGCGCTCGACCGCCTCGATGGTGTGCCGGCGGTGGCGTACCCGGTGGGCGTTGTCCGCCAGTAGCGGATCGGCCCCGTCGATGTCGAAGCGATCGCAGAGCCGCTGCCAGAGCGACTCGTTGCCGACGCTGATCTGCACGGATCCGTCTGCGCATCCGAACAGCCCGTAGGGCGCGATCGACGGATGATGATTGCCCTGAGCCTGCGGTGTCTCCCCCGCCACCGTCACCCGCGTGCCCTGAAAGGCGTGCACGCCGACGACCGAGGAGAGCAGCGAAGTGCGTACGACGGTTCCGATGCCTGTGGCGGAGCGCTCGAGAAGCGCAGCAACGACGCCGTAGGCGCCGTACATTCCCGACAGAAGATCGGCGATCGGAACGCCCATCCTCTGCGGGTCGTCCGGTCCGGATCCGGTGATCGACATCAGGCCGGCCTCGCCCTGCACGATCTGGTCGTATCCCGCGCGACCCGCCTCGGGCCCGTCGTGGCCGAAGCCGGTGATCGACAGGATGACGAGCCGGGGATTGATCTCATGCAGCCGGTTCATCGACAGGCCCAGCCTGTCCATCACGCCTGTGCGGAAGTTCTCGATCACCACGTCGGCGCGCTCGAGAAGCGCCGTGAGAATCCGGATGTCCGCCGCCGACTTCAGGTCGAGCGCGAGCGACTCCTTGTTGCGGTTGCACGACAGGAAGTAGCTCGACTGCCGATCGTCGTCCGGCCCCACGAACGGCGGTCCCCAACGGCGGGTCTCATCTCCCGAGCCCACTGCCTCGATCTTCACGACGCGAGCGCCGAGGTCGCCGAGCATCATTCCGGCGTGTGGACCGGCCAGCGCTCTGCTCAGGTCGACAACCAGGGTGCCCGTGAGAGGCCCGGCCGATTCCGCATCATCGCCGGCGAGTTTCTCGCGATTCACGACGCGCTCACCGCAACCGCCTGGAGCCAGTACTCGCGCAAGCCCGCCAGCGGATCCATCAGAAGGGTGGGCCGGGTGTTCAGTTCCATCGTCGACCGGGAGTCCGGCTCATAGGGCGCCCATTCCGGGAGTGCCGCCGACAGGGGCACCCCCGTGTCTGCGAAGCGCACCCAGGTCGCGCTCATCCAGTCGGAGAGCTGGTGGGGAGGATGTTCGCCGACCAACGACACCGCCTCGATTCGATCGAGCTGCCGGAAGATGAAGGGCACATCCAGAACATGGCAGGCGCCCATCCGGCCGTCGAACAGCGGCGTCTGCCACGTGAACAGATACGAGTAGGTCTTGGCCGGGCCGGCGGCGCGCGCATCGAGCAGTCGATTCGTCGGCTGGCGGTACAGCCGATCGGTCAGCAACGCCTCGAGCACCTGTCGAGGGCGAGGTTCGTGGCCGAGTTCGTCGGCCAGAACGGCCTTGTACACCGCCGCCTGCGCGTCGGCATCCGACGGAAACTCCTCGGCGAACACCGACGAGATCTTCGCCTCGGTCGCTTCGACCGAGTCTCCGTCGCCCGACATCGGCTCGGTGAAGAACGACGCCTCGTTACGGTTCGTGCCGACCAACAGCGGCACGCCGGAGTTGACGCCCCGACGCACGGCATCCAGAGGCAGTTCTGACAGCACCCTGCCATCGATAGTGGGTTGGAACGGTAGCGCCAGACCCACGACGCCCTGGGCGAATTCGTCGGCGAAGCGCCCTTGAGCGGCGAGCAGCCCGTCGAGCGACATGTCGAGGAGCCGTGACGCGGTCAATTCGGTCAAGCCGGCCGCCTCGAGGAATGCTGCCGTCACGGCCTCTGACTCCGGCAGGCTGCGGGCGCGTTCGGCTGTTCCACTCTGCACGATGGCGCGATGGAAGAGACCTTCCGCGCGAGGCGTACCGAGCAGAGTCGCGACGGCAGCACCTCCGGCCGATTCGCCGAAGATGGTCACGCACGTCGGGTCTCCTCCGAAGACGGCGATGTTGTCGCGCACCCACTCGAGCGCGGCGATCTGATCGAGCACGCCGAGGTTGCCGGCGTCGGCGAACTCCTCGCCGAGCAGATGCCCGAGCTGCAGATAGCCGAGCGCGCCCAGCCTGTAGTTGATCGAGACCACGACGACGTCGAAGGTGGCCGCCAGTTCTGCTCCGTTGTTCAGTCCGCTCGAGTTGGAGCCGCCGATGTAGCCTCCACCGTGGATCCACACCATGACGGGGCGCGCCTGAGCGTCCGCCCGCGGAGTCCAGACGTTCAGGTTGAGGCAGTCCGCTTCCGAGTTCACCGGCTGGAAATAGTCGTTGGCCGTCATGAAGGGATCGGGATTCTGCGGCGCGGCCGGTCCGAACCTCTTCGCCTCGAGCTCCCCCGCCCACGGCGCGACGGGCCGGGGGGCTCTGAAGCGGAGTTCTCCCACGGGAGACGCGGCGAACGGAATGCCGAGGTAGCACTGAACGTCGGCGCGCTTGGTCAGCGCGGTCGACCCGCACACCACCCCCGACGCGAGAGCGAGCCTCATCCCACGGCCTCGCTCGCCGCATCGGCGGCCCGCTGCGACGCGAGCAGAGCGTGGCGCTCGGAGCGGCGCACCGCCTGCCTCCGCGGGTGAGGAACCGGGGCGGCCATCAGAAGGCGCTGGGTATAGGGGTGCGTCGGCGCACCCGTGACCGCGGCGGCATCGCCGGTCTCGACGATCTCCCCGCGATACATGACGGCGACGCGGTGACTGATGTGTCGAACGACGCTCAGGTCGTGGGAGACGAAGAGATAGGCCACGCCGGTCTGCTCCTGGATGTCGATGAACAGGTCGAGCACGCGGGCCTGCGTCGAGAGATCGAGAGCCGAGACCGGCTCGTCGCAGACGATGAGCCGGGGGCGGAGGGCGAGGGCCCTGGCGATTGCGACCCGCTGACGCTGACCGCCTGAGAACTCTCGCGGCAGGCGATCAACGGCATCCGCCGGCAGATTGACCTGATCGAGGAGTTCGCGGATCCGATCCCGCGCCGCGACGCGTTCGATCCCCGAGGTCAGAAGCGGCTCGGCAAGAATGTCGCCGATGGTCATCGCCGGGTTGAGCGACGTGTACGGATCCTGGAACACGACCTGGATGTCTGCACTCAGCGACCGGCGCTCCCTGCGTGACAGCCTCGTCGTGTCCTGCCCGTCGAAGGTGATCGAGCCCGCCTTGATGGGTGCTAGCCCGAGCACGGCGCGGCCGATGGTCGTCTTGCCCGAGCCCGACTCGCCTACGAGCCCCATGGTCTCGCCGGGAAGAATATCGAGGGAGACACCCTTGAGCGCGGTGAACGGCGGACGCCGCCATCCCTTGACGGGAAACTCGACCTCGAGCCCGCTGATGGTCAGAAGCGGAGCCTCGACCGCAGTCGCGTCGTCGATCATCGTGCTGTTCCTCTCGATGAAGTGGCGTGCGAGCTGCGCGCCGCTCGCGGTTCGGTGTCCTCGAGCGTCGAGGAGAGCAGCATCCGGGTGTACGGGTTGTGCGGATCGTCGAACAGCTCGAGCGCCTCGGCTTGCTCGACGAGTCGGCCGGCCTGCATCACGGCCACGCGGTCGCAAATGTCGGCCACGACACCGAAGTTATGGGTCACCATGATCATGGCCATCTTCCGTTCCCTCTGGAGTCCGCGCAGCAGGTCGAGAACCTCGGCCTGCACGGTCACGTCGAGGGCGGTCGTTGGCTCGTCGGCGATCAGCAGTTCGGGATCGCAGGCGACGGCGCCGGCGATGAGCACCCGCTGGGCCATTCCTCCCGAGACCTCGTGCGGATATGCGTCGAAGGTGCGCCGAGGATCGGCGATACCGACGCGGTCGAGCAGTTCGAGGGCCTTGGTCTTGGCCGCAGGGCGACTCAGACCGAGGATGTGCCTCATCGGCTCCACGAGCTGGAATCCGAGGGTGAAGCTCGGGTCGAGATTCGACATCGGCTCCTGGGGGATGTACCCGAACTGACGACCCCTGAGAGCAGCGGCACCGCGGGCCTGCCCGTCAGCCGAGGCGATCGTGCGTCCGGCGAAGGAGATGGCTCCGCCGAGGATTGCTCCTGTGTCTGGCAGAAGCCCGAGAATGGAGAATGCAGTCTGGGACTTGCCCGACCCTGACTCGCCGACGAGACCGAGAACCTCGCCGCGGTCGACGTGCAGCGAGACTCCGTCGACGACGATCGTCTCGCTGCCGTCCTGTTGCGGGTATCCGACCCTCAGATCGCGTACCACCAGGAGCGCATCGTTCGGCTCGAGATCCTCGTGGCCTCCGTCCCGCGGCGCGATGACGGCGGCCGTCGCGGCCGTGCTCAGGTCGAGCCTCCTGGTCGTCGCCTTCTCCTCGACCGGAAGGGAGCGACGGCGAACCCTGCGCACGGGTTCAGCCCCCTGCACCGTGTCTCGGAGCGCAGCGCCGAAGATGGCTAGCGATCCCACGGTGATGCCGATGATCAGGCCGGGCCAGAGGATCATGGTGGGCGCGACGTAGATGTTGGTGAACGCCTCGCTCAGCATCTGCCCCCAGCTGGCGGTCGACGAATCGCCGACGCCCAAGAATTCGAGACCCGCCTGAAGCACGATGGCGATTCCCGCGATCATGGATGCCTGAATCACCAGCGGCGCCCGGATCACGCCGAGCACGTGGCGCGAGATGATCCTGTAGTCGCTCAGGCCGGAGACCTTGGCGGCGTCGATGTAGAGCTCGCGACGCACCGACACGACACCCGACCGAGTCAAGCGGAAGACGCCCGGTGAGAGGAGCGCACCGAACGTCACCATGACGCCGACCATTCCCGGGCCGATCACCGAGATCAGGGCGAGAACCACGATGAGTCCGGGCATCGCCATCAGAAGACTCGCGAACCAGCTCGAGAGCGAGTCGAACCAGCCCTGGAAGTAGCCGGCGATCAGACCGGTCGGGATGCCGATGGCGAGTGCCGTCGACAGCGCGATGAGTGCACCGACGAGGCTGACCCTGGCGCCGAAGTACAGACGTGCGAGAACGTCTCGACCCGACGCATCCGCGCCCAGCAGGTGCTCGCCGAACGGCGGCGCCAGGGCGTCGTTGAGATCGGCACGCCCCGGATCCCAGCCGGTGATCTGACCGGCGAAGACCGCGCTGAGCACGACCAGCGCGAGGATGACGAGCGAGACCACCGCCATGGGGTTCTTGAGAACACGGCGGAAGAGCTTCTGCCTGCCGGTGGCGAGGCGAGGAACGAGCGCCTCGGCCGGTATCACTGCTTCACTCATGAGACACGCGCCTTCGGATTGAGCCACCCGGTAAGAAGGTCGATGACCAGGTTGACTATGACGACGAGAACGACCATAACGACGACGAGACCGAGTATCTGAGGCAGGTCTCCCTGGAGGGTGGCGTTCACGGCCAGGCTGCCGATCCCCGGGAGGGCGAAGATCTTCTCGATGATGATGGCTCCGCCGAGAAGCCCGACGAACTGCAGCGAGAGCACGGTGAGGGCGGGAGGTGCGGCATTGCGCAGCACGTGTCTGAAGAGCAGGGATCGGTGGCTGATGCCTCGGCTGCGCAGGGTGCGCACGTAGTCCTGCCTGAGAACGTCGATTGTGGCGCCTCTCACCTGTTGTGCTGTCGAGGCGATGGTTCCGACGACGAGTGCCGTCACCGGGAGGATCAGTCCGAGCAGCCATCGCACGGGGTCGGTCGCAAAAGGGACGAACCCCGTGGCCGGAAGGAGCTTGAGGTTGACCGCGAACACGGTCACGAGGATCAGGGCCACCCAGAAGTTGGGTAGCGCGAAGCCGAGCACCGCGAACATCTGAACGAAGCGGTCGATCCAGCCCCTCTTCACGGCCGCCGTGACGCCGAGGATCGCGCTCAGGAGTGCGGTCACGAGGATCGCCACGACCACGACGGAGAGCGATACGGGGAACTTGTTGGCGAGCGAGGTCATCACCGGTTCGTTGGTGAACCAGGACCGACCGAAGTCGCCCGTGATGGCAGCACCGAGCCAGTCGGCGTATCTCACAGCCAGGGGTTGATCGAGCCCGAGCTCGGCGGATTTGGCTGCAACCTGCTCGACGGTAGCCCCGTCCCCCAGGATGTTTCGGGCCGGGTCTCCCCCGGTCATGCTCATGAGCAGGAACGTCATGGTCGCGATCACGAACACGAGCACGACGGCCGCACCGAGCCGGCGAAGCAGGAATGTCGCCATGGTCTCTCTTCTTCCTCGAAGGGGTCAGTACGGGCGGCATCGGAGGACCCGACGCCGCCCGGTGTGCTCAGCTCGCGGGCGCGTAGTTCCAGATGTAGGGAACGACGTTCTGCGGCTGCATGGTGACCGTCGTCTTCGCGGAGCTCAGGTAGATGTTGTTCTGCACGTACCACGGGGCGAACCAGGCCTGATCGACGACGAAAGCACTCAGCTTCTGGAAAGCCGTGTCAGCGTCGGAGCCGGTCGCGGTCTGCGCAGCGGCGATCAGGGAATCGAGCTCCGGATCCCGGTTCTTCATCATGTTCCAGGGTGCGGTCGGCGTGAGGAGCTTGATCGTGTCCTGCCATGAGTTGGAGGACCCCCACGAGAAGACGAAAACGGGGAACTCGCCGCTGATGAGTCGGGAGATCGTCTGGTCTGCGGAGACGGGCTCGGTGGTGACCCGGATGCCGATGTCCTTCAACGACTGCACGGTAATCGTGGTCACGTCGGAGAATCCGGCGAGGTCAGGAAGCACGAGGTCGAATCCATCGGCGTAGCCCGCCTCGGCGAGGAGTTCCTTCGCCTTCTCCGGATCGTACGGATAGGCATCGTCGAGAGAGGCGTCGTACGCCTGGCTGCTCGGATTGAAGATCTGCGTGGTCGACTCGCCCTCACCCAGGCGGATCGACTTGAGGATCGCGTCGCCGTCGATCGCGTAGTTCAGCGCCTGACGCACCCGCTCATCGGCCAGCGCGGGAACCTTCGCACCTGCGCGGTCGACGATGAACAGCCCCTGCCAGTCGCCCAGCATCTTGCCGACGGTCAGGCCACTCGCCTGGGCCTCGGCCATGCTCTTCGCATCGGCGCTCGCGGCGTCGATCTCGCCCGCCTTCAGCGCATTGAGTCGGGCCGTGAGGTCGGACAACGGCTTGATCACGATGCTGTCGTAGGGAAAGGCGTCAGCGTTCCAGTAGTCGGCGTTGCGTGTGTAGGTGTACTGACTGCCAGTCACCGTCGCGGCGGTGTCGAGAACGTAGGGACCGCTTCCCACAGGCGTCGTCTTCAGGGAGCCCGTCGTGAGCTCTGCAGGGGATGCCATCATTCCCGAGACGAGCGCAAGGTTGCGCAAGAGCGCCGGATCGGGGGCGCTGAGCACCAGCACCACCTCGGTCGGGTTCGTGACTTCGATCGAGGAGACCGAGGCGAGGGTGATGGAGTTCTGCCCGGTGCCCGTGGCGAAGTGCTCGAGGTTGGCCTTTACGGCATCGGCATCGAAGGCCTCACCATCGGTGAAGCTGACGTCGTCGCGGAGGGTGAGCGTGAGCCGCGTGTTGTCGTCGTTGTAGCTGAAGGCCGATGCGAGCCACGGGGTGATCTCCAGCTCGGAGTCAATGTGCAGAAGCGAGTCGTAGACGGGCTGCATGTACTGCAGACGGTTTCCGAACTCGGCATCGGCCGTGTCCCACGACGTGGCATCGACGGTTGCGCCCAGCGTGAGCGTTCCCCCCGTGGACGTGGCTGAATCGGTGGAGGCCGGGGACCCCGCGGAGCATCCGGCGAGCATAAGACTCGCGGCGACGACGAGCGCCCCGAGCCCGAGAATCGATCTCTTCATGTCTGTCTCTCTTCGTTGAGTGAATGGCGCGAGGCGATGACTGTTCGCCGCATCCGATGATTAACATACCGTGTACTCGGTCGGTAAATCAATCCAAAAAAATAGCCACCCCGAGGGATGGCCGTTCTCTGCCGGATTCAGGACACGGTCGACTCGGCCGTCATCGAGTCCACGAGTGCACGAGCTACGAGATCGAAAGCTGCTCCCATATCGACCTGGGAGTTGTAGATCCACTGCAGTTGAATGCCGTCCATCAGGGCGATCAGGGCGGAAGCCAGCACCTCGAGATCGGCGTCGGCGCGGATCTCGCCCCGCTGGATGCCGATCGACAGGGCGCCGACCAGCCTGTTGCGCAGCCGGTCGTAGCGAGCCTTCATATAGTCGTGACCGGGATGTTCGATCGACGTGCTTTCGGCGACAAGAACCGCGAAAAGCCTGACAGACACTCGGTTCTCGGAGTTCTGAACGATCAACTCACGCAGTCCGGTGATCACGTCGACGCCGCCCAGGCTGAGCGGGCGGATGAGCAGGGCATCATCGTCGCGGTTGTGCTGCTCGAGTACGGCGACGAGGAGTTCATCTTTCGAATTGAAGTGATGCAGGAGCCCCGATTGCGTGACCCCGGCGCGCTCGGCGATGTTGGCCAGGGAAGCACCCCGATAGCCCGATTCGGCGAACAACTGCTCGGCCGCAGTCAGAATCGCATTCTTCGTCTGCTCACCCTTGACGTTGTTCTGGCCCAGTTTTGCGCCCATGAGTCGACTCCGCTCTGATCCTTCGACCCGTTCAGCCTATATCCAGACCGACCACAAGGTCTGGTACTTGACAGGCGTCTATTCCGCGCCCGGCCTCTTGAACGCCGAGTGGTCGATCGCGCGCCGGCGCGACCTGAACTGCGGCGGAGCGAACGACACGGGAGCCGCCCGCACCGTGGGGCCGTCATTCGCACTCGTCGCAGTCGACTCCGGTGCGGATTGCTGGCCGGCGGCGGCTCCGACCGTCGACGCATCCTCGGGCTCGGCCGCAGACGAGCCCATCTCCGCGGTACGACGAGCGATCCCGCTGAGACCGGCCCGTAGGGCTATCGACAGAACCGCCGCGACGAGCCCCGCGGTCACCAGCGGCGGAGACATCATGTAGAAGGTCTGCGCCAACGCGTAGTCCACGGGCGGCGAGCAGTTGTCCCCCGTGCAGGTGTACCCGCCGTTCATCACACGACTCGCCCACAGCGCTCCGGCGCCGCCGACGGCCAGAAGCGCCACGGCGAGAATCCAGAGAGCGATCTCGAAGGGGTTCACACGGCTGTGGTGATTCATGCACTCACTCTGCCATGACCGGGCCGCACCGCAAGCCATGCCCTGAGGGCGAGGGCGGCGACGATCGCGATGAGCCCGGCGATCATCACCGACGGCGCGAGCACGAGGACCGTCTGGGTCAGAACGAAGTCGTACCGCTCGGTGCAGTTGCCCACGTCGTCGCAGTAGTAGCCGCCGTTCGCCAGGGAGAGCGCCCTGTTGGCCCACTGGGTGCTCCACACCGCCGCTGCGACGGCGACCGCGCCGAAGATCCACAGGGCCACCTCATACGGATTGACCCGCCGTGCGGAGACGCGCTCATCGAGGTCCATGCCTCAGACCCTTCCACTCGCCCGGCCTCCGCGGAAGCCATTGCGCTACTGCCCGAGAACCGCCCGGGCACGGGGGCCCAGCCCGAGTGAGCGTGCCGTCGCCAGGTCGTCGGCGGTGTCGATGTCGAGGCGCATCCGGTCGCCTCGGGCGAGCTCGAGCTCGACGTGCCCGGCCTCGCGATGCCTGCGGGCGGAGCCGAGCCCGAAGCGGGGAACGAGGTCGCGCGGAGAGAGGGCCGACAGCATGGTCGTTCCGGTTCCGTCTTTGTCGGTGAGCATGCCGAGAGGATGCGCGTTCGCGAGCTCGAGCGCGGCCGTCACGTCTCGGGGCCTGATCGCGGCGAGGTCGCTCATCAGGGCGGCCACGGGATGCCCGGGGTTCAGTTCCATGGCGGCGCGCACGCCCCGAGTGAACGCGGCGTTCAGGCCCGTGCCTGGATCGCGTCGGACGAGGGCGCCGAGAGACTCGAACCGCTCGGAGACCTCGGCGCTCGTCACCACGATCACCCGGATCACCGGCAGGGCGGTGCGCACGGCGTCGACGGCGTCGAGCGCGAGCGCCACCGCGAACTCGGCACGGAGCGCCTCAGGGATCTCGGACTCGGCGAGGCCGCCGAGGAGTCTGCTCTTCGAGCCGGATGTGCCCTTGACGGGCATCACGACGACCCAGTCGCCCGCGGCGCTCATCGCGTTCTCCGGCGCAGGCGCACGCGCGACGGCCGAGCCGATGCGCGATGGCCGCGTCGCGCATCCGCGAGCCCGCGACTGTAGCCCTCTGTGAACCCCTGCGCGTGTGCCTCGTCGGAGCCGAGCCGGAACATGTCGTTCGCCGGATCGCGCACCAGGGCGCGGGCCGGGGTGTCGAGCGTCTCGACGACCAGCCGCTCGAGGCCACGCACCAGCGCAACCGGCATGCCGGTGGCCTTGCCCTTCACGAGGTCTGTCGCCGACGCGAGCTCGTCGCCCGTGGCCGCCTGTGTGACCGAGAGGGTCTGCCCGAACGTGTCGGTGCTGCCGCGCAGGTCGTCGATGACCAGCACTCCGGCCGCACCGATGGCCGCGTCGATCTGGCCCTCCCGCCATGCCCGACCGAGGGTGTCGGACACCAGAATTCCGACACGCGCACCGGATGCCCGACGCACGGCCGCGCACAGGGCCCGGGCCGAGGCATCCGGGTCTTCGGGAAGCAGCAGGATGGTGCCGTCGGGAGTGTTGCTCGCGTCGACACCGGCTGCGGCCTGCACGAGTCCCTGCCGGTTCTCGACGATGCGGGTGACCCCGCCGGGATGCGGGCGCGACGCGACGAGCCGAACGGTCTCGCGGGTGATCGCGTCTTCGCGGTCGGCCGCAGCGATCACGCGACCCTCGGCCTTGGAGACGATCTTCGACGTGACGACGAGGATGTCGCCGTCTTCGAGCTCGAGCTGCTGGCCGAGGAGCGCCGACGCGAGCAGCCCGGCGAGATCGTCTCCCGGCGAGACCTCGGGGATGCCCTCGATGCCGATGATCCGGATCTCGGCGGCATGGCGCCGAGGCACTAGCGGTGCAGCTTCGGCAGCACGTCGCGGCCGAAGACCTCGATCCATTCCTTCTGGTTGCGGCCGACGTTGTGCAGGTACACGCGGTCGAAGCCGAGGTCGATGAAGCTCTGGATGTAGGCGCGGTGCACGTCGGGGTCGCTCGAGATGACCAGGCGGCCCTCGAAGTCTTCGGGGCGAACGAGCTTGGCCATCTGCTCGAGCTCGAACGGCGAGCGGATGTCGCCCTTCGGGAACTTCATTCCGCCGTTGGGCCATTCGGTCATGGCGTTGACCAGCGCGATCTCGTCGGTCTCGGCCCACGACATGTGCAGCTGCAGAACACGCGGCATCGTCGACGGGTCCTTGCCGGCTTCGCGCGCGCCCTCCTCGAACTTGGCGAAGAGGCCCTCGATCTTGGCGAGGGGCGCGCCCACGGTGATGAGTCCGTCGACGTGGCGACCGGCCCTCTTCGCGGTGACCGGACCGGCCGTGGCGACGAGGATCTCGGGCGCGACGGGCGGCATGGTCCACAGACGGGTGGACTCGAGCTTGTAGAACTGGCCGGAGTGCTTCACGTCTTTGCCCGCGATCGACGCGGTGAAGAGCTTGTTGATGATCTCGATGGCCTCGAACATGCGGTTGATGCGCTCGGGAGCCTCGGGCCAGTAGCCGCCCACGATGTGCTCGTTGAGGGCCTCGCCCGATCCGAGTCCGAGCCAGTGCCGGCCCGGGTACATGGCGCCGAGGGTCGCGGATGCCTGGGCCACCATCGCGGGATGCCAGCGGAACGTCGGGGCCGTGACTCCGGGCCCGAAGTCGCCCGTGGTGCGCTCACCGAGCGCGGCGAGAACCTCCCAGACGAAGGCGCTCTGGCCCTGCTGCGGAACCCAGGGTTGGAAGTGGTCGGCCGCCATCACACCGGTGAAGCCGTGCTGTTCGGCGAGCGCCGACAGGGCGACGGCCTCGGTGGGGTGGAACTGCTCGAGCATGGCGGCATAGCCGATGGAGAGATCAGACATGTCTCCATCTTCCCACTCACGTGTGAAGAACAGGTTTCAACGGGGCCTTATTGAGTGTTCAGGAAGTCGGCGACAACGGTCGGCACATACGGAGACACGTCTCCGCCGAGAGCCGACACCTGCCGCACGAGCGAGCTCGACACGTGCGCGTGCGCCGGGTCAGGAAGGAGGAAGACCGTTTCGACACCGGCGAGGTTGCGGTTCACGATCGCCATCGGCGTCTCGTAGGCAACGTCGACCTGCGAGCGGATTCCCTTGACGAGGGCGCGCGCGCCCACGTCGGTGCAGTAGTCGACGAGCAGCCCGACGCTCCACGAGTTGACGACGATGTTGCCGGGCAGGCCCTCGTCGAGGATGGCCTGCTCGATGAGGCGCACGCGCTGCGAGATGGGCAGGAGCGCCGTCTTGGCAGGATTGTGCACGACAAGCACGTGAACCTCGTCGAAGAGGCCGGCGGCGCGGGAGATGACATCGAGATGCCCGAGGGTGACGGGGTCGAACGACCCGGGGACGACGGCGACGCTGCTCATTGTTCGACCCTATCGTTCGTTCACTCGGCCGGCGTCGACCTGCCAGTGCCTGTTGAGACGAACGGTCTCGAGCATGCGCCTGTCGTGAGTGACCAGCAGCAGCGTTCCCTCGTACGACTCGATGGCCTGCTCGAGCTGCTCGATCGCCACGAGATCGAGGTGGTTCGTGGGCTCGTCGAGCACGAGGAGGTTGACGCCGGTCGCCTGCAGCAGGGCGAGGCCGGCGCGAGTGCGCTCGCCCGGCGAGAGCTCGTCGACGGGGCGCGACACGTGATCGGCCTTCAGCCCGAACTTCGCCAGCAGGGTTCGCACCTCGGCGACCGGCCAGTCGGGCACCTGCGCCTCAAAGCTCGAGGTCAGGGTGGCGTCACCGGCGAGAACGGCCCGCGCCTGGTCGATCTCGCCGATCGCCACGCTCGCTCCGAGGCTCGCCATGCCCTCGCTCGGGGTCGTTCGCCCGAGCAGCAGCCTCAGCAGAGTGGACTTGCCGGCGCCGTTTGGTCCAGTGATTCCGATCCTGTCGCCGGCATCGACCTGCAGCGACACGGGCCCGAGGGTGAAGTCGCCTTGCTGCACGACCGCGGCAGACAGCGTGGAGACGACGGAGCTCGACCGCGGCGCGGAGCCGATCGTGAACTGCAGCTGCCACTCCTTGCGGGGCTCCTCGACCTCGTCGAGGCGGGCAATGCGGCTCTCCATCTGACGCACCTTCTGCGCCTGCTTCTCGCTCGACTCGACCGAGGCCTTACGACGGATCTTGTCGTTGTCGGGCGACTTCTTCATGGCGTTGCGCACGCCCTGGCTCGACCATTCGCGCTGTGTGCGGGCCCGCCCCACCAGGTCGGCCTTCTTCTCGGCGAACTCGTCGTACTCCTCACGGGCGTGCCGCTTCGCCGTCTCGCGCTCCTCGAGGAACGAGTCGTACCCGCCGCCATACACGCGATTCGTACCTTGGGCCAGGTCGAGTTCGACCACCCGGGTGACGCTCGACGCAAGGAATGCCCGGTCGTGGCTCACCAGAACGACACCGCCGCGCAGCCCTCGAATGAAGCCTTCAAGCCGCTCGAGCCCGTCGAGGTCGAGGTCGTTGGTGGGCTCGTCGAGCAGCACGATGTCGAAGCGCGAGAGCAGCAGTGCGGCGAGTCCGACGCGGGCAGCCTGTCCGCCGGAGAGCGAGGTCATGAGCGCGTCGGAGGAGAGCGAGAGCCCGAGCTCGGCGAGAACGACCGGAAGGCGGTCGTCGAGGTCGGCGGCCCCGCTGGCGAGCCAGCGTTCCAGCGCCGTCGAGTACACGTCGGCCGGATCGGGTGCGCCCGGTGCGACGCCCGCGGTCTCTCCGAGCGCCTCGGCCGCCGCATCCATCTCGCGTGTGGCCACCGTGGTGCCGGTGCGCCGGCCGACGTACTCGGCGACCGTCTCGCCGACGACCCGCTCGTGCTCCTGCGGGAGCCATCCGACGAACGCGTCGCCGGGCGCGAGCGTGACCGTGCCCTCGAGGGGTGCGTCGAGGCCGGCCAGGATGCGCAGCAGGGTCGACTTGCCGGCCCCGTTGGCGCCCACGACGCCGACGATGTCGCCCGGAGCGACCGTGAGATCGAGGGAAGAGAAGAGTGTGCGGTGGGCGTGGCCGCCGGCCAGGCCCTTGGCCACGAGTGTTGCGGTCATGACTCCATGGTGTCAGGAGTGCGAGGTCGGGGTCGAGTTGGCCGGTCGCGGCCTGGCGGACCGTAGCTGTCACCCGCAGGGCTGAGAGGCGCGCTTTCCACTAGTTCTTGACTCGGCTGTAACGCGAAACCCGGGTTACGGGTTACAGTGGATTGATGAGTACGGTTGCTGAGAGTCAGAGGCGGTCGAAGTTGCTCTTCAACAATGCCCATGTTCTGAGCATCGCGGCGATGATCGAAGAAGGCCAGAGCACTATCGACTCGAAGACGCTTCAGGCGAATCTAGCTTTGAGCCAGTCCACGGTGCAGCGGGTGCTACGAACGCTTGAAGGAATTGGTTTGCTGGAACGGCAGGAACGAACGGCTCGAACGGAGTCATTGCGTTATCGACGGATTCCGCACGGATTTTGGAGCTCGGCGAGGGCCTTGCATGACGCAGATGAACTGGAGGAACGATCCTGATGGCATTGCAGATGGAGCCTGTAGAACTTGCGCGACCTGTTGCTGAACCGCAGGGCCTGTTTCGCCACCGGGCGGTCTTTGATAGTCGTGAGGTCTCAGTAACCTACCGTTTAGATAGCGCCGAGCATGCGTGGCGCCAGCAGATCGGACTTGGAGCCGTCACAACGTCGCGCACGCTTGCTGCGCTGTTGTCGCTACCGGGAGAAGACCTTGGTCAGGCGGATCCGCTGCTCGCAGACGCGTTCGACAACCCGGGCACGGCTGCGATGGCAATCATTCTTGACGACCCTGACGGTACGCGATGGGGCAGGCGAATGTTGCGGGCCCCGCTCACGGTGGTGGAGATTGAGGTGCCGGCGACCAGATGGTCCCGTGGCAGGGATGCAGCTCATGACTGGGCCGGGTTCGGCCCGCGCGTGGTCCGCGTCGATGGAGCCCTGCCCCGCGACGAGACCTTCGTTTTCGCTGAGGCTTCTCACTACGGGATCGGAATCAGGGCCGGCGACGGCAAACTGCTACTCGAACCGGGCGAGTACACATCGACGTATTGGAGTCTCGCTCGATGGGGCTTAGCGGAGACTCTCTACGGACAGTTCCTCAATCTGACGTCCTAGCAATATCAGCCCGTCGGCTCACCCCACACCCCGAGGTCGTTCGGTATTCGCACCGGGCGCCCAAGGTGGCTCTCTAGCTGAGGGTACGTGTCAAGAGCGCCTTCAACCAGGCCCGCCCAGACAGCAGCACGTTGTGGCCGAGGTGTGCCCAACATGATAGACGCGAGACGCTCAATGCCGACCACGTTGTGTCGATGTCCCGCCGCCCGCTCAGCCGTACTTTCATGGAGTCTGTCGATCGGGGAGCCCCCGCAAATCCTGCAGAAGCAGTCCATCGGCGGTGCGCTGACGAACCATTTTTTCCGCATTTCAGTAGAACGGACGATACGGAGCATGTCGGGGATTAACATCTGCGGAGAAAGAGCCTCGCGGTCCTTCGGACCGAAGACATTTGCATCGACCGGGTCCAACCGTCGTTTTGACGGGTATGCACCGATGGCCGCAGCCACAGCGCCCTGAGCGATAGCGTCGAAACCGTTGAGGTCGATCCTGTATGCAAGGATCTCGGCGGTCGTCGAAGCAATGAGACGGCGGTGCGCGCGCGTACGCACCATACTCTCGAGAGGCCCCTTACCGTCCGTGAAGGTCAGAGCGATCGGGTGGCGACTGCGGTTGAGGACCATAATGATCTGATCGGTGAGCGGCTGCTTGCCGAGCCAGTTTGCGGCGAGAGGCACGGCGACAAGTACATCCTCTCGATCAAGATCATTGGCGGTCTCGATGACAGCCTTAAGCGCCTCAGAGTCGCCGACGCGGATCTGGCCCGTCGGCGTCATGGCGAGAGGATTGCCGCCAAGGCGCTGCCGGTCGAGCATGGCTTCGAGCGGCAGAGTGACGTCAAAGCCGCCGCTCCCATCAGGAACAGCGAAGGGCGCGTCTTCATCGGCCCAATGGTCGCGGAGGGCCTGCGGCTCTACGATGAACGGTGTATCCGAATAGCGGGCACGCAAGTCGGCAGCGGCGCGACGGGAGTTTTCTCCAGTGAGGAACAACCCCGAATGCGTCGGCGTCACCAACGCCGCCGCATCCGCCCGATTCTCTCCGGTCACGTGCCATTGGCGGTCTGTAATGAGGTTCCGGGCATGCCCGACTTCGATGGTGCGCGGCGCCGCGGGGACCGCGCTTGGGGGCAGGTTGACGTTGTCGATGACGTTGAACTGACTCACGCTATTTCCTCCATGAAGGTTGCTGCGAACTCGGTCGGGTACATGTGGGCTCGCTCGGCGAGAAGTTCAATAGTGATGCCCGTGGCTTGCGCGTGGGCGATGGCCATACGCAGCGCTTTAGGGTTCTCCGGAGGCAGCGGCGCGGGCTCTCGACGATGCATGCCGGTGCTGCTGAGCTTCACATTCCAACCGCGATACTCGCGGTCGTCCAGCAGGTTGCAGTCGTAGCCGCGGCGAATCAAGGCAGCAAGCGAGATGCCCCACTTGCGTTTGATGGGGTAGAGGTCTTCAAGAGACGGGTTGGCGACCCACTCCTTGACAACCTGCTTCGCAGGGAAGAGGAACTCGGCCGCGAAGTCGTCGGCCTCGCGCTCTTGAGCGTCAGAGGCTTCGCCATCATGGAGGACTGCGTGCCCGAGTTCGTGGGCCATCGTGAACCGCTGTCGTTCAGCAGGAACGTGCTCACCGACAAGAATCACCGGACCAGACTTGGCAGGCCATGCTGCGATCGCATCCACCTGCAGTGACTCGAGCGGCCAGCGCAACACGATCACTCCTGCGCGCTCGAGCATCGCGACGAGGTCAGGTACCGGTCCGTCGCCGAGGCCCAGCTCTCTTCGGACCTTCCTTGCAATCTCCCCAGAGGTGTAGTAGCCGTCCTCAAGGTCGTGCCGCCTAAGTGAAGTCTTCTGCGACCCGACAATAGATTCCACTCGAAGACGCGTGAGAGCGAGATCCGCTGCGATCTTATTTAGTGCTGTTTTTGGTGTCGACTTGCGTTTGCGGTGAAAGACAAGAGCGGCTTCCATTGGCTGATTCGCACTGGTAAATGCGGACACCGGTACCCCGAGCTCCTTGGCAATAGTCGCCCACCGATCCTCATCAAAGTCCACGGTGCCGCTCTCAACTTTCGATAAAGCAGCCTGCGATATTCCGGTGGCTGCCGCCAACTGCACCTGAGTGATGCCGCGAGAAATGCGCAACGTCTCCAGGAAGCTTTTGGGGGGTTCACTCTCTGCCATAACCCGAGAATAACACACGGGACAGAATATTCCGGCCCAGATCTCATTACGAGGTTATTACATTCGACATGAAGGGCTTATTGCGCGACCTTGGAACTATCGAGGCCCTTTTTGCCGTCCCACCTCCCCAAGGTCATGATCCGTCATATTCGGCTCAGCACAGCTCCGCCTACAGAACCCTTTTCACGAAGTGGCACGCGAGGCCCGACGCCGCGATTCTCGAAACCACGCCTCGAAACTACCTCGCCGTTTCTGAGCAGCAACCCTTGGTCATGAGACATTTCTGGGGTCGTCTTGGGAGAACTCAGCTCTTGACCAGGAACTCCGCCTCGACCTCGCGCAGACGCCTATCGAGCGCCTCGCGGATCGCCGGGTGCTGCACGAAGCCGGGGTCGTCGTCGATGATGTGCGACGCGGCCATGCGGGCATCGAGGATGAGGTCGCCGTCACTCGTGACCCGAAGTAGACGAAGGCTCGATCGACCGCCCGACTGGGCACGACCCAGCACGTTGCCCTCGCGGCGCAGCTCGAGGTCGACCTGCGCGAGCTCGAATCCGTCGAGGGTGGATGCGACGGCGTCGACCCGCTGTCGGGCGACACTTTCGAGCTCGGCGTTCGTGACGAGCAGGCACAGCCCCGGCACTCCCCCGCGCCCGACGCGACCCCGCAGCTGATGCAATTGGGAGACGCCGAACCTTTCGGCATCCATCACGACCATTGTCGACGCGTTCGGCACGTCGACGCCGACCTCGATCACCGTGGTGGCGACGATGATATCGAGCGCGCCGTCGGCGAATGCGCGCATCACGGCCTCTTTCTCGTCGCTCGGCATGCGGCCGTGCAGCGACGCCACCCGCGCGCCCGCGAGCGCCGGGCTGGCCTTGACCAAGGCCGTAATGGCCTCGACGGATGCGACGGGTCGGCTCGGGCCCGCAGGCTCGGCCGCGTCGTCGACGGGCTCTTCGCCCGCCGGGTCTTCGGTGGCGGTCGCGTCGATGGCGGGGCAGACGACGAAGGCCTGCCTGCCGAGCGCGAGTTCCTCGGCCATCCTGGTCCAGATGCGCGCGCTCCAGGTGGGCTTCTCGGCGAGCGGCACCACGAATGTCTCGATGCCTTGGCGCCCGGCCGGGAGCTCGGCGATGGTCGACACGTCGAGGTCGCCGAAGATGGTCATTGCCACCGTGCGAGGAATCGGCGTGGCCGTGAGCACGAGCACGTGAGGAGGGGTGGCGCCCTTGCGGCGCAGGTCGTCGCGCTGGTCGACGCCGAAGCGGTGCTGTTCGTCGACGACCACGAGCCCGAGGTCGTAGAAAGTGACCTTGTCGCCGAGCAGGGCATGCGTGCCCACGACGATGCGCGCCTGGCCCGAGACCATGCGCAGCAGCGCTTTGCGGCGATCGGCGGTGGGCATCTGACCGGTGTGCAGGGTGGGCACAAGCTCGGCGGCGAGGTCGGGGCCGAGCGAGCGCACGATCGAGCGCAGGTGCTGCGAGGCCAGCACCTCTGTGGGGGCAAGCAGCGCGGACTGCCCTCCGGAGTCGGCCGTGGCCAGCATGGCCCGCAGCGCGACGATGGTCTTTCCCGAGCCGACCTCGCCCTGCACGAGGCGGTTCATGGGCTCGTGCCGTGCCATGTCGTCGGCGATCTCACGGCCGACCAGCTGCTGGTCGCCGGTGAGGGTGAAGGCCAGCTGCTTGTCGAACCTCTCGAGGTAGCCGCCAGGCTTGGGAACCCGGGGAATGGCCTCGTGCTGGTGCGCGAGGCGACGCTGCTCGAGCAGTGCTGCCTGCAGCACGAACGCCTCGTGAAAGCGCAGGGCGTCGCGCGCCCGCTGCCAGTCGCCGGTCTTGGTGGGACGGTGAACGAGTTCGAGCGCCTGCCGGTAAGAGAGGAGGCCCCGCTCGTGGGCCACGTCGGCCGGCACCGGATCGGGGATGTCGCCGAGGCCGTCGAGGATGAGCTCGACTGTCTTCGCGATCTGCCAGCTCGCGATGGCAGAGCTCGCGGGATAGATGGGAATCGGTTGCTCGAGCCATTTCGATGTGGCGGCCGCACCGTCTTTGAGCTGGATGTCGTCGAACATCTCGTAGTCGGGGTGCGCGAGCTGCAGTGCGCCCCGGTAGTCGGACACCTTGCCCGTGAAGATGCCGCGAGCGCCGACGGGCAGTTGGGCCTCGCGCCACGCCTGGTTGAAGAAGGTGAGGGTGAGGAACCCCTGACCGTCTGAGATGCTGACCTCGAGGATCGACCCGTTGCGCGACTTCATGGTGCGTTTCTTGACCGTGCGCACCTCGGCCACGATCGTGACGTTCTCGCCGAGGGGCAGCTGGTCGAGCGCCGTGAGCTCGCCGCGCTTGACGTAGCGCCGAGGGTAGTGGCTGAGCAGATCGCCCACGGTGACGATGCCCAGCGACTTGGCCAGGGGCGTCGCCGTCTTGCCGCCGAGGCTGCCCGAGGTGAGCTTGACGTCGAGGATGCTGTCGCCGGGTGGCGAGACAGGGGCCGACGCGGTCATACGGCGATTCTAAGTGCGCCCGCCGACACGGATAGCATGCAGGCATGACGCGCATCATCTCCGGTTACGCAGGTTCCCGGCGCATTTCGGTGCCCAAGACGGGCACTCGGCCGACCAGCGATCGGGTGCGCGAGGCGGTGTTCTCGGCCCTCGAGGCGCGCGACGTCCTCCCCGGATCGACGGTGCTCGACCTGTACGCCGGATCCGGTGCGCTCGGGCTCGAGGCCGCGAGCCGCGGCGCCGCGACGGTCGTGCTCGTGGAGAAGAATCCCGCGGCGGCGAAAGTGTGCCGGGAGAACGCGCGTCTGCTCCAGCAGGGCGCCCCGAAACCGGCTCCCCGCATCGACGTGCAGGCGAGCTCGGTGTCGAGCTACCTCGGCGCTTCTCCGGACCGCGGCATCGTCGACATTGTCTTCATCGACCCGCCCTACGAGCTGAGCGACGACGAGCTCGCACAGAACCTCGAGGCGCTGGTCGGCCAGCTGTCGCCCGACGCGGTCGTGGTCGTCGAGCGCAGCGCCCGCTCTCCGCAGCCCGTGCTGCCGCCGGCACTCGAACTCGACCGCCGCAAGGACTACGGCGAGACGACCCTGTGGTGGATCTCCCTCGCCTGACCGGTCAGCCTGCGGCGCCGTCCCAGTCGGCGTAGGGGTCCCATCCGCCCGGGCGCTCGTAGGCCGCGCCGCCGACCGTCACGGGGTGCGCACCGCGGGCCCGGACCGTTCCGATCACGCGGAACCCCTCCGGCGCGCCGCCCGCGGGGAACGTGGCCAGCAGCGCGTGGTCCTCTCCCCCGGCGAGCACGAAGTCCGCGGCGCGACGCCCGACGACCGGGTCGATGCCGGCGAGCGCGGCCGCTTCCCCGTCGATGGCGTCGGCATGCAGCTCGATCGTCACGTCGCTCGCATCTGCGATGCGTGACGCATCGAGCACGAGCCCGTCCGAGACATCCAGCATTGCGGTCGCGCCGGCATCGGATGCGACGGCACCCAGCCCGATCGGCGAGCGGGGCGCGACCTGTTCGCGCACCAAGGCCGGATGCTCGTGCCGCACCGCGCGGGCCCGTCGCGCATCCGGTTCCCGCCCGCCCTCGGCATCCGAATCGGTGGAGCCGTCTCTGTACAGCAGCCAGACTCCGGCACCGGCCAGCCCCAGCGACCCGGCGACGGCGAGGTCGTCGCCCTCCAATGCTCCGGAGCGCAGCACGGGGTCGCGCTGCTGCAGGTCTCCGATCGCGGTCACGGCGATGGTCAGCGCGCCCGACGTCGACAGGTCGCCGCCGACGACTCCGCACCCGGGAGCGAGCTCGGCGCACGCATCGCGCATTCCGTCGGCGAACAGCTCGAGCGTGGCGACGGGGGTCTCCTGCGGAGCCGCGAGCGCCACGAGCAGCGCGGTCGGCACGGCTCCCATCGCCGCGACGTCGGCGAGGTTGGAGACCGCGGCCTTCCAGCCGAGCTCGTAAGGCGTCGACCAGGCCAGGCGGAAGTCGGGACCCTGCACCATCATGTCGGTGGTGAGAACGGTGCGCCCGTCGGATGCGGCCACGACGGCGGCATCATCACCCGGGCCCAGCAGCTCGGCCCGCGCACGGGGCAGGCGGCGCACGATCCGGCGCAGCGTCTCGCGCTCTCCGAGCCCGGCAACGGTCTCTCCGTGCTCCGACAGGGGATGCAGGAGAGGGGGCTGCTCGGCGAAGGGCTGCTCGAAGGTTTCTGTCACCGTTGAACGGTAGCCTGTGGGGGATGTCTCGACCACCTCTTTCACGCCGGCTCGCCACCCGCACAGCTGCTGTTCTCGCCGCCGGACTCATGGTCGCCGCTCTCAGCGCCTGCACCCAGACCGTCTCGCTCGAGCCCGCCGAGTCCGCGGCCGACCCGGCCTGCGCCGACATCATCGTGAGCCTGCCGCTCGTGCTGCCGAGCGATGCCGAGAATCAAGACATCAGGCAGACCGACGCCCAGGCGACGGCCGCGTGGGGCTCGCCCGCGAGCATCCTGCTTCGCTGCGGAATCGCGCCGCAGGGGCCGACGACTTTGCCCTGCGTCAACATCAACGGCATCGACTGGGTGGAAGACGTCAGCGATGCGCCGAACTACCGATTCGTCACCTACGGCCGGGTTCCCACCACCGAGGTGATCATCGACTACGACGTCGTCTCGGGCACGTCGACCCTAGTCGACCTCGGTCCGGCGATCTCGAAGATCCCGCAGACGAACAAGTGCCTCGGGGCAGAGGACACGCTCGATATCCCGACCGACGCCCCGTCGGCCGGCTGACACCGCAGACATTGACACACCACAGACGCTGACACACCACAGACAAGAGCACCGCATGACCGTGATCGACAATGCCATCTACGTCGATGGTGTGCGCACCGACAACCCCAAGACCCTCGACGAGACCTTCGAGCTGCTCACCGAGCGCAGCGGCTTCGCCTGGATAGACCTCGACCAGCCCGACTCTGCCGAGCTGCAGGCCGTGGCCGACGAGTTCGAGCTGCACCCCCTCGCCGTCGAAGACGCCCTGAACGGGCACCAGCGCGCCAAACTCGAGCGCTACGGCTCGACCCGGTTCGTCGTTCTGAGGCCCGCCCACTACCACGACGACGTCGAGAAGGTCGATTTCGGCGAGGTGCACCTCTTCGTCGGCACCAACTTCGTCGTCACCGTGCGCCGCACGGATCATTGCGACCTCACCGCTGTGCGTGCCCGCCTCGAAGCGACACCGGAACTGCTTGCGCGTGGACCGCAGTCGGTGCTCTATGGGATCCTCGACCGCGTGGTCGACGACTACGCGCCGGTCGCATCCGGTGTGGAGAACGACGTCGATGAGATCGAAGACGAACTGTTCGACGGCCGCACCGGCTCACTCTCCCGCCGCATCTACGAACTCTCCCGTGAGGTGATGATGTTCCAGCGCGCGACGCACCCTCTCGTCGATCTGGTCGGCGATCTGAAACACGACGTGGAAGAGCACGAGATCGATATCGAGCTGGCGCGGGGATTCCGCGATGTGCTCGACCACACGCACCGCATCGTCGACCGGGTCGACTCCTATCGATCGCTCCTCGAGAACGCCTTGAGCACGCATCTCGCCCTCGTCGGCCAGCTGCAGAACGACCAGGTCAAGAAGATCTCGTCGTGGGCCGCCATCCTGTTCGCACCCACGCTCGTCGGCACCATCTACGGCATGAACTTCGACAACATGCCCGAGCTGCACTGGGCGTTCGGCTACCCCCTCGCCGTTCTGGCCATGATCGTGATGGGCGGCATCCTCTATACGGTGTTCCGCGCCAAGCACTGGCTCTGAGCGCTCCCTCGGGCGGTCCGACCCGAAACGATATAGTGAAACGATTCCTTTGAACTCTGAAGGCTCCGCCCCCGTTGTGAGGACACCATGACCGACGCCGCTCCCCTGCAGGCCCCGTCCGACAGCGTTCTGACGCTGACCGCACCCGAGCCCATCGCGCCCGTCGCGGCCACCTCGGCTCCCGCCATGGCACCCAAGGTCGATCCGGCCGCACTGCCCGGGCTCGACGCCAAGGTCGACACCTACCTCGACACGCTCGTCACCACAGACACCCGCTCTCCCGCCTTCGCCGCGAAGGCCAACGACGTGCGCACCATGGGAGACATCGACATCCGCCGCGCGGCCGACTCGTCGAACAGACTCCTCGCCACGCCCGTGAAGGCCCTGCAGTCGGGCGGCCTGTCCGAGAGCTCCAAGATCGGCTCCACTCTTCTCGAGTTGCGTCGCACCGTCGAAGACCTCGACCCCAGCGAGCAGAGCGTCGAGCGCAAGATCCTCGGCTTCATCCCCTTCGGCCGCAAGATCGCCGACTACTTCCGCAAGTACGAGAGCGCGCAGTCGCACCTGAACGCGATCATCAAAGCGCTCTACGACGGCCAAGACGAGCTGCGCAAAGACAACGCCGCGCTCAACCTCGAGAAGCAGCACCTGTGGGAGACCATGCAGCGGCTGAACGAGTACATCTACGTGGCCGAGCGCCTCGACGTGAAGCTGTCGGCCAAGATCGCCGAGTTCGACACGACCGACCCCGACAAGGCCAAGGCACTGCGCGAAGACGTGCTCTTCTACGTGCGCCAGAAGCACCAAGATCTCTTGACGCAGCTGGCGGTCTCGATCCAGGGCTACCTGGCCATCGACGTGATCATCAAGAACAACCTCGAGCTCATCAAGGGCGTCGACCGCGCGACCACCACGACCGTCTCCGCGCTGCGCACGGCCGTGATCGTGGCCCAGGCCCTGGCCAATCAGAAGCTTGTGCTCGACCAGATCACGGCGTTGAACACCACGACCTCGAACATGATCGAGTCCACCTCGAAGATGCTGGCCGACCAGTCCGCCTCCATCCAGTCGCAGGCGGCATCCGCCACGGTCGGCCTCCCCCAGCTGCAGGCCGCGTTCGCCAACATCTACGCGACCATGGATTCGATCTCCGAGTTCAAGGTGCAGGCGCTCGACAGCATGGCTCAGACCATCGGAGTTCTCGAGACCGAGACTGAGAAGGCCAAGCCCTACATCGAGCGCGCGCGCCGCAGCGAGACGACCGAGGTCGCGAGCACGCTCGACCTCGACAAGCGCTGAGTCGACGGGTCGAGCACGACACGCAATGGGCTTCTGGCAGAACCTCCGCGACTCGGTGACGGGGCGAACTGCTGAGCGCGAATACGAATTCGAGCTGCCTCCGGCTCCCACGAGCGCCGACATCATGTCGTCGATCGCCGATGTGCAGTCCGACACGGCGGGCAAGGTTCCGCCCATCGTGACGGCCCGCATCAATCGCATCGCCAACACGGTGGCCGTGATGGTTCCGCGACTCGACCAGCTCGGTGGAGGAAGCGCGCAGGCCCACACCGTGGTGTCCACGGCCACGAGCTACCTGCCCGAGGCGGTCGGCGGCTACCTCCGGCTGCCCCGCGACTTCGCCGACCGACGTGCCGTGTACAAAGGCAAGACCTCGCTGATGCTGCTCTGCGACCAGCTCGACCTGCTGGGTGCCACGCTCGACAAGATCTCGGATGCCGTCTCCCGCGCCGACGCCGCGGCTCTCGTCGCGCACGGCCAATTCCTGGCCGAGAAGTTCCAGACCTCGACGTCTCTGACCCTCCCGTCCGAACCCCTGAGCTGAGCGAAGACACCATGACATCTGCCGACTCGACCGAGCTGCGCCAGGCCCTCGATGCCCTTGTCGCTGCGGCCAGGAACGCCGGCCTCGACGCCGCCGCAGCACGAGACGAAGGCGTCCGCATCTCCGCAGCCGTCGCCGAATCGGCGACCGGCGCCTCGCTGCAGTGGGTCGACGCGACCGGCGCCGCAAGCGCCGACGAATTCTTCGAGGCGGCCTCGAGCGCCCGGCGCTGGCGCGCCTCCCCCACCGATCTCCTGAGCGGCCTCGCCGGCGACTCTCCCCAGCACGCGGGCGACTACGCCAAGGCGCTCACCGCGGTGATCGCCGCGGCCAGCGAGCTGGGCGAGCCGTCGATCGGTGTGCTCGGCGCGGCGTCCGCCACGGCGGCGGCTCAGCTGGCCGGAGCGCGCCAGGCTCCCTCCCTCCCTCCGATCTCCCGCACGGAGTCGACGCTGTTCCCCTCGACGACGCTCACCTCAGCTCCCCCGTTCACAGCCGAGCAGTTCAGCACCGAGCAGCCCGACTTCGCCCGTCCCGGAGACGCGACGATGGCCGAGCTCGCCCGTCGAGCAGGGCTCACGCCCGCAGGAACGGACCCGAGCTCCCCCACGGCCACGCAGCCGGCACCGGCAGCCGCACCGCCCGCGGCACCCGAGCCCGAGAAGCCGAAGAAGACCGTCGAAGAGCTGCTCGCCGAGCTCGACGGCCTGATCGGCCTCGACCGGGTCAAGCGCGAGATCCACCGGCAGACCCAGCTGCTGCGCATCGACCAGCTGCGCACGGCGGCGGGTCTCATGACCCCGACTCTCACACGTCACCTCGTCTTCCTGGGCAACCCCGGAACGGGCAAGACCACCGTCGCCCGTCTTGTCGCCGGCATCTACGCGGCCCTCGGCATCCTGTCGAAGGGCCACCTCGTCGAGGTCGACCGCTCGGAGCTGGTGGGCGGCTACCTCGGGCAGACGGCCACGAAGACCTCCGAGGTGATCGCCGGGGCGATCGGCGGAGTGCTCTTCATCGACGAGGCCTACGGCCTGGCCCTCGACCAGTACGGCGCCGAGGCGATCACCACCATCGTCAAGGACATGGAGGATCACCGCGACGACCTCGTGGTGATCGTGGCCGGCTATCCGGAGCCGATGAAGGGCTTCATGGAGACGAACCCCGGGCTCGCGAGCCGCTTCTCGACGTCGATCACCTTCCAGGACTACAGCGACGCCGAGCTGCGCGACATCTTCGTGCGCCTCGCCGAGGCATCCGATTTCGAGGCCACGCCCGAAGCGCTCGAGAGGTTCGAGCAGATCGTGTCGATCGAGCCCCGCGACGAGGGCTTCGGCAACGGCCGCTACGCCCGCAATCTGCTCGACAAGGCCATCGCCCGTCATGCCTGGAGGCTGCGCGACGTGGCCGAGCCGACACTCGACGACCTGCGGCTGCTGGTCGCGGAAGACCTCAACGACTCGAACGACGGCGATACGCCGGATGCCGATGGCACGTCGGCCGTGGACCCGATTCTCGTCGATGTGCCGCAGACTGATCAGACAGACGATTCCCCCTCAGACGACCGCGCAGAACCGACCACGTCGAAGGACACCGAATGAGCACGACCGCAGCCGCGCCCCCGCCGCCGGTTCCCCAGGCCTTTCCGCAGGCGACCGCCACGGCCCAGCCCGCGAACGCCGTGCAGCAGCAGGCCGCGCCATCCGCACCCGCTCCCGCGAAGAAGACCAGGTCCACACCGGCCACGCTCCGGCTGCTGCTCGCCCTCTCAGTGCTCGCCAGCCTCGCGTTCGGCGTGGCCGGTTTCCAGACGGGCTCGTCGCAGGCTCGCGCCACGGCCGACGCGAGCGCCGAGGCTGCCCAGCTGATCGGCATCCAGTCTGTTCGCAACGACCTGGTGAGCGCCGACGCGATCGCGGCCAACGCGTTCCTGGTCGGCGGCCTCGAACCCGCTGATCAACGCGCCGAATACGACGCGGCGATCGACGACGCGACCCGCTCGCTCACCACCCTCGCGGCCGACGACAAGGCGGGCGACACCGACTTCGCCCAGATCAACTCCGAAGTCGCGATCTACACCGGGCTCATCGAACAGGCACGCGCCAACAACCGCCAGGGCTTCCCTGTCGGCGCCGCGTACCTCTCGCAGGCCTCTGCCCTGCTGAACGACAGCACGCTGCCGCAGCTCGAGGCACTGGTTCTCGCGAGCGCCGACCGGGCCGCCGGCAGCTTCACGGCGACGACCGTATCGCTGGTTTGGCTCGTCATCGCGCTGGTCGCCCTGATCGCGCTCGTCTGGGTGCACCTCTGGATCACCCGCCGCTCGCACCGCTACCTCAACTGGCCGCTGCTCATCGCGGCGGTCGCCATGCTCGTGGTCGGTGTGATCGGCGTGATCACGTTCTCGAACACCACCGGCGCGGCGATCGAGGCCCGCCAGAACTCCTACGCCAAGACCCTCGCCATCTCGCAGGCCTACACCTCGGCCACCGAGGCCAAGTCGCTCGAGAGCTTCACGCTCATCAAGCGCGGCTCGGGCCAGACTCTCGAGGCCGAGGTGCAGACCGCCATCGCCGACGCGCAGGCCCGACTCGACTCGAGCGGCAAGAACTACCTCATCGGCGACGACCTCGGCAACGGCTTCGACTCGTGGGTCGAGAAGCACACCGAGATCCGAGAGAAAGACGACGCGGGTGACTGGGACGGCGCCGTCGACCTCGCGATCGCCCAGACCGAAGGCAGCGCCAACGCCGTGTTCGACTCCTTCAGCGAGGAAGCCCAGGACGATATCGAGTCGAGCTCGGCGGCCACGCAGAATGCCCTCGACGGCGGCGGCGCGCTGTCGTCGCTGCTCGGCTGGATCTTCCTCGTGGCGGGCCTCGCCGCCGCCGTGCTCTCCTGGCGCGGCGTCTCCCTTCGACTCAAGGAGTACCGATGAGCGCCATCCGTTCACGCACGGCTCGCATCGGGCTCATCGCGGCACTCGTGGGCACGCTGGCGCTCACCGCCTGCTCGCCGCGCTCGGGCAGCGACGACCTGGGGCTCACCCCCACGCCGACGCCCACCGAGACGACGCCGAGCACGCCGGCACCCGCCTCGACGTGCGAGAACGTGCCCGGGGTGGTTCAGCCCTCGTACTCGCCGATCTCGCCCGACTCGATTCCCGCGGGCAGCACGATGGAGGCGATCAGGACCCAGGGCGTGCTCCGCGTCGGCGTCTCGGCCGACACCCTGCTCATGGGCTCTCGCAACCCGCTCACGGGTCAGATCGAGGGATTCGACATCGACGTGCTGCATGAGATCTCGCGCTCGATCTTCGGCGACCCGAACAGGCTGCAGTTCAAGGTCATCACCTCTGCCCAGCGCCTCGAGGTGCTCACGCCCGACGCCGCGGGAAACACGCAGGTCGACATCGTCGCCCGCACGATGACCATCAACTGCGCCCGCTGGGAGACCATCGCGTTCTCCAGCGAGTACTACGGCGCCGGCCAGAAGGTGCTGGTCGCGAGCGACTCGGAAGCGACGTCGATGGACGACCTCGAAGCCATCGGAGACCAGAAGGTCTGCGCTCCCGCCAGCACCACGACCCTCACCCGCCTCCAAGACGAGTTCCCCGGCGTCGAGGCCGTGTCGGCCGCGACCCACACCGAGTGCCTCGTGCTGTTCCAGCAGGGCAAGGTGGATGCGATCACCGGCGACGACACGATCCTCGCCGGCTTCGCGGCTCAGGACCCGTATGCCAAGGTCGTGGGCGACGCGTTCAGCGACGAGCCCTACGGCCTCGGGATGCCCGAGGACAAGGTCGACCTGGTGCAGTTCGTGAACGGCGTGCTCGACCGCATGCGCAGCGACGGAACGTGGACGAGCATCTACGACAAGTGGCTCGGCGTGCTCGGCCCGGCCCCGGCCCCGCCCGCCCCCGTCTACGGGCGCTGACGCACACCTCGCAGCACCCGACACACCCACACCCCGAGCAGCGGAGAGGAGTAGCGATGACGATGACCACCAACGACAGCACACCGCTGGCTCCCGGGCGCCTGGGCGAGGCCATCGAACCGGGCGAGCTGCTGACCTACCTCACCGGCCTCGGCGAATGGGTCGACCGCCAGAGGAAAGAGCTCGATCGGCTCGGAGCCGCGGCGCTCGCCTCGGAGCAGCCCGACTCCTACACCTCAGACATCGTTCTCGCCGAGACACTCTGGGAGGCCACCCGCAAACGCCGTGAGAGCCTCGAGAGCGTGTGGGACAGTGGCCGCGTCGACACGGTCGCGCGCCAGAAGATGTCCCAGCTCATCTGGGGCCGCCTCGACTCCGGTGGCGGAGCAGAGCTCGTCTCCCTCGTCGAAGCGGTGCGCCTCGCCGACGCCCTCGTCTCGCAGCTCACGACACGGCTCAGCCTCGATCCGCGCGCGGCGGGCACCACCGCACGCATCGTGGGCCTGCGCGCCGAACTAGAGCGTTCTCGCGACCTGGCGGCATCCGACCCCGACGCCGCGCAGCGGGTCTCGACCCTGCGCAACCGTCTCGAGGCGCTGGCCGAGAAGGCGGGCCGCGGCGCCGACGTCACGGGACCTCTCGGACAGCTCGTGCACGACTCCGCGCGGCTCGAGCGCGACCTCATCGTCGCCAGTTCGCAGAAGCGCGACCTCGCCCGGGATGCGCGCAAGGCCGCAGACGACGCGGCTGCAGCAGAGCGGCGCGAGCCCGTGCTGCGCGCCCTGGCGGAGCGGTGCAGACGCGAGATCGTCGATCCCCCGCGCCTCGCGATCCCCGACGTCTCGAAGCTCGGTCCCGTGCCGCAGACGCGGGCGGCACTCGATGCCTGGACCGCTCGGCTCGCGCTCGTGAACCGCGCGTTCGAGGCCGTTGAAGACGCTTACGCGGGCCAGCTCCGCGAGCGCGCCGAACTGCGCTACCGCCTGTCGGGCTATCACGCGAAGGCCGAGAGCTCGGGCCGTTCGTCCTCTCCCACGGTCGCCGCCGGCTACATCGAGGCCAAGCAGGCCGTCGACACCACGCCCTGCGACCTGAGGCTCGCCCGCTTCTACGTCGAGCAGTACCAATTTCTCACCCGTGACCTGCCGCCGGCATCCGCGCCGCGCACAGGCCAGGAAGGACGCTACACGTCATGACGGATGTCCAGCACTGCCAGCAGCCCGGCTGCACCGGCGTGATCGAAGACGGCTACTGCAACGTCTGCGGTTCGCCCGCATCGCCCACTCCCCCTCCGCCCGCCTCCGGCACCGGCACGGCCGCCGCCGCGTCGCCGTCGGCGAAGCTGGGCACGGGGTTCTCGGCGGGCCCGCAGACCGGGGCGGGGCCGGATGCCGATTTCGCGCAGGCCGGCTCGACCCGCACGGGCCGCACGTCGTCGTCGCGGCTGGCAACGGCCGCACTCGGGTCGGCGCGCACCGCGGCGACCGGGTCGAAGGCCACGCGTCGCTTCGGCACCACGTCGACGCGCTTGCGCGGTCCGCGGCTCGGCGCCGGGCTCACCACGGTTCCCACGGAGCCGCCGACCGATCCGCTGAAGGCCGTCATGGCGGTCGCCGAGCTTCCCGAATCGAAGCGATTCTGCTCGAACTGCGGCAAGCCGGTGGGTCGCGGCCGCGACGACAAGCCCGGCCGCACCGAGGGCTTCTGCCCGAACTGCCGCACCCCGTTCTCGTTCACCCCCCAGCTCAAGCCCGGCGACGTCGTCGGCGGGCAGTACGAGGTCGTCGGCTGCCTGGCCTTCGGCGGACTCGGCTGGATCTACCTCGCCCGCGACCAGAACGTGTCGGGCCGCTGGGTCGTGCTGAAGGGCCTGCTCAACTCGGGCGACCCGGATGCCTACGCCGCGGCGATCACGGAGCGCCAGTTCCTGGCCGAGGTCGAGCACCCCCTCATCGTCGAGATCTACAACTTCGTGATGTTCAACGGCGCCGGCTACATCGTGATGGAGTACGTGGGCGGGCCATCGCTCAAGGTGATCCTCAAAGACCGTATGAAGGCGAACAACGGCATCGTCGACCCGTTGCCCGTCGACCAGGCCCTCGCCTACGTTCTCGAGATCCTGCCCGCCTTCCAGTACCTGCACGACATCAACCTGCTGTTCTGCGACTTCAAGCCCGACAACATGATCCAGGTCGGCGACACGGTGAAGCTCATCGACCTCGGCGGCGTGCGCCGGGTCGACGACCAGACCTCGGCGATCTTCGGCACCGTCGGATTCCAGGCGCCCGAGGTTCCCGACCTGGGCCCCTCCGTCGCATCCGACGTCTATACGATCGGCCGCACCCTCGCCACGCTCGTGCTCGACTTCCGCGGCAACCAGAGCACGTTCGTATCGTCGCTGCCGGATGTCGCCGACACCCCCGTGTTCCAGAAGTACGACTCGTTCTACCGCCTGCTCGCCAAGGCGTGCGCATTCGATCCGTCGGACCGCTTCGCCTCGGTCGACGAGCTGCGCGCCCAGCTGCTGGGCGTGCTGCGCGAGGTCGTGGCCACCGACCGCGGGCCGGGCCACCCCGCGCTGCACTCCGCGGCATCCGTTCTCTTCGAGGCGCCGGTCGCCGACGTCGTCGATCGCCCCCTCCCCTGGGACGCGCTCCCCGGCCTCAAGGTCGACGAGTCCGATCCCGCGCGAAGCTGGCTGGCCGGCGTCAACATGGAGGACCCGGCCGCCCGCCTGATCGCGCTCGAATCCGCGCCGAACGTCACCGTCGAGATCCGTCTCGCCCGGGCTCGGGCGGCCATCGAGTCGGGCAACTTCCCGGCCGTCGACGCGGTGATGAGCGAGATCCTCACGGAGGACCCGTGGGAGTGGCGCGCGGTGTGGCTCGCAGGCCTCGCCGAGCTGGCCAGGGGCGATGCCCGGTCGGCCCGCGCGTCGTTCAACACCGTCTACGGCCAGGTTCCGGGCGAGCTCGCGCCGAAGCTCGCTCTCGCCGCGGCCTGCGAGGCCAGCGGAGAGCCCGAGATCGCCGAGAGCCTCTACATCATCTGCGCCCGTTCCGACGCGAACTACACCGCCGCCGCGGCCTTCGGGCTCGCCCGCATCCGCGAGCAGTTCGGCGACCTCGACGGGGCGCTCAAGGCGCTCGATCTCGTCACGCCCACCCGCAGCTCCTATGTCGACGCCCGCCGTCGCCGCGCCGAGCTGCTGGCCACGTCGAACCGCGGGCTGCCGTCGCTGGCCGCCGCGCTCGACAGTGTCGCGACGGTCTCGATCGATTCTCGGTCGCGGGTCGAGCTCACGGCGAGCGTCCTCGCATCCGCCCTGGCCGTCGTCCGCGACCAGGGCCCGTCCACCGACGCCCGGGTCGGAGGCATCCCCGCTCAGGAGGGTCCGCTGCGCGACGGTCTCGAACGGGCCTACCGCGAACTCGCGAGCCTCACCGAGAACCCGGCGGAGCGCGTGCACCTCGTCGACGAGGCCAACAGCGTTCGTCGTTGGACCCTGTCGTGAGCGGCGCCCCCGACGAGATCGCCGAGACGTCTCCCCCGACTGCTCCTGACGCGGCCCAGCCGGAATCAACCCCGGAGACCCCTGCTGAAGCCGATGCCCCCGCTGCGGCCGAGGCTCCTGTCGCCGCGGCGCTCATCGTCTGCCCCGCCTGTGCCACCGTCAACGATCCCGACGCCAAGTTCTGCGAGGAGTGCGGCACCCAGCTCGGCGAACTGGTCGAGGTGAGCGCAGACCCCGAGACCACCGACGACACGCACGCCGAAGCCGACGAGGCCACGTCCTCCACCGCGGCTCCGCGCCGGGCGTGCGTCTACTGCGGTGGCAGCATCGCCGACGACGGATACTGCGAGCTCTGCGGCAAACCGGCCCAGAGCGAGCGCGACCACTGGCAGGAGGCGCCCGCAGCCTGGGTCGGCGGCGTGTGCGACCGCGGCATCCGGCACGAGATCAACGAAGACGCGATGGCGCTGTCGGCAGACCCGCAGGTCGGCGAGTTCGCGGTGCTGGTCGTCTGCGACGGCGTTTCATCGACCCCGGGCTCCGACAAGGCGAGCCTCGCAGCAGCGCGCGCGGCCACCGCCATCCTCGAAGCGGGGCGCGTGACGGACGTGGCCGACGGTCACGGCGACGAGTACGCCCAGGCTCGGTGGTCGGGCCGGATGCTCGAGGCCGGCGAGCGCGCGAGCGCCGCGATCTACGAGGCGATCGGCGAGCTGGCGGCCAGAACGAACCCGCCGTCGTGCACCTTCGCGGCCGCCGTCATCGACGGACCGCTCGTGGTTGTGGGCGGCGTCGGAGACAGCCGCGTCTACTGGATCGCCGACGACGGGAAGTCCCGGCAGCTGACCACCGACGATTCCTGGTCGCAGGAGATGATGGCCCACGGCATGTCGCGCCAACAGGCCGAGAGCGCACCTCAGGCGCACTCGATCACCCGATGGCTCGGCGCCGACTCCCCCGACGAGGTGCCCCACGTCGTCCCCACATATCCCACGGGCGCGGGCTGGATCCTCGTCTGCTCCGACGGTCTGTGGAACTACTGCTCCGACGCCGACGATCTCGCCCAACTCGTGCACCGGGTCGTCGGATCGGTCGGCACCAACCCCGTGCAGGTCGCCTCGGCCCTCGTCGACTGGGCCAACGAGCAGGGTGGACAGGACAACATCACCGCCGCGCTCGCTCGATTCGATAGCGTTGTACCTACACCGGCCCAGCCGGCCTGATCTGTGACAGATAGAGGAGTCTCCCATGGCAGAGTTCACCGCCAGCGTTTTCCAGAATGAATTCCTCTCAGACGGGGCCACAGACGTTCACGCCATCGTGACCGTCACGGTCGCCGGCGCGGGCCAGGCGGGTCAGGGTCAGGGCATGGCCGCGGGCGAGATCATCATCGTCGACACCTCGGGCTCGATGACCGGTGAGAACCTCGGGGCGGCCAAGCACGCGGCCTCCGTCGCGGTCGACCAGATCCTCGACGGCACCTGGTTCGCCGTGATCTCGGGCACCGACACGGCAGCCCGCGCGTTCCCCTACCCGAACGCACGGCTCCCCATGGTTCAGATGGAGCCGGGTGCGCGCGCCGCCGCCAAGCAGGCGATCGCCGCCTTCCAGCCCTCGGGCGGAACGGCGATGGGAACCTGGCTGACGCTGGCCCGCGAGCTCTTCCAGGCCACCCCGCAGGCCACACAGCGCCACGCCATCCTTCTGACAGACGGCAAGAACGAGCACGAGTCGGCGCAGGCGCTGAGCCAGGCCATCTACAACGCCACCGGGGTCTTCCAGTGCGACGCCCGCGGTGTCGGCTCTCGCTGGCAGGTCGACGAGCTGCGCCAGATCGCCACGGCGCTGCTCGGAACGGTCGACCTCATCGCCAAGCCGGCCGACATGGCCGCCGACTTCGAGAGCATCATCAAGCAGTCGATGGGCCGCGGTGTGGCATCGGCCGACCTGCGGGTGTGGGCACCCCAGGGCTCCGAGGTGCTGTTCGTACGCCAGGTGGCGCCGACCGTCGAAGACCTCACCACGCGCAAGACGATGGTGAATCCGCTCACGGGGTCGTACCCCACGGGCTCATGGGGCGACGAGTCGCGCGATTACCACGTGGCCGTGAGGGTCGCGTCGAAGCCCGTCGGCTCGGAGCAGCTCGCCGCGCGGGTGCAGCTCACCGTGCGCGACGAGGTCGTCGCATCCGGTCTCGTGAAGGCGCGCTGGTCGAACGACGACGCGCTGACGGCGCGCATCGATCCGGCCGTGGCGCACTACACGGGCCAGACCGAGCTGGCCTCCGCCATCCAGGACGGGCTCGCGGCCAAGGCCGCAGGCGACGCCGCGACCGCCACCGTCAAACTCGGCCGCGCTGTTCAGCTCGCAGCAGAGACGGGCAACGACGAGGCCACCGCCAAACTGCGCAAGGTCGTGGAGATCGACGACGCGAACGAGGGCACCGTGCGGCTGCGCCGCGACGTGGCGAAGCTCGACGAGATGGCCCTCGACACGGCGTCGACGAAGACGACGCGGGTGCGCAAATGACCCTCTGCCCCAACGGACACTCGTCGGAATCGACCGACTACTGCGACGTCTGCGGAACGCCGATGGCCGCCGCCGCTCCTGCACCGGCAGCGCCCGTCGCTGCCCCCTCGTCGACGCCGTCGTCGGGTTCGGGTGAGCCGATCACCTGCCCGAACTGCTCGTTCCCGAACCTGCCCGACGCTCTGTTCTGCGAGAACTGCGGATACGACTTCACCACGGGCTCCCTGCCCGAGCCCGACCCCGACGCACCGGGATTCGCGGCACCGCTCACGGCTCCGGCACCTGTGCCGAACGCGCCGGCCGTCGTTCCCGTCATCGCCCCGGTGTCGAGTCTCGACATCGAGGAGAACGACCTCGGCAAGCACGAGGCGAGCACCGATCCCGGCTACGTCGAGGCACCGGCCATCGAGGGCCAGCCCACGGTCGAGCCCGCCGGAGCGGCCTCTCCTGAGCCCGAGGCCGCCACCGGCCCCGTCTCCTCGTCGCCAGCAGCGTCGACCATCGAAGGCGACACCGTGTGGGTGGCCGAGGTCTGGATCGACCCCGAGTGGTACGCGGCGCAGAAGTCCGACGACCCGCTGCCGTCGGGCGGCCTCCCCGAGATCGTCGTTCTGAAGCAGAGCAGCCTCCTGGTGGGGCGCACCTCGGTCTCCCGCGACATCCACCCGCAGATCGATTGCGGCTCCGACAGCGGCGTCTCCCGACGGCACTGCCAGCTCAACACCGACGGTCAGCGCTGGTGGGTCGAAGACCTGCAGTCGTCGAACGGCACCTTCGTGGGGGCCGCCGGCGAAGAGCTGCCGACCGACGCCATCCAGCCCGGACAGCGGCGCGAGGTGCACGACGGCGACCGCATCTTCGTCGGCGCCTGGACCCGTCTCGTCATCCGCAAGGCACTGCCGGGCGAGGCATAGGCCTTCGTTCCCTGAGGTTGTCGAAGGGGCCCTTCGACAGGCTCAGGGAACGACGACCTACTCGACCGGCGCAGCCGCCGGCAGCGCCAGGTCGATGAGTTCGTCGATGAGCTGCGGGTAGCTCAGGCCCGATGCGATCCAGCACGCCGGGAACATCGAGATCGGGGTGAAGCCGGGCATCGTGTTGAGCTCGTTCACCACGAAGCCGTTCTCGGTGAGAAAGAAGTCGACGCGGGCGAGTCCGGCTCCGCCGATGGCCTCGAACGCCGTTGCCGCGATGCTCTGCATCGTGGCGAGCTCGTCGTCGCTCATCGGCGCCGGGCACACGAGTTCGATACCCGGGGCGTCGAGGTACTTCGCATCGAAGTCATAGAAGGCCCTGTCGGTCATCACGACCTCGCCCGCCACCGACACCCGGGTGGGGCCGCCGTCACGACCCTCGAGCACGCCGCACTCTACCTCTCGGCCCACGATGCCCTCTTCGATCAGCACCTTGTTGTCTTCGGCGAGGGCGATCTCCATCGCCTCGGCGAGCTGCGACCAGTCCGTGACGCGACTGACGCCGACAGACGAGCCGGCACGAGCCGGCTTGACGAAGGCCGGCAACCCGAGGCCGGAGGCGCGCTCCGCGACGGCCGCCGGAGCATCCGCCCACTCACGCGCCGTCACCGTCGTCCACGGGGCGACGTCGATGCCCGCCTGCAGCAGAACGGTCTTCGTGAAGTGCTTGTCCATGCCCAGGGCCGATGCGAGAACGCCCGATCCCACAAAGGGCAGCCCGAGCAGTTCGAGCATGCCCTGAACCGTGCCGTCTTCGCCGAAGCGTCCGTGCAGGATCGGGAACACGACATCCACCTCGCCGAGGCTGCGCGAGCTGCCGTCGGCGAGCTCGACGGTCAGCGTGCGGTCGCCCGCCCTGTCGGGCCAGCGGATGCGTGTGCCGTTGTCGCGCACGCGAGGCATGGCCTCGGCGTCGATCGCGAACTTGGCGGGGTCGTCGTCTTCGAGAACGAACGATCCCTCGCCGGTGATGCCGATGGGAATGACCTCGAACCGGTCGCGGTCAATCGCGTGAAGAACCCCGCCCGCCGTTGCGCAGCTGATCGAGTGCTCGCTTGAACGGCCCCCAAAAAGCAGAGCCACCACTGTTTTTCCGGCCATCGATAGTCCTTTCGCCCTGCGGCTCGTCCGAGTCCGTCGTCAGGTGGGGAGCTATGTCCCGGGGATTCAGCGTACCGGCCAGCACCTCGCTGACCTGCTTCACGATGGGCATGTCCACGCCTTTGGCAGCCGCGAGCTCGAGGATCGGAGCGACTGAAGCGAGACCTTCGGCGGTCTGCTGCATGCTCTTCACCACGTCGGCGAAGCTGTATCCCTGGCCCAGAAGTCGACCGGCCGTGTTGTTGCGCGACAACGACGAGCTGCTGGTGGCGATGAGGTCGCCGAGCCCGGCGAGACCCGAGAGCGTGTCGGGGTGGGCTCCGTATGCCACGGCGAAATCGGTCATCTCGGCGAGACCACGGGTGATGATCGAGGCCTTCGTGTTCTCGCCGTAGCCCACGCCGTCGACGATGCCGATGGCCACCGCGATGAGGTTCTTGAGCACGCCGCCGAACTCAGTGCCGATGACGTCGGTGTTCACGAACGATCTGAAGTAGCGGTTACTCGCCGCCATGGCGACACGCTGTGCGGTCTCGAGGCTCTGCGACGAGATCACGGCGGCCGTGGGCTGCTCCTTGGCGATCTCGAGCGCCAGATTGGGGCCGGATGCGACGGCGATGCGATCGCGGTCGATCTCCAGTCCCAGCTCGATCACCTCGCTCATGCGCAGGCCGGATTTCTTCTCCACGCCCTTCATGAGGCTGATCACGAGTGCGTCGCTCGGCAGGAGCGGCCGGATCGCGGCGAGGTTCTCGCGGAGGCTCTGGCTGGGAATCGAGACGAACACCATCTCGGCACCTGCGAGGGCGTCGGCGAGGCTCGACGTGGCCGTGACCGCCAGCGGAAGGTTGATGCCGGGAAGGTAGTCGCTGTTGCGCTTGGCCTCGCTGATCTCGCGTGCGAGTTCGGGGCGACGCGCCCACAGGGTCACGTCGCTGCCGCCGTCTGCGAGGATCTTGGCGAAGGTCGTTCCCCAACTTCCTGCGCCGAGCACGGTCACGCGGCGACGGGGAGGGACGACCGCCACGGGCCTGGTCCTACTCAAAACGACCGGTCTCCTTCTGGTTGTGCGCGGCAGGGTTCCAGCGTTCCACCGGGGCGGTCTCGCCACGCAGACCTTCGAGCAGCGCGGTGATGTCGGCCATCACGAGCTCGGTGGCCGCCGTCAGCAGAGCCGAGTTGATCGGCTTGCCGCGGAATTCGTCGAGGTCGACGGGATCGCCGAACGCGACCTTGATGGTCTTGCGGGGAAAGAGGCTGATCTTGTTGGAGTAGCGCGCCATGACGGCCTGGGTGCCCCAGTGGGCGGCCGGGATGAGCGGCAGGTTCTGCTCCAGCGCCATGCGCACCGCGCCGGTCTTTCCCTTCATGGGCCAGATCTGCGGATCGCGCGTCAGCGTTCCCTCGGGGTAGATGATCACAGCGTTGCCCTTGTCGGCCAGCTCGTTGGCGGCCTTCAGCGGTTCGCTGCCCCGAACGGAACCCGCCCTCTCGACGGGGATCTGGCCGGTGCCGCGCAACACCGCACCGACGACGGGCACCCGGAACAGGGAGGCCTTCGCGAGAAAGCGCGGTGCCCGGCCGAGCTTCCAGATCGACCAGCCCATGATGACCGGGTCGATGTTGCTGTAATGGTTCGGCGAGAGCACGAACGCGCCGGTGCGGGGCAGCTTCTGCGGGTCGGTGAACTCGATCTTCGCGATGCTCGAGAGAAAGGGCACGAGCACCGCGGCCAGGGCTCGAAAACCGATGGTCTTCTCAGACGGCTGACCTGCCACGGTCACAGCTCGAAGGAGAAGTCAGCTCCGAGCTTCTCGAGCTTGGCCACGAAGTCGCCGTAGCCACGACCGATGAGTCCCACATTGCTGACGGTCGAACGGCCGTCGGCGGTCAGGGCTGCGATGAGGTGGCTGAAGCCGCCGCGCAGGTCGGGAACGACGATCTCGCTGCCATGCAGCTTGGTGGGACCGGTGATGACGGCGGCCTGCTCGAGCGGACGACGAGGAACGCGTCGCTCGCCGCCTTCGAGTCCGTGCTTGTGCACCTGGATGTTGGCACCCATCTCGACGAGGGCGTCGGTGAAGCCGAAGCGGTCTTCGTAGACGGTCTCGTGCACGATCGACGTGCCGATGGCCTGGGTAAGCGCGATGATGAGCGGCTGCTGCCAGTCGGTCATGAAGCCGGGGTGCACGTCTGTCTCGATGACCACGGGCTTGAGGTCGCCGCCCGGGTGGTAGAACCGGATGCCGTCCTCTTCGATGTCGAACGCTCCGCCGATCTTGCGGAAGACGTTGAGGAACGTCATCATGTCCTGCTGCTTGGCGCCCTTGCAGGTGATGTCTCCGCCAGTTGCCAGAGCGGCCGAGGCCCAGCTGGCGGCCTCGTTGCGGTCGAACAGTGCTCGGTGGTCGTAGCCCTTGAGGCTGTCGACACCCTCGATGAGGATGACGCGGTTGGGCTCGACCGAGATGATCGCGCCCATCTTCTGCAGAACCGCGATGAGGTCCATGATCTCGGGCTCGATGGCCGCGTTCTTGAGCTCGGTGGTGCCCTTCACCCGCACGGCCGTGAGCAGAACCTGCTCGGTCGCTCCGACGCTGGGGTAGGCGAACTCGATCTTGGCGCCGTGCAGACCGTTGGGCGCGGAGATGTCGATTCCGCTCGGAAGCTTATCGACGACGGCGCCGAACTTGCGCAGCGCGTCGAGGTGGAAGTCGATCGGCCGGTCACCGATGCGGCAGCCGCCGAGGTCGGGGATGAACGCGTGACCGAGACGATGCAGCAGCGGCCCGCAGAACAGGATGGGGATGCGGCTCGATCCCGACAGCGCGTCGATCTCGGCGCTGTTGGCGCTGGCGACATTGCTGGGGTCGAAGATCAGGATGCCGGTCTCGGCACTGCCCGAGATCGTGACGCCGTGCGCCTCGAGGAGGCTCGCGACCACGCTGACATCCGAGATGTCGGGAACGTCGCGCAGAATGCTCTTCGTGTCGCCCAGAAGGGACGCGACCATCGCCTTGGTCACGAGGTTCTTGGCGCCCCGCACGTCGATGGTTCCACGCAGCGGGCGACCACCGTTGATCACGATCGTGTCGCTGGGTAGGCCCACTCTGCGTGCCGCTTTCTGAGCATCCTGAAGAAGTGAATTCACTGATGTAACCGCCTGTACTGCTGTTATTTAACGGGGAGAGTCTTCGGACGCCAGCCTTCGCGGCGGCCCTCGAACTCCGTGATTCGCGCTTCGTCGCGCAGGGTGAGCCCGATGTCGTCGAGGCCTTCGAGAAGCCTCCATCGAGTGTAATCATCGATCTCGAACGGCACGGTGAGCGCCCCCGCCGTCACCGTTTTAGCCGGAAGATCGACCGTGACCTCGAGACCGGGCTGGGCGTCGATCAACGCCCAGATCTTCTCGATGTCGGACTCTGCGAGCTGGGCCGCGAGCAGCCCCTGCTTGCCCGAGTTGCCCCGGAAGATGTCGCCGAATCGCGCGCTGAGCACGGCCTTGAAGCCGTAGTCGCGCAGCGCCCAGACGGCGTGCTCACGCGACGAGCCCGTTCCGAAGTCAGGGCCGGCGACGAGCACCGACCCGGTCTTGTAGGGCTCCTGGTTGAGCACGAACTCCGGGTCTTGACGCCAGCCGTAGAAGAGTGCGTCGTCGAAGCCGGTCTTGGTGACCCGCTTCAGGAACACGGCGGGGATGATCTGGTCGGTGTCGATGTTCGACCGCTCGAGCGGAACGGCGACTCCCGTGATGACGGATACCTTCTCCATTACAGAATCCTCCCGCTGCCTGAGCCTGCGTTCCCTGAGCCCGTCGAAGGGCCCGCATCCACCAGCCTCGCGTCATCGACGGCGAGATCCCACGGGCTCGAGAGCGTTCCGCGAACGGCGGTGGCCGCCGCGACGAGAGGCGACACGAGGTGCGTGCGCCCGCCCTTGCCCTGGCGACCCTCGAAGTTGCGGTTCGACGTCGACGCGCAGCGCTCGCCCGGGGCGAGCTGGTCGGGGTTCATGCCGAGGCACATCGAGCAGCCGGCGAAGCGCCAGTCGGCACCGAAATCTTTGAACACCTTGTCGAGCCCCTCGGCCTCGGCCTCGATGCGCACGCGCGCAGAGCCCGGAACGACCATGACGCGCACGTTCTCGGCCTTCGTGCGTCCGCGCACGATGTCCGCAGCGGCGCGCAGGTCTTCGATGCGCGAGTTGGTGCACGAGCCGATGAACACGGTGTCGACCGCGATCTCCTTCATGGGAGTTCCGGCGTCGAGGGCCATGTACTCGAGCGCACGCTCGGCGGCGGCGCGCTCGTTGGGATCGATGATGGTGGCGGGGTCGGGCACCGGCTGCGAGAGCGAGACGCCCTGGCCGGGGTTGGTGCCCCAGGTGACGAACGGCTCGAGCTCGTTCGCGTCGAGGAAGACCTCGGCGTCGAAGACGGCGTCGTCGTCGGTGCGCAGTGTCTTCCAGTACTCGACGGCGGCGTCCCAGTCTTCGCCCTCGGGGGCGTGGGGACGGCCCTTGAGGTACTCGAAGGTGGTCTCGTCGGGTGCGACCATGCCGGCGCGTGCGCCGGCCTCGATCGACATGTTGCAGATCGTCATGCGTCCCTCCATCGAGAGGGAGCGGATTGCGGAGCCGCGGTACTCGAGCACGTAGCCCTGGCCACCGCCCGTGGAGATCTTGGCGATCACGGCGAGGATGATGTCCTTCGCCGTGACTCCCGGGCGCAGTTCGCCCTCGACCGTGATGGCCATCGTCTTGAACGCCTTGAGCGGCAGCGTCTGCGTGGCCATGACGTGCTCGACCTCGCTGGTGCCGATGCCGAACGCCATCGCCCCGAACGCGCCGTGCGTGCTCGTGTGCGAGTCGCCGCACACCACGGTGATGCCGGGCATGGTGAGGCCGAGCTGCGGTCCGACGACGTGCACGATGCCCTGCTCGACGTCGCCGAGCGAGTGCAGTCGGATGCCGAATTCCTTGGCATTTCGACGCAGCGTCTCGATCTGCGTGCGGCTGGTCAGATCGGCGATGGGCCGGTCGATGCCCGCCGTGGGGGTGTTGTGGTCTTCGGTCGCGATGGTGAGGTCGGGCCGACGCACGGGGCGACCGGCGACGCGCAGACCATCGAACGCCTGGGGGCTCGTGACCTCGTGCACCAGGTGCAGGTCGATGTAGATGAGGTCGGGGGTGCCGTCTTCGCCCTTGACGACGAGGTGATCTTCCCAGACCTTCTCGGCCAGGGTCTTGCCGCGTTTCGCGGCGGGTGCTTCTGCATTGCTCATGAGTGATGCCTTCTCTTACGAATCTGCTTGCGAGAGCCCATGACACACTCCGCGACGAGGTGAGGCCTTAGAACGAGGACTCGTCGCGGCAACCAAGAAGAAGTCGACCAGACAGCATCCGTCTAGGGTAACACTCGCGATCCTCCCGGGCATTCCCGGCGGCGGTGGTCAGGCGCGCGGCGCGCCGTCGGTATCGGACTTCTCGTCGACGGCGTCGACCGGAGCATCCACGACCCGCGTCGGAGCCGTGCCCGCCGGACCGGCGACCGGAGCACCCGCGGGTGCGGCATCCGATCGACGGGCCTCGCGGCGCATGGCGATCAGGCTCGCGACGGTGGCCACGGCCATCGAGCCGATGATGACGGCGAGCGAGGTCCACGTCGAGATGTCGGGAGCCCACTCGATGTGCTCGCCGCCGTTGATGAACGGCAGCTCGTTCTCGTGCAGTGCGTGCGCCACCAGCTTGAAGCCGATGAAGGCCAGGATGAAGGCGATTCCGTAGTGCAGGTAGATGAGCTTCTCGAGGAGCCCGCCGAGCAGGAAGTACAGCTGACGCAGACCCATGAGGGCGAAGACGTTGGCGGTGAAGACGATGAACGGGCTGGTCGTGATGCCGAAGATGGCCGGGATCGAATCGAGGGCGAACAGCAGGTCGGTCGAGCCCAGGGCGATGAAGACGATGAGCATCGGAGTGAAGATCTTCTTGCCGTCGACGCGGGTACGCACCTTCGCGCCGTCGAAGTCGTTCGAGATGGAGATGTGGCGGCGCAGGTAGCGGATGAGCCGGCTCTCGCCGTCGTCGGCGTCGTCGTGCTTCGAGAAGGCCTGCTGCCACGCCGTGTAGAGCAGGAAGGCGCCGAAGATGTAGAAGATCCAGCTGAAGTTCTCGATGAGCTGTGCGCCCAGGAGGATGAAGATGCCCCGAAGCACGAGCGCGATCAGGATGCCCACCATCAGGGCCTCCTGCTGCAGCTTCTTCGGCACCTTGAACCGCGCCATGATGATGATGAAGACGAACAGGTTGTCGATCGAGAGGCTGTACTCGGTGAGCCAGCCTGCCAGGAACTGCCCCGCGTGCTCGCCGTCGGCGAAGATCAGCATCAGCAGGGCGAACACCAGCGCGAGGCCGACGTAGAACACCACCCAGAGCGTCGACTCCTTGGCCGAGGGGATGTGCGGCCGCTTGAGCACGAGCAGAAGGTCGACGACGAGGATCAACGTCAGGATGACGAGGGATCCGACTTCGAACCAGACCGGGAGGTTGAGCGTGGCAGGCATGGGAGGGAGTGTGACCTTTCGGGATGGCGGGTACGCCGAGCGACCGAAAGTCTCTCCCGCGCGACCCCGGCCAGGCCGGTCACGCCACCGCAACGGACCCGCGGCGATGGGGATCGTACTGACGACTGCGATGAAGGTGGGATACTCCCCTTCTTCAGGCGATGTTACAGGATGCTGCCGCTAGGATTCCGCCCAGACCGATATTCAGGAGACCCCCTTGGCCAGCAGCCCGCAGACCACCGCCACCCCGTACCAACAGAGTCCGTCCAAGCAACGCCAGTACCGACCGCAGACCGCGTGGGTCAAGTCGGTCGGCTACCTCATCTTCTTCAGCCGCTGGCTGCAAGCGCCCCTCTACCTGGGCCTGATCATCGCGCAGCTGGTCTACGTCGTGGTCTTCGTGATCGAACTCGTGCACCTCATCGAGACCGTGCTGAAAGACCCGCTGCACATCGAGGAATCAGTGATCATGCTGTCGGTGCTCGGTCTCATCGACGTGGTGATGATCGCGAACCTGCTCATCATGGTCATCATCGGCGGCTACGAGACCTTCGTCTCGAAGATCGACATCGAGGGCCACCCCGACCAGCCGGAATGGCTCTCGCACGTCAACGCGAATGTACTCAAGGTCAAGCTGGCCATGGCCATCATCGGCATCTCATCGATCCACCTGCTAAAGACGTTCATCGAGGTCAACGATCTCGGCGCCCCCAACGCCACGTCCGAGACGGGCGAGGAAGACCGCTACACCTCAGACGGCGTCTTCTGGCAGGTGATGATCCACGTCGTGTTCATCCTCTCGGCCATCGCACTCGCGTTCATCGACCGCATGTCCCAGAACCACGGCGCCGGCGCCCGCAGCCTGACGCACAAGCCTTCGGACCAGGTCGTCGAGCCGATCGATCCGTCGGCCGTGCCGCAGGGCGCCGTCGCCGTGTCGGGCTACATCATCGACGGAAAGTTCGTCGAGCAGCGCTAGCCGCCCGACGAACCTCCGCCTCGGCGGCTACTTCTTCAGGTCGTCGAGAAGGGATGCGCGCACCTCGTCGAGGCGGCGGGCGAATGCGGCGGCCGTGCCCGCGGGCACGGTTCCCCTCGCCCCGCTCGATCGGAGTGCTGTGCGCACCGACTGGCGGAACTCGGCCAGCGCGATGTCGACGTCGCGGATCTCGTTGCGACTCGCATCCCGCGACGCGTCGGCCGACGCCGGCGTCTCGTCTGCGGGACCGGCCGTCTCGTCGGCGGGCGTCTCGCCCTTCGCACCGTGAGTGGGCGAATCCTGAGTGGAATCGAAGGCGAACCACGACGAGTACGACTGGCTCGTCGCATCCGTCGCCTCACGCGCCTGGCGCGCGGCCGAAGCGAGATCGGCCCGCAGGCTCTTCATCGCCTCGCCTACACCCGAGCGCACCTCGTCGGCGAGCCGGCGAACACTGTCGGTGAGGTCGTTCTCGATCGAGGTGAGCTCACCCTCGCGAGCGGCGAGTTCTGCGCGCCCGACCTCGGTGATCTCGTAGACGGTCTTGCGGCCGTCGGCGGTCTTGGTGACCAGCCCCTCGTCTTCGAGCTTCGCGAGCCGAGGGTAGATCGTGCCCGCGCTCGGCGCGTAGGTGCCGCCGAAGCGCTCGCTGAGAGCCTGGATCAATTCGTAGCCGTGCTTGGGCGACTCGTCGAGCAGCTTGAGCAGGTAGAGCCGCAGGTGGCCGTGGCCGAAGACGGGGGTCACAGGGATTCCCCCTCCGGTGCGTCGAACGGCGCGGCATCGTCGACGGGTGCGTCGAACACGCCCGATGACGGAACGTTCGATGCCCCGACGGTCGCGCGTCGCACCGACGTGATGTCGCCCGACACCGAGTTCGCGCGCACCTCGACCCACTTCGTGTCGAGGGTGCCCGACGTGTGGTTGAAGCCGCGGCCGCGGGTTCCGCGGGTGATGGTCGAGTCGACCTGCAGCGTGCCGCTCACGCTGTTGAGGGTGAAGCGCGCCGGAACATCCTGGTCGAGGCGCACCGTGAGGTCACCGCTGACCGTGTTGTTGCTGATCTCCTCGGGAACGCCGGTGAGGTCGAGGAACACGGCACCGGAGACCCCGTCGGCGGAGAACTTGCGCAGCGCGCCGGTGACCGTGATGTCGCCGGTGACGGTGTGCGCATTCAGCACGCCCTCCTGGTCGCTCACAGAGATCTCGCCGCTGACGGTGTTGATGTCGAGGTCGCCGACGATGTCGTCGATCACGATGTCACCCGACACGGAGTTGACCCGGGCGTCGGTGCGCAGGCCCGAGATGAGGGCCCCGGCGTTGACGACGCCGAACTTCAGGCTCGCGTCGCGCGGAATCATGATGCTGATGTCGGCCTTCGCGTTGCCCTTGAACGACTTGAAGACCTCGATGAAGTTCTCCCAGCTGAGCTGCGGGTGGTCGATCTCGAGCACGTCGCCGTCGATAGAGACCTTGAGGTCTCTCCCCGAGACAGAATGCACCTCGACGCGGGCGCCGGGCTCATCGTGGGCGATCACGTCGATCTTGCCGCCGATGAGGCTGATCTTGACCGAACGCACGAGTTCGAGGTCGATGACTTTGGGGCCGGTGACCAGCCACTTCTCGATGGCCATGAAATTCTCCTTGAGGTCGAGAACGCGATATATCGCGTTGATTGATCTCAAGATATATCGCGAATTGTGATCCAGTCAAGATATATCGCGAATTGGATGCCGACGCCCGGCTTAACGACGAAACGCCCCGACCCACAAGGGGCCGAGGCGTTTCGAGCGTGTGTTGGCGCGTTACGCGCGGCTGCGGCTTCCGCGACCCACGATGAGGCCGTAGATGAGAAGCACAACGATCGAACCACCGATGGCGAGCAGCCACGACCGAATGTCAAAGAAACCACCCATGTCGACGCCGAAGACAGCGTTGCCGATCCATCCACCGATGAGGGCACCGACGACACCGAGGATGAGGGTGATGACCCAGCCGCCACCCTGCTTGCCCGGAAGAATCGCCTTAGCGATTGCGCCCGCGATCAGACCGAGAAGAAGAAAACCGAGAAAGCTCATGACTGTCTCTCCAATGCACTGTGTAGTGCAGCAGACGGATTTCGACTACTGCAGCCAAGACACTAGCGCTCGTGCCCCATTCGGGGCACAGGGCTTGACATGGGGCTCTTCAGTCTGATTTGTGCGGAGATTCCCAGCCTAGGAGAGGCGCGAGAATGGTGGCGATGTCGGTGAGGATCTGCACGTCGTCGTCGTGTTCGAGTGTGAACGGCAGCGCAAAGACGACCTCGTCGACGGCTCGATATCCCGCGTGAGCCCGCAGCGCATCGGCGATCTCCTCCGAGGTCCCCACGAGATCCGGCGCGAAGAGCATCCGCTGCGGCCCCTGCGGCGCGGTCGTGCGGGCGAATCGCCGCTCGGCGAACGCTCGGTACTTCGCCGCCTGCTCAGCCGTGGCGGTGTCGGTGGGTATGACCACGAGGCCCTGCGAGGCACGAGCCGCCTGCCCCAAGGGGTGCCGGTCGCGGAAGAGATCGATCTGCGCCCGTTGGATGCGGGCGAAGTCGTCGTCCTCCTCGGCGCGCACGACGCTGCTGCTCAGCAGATTGAGCCCGCGCTCCCCCGCCCAGGCGGCCGACGACAGGCCGGCTGCTCCGTACCAGACTCTGTCGGCGAGGCCGGGAGAATGGGGCTGGATCCGCGTCGAGTACGCCTCGATGCCCTCCGTTCCCTCGAACGTGCTCACCGCATCGCCGCGAAGGTTGTGCAGCAGTCGATCCACCCGTTCGGTGGTGAAGTTCTCGTTCTGCCACGAGTCGGGATACAGGTGGTGCTTGATGTCATCGAAATGCGTCGGCACTCCGACGCTCACGCCCGGGTTCAGTCGGCCTCGGCTCAGCACGTCGACGGTCGAGAGGTCTTCGGCGAGCCGGAACGGGTTCTCGAGCCCGAGCGGGATCACCGCCGTGCCGAGCTCGATGCGACTCGTGCGCTGGCTCGCGGCAGCCAGCACCGCGACCGGCGACGAGATTCCGTGCTGCAGGTGCCGGTCGCGCAGCCAGGCGCTGTCGAAGCCCAACTGCTCGCCCAGTTCGATGATCTGCAGGGTGCTCTCGTGCCCGCCGAACGGATCGGCCTCGTCGAAGAAGCCGATGGTGAGAAATCCGAGGCTCTTCAGGTCGCGAGGGCTGTCTGTGCTCATGAATTCACAGTACCCATGCGGATGCGCCCGACCGGGCCGACGACATCCGCGGCCGTCATGCGGCGCAACACGTCGCACTCACGGGCGGATCAGCACCTTGAGCGCCTCGCGGTCGGCCATGGCCTTGTAGCCGGCCGGCACCTCGTCGATGCCGATGGTGCGATCGAAGACCTTGCCGGGCTCGATGGTGCCATCGAGCACCAGAGGAAGCAGTTCATCGATGTACGCGCGGGCCGGTGCGACCCCACCGGTGAGGGTGATGTTGCGCATGAACTCGCGTCGGCCGATCGGCACCTCGGTGAACTGTGGAACGCCGACCCGGCTGATCACGCCGCCGTCGCGCACGATCGCGATCGCGGTCTCGAGGGCGGGCCTCAGCCCCACGGCCTCGAGCACGGCGTGGGCGCCATCGCCGTCGGTCAGCTCCAGAACGCGGGCGATCGCCTCGTCGCCCCTCTCGGCCACGACGTCGGTGGCACCGAACTCGCGTCCCAGATCGGTACGCGCCTCGTGCCGGCCCATCAGGATGATGCGAGTGGCTCCCATGAGCTTCGCCGCGATGACCGCGGAGAGGCCGACGGCTCCGTCGCCGATCACGGCGACGGTCTGGCCCGCTTCGATCTGCGCCTTCTTGGCCGCGTGGTACCCCGTCGACATCACATCGGACAGGCTCAGCAGCGACGGGATGAGCTTCTCGTCGAAGCCCACGGGCACGACGACGACGGTTCCGGATGCCTGGGGTACGCGGGCGCGCTCGCCCTGCCCGCCGTCCTGGTCGCCGCCCCAATGCCCGCCGTGGCGGCACGAGGTCTGCAGGCCCTCGCGGCAGAAGTCGCAGGTGCCGTCGGAGACGACGAACGGCACGATCACGAAGTCGCCGATGGCGAGATCGGTGGTCTCGGAGCCCAGCTCCTCGATGACTCCGACGAACTCGTGCCCCATGCGGGACCCCTCGTCGGTGTCCTTGCGCGACGCGTACGGCCACAGGTCGCTGCCGCAGATGCATCCGGCGACGATGCGCACGATGGCATCGGTCGGTTCCTGGATCACGGGATCGGCCACGGTCTCGACGCGCACGTCTCCGGCGCCGTACATCAGGGTTGCTCGCATGCTGAGGTCAGTTCCTTCTATCCGGGATCACTGTGGTGAATCAACTCTTGCATCCTTCGCCTCCGAGAGTCCCGGATGTTCGGGGTACTGGTACTACCCCCGACGAACGACTAGTGAGAATGCCGGTGATGACTGTCGGGATAGTGCTCGTGGGTATGAGTGATGGGGTCGTGGGTGTGCACGTGCTTGTGCCGCACACCGGGCGCCACCGCCTCATCGTGCTCGTGTTGATGGTGGTCGTCGTGAACATGCCAGTGCTCGTGGGTGATCGCCTCGTGGGTGTGCTCGTGCTCATGCCGCTCGGTCAGGTGAAGCCAGACGCCGACGGCCATCAGCAGGCTAGCGGCAACCAAAGCGACCGTCACCGGTTCTCCGAGACCGACGGCGAGGACCGCTCCGAAGAACGGTGCTACGGAGTAGTACGCGCCGGCCCGCGCGGTTCCGACGTGGCGCATAGCGACGATGAACAGCACCAGGCTCACGCCGTAGGCGAAGAATCCGACGACCAAGGCGGCCGCGACGTTTCCGATTGCCGGCAGCTGGGCGCCCAGTGCGAATGCCAGCGCAAGATTCACCGGACCGGCGACAGCCCCCTTGATCGCGGCGAGCCACGTGGCGTCGTTCAGCGCAACGATCCGCGTGAGATTGTTGTCGATGCCCCAGCAGAGGCAGGCGCCGATCACCGCGAGCGAGGGCAGAGCCGTGCCAAGATCCGCACCCGCAGGAACACTCAGGACGATCGCACCCGTCACGATCGCCAGCATGCCGAGAGCTATCCTCCGGTCGACGTTCTCCCTGAACACGAACCACGCCAGAAGCGCGGTGAAGACACCCTCCGCGTTGAGCATCAGCGAGGCACCTGAGGCGGGCATTCCCACCAGACCGACCATGAGCAGCACGGGCCCGAGGATGCCGCCGAACAGGATCGCACCACCCAATGGCAGGTATTCCGCGCGGGCGAGACGGACTCGAGGTGATCGGCGGATGAGCCGGATGAGGCCGAGGCCCAGCCCGGATCCGGTGTACAGAAGGCCCGCCAACAGCCACGGACTCACCGAACCGAGCAGATACTTCGCCGCCGGAGCACCGGCGCCGAACAGCACTGCCGACAGCAGCGCCGCTTGAACGCCCCGATTACGCAGGCTCGACAGCACGCTTCACCGGGTCGTGGTGGGGAGGGTTGCCGCTCAGCGCGTGCTCGGCCTGGAATATGGCATCGCTGACGAGTTGGCGGGCATGCTCGTTTTCGAGTCGGTAGAAGACCTTGGTGCCCTCCTGCCGTGTCGAGACGATCCGCGACAGACGGAGTTTGGCCAAGTGCTGCGACACCGCGGCAGGGCTCTTCTCCACGATCTCGGCGATCCTGTTGACGGGCAGCTCGCCGTCTCGCAGCGCCAAGACGATCCGCACCCGAGTGGCGTCGGCGAGCATCGAGAAGATCTCCACGGCCAGTTCGACGTACTGGCTGTCGGGGTGGCGACCGCACGTGTTATCTGCATTCATACGCAGATTCTTGCATTAAAAATGTCGCACGGCGGGAGCGATCCGGGAGACGAGCGCGAAAAGAGCACACGAAAAAGCCCGGCGCCCCTGAATCAGGGGAACCGGGCTGTCTGTGACCCCAACCGGATTCGAACCGGTGCTGCCGCCGTGAGAGGGCGGTGTCCTAGGCCGCTAAACGATGGGGCCGTCTGCAACTCAACGAGTATGCCATACGATCCGCCCTCAATGCCAATCGGCTCAGGCGAGGATACGGAGCGCCCCCGCGACGACCTCGACCTCGACCGGAAGAGGGCCGACTCTCTCGCCGTCGGCGTAGGCGATCACGTCGTCCGCATCGATGCGCACGCGCGTCACCCGGGAGATGTCGACGATGTCGAGCCCGGTGTGGCTGCCCGAGAACACTTTCGGAAACAGGCGGAGGAAGCGCACGCGAGACAGCGCCCCCACCCGGAACAGGTCGAGGTATCCGTCGTCGATGAGCGCATCGGGAGTCACCGTCATGCCTCCCCCGAGCGATCGGTTGTTCGCCACCGCGATCAGGGATGCGCTCACGGTGGACGACACTCCGTCGACGGTGAGCTCATAGCTGCGGGCGCGCAGCGTGACGAGCTCGGCGAGCAGCGCGATGACGTAACGACTCGCCCCGCGCGGACGGCTCATGCGATTCGCACGCTCGTTGACGAGGGCGTCGAATCCGGCCGATAGCACTCCCCCGAACCAGGTCGTTCCGTCGGCGTGATGCACACGGCCCGCATCGATCGTTCGGGGGCCCGCGGTCAGGGCCGTGCGGAGAACGGCCAGGGCGTCGTCGTGCGAGTCGAGGGGAATTCCGAGCCCTCGCGCCATGTCGTTGCCGGTGCCCGAGGGGATGATGCCGAACGGGATGCCCGTCTCGGCGGTCGCATTGACCGCCAGGCTGACCATGCCGTCACCGCCTACGACGACGAGCGCGTCGGCCTCGGCCGGGCCACCGGCATCCAGAGCCTGTCGAACGGAGGCCGCGAGCGCGGCGAAATCGAGCTCGGTCAGGGCGACCACGTCATGGCCCTCGGCGAGGAGCGCCTCGACGACGCGAGGGCCCGTGGCACTTCTCGAGCCGAACGAGGCCGACGGGTTGATCGCGAGGACGATCCGCTTCGGCGAGGTGGTCATGATCTGTCGATTATGGCCTACGTACAAGGCGGGCCGGAGACCTCCGCGAGAGTTCTACGCTGGAGAAATGAGACTCACGAAACTCGAGCACGCCGCACTCATCATCGAGCAGTCGGGAAAGAAGCTCTTCGTCGATCCGGGATCGTTCACCACCGCGATCACCGAGGCCTCGGGCGCCGTCGCCGTCGTGATCACCCACGAGCACGCCGACCACTGGACTCCCGAGCAGCTCACCCGACTGCTCGACAAGGCGCCCGACATCCGCATCTTCGCCCCGAGGGGCGTCGCGGATGCCGCGACCGGGTTCCCGATCACCATCGTCGAGGCGGGCGACGAGGTCACGGTCGCTCCCTTCACCCTGCGTTTCTTCGGCGAGAAGCACGCGGTGATCCACTCGTCGATCCCCGTGGTCGACAACGTGGGCGTGCTCATCAACGGCTCCGTGTACTACGGCGGCGACTCCTACACGGTGCCGGAGGGCGTCGACGTCGACGTGCTCGCCGCGCCCGTCGGGGCTCCGTGGCTGAAGATCGGCGACTCGATGGACTACGTGCTGGCCGTGAAGCCGAAACGGAGCTTCCCCACCCACGAGATGACTCTCTCGAAGGCGGGGAAGACGATGACGGGCGAGCGCATCAAGTGGGCCACCGAACAGAACGGCGGACAGTACTTCGCACTCGAACCGGGCGACTCGCTCGACGTGTAGCCCGAGCTCAGGCCTCAATCGAAGCGGGGCTTCTTTCTCTCGTCGTCGCCGAACACCTCTTCGGTGATCAGCGCCGTGTTCACGAGCGGACGGCGGTCATTCGCCGACTCGCGACCGGGCTCGTCGTCCTCCGCCGTCGGGTCGAGGTCGGGGTCGGCGTCGAGCTGCTCGTCGTTGGTGTGCGTCTCGCCGTGGTTGCGGTCGACCTCCTCGACGATGCCGTTGGTCTGGTCAAACGGATGCGCCACCTCATCGAGGGCGCTGAGGTTCGGTTGCGCCCGTTCGGTGTGGTTGCCGTCGACATCGTCGGTGATGGGATCGAAGGGCTGGGTGTCGTCGCTCGCGAAAGCGCCGGCATCGCGTTCCGCCTCGGCAGGTGGTCGGGCGTGACGGCCGGTGACGGCGTCTCCCCGGTCGACCGCAGCTGCTGCGACGGCGTCGTCGTTCAGGTGATTCGTGGAGGGGTCGAATGTACTCATGCGGCTGACGTTACGCCCGCGCGGATGACGCGGAAAGGGGGTTGAGTTTTCGCAAAGCGCAATGGGGTCGGCCGGCGGGAATCCTCTTCGCCCCTTGTGTGTTATCTCTATCGAGTCGTGAGAACGGCTGTAGATGGAGGCACAAGTGACCAGACCAATAGAAGAGATTGAAGACGAGTCCGGCGTCGTCACGAAGTACCGGCGCCACCTGAACGGGCGCGGCCGCGTGGCATCCGGAGCCAAGGTGCACCCGAGCGCGTTCATCGATTCGTCGGCCTACGTCGAGTCGGATGCCCGGGTCGGGCAGAACGCATGGGTCGGCGCGGGCAGCTGGGTCGATCGCGGGGCGGCGCTCGCCGACGGAGTCTTCGTCGGGGCGAACGTGCACATCGGCCGCGGGGTGCTCGTGGGCCGCGGAGCACGGCTGGGCAGCAACTCGCGCATCGAGCCCGATGTGCGCATCGGAGACGAGATGCGTGTCGAGCGCGACACCCGAGTGGCCGAAGACCTCGGCTGGAGCGAGCGCCAGCGCCAGTCGCCTGCCGACGGCTTCGCAAAGGCCGCCTGACCCTCGCCCACGTGACGACCGAACCGGTCGCATCCACCCTCAGCAGGTGGATGCGACCGGTTTCTGCGTGAGGGCGCCCTCGAAGAACGCCAGCACCCTCGGCACGGCCTTGTTGGCGATCTGCCCGTGTGTTACTCCGGCAAAGGTCTCGAACGTGATCGACTCGCCGGCAGCGCACCTCTCAGCAGCGAAGGTCGTGGTGACCGCGGGGTTCACCGTCGTGTCTGCCAGCCCCTGCGCAATGTAGACCGGCACCCCCATGGTCTGCGCGCCCGGTGTGTTCTCGCTGAGCAGGGTAGCCCACGGCTCGGTGCGGCTCGGGTCGTTCGTGAGGAATGTGTCGACCAGCTTCTCGGCGTCGGCACTCGTTTCTTTGTGCTGGCCTAGGTTGCAGAGCTTCGCCAGGGCGGGAGCCGCCGCGAGTGCCTCCGGGGTGAGGATCGTCGACAGCTCGGCGCCCGGCGTCGTCGGGCCGTAGACCTCGGCGTAGGCCTCGAACGCGTACGACGCCAGGGTCACTCCGGATGCCGTGCCGATGTCATCGTCGAGCAGCTCGGCGAGTTTGGTGGCCGGAGCGGCGACCGCCACGGCCTGCAGCTTCAGTTCCGGCGCATAGCTCGCGGCCTCCTGCGCCGCGAACAGGGCCGCGTGGCCACCCTGTGAGTGACCCCATAGCAGCAGCTCGTCACCCGCTCCAGCCTCGTCGAGCTGACGGGCCACCCGGGCGGCATCGAGCACGCTGTGGCCCTCGCTCACTCCGATCAGGTACGCGTTCGGCCCATCCACCCCCATGCCCGGATAATCCGTCGATGCCACGACGTAGCCGGCCTCGAGCAGCGAGGTCACCCCCTCCATCAGAAGAAAGGGGTCGACTCCCACCGACGGCGCGCAGTCCTTCGATGACCCTGTGGTGGGGTGCCCCCACGACACGATGGGTCGTCCTCCGGCCGGGGCGTCGCCCGTCGGGGCCACGATGATGCCCGACACGGGCACATCCTTCCCGAGCACGTCGACCGAGTGGTAGACCACGCGCCAGGCGATCGATCCGTCGGGCGCGCCGAGCAGGCGCTCGGACTTGATGATGTCTCCGGGAGAACCCGCCTCGACGGGCTGCGTGATGTCGTAGAACTCGGCCGCGCTGTCGTCTTCGATACCACCCTCGACCGCCCGGCGCTCGAGCGAGTCCACGCATCCCGACAGCGACACGAGCAGAACGAGCGCCAGAGCAGAGCGGAGAACGACGGAGAGGGAAGTCACGACACCAGTATGAGAGATGTCGGCATCGAAGGGGGCGATCAGGCTTTCACTGGTTTCGACCTCTCGACGCCCGAGCGCCGCTCGGCGTCGGTGCGCCCCAGCCGCTCGACTTTCGCAAGCCATCTCGCACGGAGTTCGTCGCTCGAGCCCTTCACTGGTCCCAGTCGCGTGGCATGGACGGGCCGGATGCCGCAGAAACCCAGCGTCGTCTGTCGAACATGACGCATGGTGGTGTCGCCCGCCAGCCGCAGGTACCACCAGGGAGAATCGGTGGTCACGATCACCCGGCCGGTTCTGCCCGAGAGCAGACCTTCGGGCAGACCGTTGGGCTTGATGCGGTAGGCCCGACGAGGCAGCAGCAGTCGATCGAAGAAGCCCTTCAGCAGGGCTGGTACCGAGCCCCACCAGACCGGCGTGACCACCACAACGTGGTCGGCGTCGAGCAGCAGCTGCCACGCGCGCTGCAGGTCGGGCTCCAGCTCCTGTCTTCTGGTGTATCCGAACCGCATGTTGTGGTCGAACTCGAGGTCGCGCAGCGCGAGCACGCGCGCGTCGCCGTGCGCCACGGAGTAACGCCGGGCGATCTCCGCACACAGCGAGTCGGGGTTGGGATGGCCGTCGATGATCAGGGTGGTCATATCTGTTCGTCTCTCGTGTGAAGTGGGAGGGAGAAAGGCGGGCGGGTCGCCCTGATCTGGACACTGTCCACATTGCCTGAACTCGACCGTAGGATATGATCTTGCTCGTGTCAAGATCAGACAGTGCGTATCACCACGGAAGCCTCAAGCCGGCACTCGAAGACGCGGCGCTCGACCTCATGCGCACCACCGGGCACACCGAGTTGAGCCTGCGGGAGGTCGCTCGGGTCGCCGGCGTGAGCCACAACGCGCCGTACCATCACTTCGGAGACAGGACCGCCCTGCTCAAGCGGCTGAGCGAACGCAGCATGGCCGAGCTGCTCGATTCATTGACGAGGGCACAGGCAGACCTCGCTCCCACCGACTCCCCGCGCGCGCACCTCGTGGCCGTCGGTGCGGCCTACATCGAGTATGCGGCCCGGTACCCCGAGCGATTCCGCATCATCTACGACCCCGCGGTCTGCGTTCCGGGCTCGCCCTCTGCCGAGATGGCGCCGCTGATCGCCGCGGTCGAAGACATCCTGGCGCGGGTGACCTCCGCGACCATCCCGACGGCGTCCCGAGAGACAGTCGTCGCTCTGACCACGGGCGTGTGGGGAGCGGTGCATGGCCTTGCCGAGCTCGTCGTCGCCGGCCACATCACGCTCGACGAGACACGCCCCGCGCTCGCCGCCCTGCTCGACCCGTCGGCTGATCGAGGCATCTAGGGTTGTAGTCGTGACCACTGCCACCGTCGGCATCATGCTGCCCCGCGACCTCCCTGCCCACCAGATCGTGCCGTTCGTGCAGAAGGCCGAGCAGCTCGGGTTCGACGAACTCTGGGTCGTCGAGGACTGCTTCTTCCGCGGCGGATTCGCGCAGGCGGCCGTCGCCCTGGCCTCGACCCGGAGCATCCGGGTCGGCATCGGCATTCTGCCGGCGCCCGTGCGCAACGCCGCGTTCACGGCGCTCGAGGCGAACACGCTCGCCGAGATCTACCCCGACCGCCTGCTGCTCGGAATCGGGCACGGAATGCCCGTGTGGATGCAGCAGGTCGGAGACAAGCCGGCAAGCATCCTGACGATGCTCGACGAGCAGCTCACCGCGCTGCGCACCCTCCTCGCCGGCGAGCGGCTCGAGGTCGACGGGCGCTACGTGAAGATCGACGGAGCCCGGCTCGAGAGCCCCGCCGCGATCGCTCCTCCGGTTCTCGCCGGAGTGCGGGGGCCCAAGTCTCTCGCCGTGTCGGGCCGATCCGCCGACGGCACGATCCTGGCGGAGCCGGTCACTCCCGAATATCTGGCAGCTGCACTCGGCCACATCGATGCCGTCGGCCCGCACAGCGTCGTGGTCTACAACGTGGCCTCGGTCGACGACGACCTGTCCGTCGCCCGCGAACTCGCCCGCCCCGCCCTGGAGTGGATCGGCGAGCCCGACTGGGCTCCGCACATCGCGCCGCTTCCCTTCGCCGCGGAGTTCGCGGCGCTGCGCGAGCGGTCGGCGACACGGGCCGATTTCGTGGCGGCGCTCCCCGACGAGTGGGTCGACGCGCTCGCCCTGACCGGAACACCCGGTCGGGTGCGCGACCGCATCGCCGAACTGCACGCCAGCGGAGCCACGAGCGTCGTGTTCATCCCCGCCGGCACCGACCCGCTCTCCCGTCTCGACTCGCTCGCACGCGCCCTGTGACGCGGCGATGACGGGCGACGGGGCCACCGTCGAACTGCCCTTCTTTCCTCCGTACGAGCGTGAGAAGGCGCTGGCGCTGATCGCGGCGCACGCCGTGCCCGGGTCGGAACGGGTCGACCTGCCCGACTTCTCCGTCACGCGGATCATCACCGCACCCAGCGGGCCGGTCGCCGTTCGCGTCGAGCTCGGGGAGACCTCGGTGAGGGCGACCGTCTCGAGCGGCGACGCGCGCGATGTCGAGGCCATCGCATCCATCGTTCGTGCGTGGCTCGACCTCGATCTCGAGCCGTCGAGAATCGTGGATGCCTGCGGTCGCGACCCGAGACTGGGCCCGCTGGTCGCGGCCCGGCCCGGCCTCCGCGTGATCGGCCACCCCGACGGATACGAGGCCGCCCTCACGACGGTGCTCGGTCAGCAGGTGTCCCTCGCCTCGGCGCGCACCTTCGCCGGACGCCTCGTCGCGGCCTACGGCGAGCCGGGGCCGGATTCGCTGATGATCTTCCCCCCGGCCGCGGTCGTCGCGTCGATTCCGGTCGACGATCTGCAGCGCACGATCGGTCTCACGGGAGCACGGACGAGGACGCTGCACGCGGTCGCGCAGGCCTCGTCCGACGGGCTCGATCTGAGTCCCTCTGTCGACCTGGCGGCCACCCGAGCGGCGCTGCTCGCCATTCCGGGCGTCGGACCATGGACGGCCGACTATCTCGCCGTTCGAGCGCTCGGCGATCGCGACGCGTATCCGGCGGGCGACCTCGTTCTGAGGCGGGCGCTCGGAGTGCGCACGGCCGCCGAGGCCGAGCGCATGGCCGAGCCCTGGCGGCCGATCCGGTCGTACGCGCTCATCCACATCTGGACAGCCGCCGCGTTCTCCTGACCGTCGCCGCGCAGGCATGATGGAACCATGACGATCCCCCCGGTGGCCTCCGGGTTCCCGCTGCCACCGCTCACGAGCCCGGTGCGCACCTTCGGCGCTCGCACCATCGACTTCTCCTCGCGCATCGCGGTGATGGCCATCGTCAACAGAACACCCGACAGCTTCTTCGACCGCGGTCGAACCTTCGCGCTCGACCGGGCCGTCGATGCCGCTCTCGCCGCGGCCTCGGCCGGAGCCGACTGGATCGACATCGGCGGCGTCAAGTTCGCCCCGGGCCCCGAGGTCTCGGCCGCAGAAGAGCTCGACCGGGTGCTTCCCGTCGTGCAGGCCGTGGCCGCACGCTCCGATGTCGTGATCTCGGTCGACACGTTCCGACCCGAGGTCGCCGAGGCGTGCATCGCCGCAGGAGCCTCGGTGGTGAACGACACCACGGGGTTGCAGAACCCGCAGCTGGCCGAACTCGCGGCGTCGACCGGCGCCACGCTCGTGATCACCCACAGCCTCGCCCGGCCGCGCACCGCCTACGCGGCTCCGCGCTACGACGACGTGGTGCAGAGCGTCGTGGACTTTCTGCGGGAACGCATCGAGGTGGCGATGGGTCTGGGCGTGGCCGAGTCGCAGATCATCATCGACCCGGGGCACGATCTCAACAAGAACACCCTGCACTCCCTCGAGATCACGCGGCGCTTCGACGAGATCGCACGCATCGGACTGCCCGCCATCGCGGCCGTGTCGAACAAGGACTTCGTGGGCGAGTCGATCGAGGCGCCGCGCGAGGAGCGCGGCGACGCATCCCTGGCCGCGGCTACGGCCTGCGCCCTCTTCGGCGCCCGCATCGTCAGGATGCACGACGTGCCGAGATCGGTGCAGGCGATGCGCATGACGGAGGCCATCCTGGGCCTGCGTGAACCGCGGCAGCTGCGCCACAACATGACCGACGAGAACGACTGACCACGAGAACGAGGCCGACGTGACCGAAACCCGCATCTCAGCACTCTCCCCCGCGGCTGCGGCGCTCGACGAGGCCGGCCTCGTCTCGGCGTACTCTGTCGCCGATCGCAGCACCCCGACACTGCGCGTGAACTTCGTGACGAGCCTCGACGGCTCCGCCACGGTGAAGGGACTCTCCGGCGGGCTCGGCGGCCCCGCAGACAAGCTCGTGTTCGACACCCTCCGCCGCCTGGCCGACGTGGTTCTCGTCGGCGCGGGCACCGTGCGCTCCGAGGGCTACGGGGCGATGCGACTGCCGGATGCCGACGAGCAGTGGAGAGTGGAGCACGGCCTGGCAGCGCAGCCGGCTTTCGCCCTGGTGTCGCGCCGGCTCGACCTCGATCCGGCGAGCGACATCTTCACGAAGGCCCCCGTGCGACCTCTCGTGCTCACCTCGGCCGCGGCGCCGGCCGGCGCGCGCGACGCACTTGCCGAGGTCGCCGAGGTCGTCTCGTGCGGCGACGACCATGTCGAGCCGCAGCGCATCATCGACGCGCTCGTCGGCCGGGGACTCCCCCAGATCCTGTGCGAGGGCGGACCGAGCCTGTTCGGAACGCTCATCGCCGCCGACCTCGTCGACGAGCTGTGCCTGACCGTCAGCCCGCTCCTGGAAGGCGGGGCGGGCATCCGGATCTCGCATGGCGAGAGCGAGGCGGTGCGCCGGATGCGACTCGTGCACGTGCTCGAGTCGGACGGACTGCTGCTGACCCGGTACGCCCGCGCTCGATAGTGGAACGCGTCAGGACTGGGGCGTCGGCTCGGTCGGCGAGCCTCCGATGTTGACCATCCAGCGAACACCGAACCGGTCGATGAGCTGCCCGAAGCTGTCACCCCACGGCGCCTTCTCGAGCGGCATGAACACATTCGCGCCCTCGCTGAGCCCGTTCCAGAACCCCGTGAGCTCATCGACATCCTGGCCGCTGAGCGACACCGAGAAGGCGTCGCCCGGGGTGAACGGCATGCTGTTCGGGGTGTCCGCCGCCATGAAGATGAGTCGGCCCGGCGCGACGAGCTGGGCGTGCATGATCTTGTCGGCCTCGGACGGGTCTTCGTTCATGCCGAAGTCCGCGTAGCGGCTCATCGTGAGCTCACCGCCGAAGACCGACTGGTAGAACTCCATGGCCTCCTTCGTGTTGTCGCGAAAGCCGAGGTAGGGGGTGAGTATCGAGGGCATCATGGTCTCCTTTGTCCGTGCATCTTCCTATTAGGAACATTATGGGCGCGTCGTTCTCTGCCCACAACGCCGAAAAAGGGGCTCCCTTCCGATTCGGAAAGGAGCCCCTCAGTGAGCTGTGAAGCGGTGAGGCCTAGGCCTCGCTCATCACGAGCTTCTCGGCCTGGCCGCGAGCGGCAAGGGCTGCGGCGCGGGCGGCGAGACGGCGGGTCTGCTCGGCCTGACCGGCGTCGAGAACCTCCTGGTCGACCTCGAAGTTCGGAACGAGCTTCTGGCCGTTGTACTTCTCGATGTAGGCGTCGAGCTCGGGGCCCGACTCCCACGACGTGATCAGGCAGTAGCGGGGGTCGGTGCCCAGGTGGGTAGCGGCGTGCCACAGGCGCTGGGTGTCGATGATGAGCTGGGCTCCGGCCGGAAGCGCGATGCGGTACTCGACGCTCGGGTCGGTGCGGTTCTCGCGCAGAACGAAGAAGCTGTCGGTGTCGTCGGTGAGGTTGAAGAAGCCGCGAACGACCCAACCGGTTCCGTCGGGGTTCAGGCGGTTGTTGTCGTCCTGGTGGAGGTTGTAGAGGCAGTCGGCGTAGCTGTTGGGCTGCAGCTCGATCACGCGGCAGCGGCCGATGTTGGCGCCGGGCTCCTGGGCGCGGGCGGTCAGGGTCGGGGCCTTCTCGACCTGCGAGGGGATGAACACGCCATCCTTGTCGGTGCGCGGCGGCTTGTGGTTCCAGAAGCCGTTGCACTCGATGTCGCCGAAGGCGCTCGCGAGGGGCGCGAACCGGGTGTCACCCGAGGACTTCCAGTCGACATACTCGATGTCGAGCCACTCCTTGGGGTCGATCTCCTTGTTGTAGCGATCGAGTACGACATAGCCGGTCTCTTCCAGAGCGGCAGATTTGATGTAACCCATGATTGAAAATCATGTCCTTTCGTTGGGGGCCAGCACGTTTTAACAGGCCCAACTTAGGCAAGCCTACATTGGACGATTTCGATACGGACTTTAGTCCCATCCTCCTCCCGAACCTGTCTGGAGTCTCCGTCGGCGCGCATCCTTCATCGACTAAACTCGGCGGTTGCGCACCCCAGCATTACCGAGAGGCGAAAACGAAGACATGGTCACTGCCACGAACATCGATGCGACCGCGGTCAACACGGTCGCGTGGCTCTCGGCAGACGACACGACCATCGTGGTTCCCGTCTACCAGCGACAGTACCGCTGGGACATCGGCGCGTGCGAGAAGCTGCTCGCAGACATCCGAGCGGTCTCGCAATCGGAGGATCGGCACACCCACTTCATCGGCTCGATCCTCTCGAGCCGCAGCACAGACGACGCCGACGACTCCGAGCTCGTGCTCATCGACGGCCAGCAGCGCATCACCACCCTCATGCTGCTGATCGCCGCGCTGCACCACACGGTCGCCCACAGCGACCCGTCGCTCGCCGGCGAACTGCAGAGAGTGCTCGTGCGCGCGGCCGATCCGGCCCGCACGAAGCTGCGCCCCCACCGGGCCTGGGCCCAGGTCTTCGAAAGCGTCGTGCTCGACCACCTCGGCCCCGGCGACGAGCTGCGCGACTCGAGGTTCGACGACAACTACGCCTTCTTCCGCAGCCAGGTGCGCCTCGACGAGGTGCCCCGCATCTGGCGCGGGCTGCAGAAGCTCGAGCACGTGGCCATCACCCTGGGCGCCGACGCGAACGCGCAGCAGATCTTCGAGAGCCTGAACTCCACGGGCGAGCCCCTGCGCGACCACGAGCTCATCCACAACTACGTGCTCATGGGCCTCACCCACGTCGAGCAGAGCGAGATCGAAGAGTCCTTCTGGCTGCCCATCGAGCAGAACACGGGCGAGCAGATCGCCTCGTTCTGGAGGCACTACCTGGTCATGACCACCGGCCGCGAGGTCACTGTCGTCGGCCAGCGAGGCGTGTACGACGCGTTCCAGCAGCAGTTCCCCCGACTCGACATCGACACCCTGCGCGCGCACGCCGCCGAATGGCGTTCGTTCTCGGCCGCATATCGGGTCCTCCTCGATCCGAGCCTCGAGGCAGACCCCGAGGTCTCGCGCCAGCTCGGCTATCTCAACACCTTCGGGCGCGGCATGTACCCGCTCGTGATGCGGGCCTACCTCGACTATTCGCGGGGCGCGCTCGACGTGACGAGCCTCATCGAGCTGCTCGAGAACATCCAGTCGCTGTTGCTGCGCCGCACCCTCGTGGGCGTGAGCAACGACCGGCTCGTCGCCCGGCTGAGCCGGGCGCGCGCCGAGGGGCCGGATGCGCTGGTGCGCGCGATCTCCCGCATCACCCCCAGCGACGAGCGTGTGCGCGTGGCCCTGAAGTACGCCGAGCTGCCGCACTCGGCCTACGTTCTCGCGCGCCTCAGCGACGTGCCCGCATCCATCGACCTCGAGGTCGAGCACATCTTCCCGGTCTCCCCCGGCGACTCGTGGAGCGGCGACGGCGAGCGCGAGTGGGCCGACTACACCGACGACGAGCAGAACAGCCACCGCGCTCTGTCGCAGACCGTCGGCAACCTGGCCCTGCTCGAGGAGCACCTCGCCGAGCGTGCCGCCGACAAGTCGTTCCTCGACAAGCGCGACCGCTCCTACGCGAAGAGCTCGATCGCGCTGACCCGCGAGCTGGCCGATGTGCCGAGCTGGGGAACCCGCGCGATCGCGGAGCGCACCGTGCGCCTCACGGAGAGGTTCCTCGAGGTCTGGAAGCGACCGGCCGTCGTGATGATCGACGACGACGGGCTCACGCCCATCCTCGACGCCCAGAAGCGACGCGGCTGGCCGCAGGGCTGGCAGCGCGAGTTCGAGTACGTCGAGTACCGCGGCGAGCACTGGGAGGTCTACGACGTCAAGTACCTCTTCAACCGCATCTTCAAGCGGCTGTGGGCCGACTCGCGCGCCGACGTCGTGGCGTTCAGTGCCCGACGCGGTGGACCGATCTACGACGTGCAGTCGTGGAACGGCCACTGGGACACGCTCGACGACGAGCACTTCCTCTACATGGGCTGGGACTCGCGCTACATGCTGACCGCCGTGCAGGGAGTGCTCGACGAGGCCGGCATCGCTGCCGAGGTCTTCGTGAAGTACTCCTACATCGGCGCGGTGATGTAGTCAGGCCCAGTACCACTTCTCGACCCAGGCGGCATCGAACATGTCGCCAGACGGAGTCACGGCGGGCTCGCGGCCATACGCACCTATGCCCGGATCGAGCCACTCGACCGACGGCATGGTCGCCGCGGTTGATCGTGCGAGAGCGAAAGCCTCATCGTCTCCGGACTCCCATCCCGGCACGACCAGAATGGGTACGCCTCGCTCGAGGGCGGAGCGCACGACGCGGACGGCGTCCTCCGCGGACTCGTCGGAGCCCCCGGTAGAAGCGAGCCAGTTTGCTGAGGCCAGTACGACGACGCGGCCGATCGTCAGCGACAACTCCGTGCCGTCGAGGTGCGCGGGCGCCGCCGGATTCCTGACCATCTCGGCGAAACCGTCGGCATCCCACCCTGGAGCGAGCTGCTGCAGGTCATCGGTGGGAACGAGCACGACATCTTCGCCCGCGGCGACGAGCTGGTGAACGATGTCTCTCGCGAAAGCCTCCAGCTCGACCGCGTCGACGATCAACGCGATCGTCACGAGCGGCGCTCGAACTTCTCGAGGGGAGTGCGTCTTCCTGCCAGGAACGCCTCAAGGCCCTGCTGGAAGTCGAGCGCCGAGGCCACGAAGAGCACCGACAGGTCGGGGGCCACGTAGATCTTGCCGCCGCCCCTCACCGTGTGCATCATGCAGATGCCGGCCTCGTTATCGAGAACGACCGTGTCGAGGGTCGCCTCCGGGGCGAGGACCTCGAAGAGTCGCCTGCCCTGCTCGACGAGCGGTGCGTGGAGGGCTGCCTCATTCATGGCTACAGCCTAGGCTTTTCGCCATGAGTGCCGACTATTTCCTCGTGTCGATCGAGCCTGGTCCACCCCAGGGCCAGCAGGCCGTTCGTGACTTCCTCGCGCCCCACATGACGGCAGGCGACGTGCACATCGAGTGGGGTGACGACGGCAGCGGGGTCGACATCTACGGTCTCGAGCGCGACTTCGAGCTCCTGACTCTGAACCGTCCGGCAGGTGATCAGATCTGGAACCTGGTCTACGAACTGATGCGCGTTGGAAACCTCATGTTCGCGCCCTCCGATGGCAACCCGATCATGGTTCTCGATCACGCAACCAGAGACGCCGCTCCCGAGATGTCCCCCGAATCGAATGTCGTCGTCGTGTCGAGCGGCGACGAGATTCGCGAGGCCCTGGGTTAGGTGCAGCCCGGGCCCCGCGAATCGGGAGTCAGACCTCTGTGCTGCGCGCCCGGCGTCGACCGATGACGAGCCCAGCGCCGAGCATCAGGAACAGGGCGCCCGCAGCGATCACGGGCAGCGGCTGGACGCCGGTCGATGCGAGACTGCTCGGCTTGGCGACGCCGTTCGCCGGCGTGGTTCCCGACGGCGCCGTCGTCGCGGCCGTCACCGTGATCGGGGTGCTGGCCACCACGACAGACGGGTCGGATGTCGCGGCGAGCGTGATCGTGTGGGCTCCGGCGGTCGTGTCGGCCGGGATGCGCGCGTCGCGCAGCGTCAGCGCGCCATCGGCGTCGGCGACCACGCGGCCGAGTGTCACCGGCTCGGAGCGCAGCACGATCGTGTACTCCGCATCCGGTTCGAGACCCGACGCGACGATCGTCGTCGTGCCGCCGGCCCGAACCGTCGACGGCGTCGCAGTGACGGTCGGGGTCGACTCGGCGGGCGGGTTCGGACCCTGCGGGCCGAGTGCGAGGTCGCACGAGATCGTGCCCGACCACAGGGAGTGTCCGCCGTTGTTGCCGTCATCGGCCCGGATGACCTCCTTGACGCCGTCGACACAGGTCGAGCTCGGCGCGATGGCGAAGCCCTCGTTGTTGTAGTCGGGCAGGCCCGTCGGGCGGTTGTAGATGCGGTCGACGACGAACGCACCGTTCGCGTCGATCTTGAGCAGCGTCGTGGATCCGGCGGACGAGTTGTCGGCCACCGCCCAGATGCGCTGCGAGTCTGCATCCCACTGCGTCTCCTGGATCATCGGCAGACCCGTGTCGATCGAGGCGACGCGCTGGAAGGTGCCGTCGTTCTTGAGGGCGTAGGCGTAGAGGTGGCCGTTCTTCTCGAGCGCGCCGAAGAACAGGCCCGTGCCGTGGCCCGCGTAGTCCTGCGGGTCGTACGCCTTCGTCGTGCTCTGGTCGACGAAGCCGTTCGCGGTGAGGTAGGAGTCGGGCACCCAGGTGATGCCCTCGAAGCCGAGGTTGGAGTCGGCCTTGACCGGGTCGATGACGTCGGCCAGGTCGGCGGTAAGCACCCACTGCTGGGTCGGGTGCAGAACCGCTCCCGACTCGGTCGGGTCGAAGCGCAGAACGCTCTCGAGCGGCACACCGCTCGCCGCGTTGTCGCGCTCGGTCGTGACATAGAGCAGGCCGTCGGGGCCGACCGTGATGCCTTCGGAGTCGGGCTGGCCGCCGCCGTTCGGGAAGACGAGGTCCTTGCCTGTCGACCACCCGTTCGTGGTGTCGGGCACCCAGAGCGCTCCGCTCTTGATCAGACGGTAGACGTGGCTCTTGTTCTTGACGGCCCACATCACGTCGGGCGCGCTCGGGTCGATGTCGAGGCCTGAGACATCCTGGCCCGAGACGGGGGTGACGAACTGGCACTCGTTGTCGGAGACGACAGGGTTCTGGCTGCCGGGCCAGGCGATGCCCCCGGCGATCGCGGGGCCGCTGCCCGAGGGCGCCTCGGTCTGGCAGGAGACCTCGCCGCCACCCGGGGTGCTCGGCGGGATGATGTCGCCGGCGCACGCGGTGGCGTTCGAGGCTCCGAAGCTGGATGCGGCGGTGTGCGCCCAGGCGCCCGTCGCGTCGGCACAGCGCGACCACGATCCGGGCTGCGCGTCGGCATTGCCCCATCCGACCGTGTCGACGATGGTCGAACCGTCAGCCCGGTAGACCTTCACCGAGTCGCCGCCCGAGCTCAATCCCTGGTTCGAGAGCAGCACGAGGTAGCCGTGCGCGGGAACGACGGTGCCGTTGGGCGCCTCGATCGCGGCCGGAAGGCTGGTGCTGTCGGACTGCAGGAAGGACGAGACATCGACGTCGGCGTCACCCGTGTTCACGAGCTCGTAGGCGTCGTGGGTGGGGTCGTCGTTGGCCGACGTCACCTCGTTGAGCCTGATGGACTCCCACCCCGTGTCGTCGCCGCCCTCGCCCGGGTCGGTCGCGACGGGGTTGAGCTCGCCCTTCGACGGCGCGGCCTGCTGCACGAAGTCGCCGGTGCCGTTCGGAACGCGTCCGTAGGTGTCGAGGTGGAAGTCGCCCCACTCGTAGGAGTCCAGCAGCGTCGTGCCGTCAGACGCGAGCAGGCTGACCTTGTCGCCCTTCTTGAGCTTGAAGGTCGAGCTCTCGGCAACGTAGACCGCTCCGGGCTGGATGGTGGTTCCGCTGGGCAGCGTGATGGTCACGGCGTTCGCACGGCCGGTCAGAACAACGCCGGACGCGTCGAGCGGCTGCGCGCTCGTGTTGATGACCTCGACCCAGTCGGGCGAGCTGTCTGTCTCGATCTCGTTGATGCGGAGGTCGCTGGCGGCTGCGGCGGCGACGCTCGTCTCCTGCGAGCCGACGTCGGCGGTCGCCGCGGCAGGAACGGCGAAGAGGCCCGCGAGCAGCACGGCGGATCCAACGGTGAGGGAGAGGGGACGCGACAGGGGTTTCAGCACCCCGCAACACTGCCGCCGCCACATGAACGGCAGGTGACGCGCGGGGAACCACGGCCTGAATGAAGGAAGGGCCGTCAGCGTGCGAACGGCAGCGAGGCCGCCAGTCGCCGTCCATAGTCGGACACAGCGCGACCGACCGCGAGTCGCTCGTCGTTGTACCGGTCCAGCGCATCCGACACATCGAGTTCGGCGAGGAGCGCAGCGATCGTCATCGCATCCCCCGCGGCCTTCGCGGCTCCCATGGCCGTATGCGGCCGCACCATCACCGCGGCGTCGCCGAGCAGAAGCACCCGGCCCCGTGCCATCCGTAACGGCACGTAGTCGTAGATGGCCTGCAGGAACGGACGAGGTTCGGCGACGACCGCATCGGCGAACTGGTGGGGAAGCTCGTCGAGCGCCGACCTCACCAGTTCGTCACGGAGACGCTCAGGCAGCTGTCCGGGTGCCAGGGAGGTGCTGGAGGAAGGGCGGGCGGAATCGACCATGAGAGTGCGCAGCTGCGCGGATGTCAGCGCGCGATACCAGACCCAGTTGTAACGGCGCTCGCCCGCCGCCGTCTCTCCGCTCGGACCCGGCACCAGGTACCCCAGCATGTGCGCCTCGGGCCCATTGAAGAAGGCGAAGCGGTCGAGCAGCGTCTCCGCTGAGGAGGCAGGCAGCGACGACTCCGGAATGAGACCGCGCCAGGTCACGTATCCGGCGTAGGAGTTCTCGGAGTGGCCGGGATCGACGAACCCTCGGGTGACGGAGTTCAGCCCGTCTGCACCGATCACGAGATCGAACGTCTCCTCACGACCGTCCTCGAAGCGAACACTGGCCTGCTCATCGCTGGACGACACGCTGTGCACCGCGCTCGAGAGGAGGTAGGAATCCGACGGCAGGAGACCGCGGAAGGCCTCGTAGATGTAGTCCCACGAGAGCTGAGTCTGGGGCGAAGGGTCTCGGTAGACGACGCGGCCCGATCGGTCGAGAGTGATCCGTTCGCGAGCGACGACACCGACATCGGCCGCGTCCCGGCGCCCGGCGATGCGCAGGATGTCGAACAGCTCCTGCTGCGCGACGAGACCGGCGCCCCGCTTCGCCAGACCATGCGCGGATCGCTCGTGCACGGTGACGTGATGACCCGCCTGCGAGAGGAGCACCGCGGCGAAGAGCCCTCCGATGGAGCCCCCGACGACGGCGATGCGCAGCTTTCCGTTCATGCCCCGAGGCTAGTCACCGCTTCATCGAGCAGGTTCCTACAGACGACGGAAGATCCGCTGCGACGTCGGCGCGTAGGTCCACTCCTAACCCACTTCGCACCGCGCCGCACAACGCGTCGCCCACCGTTCTCCTTCCGTTCGCCGGAAAGAACCGACCGGCAATTCGAAGCAACTACCGTGCCTCTGTGACCTTGACTCCCGTGAGACGCATGCGACGCTGGATGATCGCGCCGCTGGTCGCGGTCGCGATGGCGCTCGTGTTCCTTCCCGCCTGGAGCGCGTCCGCGCATCCGGCCGGCACCACGGGTCTTCTCGTCACGATCCAGTCGGATGCGGTCGAAATCACGATGCAGATTCAGGAGGCCGGGTTCACGGCGGCGACGGGGTACGAGGTCACAGACCAGGCCGCGCTCGACGCGGTGGCGGACAACCTCATGACGTTCATCCTCCATCGCGTCAGCGTGGCGGACGGCGTCTCCACCCTCACTCCGACCGTGGTCGCGAGCCCCGAACTCGTGCCCGTCAACGGGGAGAATGCGATCGCCACCACGGTACGGTTCGCGGACCCTGGGCGCAGCATCGAGGGTGCGATCACTCTCGACTACTCCTTCATCCTCGACGTGGTTCCGGCACATCAGGTCTACGTGGCCCTGGTGAGCGACTGGAACAACGGGCAGATCGCCGAGGGCGACCCCGAGGTTGTCGCCGTACTCGGGGGCGGGGTCACCGAGGTGACGCTCGACCGCAGCTCCCCCGCGCCGGCGAACGGCTTCTTCTCCGTCATCTGGCTCGGCATGCTCCACATCGCGGAGGGCACCGACCACCTGCTCTTCCTGTCGACGCTCCTCGTCGTCGCGCCCTCACTCGCTTCTCGTGCGAAACGGGGATACCGCTGGAACCAGCCGATACCGCTGAAGAAGACCATCGGTCGCGCGGCCCTCATCATCAGCTGCTTCACGGTCGGTCATCTCGTGACGCTCGCACTCGTGTCACTGGGCCTCATCTCCTTTCCCACGAAGCCCGTCGAGATCCTGGTGGCCGTGTCGATCATCGTCGCCGCGATCCACGCCATCCGCCCGATCGTTCCGCGGGGAGAGCTGCTCATCGCCGGGCTGTTCGGGCTGGTGCACGGCACCGCGTTCGCCACGACGATCCTCGACCTCAACCTCGGTTTCGGCGAGAAGATCCTGGCGATCCTCGGATTCAACGTGGGCGTGGAGCTGGCGCAGCTCATCGCCGCGGTGCTCGTTCTTCCGCTGCTCATCCTCCTGTCCCACGCACGCGTCTTCGGCGGATTCCGCACCGTCATTGCGGGGATCGCGATCATCGCCGCCGCCGCGTGGATCGTCGGCATCAGCACGGATCAGAACTCGGCATTGCAGCCCGTGTTCGACCAGATCGCCCGCTTCCCGATCGCCTTCTACCTCGCACTCGTCGTGATCGTGGTGGGGCTCTGGTACTTCGCGCGCACTCGGCGCCCCGAGAACGCAAGCGCGGAGAAGTCGCGCACGGAGGTGCTTCAGCCGTGAACTCCCTGTCAGCCGCTCCGCTGAGGAGACGACTCCGTCGAGGCGCCGCGGCCCCACTGCGCGGAATCGGCGCCCTCGCGCTGGCGGCCGCGCTGCTCGCGCCCGCCGGGACGGCATTCGCGCTGAGCGACGACGACCCGGCATCCTCGCAATCCGAAGAAATCGGGGTGCGCATCCCTGATCGCTCGGGGATTCCTCCGACGGACTCCCCCACGGCGACTCCGACCGCGACTCCGACTCCGCCGCCGACACCCACCCCAGCGCCCCATCACGGCGGTGCCTCGGGCGAACTCCCCGACACGGGCGGTGACTGGTCGTCGCTGTGGCCCGGCGCCCTGCTGGCTCTGGGCCTGACCGTCACCGGCACTGTGCTGATCGCGGCACCCCACCGTCGAACCCGCCAGCGCGTGAGCTGATCCGTCCGATCGACGAGGTTCGGCATCTGACCCGTTCGTCAGCTGACACAGAAGGGCCCCGCCGATCATGGACTGGTCCCGGATTGCTGGACTGGCCAATTGAAAGTCTAGGCCGCGAGGGCCTGGGT
>NZ_JARUXC010000015.1 GCF_030433855.1 Agreia sp. PsM10 | reverse complement strand
AAACCCCCACCTACCGGCTCGCCCGACTCCTCGAAGCGGCCTAACCCCCAGCGTTGCAACCACCACTTGACATTGCCTCGTCGGGTGGCGACAATACTCCGCACCTCAGCGTCAGCAGAGTGCTCAGGTCGACGCCGCCGTGTCGTCGCGGATGGCCGCGGCGATCGCCGCCGCGAGCACCACGAGGCCCCGGGCCGTCGGATGCACACCGTCGAACTGCATGAGTTGGGGCCGGCCGGCAAGCGGCTGTCCGATGTCGAGGTAGTGGGCCCCGGTCACCGTCGACGCGTACTCGAGGTCGGAATCCAACGCCGCCAGCTCCGGCGGCGGCGAATCCGCGCCCCAGAACGCGTTGAACGCGATGATCTGCGCATCCGGAAGCGAAGCGCGCAGGTACGACATCGTCGCGGTGACGTCGTCGGAGACCTCGGTGGGGTCTTCGCCGAGATCGTTGCTGCTGGCGGCGATGATCACGATCGACGGGTGCAGGGCCACGGCCTCGACGGCCTCGTCCTGGAACGTATCGCCGTCGTCTCCGACCGCGGTGAAGCCGGTGCCGTCGCTGGCCAGGTCGGTGAGCTGCCAGTTGGTGGCCTGACCGATCAGCTCGGGCCAGGCCCGGCTCGGCTTCAGGCCGTGGCCGTCCATGATCGAATCTCCGATCGCCACGACGACCGACTTCGAGTCGGTATCGGTATCCTCATCAGTGCCAGACGTCGTCGTCGACGACGTCGCGCTGTGCGACGCCGCCGCCGACGCCGGTGACGTGGTGCTCGGTGCCGCGGTGGCGGAGAGGTCTGCCTTTCCCCTCGCGGTGGGTACCGGATGCCCGGGCCGTCCCGCGACTCCGACCCCGACGAGCGCGCCGACAGTGAGCAGGGCCATCACGATCACCACGGCGATCGGCCATTCCCGGCGCACAACAGACATCGACTGCCCTTCCCTCGACACCCGATCGACCGTAGTCCGACAGCCCCGTTCCCGCCGGGGGTGCGGCTGTCAGCTCGCTTTGAATCGCCGACAGGCAAGCCGGGATGGCACCGAGCTAGTTGCTCGAGCCTTCGCCGGCTCCCGCTCGCCGCGCTCGTTCACCGATCGACGTGAAGGCCGCACGCAGCTCTGGCGGTTCGACGTCGCTCACGTCGAGGGCGAAGCGACAGAACTCGGCGGCCAGGGCCTCCCACGACCATGAGCCGAGCTGCACCCTGCAGCGGTCCGGGCCGATGGCCTCCGCTGATCCGTCGGCGACGTACGGCGCGATCATGGTCACAGGTCCGTGAACGGTGGCCGTTCCTGTGCACGGCCAGACGTCCTCGGCAGTCGATCCTTTGAACCGCGCCGACAGGTAGAGCGCGGGGTCGCCACCGGGAACCGATCTGGGGGTGAACGCGCGTCCCGTGTGGGTGCGGGGAGCAATGCGATCAGCCCGATAGATCCGCCATTCTTCGACGGCGGGCGAGTACGCGATCAGATACCACCGGGCATTGTGCGCGAGAAGGTGGTGAGGCTCCACCGAGCGCGCGGCAGGGGAGGGCGCCTCCGCCGCCGGGTCGGGCGTCGCGTAGTCGAAGCGCAACTCACGCCGTTCGCGGATGGCCTCGCCGATACGCAGGAGTACGGCGGGGTCTGTCTGCACCGAACCACGCGTGGCGGCCGGGCCGACCGTGTCGACGAGGTTCGCGACGCGATGGGACAGTCTGTCGGGCATAAGACGGCTCACCGTGCGGAGGGCCCGGTCGGCGGCCTCGTCGATGCCTGCGCCGAGGCCGCCCGCCGTGCGCAGGGCCAGCGCCAGGGCGATCACCTGCTCGTCGTCGAAGAGCAGGGGCGGCAGCTGACTTCCCGCCCCGAGCCGGTAACCGCCGTCGGGGCCGCGCGTGGCGTCGATCACGTAGTCGAGTTCGCGCAGTCGATCGATGTCTCGCCGCACCGTGCGCTCGCTCACCTCGAGCCGCCCGGCGAGCACGGGTGCGGGCCAGTCACGCCGAGACTGCAGCAACGACAGCAGCGCGAGCAGGCGCTTCGAGGTCGAGGGGGAGGACGCGGACGGCATGGTGTCATCTTCTCGCACAATGCGGACGTTCCCTGACCGGAACCGCTGAGACGCTGATCTCACCAACCCACGAAGGAGCACACCATGTCCGCCACCCCCGTCATCCACCTCAACTTCCGCGGCGACGCCCGTGCCGCCCTCGAGTTCTACGCCACCGCGTTCGGCGGCCAGAGCTACGCTCGCACCTACGGAGAGTTCGGCATGCCCGCGGGTCTGCCCGACACCGACAAAGTCGTCTTCGGTCAGGTCGTCGCCCCCAACGGATTCATGGTCATGGCCTACGACGTGCCCGGTCAGGATGCCGGCCCCGCGACGGGCTCGACGCACCGCGAGAACGGCACGACGATCACCGAACAGTCCTTCTTCATCGCCCTCAACGCCCAGACCCTCGACGAGGCGACCGACTACTGGGCGGCGCTCGATCACGGCGCCACGGTCGTCGAGCCGCTGGCCGCGAGCGCGTGGTCGGCCGGTTTCGGGATGCTCACCGACAGGTTCGGCGTGACCTGGCTGTTCAACGTCGCTGGCGACGAGCAGGCCTGACGCTCCCGACCGCGGCAGACGTCTTCGGCATCGAGCGAGACATCTGCCGCGGTTGACGCAGCGCCAGACGTTATAGCCCATAGTGGAGCCTCGCGCCAAAGCCGATAATGTCCACGAACCCAGCTACAGGTGTCGGAAAACGCAATTCTCGTGCCCCTTTCTGAACAATAGACGAACGGACTCCCCCGCTGTCCGCCAGCCCCGCACCCGCCGATAGATTCGCAGAGTCCGGCTGACCTTTCGTCAGTTTTCGGCATTCCTGCACATCCCGGCCATGCCGGGGCAATCACTGAGGGGCATCCACAAGGATGAAAATCGACGTATTCTCGCGCGCGCTCTCGACGCGCTCACGACGCACAGGGGTGATCGCGGCCACGGTCGCCGCCTCGCTCGCGCTCATGGCACTCGGCGGCGGCATCGCCTCGGCCGCGGGCGGCGGACTCGCACCGCCACCCGTCGCGCCGGCACTGATCCACGTCGCGTCAGCCGTGCCCGACCGCGTCATCCTGACCCCCACCGAGACGCCGGCCACCACGCAGAACGTGTCGTGGCGCACCTCGCTCGACGTCACGACCCCGCAGGTTCAGCTCGCGACGATGACGGATGGCCCGATCACCTCGTCGACCACGATCACGGCGGCCAGCACCGTCGAGATGGCCACCGACCTGGGCTACAAGATCAAGTACCACTCGGCCCTGATGACGGGACTCGCGCCCGACACCGCGTACCTCTACCGCGTGGGCGACGGAGAGACCTGGAGCGAGTGGTTCGAGTTCGCCACGGCCGCCGCATCGAACGAGCCGTTCTCCTTCCTCGTGCAGGGCGACGCCCAGAACGACGTGAAGTCCTACGCCTCGCGCACGTTCCGCGCGGCCTATGAGGCCCGCCCCTATTCGAAGGCCGTCGTGCACCTCGGCGACCTCATCGACACCGATGTCGCGGATGCCGAGTGGGGCGAATGGTTCTCGGCCGCCGGTTTCGAGAACGCCTACCTCAACGTGATCGCTGCCCCCGGAAACCACGAGTACTACCCGGGCCCGCAGCTCAGCCGCTACTGGAAAGCCCAGTTCGCCTACCCCGAGAACGGGCCGGCCCAGACCCCCGAGCTCAAGGCGGCGTTCAGCGAGAACGTCTACTTCACCGACTACCAGGGCGTGCGGTTCATCTCGCTCAACGCGTCGGTCATCAACGGCCCCGAGCTGGATGCCCAGACGGCGTGGCTCGACCAGGTGCTGACTGAGAACCCCAACAAGTGGACCGTCGTCGCCTTCCACCAGCCGGTCTTCTCGGTGACGAGCGGACGCGACAACAAGACGCTTCGCGAGGCGTGGCTTCCCATCTTCGAGAAGCACAACGTCGACCTCGTTCTGCAGGGCCACGACCACGCCTACGGGCGCGGCAACCTGTTCGCGAACGAGCAGAACCTGCCGGCGGGCGCCGACCCGAAGACGAGCCAGACCGGCCCCGTCTACATGGTCACCATCGCAGGCCCGAAGATGTATGTTCCGGATGATCTGGCGACCAACAACTGGATCACGAACGGCGCGAACCTCCGCAGCACCAACGGGTACACGCAGATGTACCAGACGGTCGATGTCACCGCCGATGAGATCCACGTCGAGAGCCGCAAGGTCACCGGTGAGCTGTTCGACGGCTTCACGATCACCAAGTCCGACGACGGAGCAAAGCTCGTGACCGACGACCTGACCCCGCGCGACTCGGGTCCGGGTTCCGCTCGCACCACGATCAACGCGCCCGAGCTGCCCGAGGTCACGATCCCGTCGGGAGAGCCGACGACGGAGCCGACGACACCGCCGACCACGGAGCCGACGACACCGCCGACGACCCCGCCCACCACGGAACCGACGACGGAACCGACGACGGAGCCCACCACCGAGCCGACGACCGAGCCGACGACGGAGCCGACGACGGAGCCCACAACCGAGCCGACGACCGAGCCGCCCACGGAGCCGACGACGGGACCCACGACATCCCCGACCGGCGGGCCGACCACCCCGACGAACCCGCCGACAGAACCGACGTACACCCCGTCGGCACTCGAGCTCTCGGCAACAGGCGTCGCGGCGGGAGGATCGGTGTCCATGAAGGCATCGGGCTTCAAGCCGAACGAGGACATGGAGATCGTGCTGCACTCCGACCCGATCACCCTCGGCTACACGAAGGCCGACGCGGCGGGGGCGGTGCTCTACACGGCGCACATCCCTGCCGGGGCTCCCATCGGAAAGCACACGATCGTGCTGCGCGGCCTCGAGTCGGGCGCGACGACCACGGCCGATCTCACCGTGCTGGCGGTCGGAGCCCCGAGCACCGGGGTGAAGGACCTGGCGAACACCGGCGCATCCTGGGTCGGGTCCGCGGTCTCCGCTGCGGGAGCCCTGCTCCTCGTCGGAGCGCTCGGACTCGTCTTCGTGAGCCGCCGCCGCCACGCGACGGGCGGCGCCCGATGATCGCGACCGGCGCGGGAGCCCGCGCATCCGGTGCCCCCGCTTCGACCGCACCGACACCCCGAAGCACCCGACCCACACGACCACCGAAAGGTTCCACTCCCATGACGACCTCGTCATCCCGGTTCGGGTCGGGCTTCCGCAGGGGCGTCGCCATCACGGCGGCGGTTCTGGCCGGAGCCCTGCTCGTTCCGCTCGGTTCGACCTCCGAGGCGGCACAGGCCGCCACGGCGACGCCGATCGAGCAGTACGGCCCGACCAGCGTGCCCGACCGCCTCGTGCTCACTCCCTCGGGAGACCTCTCGAACTCGCAGGCGGTCACCTGGCGCACCTCGACCAAGGTCACGGCGGCCCAGGCGCAGGCGCAGATCCGCGTCGCCACGGCCAAGCCCTATACCGACGACTACACGGTCGTGGCGGCGTCGTCGACAACGACGGTGCCCACCGACAAGGGCTACGACGAGGCGTTCCACACGGTGAAGTTCACGGGCCTCACCCCGTCGACGCAGTACATGTACCGCGTCGGCGACGGCACGAACTACAGCGAGTGGCAGCACTTCACCACGGCGTCGGCCACCCCCGACGACTTCTCGTTCATCTACCTCGGCGACGTGCAGAACGGCATCAAGTCCGACGCCTCGCGCGTCATCCGCAACGCCTTCCGCGACCGTCCCGACGCCAGCATCGTGCTGCAGGCGGGCGACCTGATCGACGAGGCGAACAACGACAGCCAGTGGGGCGAGGTGTTCGACGCCGCCGGCTACCAGTTCGGAACGCAGAACTTCCTGGCCGCCGCGGGCAACCACGAGTACGAGGGCGAGGCGCTGTCGAAGCAGTGGCAGGCCCAGTTCGCCTACCCCGAGAACGGCCCGACCGGATCGGCCGAGGCCGAGGCGCTGCTCGACGGCACCGTCTACTTCAGCGACTACCAGGGTGTGCGCTTCATCTCGTTGAACAGCAACATCACGGATGCCGCGGCGCTCGCCGTGCAGACCGCCTGGCTCGAGAAGACGCTCGACGAGAACCCCAACAAGTGGACCGTCGTGTACTTCCACCACCCGGTCTTCTCGCTCGACGAAGGGCGCAACAACCGTGCCATTCGGGATGCCTGGGTGCCGCTGTTCGAGAGCCACAACGTCGACCTCGTGCTGCAGGGCCACGACCACGCCTACGGTCGCGGTAACTCCGACGAGTCGGAGCTCGGCAACCCCGTGAGCTGGAACAAGGACCTGAACTACGACGGCCCCGTCTACGCGGTGTCGGTCGTGGGATCGAAGATGTACAACAACACCGGTCCCCGTCTATGGAACGACAACGGCGCCCACCTGCGCAAGCTCGGCGGCGGCATCGAGCTCTACCAGCTCATCGACGTGTCGGGCGACAAGCTGCGCTACGAATCGCGCACGGCCGACGGCGAGTACTACGACGGCCTCACCATCGTGAAGAACGACAGCGGCAAGGCCGTGACCGACGACACGGTTCCGCAGGTCATCGATGAGAACGGCGGAGAGCCCTGCCTCGGCTGCGAGCCCAACCCCGATCCGGGCGGAGAAGAGCCCGAGGAGCCGACCACCACGGTCGACTACCGCGTCGTCGGAGACCTGACGTCCGTCGCCAAGCCGGCCGCTCAGCTGCCCGCTGGATCGGCATTCTCGGAGAAGCGCGATCACCTGTTCCTCGGTGACCAGAACGGCCGCACGATCTTCGAGATGGATCCCGCCACAGACACGATCGTTCGGCAGATGACCCTGCCGGAGAACATCCGCGACATCGGGATCGACGACGCGAACGACCTTCTCTATGTCGGCCAGCAGAACTCGAACTGGGTGGTCGTGTCGACGGCGGATGCGACGTACGGCCAGGTCGTGCGCGGCCCGTTCCCGTTCGTCCAGTCGAACCGCTCCATCGACGTCGACCCGATCAACGGCTACGTGTACGGGGCGACCCCGTCGCGGGGTGTCGAGGTTCTGGATGCCGGGACCGGCGAGTCGATCGGCGTGATCAACGGAACGGCCGGCGCGTACTACGTCGCCGCCGACCCCGAGGGCGGACGCGTGTCTGCGGCCTTCTTCGAGGAGACCGCCGATGTGAAGAACATCGCGGCGTTCGACGTGAAGAACAACTTCGCCCAGCTCTGGGAGCAGCCGACACGTCCCAACGCGCGTCAGCTCGACATCGACTCGACGCACGGTCTGGTCTATGTCGCCTACACCGGAACCGCTGCGGGAACCGGCGGATTCTCGGTGCATGACATCGCCACCGGCAAGCGGCTCGGCGACTTCGCCGATCCCAAGTACGGCAAAGACGTCTACGGCATCTCGATCGACGAGGAGCACCAGCGGGTGTTCGCGTCGAACCGCGACTTCAGGCTGAACCCGCCCGGATCGGAGACGACGTCGGCGGCCGTCACCGTGTCGGAGAGGATCGTCGAGCAGGGCTTCGACTACTCGCCGGCCGGCCAGGTCGTCTCGGTCGCCAAGCCTGCGGCGCAGCTGCCCGCCGGCTCGGCGTACTCGGAGAAGCGCGATCACCTGTTCCTCGGTGATCAGAACGGCCGCACGATCTTCGAGATCGAGCCGAACACCGACACGATCGTGCGCCAGATGACGTTGCCCGAGAACATCCGCGACATCGGAATCGACGACGCGAACGACCTGCTCTACGTGGGTCAGCAGAACACGAACTGGGTCGTGGTGTCGACGGCGGATGCGACGTACGGCCAGGTCGTGCGCGGCCCGTTCCCGTTCGTTCAGTCGAACAGGTCGATCGATGTCGACCCGATCAACGGGTACGTCTACGGAGCGATCCCGGCGCGGGGCGTCGAGGTTCTGGATGCCCAGAGCGGCGAGTCGATCGGCGTGATCAACGGAACGGCCGGCGCGTACTATGTGGCCGCCGACCCCGAGGGCGGACGCGTCACCGCGGCGTTCTTCGAGGAGACGGCCGATGTGAAGAACATCGCGGCGTTCGACGTGAAGGACAACTTCTCGCAGCTCTGGGAGCAGCCGACACGTCCGAACGCCCGCCAGCTCGACGTCGATTCGACCCACGGTCTCGTCTACGTGGCCTACACGGGCACGGCGGCGGGAACGGGTGGCTTCTCGGTGCACGACGCGAAGACCGGAAAGGTCCTCGCAGACCTCGCCGATCCGAAGTACGGCAAGGACGTCTACGGCATCTCCGTCGACGAGGAGCACCAGCGGGTGTTCGCGTCGAACCGCGACTTCAGGCTGAACCCGCCCGGATCGGAACTGACCTCGGTCGCGGTGACCATCAGCATCCGGAACGGCGGAACGCCGGTCGACCCCACGGATCCGACCGACCCGACGGACCCCACGGATCCGACCGACCCGACGGACCCGACGGATCCGACGGACCCGACGGATCCGACGGACCCGACGGACCCGACCGATCCGACGGACCCGACCGACCCGGAGGGGCCGCCCGCCGGACTCACCTACACGCCGACCGCGCTGGGAGCGATCCCGTCGCAGACCGCGAACGCCGACCTCGATGTGAAGCCGGTCGGCTCGGTGGTCGACCCGACCACAGGGCACCTCTTCGTGGGCAACGAGCAGCGGCCGGCCAGGGTGCTGGAGATCGATCCGGCGACCGACACCGTCGTGAAGACGCACGCCATCACCGGGGGAGAGGCCGAGGGTGTTCGAGACGTCGCGCTCGACACGGCGAAGGGTGAGCTGTACGTCGCCTACGGCGCGGCCTGGGCCGTGCTCGACGTGAAGACCGACGCGGTCGTTCGCGGGCCGTTCGCCTTCTCGGCGAACGTGCGCGGCATCGACGTCGACCTCGAGGCGGGCCGCGTCTACGGCGCGACCCGGGGCACGGGCTTCCAGGTCATGGATGCCGTCACCGGCGCCCAGATCGAGACCGTCACGACGACCTCGTCGACATCGTGGAAGTCGCACGGCATCGCCGTGGACCCCGCGACGAAGCGCCTCTACGTCACCAGCGAGGACACGTCGGGAGTGGACGGCGTCCGGGTCTACTCGACCGTCGACTACTCGCTGCTGCAGACGCTTCAGGTGGCGGCTCCCGATCTGCGTTCGGTGGCGGTCGACCCGGTCGCGCAGCGCCTGTACATCGGTCACATGACCGACGCCTTCGAGAAGAGCGGTGTTCTGGTTCTGAACGCGGGCGACCTCACGCAGATCGCGAGCTACTCGGCGACGGCGTACGGCAACAAGGTCTACGGGGTGTCGGTCGATCCGACGAAGGGAACGGTCTTCGTCTCGAACCGCGACCGGTTCCCGACGGGCATCATCTCGCTGCAGCGCTCGCGCTAGCCGCTGCGCGTACGGCGCACGCCGCATTGAAGTGCGGGAAATGGCCGCTTCCCTCGGTGGGGAGGCGGCCATTTTCCGAATCTCAGCGCAGTCATTGAAATGGGGTCTGACCGATCACGACTGGTGGGACCTGCTCAGTCACCGCAGAATTGTCTGATCTGCGTGACATTCGTCGTGTGTACGTTCCGTGATACATTATTCAGATGTCACATGAGTGTGACACCATGGTGCCCCAGCGCGATCGGAGTTCACGCGTGCGTATTCGACATATCGAAGACTTCGGCGCGATCGCACGGCAGCGTCGGCAAGATCTGGGTCTCTCTCAGGCAGAAATAGCGACACGTGCCGGCGTGACCCGGCAGTGGCTGGTGCGGTTCGAGCGGGGCAACTCCGAAGTGTCGCTGTCGAAGGTGTTCTCGGTACTCACCGAGCTCGCACTCCTCGTCACGGCAGAACCGGTCGAGTCGAGCGACTCCTCCGTCGCGGTGACAAAGCACACCTTCTCCGTTCCAAAAATCGAGATGCCGCTGCTCGATATGACCGCGCTGAGGGCATCGCTGGAGGCGGCCAGTCGGCTACCCTCGCAGGCCATGGTCGCGGGAGTGAGGGACGCGATTCAACGAATGAATGCCCCTCAGTCGCAGTCCCGCACGACAGAGGCCGACGATGACTGAGTCGCTCGATGTCTTTCTCTTCGATTACCACGTGGCCACCCTGCGTCGTCGCGGCATCGAAGACTATGTGCTCGACTACGACGAAGAGTGGGCGGCGGCCGATGAGGCGGTTCCGTTGTCGCTCTCGCTGCCTCTTCGGCGGCGTCGCCATAGCGGCCGTGTGGTCGCCAGTTTCATCGACAATCTCCTTCCCGACAATCCCGAGGTGCGCCAGCGCTGGGCGACCGACATAGGGCTCGACAGCGTCGAGCCCTATGCTCTGCTTCGGGCGTACGGGCAGGATGTGGCCGGTGCGGCGATCTTCCGGCCAGTGAATGAACCCGAGCACGCTACTCGGCGGCCCCTCACTCATGACGATGTGGCCGACCGCATCAGGAATCTCCAACACGACGTCACGGCCTGGCACGATGACAGTGTGCCGGCCGTCGGGCAGTTCTCGCTCGGTGGCGCGCAGACCAAATTTTCATTGGCCCGACACGGTGAACGGTGGTTCGAGACATCGGGAGCGGATGGGTCGACCCACATCTTCAAGCCGCAGGTCACCGGGGTTCGCGGCGGAGAGCTGGTCGAATACCTGATAATGCGCACCGCGCATTTGCTCGGAATTCCCGCCGCTCACGTCGAACTCTTCGACCACGGCGACCAACACTCTCTCGTCGTCGAGCGGTTCGATAGAAGAGTCGACGCGGGCCGCACCGTGCGGCTGCACCAGGAAGATCTCCTCCAGGCGCTTGGACAGCCACGGCTTCGCAAATTCGAGACGCAGGGCGGCCCGGGCATCGACCAGATCGCGTCGCTTCTCGAACGGGTTGCCGACGACGACTCGCGCAGGCGCTATGCAGCAATGCTGTTCTACTCATGGATCGTGCTGTCTACCGACGCCCACGCAAAGAACTTCTCAGTGTTCGTCGAGTCCGGCGGTGCACGGCTGACGCCTCTCTACGACGCGTCGTCGGTGCTGCCGTATCTCGGTGCAGACGCCGACCTCGATGTGCCATCCCTGCTCGAACGGGCCGGTAGTCGGCAGCTCGCGGTGAGGTACGGGGCGAGTTACCTGGCGCGTGATGTCGCGCGCTTCGAACTGGGGGTGGTTGCGCGTCGGTGCGGAATGGACGCTGACGACCTGCTTGCCATCGTCGCCGTGCACCTGATCGAGATCTCCCAGGTCGTCGCCGACGTGGCATCCGAAATGCCCGCACATCTGCAGACCGACACGATCGCCCGCTTGGTCGAATGGATGCCGATTCGAGCCAGGCAGGCAGCCGAGGCTCTCGGTATTGCCGGGCTCCTTGTGAACTGACGCTGCCGCCATACGGTTTTTTGCGAGCGCTTTCCGCGAATCGCACGGTCGTCAGTGGGGGAGCAGCCCTCGAGCCGTCGCCAGGTACGCCGCGCGGTCGAAGTCGCTGAACATCGCGGATTGCGCGATGTATCCCTGCCCCAGCCCCACGGCGACCGCCGCGAGGTTCTTGCCCCACGCGTGCGCGTCGGCTCTCTCGAGGCCGCGCTCCTGCACCGCCCAGTCGGCGAAGAGCCGCACATAGCTCTCGCGCAGCTCGCCGAACACCACGTCGACGATGTCGCGGATGCCCGGATCGGTCACCGACTCGCCCCACACCTGCAGCAGCAGGCCCGTGTCGGCCACTTCTTCGTTGAGGCCGGTCAGGATGCGCGTGAGCACCTCGCCGGGTGACGGGATGCGTTCGCGAGACCCCAGCGTCTGCATCTCCTGGATGCGTGAGCCCATGACTTTGCGCGCGACCGCGTTCATGACCTCGGCCTTGTTCGCGAAGTTGCCGTAGATCGCGCCCGCCGACAGTCCCGACTCCGCGATGATGTCGGCCATCGAGGCTCCGAACCCCTTGGCGGCGAAGCAGCGCAGCGCCGCATCGGTGATCTGATCGCGCTTCGCCTCGCGGTACTGCTCTGTGACCTTGGGCATCGGCACCTCCCCTGTCTGGAATAAAAAAAAACGAACGTTCCTTGACATTGATCTTAGCCATGCTTCATTCTTATAAAGAACGAACATTCTGTTTTGTTCCCTGAACTTTTCACGAATCGAGAATCTCCATGAGCAGTGCACGCAGCACCCGGATCGCCCCAGCTCCCACTCCCTGGAAGCGCATCGCCGGCGTCGGCGTCGTTCTGGCGATCGTCGTCTCGATCATGGTCATGGCGTTCTCCTGGCCCTCGGTCGCCTCCGCCGTCAAGAGCGTTCCCCTCGCCGTGGCGGGTCCGGATGCCGCGGCGCAGCAGGTCGAGGCAGCTCTCGCCGAGTCCGCCCCCGACACCTTCGCCTTCGTCGACGCCTCCGACCGCGCCGACGCCGTCTCGCAGATTGAGACCCGCGAGGTCTACGGCGCGATCATCCTCGGCGATGCTCCCGAGGTTCTCACGTCGTCTGCCGCCAGCCCGATCGTGAGCCAACTGCTCACCGGCATCGCGCCGAAGCTCGCCGCTCAGCTGAACGTGGCACTCGCGGCCCAGGGCGTGACTCTCAATGAGCCGGTCTCGGTGCCGGTGACCGATGTGGTGCCTTTGGCCGATACCGATCCACGAGGCGCGGGGCTCACTGCGGCCGCCTTCCCGCTGACGCTCGGCGGCATGCTCGGCGGCATCCTCGCATCCATTCTGATCGTCGGCGCCTGGCGCCGCGTCGTGGCCATCACTGTCTACGTGGTCGTCGCGGGCTTCTCGCTCGCGGGTATTCTGCAGGGCTGGTTCGGTGCGCTGCAGGGCGACTACCTCGTGAACGCCGGGGCGATCGCGCTCACCCTGCTGGCGATCAGCGCCACGATCGTGGGAGTCGCCTCGCTCGTCGGCCGCGCCGGAATCGCCGTGGGCCCGGTGCTCTTCCTGCTCATCGCCAACCCGATCTCGGCCGCGACCCAGCCCCTCGAGTTCCTGCCGCAGCCGTGGGGCCTCGTCGGCCAGTGGTTCCCGCCGGGGGCGGGCGCGACGCTGCTGCGCGACCTGTCGTACTTCCCGGATGCACCTACGACGTTCCCGTGGTTGGTTCTGGCCGGGTGGGCCGCGGCCGGCCTCGCGTTGGCGGTCATCGGGCACTTCCGGGCCGGCGTGAAGGTGGAGGTCGAGAACGAGGTCGAGTTGCCTCGCGTCGCGACGAACGCCGAGCCGGAGCTGGCCCCGGCCCGCTGATCACGGGCGCCGTGCAGAAGGGCTCCGAAAGGCGTGCTAAGATTTCATCTGGTCTTGACCTGCGCCCTTAGCTCAGCTGGATAGAGCGTCTGACTACGGATCAGAAGGCCAGGGGTTCGAATCCCTTAGGGCGCACAACAGAAAGCGACTCGCGAAAGCGGGTCGCTTTTTTGTTTGCCCTGCAAAGACGCGGATCCTGGCGGATTTCAATAAGAAGGCTTCCGGCGGGGTGCCGGATGCCTGTTGTGGCGGAACTGGCTTTGACAGCAACCGTGACAGCAACGTGGGTGGACGTCTCCTCGAATTCAGGCATTGCGGGCCTGATCTTCGAGAATCTGAGTTCTCAGCGCCTCGTGTGCGGCTTCGTAAATCTCGTCGTCGATGAGGTCATCGAGGGAGGCGGCTTCGATGTCGTCAAATGAGCCCGGAGTGTAGTTCAACAGGTCATCGTCCGGGCCTGTCGTCTTGAGCTCAGTGGGCAGGTATCGCCACGAAGTCAGTGATTTGATGAGCTGCTCTCTGCTTATCTCACCTCGCGAATACTGCTCAGACACAACGTAGGGCCAGTTCAGCGGTTCACTGTTCGTCATCGCGAACCATCTCCTTTCTGCAGCGTGCCCACATGAAGTGAGTCCATCGCCGTAGCGGCGTCGACGAGTGCGCTCGGCATGATGTGCGCTCGGCATGATGTGCGCGTAAAGATCCGTCGTTATGGCAAGGGTCGAGTGACCTAGAGCCCGGGCGGCTGGGCGCATGTTGTAATGGTCGAATTAAAAGGCCTGATCACGTTGATGCCCAAGGTGCACGTATACCTTGTCCGCCTGATTTACTAGGCCCATGACCTTAAGCTCGAGCGCCAGCCAGTCCTGGAGCGACGCTCCTCTCGGCTCATCAGAGATCGATGGACGGTCTGAGTTCGCAAAGGTGGTGAGTTCAAGGATCGACGCGTGCATACCTGGTCAGGAGTCGACGGTATTCGGAGTAGTTGGGCCATGGGGAAGCGGAAAGTCCACTCTTCTCGTCGACATCAAAAACTACCTCAGCGAAGAGTGGAGCGTCGTCGAGTTCACCCCTTGGTCCGTTTCAGACGTTGCGATGCTAACTACCGAGTTCGTAGCAACTCTGGCTGCGGCGTTTCCTAAAGCAGAGCCGCTCCAAAAACGTTTGGCTAAGTATTCGCAGTATGGAACCCCAATGCTGAGTCTCATCCCAACCGTGGGCGGCGCGGCATCAAAACTGTTCGACGCGTACCTGTCACATTTGACGGCGCGGCCACCATGGCATGTCGAGTTCGGGAATATAAGTCGTGACATAAAGAATCAGGGGATTCGCGTTCTCGTGGTGGTGGACGATGTCGACCGGCTCGACGCAGATGAACTCCGTGCGCTGTTCCGGGTTATTCGGTTGATGGGTCGCTTCACCAATGTTCACTACTTACTTGCTTACGACCAAAGCACAATCGAAGAATTACTATCCAGAACCGGCTCAGGTGGTCATAGCTCTGACTACACCGAAAAGATCGTCCAATATCCGTTCGAGCTTCCACCCGTACCTAAGGTGATGCGGCGACGGTGGGGTCGAGAAATAGTTGAGCAATTAGTCGCCCCCAATGGCCGCGATTTAGATCGTTCTGAGTACGTTGACCAGCGAGAACAACTCATAGCAATCTTGGCTAGCGGACTGGAGACTCCCCGTGCTGCGCGCCGCCTTCGAGAACAGATCGATAGCCTCAAGGACCTAGTTCATGGAGCCGAAGTAGATTTTCTGGACTTTATTGCGATCACCTGGATTCGTGTCACGCATCACCGACTATGGGACCACGTGCGGCTTCATCCGCAGGAGTACCTGAGCTGGAGAGCAAACGCAGGCTCTGACGCCGAAGCAAAACGAGATGAACTCGTGGCGAGCCTGCTGGATCGGGGAGAGCTGGAACCAGCTCAGAGTGCATTGCAATTCCTATTCGCTCCGGTCGGAATGCCTGCCGCGTTTGCGAATCGGGAATGGAGGCTACATAACTCGCGATTCTTCGAACGCTACTTTCTTATCGGCGTATCCCAAGACGATGTAAGTGACCGCATGATCGGTCAAGCCTTGAGAACGCTCGAGTTCGGCGATCAGTGGACAGAGGACGTTGATCAGCTTCAAGACATACTCTCGGGGAGCGACCAAGATCGGGCTGCCCTGGCGCTTGAATCCATTAATCGCATCCGGAATGTTCAATCCATCACGTCAATGCAGCTCTTGAACTTCATTGACAACGTCCGGACGGGCCTCACTGGAACCCCATTACTTACGGACACTCGAGGCGCAGGATTCGAGCGATGGCTGAACCGTGAAATATTCCTAGCTCTCCGCGGTGAAGTCATCCAAACATCTGAGCTCGTCGACCGATACGGCTTCGAGCGGATGACCTACAGTGCGTACTTGGCACTCAGGCATTCGCGAGACAAAGTGAACGAGGTCCGTGTTGTTTACCGAGAAATGGCCTCTTTATGGTTGGAAACAATGGCAGACGAGGCTCTAGTGAAAGTAACTAACCGGCCAGAGTTGGTGCCGATGACCTCGTTTCTTATCTGGATTGCAGAGATGGAGGATCATCGAGGTTTCTTGGCGAACAGAATTTCCGATGTCGAGTCGCTTTTGCAAGTAGCAATGCGATTCATTACTTTCAGCGAGTGGGTTGGTGCAGACGTTCACTACGAGGTCGCGTTTCGTGAAAAAGAATTCCGATTTGGCCTCGGCGACGCTTTGACAGCCTCCCTGTTGAAGTCCCTTCCAGCCCGAACTTCAATACCGGAATACGAGATAGATGACCTCACTGAGCCTGTTCTTACCGACTCTCAACGCGGTGATTTCGCGCTTCGCAGGCTGGCGAACCTCGAGATAACGTAGGGCGAGGGGCGGCGAAGACGCAGACCTGACCTCTCGTAGGCCCTGGCGCAACAGGATGCCGATCATTCTGCCGCATGCCATCGTCGACCGGATGATCCAGGCCCGCCGAGGTCGGCGCTGATAGACCGTTCTTTTCGAGCAGCTGCTCGGGGCTCGAGGAAGTGAGGGTGGGGAAGATGGTGCTTTGGGATGAGTTGGCCCGGGGGCGTTCTGTCGGGGGTGTCACGATCAGACTCGCGCGGGCCCAGGATCGGTTGAGCGCGAAGCGTCTGCTTCGTTTAGCGGTTGAGTCGTCGTGGCTCGATGAGGTCTGCGACCACGTGGCCGACATTGGCTCTCTGGTTGGAGCGTATGACCGTCACGACGAGCGGGCCGTCGCCTCGTTCTGGGGACGGCGGCACACGTTCACCGAGCTCGTGTTCGCGGGCACCACTGTCCTGGTTGCAGAGCAGCAGCGTTCCGTGGTCGGAGCAATTTGCGTTGGCTTTCCGTGGAAGTTAGTCCATGAAGCCAGGGATGCTGAGCGTGTCATGGCGGCCACGGCGACTCTCGCCAAGCTGAATGCCGTCGGCGTCGACGAAAGCGCCCGGGGCGCGGGCATCGGCCGAGCTCTTGTCGACGTCGCGACGGAACTACTCGACGAAGCGGGGTACGGAGTTGTTTTCGGGCAGTGCGCCCCGACCCTCCGAAGCTTTTACGCGTCTGCGGGCTATCGCGTCACAGACCCGCTCAAACCACTCATCGTCAGTGAAGGAACCCCATCTGTCATAGCGATCCACAGCGACGACCCGAGTGAATGCATGATCGGTCGAGTGCTTCATCCGCTCACTCCAGAACACTGCTCCTGGCGGGCTCCTGGAACTGACCCACAGCTTTGGGTTCCTCTTCAAAATGACGGTCAAACGGACATCAATGTCGACGGGCCCGATTGGACAACAGCATCTGTTCAAACAGCGCAGGGCGCGCTCGAGCCGCTTCTCCGGGTACCGCTGCCTGAGAGCGCATCACGGAGCCTCGGGTTCGAGCGGGTGGACGTGAAAAACGGCCAGCTGAGCGCACCGCTTGAGACTCTCTCCGGCATTCAGATTCGAGTACTACCAGGGCGCCTGATTTTCGTGTTGAACGACCCGACCGCATCCCAGCCAGCCCAGGAGCTCATGGAGCTCGCGCCACTGACAGAAGAGAACAGCGAGTGGCTAGAGCGTGCAAATGAACGCGGCGGGACTGTGATGGTCAGCTTCGACCCACAGCGTCCGTCGTCGACGCGGGCGGCATGGGTAGAGGTCTCCCTGCCTGAGATCCAGGCCAAGGCCGCAGAGTTGCCACCTCGAGTAGAAGACGCAGAATCTCCGCGGCCACGGACGCTATGGAGCAAACTCTTCGGGAGACAGAAGAGCAGTTGATCCACCTGGCAGCGACGATCGCCGACTATCGGAGCAGCTGCTCAAGCGCCTCCACGTCCAGGAAAGCGATGACACCGACCTCAGCCCATGGCATAGCCGTATGCCGATCATCCGCCCGCACGTCGCCCGCATCAGTCGAACGGGACTGCTGCCGGTTCACCTGACTCCTGACTTGTGAGGATTTTGATTCTCACGGGAGGATATTTACCGTGCCAAAAGCTTTTCCCCTCGAGTTCCGCCGCAATGTCGTCGCCGTCGCCCGCCAGGGCGATGCCCCGATCGCCCGAGTGAACCTGCCCAATTCCGGTCCCGGAAATTTGTCGAGCTTTTGCGCTACGAGGGCATCACCGGCTCGATGGGCCGCGTCGGGGCGTGCGGCGACAACGCGGCGATGGAGTCGTTCTTCGCCCTGCTGCAGAAGAACGTCCTCAACAAGAAGCGACGGTCGACCAGGCAGGCGCTGAGGCTCGAGATCGTGACGTGGATCGAGCAGACCTACCACCGCCGGCGCCGCCAGCGCGGGCTCGGTCGCCTGACACCGATCGAGTTTGAGATGATCGAACCAGCCGCTCACGCAGCGCAGAAACTACACACCAAACGAGTCAGTCAAACCGACAGCGGTCCCTATGTCAGAACGTGGGTAGTGAGGTAGGCGGCAAGGGTGCAGGTCGGATTAGATCTGGTTTCAGAAGCGGAGGCTGCAACGGCACGGACCGTCCGCAGATTATCGCCCTAGTCTTTAGCTGCCAGGCTTAATTCGGATCCCTCGCGAAGCGCGCCACAGAGTATGTTCGCGGGATATGGCTTCCTCGGACTGACCCACGAACTTCGCCCAGTTGGATTCGTCCTCAATTAGGTCAATTTCAGACAGAACTGAAGCGAGCTCGAGGCTTGTAATGCTGTAGGCGGTGGCCAAATTCTGATGCTGCTTCGCCTGAACCCAAGCTGTAACTGTGGCTGCGATGGCGGCGAGGATTCCGAGGGCATCAAAAGTGAGAGCTCCGAAGGCAACCAGACCGCCCAAAAGAACGCCAGCGACCTCGCTTCCAATAACAACTCCGCTCCACCGGCTAGCGCGCGTCGAGTTCCATAGTGCTTTCTTTGCGTACCACTTTCTTTGATCATCGATTCGGCCCCACCGGTAGAGATCGCGCCGATCGTTGAAGGGGAGGAGCCGGATAGCTCGCATCTGATCAGAGATCTGCGATGACGAAGCGTCGCTTGAACTGAGGTCAAGCTCATTCAGGTCCTGGAGGATACCTTTCAGCTCTCGCAGCAGTTCGCGTTCGGCCTGACCGATCGGGGCTGTCGATTCGAAGGTTTCTCCGCCGACCATGAATCGCCAGGTGAGTGTCTTCACGGATTCTGCGGCAGCTCGTCCTTCGTACCAGATACGTTCCGGTTTCCGACTTGCAAGAAGTAACTCCGCACCAAGTGCGACTACGAAGGCGATGAAAGCCAGCCAGGCCCCGACGGCGATTCCGAAGACCGGAATGGCGACCGCTCCGCCAATCGCCGCAATGAGAAGGCTGAATAACCGAAGCCGAAACAACCGAAGGAACTCTTGCTGGCCCTGCAGCGACTTGTTGTTGGTAGCTCTGTACAGAGCGGGAAAGTCTTCGGGATCCCGCAGAGCTGGGAGAGAGGACGGCGCGGCCAGGTCAGCCAAGCTCGGCCACTATCTTCGGGATGTCCCAACCAATGATCGTGGCACCCGCCGCAGTGAGCGCAGCGGGGGTGGCTCCGGCTGTGCTCAGTTTCACACCGATGAGCTTGTTCCCGAGTGCATCGCTTTTCTCAATCTCCCACTTGACCCACGTGCTTGATGAGGTCGTCGCTCCGATGATCACGATGGTGGCTGAGGCTGCACGGATCTTGGCGGTGATTTGCGACCGGATGTACTCGGCGTTCGTGCTGTTGTAGGGGACTTTGACGGAATAGTCGTCGAATGCGAGGCTGCTGTTCTTATTTTGGGCCTGACCTCTGAAAAGTCTGACCGACTGAAGATCTTCTTCCACAAAAGAGAGAAATACGTGCTTAGCCATGATGTGCCCCCATTGCGGTCGCGTCGTCGCGACCTGTTTTGCCAAGTATGGCTGGTGTTAGGAGCTGCGGATAGAAATTGGCCTCCACTCGTCGTAGTCGAAAAGGGCTAGCAGTGCTTTTTGCCATCAACCTCGGACCGGATCTATGAGCCAGCATCCGCTGGGTCCGCATCCCTGGAACCCATCGCGGAGTCATAGCGGGGCCATCTAAGGCTGGCGGGTCAACTTCCATAGCCGAGCATCGAAACGCCTACGCACGCATTCCGGTTGCACAACCACGGTCTATTTTCATTCTTGACCGAAGGCTTGAACTGAATTTCATCAGCGTTACAAGCACCCTACGTGGGATATAAATAGTCCTCCGTGAAGTCATGACTAAAGGCGACTACGGCAATACAGTTGCCTTCTGCAACCGATCGAAGAACGTCGTGAAATCCTCGCATACCTCCGGAACCGTGAGTTGCTGAGCTACATGAATCGTTGTCTTGTGAGTGCCGGACAATAGGGAGCTCAAACCTCCTTCGTGCAGAATCTTCTTCCCATCAGCCTCCATAAACACCGTCGGCGGATTCTTTTCAGTAAAGCTCGCGCCGACGGCGAGCCCGTGTACGTCCGCCATCATCTTGCTTATATCTGTCTCGCTTGCGCTTACAGTTCTAGCAATCGGAGCGGGGTGCAGCATGTAGCTGTCGATGTTCCTACGACGCCATTTCAATGCGACAAAAGCCGAGTCCGGGCTTTTGTAGCCTTTATCGCTCAGATCCTCGTCGACTGACCCCAATTCGCTCACATCTCGATCTCTCAGACTTACACCAACGAGATCCGGGATGTCTTCTTGAAGCGCCATGAACAGCTGTCTTCTGTCCGAATGGTCCTTGTTGTTGATCCAGATGGGCCAGTCGTTGAGCTCCGTCCGTCCAAGAACGCCCGCGATCGATTCAAGAATGGTCTTATCGCTCGTGCCCTCGATGAATAACACGCGCTTTGTCTTACGAATCGGATCTAAGTTGGGACCGTACTCCGAGCCAAGGCCCGCAAGGAGCCCAGTCTTTTGGAAATTCTCTGACAGATATCGTGTTGTGGGCCTTTTGCTTGAGACCTGCATGATTCGATCGATTGGCCAGTGACGGAGTAATTCGACCGAATGCGTAGCAACTAAGACTTGCTTGTTCTCAAGAGAGACGAGTTCGCCGAGCGAGTGCATCAGCTCCAGTTGCAACGTCGGGTGCAGATGCGCATCTGGCTCGTCTAAAAGGAGAACATCGAAGGTCGGGGATGCTGCCAAAGCGTAGACGCTCAGCCATTGAAGGAAGCCGCTACCTTCAACCATGAGATCGCGCTTCACGTAGTTCGGGAAACGTTTCAGGAGAAAGCCCTTCAGCTCTCCCTTTTCGAGTTCAATCTTGATGTAAGAGTGGTATTGCTCCTTGAAGGGTTCAACAATCAGCTCCGTGTTAAATCTCTTGCGCAAAGTTTGTTGCAGTAGTTCCCAAGGATCGGACGAACGTAACTTATTGAGATCCGACTGCTTCAGTCGACCCTTCGAATTGGCCTTCAGCTTGGAACGGGTTCGGTCATTTTCTTCAAACAGTTCGAGAAGCAGGTTTCGGAGGACGGCCCCCGCCAATCCTTCTCCAATTCTGCGGCGTCTTATGGCGGGGGATACTTTCATTTCGTGATTCGTGATTCCTGCAAAGGGCGGTAGATATGCGATAACCGGGATTTTTGTTCCGACGACGAGGTTGGTCTCAGTTACCTTCACGAAAAGTCGATCGTTGGCGAGGGCTAGACCGAACTCGAGTACAAATTCCTGGCCTGCCTCATCGAGCCATTTGCACGCGATCCGAAGCGTGTAGCCGTCTTTCTCGCCATCTGCGGTGCTTCGCTGCGGTCGCAGATTGGTCCAGAGATGTTTGAGCGAAGGTACGGCGACAGGACTGAACTCATCGTTTCCCATGCCAAGGCCTTGATGCTTTGCCCCTACATAAAACGCTGCCGATCCTTTCTCCATCTCAATTGCCGTCCGGCAAAATTCCCAGACGGCCAGTCCGTGCAATAGCGTTGATTTGCCAGAATTATTGCCACCGGCCAACAACGTGATGCCGGACGGGAGAAGGCGAACCGTCTCGTTCTTGAACCTCTTGAACTTACGGAGCCGTACTTCGGTAATCACTCGTTCCTCATGCGGAAACAATAGCGGGATTGCTGTAATCGCTCCCAAGGACATCGCTCAAATTGTTCGTGCGTTGTGGCCCGAAGATCGCTGTTAGAGAGCGGTGCCAGGGCGGCTTCGTCTGGTCATGAGTTTAATTCGACTAGCTCGAGTGGTGAGAACTTTCTTTACTCATTCAAGCGCCGGGCAAGCCCGGCGGGGCCGCGCTGCGGTGCGTCCGGTCCTCGCTACGCTGCGGTCCGGGCGCTCCTCGCACAACCCTGTTCTGGATGCCGTGTTAAACAGCAAGACTCGCCGATCCACGAGTGTGGGGCGAGTCCGCAACTTAAGCCTACTAACTACGTGTCGGGCCTCGAGTTGTGCCGTTCCGCGTCTCGCTCCAGATCTCCACGGCGTCGAGCATCGACAACTTTGAGAATGTCAGCATCGGTGGGCGACACGATGCCAGCGCGCTGTAACTCAATCCTGATCTCGTTTTCATCCGCCTCACGCCAATCGATTGCACGCGTTACCAGGATCTCGTGCAATGCCCGACGGTGTGGGTCCTCAATGGACATCTTCTACTCCTTTCGAATTCAGCGACAATGCCCAATTAGGAAGACACTCGTCGAGGGCGAACGCCGCCGCGATTGGCTCCAAAGCTGGCGGTGGAACGGAGTCGTCCCAGTGCTCGGTTTGCCCGTTGTGGTGGTTATAGCGGTCCGCGACGCGTCGAGCTGAATCGGTTGCGTCGAGCACAGCTATTTCTACGAGTCGGGCTGCATGGCGATTGGCGAGCATCGAGCTTGCTTCGACGCCGGCGCGGCCACGTGCAGTCAAATCGCGAAGTCGTCGAGCGTCGTGTCGGGTGACCCCCACCTTGTAGAAGCCCTCCGCGTGAATGTGAAGGATGTAGACGAGGTGAGGCTCCCACCAGCGGTCTCGAAGGTGAATATCCATTGGTCGAGAACTCAGACACTCTCTCGCGTAGGTTGCCTCACGGTGGCGTTGCGCGATCATCCACTGGTGGTCGACCGGCGGTGAGTAGACACCCGGAGTGAAGGTAACTGTTCCGTCTTCGGAATTCAGTGTTGCGATTCGGTCGGCCCTCAACCATGAACGAGCCCAGCTATTTCTGGGGATCGATCGCCACCAGAATGGGTCGTCGTGCGCAGGGCCAGGAAGCCCGAAATTCAGAATTGATTCGACGTCGGCGATTGGCAGGACCACTTCGGTGGGAGGTGCCTCGAGCAGGAAGTCGAGAAGAGGCCGATACTTCGCCGGAACTCCGTCCTCGATGAACTTCATGACGTACCTCCTCTGACAGCAACCGTGACAGCAACGTATTGCTGTCCGCTGACATCCAACGAGAGCGGGGGAGCGGAACGACCCCCGTTAGATATGCGGAGTGGACGTGAATACATGGCCTGAACCTTTCTACGGATCAGAAGGCCAGGGGTTCGAATCCCTTAGGGCGCACAGAGATACACCAGTACGAAACACGAAAGCGGCTCGCGAAAGCGGGCCGCTTTTTTGTGTCCTGCATTCGGGCGGCCGCGACGTGCTTCCTCGTCAGTGGTTGAATCGGCCGAGCAGGTCGGCGAACGCTTGCAGGTCTTCGGTCGACCAGTCCTTCGTGCGTTCGAAGAAGACTGTGCCCCGCAGATCGAGCGCCTCTGCCGTGCGCGAGAGACCGGTCGGCGTCAACGACACGACCACTGCCCGTCCGTCGTCGGGCGCCTTCGTGCTCTCGACCAGGCCGGCGGCCTTCATCTGTTTGATGAGGCTGCTCGTCGAGCTCCGATCCATCGCCACGGCATCGGCGAGGGCGCTCGGCTTCGCCGGCCCGTAGGAGTAGAGCCAGCGCGCGAGGTGAGACGCGGCGGGCTGCAGATCGGGATGGAACGCAGCGGCGCTGCGCTCGGTCAGGGCTCTGGATGCGCTGAGCAGCGCGTTCAGCTCGGCTCCGACGGCGAGTGCGGCCTCGCGACGCGAAGTCGTGGCCTTATCGGGTTTAGTGGACATTTACCCATCACTTCTATATGTTTGGTATATCCCCACTATATCCGTGGGGGTTCGTCTGTCTTGAGGAGTGCCCATGCCCGCACACACGCCCACGATCGTGATCACCGGTGCCACCAGCGGGCTGGGCCGACTCGCCGCATTCGATCTTGCCGCTCAGGGAGCGCGGCTCGTGATCACGGCGCGCAGCGCAGAGCGAGCGGAGGCCACTCGCGAGGCCATCCTTCGCGCGGCACCCGAGTCCGCCGTGGACGTCGTCTTCGCCGACCTGACGGTCATGCAGTCCGTGCGCGATGCGGGCGCGGAGATCGCGGAGCGCCACGGCAACATAGACGTGCTGATCAACAACGCCGGTATCCACGCCTTCGAGCAGCGGGTCACCGTCGACGGCCTGCCCGAGATGATGGCGGTCAACTATCTCGCCCCGTGGATCCTCACTCGAGCCCTCCTCCCGTCGCTGCTCTCGACGCCCGGTTCCCGCGTCGTGACGGTGGCGTCGGAGGCGTCTCGTCGGCACGGAACACTTGTGCTTCCGGCCGATCTGACCGACACGGCACCATTCACCGCTCGCGGGTCGTCACCGCTGTACGGCAAGAGCAAGCTCCTCGACATCATGTTCTCTCTCGAGCTGGCGCGGCGACTCGAGGGAACCGGCGTCGCGGCGAACTGTCTCGACCCCGGCTTCAACGTGACGGGGCTCGGCAGGGAGCTGGGTTTCGCGGCCCGACTGGAGAAGGTCCTGACGCGCCTGCACATCGGCGATCCGTCTCGAGGCGCTGGACTGATCGTCGCGTTGGCGACCAGCACCGATTTCGACGGGGTGACCGGCGGCTACTTCTCGGGTGCCGCGCGGCGCCGTCTCACTCCCACGCATCCCGCCGACGACCCTTCGCAGAGGCGTCGTCTCTGGGAGGTCACGGAAGAACTGGTCGACGGCCTCAGGCCTCCCCGCCGGGAGGGCCGATGAAGAGCAGCGTCGCCATGATCGCGACGAGTGCCACGATCAGGCCTCCGGCCAGGGGGACGGGCCGCTGCAGCGCCCAGCGGAAGGCGCGGTCGAGCGGGCGCGCGTCTCGGGGGTCGTTCGTCGCATCCGTTCGCCATCCGCCGTCGAGGCTGCCGCGGCGGGCGAGCCAGCGCTCCACGGGAATGGTGGCGTAGGGCACGACGGCGGATGCGACGGCCAGGGTCGCGAGGCCGAGGTGCCACCGCTGGTTCACGGCCACCACGCCGGCCTGCAGTGCGTAGGCGATGAAGATCAGACCGTGGATGAATCCGGCGATCGACACGGGCCAGTCGCCGACACCGACCGCGTACTTCAGGATCATGCCCACGATCAGCAGGCTCCAGGTGACGGTCTCGAGCAGAGCGAAGACGCGGAAGAGTCTCTCGGGCGTAAAGGTGCGAGCGGAGGCCATGCATCCAGTCTGACGCATCGTCGGTGGGAGGCTCTAGCGTGGACGTATGGCACAGCTTCCCCGCGCCGTGAGGCCCTTCGCCACAGGGCAGTACCGACTGCTCTTCGGCGCGCTCACCCTGTCGCTCTTCGGCGGGGGCATGTGGCTGGTAGCCCTCGTATGGCAGGTCATCGAGCTCGGGGGCGGGCCGTTGCAGCTCTCGATCACGGCCACGGCCACCAGCATCGGCATGGTCGGGGCCACCCTCATCGGCGGTGTCGTCGCCGACCGGGTGCCGCAGCGCCTCATTCTCGTGGGTATCGAGAGCGTCAAACTGCTGAGCATGGCCGCAGTCGCCGGTCTTGCTCTCGCCGGGTCGCTCGAACTCTGGCACCTCGTGGTCGCGGCTGCCTTGCTCGGCATCGGGGAGGGCTTCTTCTATCCGGCCTACTCGGCGATCCTGCCGGCACTCCTGCCCGCCGACGACCTGCTCGCGGCCAACGGCATCGAGGGGGTGCTGCGCCCCGCCGCGCTGCAGGCTGCCGGCCCGGCTGTCGCGGCCGGCCTCATCGCGCTCGGCGGGCCTCCCACCGCGTTCGCCGTGATCGTCGTCGTGCACCTCGCCGCGCTCGCGGGCCTTGTCGTGATGCGCAGCGTGCCCATCGCACGCGACCGCTCGGGCGACTCCGCGCATCCGCTGGTCTCGGTCTACCGCGACATGCGCGAGGGCGTCGTCTACATGGTGCGCACCCCCTGGCTGTTCGCGACGCTGCTCTTCGCCTTCGGCTGGGTGCTCGTGCTGCTCGGGCCCATCGAGGTGCTGCTGCCGTTCGCCGTGCGCGACCAGACCGGGGGAGGGGCGGGCTCGTTCGCTCTCGTGCTCGCGGCCTTCGGCGCGGGAGGCGCGATCGGATCGATCGTGGTCGCATCGCGCCGGCTGCCGCGCCGCTATCTCACGGTGATGCTCCTGGCGTGGGGCATCGGATCTGTTCCGCTGGCCATCATCGGGTTCACGAGCGAGCTCTGGGTCATGGCGGCGGCGGTCTTCATCGTGGGGTTCACGGGCTCCGCCGGCCAGGTCATCTGGGGAACCCTGCTGCAGAGGAGGGTGCCGCGCGAGCTGCTCGGCCGGGTCTCGAGCCTCGACTTCTTCATCTCGCTCGCGCTCATGCCCGTATCGATGGCGCTCGCAGGGCCCGTCGGCGAGGCGGTCGGGCTGGCACCCACGTTCCTCGTCGCCGGCATCGTTCCGGTCTTCTTCGCGGTGGCCGCGCTGCTCATCGCCCGCATGCCCCGTGATGAGATCGCGCACCCCCTCGACGTCGAGGGCTGATTTTCGACATCCGTCGAGCAGCGCCGGTCGCGCGCTCCGCTAGCGTACTCGTGTGACCGATCCTCTCGGTGGCCAGCCGCTGCCCGCATCCCAAGCCATCCTCAACCCGCTGAGCGACTCCGCGATCTTCCTGGTGCTCACGGTGGCGCCGGGCAGCGAAGAGCTGGTTCACGACGCGCTCGGCGACGTCTCGGGGCTCGTGCGCTCGGTCGGCTTCCGGGTGCCGAGCAGCCTGCTCACCTGCATCACATCGATCGGGTCGGATGCCTGGTCGCGGCTCTTCGACGGACCTCGCCCGAAAGAGCTGCACGTTCTGCCCGAGTTCCACGGGGCCGTGCACTCCTCGGTCTCGACGCCGGGCGACATCCTGTTCCACATCCGTGCCCAGGGCATGGACCTCTGCTTCGAGCTGGCGAGCCTGCTCGTCGAGCGGTTCGGAGGGCCGGCGGCCGTGATCGACGAGGTGCACGGATTCAAGTCCTTCGACGAGCGCGACCTGCTCGGCTTCGTCGACGGCACAGAGAATCCGACGGGCGCACTGGCGGTGCAGAACGTGATCGTGCGCGACGACGAATCGCAGTTCGTGGGCGGCAGCTACGTGGTCGTGCAGAAGTACCTGCACAACCTCACGGCCTGGAACCTGCTCACGGTGGAGCAGCAGGAGCAGGCCATCGGTCGGGGCAAGGCGAACAATGTCGAGCAGGCCGACGAGCAGAAGGCGGCGAACGCCCACACGGTGCTCACCGTACTGACGGATGCCGATGGCAACGAGCTCAAGATCGTGCGCGACAACATGCCGTTCGGCCGCATCGGAGAGGCCGAGTTCGGCACCTACTTCATCGGCTACGCGAAGACTCCGGCGGTCACGGAGCGCATGCTGAAGAATATGTTCGTCGGCGACCCAGAGGGCACCTACGACCGCATCCTCGACTTCTCGACCGCGGTGACAGGATCGCTGTACTTCACGCCGACTACGGACTTCCTCGACGATCCGCCGCCGCTTCCCCGCTGACGACCGCCCGCTGACGACCGCCGTCTCTCGACTGTGCAATTTCTGCTCGTGTGGGCGACGAGGACCGACGCTTTCTGCACATTCGCGACAGGCGTTGGCGTGTGTCGACTACACGGTTCGGTGCTTTCTCACTGAGTAGTGCCACTCTGGAAGCCCGGCGCGACAGCGTCGAGCGAGTTGTATCAACCAGAGGGAGCTGCAATGGCTGAGAAGAAGACGAAGAAACCCGCGTCGAAGGCGACGAAGAAGTCGGCGACGAAGAAGTCGAACGACAAGACTGCGTCGAAGACGGCGAAGTCCATCGAGCAGAAGCTCGAGAAGGCGGCGCGCGAGGCGATCGCCGCGGCGGAGACCGCGGTGAAGAAGGCGCGCAAGGCCGCGAGCGAGCGCTCGAAGGAGCTGCGCAAGCAGGCGAAGAAGGTGGCCCGCGACCTCGAGACCGTCGTGAACGATGCGAAGTCCGAGGCGAAGACGCCCGACACCGCGAAGCCTGACGCGAAGAAGCAGACGCCGGCGAAGAAGCCTGCGACGGCCACGAAGGCGACCGTCGCACCGGTCGCGGCCGAGCCGCCCATCGCATCCGCGCCCCCGGCGACCAAGCGCGGGCTCGACCTGCCGAAGACCGCACCGAAGACCGCACCGAAGACCGCACCGAAGGCCGCACTGAAGTCCACGGCGACTGCGAAGCCGCCGACGCTCGTCGAGCTGCGCGCCCAGGCGAAGGCCAAGGGCATCGTGGGCTACTCGCGCATGAGCCGCGCGATTCTCGTGGAGCGCCTGAAGGACTAGCACCAGTACGCAATTCAGGAGGAGCGCGTCACCGAAGCCACTGTGGCGACGGCGACGCGCTCCTCCTGAATTGATCTCGCCTAGGCCGAGCGGCGGCGGCGCAGCGCCATTCCTCCTCCGAGAACGAGCAGAGCGAGCGCTCCGAACAGCACGGGAGCGGCCTCGGTACCGGTCGCCGCGAGGCGTCCCGATCCCGCGCTGCCGGCAACCGCTCCGGGCGCCGGCACGCCGGCTCCAGGAGCGCCGGTGCCCGGAAGCCCGGTGCCCGGATCGACGGGCGCGTCCTCACGCAACGCCAGTCCTACGACCACGGGATCGTGGTCGCTCGAGCGGTACGGGTCGGCGCTGTAGAGGTCGACCGCGTTGTAGTTGTAGCGGCTGTACTCCAGGGCGATCGACTCGACCGAGTTGATGTTCCAGATGTCCGTACCCGTCACATCCGCCGCCGCAGCCTGCGAGGCGAAGACGTGGTCGAGCGAGCCGACCGCGCCGTCGAAGGCGTAGCTCTTCTTGCCGGTGGCCTCGCCGAGGTCGGTGTACCCGGCCGCGAGAATGACGTCGATCGGGTCCTCCTTCTCATACGAGTTGAAGTCACCGCTCAGGAGCACGCGGTCGATGCCGGTGTCCGTCACGAGACCGTCGGCGAACTCCACGAGGGCGGTCGCCTGGCGAACGCGGGAGGCGTTGGACGCGCCCTGGCCGTCGTTTTGGTCGGCATCCTCACCGGTGCCCGAGCCCTTCGATTTGAAGTGGTTCACGATGGTGAGGAACCGCGTGGACTCTCCGCCGTCGATCAGCTGGAACGCCTGGGCGAGCGGGTAGCGCGCGTTCGAGAATGCCGTGTCGTCGTCGATCACCGAGTCGCCGACGGTCTCCACGACCGCCGCGCGATAGATGAACGCCGTGCGGATGACATCCTCGCCCGCCGGAACCGCCTCGGGCGAGGGCACGAACGCCCAGGTGCCCGCGCCGGCCGCAGCGTTCAGCGTATCCGTCAGCTCGGCGAGGGATGCGTCGCGGTCGAGACCGAAGCGGCTCGAGTTCTCGATCTCCTCGAGCGAGACGACGTCGGCGTCGAGTGCGTTGATCGCCGAGACGATCTTGGCCTGCTGCCGGTCGAGGTCCTCCTGCTCCGCGGCTCCACGTGCGTCGCAGCCGGAGTTGACGGTGACCGGGTCGCCGTCACGGTCGGTGTAGTACGTGCATCCCGCGAGCTCGTCACCCGTGGTCGAGAAGTAGTTGAGCACGTTGAACGAGGCCACCGTCGCGTCTCCACCCACGTCGAGCGGTTCGGGCGTACGGGTGTTCTCGAAGGTCGCGGGCTGAACCGTGGCGGCGTTCGCGGGGGTGAGCTCCTGCGTGGGCTGCAGGCTCCAGGCACCGAAGCGGTAGTCGACGACGACCGGTCCGGTGAAGGTCACGGCCGCGCCGATCCGAACCGGGCTCTCGACGGTCAGGTACGGCAGGGGCTTCGACTTGTTCGCGGCGCTGTTGAAGTTCGTGCTCGCTCCGTCGTCGAGGGTCACGGCCGCTGCGGCGTTGGCCGCGACGAGCGCCGTGTACTCCGCGCTGCCCGGCTCGGTGACCGAGGTGGGCGTCACGAGGGGCTCGGCGCCGGCGGTGAGCACGATCGATCCGTAGTAGTTCGTGTCGTAGTTGTCGGTGACCGTGTAGTCGCCGGCGGGGGCGAGCAGCATGCTCTCCAGCGACTCCCGCTGTGCAGGGTCGCTCGGCAGGGCGACGGCTGCGGGCGCAGGCGGGGTGACCGCATCGGTCAGCGCGGTCAGGCCATCGGATGCGACGGTCAGCTCGGTCAGGCCCTGGTACTCCGACACGACGCCGGTGACCTCGACGTACGCGCCGATCGTCGCCTGCGGCACGGTTGCCGACGAGAAGACGAAAAGGCCATCGGATGCCGTGTGCGTCGCCAGATCGAGGCTCCCTCCGGTGCCGGGCGTCTGGATCACATAGCCGTTGAACCCTCCTGTCGGGTAGCTGGCGGTGACCACGCCGCGCGTGACGACCGTCTCTCCGGCAAGCGGACTCGTGTCGGTTGTTCCCTGGATCTCGGCGATCGTCGCTTCGACCGCTGGACCGCTCGGTTCCTCCGGCTCTTCGGGCGGCACCTCGCCGCCGGTGTTCTGCGGCGTCGGGGCGGCAAGCGCGAAGTCGTCCGAGTTCACGTCGGTGTCGACGGGTGTGGTGCGCGTCATCGAGGTGGTTACCGATGGTCGGGCGGCGGCGGAGCCTTCGAAAGTGTTGGATGTGCCGTAGCCGAGCAGGTCGACGATGGCCGGGTCGTTGACGAGCGAGCCGGTGGGCGGAGCAATGAGCAGGCCGGTCTGATTCGACAGGAACAGCGTCCCTCCGGCCCCCGCGGCGAACGACTCGCTCATGACGGCGTCGGGCGTGGGCAGTGCTGCCCCGTTGCCCGCGTTGCTTCCTCCCTGGATCAGGTAGTGGCCTCCGGCTGCGATGCTGCCGGTCAATGGCAGCACGCCGCTTGGGTTGGCTGATCCACCTGCCGAGCGGTACTGCAGAGACATCGAGCTGAGATCGACGGCCGTGTCGGTCGGATTGTAGAGCTCGACGAACTTGTTGAGGTAGGTCGCGCCGACGGACCCGCCGTTCACGTAGGCCTCGTTGATGACGACGCCGGTGCTCGCGGCGAACGCGGGTACGGCGAGCAGCGGGCTGGCCGCCAGGGCGGCGCCAGCCAGGGCGGCGATGCCGAGTCTGAAGCGCCGGGGGTGGATGCGGGGCATGGATTTCCCTTGATCGAGATACGGGTGGGTATCTCTCAATCAAAGTCAGACCTCGCGACGAAACGGAGTCGCCCGTGTAAACAGCAGGTTTAAGTTACCCCTGTTAAGGGGGTGTTGGGCGTGTTCGCCCCTGCTGTGATACGGCCCAGCCGTCAGCTCTAGACGTGACCTCGAGGCGGGTTCGTCGCACCGTTCGGCTCTTCAGAGAAGATGAGGCCCTGGCCGCTGTTCGCCGATGAGGTGAGGATCTCGAGCCACTCGCGATTCAGGGTGGGCATCTTGCCGCCGAAGAACTTGAAGTAGAGCGGAATGGACTTGTCGAGCCAGATGCTCGAGCGGCCGTCGCCGATGGCCGGGTCGTCTTTCCACGAGAAGAAGAAGCTCTCGCCCCGGCGCAGCTTGGAGCCGATCACGATCTGCAGGTGCGTCAGAGCCCTGTCGTCGAACTCGATCTCGATGTCGGAGTCACCGTAAAGCAACTTTCCCATGCTGTCCCCTTGTGTCTTACCGCATCGCGGAGCGCGATGTTCCTCCCACATTAGGTGAGAGTCGACGGGAATCCCTCTTCGACGCGAAGAGTGCCAGTGCGCCGTCTAGATCGGATGCGGTATACGATGCGACGCCCTGATTCAGAACCGTCACCTCGAACGAGCCTCCGCGGGCTTCGATGAAACCCAGCAGCGATGCGGCATCGTGGGCCGATGCGCGAGGGTCGGAGACTCTCCATTCCGTTGGAGACAATCTCACGAGTGTTACTGAATCTGTTGTCGAGTCCGGGGCCGTCTGGGCGGTGCTGTCTGCGATCACGCTGTTCCTGTCATTGGTCGCCCCTCTCGCGACACTGCGAATCGAAGCTCTGACCAGTCTGCGCCAGAGCTTCGATTCGCAATCAGGGCTAGATATCCCCGGGTGGTCGTGAATCACTTCCCGGGCCGGCTCCCAGCTTGGGGCGACGCAGCACGAGCAGGGTGGCGACGACCGCGATGGCCACGGCGCCGAGGGCGCCCCCGCCCCACGCCAGTACAGAGAGGAACTCGTCGTCGGACGAGCCCGCCGTGGGGGCCGGCGAATCCGCTTCCGAGTCGCCCGAAGCCGCCCCGGCCCCATCGACGGCACCCGCCGCGTCGCTCGACGTCGGACACACGGGGGCCGCGGTCGATCCGGCCGACGCGACCTGTGCGGCATCCGGCTGCCAGGTGAACGAGAACTGGCTCGACACCGGATGCCCGTCGGTAGAGACGACCCGCCAGATCACCGTGTAGTCGCCCGCGGGTCCGATGGCCGCCGGTGTCGAGATCGACGCTCCCGACACGGCCACGCAGCCGTCGCCGTAGAACAGGCCGTCGGGGCCCTGCACCTCGAGTGCGCCGGCCGATCCGGTGTTCTCGCCCCCGAAGTCGAGCAGCACGTCGTTGGTCGTGATGACGAACTCGGGTGGCAGCGAGGTGAGCACCGAGCCCGCCTCCGGCGTCGACGACACCAGGTAGTTGTGCGCCGAGGCGGTCGGCACGTGGCCGACCGCTCCGACCGTCACGGCGGCGAGCAGCGCCAGCGCGCCGACGGCGGCGGCACGTCGGGCCGACGGCTTCGGACGTGCGATGCGCATGCTGCTACGCCGTTCGCGCGCGTCGCGTCGCAACGACCGCGATGACGACGCCGACCGCGCCTACGACGAGCCCGCCGATGCCGAGAACGCGGGCGAGCACGTCGTCACCCGAGCCGGAGCCCGAGCCGGCGTCGGAGACCGAACCCGACGCATCCGATGACGCCGTGTCGGCGGCGCTCACCGGGTCGCCGTCCGCCTCCGTGGCGACGGCCTCCGTGACGGTGATCGCCGGCGCGGGGTGCTCGACCGAGTCCTCGTCGGCGCCGTCGGCCGGAACCTCGTTCCAGTTCGTCGAGCCCGTCTCGCAGGTCTGCAGCACGGGGAAGTCGAGGGTCGTGCCGGCCGCGTCTGCCGGCAGCTGCAGCGAGAGCGCGAACGTGTCGCGGTACCCGTCGGCCAGCGGGGTCTTGGCGGTGTAGACGACCTGGCCGACGCGCTCGGTCGCCGCCTCGCCGTGAGCACTCGTCGAGGGCGTCGCCAGCGGGGTCATGACCTTCGAGACATCCCAGTTCGGGTTGACCGTCGGAGTGACCGAGGCGATCTGCTCGGGAATGTCGATGGCGATGGTCGTGGTGGCCGACCCGTCGCATCCATGGGGAACGGCGAACGTGAGCACCGTGTACGAGCCGGCCGCGGTCGCGCCGGGGGTGACGCTCACATGGGCGCTGGCCGAGAGGGGAACGGCGACGGCGAGCAGCAGGCCGACTCCGAGGCCGGTCGAGGCGAGGGCGAGTGGGGTGGATTTCTTCATGGTGGGTCCTTGAATCTGTGCGGAGGGGCGCGTCGAACGCGCGCGTGCTCCGGCGAGTGGATGCGCAGGGTGCGCGAAAGAATTCCGGCGCGCGGGCGAGTGCCGGCCGGATGCGTGGGGTGGGGTCAGGCGGCGAGCGGCGGGCCGCGGTGCCAGACGGATGCGCGCAGCACCTCGAGCACGGCAGGGGCGTCGATGCGTGCGACGCGGCCGAGGCGCACGGTGCGCGGGGCGAGGACCGGGGCGGGAAGAAGCAGTGCGGCGAAGCGGGTCGCGCGCAGGAGCGCGGCGGCCAGCAGGCCTCGAACGGCCCGCTCGCCCCACACGATCGCGGCGAATGTCGCGACGGCCGCGAGCACGTGGCCGGCCACCATGGCGACGTCGACGGTGATCGCCGCGCCGCCGGATGCCGCGGCTCCCGTGGGCAGGAACATGGCGGCCATGTCGTGGCCGGCGTGGGCCGTCGTCGGTGCCGCCGGCGAGGTGGGAGCGGGCTCCACGATGAGGCTGAACAGTGTGTGGAAGAAGACCTGACTCACGGCCACCGAGGCGCCGATGCGCCAGTACGACAGGCCACGGCCGGCGAGGGCCACGCACACCAGAGTGGAGAAGGCGACCGCGAGCGAGAGCGCCGCGACGCCGGGCGCGGAGCCGCCGGAGACGGCGTGCGAGAACGCCGCCACGAAGGTGGAGAAGGCGGCGGCGAGGCTGCCGCGAGCGACGCGTGTCCAGCGTGCGCTCATCGTGCTCCTCGTCTCGCAGTGATCACCCGAGTCTATTCGGGTCTGCGCGCACGACGCCGACCGGTCACCAGTACCGCTCCTCGCGCCACGGGTCGCCATGGTTGTTGTAGCCGTTGGTCTCCCAGAATCCCGGCTGGTCGTGCGCGTGGAGCGTGATGCGATTGATCCACTTCGCGCTCTTCCAGAGGTAGAGGTGGGGAACGAGCAGACGGGCGGGGCCGCCGTGGCTGTCGCTCAACGGCTTGCCGTCGTAACGCGTCGCGATCCAGGCCTTTCCGCCGCGCAGCTCGTCGAGGGGGATGTTGGTCGTGTAGCCGCCGTAACTCCGGGCCACCGCGAAGGAGGCGGTCGTCTCGACCCCCTCGAGCAGCAGGTCGAGCGAGACTCCCCGCCAGGGCATGTCGAACTGCGACCATCGGGTCACGCAGTGCAGATCGACGGTGACGTCCTCTGTCGGGAGCTTCTGGAACTGCTCCCAGGTGTAGCCCGTGGTCTGGTTGCGCTCGTTCGTGATTCCGAACGTCCAGCGGTCGAGGCGCACGTTCGGAATGGGGCCGGCCGACAGCACGGGAAAGTTCGTGACCGCGTGCTGGCCGGGTGGCAGACGGGGGTCGCGCTCGCGTCTGCGACCGAGGAATCCGGGAGAGAACACACCCATGAGCACCGCCCTTCGTGGCGTCGTCGACGATCGGCTCCATTCTCGCAAAATCAGAGTCCCGCTATCGTGGAGGCATTGCGACGAGTGTGAGGAATCTTTGTGAGTCTGCCCCCGTATCCCGCCGGCCCTGAGCAGGGCGGCGCAGAAGGTCGACCGCCGGTTCCGCCGATGCCGCCGCAGCAGTTCCCGCAGCAGCCTCAACAGCAGCCGTATCCGCCGCAGCAGACCCAGCAGTTCCCGGCGCAGTCGCCGCACCCGTACGCATCCGGATCGCCGAAGCCCAAGCGAACCCGCGGAATGACCTGGTGGCAGGGCCTGATGGTGGGCGTCGCGGCACTGCTGGCCATCGCGCTGCCCGTCTCCGGCGGCATCTACTACGCCGCGAACGCCCGGATCATCGCCGATCGCCAGTCGGTCGCGGAGTTCACCCCGAGCGAGAACATCGAGTCTCTCGTCGAACGCGCCGACATGAACGAGGTCGGCACCTTCCTCTTCTACACGAGCCACCCCGAGCTGAACACGGCCAGCGAGTTCAACACCGCCTGCGGAATCAGGCCCGAGCAGTTCCTGCTCGGCTGCTACACCGGCGAGACCATCCACCTGTACGACGTCACCGAGGAGCGCCTCGACGGGCTGCGCGAGGTCACCGCCGCCCACGAGATGCTGCACGCCGCATTCGACAGGCTCGACGCCGCGTCTCAGGAGCGCCTCGGCGTTCTGCTCGAGGAGGCGTACACCGCTCACGGAGACGATCCCGAACTGGCGGAGCGTATGGACGCCTACGCGGTCTCGCAGCCGGGGACCCGCCTCACCGAGCTGCACTCGATCATCGGCACCGAATTCACCGACCTCGACCCGGAGCTCGAGACCTACTACAAGACGTACTTCACCGATCGCAGCGTCGTCGTCGGCCTCCACGCCGCATACGAGAAGGTGTTCAGCGACCTCGAGCAGCAGACCACCGACCTGTCGAACCAGATCCTCGCGCTCGCGGATGAGATCGAGTCCGACACGAACACGTTCAACGCCGACCAGACGCAGCTCAACACAGACATCGACGCGTTCATCGCCAAGAACCAGGCCTACGGATACTCGGACAATCCCGCGGCGTTCGACGCCGACAAGGCCGCGCTGATCGCTCGCGACGCCGACCTTGAGACGCGTCGGACGGCCATCAACGACAAGATCACCCAGCTCGGAGACCTGCAGCAGCAGCTGCGCGATCTCGACGCCGACGCGCAGGCGCTGAACCGCAGCATCGACTCGACGATCGTGCCCGGAGAGGGGATCTAGCCGCCGCGGTTCAGCCCTTCGACAGGCTCAGGGAGCGACGTCATGCCCGTTCCCTGAGCCTGGCGAAGGGCCGCCGGCCGAGAAGTCACCCGCGCGTCTGCATCGACTCGGCCCAAAGGTGTCCATGGGTCGGTCTTTGCGTGCATAAGCGCCGGGTCGATCGCGCGGCGCGGATCCAGTCGTCGGAGATGCACCTTCCGTGGACATGGAAGGTGCATATGTTGCTAGTCGATGTGCTGCCCTTCGACGGGCTCAGGGAGCGGGCCCCTTCCACGGGCTCAGGGAACGGGGCCCTAGCCGGGCTCGCCCAACGCGCGATCCTTCGAGATCGAGGCATAGGCATGCAGGGCAGCCGCGCGCGACTGCTTCAGATCGACGAGCGGCGGGGGATAGGTCTCGGCGTCGATGTCGGGCACGAAGCGACGGATGTACTCGCGGTGCGGATCGAACTTCGTGGCCTGCAGCTCGGGGTTGAACACCCGGAAGTACGGCGCCGCGTCGACACCCGACCCGGCCACCCACTGCCAGTTCACCGCGTTCGCCGCAGGGTCGGCGTCGACGAGCGTGTCCCAGAACCACCGCTCGCCCTCCCGCCAGTCGATGCGCAGGTTCTTCACGAGAAACGACGCCACGACCATGCGCACCCGGTTGTGCATGATGCCCGTCTTCCACAGCTCGCGCATGCCCGCGTCGACGAGGGGGATGCCGGTGCGCCCCATCTGCCACGCCTCCATGACGACATCGGTCGGCTCGGCCCACGGGAAGTCGTCGAAGGCCGGCCGCATGTTCGAGTGCGTGATCTGCGGCCAGTGGAACAGCAGGTGGTATGAGAACTCGCGCCACACGAGCTGGCGCAGAAACGCGCTCGCCCCCTCGGATGCGCGTGCGCCCTCGGCGGTGCGACGGTCGAGCGAAGCCACGTACGAGCGCGTCTCGTGCCATACCTGGAACGGGCTGATCTCGCCCCAGCGCAGATAGGGCGAGAGCCCGGATGTCGCATCCTGCGCCGGCAGGTCCTGCTCGGCCACATACGACGACAGCTCGGTCTCGAGGAACGAGCGCAGACGCGTCATGGCGGTCGCCTCGCCCGGTGTCCACGATTCGCGAAGGCCGCCGGCCCAGTCAGGGGTCGTGGGCAGCAGATCCCAGTCGGCGAGATCGTCGCCGGCCACATCGGGCAGAGCCGTCACGTCGTCGTCGACAGGCAATGGATGCCGTGGCTCCTGCCGGGCGAGGCACGACCGGTAGAACGGGGTGAAGACCCGATACGGAGCGTCCTGGCCGGTCATCACCGTCCAGGGTTCGAACAGCAGGGAGGCCTGCGTGCTCTGCACCTCGAGCCCCGAGGCTCGCAGCGACGACTTGATGCCGGCATCCACGGTTCGTTCGGCCTCTCCGTAGCGCCGGTTCCAGAAGACAGCCTGCGCGCCCGTGTCGGTGACGACGGAGTCGATGACCTCGGCGGCAGCGCCGCGACGAAGCGTGAGCTCGAGTCCGATGTCGCGCAGCGACGCGGCGAGCGACGAGAGGCTGTGGTGCAGCCACCAGCGGGCCGCACCGCCCAGCGGCCGGAGCCCTGAGCTGGCGTCATCCAGAATGTAGAGGCACACGATGGGCCCGCCGTGCTCTGCGGCGGCATGCAGGGCCGGGTTGTCTGAGACGCGCAGGTCGTCGCGGAACCAGACGATGCTCGGGGCGGTCATCGGGCGGTGACGCTGGCGTACAGCTTGCGCGTGAGGCGCGCGAGTTCGGTGAGCTCGTCGGGTGACAGCGCCGAGCTCATGCGGCTGGCGATGGAGCGGCCGTGGATGTGGGCGGCATCACGGAACAGCGCGAAGCCGGTGTCGGTGAGCGCCACGAGAGTGCCGCGCCCGTCGTTCGGGTCGGTGAGTTTGGTCACGAGTCCGCGCGCGGCGAGGCGATCGACGAGGCGGGAGATGCTCGGCTGCGTCAGGAGCACGTTCTCGTTGAGTTCGCGGATGCGCAGGGTGCGGTTCTCAGCGAGCGACAGGGTGAAGAGAACGTCGTACTCGTTGAGCGAGATGACGTCGGAGGGGAATTCCGAGGCGATCTGGCGCATCACGGCGACCTGCGCGCGGAAGAGCGATTCCCAGGCGGCGACGGGGGAGACAGGCTTGGTCATTGAGATCCTCTCGTGGCCTCCACACTAGGGCGGCTCCTGAGGATTCCCCGAAACTCGAGGGCGGGTTGACATGGCCGCAGACAGACAGAAAGCCCGTCGTAGAGGCTAACGACGGGCTTTCTTCCCTTGCACCAAGAGTGTCCTGCAATCACATTCCGCGGTAGCTGCCACAGCAAACAACTAACGCTCTTGAACCATATAACGGTTGAGTAACGGAGCGCCAGTTATCAAAACGTTATTTTGCTGGGAGGTGCCTGAGAGCCCCTGATCGGGGGTCACGGGAGTCAGTCGCGGACGAGTCCGTTCAATGCGGCCCAGCCGAGAGCAGGGGGCGATGAGACGACAGTATCCGGCGTCTCGAGCATCGCGGAGGCCCAGTGCTGCGCGACGCTGTAAGCGGCCTCGGCGATCGAGGAGCCCGCGCTGATTCGACGTGCGCCTGCCCTCGAGAGTTCGCTGATCGACAGGGTGCCGGGGCCGAAGGCGACGTTGAGCGGCAATGACGTCGCGTCGGCGAGTCTCGTGATCGTGTCTGCCGATAGGGCGCCGAGTACGAAGATTCCGCTCGCTCCGGAGCGAGCGTAGGACGTGGCACGCGTCACCGTCTCCTCGAACCAGTCGTCAGTTCCGATGCTGCCGAGACGATGCGTGTCGATGCGGGCGTTGATGAACAGCGGTATGCCCGCGTCGTCTGCTGCGGTTCGGGCGCTGGCGATCCTCCGCTGCTGTTCACCGATCGGTCGGAGAGAGTCCTCGATGTTCACGCCGGAGATACCGGCGTCGATGAACGAGCTCACGGTGTCGGCCAGGTCGCTCGACGTCTCTCCGTATCCCCCCTCGATGTCCGCCGAGATCGGCACGGTCACGGAGGCTGCGATCCGCCTCGCGGCATCGAGTGCGGCGTCGCGAGTCAGCTCGTTCCCGTCGCGGTGTCCGCTCGACCACGCGACACCGGCGCTGGTCGTCGCAATCGCGCGAGCGCCGCACGCGAGAACGACGCGGGCGGACGCTACGTCCCACGCGTTCGGGAGGACGAGGGGAGTGGCCTGGGCATGCATTGCGTGAAAGGCGCGTGCTCGCTCGAGTTTCGTGCTCATCCAGCAATTCCAACACGCCCCGGGTCTGGCCGATTGCGTTCGCGGCGTGCCGGCTATCGAATGGGCCGGTTAAAGGACGAAAGCCCGTCGTAGAGGCTAACGACGGGCTTTCTTCCCTTGCACCAAGAGTGTCCTGCAATCACATTCCGCGGTAGCTGCCACAGCAAACAACTAACGCTCTTGAACCATATAACGGTTGAGTAACGGAGCGCCAGTTACCAAAACGTTATTTTACTGGGAGTTGCCTGTGAGCCCCTGTTCGGGGGTCACGGGCCCGCCTGTCGCAGGACGCGAACCGGCCCACGGCTGGTGGTGTTCGAGCTGGGCGCTCAGGGCGAGCACGGTGAGCTCGCCATTCGGCGGCCCGATGACCTGCACGCTGAGGGGCATTCCGTCGGCACCGAACCCGGCGGGCACGGCGGCGGCCGGATTGCCCAGCACGTTCCATATCGAGGTGTACGAGCTGACAGGCGTGGCGCGTCTCACCGCGGCAAGCGCGCCGGCATCCTGCAATTGCCCGATGGGCAGGGCGGCAGTGGGCGTGGTGGGAGTCAGCAGGAGGTCGACCCTGCCGAACAGCTCATCGAGAAACGGCTCGCCCAACCGAGCGGCGGTTCGCTCCGCCCAGCCTCCCAGGCGGCGGAGCGGGCGCCCGATGCGCAGCATGGTCCTCGTCCGACGCTCCAGGCGTCGGGGCTCGTCTGCGCGGGCCGCCTCATCTCCGATGCCGCCACTCAGCTGAAGCTGGAACGGCAGGTTGAGGGCGGGGTAGGCGGGATCCGCCTCGATGATCTCGTGGCCGAGCGTCGCAAGAAGAGCCGCGGTTCGCTGCAGCGACTCCGTGGTCTCGGCGTCGGGCAAGGGCCCGCCGGAGGGGTTCTTCGTCGACACCATGATTCTGAGCGACGGCACGGTCTCGTTCGTCGCCGCCGCATACATCGACCCCGCCAGCGGCGCGGCGTGGAATCGATCGATCGCCGATGTGCCGGCAATGACGTCGTGAATGAGCGCGCTGTCGGCGACCGTGCGCGTGATCGGCCCGATGACGCCCAGCGATCGCCACAGATCGGCATTCGGTGCGAGGCTCATTCGGCCGCGCTGCGCCTTGAGCCCGAACAGGCCGCACCAACTGGCGGGCAGCCGAATGGATCCGCCGCCGTCGCCGCCGATACCGGCGGCCACAAGACCGGCTGCCACTGCGGCCGCGGTGCCGCCGCTCGATCCGGCCGGAGACCTGTCGAGATTCCATGGATTGCGCGTCATCCCGAAGGCTTCGCTCTCGGTGAAAGGCCAGATCCCGAACTCGGGCATGCGGGTCGTGCCGATGATGACCGCGCCGGCCGTGCGGAGCCGGCGAACCACCTCGCTGTCGGCGCGGGCGGGCGTCGAGTAGGCCGCGCTGCCGTACCGGGTGGGGATTCCGGCGATGTCGTTCTCTTCTTTGATCACCATGGGCACGCCATGCAGCGGCCCGAGCTCGGAGGAGCTGCGGCGCTGCTCATCGAGGGCATCGGCGCGCAGCCGGGCCTCGTCCGCCATGACCGTGGCGACGGCGTTGAGCGACGGATTGCGGGAGCCGATGATCTCGAGCGAGTGCTCGACGAGCTCCCTCGCGCTGACCTCACCCGACGCGACCCACTCCGCCTGCTGCACAACCGAGCTGTACGTGAGTTCGCGCATCTGGCTCCCGCCTTCGTCTCGGTGCCTACGCTATAGCCGCATCGTTTCGCGCGGATTTCGGGATGGCCGGCCGGCGATCACCGCGACCTGTGAGCAGGGGCCAGCGCAAGCATCCACACGAGGTACGCCCCGCCGACGGCCGCCGTCACGAGCCCGACGGGAATCTGGAACGGCGACAGCAGCCGCTGCGCGAGAAGGTCGGCGCCCACGAGGATCGCGGCCCCCATGGCCGCCGACGCAAGCACGGTCACGCCCGGTGATCGGGCGACGCGTCGGGCGAGCTGGGGCGCGGCCAGCGCGAGAAAGCCGATGGGTCCGGTCGTTGCCACGGCGATGGCGGCCAGGCACACGCCCAGGGCCAGGGCGACGGTTCGGGCGCGCACCAGTCGCAGGCCGACGGCGGCGGCCGTGTCGTCGCCGAGCTCGAGGATGCGCAGGGATCGTGACGCGACCAGCGCCGCAGGCATGGCGAACACCAGCACCACGGCCAGCGGCAGCAGGGGCGCCCAGGAGATGGCATTGAGGCTTCCGTACTGCCAGGCCTGGGCCACCTCGGCGTCCTGAATATCGGCGCGGCTCACGAGGTAATCGTTCGTGGCGGCCAGCATCGCGGCCACGGCGATGCCCGAGAGCACCAGCCGGTCTCCCGTCGCTCCGCGGCGCACGGCCAGTGCGATCACCACGGCGGCCGTGGCGAAACCGCCCACGAGAGTGCCCACCAGAATGGTCGTGGCCGTCGACGCGCCGAGGAGCAGGATCACGGCGAGGCCGCCGGTCGCGGCGCCGGTGGTGAAGCCGATGATGTCGGGGCTGCCCAGCGGGTTGCGCGACACGCTCTGAAAGATGGCTCCGGATGCGCCGAGCGCGGCTCCGACAAGGAGGGCCGCGGCCGCGCGGGGCAGGCGCTGGTCGACCACGATGAATCGGTCGACGTCCGATCCTTCGCCGAGGAGGGCGCGGAAGGCTCCGCTCGGGGTGATGTCGTAGGTTCCCGTGGAGATCTCGACGATCGCCAGCGTCGCGGCGAACAGCAGCAGGACTGTGGCGACGACGGCGGAGCGGCGGTGCACGAGCAGGGAGCTGCCGACCGGCATCCGGAACCGGGCGTAGCCGCGCGGCACCGAGCCTCTGCCCGGGCCGGTCATGCCGGCCTCCGTCGAAGCAGCAGCGCGATGAGCACGGGGGCGCCGATGAAGGCGGTGACCACGCCCACCTCGAGCTCCGACGGCTGGGAGACGACCCGGCCGATCACGTCTGCCGCCAGCAGCAGCGAGGGGCCGACGAGGGCGGAAAGGCCGAGGATGGCGCGCTGATCGACGCCGACGACAAGCCGCAGCACGTGCGGAACCACGAGGCCGACGAACGCGATGGGTCCGGCTGCTGCCGTGGTCGCGCCGCAGAGCAGGGTGATGGTGGCGATCACGAGAATGCGCAGTGCCGCGACCGGCACTCCGAGGGCCACGGCCTGATCGTCGCCGAGCGCGAGGGCATTGAGCGACGGCCCGAGGAGCAGGGCGACGATCAGCCCCGCCGCGATGAAGGGCAGAACCGACATGACCACGTCGATGCCGCGGTCAGCGACCGAGCCGATCACCCAGAACCGGTAGGAGTCGAAGGCGGTCGCGTCGAACAGCGTGATGATTCGAGTGCAGGCGCCCAGGGTGGCCGTGAGGGCCACGCCCGCCAGCACGAGTCGGGCATGGTCGCTCGCTCGAGTGCGGCGGACACTGATGAGATAGACGAAGACGGAGGCGAGGCCGGCCCCGGCGAAGGCTGCCCACAGGTAGTCGCCGCTGCGTGCGGCGCCGAAGACGGAGATCGCGATCACGACGGCGAAGGCGGCTCCGGCGTTCACGCCGAGAAGCCCGGGCTCGGCGAGAGGGTTGCGGGTCAGCGCCTGCATGAGCACACCCGAGACGGCGAGCGCGGTCCCCGCCAGCATGGCGAGGACGGTGCGGGGCATGCGCAGCTGCCACACGATGATCGACTCGCGCGAGCCGTCGCCGGCAAGGAGCCCGCTCCACACCTCGCCGATGCTCAGATTCTTCGATCCGATGGCCAGGCTCAGCAGGGCGAGCAGAACAACGAGTGCGCATCCCGCTACGAGGCAGGCGACCACCCTGCCGGTGTGAGAACGTCGTCTCGTCTCGTCGCTCACTTAGGTAAGCCTATGCTTATCTGATGCCTGCCATCCAATCGACGAGGCGCGCCTCGCTTGCCGCCGTTCTCCTTGCCGCCCTTGCACTCACCGGATGCTCGACCGCGACGCCCGAATCGACCTCGCCCTCCACGGCCGACGCGCATCCGGTCGAGTATGTGACCCCGCGCACCATGCCGGAGGGCAAGGGCAGCGGCGCGGACGACGGCGTTTTTCCCCGCACCGTGGCCCATTTCGCAGGCGAGACGGTCATCGACCGCGCCCCCGAGAAGGTGGTCGTGATCTCGACCGGGCAGGCCGACGCGCTGCTGACGCTCGGAGTCGTGCCGATCGGTTCGACGTCGGGTGACGGCGCCGACATGGTTCCGCCGTACCTCTACGACGCGTTCCCCGACGAGAAGGATGCCCTCGATGCGGTCACCTACGTGGGCAGTCGCTTCGAGCCCGATGTCGAGACGATCGCGAACCTCGCCCCCGACCTGATCCTGATGAGCAGCGCGGGCAAGGACGCGACGGCTCTGTATGCGAGCCTGAGCGCCATCGCCCCGACCGTCGTCACCCAGGGCACGGGCCTGTACTGGAAGCAGGACTTTCTCCTGCTCGCCGATTCGATCGGCAAGACCGGCCAGGCCGAGCAGTGGCTCGACAACTACCAGAATGACGCACAGGCCTTCGGCGCCACGGTGGAGGGAGCGCCCACCGTGTCGTTCCTGCGCAAGAACGCCGACCGAACCCGGGTCTTCGGTGTCGCCTCCTTCAGTGGATCCGTGGCAGAGGATGCGGGGCTCGCTCGTCCGGAGAGCCAGCAGTTCGTCGACGACACGTCGGTCGACATCAGTTCGGAGCAGCTCGACCAGGCAGACGCCGACTGGATCTTCTACGGGGTTCAGGGCGGCGATGACTCGCAGCTGACGTCGCTACCCCTCTGGCCCACCCTCGCAGCGGTCGACGACGAGCAGGTCGTCGCGGTCGACGACGACGTGTTCTACCTGAATGTCGGCCCGACCGCCGCGCGGGGCGTTCTCTCCCAGCTCGAGGAGACGCTCGCCGGGTAGCACTCGTCGGGTCGTGCTTGTCGCACAGCGCCGTACGCGCGCAGCCCGGCGCAGGATCTTAGCCAGCAGTCGGGCGCACCGGAAGCACCTGACGTTGTGTTACGTCGGCGTCTGAAAGTTACGCGCTGAACCGCTGCGGCGGTCGTGGCTCCATCAGTATCGGTCTCCTTACGAGGAATGGACCGATCCACGATGACAACAGCCGAGACGACCGCGACGATCAGCCCTGCCAGCGCCCTGACGAGCGCCGTGCAGAACCGGCACCCGCAGATCGAGGTGCGGCCGGCATCCACCGACACCGCGGCCTATCGCTACGACTATGCGACTGCGCCGCGGCCCGAGGCGGTGCGTGACGGCCGCCGGGGCCCCGCGGTGGCCTTCCCGACGACCGCCCACGAGGTGCAGACGCTCGTGCGTCTCGCAGCCGAATTCGGTGTCACCGTGGTCGCCCGGGGTGCGGGAACCGGTCTGGCCGGCGGCGCGGGCGCGACCGACGACCAGCTCGTCATCTCGACCGAGCGGCTGAACCGCATCGTGGAGGTCTCGCCTCTCGACGAGGTGGCGGTCGTCGAACCGGGCGTCATCAACGGAGACCTCAACGCGCATCTGCACCAGTTCGGGTTGTTCTACGCGCCTGATCCGGCCAGTTTCGAGATCTCGTCGATCGGCGGAAACATCGCCACGAACGCCGGCGGATTGCGCTGCGCCAAGTACGGGGTGACCCGCGAGTCGGTGCTGGCCCTCGACGTCGTGCTCGCCGACGGCAGCCTGATCAGCGTCGGTCACCGCTCCATCAAGGGAGTCACCGGCCTCGACCTGACATCGCTCTTCGTGGGGTCGGAGGGCGTGCTGGGCATCGTGGTGCGTGCCACCCTTCGCCTGCGTCCCCTTCCCGTCGCCCGTCGAACCGTCACCGCGTTCTTCGACAGCACGGCATCCGGTGCCGACGGTCTGGGCGCGATCACGCTCTCGCCCGTGCGCCCGGCCATCGTCGAGTTCTTCGACAGGGTCAGCCTCGAGGGCATCGATGCGCACTCCGGCACGCGGCTCCGTGAACGGGGCGAATCGCTCATTCTGATCGAGCTCGACGGCTACGGCATCGACGAGCAGGCCGCAGACCTCGAGGATGCTCTCGCCAGGGTCGGCGCACGCGTCACGGTGGAATCGGACGAGGATGCGGCGGCGCTCTGGGAGCTGCGCCGACACGGCCGGGGCCTGCCCGGATCGCGCCGGTTCATCGGAGAGGACATCGCGGTTCCGAAGTCGGCGCTCCCCGCCGTCTATCGGTCCTTCGCCGCCCTCGAGGCCCGGTTCGGAGTCGAGATCTCGGCCGTCTCCCACGCGGGTGACGGAAATCTCCACCCGTTGATCACACAGGAGATCGGCCCGGGCGACGACCCCGCGGTCGTTCCCGAGTCTCTCGCCGATGCGGCCACGGAGCTCGTTCGAATCGCGCTCGCACTCGGCGGAACGGTCTCGGGTGAGCACGGCATCGGCACGCTCAAGCGCGAGTGGGCCGCCCTCGAACTCTCCCCGCGGTCGATCGCCGCGCAGCGTGCCATCGCGACCGCGCTCGATCCCCAGCACCTGCTCAATCCCGGCAAGGCCATCTAGGCACTCATCCCCTCGCACCTCTCCAGCAGAAAGAGAACACCATGATCATCTCGAAGAGAATACGGCGGGCCGCCAGCGCCGTCGTGGCCGCCGCCGCAACGACAGCACTGCTCGCCGCGTGCGCCGCGGGCACGGCCTCCGCGCCATCGTCCTCCGACTCCGCTCCAGTCGAGGGCGGTGACCTGACCTTCCTCATCCAGGGCTACGACGCGGGCTGGGTGTCGAGCAAGACGTCGATCTCGAGCTACGAGGGCAACCTGTGGGGCGAGATCACCGACAAGCTGATCTACGTCGACGAGCAGGGAACGCTCAGTCCGTGGATCGCCACCAGCTGGGAGGAGCTGAACGGGGCGACCGAGTTCGTTCTGCACCTCAAGGAGGGCGTCACCTTCTCCGACGGCAGCCCGCTCGATGCGGCCGCGGTCGTCGACAACATCAACATCTGGGCCAAGGGCGATCCCGACCGAGGAATCAGCAAGGTGGGTCTCTTCCCCTCGGGCAACTTCGATCGGGCAGAAGCGACGGACAGCTCGACCGTGCACGTCTTCTTCACCTCGCCGGCGTTGAGCTTCATCCCGACGCTGGCCTACCACGGCACCATCCTGCTGTCGCCCGCGACCCTGGCCCTGTCCATCGACGATCAGGCCGATCTCGCGAAGCAGATCGGCAGCGGGCCGTTCACGGTGAAGTCGTTCACGCAGGGTGACAGCTACGTTCTCGAGAAGCGGCCCGACTACGACTGGGGACCGGAGGCGATCGGCCACACCGGCGCCGCGTACCTCGACACGATCACCTACAAGGTGATCAAGGACACCTCCGTGCGCACCTCGACCGTGGCGTCGGGGCAGGCCGACGTGGCATACAACGTCGAACCGCAGGAGATCGAGTCGCTCACCGACCAGGGATTCGTCGTCGACACCCCTCGCTACCTGGGCTTCACCGACGGGTTCCAGGTCGACACCAGTGTGGCGCCCACGAACGAACTCGCCGTCCGACAGGCCATCCAGCACGGCATCGATCGCCAGGACATCGTCGACACCGTGTACACCGACAAATGGGACGTGGCCACGTCGTTCCTCCAGGGCAACGTTCCCGAGGCCGGCGACTACAGCGAGCTGCTCTCGTACGACCCCGACAAGTCGGAAGAACTGCTCGATGAGGCGGGGTGGGTGCTCGGCTCCGACGGCTACCGGTCGAAGGACGGCACCACGCTCGAGTTCACGGTGACCCCCAATCCCTACGTTCCCTCGACTCAGGCCGAGGACGAGCTGATCGCCCAGCAGTTGAAGCGCATCGGCATCAAGGTGAACCTGAACGTCGTCGACGTGTCGGGCTACGCGGCGGTCCTCGCCGCGCATCCGCCCCTGTTCCAGACGTCGCGAAGCTTCGTCGATGTGGGCACCGTCGCGGGAATCCTCACGAGCCAGAACAAGGGCGAGGACTGGTTCAAAACGGGAACGAGCGACCAGAAGCTGAACGATCTGGCGAACGGAATCGCCACGGCCTCGGATCGCGACTCGCGACAGGCGCTCGTCGACGACCTGCAGCAGTACGTGCTCGAGCAGGGGTACTCCATTCCGACCGTCGAGCTCGTACAGCGCCTCTACCTGCTGTCGCCGAAGGTGAAGGGCGTGACCTTCAACGGTCTGGCGTACGCCAACTTCGCGACCGCCTGGATCGCGCCGTGAGCAGGTCGTACGGGCGATACGCGCTGCTGCGGGCCGCGCAGGCCGTGATCGTCATCCTGTTGGCCTACGTCGGAACCTTCCTGGTGATCAGCGTGCTGCCCGGGGATCCCATCACGAACATGCTCCGAGATCCGCAGAACGGTCTCACGGACGATGAGATCCAGCAGGTCGTCGCGCACTACGGACTCGACAAACCCGTCGTCATCCAGCTGATCCTGTCGCTCGGGCGCTTCGTCACCGGAGACCTGGGGTTCTCGCTGCAGTCGAATCTGCCCGTGTCGCAACTGCTCGGCGATGCCCTGCCCTCGACGCTGACGCTGGCGGGCACCGCGCTGCTGCTGTCGGTAGCGATCGCGGTGGTGATCGCCTACGGCGTGCAGTACCTGCCGAGCCGGTGGGCGCGCGGGGTGCTGCGATCGGTGCCGTCGCTCTTCCTGTCGGTTCCCAACTTCGTCGTCGGCCTCATCCTGATCGAGATCTTCGCGTTCCGGCTGCACGCCTTCACCACGATCGATCCCGACAGTGCGGCGGCGACCCTGTTCGCCGCCCTGACCCTCGCCATCCCGGTGTCGGCGCCGCTGGCCGAGGTGCTCATCGCCAACCTCGACCATGAGTCCCGGCAGGAGTACGCCCTCGTCGCACGCTCCCGCGGGCTGAGCCAGGCTCGACTGTTCGCGCGGCACCTGGTCAAGCCCTCGATGCTTCCGGCCGTCGCGATGATCGCACTCATCGTGGGCGAACTGCTCGGAGGGGCCGTGATCACCGAGACGATCTTCGGTCGCGACGGGCTCGGCACGGTCGTGCAGAAAGCCGTCACCAGCCAGGACGTGCCGGTGCTGCAGGCCGTGGTGTCGCTGGCCGCCGTCGTCTTCGTCACGGTGAACCTGCTCGCCGACCTCGTGTCGCCGCTGCTCGACCCCCGGCTCGACGCGACGTCCCGACGAAAGGCGACGCGCGAACGAGACGCGACGTCCGAACGAAAGCTCGAGGTGCCCGCATGACCAGCCTGACAGGACTCGTGGCACCGACGGAGCGCATCCGCGCCGCTGGGCGTTCGGCCGTTCGCGTGCCGCCGACGGTGGCGATCGCCGCCGTCGTCATCGTGATCGTGCTGCTGTGGTCGCTGGTGCCCTGGCTGTTCACCTCGTACGATCCGTCGGTCGGAGACACGGCCGAGAAGCTGACGGCGCCGAGCGGCGCCCACTGGTTCGGAACCGATCACCTCGGACGAGACGTGTTCGCTCGCGTCGTGTACGGAACGGCATCGTCCGTGACGAGCGCGCTCGTGGCCGTGTCGATCGGGCTCGTCGTCGGCAGCGTCATCGGCCTCGCGAGCGGATTTCTTCGCGGGGCGGTCGACGTCGTGCTCGGCCGAGTCGTCGACGTTCTGCTCGCCATCCCGAGCTTCCTCCTGGCCGTCGTCATCGTGAGCTCGCTCGGCTTCCAGACGATCAACGCGGCGATCGCGACCGGAGTCTCCGCCATCGCGATCTTCGCCCGACTGATGCGTGCCGAGGTTCTGCGGGCGCGCGGGTCGGTCTTCGTCGAGGCCTCCTACCTGCAGGGCGGCAACCGGCTCCACGCGCTGCTCGGCCACGTCCTCCCCAACACCTACAAGTCGGTGGTCGCGCTGGCCGTGCTCCAGTTCGGCACCTCGATCCTGGTGATCGCGTCGCTCGCGTTCCTCGGCTACGGGGACCCGCCACCGGCATCCGATTGGGGCCTGCTCGTTGCCTCGGGCAAGTCGTACGCGACTGCACCGTGGCTCATCTACGCTCCGGCGCTGGTGATCGTGATCACCGTGCTGTCCGTGAACCGCATCAGTACCTGGTTGAGGAGAACACAATGACCGTATCGATCGACACCACGCGGCCGGCGCTCCCGCAGATCGTGCCACCCGCTCGTACCAGCGGAACCGACGGCCGACCTCTGCTCAGCGTCGAGGGGCTGTCTGTCTCGTACGGCGGCACCACGGTCGTGCGAGACGTGGGATTCACCCTGGAGCGCGGGAGGAGCCTGGCGCTGATCGGCGAGTCGGGCTCGGGAAAATCGACGGTGGCGAAGAGCATCCTGCGCCTGCTTCCGGCGGGCGAGAGCGCCGTCAGTGGAAGCGTGAGCCTCGACGGTCGCGAGCTGTTCGGCCTGCCAGAGCGGCAGTTCAGGCCGCTGCGCGGCCGGCTTCTCGGCTACATTCCGCAGGATCCGTCGTCGGCCCTCAACCCGGTGCGGACCATCGGCTCGCAGGCCCACGAGGCCGCGGCGCTCACGGGCGAATCGGATGCGCGGGTCCGGCGCCGAGACATCCTGTCGGTGTTCGAGCGGGTCGGCCTTCCCGACCCCGAGAGGGTCTACGCCTCGTATCCGCATCAGCTCTCCGGCGGCATGCTGCAGCGGGTTCTCATCGGGCTGACCGTGCTGCCGAGGCCGGCGCTCATCGTCGCCGACGAGCCCACCTCGGCGCTCGACGTGACGATTCAGAAGCTGATCCTCGACCTGCTCTCCGATTTGCGCCGAGACCTGGGCATCAGCCTGCTGCTGATCACGCACGACCTCGCGGTCGCCGCCGAGCGGGCGGATTCGATCGTGGTGCTGAAGAACGGGATCGTCGAGGAGAGCGGCTCGTCGAGCCAGGTCTTCTCGACCCCCACGTCCGAGTACGCGCGGCAGCTGCACGCCGACGTGCCCGCCCTGAACCCCGACCGGTATCGCATCCAGCGCGGCGCGGCATCCGGCACCACACCGGCCGACGCCTCACCCGCGGTGGAGGTTCACGCCGCCACCAAGCGGTTCCGTGCGCGCGACGTGGACGTGACCGCGCTCGACGGCGTCTCGTTCACGGTCGCGAGGGGAACGACCCATGCGCTCGTCGGCGAATCGGGGTCGGGCAAGACCACCGCCGTGCGCCTACTGCTGGGCCTCGAACAGCCGGATGCCGGACGGATCGAGGTGGCGGGCACTCAGGTGCACGGGCAGACGTCGGTGGGGCTGCGCGGTCTGCGGCGCCACCTGCAGCTCGTCTACCAGAACCCCTTCACATCGCTCGACCCCACCTGGCGGGTGAGCAAGATCGTGCGGGAACCGCTCGACCGCTTCCACGTCGGCGAGCGGGCCGACCGCGCCCGTCTCGTGGAGCAAACGATCGAGGAGGTCGGGCTGCCGGCATCCGTGCTCTCGCGCCGACCGGGCCAGCTCTCGGGCGGTCAACGCCAGCGCGTCGCCATAGCCCGGGCCCTCATCGTGCGGCCGGATGTCCTGGTGCTCGACGAACCGACGTCGGCCCTCGACGTGAGCGTGCAGGCGGGCATCCTCGAGCTGCTGTCGCGTCTGCAACGAGAGCACGGCCTCTCGTATCTGCTCGTCTCGCACGACCTGGCGCTGGTCAGGCAGCTGGCGGATACGGTGACGGTGCTGCAGCGGGGGAAGGTCATCGAGAGCGGCGCCGTCGACCAGATCTTCGCGCGCCCTAAGCATGCGTACACCCGCGCCCTGCTCGCGGCGATCCCGCGCACGAGCCCCGGCCCGGGGCATCCGATCGCCTGATGCCTCGAGTTCGAGGCCAGGGCTCTCCTAGGATCTCCCCGTGACCGTATTTCTCGACCTCGACAACACCCTCGTCGATCGAGACGGCGCGTTCGCGAGCTGGGCGCAGAAGTCGGTCATCGCGTGGGGTGGCGACGCAACCGATGTCGAGTGGCTCATCGAGGTGGATGCACACGGGTACACACCGCGCCCCTCGATCGCGTCCATGATCATCGAGCGGTTGCACCTGGCATCCGTTGACCTCAAGGGCCTCGTCGACCAGCTGCGCTACGAGCATGTCGACCGCATCGAGTGCTACCCCGGTGTGCTGGCCCGGCTCGACGCGTTGAGGGCGATCGGCGAACGCCTCGTCATCATCACGAACGGGGATGCCCGGCAGCAGCGGATGAAACTGCAGCGCACGGGCCTCGCCGACATCGTGGCCGGAAGCGCGATCTCAGGAGAACTGGGCTTCAAGAAGCCCGACGCTCGGATCTTCGAGGCTGCCCGCGCGCTCGCGGATACAGACGGAGTCGCCTGGATGGTCGGCGATCATGTCGAGGCCGACATCGCCGGCGCACGGGCTGCCGGCTTCGAGACGGCGTGGGTCAGCCATGGGCGATCCTGGTCCGAAGAATGGGCTCCGACAGTGGTGGAGGGCACGACTGCCGCGCTGCTCGGCGTTGTCGAGAACCGCATTCGTGCGGGCCGCTGAGTGCTTTCGTGGCCGCAAGGATAGACGTTGGTACTCGATGGAGAATCAGCGAGGGCGCGGGTTCGTGCGTGCGATCGATCGCGGTCGTCCATCGCGATCCTTTCCGAGCCACCCATGCAGGATGAGCACCAAGGCAGCTCCCGACAGCAGTCCGTCAGCGATTCCGGCGGGCAGCAGGAAGATCATGAGCGTGAGTGTCACCGCGCAGTTGACGAGCGATAGGGCTAATCCCCACAGGCGATCCCGCCAGAGAGCAATGCCGCCAATCACCCGCAGGGCCGCGAAGACTCCACTCATCGCCATCATGAGGTACAGGTTGTCCTGCAGATAATCCAGGGCGAAGATCTCTGCATTCCTCGTGATGACGTCCTGCGTGACTCCCGTAGCGAGAAGCACGGCAAGCCCGATGACGACGAGACCCTCCATCAGAACGCCTTGGGCGATGAGCAGGCCTGCGGCCCAGCGGAACTCTGTGGTGGGCCGTGGTTGTTGAGACACGCGGAGAATCTACCAGCGCGGGCATCGGCGCGGAGGCCGATGGGGACCTCTCCCCATGGCCTTCCGCCCCGCCGCCTCCTACTCTGAGTCACGTGGGGAATCACTGCACATCGGGGAACGAAGGAGTCGGTTCATGGCCGGATTCGTAGGCGCGGACGTCAACGAGCTTCGTGCATTCGCGAAACTCGTCGACACGGCGAGCCGTCAACTCGACGATACGGCGAACGGGTTGTCGGCAGCGCTCGGCAGCACGCGTTGGCTCGGACCAGACGGCTCCGAGTTCACGGCCCACTGGAACTCTCAGTACAGGCCGGGGCTCACTCGCGCGAGCGGCAGCCTGCACGGTCTCGTGACGATCCTCGTCAAGAACGCCGACGAGCAGGAGGCCACGAGCTCGGATGCCGGTGGTGGCGCAGGGCCCGGCGGTTCGGGGCAGGGGCCTGGCGACGGCACGCCGTCCGGTGAACTCGGCGGCAAGTCCGTCGACGACCTCGAAGACCTGTCGACCGACGAGCTGCGCGAGCTCGCAGAGAAGTACAGCAAAGACCCCGACGCGGCCCACGACTGGTGGGAGTCTCTGACGCCGGAGGAGCAGGCACGCCTCATCGAGAACGCTCCCGAACTCGTCGGAGGTCTCGATGGTGTTCCCGCCCTCGACCGCGTCGCTGCCAACGCGAACATCGCCGGCGACCAGATCGAGGCGAACGACGCCCGCATCGAAGAGATCGAGCAGCAGCTCGCAGAGCCGTGGAGGTATGCACTCAGCTCCATCACGGGAGCCGGCGACATCCAGGCCCTGCGCGACGAACTCAGCGCACTCAAGAACGAGAACGGCTACCTGCAGAAGGCAGTCGACGGCGACGTGCAGCTCTACACTTACGACAAAGACGCCGACCGGCTAGTCGAGATGATCGGCAACCCCGAGACCGCCACCCAGCAGATGACATGGATTCCGGGCACGGCGACGACCATGGACTCGTTCTACGGCAACGCGAAGATCGGCTACGGCAACGACATCCAGGCTCTGTCGTCGTCGCTCGCGGACCGCGTGCCGGGAACATTGGTCTTCGTCACGAAAGACGGCTACTACCCCCAGTGGGACCTCTCGCATCCCCCGTCGGACACCTCGATCGCGATGGATCTCGGGCGCACGATGGCCCAGTTCCAGACGGGGCTCGACGCATCCGGACTGCCGCCGCTGCCGACCACGGCGGTCGGACACTCGGCGGGCCTCGCCATCCTCACGGCGAGCGAGCAGGCCGGTGCTCACTACGAGAATGTCGTCTCCCTCTCGGGAATCGGCATGGACGACGGCTGGAAGCCGCAATCCGGCACGTCGTACTACGACTACACGACCGAGGGCGACATGATCCTCGCGGCTCGAGGGCTGCACGCCTCGATCCCCGAGATCGATATCAGCGGATCGATTTTCGACCCTCAGATTCACATCACCGAAGTGGAGATGGGCTTCCCCCTGACTCCCAGTGCGGAGAACGGATTCACCGTTCTCGACTCGGGAATCGGCCTGACCAAACCCGACCTCCTCGATCCGTTCGCCGGATGGAACCTCGTGAACGAGTCCAAGGACAACCACAGCCTCGTCGCCTCGGGTCGTACCAGTGATGAGGTCAAGGACGGCCTCACGAACCTGCTCTTCGGCAAGAAGCCGGCCGGGTCGTGAGGCGCGGCGTAGTTCTCGCCATCGTGGCGATCGCGTGTATGACGACAGTGACAGGATGCGGTGTGATGAATCTGAACCCGACGAGCAAACAGCAGACTTTCGACGAGGCCAAGCAGAGCGCTCTCGCGCTGCGCGACGACATCGAGAAGACGCTGCCGTCCGAATACGTGACGGACTCGACTGACGCGGACAACCTGATTCCCTGTGACGAGGCGGGCGATACGGGCCAATACGACGGAACCCGCACGATACGGGTGGCCGACGGCTTCGACCGTTCGTCATGGATCGACTCGGTAGCCGCGACGTTCTCTGCGGACGGCGGCTGGACGGTGTCGAAGCAGGTCGCGGCAGACGGTTCGTCCGACGCCACCTCGGGCCTGTCCCTGCGTTCCGAAGCGGGGTACTACGTGCGTATCGACGAGGTGAGCGACGCCGGCCAGGGCGCGCCCGCGATCATCCTGTCGGCGTCCAGCCCCTGCGCCACGTTGTAGCCCGCGCCCGGCTCAGTCGTGAGGCCGGCTGCCCCGAGCCTCGATCGTCTCGACGATCGTGCCGAGCACGCGACGCATGTACGGCGCCCAGAACAGCCCCACGATCGCACGCACGATGAACGCCCGGCCCCGCAGCGGAAAGAACCGGTACTGCCAGCGGATGTTCGTGGTCGCCGATTCGGAGTGGGGGCTCGAGCCGCCGGGGCCACCCGAGGCGTCGGAGCCACCGGGACCTGCCGGGGTGAAGGTCCATTCGGCGCGTCCTCCGCTCACGAGTCGGCCGAGCAAGCCCGTGAACTCGCTCAGGTCGTAGGCGAAGAACACGCCGGGCTCGCTGTGCGTGATCGTCTCGACGACGGTGCCGCCGTCGGACAATCGAAGGGTGCGCGTGTAGCCCACGACATCCCACGTGTCGGGTTGGCCCACGACGCCCACGACCGCGGGCAGCGGGCCGAAGCGCGGGTAGAACTCGGTGGGCGGCGTCTGGAGTGCGACAGTCCAACTGCGGAGAGCCACGGCGCCCGCGACGAGTTCGGTGGTGAAGCCGATCGCGCGGCGCGGGTTCGTCGTCATGGGCGTGCTCCGATCGATTGGGTCTCGGCGACCACGAGTCTCACGACGTCGTCGAGCTGTTGTGTGCGTGCGAACGTCGTGCGCTGCCTGTCTGACGAGTTGCCTCGGGCGAGGGCGTCCTCCGCCAGGGCCCGCACCTCGTCGTAGTCGCCGAACTCGTCGAGCGCGGGCCGGAGGCCGTCGACCAGGCTGCGAACCGCCTCCGCTGCTTCGATGGGATGCGGTCGTGCTCCGGCGCTGAGCAGTTCGGCCGAGAGTCCTGTGCGCGCGGCCTGCCAGAGCGCGGCCCGCTGCACGGGTGCTCGCCGAGGCTGCAGGGGAACGCCGTTCTCGATGTCGATCTCGGCGGCGCGTACGGCCGCCCTGAACAGGCCGGCGACGAGCACCGCGTCGTCGACGAGCGGCAGCGCGTCGCACACCCGCAGTTCGAGGGTCGGCGCGTGTGCCGACGGCCGGATGTCGAAGTAGGCCATGCCGTCGTCGGCGATCACACCGGTGCCGATCAGGTCGGCGATGAGTTCGTCGTACTCGGCGGCGGATTCGAGCGGGCCGGTCGCTCCGGCGCTCGGCCAGCGCTGCCAGACGAGGCTGCGCACGCTCGAATAGCCGGTGTCATGTCCGTTCCAGAACGGCGAACTCGCCGACAGGGCCAGCAGAACGGGCAGATGCTCGGCCACGCGCTGCGCGAGCTGGATGGCGAGATCGCGGTCGGAGACTCCCACGTGCACCTGGAAACCGCAGATCAGCTGCTCGTCCACGAGCAGCCGGTATTTCTCCTGCATGGCCCCGAAGCGCTGCGACGAGGTGAGCTCGAAGTCGGAGATCTCCGAGCGGGGTGCGGTGCCGACGGCGGCGATTCCGACGCCCAGCGGCCCGGCGACATCCATCACGCCTCGTCGCAACCGCACGAGCTCGGCTCGCAACCCGGCCAGGGTCTCGGTGACCTCGGTGTTCGTCTCGACGGTGGTGCGCTGAAGCTCGGCAGCGTAACTGCCGGACGGGAGCCTCTTGAGTAGCTGCGGCGCCGAGGCGGACAGCCGCCAGGAGTCGAGGTCGATGAGGTGAAGCTCTTCTTCTGCGCCCAGCGTCAGTTCCGCGCTCATGACCACAACCTAATGCGGTCTCCCGAACAAAGCGACCGGGAGCGGACCGCGGGCCGGCGTGCTATCGGCTTAGAACAGGTCGGGCGACGGCGTCGACGTGTGCTGCACCGAGACATCGGCGTGGCGATCGAAGCGGTAGCCGGCGCCGCGCACCGTGCGCACGATGTCCTCGTAGTCGCCGAGCTTCGCGCGCAGTCGGCGCACGTGCACGTCGATGGTGCGCTCGTTCGGAATGTCGCTGTCGTCTGCAGACCAGAGCGACCCGATGAGCTCGGCGCGGTCGATGGTGCGGCCCTCGCGCAGAACGAGGTACTGCAGCAGCTCGAATTCCTTGTACGTGAGGTTGGCCGCCTCGTTGTCGAGCAGCACGCGCTTGCGCGACAGGTCGATGACGACGCCGTCGCGGGCGCGATCCTCATCGGCGGGAGCGTGGCGGTGCTTGGCCAGGGCCGCCGGGTCCTGAAGGGCGAGCCGAACCACGTCGACGTCGCGCCCGCCGGCACCGCGGGGCGCGAGGGCGACGGCGGCATAGGTCTCGGAGGAGGGGGAGAGCTGCGCGGCGAGGGCCCGCAGCTGGGCGACGATCTCCGAGAGGTCGGTGCCGTCGGCGGCGGCCTTGTCTTCGTCGATTCCGACGTAGAGGACAAAACCGCGAGCTTCGGTGCCCGTGGGAACCGCGCGGAGTCGGGCGGGCGTCGACTCGGCGGCGAACTGCTCGGGGCGGCCGATCGAGGCGATGGGGGCGGAGGGACGAGTGTCGAGGTGTGCGAGAGACATGGGAGAGATCCTTCGATGAAGTGCCCAGGTCATCCGGCCGGATACGGCGAAGAAACGGATGCCTGTGGGCGGGTCGTGCGAATGGTGCGGCTGGATAGCCGTAGACCGCGGACGGTTCTGTGGTTCAGAACCAGGCGGGGGATTCGGAGGTCTCTTTCGTGAAAAGAGACGTAGACCTCGGAACCCAGCGAACCTGACGTGTCAGGCGCAGTGTCTGGTCAAGCACACATTCGGCAACACATGACAGCGCTGCTGGGCATCATCATGCCAGCAGTCCCCAATGCCTCAAAGGAGGTAAGGGCGAGCGCGTTGTCAGTCATGAACGAAAGCTAAGCGGAATATGACTCCGCATGTCAAGCATTTTTTTGACACGGGGCCGATCGAGATGCCCCGCGCCCGATCAGACGAGGCCGTAGAGCCGGTCGCCCGCGTCTCCGAGGCCGGGAACGATGTAGCCCTTCTCGTTGAGACGCTCGTCCATCGCTCCGAGCACGAGGTGCACCTCGCGGCCCTCGGTGGCCTTCTCGAGAGCGGCGACGCCCTCGGGTGCTGCAAGCAGGCAGATGGCGGTGACATCGACGGCGCCGCGGTCGAAGAGGAACTCGATGGCCGCTCCGAGCGACCCTCCCGTGGCCAGCATCGGGTCGAGAACGAAGCACTGCCTGTCGCTCAGGTCGTCGGGCAGGCGCTCGGCGTAGGTGGTGGGCTCGAGCGTCTCCTCGTTGCGCACCATGCCGAGGAATCCGACCTCGGCGCTGGGAATGAGCTTGACCATGCCCTCGAGCATGCCGAGGCCCGCGCGGAGGATGGGAACGATGAGGGGACGCGGCTCGGAGATCGCGAGGCCCTGCGTCTCGGCCACCGGCGTCTGGATGGTGACGACCTCGGTGCGCACCTCGCGGGTGGCCTCGTAGGCGAGCAGGGTGACGAGCTCTTCGGTGAGCGCCCGGAATGTGGGTGCCGGCGTCGACTTGTCTCGCAGCACGGTGAGCTTGTGCGTGATGAGCGGGTGGTCGGCAACGTGAACTCGCATAGGCTCAATCTACTGGAGCGGAAAGGTACTGGCGGCATGTCCGAACGACCGAGCCCCGCGCATCCATGGCCTGCCGCGTACGGCGAGCGCATGCGCGAGCTGCTCGCAGACGCCCGGCTGGCCGAGGCGTCGGGCGACGTTCCCGTGTCGGCCCTGGTTCTGGATGCCTCGGGTCGGGTCATCGGGCGCGGCCGCAACGAGCGCGAGCTGCGGCACGATCCCACGGCGCATGCCGAAGTGCTGGCGCTGCGGGCGGCCGCCGAGCAGACCGGCGACTGGCGCCTGGAGGGGTGCACGCTCATCGTCACCCTGGAGCCGTGCGTGATGTGCGGTGGGGCGATCCTGGCGGCGCGCGTGCCCACCGTGGTGTTCGGCGCGTGGGACGAGAAGGCCGGCGCGGTCGGCTCCGTCTACGACGTGCTTCGCGACCGGCGCCTCAACCACACGGTCGAGGTGTGGGCGGGCGTCGAGGCGGATGCGTGCGCTGCCGCTCTGACGACCTTCTTCCGCTCGCGACTTTAGGTCGAGCGCGCCCTTTTCTGACGAGCGCGCGTGCAGTGACCGCGCGTGCGGCTGGAACACGCGCGCTCGGCGTCCGCGCTCAGTTCGCGGCGGGTGTATCCGTTGCGTCTGCGACGGCCTCCGCCACGCTCGGCGCGTACACGTCCGGCTCCAGATAGATGACGCGGGCGATGGGCACGGCCTCGCGGATGCGCGCCTCGACCGCGTTGATGGCGAGGGCGATGTCGGTGAGGGTCGTGACCGCCGGCAGCGTGATCTTGGCGCCGACGAGCATCTCGTCGGGCCCGAGGTACATGGTCTTGAGGTGAACGAGGTGCTCGACCTCGGGGCTCGACGTGATGGCGTTCTCGATCTTCGCGAGGTCTTCGTCGGTGGCGCCCTCGCCCACGAGCAGGCTCTTCGTCTCGATACCGAGAATGATGGCGACCAGCACGAGCAGGGCCCCGATGAAGATCGTTCCGATGCCGTCCCAGATGCCATTGCCGGTGAGCACGGTGAGGCCCACGCCGGCGAACGCGAAGACGAGCCCCAGAAGGGCGGCCGTGTCTTCGAGCAGCACGACCGGCAGCTCCGGCGCCTTCGCGCGGCGGATGAACTGCAGCCAGCTCTGCGAGCCGCGCGTGTGGTTCGACTCGCCGATGGCCGTGCGCAGCGAGAAGCCCTCGAGCCCGATGGCGATGGCGAGCACCAGCAGAGGCAGCCACCACACCTCGAGCGGATGCGGGTCGTTCACCTTCTCGATTCCCTCGTAGAGGGCGAAGACCCCACCCACCGAGAACAGAATGATCGACACGACGAAGGCGTAGACGTAGCGCTCGCGGCCGTAGCCGAACGGATGCGCACGGTCGGCCTGCTTGCGCGACTTGCGGCCACCGAGCAGCAACAGAAGCTGGTTGCCGGAGTCGGCCGCGGAGTGCACGCTCTCGGCGAGCATCGACGACGACCCGGAGAAGAGGAACGCGATGAACTTTGTGAGGGCGATGCCGATGTTGGCCGCCAGCGCGGCGAGGATCGCCTTGCTGCCTCCGGATGTGCTCATGTGTGTGACCTCTGCGCGCTCTGTGTTCCGATGGCGGCTTCCCCGTCGAACCCCAATCCTAGGATGGACGGGTGACCGACACCTCTCCCGTCTCCCTGCCCGCCATCGCCATCCTCGGCGCCGGATCGATGGGCCGCGCCATCCTCTCCGGGCTGCTCGCGCCCACGGTCGACGTCTCCGGCGGAATCCGCGTGACGAACCGCTCGGCCTCGCGCGCCGCAGAGTTCGACGATGTCGACGCGGTCACGGCCTGGGCGACCGACGACGAGCCCGAGGCGAACCGCCTGGCCGTGGCCGGGGCATCCATCGTTCTGGTGGCGGTGAAGCCGCCCATGGTGCCCGCGCTGCTCGACGAGATCGCGGATGCGCTGGAGCCCGGCGCGATCGTCGTGAGCGTGGCGGCCGGCGTGACCGTCGCGACGTTCGAGCAGCGCCTGCCCGATTCCGTCGCCGTGCTGCGGTCGATGCCGAACACGCCCGCGATCGTGGGCAGCGCGGTGACCGGGCTGTCGGCGGGCACCCGCTCGACGTCGGAGCAGCTCGCCCTGGTCACGCGGGTGTTCGAGACGGTCGGCGAGGTCGTGGTCGTTCCCGAAGAGAAACTGGATGCCTTGAGCACGATCTCGGGGTCGGGTCCGGCGTACGTGTTCTTCCTCATCGAGCAGCTCACCGCGGTCGCCATGCAGAAGGGCTTCACTCCGGAGGAGGCGGCCGTTCTCGTGAACGGCACATTCCTGGGCGCGTCGCAACTGCTCGCCGCGTCGGGGTCGACGCCTACGGAGCTGCGTCGACAGGTGACGAGCCCCAACGGAACGACGGAGCGCGCCATCGCCGTGCTGCAGGACGGGGGAGTCGATGACCTCTTCGCCCGGGCGACGGATGCGGCCCTCGCCCGCGCCCGGGAGCTCGCCGCCGGCTGACCCACCCGTTCTTGCGCTGATCGAGATCAACCCCTTCGCCAACCTCAGGGAACGGGCGTAGCGTTTCAGCGTGAATCTTCTCTCCCTCTGGCCGATCAGCCTGATCGTGCGCCATCGCGAGGCCGAGGCCGCCCGCATCAACCTCACCATTCCGGTCAACTCGGCGTTCTGGAGGGCTCGCCAGAAGAAGGCGGGTGAGCTGCTCTATGTCGTGATCGGGGACTCCGCAGCCCAGGGCATCGGCGCGTCCAAGCCCAACCGCGGCTACGTGCAGATCGTGGCCGACCGCTTCGCGGCGGAGACGGGGCGCACCGTTCGCATCGTCAATCTCAGCGTTGCGGGCGCCCGTCTGCGCGAGGCGATCGCCATCCAGATGCCGAAGCTGGCCACGCTGCTGCGCGACGTGCAACCCGACCTGCTCACCGTGTCGATCGGCGCGAACGACATCAACAGCTTCGAGAAGGAGCGCTTCACGCGCGAACTCGAGGAGGTGTACGCGCAGCTGCCGTCGTCGGCCATCGTCGCCGACCTGCCCTGCTTCCACATTCCGCAGAGGGAGCGTCTGGTCTCGGTGGCGAATCGGATCGTGCGCGCGACCGCAGCCCGGCACGGTCTGACCGTTGCGCCGCTGTATGCGGTGACGAAGCGCCAGGGGATCGTGCGCGCCGTCTACCAGGCGGCCGGCGACCTCTTCCACCCGAACGACCGGGGCTACGTGGTCTGGGCGTCGGCCTTTCTGCCGACGGTCTCGCGCCGTGCGCAGAGCGTCCGCGCGAGCACGGAGCCGCGCCCAGTGGCCTGAGACGCCCCTGTTGCCCGACGCGACGAACGTTACCGGGCGACCGGCAACATCCGTCGCCCGGGGCAACAGGCGAGCCGCTACTCGAGGGCCGAGAACTTCTCGATGTCGCTCGAGGTGCCCGAGACGATGATGATGTCGTGGTCGGTGACGACCGTCTTCTCGGTTGCGTAGGTGAACGGCTTGCCCGGCGACTTCACGCCGACGACCGTGATGTTGTGCCGGCTGCGCACGCCCGACTCGGTGAGGTTCTTTCCGCGGATCGGCTTGGGCGGGTACATCTTGACCAGGGCGAAGTCGTCGTCGAACTCGATGAAGTCGAGCATGCGGCCCGAGACGAGGTGGGCGACGCGCTCTCCGGCCTCGGCCTCGGGATAGATCACGTGGTTGGCGCCGATGCGCTCCAGGATCTTGCCGTGCGACTTCGAGATGGCCTTGGCCCAGATCTGCGGAACCTTCAGGTCGACCAGGTTGGCTGTGATGAGCACGCTCGCCTCGATCGACGAGCCGACGGCGACGACGGCGATCGAGAACTCGCCCGCCCCGATCTGGCGCAGCGCGTCGATGTTGCGCGCATCCGCCTGCACGGTGTGGGTGATGCGCTCCGACCACTTCTGCACGAGGCCGTCGTTGTCGTCGATCGCCAGAACCTCGCGGCCGAGGCGGTCGAGCTGTCCGGCCGTGGCGGCACCGAACCGGCCGAGGCCGATCACGAGGACGGGGGCGTCGTGCTTGATGCGATCAACCAACGATGGGCCTCTCTTCGGGTCGTCTGAACAGCTGCCTGCGCTGGCTCGCTGCCAGCGCGGCGGCGAGTGTCACTGTACCAACGCGGCCCATGAACATCGTGGCGGCCATCACGTAGATGCCCGAGTCGGGCAGGGATGCCGTGAGCCCGGTCGTGAGCCCGGAGGTGGCGAACGCGGAGATCACGTCGAAGAGCACGAAGTCGAGCGGCGCCTTGGTGATCTGCAGGATGACGATGGTGGCGACGGCCACGGTCGTCGCGCCCCACAGCACCACGCTCACGCCCAGTCGCAGCACGTCGCCCGGGATGCGGCGGCCGAACGCCTCCATCGACTCGTTTCCGCGGGCCTCCGCGAAGGCGGCGAGGAACAGCACGGCGAGCGTGGTCACCTTGATGCCGCCGGCCGTCGATGCCGAGCCGCCACCGATGAACATGAGCATGTCGGTGACCAGGAGGCTTGAGCCGTTGAGGTCGTCGATGGGAATCGTGGAGAAGCCGCCCGACCGGGTCATGACCGACAGGAACAGCGACTGAAAGATCGTGTCGCCCGCGTTGAGGTCTCCGTAGGTCTTCGGATTGTCGAACTCGAGCACGATGTAGAGCACCGCCCCGGCCACGATCAGGATCAACGAGGTGACGAGCGTGAGCTTCACGTGCAGCGACCAGCGCTTGGGCTTCTTCAGGTTGCGCGAGAGCACGTAGATGATCGGGAACCCGATGCTTCCCATGAACACGCCGAGCATGAGGATGCTGAGGAACCAGTAGTCGTTCTCGAACGGAGCGAGTCCCTCGGCGTTGGGGGAGAACCCGGTGTTCGTGAACGCCATGGCCGAGTAGTAGAAACTGTCGGTGATGGCCGGCGCGAGCTCGACGCCGTCGACGAGCATGCGCGGGATGAGAAGCAGGGCGATCACGAGCTGGATCACGAGGGAGCTCACCGCGACCGTCGCGAGCAGCCCGCCGATCTCGCCGAGCCGCACGGCCTGGCCCTCCGAGACGGCGCCGTGGCGCATCCGCATGGGGTTGGTGTCGCCCGCCGCCATCAGGCGGCTCTTCAGGCCGAGCTTGCGCGACACGGCGAGACCCAGGATCGAGGCGAGGGTCAGCACACCCAGGGCGCCGATCTGCACGCCGATGAAGATGAAGATGTGGCCGACGACCGACCAGTGCGTGGCCATGTCGACGGTCGAGAGGCCGGTGACGCAGATGACCGAGACGGCCGTGAACAGGGCGTCTGCGATGGGGGTGGTCGCCCCGTCGGCCTGCGAGATGGGCAGGGAGAAGAGCACCGTGAAGATGAGGATCATCGCCGTGAAGATCAGGATCGCGAAGCGGGAGGGCGACTGCTCGGAGAACTCGTCGATCATGTCTCGCACGCGGCCGATCGGCGTGCGGCTGGCGTAGACGGAGCGTCGCGTGGGTGCGGGTATGCGCATCGTGCGTCCTTCGTCGACATGGCCGACAGGTGCTCGGTCGGCCGATTGAATTCCAGTCATGGTACTCCGGCGAGGCATCCGGTCGGCGCGCCAGGCCCCCGAACTGAGGAGCAATCGGGCGACTACTGACTAGCCTTGTGCCATGGCCGACATCTTCTCCGTGATCGCTGACCCCACGAGGCGCCACCTTCTCGAGTTGCTGCTCGAGCGATATGCGGCCGCCGACGCCGTCGAGGCGTCGCCCCACGCAGGGGAGTCGAGCGTGTCGGAGCTCGTGCACGCGCTCGACCTCAGCCAGCCCACGGTGTCGAAGCACCTCAAGGTGCTGCGCGACGCGGGCCTCGTCGCCGTTCGCGAAGAGGGCCAGCACCGGTACTACAAGCTCGACGCGTCGCCGCTCGAAGACGTGGAGGACTGGGTGATCCCGTTCCTCTCTGCCGACTTCGACGGCTCGGTCAAAGACGACGACGTCGAGTGGGCCGACACCGCCTCCGGCGTGCAGGCTCCGGATGCCGCGGGCGTGGCCTCGGAGTTCGCCCGCAACGTCGGGCGCACGGTCGCGACGTCGAGCCACCAGGCGCGCAGCGTGGTCGAAGACCTGCAGGCCAACGCGAGCAAGCTGGTGTCGCGGCTGCGCAAGTAGCCCCTCGCACCCGGTTGCCCCGCATCCGGTGCACCCCCTAGAGTTACGAATCATCACGGAGTCTCGTTCGTCACTCCTGTGACTCACGGGTTCTCGTCACGAGGGGGAAGCATGGCCGGCTCAGACCTGCCCGACGTGCGCTTCCTCACGGTCGCCGAAGTCGCCGACATGATGCGCGTCTCGAAGATGACCGTCTACCGCATGGTGCACTCCGGAGAGATGCCGGCGATCCGCTTCGGCCGCAGCTTCCGCGTGCCCGAGACCGCGGTCGCTGAGGCTCTGACGCAGCACGCGGCAGACACGGCGTAGCCGCCCGCCTGCAGTATCCGCGCCCACTGGGCGCATCCGCCGCTGGACGGCCGGGAGCGAATGCACCTGCGGGGCGCGGATGCTCAGCGTCGCCACCGGCGATGCGGGTCGACGATGGGCAGGCCGTCGCGCAGCAGCCGGGCTCGCATCTTCGGGATGCTGATGCAGACCGCCCAGTCCCAGCGCGTGACCTTCTTGGGGAGGGCTTTGAACCTGTCCTCGCGGATCTTCTCCTCGTAGATCACGTCGCCTGGTTCACGGCCGCGCAGGTATTCGGGCTTGAAGTACTTGAACCTGCCGTCGACTTCGCCCAGATGGTCGTAGCCCTCGAAGTCGTAGTCGGGTTCACCGATGAATCCATCTACGTCGAAGAAGGGAGTCTGAAGCCGGGGTTCGGGGAAGCCCGCGAGATACATGTTCACGCGCCCCGCAGACTCGGCGGGTGAGTCGGCGAGGTGGGTGGCGAACTCGAGGATGCGCAGTGACCGGGCGTGGGCCTTCAGCGGCTTGGCCGCCTCCCACTCGGCCAGCAACTGATCTTTGCTGAAGTGCCCGGATCGCTTGCGGTGAAGGGCGTAGTCGGCGCCGGCGACTCCCGACATGGCCGAACTCACCGTGGCCAGATCGACGATGGTTCGCGCGAACGACGTCACGAGCAGCCCGTCGATCTCGACCACGTCGACCGAGGCCATCTCGGTGACATGCGCGACGACTCCGTTCTTCGAACGTCCGCCGGATGCGCGATCGATCACCCGGTGAACGTCGCTCGGCCATCGGCCGATGATCGGGATGCCCCATATCGCGGCCGCGGACCAGTGCGACAGCACCGGTCGCTCGCGACGAGTCTCCCCGACAGCACGTATGCGGAGGAGATACCGGTCGAGATCCTCGAGATCCGTCCACTCGGCGGCAGACGCGTAGACACCTCTCCGAAGTCTGATCGCGCGACCGGACGTGTGCGCACGAGCAAGTGCGTGGCGGTCGCCTCCGAGGCGCTCGAATTCGCGGGCGAGCACGAGACGGGTCTTGCTGCTGCTTGTCATGCCCGTCAGAGTGCAGCCTCAGCACGGGCCACGAGCGTCCACGCCCGAGAAGTGTGCACAACTCGCGTTCGGTCCACTCGGGGAGGAGCGGCGAGCAGCCGAGTGTCCGCGCCCCTGCGGCGCATCCGCTGCCGGACAGCCGGGCGCGGATCGACCGAACGGGCGCGGATGCGGCGTGGCTACAGCAGGGCCAGGGCCTCTTCGAGGACCGTCGCCGCGTCGTCGATGAGCTCGTCGCTGATGACCACACTCGGCATGATGCGCAGCACCGAGTCCCAGCTGCCCGCATCCAGCACGATCACGCCGTGCGTGGTGGCGTACTTCAGGATGGCGGTCAGCGCCTCGGGGTTGGGCTCCCGGGTGCCCGGCTTCACGAGTTCGACACCGAACATGGCGCCCTTGCCGCGCACCTCGCCGACCACGTCGAACTTCTCGGCCCAGTCGCCGATGCGCGCCCGCAGCGACGCCTCGACACGCTGCGCCTCGGCCAGCAGGCCTTCGCGCTCGATGATGTCGAACACTTCGAGGGCGGCCGCGGTCGAGACCGGGTTGCCGCCGAACGTGCCGCCGATGCCACCGGGCTGCACGGCATCCATGATCTCTGCGCGACCCGTGACCGCGGCGAGAGGGAACCCGCCCGCGATGCCCTTGGCCGTGGTGATGAGGTCGGGGATCACGCCGTCGTGGTGCTCGATGGAGTACCAGGTTCCGGTGCGGGCGATGCCGGCCTGGATCTCGTCGGCGACGAAGACGATGCCGTTCTCGCGGCAGAACTCGGCGATGCGGGCGAAGTATCCGGGTGCCGGGATGACCACGCCGCCGTCGCCCTGGATCGGCTCCACGAAGAACGCGGCGATCTCGGACGCGCCGATGTGGGTCGTGATGTAGTCGATGGTCTTCTCAGCCGCCTCGGGGCCGGTGAGCCCGTCGCGGAACGGGTAGCTCGTGGGAACGCTGTAGACCTCGCCGGGGAACGGGCCCATGCCGGCGCGCTCGGGCCAGGGGCGGTAGGTCATGGCCATGGTGAGGTTGGTGCGGCCGTGGAACGCGTGGTCGAGGCTCACGATCGCGCGTCGTCCGGTGAACTTGCGGGCGATCTTCACCGCGTTCTCCACCGCCTCGGCGCCCGAGTTCACCAGGATCGAGTGCTTCTCGAAGTCGCCCGGGGTGATCTCGGCCAGCTTCTCGGCCACTCGCACGTAGTTCTCGTACGGGGTGACGGTGAAGAGGGTGTGGGTCAGCTTGCCGGCCTGCGCGGCCGCTGCTGCGGCGACATCCGGATGCGCGTGGCCGATCGTGGTGACACCGATTCCGCACCCGAGATCGATCAGGTGGTTGCCGTCGACGTCGACGAGGATCGCTCCGGCGCCGCGGTCCATGTAGATGTTCGCGAGGGTGCCGGCGCCGCGCGAGACGGAGCGCACCCGGCGCTCCTGCAGGGCGACCGAGTTGGGCCCGGGCAGTTCTGTGACGAGCGAGCGCTGCTGGGGGATGTCGAAGTCGCGAACCATGCTGCCAGCCTATGCGGCTGATCCCTCCGACAGGCTCAGGGAACGAAGGGGATCGACGCGCATTAGTCGTTCGGCGTTCGGCCTTGTAGACTGCTCCGAGGCAAAAATTCTCTTCCGCTGCGACCTGCGCAGCGAAGCCCAAAATCGTGAGGTCCCTGTGGGTTCAGTAATCAAGAAGCGTCGCAAGCGTATGGCGAAGAAGAAGCACCGCAAGCTGCTTCGCAAGACACGTCACCAGCGCCGCAACAAGAAGTAGCACGTCGCGCAGCGCTCGAGCGCTGCCGATGGAGCCGAAGCGCCAGGCCTGAGGTCTGGCGCTTTTGCTGCGCCCGAATGCGCCCTTCGACAGGCTCAGGGAACCGCCGTATCCGCGCCCGTTCGGCGCATCCGCTGATGGACGACCGGGCGCGCATGCGCCGGACGGGCGCGGATGCCGGTCAGCGGGCCCGACGGGCCTCTCGGCGAACGCGCTTGCGGGCCTCTTTGATGCTCGACGGGTTCAGGCGCATGACCGGCCAATCATGCTTCGTGGCGTGCGCGTGCAGGGCGTGATCGGGGTTCACCACGACCGGATTGCCCACGAACGTGAGCAGCGGGATGTCGTTGCTCGAGTCGGAGTAGGCCCAGCACTCGGCAGGATCGACGCCCATGCCGGTGGCGAGGGCGATCGACGCGTCTGCCTTGTCTTGTGCATGCATGACGGGACCCTCGAGAACACCCGTGTAGATGCCGTCTTTCGACTCGAAGCGCGTGCCGAGTGCGCCGGTCAGGCCCAGGCGATGCGCGAACACGTCGGCGACCTCGCTGGCGGTGGCCGACACGATCCAGACCTGGTGCCCCATGGCGAGGTGCTCTTTGGTGAGGGCGACGGTCTCGGGCCACAGCCGTCGGCTGATGCGCCGGTCGAAGATGTCCTCGCTCAGCGAGCGGATCTCGGCCTGAGTCTTGCCCGCGATGAGAAGCAGCGCCTTCTCTTTGATGTCGCTGAGGTGGCCCATGTTCTCGCCCACCTTGATGAAGTGGCGCTGCTGCCAGAAGAACCGCCAGATGTCGCGGGGCGAGAGCATGCCCCTGCGCCACGCGCCGATCGCCACGTGCCAGATGCTCGCACCGCGCAGAAGGGTGTTGTCGACATCGAAGAAGGCGATGACAGGTCGTCCTCCTGCGGGCGACGCGGGGTCGCCGTGGGAGGGGAGCTCGGTATTCGCCATGGGTTCTCTCATGGTACCCATCCCGGGTGCCGGGCGGCGCCCGGGGTCTAGGGTGAATGGGTGCCCGCCATCCAGCTCACCCTGCTCTCGAAGCCGGGCTGTCATCTCTGCGATGACGCCCGCGAGGTGGTGAGAGATGTCCTGGCGACGTTCCCGCCCCGCGAGGGTTCCGCGGCGGTCGTCTTCGACGAGAAGTCGATCCTCGACGACCCCGAGCTCTTCGACGAGTACGTCGAGGAGATTCCCGTGGTGCTCGTCAACGGGCGGGTGCACACGATCTGGCGCGTCGATCCCGAACGCCTGCGCACCGCACTCACCACCGAACTCGAGGAGTCCGCATGATCCGTCACGTCGTCGCATGGAAGCTCGCCGCAGAAGACGAGGAAGGCCGGGTGGCCGCGGCCGCCGCGATTCAGGCCGCGCTCGCCCCTCTTCCGGCCATCATCCCCGAGATCAAGACCTTCTCGATCGGGCCGAACGTCGCTTACGCAGACAAGAACTGGGACATCTGCCTGGTCGCCGACTACGACGACCTCGATGGCCTCGAGACCTACCAGGTGCACCCCGAGCACCTGAAGGCCGTCGACATCGTGAAGCCGCTCGTGTCGGCGCGGGCGAGCGTCGACTTCGAACTCTGAGCCGGTGGCGGCGCTTCGCATCGAGACGCCCAGACTGATCCTGCGCCGGTGGAAATCCTCCGACCGTGAACCCTTCGCGGCGATGAACGCCGATCCCGAGGTCATGCGCTACTTCCCCTCGGTGCTCGACAGGGCGACGAGCGATGGTCTCGCCGAACGACTGGATGCCGGGTTCGACCTGCATGGACACGGGCGCTGGGCGCTCGAGCGCCGTGACACACGAGAGTTCATCGGCTTCACGGGGCTGGGCCCGATGCCGGCGGATGTGCCGGGCTCCGGAGGAATGGAGATCGGTTGGCGGGTGGCCCGTGCGCACTGGCGGCAGGGATTCGCGATCGAGGCGGCGACGGCGGCGCTCGACGCCGCGTTCGCGCCGGACCCCGACGCCTCCTCTGCAGCGCTTCTCGAGGTGAACTCCATCACCGCCGTGATCAACGAGCCGTCGCGCGCCGTGATGCGTCGTCTCGGAATGCGCCACGTCGACGACTTCGCGCATCCGGTCGTGCCCGAGGGCTCGCCCATCAGGGCGCACGTTCGCTACGTGCTCACTCGAGACGAGTGGATGCGGTGACGCGTCAGGACGCCTCGGAGCGACGAGCCGCCTCGCGTTCGCGCTCGCGGATGAAGTCGGCGGCGGTCAGGCCGTGCACCCGCTTCTCGTACATCGACGAGTTCAGGCCCTCGACGAAGACTCCGGGGTCGGCGTTGAGGGCCGTCGCGAGGCGCACGAGCGTCTCGACGTTGGGGTGGACCTGACCGCGTTCGATCTTGCCGACGCTGGTCCAGTGCATCTCGGAGAGCGACGCCAGGTCTTCGAGCGTGAGGCCCAGCTTGAGCCGCTGCTGGCGCACTCGCTCGCCGAGAATGGCGGCGGCATCCGAGTGCGTTTTGGTCACGCGTCATGAGGTCGCGCATAAGAGAAGCGAGACCAGAGGGTCGCAACCTTATGCTTTTATGCCACAATCGCGGCGATGGACGCCGCGAGGGCGCCCGGTCGATCAGCGCGCGGCGTACTCGCGGGTGGGCTGGCGACGGTAGCCGTCGGTGGCGACGGCGCGAACGGTCGCGGTGATGCCGACAACGGAGATGACGGCGAAGATGGACGATACGACGATGGCGATGAGCATGAGTTGTGAACCTTTCTTGTAAGTAAGTCTCATCTTCTTAACGCGGAAGCACAACTAACTATTTCTTCCATCCACGTGTATTTCTGCTACTGCTTCAGCGCCCGTCGGAGGACGACGAATCGGCTATCAGCCTTTTCCCCGATCAGCCCTACGTAAACTGGACTCCGTGGTAGCCAGCCAGATCCATCTCGTGCGTCACGGCGAGGTATTCAACCCCCGACGCGTGCTCTACGGTCGACTCCCCGGATTCGGGCTCTCCGACCTGGGGCATGAGATGGCGCGCTCCGCCGCGGCCGATCTGGTCGAACGCCGACGCACCATCAGCGCCCTCTACGCGTCGCCCCTGCAGCGCACGCAAGAGTCGGCACAGCCCATCTCGCAGGCCTTCGAACTGCCGATCATCACCGATCCGCGCATCATCGAGCCCACCAACCGCTTCGAGGGTCTGAACATGCGCGGGCGCAGTTCGGCTCTGAAGAATCCCCGCACCTGGCCGTGGCTGCGCAATCCCACGATTCCCAGCTGGGGCGAGCCCTACGCCTCGATCCGAACCCGCATGCTGTCGGCCATGAGCGACGCCTACAACTCGGTCGAGTCGGGCGATGTCGTTCTCGTGAGCCACCAGCTGCCGATCTGGACGACGCACCTCGCCATCGCGGGCAAGCCCCTCTTCCACGACCCGCGCCGTCGCCGCTGCGAGCTGTCGAGCATCACCAGTTTCGAGCGCATCGGCAACCGTTGGGTCGAGACCGGCTACGCCGACCCCGCCGCCGAACTCGCCGAGAACGCGACCGACGTGGGTGCCGTATGACGGGCATCCGGATGCGTCGGGCGACCCGCGTGGGCCTGGCCGGTCTCGTCGTGGCCGGCACGGTGCTGCTCGCGGGATGCGCGAACGACCCCCTGGCCGACCAGTACCTCTCGGGCGACAGCAAGAACTACATCGCGGGCGACGGCACCGTCACCGAGATCGAACCCGATTCGCGGCAGCAGCCGGTCGACTTCGCGGGAACGACTGCCGAGGGCACGAGCGTGAGCCAGGCCGACTACGCGGGCGAGGTGGTGGTGCTCAACTTCTGGTACGCCAGCTGCGCGCCCTGCCGCGTCGAGGCCCCCGAGCTGGCCAAGCTCAGCGAGAAGTACGACGGAGAGGGAGCCAGCTTCCTCGGCGTGAACGTGCGCGACCAGGCGCCCCAGGCCATCAGCTTCGAAGAGAACTACGGCATCGACTACCCCTCGGTCATCGACACCGACGGGGCTCTGCAGCTCGCGTTCAGCGGAGACGTGTCTCCCAACGCGGTGCCGACCACGCTCGTGATCGACAAGCAGGGCCGGGTGGCCGCACGCATCCTGGGCCAGGTCAGCGAGCCGTCGATCCTGGACACGCTGATCCGCGACACCATCGCCGAGTCGAGCTAGCACCGGTGAACAATCCTTTCGCGGAGGCGGTGCTCTCCGGGCAGTTGCTGCTCGCCCTGCCCATCGCACTGCTCGCCGGGCTCGTCTCGTTCGCGTCGCCCTGCGTGCTGCCGCTCGTTCCCGGCTACCTCGGCTACATCGGCGGCTTCGCGTCCGCTCCGGATGCGACGGGTCGCGCACGCGGCCGAGGCCGGCTCCTGCTCGGCGTGGCCCTGTTCGTGCTCGGCTTCTCGCTGGTGTTCGTGGCATACGGAGCGGCGTTCGGCGCTGTCGGCGCCTGGCTCACCACCTGGCAGGACCTGATCACCCGCCTCCTCGGGGTGGTGGTCATCGCCCTGGGCCTGGTCTTCATCGGACAGTTCACCTTCATGCAGCGAACGATCAAGCCGTCGTGGGCTCCGGCAACCGGCCTCGCGGGCGCGCCCCTGCTCGGCATCGTCTTCGGCCTCGGCTGGACACCGTGCATAGGCCCGACGCTCTCGGCCATCGCGGCACTCAGTCTCAACGGAGCGTCGCCGTGGCGGGGCGCACTGCTCGGGCTCGTCTACTGCATCGGACTCGGCATACCGTTCTTCCTCGTGGCCCTCGGCTTCAACTGGGTCACCGGATCGGTCGCATTCCTCAAGCGGCATATTCGCGCCGTGAACATCATCGGCGGAGCGCTGCTCATCGCCGTCGGACTGCTCATGGTCTCGGGAATCTGGACCATCGTCATGAACAACCTGCAGGGGGTGATGTTCTCCTTTGTCACGCCCGTCTGATCATTACGACTCTCCGAGCCCGGCGCCCGAGTCCGCACGCGAGGCCGGCTCGGCATCCATCACCCAGCCGAAGCTCGGCGTGGTCGGCTGGCTGCGCTGGTTCTGGCGGCAGTTGTCGAGCATGCGCACGGCGCTGTTCCTGCTGCTTCTGCTCGCGCTCGCCGCTGTTCCCGGCTCGCTCGTTCCTCAACGCTCGAGCGACCCGAACGGGGTCACGCAGTACTTCGTCGACAACCCCACGCTCGCCCCGATCCTCGACAGCGTGCAGATGTTCGCCGTCTACAGCTCGGTGTGGTTCTCGAGCATCTATCTGCTGCTGTTCATCTCGCTCGTGGGCTGCGTCATTCCGCGCACCAAGCATCACTTCGACGCGCTGCGCTCGGCTCCGCCCAAGACACCCGCGAGGCTGAACAGGCTCGGCGGCTTCATCACGCGGCAGTATGCGTTCGCTGAGCCCGTCGAAGCGGGCCCTTCGACAGGCTCGGGGAACGAGCGGAATGCGGGGAGCGCCGCGATCCTCGAATCGGCGCGCTCGATCCTCAAGAAGTCCGGCTACCGGGTGCGCACCTACCAGGATGCGCGCTCCACGTCGGTCTCGGCCGAGCGCGGCTACGCGCGGGAGACCGGCAACCTCGTCTTCCACACGGCGCTCGTCGGCATCCTCATCACCGTCGGCATCGGCGGCGGCTTCGGTTATGCGGGGCAGCGCGTGGTGGTCGAGGGGCAGACCTTCGTGAACACGCTCCTGGCCTTCGACTCGTTCAACCCCGGACGCTTCTTCTCCGACGACACGCTGACCCCGTTCACCCTTCGGCTCGACGAGTTCGACGCGACCTACGAGACCCAGAACCTCGATGCGTTCGGGCAGCCCATCGACTATACTGCGCACGTCACGACGTCAGAAGACGGCGACGAGGCCGACGGCGAGGTCAAGGTCAACAGCCCGCTCAAGATCGGCGGCTCCGATGTCTACCTGCTCGGAAACGGCTATGCGCCCACCCTCACGGTCAAGAACGCCGACGGCACGGTGGTGTTCACCGACTCGGTCCCCTTCCTGCCTCAGGACGCCAACCTCACGTCGCTCGGAGTCGTGAAGATCACCGACGGGCTGCCCGAACAGGTGGGCATGATCGGCTTCTTCTATCCGACCCAGGACGTGTCGTCGACGGGCGCCTACTTCTCGTCGTTCCCCGAGGCCGAGTACCCGGTCGTCACCCTCAACGTCTACACGGGTGACCTGGGGCTGAACGAGGGTGTGCCGACATCCGTCTACTCGCTGGCGACCGACAAGATGACGCAGCTCACCGGTGGCCAGACCGGGGTCGACTCCATCGAGCTCAAGCCGGGCGAGACCGCACAGCTGCCGAACGGCATGGGGTCGGTCACGCTCGACGGCATCAAGCGCTTCGCCTCGTTCGACATCCACCGTGACCCCACCCAGCTGTGGGTTCTCGTCTTCGCGATCCTCGTGCTCGGCGGCCTGCTCACCTCGCTCTTCATCCCGCGCCGACGCGTGTGGGTGAAGCTCGTCGAGAATGCCGAGGGCACGGGCGTGACCCTCGAGTACGCGGGGCTGGCCCGAGGCGACGATCCGCGCCTCGACGACGCGGTCGCCGAACTGGCCGACAAGCACATCGCGAGCCTTCCCTCTGCTCAGGCCGCGACCCCTTCACCCGAAATCACCGGCGCGAAGACGCCGGACGACGCTTAGGATTGCCTCCGTGATGGAAACGCTGGAACAGTACTCGATTCTCCTCGTCTATTCGGCGATGGCGATCTACGCTCTCGCCTTCATCTCGTTCGCGCTCGACCTGGCCAAGCGGTCGTCGCAGATCAAGGCCGACGAGGTTGCCGCGGCGCCCGCCGAGCTGGTCGGCGCATTCGTGTCGGGCCGCAGCGGCGTGACCGACGCCCCTGTCGTCGCCAGCACCGGCGCGGCCGGCGCATCCGGTGTCGATGCCGGCCCGAAGCGGTCGGTCACCCTGCGCATCGGCGTGGCCCTCACCGTGATCGGATTCCTGCTGCAGCTCGTCGGCGTGGTTCTGCGCGGCATCGCGGCGGAGCGTGTGCCGTGGGCCAACATGTACGAGTTTTCGATCACCGGAACGCTGCTGATCATGGGCGTGTTCCTGGTAGTGCTGATGCGCCAGGATCTGCGATTCCTCGGAACGTTCATCACCGGACTCGTTCTGATCCTGCTCGGCGTCTCGACGGTCAACTACTACGTGGCGGTCGTTCCGCTGCCTCCGGCGCTCGACTCGGCGTGGCTCGTGATCCACGTGTTCGTGGCCAGCCTCGGAACGGCTTTCTTCGCCCTCGGAGGCGCGCTCTCGGGCATCCAGTTGCTGCAGAACCGACGAGAGACGGCCAAGGGCTCGAAGTTCCTGAACTTCCGTCTGCTCGACACGCTGCCCGACTCGGTGCGCCTCGAGAACCTCGCCTACCGCATCAACATCGTGGGCTTCGTGTTCTGGACCTTCACCCTCATCGCCGGCGCCGTCTGGGCCGAGCGCGCCTGGGGTCGCTACTGGGGCTGGGACACCAAAGAGGTGTGGACCTTCATCATCTGGGTCATCTACGCCGGTTACATCCACGCCCGCGCCACGAAGGGCTGGCGAGGATCGCGCTCCGCATGGCTGGCGCTCATCGGCTTCGCCGCGGTGCTGTTCAACTTCGGCGTCGTGAACGTGTTCTTCAAGGGGCTGCACGCCTACTCGGGTCTGTAGGCCACTCGGGTCTCCGGGCCTCGCGCTCCAACGCAGGAAGAACCGGCGCGACGCCGCACATTCGCACGCGGCGCGCGCGTTCTTCCTGAGTTACAGCGCCGCCAGCACCTCGTAGCAGCGGGCCAGTCGGGCTCGCCACCAGGCGTCGCGATCGGCGGATGCCGCTTGCTGCGCCAGCGCGGCCGCGTCGAGCTCCACGCGCTCGACCTCGATGACACCGCCGGTCGCGCGAACGGGCCGCGCCGTCACATCCGCCGCCAGCAGCGACGCCGTGCCCAGCCCGCAGTCGTAGTGGAGTTCGGGCACGCTCGCGGCGAGCCACGCGCCCATCGACAGGCCGACCGAGGTGTCGAGGGCGCTCGAGACGACCACCGGAAGCCCTGCCTCGCGCACGATGTCGAGCGCCGCGTGCACGCCTCCGAGCGGCTGCGCCTTGATCACGAGCAGGTCCGCAGCACCGGCGCGGGCGACCTCGAGCGGGTCGGATGCCTTGCGCACGCTCTCGTCGGCCGCGATCGGGATGTCCCAGTCGTGCAGGCGCTCGCGCAGCTCGGCGAGCTCTGCGATCGAGGCGCAGGGCTGCTCGACGTATTCGAGATCGAATTCTGCCAGCGCGTGGATCGCGTGCTCGGCCTCGTCGACGTTCCAGCCGCCGTTGGCGTCGATGCGGATGCGCCCCTCCGGCCCGAGCGCGTCGCGCACGGCCCGGACGCGGGCCACGTCGTCTGCGAGCACCTGTCCCGCCTCGGCCACCTTCACCTTCGCGGTGCGGCAGCCGTCGTACAGGGCGAGCACCTCGGGAACGCGGGACGCATCGACCGCGGGCACCGTGGCGTTGACGCGGATGCGGTCGCGCAGCGGCGCGGGTTGCGCGGTCCAGCCGAAGTCGATCGCGGCGGCCAGCCAGGCGGCCGCCTCGTCGTCGCCGTACTCGACGAAGGGCGAGAACTCGGTCGAGCCCTCCGGACCGCGGAACACCATGGCCTCACGGGTGTCGATGCCGCGGAACCGCGTGGTCAGCGGAAGAGAGACGACGTGGGCGGCGGCGAGCAGATCTGCCAGGGGAGGAAGCGCGGGGGAGGCCATGGCTTCAGCCTAGGCCGACGCTCCGTCTGCGCTTCGCGAGCCTAGAAGAGCGAGGGCGGCGCCGTGTCTTCGGCCAGAACGGGCTCGACCGGCGTCGCCGCGGCGGCTCCCGGCCATCCCGGGCCGCTCGGCACGGAGGTGCGGTTCTGATACGCCGTGGATGCCGCCCGTGCGCGAGAGTCGGCCGCCTCGTTCATGGGGTGGTTGGCGTGGCCCTTGACCCACTCGAACGTCACGACGCGGCCCTGCAGCGCCTCGTCGAGCTGCTTGATGATCTCGACGTTGAGCACCGGCTTGCCGTCGGCCTTGCGCCAGCCCTTGCGCTTCCAGCCCGCCATCCACTCGGTGCACGCCTTGATGGCGTACTGGCTGTCGCAGATGATGTGCAGCGGCTCGTCTTCGCCCTCGGTCGCGCGCAGCAGCTCGAGCACGGCCGTCAGCTCGCCGATGTTGTTCGTGGCGCGCGGCCATCCGCCCGCGGCCCAGCGCTCGTCGTCGACGTACCAGGCCCAGCCGGCGGGGCCGGGGTTGCCGAGGGCAGAGCCGTCTGCGGAAGCGACGATCGTCACGAGGTACTCCTTCTGGCGCGGGGCGGGTGTTGCGCACTATCGAGGGTAGGCGACGCGGGCTGGCACACTGGACGCATGCGCGACGACTCGGCCCTGGTGCATGACGACGAGACGCCCGGCGTGCCCGATTACGGAACGCCGGGCGGCGTGCCGGCGCGGGTGGGCGGCCCGGCCTACGGGTCGGCCCGGCCGTCGCGCACGGTGTCGGATGCTCCGGTGTCGGATTCCGAGGCTCGCCCCGACGGCGGCGACGACGGCGACGATGAGGGCGGCTTCGCCGGGTTTCTGGATGCCTTTCAGGACCGGGCGCAGGCGGTGCTGTCCGACCTCGGGATCGGCCCGGACGACGACCTGCCGACCGTATCCGACGGCGTCGACTGGTCCCTGTATCCCGGAACGCGGGCGGGCGACGCCGAGTTCGCGCTGGCGGCCCTGTCGCAGGAGCAGACGATCGAGCGCAATGAGGCTGTGCTGGCAAGCCTGCGCGACGCCATCACGCCCAGCTTCGGACTCAGCTGGGGACTGTTCGGCGAGATTCCGCGCATCGACCCGGAGATCAACGACTGGGGAGGGGAGAGCCTGCTCGAGACCTGTACCACGGGCGTCTGGCGTTCCACGGCCAAGCTCACGAACCCTCTCGTCAAACAGCAACTCGTCGAGTTGGTGACGCGGATGCTCGCGGCCGCGGGATTTACTGACGTGACGCTCGAGAATGACCCGGGTCGAGCGTCCAGGCCGGTCCCAGGCGATGCCAGCCCGCTCGTGGAGGCCGAACGGAGGCTCGACGAGATCGAGCGCGAGTTCGGCGGGCGCACCCTGCGGGACCAGCCCGTCTGGCGACTGGTGGCCCACGAGAAGGTGCACTCCGACAGCAGGTTCGAGTTGACGATCATCGATCTGCGCCTCGATCGAACGGGCGCTTTTCTCGAGCGAGCACGAGCACGCGCCGCCCTGCGTGGCGGGCCGATGAACTCCGTCGACATCGGCATCGTCTCTCGCGGAACACTGCCCGAGGTGTTGGCAGGGGAGTTCCGTGAGCGGGCGGAGCGCTACGAGCGGCGCGATCCGCCGGCGGCCGGCTGAGGCGCGCCTTCGGCTGACACACTGGACGCATGCGTGATGAGGACGCGGCGGTGGGGGAGCCGACAACACCCGACTATGGTGCCCCGACGGGGGCCGACGCCAACCTGCCTCTGTACGGGAGCAAGGACTCCGTTGTGCCCATCGAGCATGCGGTCTCCGACTTCGACCCCAAGGCGGCGGCGAATGTGGCGGCCCGTGCCCGCGCAGCCACAAGGCGAGCGCGCGAGGCGGCGGACCGACGTCGAGCGAAAGAGGCCAGGGCCGAAGCGTCTGTCCAGGCGTTCAGGGAGAGGAGAGCGCGGGAGGCGCAGCGGGCACAGGCCCGGATCGACAAGGCCGATCAGGCCAGGGCCGAGCGCTTCCGGTTGGCAGGGCGCGACCCGGCGACCCTACGACCGCGGGTGGCGAGGCGGTCTTCTGCCGCCCGCGATCGCTCGGCCCGGCGGAGGCGCCTGTGGGGAGTAGCCGGCGCATTCATTCTGGTCGCAGGTGTCGGCACGGGTCTGGTCGTGGCGAACCTGCCTGAATCCCCGCCGACGTCGATCTCCGACGGCCTCGACTGGTCGAGCTATCCGGGTGTGAGCGACGGAGAATCACCGTCGGTGCTCATCAACGAGAGGCAGGAGCAGATCATCGCGGCAGACACGGCCCTCGTCGAGGCGATGGCAGAGGCTCTCTCCGAGGAGACAGGTCTCGGCTGGAACCAGAGCGGCATCGACACCCTCACCCGGCAGGAGAACGACTGGGGAGGGACGAGCATGCTGAGTGAGTGGCGTTCCGCAGACTGGTACACCACGGAGCCGATCACGGACCTCGACACCAAGGCCCGGATTATCGAGCGGGCACGATTCGTGCTCGCCGAGCACGGATATGACGGGGTTCAACTCGTGAACGACCCCGTCGAGGGACAGGGCTACAACCTCGACAGCGACTTCGGTGGCTCCACCCTGGCCACCCAGGTCATCTGGAGGCTGCAGGCCAAGGGAAACCGCTTCACGGACTTCGAGCTGACGATCACCGATCTGAGCCGAGACACGGATGGCCGATTCGCCCGGGCTGCGAGCGAGACCGAGCGGCAGGGTGGAGTCCCCCCGAACAGTGTGCATTTCGCGGTGCGCAGCGACCGGCTTCTGGCCGCGTCCGACGAGCGGGAGTTCAACGAACGACGTGAACCATTCGTTCGAAAGAAGGCGCCGCCGCCGTTCTGATCTGCGCCCATGCAATACGAGCCTCGGCGCATCGCTGGCAGACTGGCTGCATGTCTGAAACGCCGTTCGTCTCCGAGATCTTCGATGCATCCGAGTGGGCTGTCGCGCCCGGGGCGGGCGCCCTGACCGACATCACGTACCACCACTCGAACGATGGGCGCGTGGCCCGCATCGCCTTCAACAGGCCCGAGGTGCGCAACGCGTTCCGACCGCACACGGTCGACGAGCTCTATCGCGCGCTCGACGACGCGCGGCAGAATCCGCGCATCGGCGTCGTGCTGCTCACCGGCAACGGCCCGAGCCCGAAAGACGGCGGCTGGGCGTTCTGTTCGGGCGGCGACCAGCGCATCCGAGGCCGCGACGGCTATCAGTACGCCGACGGCACCGTGCCCGATGGACCACTGGCCGGCGCCGCGACCGGACGGCTGCACATCCTCGAGGTGCAGCGGCTCATCCGCACGATGCCGAAGGTGGTCATCGCCGTGGTTCCCGGCTGGGCGGCGGGCGGCGGACACTCGCTGCACGTGGTCTGCGACCTGTCGATCGCCAGCGAGGAGCACGGCAAGTTCAAACAGACGGATGCCGATGTCGGCTCGTTCGACGCCGGCTACGGCAGCGCGTACTTCGCCCGGCAGATCGGGCAGAAGTTCGCGCGCGAGGTGTTCTTCCTGGCCCGGGAGTATTCGGCCCAGAGGGCGTACGAGATGGGCGCGGTCAACGCGGTCGTGCCGCACGCGCAGCTCGAGCGCGAGGCGCTGGACTGGGCGCGCACGATCCTGACCAAGTCACCCACGGCCATCCGCATGCTCAAGTTCGCGTTCAACGCGGTCGACGACGGGCTGATGGGACAGCAGGTCTTCGCGGGAGAGGCCACGCGGCTCGCCTATGGCACCGACGAGGCCGTCGAGGGCCGCGACTCGTTCCTCGAGAAGCGCGAGCCCGACTGGTCGCCGTTCCCGTACCACTACTGATCCCGTCGGCGGTCTCGATACGCCGGCTCGTTCCTCGCGCGGCTACTCGACCGGCGCCCACCCCTGCGCCGGTCGAGTAGGCCGTCCACGGCCGTATCGAGACCATTAGGTTGCGCACAACTGAATTGTGCGCAATGCTTTTGTCATGACCACATCGACGGCTCCCGCTGCAGCGCCGCAGCACTCCGTGATCGATGAGCTCGTCTGCTTCGCGCTCTACAACGCATCCCACGCGATCACGCAGACCTACCGCTCGGTGCTCGCGCCCTGGGGGCTCACCTACCCGCAGTACCTCGTGTTCGTCGTGCTGTGGAACGAGGGAGCGATGCCCCTCGGCGACCTCGGCCGACGGCTCGAACTCGACTCCGGAACCCTCTCGCCGCTGACCCGCCGCATGGAGCAGGCCGGCTATCTCGAACGCTTGCGCGCATCCGACGACGCCCGAGTGGTGACGATCGCGCTCACGGCCGAGGGCGAACGGATGCGCGAGGAGCTCGCAGCCGTTCCGGCCTGCGTTGCCGGCGCGATGAAGCTCGACCAGTCGACCGCCATGCAGCTGCGCGGCATGCTGCACCAGCTGGCCGACGACACCCGCGCGTTCGACGCGGCGTCGTCGGACCCCACCGAGACCACCGGCGCACCCGACGCCGGTCGATGAAAGGAAACCCCATGGAGATTCTCTACACGGCAGAAGCGCTCTCGACCGGCGAGGGCCGCAACGGCCACGTGCGCACGAGCGACGGACAGGTCGACCTCGACCTCGCCATTCCCAAGGAGATGGGCGGCTCGGGCAACGGAGCGAACCCCGAGGACCTCTTCGCCGCCGGATACGCGGCCTGCTTCCACTCCGCCCTGCAGAGCGTCGCCCGTGCCCGCAAGATCAAGATCTCCGACTCCAGCGTCGGCGGCCGCGTGCACATCGGACCCAACGGCGAAGGTGGATTCCAGCTCGCCGTTCTGCTCGAGGTCGTCATCCCGGGCATCGAGCTCTCGCTCGCGCAGGAGCTCGCCGACGCCGCACACCAGGTGTGCCCGTACTCCAACGCGACTCGCGGCAACATCGACGTGCAGATCGTCGTCGAAGAGGGCTGACCCTCCTCCCTTCGCCTCACCGAGCGCGGGTGTTTCCGCCGATCGCGGTGGCTTTGCCGCCGCGATGTTCACGAACACCCGCGCTCGCGGCGTGCCCGGCGCATCCGGTGGCGCTTCAGCCACGCTTCAGCGCCCGTCGGGCAGACTGGGCGCATGCGCGTGCTGGTTGTCGAAGACGAGAAACGCCTCGCCGAGGGCCTCAAACGCGGGCTCGAGGCCGAGGGGTTCGCCGTCGATGTCGCATCGACCGGCACCGACGGGCTCTGGATGGCCACCGAGAAGGACTACTCGGTGATCCTCCTCGACATCATGCTGCCCGGAATGAGCGGCTACCGCGTGTGCGAGCGACTGCGCGCCGCCGAGAACTGGACCCCGGTTCTGATGCTCACCGCCAAAGACGGGGAATGGGACCAGGTCGAAGCTCTCGACACCGGGGCCGACGACTATCTCACCAAGCCGTTCTCGTTCGCGATCCTGCTGGCGAGAATGCGAGCCCTGATCAGGCGGGGCGCCGCCGAGCGGCCGGCCGTGCTCGAGGCCGGCGACATCCGCGTCGACCCGTCGACCCGCCAGGTCACCCGAGGCGCCGAGCGCATCGACGTGACCGCCCGCGAGTTCGCCGTCCTCGAATACCTGATGCGGCGCAAGGGCGACGTGGTGTCGAAACGCGACATCATCGACAATGTCTGGGACGACGACTTCGACGGCGAGCAGAACATCGTGGAGGTCTACGTCGGCCATCTGCGCAACAAGCTCGACAGGCCGTTCGGACGCAACGCGATCGAGACGCTCCGCGGCGCGGGCTACCGGCTGGCCTCCCATGGCGGCTGAACGGGGCAGGCGTCGCCGGCTCTCGCTGCGCTGGCGCATCGTCCTCGTGGCCACGGCGGCCGTCGCCGTCGCGCTCGCTGTCGGATCGGCGGCATTCGTCGGCGTGCTGCGGGAGTCGCTGGTCGCGGGGGTGCAGCTGACCGCAGAACGGGATGCCGCCGAGCTCGTCGGCCAGGTCGAGACGACCGGGGTGACGTCGGTCGACACGGATGCGGATGACGACGACGAGCAGATCGTGCAGCTCGTGGCCGCCGACGGCTCGCTCGTGGCGGCGAGCGACAACGCCGACGACGGCCCGCTGCTCTCCCTTCCTCAGCTGCAGCGCACCGATGTTCCCGTTGCGGACGACGACGCCGGGAGCACGCCCACGCCGTCGAGCAGCGACGACGACGGCGACTCCGATTCCGACTCGGGAAGTTCCGGGCGCGGCTCGAGCGACGACTCGGGGGACGATTCGGACGACGACTCGGGTGGTTCGGACGACTCGAGCGGCTCGGACGACCCGACTCCGACGTCGACCGCGCCCGCCGCGCCGCAGCCCACGTCGACGCCGGTGCTCGTCGACGACACCACGACCGGAACCGTGACGGACTCCGACGGCGCGTCGTTCGCGGCTGTCGCACGCACGGCAGTGGAGGCCGGCTCGGGGCGAGAGCTCTGGATCTTGGTGGGACGCAGTCTCGCCACCGTCGACGGCACGATCTCGACCGTCGTGGGGCTTCTGGCGGCCGCCGTGCCGCTGCTGCTCATCGTGCTCGCCGTCACGATCTGGTTCGTCGTGGGTCGGGCCCTCCGCCCGGTCGACCGCATGCGGCAGCAGGTCGACGAGGTCACGGCGTCGAGCCTCGACCGCCGCGTCGCCGACCCCGGAACAGACGACGAGGTCGGCCGCCTCGCGCACACCATGAACCGCATGCTCCAGCGCCTCGACGACTCCCGACGCTCGCAGAACCGCTTCATCTCGGATGCCTCGCACGAGCTGAAATCGCCCCTCGCCTCCCTGCGCCAATACGCGGAGGTCGCCCGCGCGCATCCGGATCGCATCTCGCCCGACGAGCTCTCGACGGCCGTGCTCGACGAGGGGGCGCGCCTCGAGGGGCTCGTGCAGGGGATGCTGGTGCTCGCCAAGGCCGACGAGCGCATGCTCACGAGGCCAGCCACCCCGGTCGACCTCGACGACATCGTCTTCGCGGAGGCGAAGCGATTGCGCGGCTCCACCTCCCTGACGGTCGACTCCGGCGCGGTCGGCGCGGCCCAGCTGCACGGAGACGCGACCCTGCTCTCGCAACTGGTGCGCAACCTCGTCGACAACGCCGCACGCCACGCGACGACGACGGTCTCGCTCGCGGTGCGGGTCGATGCGGATGGCACGGTCGCGCTCGTGGTCGACGACGACGGCGCCGGCGTTCCCGAGGCCGACAGGGACCGCGTGTTCGAGCGCTTCGTGCGCCTCGACGAGGCGCGTGCCAGAGACGGCGGAGGCAGCGGCCTGGGGCTCGCCATCGTGCGCGAGATCGCGGCGGCCCACGGTGGCACAGTGGCCGTCGAACGGGGCGCCGGCGGGGGAGCCCGCTTCGTCGTGAGGCTCTCGACGAGCTGACCGTGCGAGCCGGTCGGGCCGTTACCTGAAGGCCGCTTCAGGATGCTTCAGGGCCGCTTCAGCGCCCGCGCGTCACAGTGGGTTCCATCACCACGACGCCAGGAGGCAACCATGCAGAAGAAGACCATGTGGATCACGGCCGCAGCCGTCGGAGCCGTACTCGTTCTCGGCGGTGCGGGAGCCGCCGTCGCATCGAGCGACTTGTTCGATGACGACGACGACCGCGCCACCAGCACCTCGTCGGGCACGGGCACGGATGACCGATCGCTCAGCGACGACCGCAGCGACGACAGCTCCGACGGCCGCAGCGACAGCAGCAGCAACAGCGGCCGCGACGACGACGGCGGCGACCGCGACGACAGCTCCGACGACAACACCGTGCCGGCGACGGCCGACGAGCGCTCCGCCGCCGAGGCCGCGGCCCTCGACGAGATCGGCCAGGGCACCGTGCGCGAGTTCGACACGGGCGACTCCGACGACGACTACGCCTACAAGGTCGAGCTCGTCATGGACGACGGCAGCGAGGTCGAGGTGGAGCTCGCCTCCGACCTGAGCGTTCTGCGCATCGACCGCAACTGACGAAGCGCGGGAACGCGGGTGTTCGCGCACGCCGCGGTGGCTGAACCACCGCGCTGTGCGAGAACACCCGCGTTCGCCGTCGGTCAGGAGTCACCCCGCCCCCGTCCAGGGGCCCAGACGTTACCTACCCGAAACACGCGCTGACGTAGGGTGAACGGATGACACGCCCGCTCGACATCGTGGTTGCGAACGACGCACTGGCGGTGCTTCCGCGCCTGCGCGAAGCCCTGTCGCAGGGCGGCGCGGCCATCCTGCCTCGCACCATCGACCAGCGCGAGGTCGACGCGCGCCCGCTGCCACGCCACGCCGCACCCGCCCCCGGCGAGACGCCTGCGGCGCGCGACGAACCCGTTCCCGATCGGGTGGCCAAGAACGTCGCCCTCGTGATCGAGACCTCGGGGTCATCGGGAGCGCCCAAGCGGGTCGCCCTGTCGACGGGCGCGCTGCTCGCCAGCGCGGCCTCGGTCGAGAGCGAGCTGGGCGGCAGCGGCCAGTGGCTGCTCTCGCTGCCCACCCACTACATCGCCGGCGCGCAGGTGCTCGTGCGATCCATCGTCGGCGGAACGACACCGATCGTGCAGCCGCCCGGTCACTTCTCGGCCCGCGTCTTCGCCTCGCTCGTCGACGAGATGGATGCCCCGCTGCGCTTCGCCTCGCTGGTTCCCGCCCAGCTCGCCCGGGTGATCGATGCCGGCGAGGCCGATGAGGGCATCCGGCAGCAGCTGCGTCGCCTCGACGCCATCCTCGTGGGCGGACAGGCGCTGCCGGCCGCCCTCTATCAGCGCGCGATCGAGCTCGGCCTCACCGTTCGTCGCACCTACGGCTCGAGTGAGACGGCCGGCGGATGCGTGTACGACGGCATTCCCCTCAGCCAGGTTCAGGCGCGGGTCACCGCGGGCGAGCTCGAGCTCTCGGGGCCGATGCTCGCCGAGGGCTATCTCGGAGACCCCGAGCTCACCGACCGAAAGTTCTACACCGACAACGGCCGTCGCTGGTATCGCACCGCCGACTCGGGAGACGTCGTCGACGGGGTCGTCCGCGTCTCCGGCCGCATCGACAACGTGATCATCTCGGGTGGCATCAAGGTGTCGCTCGACCGGGTCGAGCGGGTCGTGCAGTCGCTCGACGGCTTTCGCGGGGCCGTCATCGTTCCCCAGCCGAGCACCGAGTGGGGGCAGGTGTCGGTCGTGGTCACCGAGGGCCCGGTGGATGCCGACAGCCTGCAGCGCGTGCGCGACGCGGTGATCGCGGGGCCGGGTCGGGCCGCCGCCCCCGTGCGCATCGTGACCGTCGAGGCGATGCCGACCCTCGCATCCGGCAAGCCCGACAGGCTCAGCCTGGCCCGCTCGCTGGCGTCGGCCGCGGCGTCCGCCTCCGCGTCGGACTGATCAGGCGGAGCGCATGCGTTCGACCGCGTTCTCGCGAAGCACCCGCAGCCGCTTGTAGTACGCGGCGAGGCTCGACACGAGCACGGCGGCGACCACGATGGAGATCGACGATCCGAGAAGCACCGCGAGGGTTCCCTCGTCGGCCACCTCTTCTGCGCCGGCGAACGCGAGCTCGTTCATCAGCAGAGACACGGTGAAGCCGACTCCTCCCAGCGCACCGGCGGCGAGCAGCCCGTGCAGGGTGAGGTGGGGGCGCTTCTCGCGCGGGCCGACGAAGCTCGACAGCCAGCCGCCGAGGCTGATGCCGATGATCTTGCCCACGGGCAGGGCGACGAGAATGCCCCAGAACGGAGCGGCGAGCTCGCCGGGTGCCACCTGCGGGATGGCGACGAGGGCCGCGGAGAAAGCGAAGATGGGCAGGATCGCACCGTTGGTGACGGGCTCGAGCACGTGCCGAACTCGCATCGCGGGCAGGCGCACCATCGCCAGGCCGAGAGCGACGCCGGCGATCGTGGCGTGCACTCCCGACAGGTAGGTGAGCGACCAGGTGACCAGTGCGACGAGGCCCATCACGATTCCGACGGGCACGCGGTAGCGGCGGCCGAGACTGCGGCTGAGCAGCCAGAAGAGCGCGACGCCCACGGCGGCGAGACCGATGAACAGCAGGTTGGGGTCTGCGGTGAAGAACACCGCGATGATGAGGATCGCCACGATGTCGTCGAGGATCGCCAGGGCGAGGATGAAGATGCGCAGGCGCGACGGGATGCCCTTGCCGAAGACCGCGAGCACGCCGAGTGCGAAGGCGATGTCGGTCGCCGTGGGAATGGGCCACCCGCCCTCGTAGCCCGAGCCGGCCGTGATCGCGATGTAGATCAGGGCGGGCACGATCACGCCACCGAGCGCCGCGATCGCCGGGCGCACCGCCTTCGAGACGCTGTTCAGCTGGCCCACGGCGAACTCGTTCTTCAGCTCGACCGCGACCACGAAGAAGAAGATCGCGAGCAGGCCGTCGCTGATCCAGTGGCCCACCGAGAGGTCGAGCGGGGTGCCGGGGATGGCGAGATGCGCGTCTTGCAGGCCCATGAGCGCCGGGCCCGCGGGCGTGTTCGCGAGAAGAAGCCCGGCTGCTGCGGCCACCAGCAGGAAGAGGGCGGCGACCCGTTCGGATCGGATGAAGGTCATGCGGTGTCCTTGCTGCCTCCCGCTCGGAGGCATGGCGAAGCGGAATGAAAACGATCCCGTGATCGTCTGCCGACCAGACTTCCCGGCGCACCAGCATCCATTCTACGTCGAGCCCTACAATCGTCGGGTGCCCACGAGTAAGAAGTCGCCCCGCAAGAAGTCCCCGTCGCGCAACGCCCGCCGCGTGAAGTCCACCGGGCATCCGGCCGGGCCCCGAGTCGCGCCGAATCGCCCGAAGAAGGTCACGGCGGGAGACTGGATCGCGGGCGCCCGTCTGCGCACGCTTCCTCTCGCCATTGCGCCCGTCGCGCTCGGAACCGGCGCGGCCACGATCCTGGGCTCCGTGCACGATCAGTGGCCCCTCGTGGTGCTCTGCCTCGCGGTGGCCCTGTTCCTGCAGATCGGCGTCAACTACGCGAACGACTACTCCGACGGCATCCGGGGCACGGATGCCTTCCGCGTCGGCCCCGCGCGTCTGACCGGCTCGGGCGCGGTGCGGCCGAAGCTCGTGCTCACGGTCGCGCTGGTCTTCTTCGGCCTCGCCGCGGCAGCCGGCATCGCCATCGTGATCATCACGCAGATCTGGTGGCTGCTCGCCGTGGGCGCCGTGGCCATCGTGGCCGGCTGGTTCTACACCGGCGGCAAGCGTCCCTATGGATACGCGGGGTTCGGCGAGCTCTTCGTGTTCGTCTTCTTCGGGCTGGTCGCCACGCTCGGCACGATGTGGGTGCTCGTGCGCGACATCAGCCTCGAGGGGCTGCTCGCCGCCGTCGCGATCGGATTCATCTCGTGCGCCGTTCTCATGGCGAACAACATCCGCGACATCCCGCAGGACCGCATCGCGAAGAAGAAGACGCTCGCGGTTCGCGTCGGCGACCGGCCCGCGCGCATCCTGTACTGCGTCTTCATGCTGATCCCCTTCCTCGTCGTGGGATTCCTGACCCAGCTGTTCCCGCTCGCGATCCTGGTGTTCTTCGCTCTGTTGATCGCCATCCCGGCCGCGCTCATCGTGCTCACCGCGAAGACGCCGAAGGAGCTGATCCTGGCGCTGCAGCTCACGAGCCTCACGGGGCTGGTCTACGGACTGGGGCTGGCCGCCGCCATCGCGTTCTAGCCGAGGGCGCTGCGCTGGTCGAGTAGCCCGAGGCCGCCTGCGGCCGAAGCGTATCGAGGCCGCCGTGGTTGTGGTCTCCCAGGAAACGTGCCCCCACCCATGCGTTGATCGATTAGCCGCGCGAGGAACGAGCCGGTGTTATCGAAGTGCTTCCCGCGGTGGCGTCGATACGGCAGTTTTGTGGCCTACTCGACAGTGCAATGGGAGGAGATGAGCACATCCGGCCCGAATACTGCGTTGGTGTGGCGTATCTCCTCCCGTTCGCCAGCTTGGGCGGAGATGTCGAGCTGCCAGCCGCATCTGCTGACGCACTGAAGTGCGGAAAGTGGCCGCTTCGTCGACGGTCGACGCGGCCACTTTCCGCACCTCAGTGAGACGGTGGTCTCGATACGGCGGCTCCCACGTCGCGCGCCTACTCGACATTGAGAATGGGTGTGTAGCCCGGGAGGGTGTTTGACCTTCTACTCGACGGACCACCCGTGGGTGT
>NZ_JARUXC010000014.1 GCF_030433855.1 Agreia sp. PsM10 | reverse complement strand
GCCCGGTGCAATACCGGACCCAGGCCCTCGCGGCCTAGACTTTCAATTGGCCAGTCCAGCAATCCGGGACCAGTCCAATATCGAGGGGGCCTTCGTCGTTGATGCGTCGAGACTCTTTAGCCGAAGCGACCCGAGACGTAGTCCTCTGTGTCCTTGACGGTGGGGTTCGAGAAGATGGTGGTGGTGTCGTCGTACTCGATGAGCTTGCCGGGCTTGCCGGTGCCCGCGATGTTGAAGAACGCGGTGCGGTCGGAGACGCGGCTGGCCTGCTGCATGTTGTGCGTCACGATCACGACCGTGTAGTCGTTCTTCAGCTCGCCGATGAGGTCTTCGATGGCGAGCGTCGAGATCGGGTCGAGAGCCGAGCAGGGCTCGTCCATCAGAATGACCTCGGGTTCGACCGCAATGGCGCGGGCGATGCAGAGGCGCTGCTGCTGGCCGCCCGAGAGGCCGGAACCGGGCAGGTGCAGGCGGTCCTTGACCTCGTTCCAGAGGTTGGCGCCGCGCAGCGACTTCTCGATCAGGTCGTCGGCGTCGGACTTCGACATGCGACGGTTGTTGAGCTTGGAGCCGGCGAGCACGTTGTCGCCGATCGACATCGTCGGGAACGGGTTCGGCCGCTGGAAGACCATGCCGACCTGGCGGCGCACGAGCACGGGATCGACGCCCGGGCCGTACAGGTTGTTCCCGTCGATCAGGACTTCGCCCTCGACGCGCGCGCCGGGGATGACCTCGTGCATGCGGTTGAGCGTGCGGAGGAACGTGGACTTGCCGCACCCCGACGGACCGATGAACGCGGTGACGGTTCGGGGCTCGATCGTGAGGCTCACGCCTTCGACAGCGAGGAAGTTGCTGTAGTAGACGTTGAGGTCGTTTACTTCAATGCGCTTGGACAACGTGGGTTCCTTTAGGGTTAGCGGCCGAGCTTGGGGGAGAAGATGCGGGCGATGACTCGGGCCGCGAGGTTGAGCAGCATCACGATCAGGATCAGGGTCAGGGCCCCGGTCCACGCTCGGTCGAGGTACGCCTGGGCATCCGAACCCGGGTTGGCGTACTGGGTGTAGACGAAGACCGGCAGCGTCATGACGCGCTCGTTGAACATGTTGTAGTTCATGCTCTGCGTGAAGCCGGCGATGATCAGCAGCGGGGCCGTCTCACCGATGACGCGGGCGATGGCCAGCATCACGCCGGTGGTGATTCCGGCGATGGAGGTGGGCAGCACGACTTTGACGATCGTGAGCCACTTGGGCACACCGAGGGCGAAGGATGCCTCGCGCAGCTCGTTCGGAACGAGCTTCAGCATCTCTTCTGTCGAGCGCACGACGACCGGGATCATGAGGATCGACAGCGCCACGGCTCCACCGAAGCCGAACCGGATGCCGGCCACTCCGGTCAGCAGCGCGAAGAACGCGAAGGCGAACAGACCGGCGACGATCGACGGGATGCCGGTCATCACATCGACGAGGAACGTGATCGCCCTGGCGAAGGTGCCGCGGCCGTATTCGACCAGGTAGATGGCGGTGAGCAGTCCGATCGGCACGGAGATGAGCGTGGCCCATCCGGTGATCTGCAGCGTTCCCATGATGGCGTGCAGCCCGCCGCCGCCTTCGCCCACGATGTTGCGCATCGTGTAGGTGAAGAAGGTGAGGTCGAAGCGGTGCGCGCCGTTGACGATCGTGGTGAAGAGCAGCGAGATGAGCGGCAGGAGCGCGATGATGAAGGCCAGCGACACCAGCGAGGTGACCATGCGGTCCTTCGAGCGGCGCACGCCCTCGTAGAGGCGCGAGACCACGGTGAGCACGATGACGAAGAGCACCGTTCCGAAGAAGATCGTGCCGACGATGTTGAAGTCGGCGGTCACGCCGGCCATCATCAGCAGGCCGAAGATCACGCCCATGACGATCCAGCTGCCGACGAGCAGCAGCCACGGCGTGGCCTTGGGCAGCTTGCCGGCGGTGAGCGTGTTGGTCATGGGAGGGGCGGCGACGGTTGTCGTGGTCATGATTAGTTGGCCCCCGAGAATGCCTTGCGGCGGTTGATGATGTAGCGGGCGATCGAGTTCACGATGAGCGTGATCACGAAGAGGATCAGACCGGATGCGATCAGCACGTTCACGCCGACGCCGTGCGCCTCGGGGAAGTTGAGGGCGATGTTCGCCGCGATCGTCGACGGGTTGGTCGATTTGAGCAGGTCGAACGAGAAGCCGCCCGAGACCGACAGCACCATGGCGACGGCCATGGTCTCGCCGAGCGCGCGACCGAGGCCGAGCATGGATGCCGAGATGATTCCGGGGCGACCGAAGGGCAGCACGGCCATCTGGATCATCTCCCAGCGGGTGGCTCCGAGCGCCAGGGCGGCCTCCTCGTGGAGGCGCGGCGTCTGCAGGAAGACCTCGCGGGAGAGGGCGGTGATGATCGGGAGGATCATGACCGCGAGAACGATGGCGACGGTGAGGATGGTGCGACCCGTGCCGGAGACGGGGCCGGCGAGGATCGGGATCCAGCCGAAGATGTCGACGACGGTGGAGTAGAACGGCTGCACGAACGGTGCGAGAACGGTGATGCCCCAGAGGCCGAAGACGACCGAGGGCACGGCGGCGAGCAGGTCGACCACGTAGCCCAGGCCGGCGGCGAGGCGTCGGGGGGCGTAGTGCGAGATGAAGAGGGCGATGCCGATGGCCACGGGAACGGCCATGAGCAGGGCGAGGAAGGCGGCCCAGATGGTTCCGCCGACGAGGGGGGCGACGTAGGCCCAGAAGCTCGAGGGGGAGCCCTTGATCTCGGCAGGATCGGCCACGAAGGCGGGGATCGACTGCACGATCAGGAAGAGGGCGACCAGGGCGAGGATCGCGAGGATCAGACCACCGGCGACGATCGTCGAGGTCGAGAAGATCACATCGCCGGGCCGCTGCTTCGCCTTGATCCGTTCCGGAGCGGCCGCGGGAACCGGCGGCTTCGCGTCAACGGGCTTGGGGGGTGCTGTCGTCATGAGAGCTGGGGTCCTGTCAACCGGTGTTCAGGGAGGAGGGGGTGGGACTGTTTCGGGCCTAAACCCGCGATCTGTCCGGCCCCGACGCGAGTCGGGACCGGACAGAGTGTGAAGCGGTGTTACTTGATGGTCGCGATCGCGTCGGCGACCTTCGAGGCGAGGTCGCTCGAGAGCGGCGCGGCACCGGCGGAGGTAGCGGCCTCCTGCTGGCCCTCATCGCTGGCGAGGTAGCCGACGTATGCCTTCACGAGCTCGGCCTGGGCCGGGTCCGCGTACTCCTGGCAGGCGATGATGTAGCTCACCAGAACCAGCGGGTAGTGCGACGGGTCGGTCGTCTCGCGGTCGAGCGCGATGGCGATGTCGTTGTCTTCGCGACCCTCGACGAGCGGGGACTCCTCGACGACGGCGGCGGCACCCTCGGCGGTGTACTCGACGAAGTCTTCGCCGACCTTGATCTTGGCGACACCGAGGTCGCCGGCCTTCGAGGCGTCGGCGTAGCCGATGGTGTTGCTGCCGTTGGTGACGGCCTGGATGACACCCGAGGTGCCCTGAGCGCCCTCACCGGTCTGGAAGGGGAACGCGTCAGCGGCCTTCTCGGCCCAGTCGGCGGGAGCGACCTTGCCGAGGTAGTCGGTGAAGTTCTTCGTGGTGCCCGAGTCGTCGGAGCGGTGAACGGCGGTGATCGCTGCGCTGGGGAGCGTGGCGTCGGGGTTCAGCGCCTTGATGGCCGCGTCGTCCCAGGTGGTGATCGCGCCGGAGAAGATCTTGGCGAGGGTCGATGCGTCGAGGTTCAGCTCGTCGACGCCCTCCACGTTGTAGACGACCGCGATCGGCGAGATGTAGACGGGGAGGTCGATGGCCTTGGTGTCGGCGGCGCAGCTGGCGAAGGAGCCCGAGAGCTCGTCGTCGCTCAGGGCGGAGTCGGAACCGGCGAAGGCGGCGGCACCCGAGATGAAGCTCTCGCGGCCGGCACCCGAACCCTGGGGGTCGTAGTTGATGGTGACGTCGGGGTTGGCGGTCTGGAACGCGGCGATCCACGCTTCCTGGGCGCTGCCCTGGCTCGAGGCGCCGATACCGGTCAGCGTGCCGGTCAGAGTCGAGGCGGACTCGGTCGAGCCACCCTCTGCGGGCGCCTCATTGGCGGCGCAGGCGGAGAGCGCCAGCGCGGCGGTGAGGAAGAGTGCCGCGGGGGCGGCGATACGCGAAAGCTTCACTGAAAAATCCCTTTCAGGGTTTCTATTGCTGGGATGAGGCCGGTGCATGGCCCTCAGCGAACCTAACGAGCGCGCGTAACCAATCTCTCCCGATCAGGTAAACGGGAGGTGAACAGCGTTCCCTGAGCCTGTCGAAGGGGAGGGTCAGCGGGGGACGTGCGTCTCGATCGCGATGATGCCCGCTCCCGGGCGGTCCCTCGAGAGGTGGATGACCGTGTAACCGGCCACGGGCAGGTCTCCGGCCCGGGAGATCGAGGCGAGCTTGGTGCTGCCCGTGGCGAGCGCGACCTCGCGCATGATCTCGGGCAGCACGGGGCCGTGGCTGCACAGGATGCTCGTCACTCGTCGGCGCACGCGCTTGCCGACCTGGCCCCGGATGTCGCCGGTGCCGTTCTCGAACGCGTCCTGGCTGATCGAGTCGGTCTTCTTCACGGCCAGGCCGAGCGCCTCGGCCGTCGGCGCGACGGTCTGCTGGCAGCGCAGCGCGGTCGACGATCGGATGACCGTGGGACCGAAGGCGCTCAGGCCGGCGACGATGGACTGGGCCTCGAGCTCTCCGCGATGCGTGAGCGGGCGGGCGGAGTCGCGTCCGTCGAAGTCGAATGCGGGAATCGCCTTGGCGTGACGCAGCGCGATGATGGCGAAAGTGCTCGTGAGCCCGTCGTCGACGAGCGCCTGGAATCGCTTGAGGATCTCGGCGTCGCGCTTGTAGCTGATCGAGGCGAGGGCCCGGCTCACCGGCATCCATTCGAGGGCGGCGACCTCGTTGTTCGGCACGAACGTCGAGTTGAGCACGGCCTCCTCGGTGACCTCGGCTGCCCAGTAGTGCACGACCTTCTCGCGATGGTTGGGCATCACGTAGTTCGTCACCCCGAGCGGCACGCCGAGCGCGACCTGCAGGCCCGTCTCCTCGGCTATCTCCCGCACGGCGGTCTGGGGCAGCACCTCGCCGGGATCGAGCTTTCCTTTGGGCAGGGAGATGTCTTTGTGGCGCGTGCGATGGATCAGGAGCACTTTGATCTTGCCGTCGACGACGCGCCAGCAGACCGCTCCCGCGGCGAAGACAGTCACTGGCCCGCTTCCCCCGCTCGGATCACCGACTGATTCCGCTTCGCTTGCGCCGCTTGGAGATCTGCTTCATGACCACGTCCTGCAGATCGACCAGCGGGTTGCCGTCGGCGTCCATGCTGCGACGAACCCAGTCGCCCTCCGGGCCGAGTGTCCACGACATGGTGTTCTCGTCCATGGCCAGGTCGAAGAGCTCGCTGATCTCGCGCAGATGATCGGTGCTCGTCAGCCGCACGAGGGCCTCGACGCGACGGTCGAGGTTGCGGTGCATCATGTCGGCGCTGCCGATCCAGGTCTCCGGCTCGCCCGCGTTGACGAAGGAGAAGATGCGCGAGTGCTCGAGGTAGCGCCCGACGATCGACCGCACAGTGATGTTCTCGCTGAGGCCGGGCACGCCCGGCTTGATGGCGCAGATGCCGCGCACCCAGATCTCGACGGGAACGCCGGCCTGGCTCGCGCGGTACAGCGCGTCGATGATCGCCTCGTCGACGATCGAGTTGACCTTGATGCGGATGCCGGCGGGCAGGCCCTGCTCGACGTTCGTCGCCTCCTGGGCGATGCGCTTGAGCAGGCCCTTGCGCAGGTGCAGCGGGGCGACGAGGAGTCGCTTGAATTTCTTCTCGATCGCGTAGCCCGAGAGCTCGTTGAAGAGCCTGGTCAGGTCTTTTCCGACCTGGTCGTCGGCCGTCAGAAGACCGAAGTCCTCGTAGATGCGGCTGGTCTTCGGGTTGTAGTTTCCGGTGCCGATGTGGCTGTAGTGGCGCAGCACGCCCTTCTCGCGTCGGATCACCAGCGCGAGCTTGCAGTGGGTCTTGAGACCGACGAGGCCGTACACCACGTGCACTCCGGCCTTCTCGAGCTTGCGGGCCCACGAGATGTTGGCCTGCTCGTCGAATCTCGCCTTGATCTCGACGAGGGCGAGAACCTGCTTGCCGGCCTCGGCGGCGTCGATGAGGGCCTCCACGATGGGGCTGTCGCCCGAGGTGCGGTAGAGCGTCTGCTTGATGGCCAGCACGTGCGGGTCTGCCGCGGCCTGCTCGAGGAACGCCTGCACACTCGTGGCGAACGACTCGTAGGGGTGGTGCAGCAGCACGTCCTGGCGCGCGATCGCCTTGAAGATGTCGGGCTTGGCGTTCGGTTCGCTGGGCTGCAGGGCGACCGAGGTGGTCGGAACCCGCTTGGGGTAGTGCAGCTCGGGGCGGTCGATCTTGCCCAGGTCGAAGAGGCCGGCGAGGTCGAGGGGAGCGGGCAGTCGATAGACCTCCTGCTCTGTGACGTCGAGCTCGCGAACGATGAGTTCGAGCGTGCGGTCGTCCATGTCCTCGGTGACCTCGAGCCGGATGGGCGGGCCGAAGCGTCGGCGCAGCAGCTCCTTCTCGAGGGCCTGGATGAGATTCTCGGTCTCGTCCTCGTCGACCTCGACGTCTTCGTTGCGGGTCACGCGGAACACGTGGTGGTCGAGCACCTCCATGCCGGGGAACAGGTGGCTGAGGTGGTTGGCGATCAGATCCTCGAGCGCGATCAAGCGCACGTTGGTCTCGTCCTCGGTCTCGTCGACGCGGATGAAGCGCGGGATGACCTGGGGCACCTTGAGGCGGGCGAACTCCTCCTTGTCGATCTTGGTGTTGCGCACCCGGATCGACAGGTTGAGCGAGAGGCCGGAGATGTAGGGGAACGGGTGCGCCGGGTCGACGGCGAGCGGCATGAGCACGGGGAAGATCTGCGCCGAGAAGTAGTGGCTGAGGCGGGAGCGGTCGTCTTCGTCGAGGCTGTCCCAGGTGACGATGTGCACCCCGGCCTCGTCGAGCGCCGGCTTGACCAGCTCCTGGTACGCGCGTGCATGCCGCAGCTGCAGTTCGTGCGCGGCGCGGGAGATGTCTCCGAGCACATCGACCGGCTTGCGGCCGATGTTCGTGGGCACGGCGAGGCCGGTGGCGATGCGGCGCTTCAGGCCGGCGACGCGCACCATGAAGAACTCGTCGAGGTTCGACGAGAAGATCGCGAGGAAGTTGGTGCGTTCCAGCACTGGAAGCGTGGGGTCCTCCGCGAGCTCGAGCACGCGCGTGTTGAACGCCAGCCAGCTGAGTTCGCGGTCGAGGTAGCGGCCTTCGGGAAGCGACGGATCGTCGAGGATCTCGATGATCTCGTCGTCGTCGTCGAAGTCCGAACCGAAGTTCGAGTCAAGGAGGATGTTGTCGCCGCTCATGCAATCATCATGTCATCCGGCGAGCGGACGCCGATACTGAACATCGACCGTGTGGTCGGCGAATCCGAGCGATCGGTAGAGATGCACGGCACCGACGTTGTCGGCGTCGACATAGAGCGCCGCCGTCGGGATTCCCCGCTCGCGCAGGCGATCGAATGCGTGCTGCATGAGCGTGCGCCCGAGCCCTCGCCCCGCGTACGCGGAATCGACGCCCACCACGTAGATCTCTCCCGGCTCGTCGGCCCCTTCGATCTTGAGCCAGTTGTAGGCGATCAGGTGGCCGTCGTGTCTCGCGACGAGAAAATCGCCGGCGTCGAACCAGGGCTCGGCCATACGTGCGTGCAGGTCGTCGAGCGTGATCGAGCCCTGTTCGGGATGATCGGCGAAGACCCGCGCATTGAGGTCGACCCAGGCCTCGTCGTCGACGCCGGGCCTGAACGCCTCGATGACGACCCCGTCGCCGTTCCCTGAGCCGTCGTTCCCTGAGCCGTCGTTCCCTGAGCCTGTCGAAGGGGAGCCTGCCGAAGGCCCCGGCACCGGCGTCCGCAACTGATACAGCGTGCGCACGGCCTCGAACCCCGTGCGGGCGGCGAGGATGCGACTGGCCGGGTGATCGCCGTGCGCCCACCCGGCGATGCCGGGCTCCGCGCCGTCGAGAATGCGCTCGAGCAGGATCGTGCCGAGCCCGTTGCGTCGGAACTCGGGGTCGACGACGAACTCGAACTCGCCCGCGCCGACGATGACGGCCCCGGCGATCACGTCGCCGTGCTCGGCCACGATCAGGGCCCTGGCCCCGGATGCCGCATCGACGAGCGCCTGGTCGTTGAACGGCGGCTGGCCGTCGACGAGAGACGATCGGGAGATCAGCCGAGTGAATGCCGCCCCGAGCTGGGAGGGGCTACTTGCCCTGAGTTGCAGCGATGCGCTCATTGTCGTCTTCGAAGAAGTTGAAGCGGTAGCCGACGTTGCGCACGGTGCCGATGAGGGATTCGAGGTCGCCGAGCTTGGCCCGCAGTCGTCTCACGTGCACGTCGACCGTGCGCGTTCCGCCGAAGTAGTCGTAGCCCCAGACCTCCGAGAGCAGCTGCTCCCGGGTGAAGACGCGCGAGGGGTGCATCGCGAAGAAGCGCAGCAGCTCGAACTCCTTGAACGTGAGGTCGAGGGGGCGGCCGTGCACTCGGGCCGAATAGCTCGCCTCGTCGATGACCACACCGGAGGCCTGGATCTTCGAGGTCGACTGGTCTTGCACCTGACGGCCGATGGCGAGGCGGATGCGTGTGTCGACCTCGGCGGGACCTGCCGTCTCGAGAACGACGTCGGCCGCGCCCCAGTCGGCGCTCACCGCGGTGAGCCCGCCCTCGGTGATGATGAGCAGAATAGGCACCCCGACGCCCGTGGTGGTGAGGATCTTGCACAGGGATCGTGCCGATGCCAGATCGTTACGGGCGTCGACGAAGATGAGATCGCAGTTGGGCGTGTTCACCAGCTGCGCGGGCTCGGCGGGGATCTGCCTGGCACGGTGGCTCAGGAGAGAGAGTGCCGGCAGAACCTCGCGGTCGACCGCAGAGGTCAGTATCAACAGCTGCGCCACGTATGGTCCTCCAAGAAAGCCTGCCGTCATACTATCGGGCAGAATAGGAGGGTGAGTCTCCTGATGAAGAGCGTAGTGCCGGTCTGGCTGGTGGCCGTGATCGGTGCCGTCGCCGTCGCCGCGCTCGCCGACCCCCGCAACTACCTCGTCTTCCTGCCCGTGGTGCTGGGGGTGTGCACCCTCCTGACCTTCGGCATCCAGCTGGGCATCAGGCGAAAAGAGGGCTACGTCAATCGTGTGACGGCCAGCGCCACCGGCGCCGTCGTCGTCCTGGCGGTGGCCACGGTCATCCTCGCCCCCATCGCTTTCGCCGCCTAGCGTCACGGCCCCCGCGGGCGGCAGTCGGGTTAGGATCGAAGCATGGAATCGTACGTCGCGCTCGAACTCTTCTTCGTGGGACTGCTCGGTCTCGCGAGCCTGGCCATCGCGTGGATCTCGGGCATGGTCATCTTCAAGCTCTTCCGCGGCCAGCGCTGACCGTGATCGAACTGCCCATCGGGCTCAACGCCGAACTGGTTCCGCTCTCGTGGCTGATCGGCGTCTGGGAGGGCACCGGAGTCATCGACTACATGGTCGGTGACGAAAAGGTCACGCGCGAGTTCGGGCAGCGCGTGAGTTTCAGCCAAGACGGTCTGCCCCACCTCAACTACAACTCCTACGCCTGGCTCATCGGCGAAGAGGGCGACGAACCCACTCCGCTCGCCACGGAGACCGGCTACTGGCGGCTCAGCCGTCCGCTCGTCGAAGCCGATCCGGGCCCGGGCATGCTGCCTCCGGCCGAGCAGAGGCCCTTCACCACGGCCGACGAGGTCGAGACCCTGCGCAACGCGACGAACGGTTTCGACGTCGAGGTCGCCCTGGTGCACCCCGGCGGAGTGATGGAGCTCTACATCGGCCAGGTTGCCGGCGCTCGCATCGACCTCTCGACCGACGCGGTCATCCGTTCGCACGGTGCCAAGGAGTACACGGCGGCCACGCGCATCTACGGACTCGTCGACTCCCACCTGCTGTGGGCCTGGGACATCGCCGCCCTCGGCCAGAGCCTCCGCACCCACGCCTCCGCTCGTCTCGCCAAGACAGATTGACTGCAATGACCTCAGCTCCCTCTCCGTTCCTCGGCCTTCCCGGCGCAGTCGACTCGGCGGGAGCCGACAGGGGAGTGCCCGCCCACTACGGCAATCCCGTCGCCGAACAGCGCACGCTCCTCACCGGTGCCATCGTCGACCTCTCGCACCGCGGGGTCATCTCCGTCAGCGGAGCCGACCGCCTCACCTGGCTGAACTCGCTGACGAGCCAGAGCCTCACCCGGTTGGCTCCGGGGCAGTCGACGGAATCCCTTCTGCTCGGTGTCTCCGGGCGAGTCGAGTTCGACATGCGCGTCGTCGACGACGGAGAGACGGCGTGGCTGCTCGTCGACGCCGATGAGCTTCCCGATCTGCTCGCGTGGCTGCTCAAGATGCGCTTCACGCTGCGGGTCGTCATCACCGACCGCACGGCCGATTTCGCGACGCTCGGCTCGATCGGCGAGTCGAACCCGGTTCTCGATTCCGTGGCCGCGTCGCCGAACGGCGTCGCCCTGGTCTGGCGCGACCCCTGGAGCGCCGTCTCCGAGGGCGGTCACCAGTACGCCCAGATCGAGCAGCACCCCGGCGCGGAGTGGTTGTGGCGCGAGACGCTCGTGGGCCGTGACGGGCTCGCCGCGCTCGCCGACCGAGCCCGTGCCGGCGAGGTCGCCGTGGCGGGAGTGCTGGCGTCCGAGGCCCTGCGCATCGCGGCCTGGCGTCCCCGCCGCGCGACCGAGGGCGACGAGAAGACCATTCCCCACGAGCTCGACTGGATGCGCTCCGCCGTGCACCTCTCGAAGGGCTGCTACCGGGGCCAGGAGACGGTGGCGAAGGTGCACAACCTCGGCCACCCGCCGCGGCGCCTCGTCTTCCTCCACCTCGACGGAACCGACAACGTGCTGCCGGCACCCGGCGACGACGTGATGCTTCCCGCCCTGCCCGACGCCGCCCAGGGCGGCGAGGCCGACGTCGTCGGACAGGTGACCTCCAGCGGCATCCACTACGAACTCGGCCCTGTGGCGCTCGCCGTCGTGCGACGCTCCACGCCGGTCGACCGCGATCTCGGGGTGCTGAGCGACGGCATCGTCGTGGCGGCGGGCCAGGAGGTCATCGTGCCGCCCGAGGCAGGGAGCGTCGTCGGTCGCATCCGGCGCATGCCGCGACTCGGCGTGATGCGGCGCTAACGCTCCGTGCGCAACCTTCCAAAGCCGGGCGCATCCATCGAACGCCTGGTGTCCAGCGCGCCTGCGATCGTGCAGATCGTGATCGCGGTCGTGATCTCGTTCTCCATCTCCCGCTACCTGCTCGGGCATCCGGCGCCCGTGACGGCCGTGACCGTCACGATCTCGAGTCTCGGTTTCATGCGGGATGCCCGACCTCTGCGTGTGGTCGAGACGGCCCTGGGCGTCACTCTGGGCATCGCCCTGAGCGAGGCGATCGTGCTCGGATTCGGCCAGGGCGTCTGGCAGCTCGCCGTGGCCCTGGGCGTGACCCTCACTGTGGCGCGGCTGCTCTCCCCGGCCGCCTCGTTCGCGATCGTCGCGGGAGTGCAGTCCGTTCTGGTCGCGGTGCTGCCCGTGCAGGCCGGCGGCCCGTTCACCCGAACGATCGACGGCGTCATCGGCGGCACGATCGCCCTGCTGTGCACGGCGCTCATCCCTCGTGACCCGCGTCGCGGGGCCCTCCGCGACGCGAAGAGATTCCTCTCGGCGTACATCGACGTGGTCGCCTCGCTCGCCGCGATCCTGCGCGTCGGCAGCGAGACCGAGACGGATCGCGTCCTCGAGCAGGCGCGTCGCACGCAGCCTCTCGTCGACTCGTGGCGCACATCGCTCGACTCCGCGCTCGCGATCGCCCGGATCTCCCCGTTCCTGCGAAAACATCTCCCCGAACTGCAACGGCAGCACGTGATGCAGCAGAACATGGACCTCGCCATGCGCAACCTGCGCGTGGTCACCCGCAGACTCTCCGTGCTCGATCGCGACGGTCGACCGCGACCCGAGATCGCAGAGCTGCTCTCGGGCGTCGTGGGCAGCGTGAACCTGCTCTCGCAGAGCCTCGCCGAGCCGCGGCTCGAGCCGCTCGTCAGGCAGAACCTCATTCTCATCGCGGTCAGGCTTCATCCCTCACGGCTGCTGCCGGGCCAGCCGCTGGCCGAGACCTCCGTCGTCTTCGCGATGCGACCCCTGGTGATGGACCTGCTGATGGCCTCCGGCCTCAGCGCCGAGGAGGCGCGGGCGTCGATGCCCGATATGTCGGCCTGAGTCGCGAACGACCTCGCGAGTCAGACCGGGGCCACCTGCGACCACGGCACCGTGAGCTCGCCCAGCCGCCTGCGCGACCGGGCGCCGAGAATCGACCAGCCCGCGGCATCCAGAGCCTCGACGGAGGCGAGCCATCGCTGGGTCGCGCCGTACACGCCCACGCCGGCGTTGTGCTGCCACGCCCTGTCGAGCTCGCTGAGCAGGGCGTGCACCGGCTGGCCGGGCACGTTGTGGTGGATGAGCGACTTCGGCAGCCGCTCGGCCACGATCGAGGGTTTCTCGAGATCCGCGAGGCGCAGCGAGATCGTGAAGGTCTGGGCGCCGGCGGAGGTCACGGTGATCCAGCTCGAGACCCGACCGATCTCGTTGCAGGTGCCCTCGACGAGCACGCCCGCGGGCTGCAGACGGGAGACCATGCGCCGCCAGGCATCCGGAACCTCTGACTCGTCGTACTGGCGCAGCACGTTGAACGCGCGGATGACGGCGGCGAGGCGGCCGTCGGGCAGCGGCGTCTCGAACCCGCCGAGGGCGAACGAGACGCGGGCGTCGGGGGAGAACGTGGTGGCGCCGGCGCGGACGCGGGCGAGCTGCTCGGTCGCGGTGCGCACCCTGTCGGGCGAGATCTCGAGGCCGATGACCTCGACGTCGGCGCGCACGCGGGCCAGCCGGTGCTGCAGCTCGAAGGCGGTCACGCCGCTGGCACCGTAGCCCAGGTCGACCACCAGAGGATCGTCCGTACGGCGCAGCACGGGCAGCGTGGTGATGAAGCGGTCGACGCGGCGCAGACGGTTGGTGTTCGTCGTACCCCGTGTGATTTCACCGATCGGCATGCTTCCAGTTCACCACGAATGACAAGGCCCGCCGCCCCTAGACTTGGAACCATGTCTACGCCTTACACCTTGATTCTGCTGCGCCACGGCAACAGCGACTGGAACCAGAAGAACCTCTTCACGGGCTGGGTCGATGTGCACCTCAGCGAGCAGGGGATCGCCGAAGCGAAACGCGCCGGAGACCTCCTCGCATCGTCGGGCACGCTGCCCGACATCCTGTACACGTCGGTGCTGTCGCGCGCCATCGAGACGGCCAACCTCGCGCTCGCGGGCGCCGACCGGCAGTGGATCGACGTGAAGCGCAGCTGGCGGCTCAACGAGCGCCACTACGGAGACCTGCAGGGCAAGGACAAGGCCCAGACGCTCGAGGAGTACGGCCCCGAGAAGTTCCAGACGTGGCGCCGCTCGTTCGACGTTCCGCCGCCCCCCATCGCCGACGACGCCGAGTACTCGCAGGTGGGCGACCCCCGCTACGCGCACATCGACGGCGAGGTGCCCCGCACCGAGTGCCTCAAAGACGTGATCGAGCGCATGCTTCCCTACTGGCACTCCGACATCACCGAAGACCTCAAGGCGGGCAAGGTCGTGCTGGTCACCGCGCACGGCAACTCGCTGCGTGCGCTCATCAAGCACCTCGACGGCATCTCCGACGACGACATCGCCGAACTGAACGTGCCCACCGGAATCCCGCTGGTCTACAAGCTCGACGAGAACTTCGTGCCGATCGAGCCAGCCGCCTACCTCGACCCCGAGGCGGCAGCCGCGGGTGCCGCAGCCGTGGCCAACCAGGGCAAGAAGTAGGCCGCAGCCCGGCTCTCGCCGAGAACCGTCAGATGACCGGTCCGCGCTCCGCGGGCCGGTCATTCTGCTCGGTAGGCACAGGCTGCTGCGCGTAGGGAGCCTGCGCGGGCGCGCCGTACTGCGGCTGGGCGGCGGGGGAGCCGTACGCCTGAGGCGCCTGCTGCGGCTGCGGTCGCGGCGCCGCGGAGGCCCCGCCGAGGACGCGGGCGGCGATCGCGCCGCCCCAGCCGATGCCGGCCGCGACGAGCGCACCGAGGATGAGCATGATGATCTGGGTGGTGGCCGAATCGACTCCGTTGATAAGAAGTGCCCAGTGCACCAGCGCCGGGATCGCGACGAGGGCCAACGCCGCGTAGGCGAGACCCGGACGGGCGCGCACGACGAGCCACGCGGCGCCCAGGGCCAGGGGCAGCATCACGAAGGCGTCGGCGAAAGTGAAGCCGATGAATACGGATGCCGCGCCGAGGCCGGTCGACAGGCGCACCGCCTGCAGAATGATCGTGAACAGCACGACCACCGCGACGATCGCGCCGGCGATGGACCGTCGGGCCAGGGAAGCCGGGGCGAAGAAGAACCCGAGCAGCACCACCGCGCCGGCGAAGAGCAGCTGCAGAACGAGGAGCGTTCCGTATGGCACCTCGATGCGCATTCCCGTGAACAGCTGGATGAACTGGCCGGCGAGGTTGAGCACGAGCAGGTATCCGCCGAGCGACACCGTGACAAGGGCGAGCAGCCATCTGGTCGAGACGAGCTGCGCCGGGGGAGCGGGCGGGGCCGGGGGAGCGGACGGGCCCGGGGCGAACGACGTGTGCGGGGATTGCGACATGCCCCCAGCATGGGGGAGCACGCCCCTCGGGGCAAGAGGCCCCGCGGCATCGGACATTCCGCCGGAAACGACGGAACGCGACCGGTGCGCCCGAAGGCGTGCCGATCGCGTTCCGCGAATCTGTTTCCGACTAGTCTGCGGCGCCGGCCCAATCGCCCGTGGCGAGGTACTGCACCTTCTTGGCGATGGCCACCGCGTGGTCGCCGAAGCGCTCGTGGTAGCGGCTGGCCAGGGTCACGTCGACGGTGTCGACGGCGCCGCCCTTCCAGGTCTCGCCGAGCACGGCATCGAACACGCTCACGTGAAGCTCGTCGAGGGAGTCGTCGTCTTCGCGGATGACCTCGACCAGTGCGAGGTCTTCGTTCGTGAGCAGGACGGTGAGGTTCTTCGCCATCGCCACGTCGAGACGGCCCATCTCGGTGAAGGTGCCGCGCAGGCTCTTCTTCACGACCTTGTCGGGGTAACGGTAGCGAGCGAGCTGAGCGATGTGCTCGGCGAGGTCGCCCATGCGCTCGAGCGACGCCGAGATGCGCAGGGCGCTGACCACGATGCGCAGGTCGCGGGCGACCGGCTGCTGAAGGGCGAGGATGTTGATGGCCAGCTCGTCGAGGCTCACGGCCAGGGCGTCGATCTTGTGGTCTTCTGCGATGACCGACTCGGCCAGGGCGACGTTCGATTCGTTGAAGGCGGTCGTGGCATTGGTGATCGCCACGGTCACGAGCGTCGAGATCTCGACCAGGCGGTCCTGTACCTCCCGCAGCTCCTGCTGGAAAACTTCGCGCATGCGTAAAGGTCCTTTCACGGATTCGTCCCGACGCCGATGTGGCGGATTTTGTGCAGCGTCGAGGGTAGGGGCGCCTGCTGGCGCCCGGATCATTCTGCCGAGATCAGGTTAACGGAAGGTGCCGAAGACCTGAACACTCGGCTAAGCGGCGCCTGTTCGGGCATAGACGTGAATTCTGTCATGGGTCGAGTCGTTAGTGTGGGGTTCATGGACTCAGGCTGGTTGGTGCTGCTTTCTGTGGCATTCGGCCTCCTCGTGGGCGCCGGGTTCATGGCGCTTCTTCACGCCGCCGAACGGCGGGGCAGCAATGCCGTCGACGTGGTCAATCCTGCGGTTCCCGACGGAGTCGAGCAGGTCATCAACGCGCTCGACTCTGCCGGAGTCGTGATCGACCCGTCGAACAACGTCGTCACGGCGTCTCCCGGCTCGATCTCGTTCGGGCTCGTCGCCCAGCAGGCGCTCGTGCATCCCGAGCTGGTCGCCCTCGTCGACCAGGTCCGGTCGACCGGCGAGCCCATCACCACCGCGGTCGAGCTCGCTCGTGGCCCGTTCGGAGACGCGAGCGTCCACTTTCTGGTGCGGGTGGCCCGGCTCGGCTCGAGGTACATCCTCCTCCTCGCCGAAGACCACTCCGAGACCTTCCGCCTCGAAGACGTTCGACGCGACTTCATCGCGAACATCAGCCACGAGCTCAAGACGCCGATCGGTGCGATCTCCCTCCTGTCGGAGGCGCTCGACCCGGCCGCGGACGACCCCGATCAGGTCCGCCGCTTCGCCAAACGGCTGCACACCGAGGCCGCCCGCCTCACCCGCATCACGCAGGAGATCATCGAGCTCTCCCGCCTCCAGGCGGCGGACACGCTCCGATCGGCCGAGGTGCTGAACGTCGACCATCTCATCGCGTCGGCCATCGACCAGAACCACGTGCAGGCCGAGCTGCGCGGAACGACCCTGGTGAAGGGCGGCGCCAAGCACGTCGAGGTCTTCGGCGACGAGAGTCTGCTCGTCATGGCGATCCACAACCTCGTGGGCAACGCCATCCAGTACTCGCCCGACAACTCGCGCGTGGGCATCGGTGTTCGCCTCGAAGACGGCGTCGTCGAGATCGCCGTCACCGACCAGGGCCTCGGCATCGCGAGTGACGATCTCGACCGCGTCTTCGAGCGCTTCTTCAGAGTCGACCAGGCACGCTCCCGCAATACCGGCGGCACGGGTCTCGGCCTCAGCATCGTCAAGCACATCGTGGAGAACCACGGCGGCGATGTGCGGGTGTGGTCGCAGCTCGGCAGAGGTTCCACGTTCACGATCAGGCTTCCGGAGGCGACATCGCTCGCGTCCGCACCACAAGGAGATTCACGATGACCCACATCCTTCTCGTCGAAGACGAAGACGCCCTGAGCGAGCCGCTCGCGTACCTGCTGCGCCGTGAGGGCTATACGGTCACCGTGGCGCCCGACGGCCCCACCGCCATCGCCGAATTCGACCGGGGCGGGGTCGATCTTGTGCTGCTCGACCTGATGATCCCCGGAATCCCGGGAACCGAGGTGTGCCGCGAGATCCGCACGCGCAGCACGGTGCCGATCATCATGCTCACGGCGAAGGACTCCGAGATCGACATCGTCGTGGGGCTCGAGCTCGGCGCCGACGACTACGTCACCAAGCCGTACTCGACCCGGGAGCTGCTCGCACGCATCCGGGCGGTCATGCGCCGACAGAGCGAGCCGAGCGATCTCGCCGAGCCCATCCTCGAGAGCGGGCCCGTGCAGATGGACATCGAGCGGCACACCGTTCGGGTGAACGGAATCGACACGGCCATGCCGCTGAAGGAGTTCGAGCTGCTCGAACTGCTTCTGCGCAACGCCGGCCGTGTGCTCACCCGCGGACAGCTGATCGACCGGGTCTGGGGCTCCGACTACTTCGGCGACACCAAGACGCTCGATGTGCACATCAAGAGGATCCGGTCGAAGATCGAGGCCGTTCCGTCGGAGCCGACCCTGCTCGTCACCGTCAGGGGACTCGGGTACCGCTTCGAGGCATGACCGGATGCCCGGGACCCGGGCGATGGTCGCTATGGAGCGGGTGTCGCCTCGGGCGTCGGCGTCTCTGAGACGTCGGCGGGCGTCGGAGTCGACGACGGAACGGGCGTGGGCGTCGGCGTGACCGTGGGCAGCGGCGTCGGAGCGAGGCCGGTGTACTCGGCGAACTCCGTGGTGAGGATCGGAACGAGGAGCTGCTTGCCCTCGGCGTCGCCGTACTGGAAGTAGACAGGGAAGAGGGAGCCCGCCGTGGCCTCGATGCCCCGCAGCACGATCTGGGTCTCGCCGTCGGCGCCGTAGCTCGTGTTGCCGTCGCCGGCCACGGGGATGGTGAACTCTGTCTTGCCTGCGTCGCCCTCGTACTGCAGGGTGAGCGCGCGGCTCTCGGTGGCGCTGTTGTTGAAGGTGACCAGGAGGCTGGCGTCTTCACCGTCGTCACTGATGAGCGTGGCGTTGCGGATGTCGACGGTGCCGACTCGACCGTTGACGCCGTTGGCCGTCTCGACCTCTTTCGTCGTCGCCTGCGGGGTGATGAATGCGCAGCCGGCCGTGCCGACCACAAGAAGGGCGGCCATGGCCAGTGCGGCCCCGAGTCGTGCTCTCACAAGTTCCTCCAGAAGTGGTTCGGCGCAGCTCCCTCGGGGAGCTGGACGCGGACTTTCCTAGCCTACCGAATGACGGGCCCCGCGATCGGTCGCGCCGCGGGCCGCAGGAGCGTGGTGCGGAGTCGGCCACGCGGGTTCGAAAAGGTGCGCCGTGGTAGTCTGGGAGCCGCTGAAGGGATTCCATCGATGATTTTTGAAGTCGGCGAAACGGTTGTCTACCCCCACCACGGTGCGGCGACGATTTCCGAGGTGAAGACCCGCATCATCAAGGGTGAAGAGAAGATCTACCTCAAGCTCCGCGTCGCCCAGGGCGACCTCACCATCGAGGTGCCCGCCGAGAACGTCGAACTCGTCGGCGTTCGCGACGTCATCGGCAAAGAGGGGGTCGACCGCGTGTTCGACGTGCTGCGTGCCCCGTTCACCGAAGAGCCGACCAACTGGTCGCGTCGCTACAAGGCGAACCTCGAGAAGCTCGCCTCGGGCGATGTCATCAAGGTCAGCGAAGTGGTTCGCGACCTCTGGCGACGAGACCAAGACAGAGGCCTCTCCGCGGGCGAGAAGCGCATGCTCGCCAAGGCCCGCCAGATCCTGATCTCCGAACTCGCCCTCGCCGAGAAGACCGACGAAGAGAAGGCATCGCTTGTTCTCGACGAGGTTCTGGCCTCCTAGAGCGTGAGCCTCTCTGCGCCGACGCCCCGCGTCGCGATCATCGTCGTGGCCGCCGGCAGCGGAACCCGCCTGGGTGAGCCGCTCCCCAAGGCGTTCGTCGAGCTCGACGGGCGCAGCATCCTGTCGAGGTCCCTCGATCCCATCTTCGGCCTCGCCGAGCCGGCCCAGGTCGTCGTGGTCGCCCCGTCGACGCACTCGTCCGAGGCACGCGACATCGTCGAACAGGCCGCGGGCCAGGCATCGGATGCCTGCACCGTCGTCGTCGGGGGCGACTCGCGCCAGGCGTCGGTCGCGGCCGGCCTCGCCGTTCTCGAGCCCTCGGTCGAGGTCGTGCTTGTGCACGACGCCGCTCGGGCGCTCGCCCCGCGATCCCTGTTCGAGAGGGTCGTCGTCGCCGTCGATTCCTCCGGCCGGGGCGCGATCCCCGGACTCGCCGTGAGCGACACGATCAAGCGGGTCGACGCCTCGTCGACCGTGCTCGAGACGGTCGACCGGTCGCAACTCTCGGCCGTGCAGACGCCGCAGGCGTTTCCGCGCGCCGAGCTCGTGGCCGCCTATGCTGCGGCCGACAGGGAGTTCACCGACGACGCCGCTTTGATCCAGCACGTGGGCGGTTCGGTCGCCATCGTCGCGGGAGATCCGCTGGCATTCAAGATCACGACGCCGTGGGACCTTCGCCGGGCCGCCCAGCTGCTGGCCGAGGGTTCCTCGTCGGGCCGGCCGCAGGCATCCGGCCCGGCGTTTCGAACCGGTGTGGGCGTCGACGCGCACGCGTTCGACGACGGGCAGCCGCTCTGGATCGCGGGCCTCTTCTGGCCCGGCGAGGCCGGGCTGGCAGGCCACAGCGACGGCGACGCCGTTGCGCACGCGCTGTGCGACGCCCTGCTGTCGGCGGCGGGCCTCGCCGACATCGGCGGCATCTTCGGGGTCGACGACCCGCGGCTCGAGGGCGCGCACGCAGAGGTGTTCCTCGTCGAGACCCTGCGACTGCTGCACGACTCCGGGTTCGCACCCGTCAATGCCTCCGTGCAGCTCGTCGGCAACCGACCGAGGTTCGCGCCGCGCAAGGCCGAGGCCCAGGAACGCCTGACGGCATTGCTCGGCTGCCCGGTCTCGGTATCGGCGACCACGACCGATTCGCTGGGCTTCACCGGTCGGGGCGAGGGCATCGCGGCCATCGCGACCGCCCTCATCGCGCCGCTGCCGCGTCCGGCGGCGGGCGCAGGCGCGTAACAGGCCCTACGCGCCGCCTAAACTAGCTGGGTGGCGCTTCGACTGTATGACTCGAGAAGCCGGACCCTGTCCGACTTCGTCCCCCTCGTTCCAGACCAGGTGGGCATCTACGTCTGCGGACCCACGGTGCAGTCGTCGCCGCACATCGGCCATCTGCGCTCGGCGCTCGTCTACGACCAGCTGCGGCGGTGGTTGACGCACTCCGGTCACCATGTCACGTTCGTGCGCAACGTCACCGACATCGACGACAAGGTGCTGGTGAACGCGGCCGGCAGCGACGAGCAGTGGTGGGCGCTGGCCTACCGCGTCGAGCTCGAGTTCACGGCCGCCTACAACGCCATCGGTGTTCTGCCGCCCACGTACGAGCCGCGCGCCACGGCCAGCATCCCCGAGATGCACGCGATCATCGCCCGCCTCATCGATGAGGGCTATGCATACGCGGCCGACGACGAGTCCGGTGATGTGTACTTCGACGCGCGCGCCTGGCCTCACTACGGCGAGCTCACGCACCAGAGCCTCGACGACATGGCCCCCGCGACCGATTCCGACCCGCGCGGCAAGAAGGACGTTCGCGACTTCGCCCTCTGGAAGGGTCACAAGCCCGAGGAGCCCGAGTCCGCATCCTGGGGCAGCCCCTGGGGCGCCGGACGCCCGGGCTGGCACATCGAGTGCTCCGCCATGTCGACCAAGTACCTGGGTTCCCGGTTCGACATCCACGGCGGCGGCATCGACCTGAGGTTCCCGCACCACGAGAACGAACTCGCGCAGTCGACCGCGGCCGGAGATCCGTTCGCCAACTACTGGCTGCACAACGGACTCGTCTCGGTGTCGGGCCAGAAGATGTCGAAGTCGCTCGGCAACTCGATCTTCGCCTCCGAGCTCATCGCGTCGGCTCGCCCGCTCGTGCTCCGCTACTACCTGGGTGCCGCGCACTACCGCTCCACCCTCGAGTTCCACGACGGCGCCCTCGCCGAGGCAGAGGCCGCGCTAGGTCGCATCGAGGGATTCCTCGACCGGGCACAGCGTCGACTCGACGGCACACGCTTCTCCTCCGACGCGGTGCAGGCCCTGCCCGACGACTTCGTCGACGCCATGAACGACGACCTCGGGGTGCCGCAGGCGCTCGGCGTCGTGCACGACACGGTGCGAGCGGGCAACGCTGCCCTCGACAACGAGGACCTCGTCGAGGCGGCGCACGCACTGGGCGCCGTCATCGCGATGACGAGCGTGCTCGGAATCAACCCCCTATCCAGCGAGTGGTCGACTGCGCAGAGCGGAGCGACCGATGTCGCGCTCGCCGCGCTCGTCGAACGACTGCTCGAAGACCGCCAGGCTGCCCGGGAAGGTCGCGACTTCGTCACGGCCGACCGAGTTCGTGATGAACTGAACGCAGCGGGCATCACTATTGAAGACGGTCCCGCGGGATCGCATTGGAGTCTCGATGGCTAAATCAGGAGCGAACAAGCCCACCAGGGCCGGCGCCGTGCGCAAGGCGAGCCGCGGCAAGGCCGTGGGTTCGGGCGGCCAGGGCCGCCAGGCGCTCGAGGGCAAGAAGCCCACGCCCAAGGCGGAGGACCGCCCGTACCACCCCGCCGGAAAGGCGAAGGCCGCCAAGGAGCGCTTCATCGCGGCCGGCGGCAAGGGCGGTCGGAGCAGCAGCAGTCGCGGAGCGTCGCAGGATCCCAACCGCAAGCCCGCCCCGCGCCGCAGTGCGAAGAACGAGGAGTTCGAGGTCGTCACCGGCCGCAACTCCGTGGTCGAGGCGCTGCGGGCGAAGATCCCGGCGACGGCCCTCTACCTCGCGACGCGCATCGAGATGGACGAACGGGTGAAAGAGGCCCTCGCCCTCGCGACCAACAGGGGCATCCCGATTCTCGAGGTCATGCGCCCCGAGCTCGACCGGCTCACGAGCTTCGACTCGGTGCACCAGGGCCTCGCGCTCAAGGTGCCCGCTTACGAGTACGCGCATCCCGTCGACCTCCTCGACGAGGTCATCTCTCGCGGCGACACCCCGCTGTTCGTTGCGCTCGACGGCATCACCGACCCGCGTAACCTCGGCGCGATCATCCGGTCGACCTCCGCGTTCGGTGGCCAGGGTGTCATCGTGCCGCAGCGCCGATCCGTCGGAGTCACGGCCTCGGCCTGGAAGACGTCTGCGGGCGCCGCCGCCCGCACCCCTGTCGCCATGGCCTCGAACCTCACGGCCACGCTCAAGGCGTTCAAGCAGAAGGGCGTCTTCGTGATCGGCCTCGACGGAGGCGGAGACGTGTCGCTGCCCGGCCTGTCGTTCGCCGACGGTCCGGTGGTCATCGTCGTGGGCAGCGAGGGCAAGGGCCTGTCGCGCCTCGTCACCGAGACCTGCGACGCCGTCGTCTCGATCCCCATCACCGCGGCCACGGAGTCGCTGAACGCGGGTATCGCCGCGAGCGTCACGCTCTACGAGATCTCGCGGCTGCGCGCGGCCAAGAAGTAGCCGACCTCCTCGAGAGGCTCAGGGAACGGTCTCGTTCCCCGAGCCTGTCGGAGGGCTGCTTCAGACCTTCAGGCGCCAGTCCTCGTCGTCGTCGGCCTCGACGGGCACCGACCCCGTCTGCACGTCGATCGGCAGCGTGATCGTTCCAGTCGGCGGGTCGATCACCGTCGCCTCGTCGCGGCGGTGACGCAGCACGTCGTTGATGTAGGCGTTGAGGGCCTCTGCCAGAGGAATGTCGCGCCCCTGCTGCTCGCTCATGAACCACCGGTGCTCGAGAAGCTGGTGGAACAGCTCGGCCGGCTCGAGCTTGCGCTTGAGGTCGCGGGGAACGCTGCGCACGACGGGTTCGAACACCTTGGCGACCCAGTCGTGGGCCATCATCTCCTCGTCGTAGTCGTCCTTGCTGTAGCGGGCGCTGAAGTCGTCGAGGTCGTTGAGCAGGCGTCGTGCCTGGTTCTCCTGGGCGTCCACTCCGGTGAGGCGCAGCAGCCTGCGCTGGTGGTGGCCCGCATCCACGACCTTCGGCTGGATGCGCACGGTCGTGCCCTCGTCGTCGGTCTTGATGTCGAGCTCTTCGATGTCGAAGCCGAGCTCGTTGAGCCGGTCGACGCGCTGGTTGATGCGCCAGCGCTCCGATGACGAGAACGACTCCTTGCCCGTCAGCTCCGACCACAGGGTGCGATAGGCGGCGAGGATGCCGTTGCTCACCTTGATGGGGTCGAGCTGGTCGTCGACACGGCCGCCGGCTTCGAGGTCCATGAGCTCGCCGGCGATGTTGACGCGGGCGATCTCGAGGTCGTTCTCGCGCTGGCCGTTCGACAGCCCACCGGAGAAGAGCTTGCCCGTCTCGGCGTCGACGAGGTACGCGGCGAAGGCGCCGGCATCGCGTCGGAAGAGCGTGTTCGAGAGCGACACGTCTCCCCAGAAGAAGCCGATCACATGAAGGCGCACGAGCAGCAGCGCGAGGGCGTCGACCAGACGGGTGGCGGTGTCGGGGCGCAGCTGCTGCGAGAACAGGGCTCGGTAGGGCAACGAGAACTTGAGGTGCCGGGTGACGAGCACGCTGGGCAGGGGATCGCCGTCGGCGTTCGTGCGGTCGGTGATGACGGCGAGCGGATCGACGCACGGGATCTCGAGGCTCTGGAGCGTGCGGAGCATCTTGTACTCGCCGCCGGCCATGTCCTCCGTGGTCTCCTTGATGGCGATGACGTGACCGCTGAGGTGGGCGAATCGCACGAGGTGGCGGGAGAGGCCCTTCGGCAGCGCAGCGATGTACTGGTCCTCCCACTCGCCGAGGGGCACGTCCCACGGCAGATCGAGCAGGGCGGGATCGGTGATGGCCGAGGTGATGTTGAGGGAACCCCTCATTGCTGCTCCTTGCTGGTGAGCCGGGTCGGCATTCGTCATCGACGAGCCGGGCGTGAACGAACCTGGTGGGACAAGCCTAGGCACAGACAAGTCGAGCCCGTCGCCCGTGCACCGAGCCGTGGGGCCGATGCATCAAGCGACGAGCTCGACTGGTGTGTACGTCAGGTACTAGCTGGAGACGACGGCCTTGTTGCCGAGACGCTCGCCCGACTCGGTGTCGAACACGTGAACGTGGCCGGGAGCCGCGGTCAGGTACACCGTGTCGCCGAGCGACGGGTGCGAGCGACCGTCGACGCGGGTGACGATGTCGGTGCGCTTGCCCTCGATCTCCGAGTGTCCGTAGAGGTAGCCGTCGGCGCCGAGCTCTTCGACCAGGTCGACCTCGACCGCGAGGCCCTGGCCCTGTGTGGTCGACACGACGATGTCCTCGGGGCGCACGCCCACGGTGACGCTCTTCGCGGTGGCCTGCGACAGCGTCTCGCGGTCGACCGGAACGACCGACGAACCGAAGGCGATGCCTCCGTCGACGATGTCGGCGTGGAACAGGTTCATCGCGGGGCTTCCGATGAAGCCGGCGACGAAGACGTTGTTCGGCTTCTCGTAGAGGTCGCGCGGGGTTCCGACCTGCTGCAGGATGCCATCCTTCAGCACGGCGATGCGGTCACCCATGGTGAGGGCCTCGGTCTGGTCGTGGGTGACGTAGACCGTGGTGACGCCGAGGCGACGCTGGAGCGACGCGATCTGGGTGCGCGTCTGCACGCGGAGCTTGGCGTCGAGGTTCGACAGCGGCTCGTCCATGAGGAACACCTGGGGCTGGCGCACGATGGCGCGGCCCATGGCGACGCGCTGACGCTGTCCACCGGAGAGCGCCTTCGGCTTGCGGCTGAGGTAGGGCTCGAGGTCGAGGAGCTTGGCGGCCTCGAGAACGCGGGTGGCGCGGTCTTCTTTGCCGACGCCCGCGATCTTGAGTGCGAAGCCCATGTTCTCGGCGACGGTCATGTGCGGGTAGAGCGCGTAGTTCTGGAAGACCATGGCGATGTCGCGGTCTTTCGGGGGCACGTCGGTGACGTCGCGGTCGCCGATGAGGATGCGTCCTTCGTTGACCTCTTCGAGGCCGGCGAGCATGCGCAGCGTGGTGGACTTTCCGCAACCGGAGGGACCGACGAGAACGAGGAACTCGCCGTCGGCGACCTCGAGGTCGATCTTGTCGACCGAGGCGCGAGTGGCACCCGGGTAGATGCGGGTAGCTTTGTCAAAAGTGACAGATGCCATGGGTGTTGATCTCCTTCACCGGCAGGTACGTGCCGGACGATCCGTTGTGATGGATTGAACCGGACCGTCGACAGTGGCGGTCCATCGTCCAGTATGTCATGGTTCGAGGCCCCCGAATGAGGCACCCTGACTTCCTGTTTGGATATTTCCCAGTCAAGCCCTCTACGCTGGGGTTTCCGGCCAGATTCGGCCCGGTCGCTTTTTCTTCTCTCTCACCCGGAGTTCTACACGTATGTCTTATGGCTCAGCCGGAGATGGTCGCCTCTCTAAGAACGACCGACGCGAAGCCGCCCGCGAAAAGGCCAAGGCCCTTCGTGAGCAGCAGCGAAAGAAAGACCTTCGAAACCGCATCTTCCTCTTCGGAGGCCTCGGCGTCGTGGTCATCGCCATCGGAGTCGCGGTCACGCTGATCATCGTCAGCGCGATCAAGCCGGCGGGCCCCGGCCCCCAGAACATGGCCAGCGACGGTCTCACCGTGAGCCAGGGCTTCGTCGCCACGACCACCCCCTCGCAGGCGGCCGACGCCGACCCGACGGCGCCGACCCCCGACTACTCGACCGGCGTCGTCGACATCCAGGTCTACGTCGACTACCTGTGCCCCTACTGCGGCCAGTTCGAGGCGACCAACTCCGAGCAGATCGGCCAGTGGATCGAATCCGGCGCCGCCACTCTCACGACGCACCCCCTCGCCATCCTCGACCGCGGTTCACTCGGAACGAAGTACTCGACCAGGTCGGCCAACGCCGCGGCCTGCGTCGCCAACTACTCGCCCGACAACTTCTACGACTTCAGCGCGCTGCTCTTCAAGAACCAGCCGGCTGAGAACACCGAGGGTCTCGACAACGCCGCGCTCAAGGGCTACGTCACCGACGCCAAAGCAGACAAGGTGTCGCAGATCGAGAAGTGCATCGACGACATCCAGTTCAAAGACTGGGTGAGCGCCTCGACGGCCCGCGCCCTCAAGGGTCCGCTGCCGAACACAGACGTCGAGAAGGTCGAGGGCACGCCCACCGTCCTGGTCAACGGGCAGCAGTACTCCGGCTCGCTCACCGACGCCGACGCGTTCTCCGCTTTCGTCCTCCAGGTCGCCAGCGAGGCGTACTCCACCGCGACGCCCACCCCGACACCCGAGCCGACCGTCGCGCAGTAGCGCGTCGTCTGGATCGCCTCGATCGGGCCGCGGCTCGTGGCTAGAATGAGGTGTTCCATCTGCCGGCGTGGCGCAATTGGTAGCGCACCGCTCTTGTAAAGCGGGGGTTACGGGTTCAAGTCCCGTCGCCGGCCCCACTCCTGAGAAGCCCGTCGGATCCATCGAGATCCGGCGGGCTTCTCGCGTAAGCGATCGCGTTGCATCGACTCTCTCTTAGTGGGAGAGGAGTTCGCCGTGTCATTCGACGAATCACGCCGCACGAAGCGGTGGGCGCGGGTGCGCGTCGCCGTCGTGGCGGCGTTCCTCGTCGTTCTCGTGGGGGCGGGCATCGCAGTCGCGGTCACGTCGATGTCTGCGGGCGCCCAGACCGCCCGATCGACCCAGAGGCCCATCCCCGGCGTCGAACCCGTCGACCCGCAGCTTGCCGCGGCGCGGGCAGAGGCCGCCACCACGGTAAAGCGATTGCTCCCCATCGCCAACAACGCCGCGGGTATGGCGTCTGCCGACTCCATCGCGGCACTGCAGCGCGACGCGGCCGGCCTCGACACCGCGTCGAGGGTCGGCTCGCAGCTCGATCTGGATGCGGCGGGCGCCGCGCTCCAGGCGTCCCTCTCCGCGTTCAGTACGAGCGCGGCCGAGACCTGCGAGAGCCAGCTCGCGGCAGGCGCCGGAGGCGCCGAGTGGGCGGCCGAGGTCACCGAGCCCTGCGCTGCGGTGAGAGGGGCGGTCTCCGCAGGCTCCGACGTCGTTCCCGCGCTCACGGCGCTCGAGGCGGTCGGTGTACCGGCTACGGTGTAGACGAGCGAGGGACTGTCATGAGCCGCACACGATATCTACCCGAATCGACCGCCCCATGGTTGCCGGTCATCGTCTTTTTGGCCCTGCTGATCGGTGGGGGCTGGGGCCTCGTGGCACAGGTGTCCGGGGGCCGCGGTCCTGGTGTGCCGTTCATGCTGCTGTGGCTTGCCATTTGCCTGTTCAACGGCTACGTCTGGCTCATCCGTGTCGCATACAAGGTCGAACTCGACCATGGAGATCTGTTCTGGTTCTCGCCGTTCCGGCGTGGTTCGATCCCCATCAGGGAGATCCAATCGATCGAGCGCTGTGCGCTCTCGAGTCAGCTTGTGCGGCTGACCCCGGCCGACGGCGCCTCAGTAATCACCCGCAATCATCGGGAGTTCTCGAGTCTCGTCGCCGACATTCTGGCGGTGCACCCCGGTGTGACCGTCGGCGAGATCTCTATCGGCCTGTGGGGTCGCGGGTCAGGCTCGGTCACTGCCTACAAGAAATTGGTCAACTGACGCGTGTCCGCCGGGCCGACCGGGCTCAGGCCCGCGAGGCGCTGCGGCGGTCGACGCCGAGCGAGACGAGCAGGATGGCCACGCCCACGATCGACAGGCCGATCCCCACCCAGGCCGGCGCGATGTATCCGAAACCCGCCGCGATGACGACGCCGCCCAGGAACGCGCCGAGCGAGTTGCCGAGGTTGAGGGCCGAGTGATTGAGGGCCGCCGCGATCGACTGGGAGTCGTGCGCGACATCCATCAGCCTGGCCTGGATCGTGGGCGACGCCGCCGACACGAACGCGCCGATGAAGAAGATCGAGATGAACAGGCCGGGGGCGCTGGCGGCGGTGAGGCCGAAGGCGAGGCAGGCGAGGCCGATGCCCGGCATGAAGATGAGCAGCGAGCGCGCCACCGACTTGTCGGCGGCCCAGCCGCCGATGAAGTTTCCGATGGTCATGCCCACGCCGAAGGTCACGAGCACGAGCGGCACGATCGCTGCGCCGAGCCCCGTCACATCGGTGACCACCGGGGCTATGTAGCTGTAGACCGCGAACATGCCTCCGAAGCCGATAGACGCCATGGCCAGGGTGAGCCAGATCTGCGGGCGGGAGAAGGCCTTGAGCTCGTTGCGGATCGTGCTCTCGGGGTTGCCGGCCTGGAACGGCACGGTCGCGATGATCGAGACGAGGGTGGCGGCGAAGATCACGGTCACGAGCCAGAAGGCGCTGCGCCATCCGAAGTGCTGGCCGAGATACGTGCCCACGGGAACGCCGACCACGTTCGCGATGGTGAGGCCGGACAGCACGAAGGCGACGCCGCGCGCGCGTTTGCCCGGGCCCATCAGGGTGGCGGCGACCAGAGAGGCGATGCCGAAATAGGCGCCGTGCGGAAGACCCGACACGAAGCGGGCCGCGAGCACCCAGCCGAACGAGGGCAGGATCGCCGTGGCGAGGTTGCCGATCACGAAGCAGGCGACGAGCACCGTGAGCAGGCGCTTGCGCGGCCAGCGGGCGGCGGCGGCCGCGATAGTCGGAGCGCCGACGACGACACCGAGGGCATACGCCGAGATCAGGTGGCCGGCCGTGGCGTTGGCGTCGGCCGAGTTCGCGGCGTACAGCCCGGGCAGGAGATCCTGCGCGATATTCGGCAGCAGTCCCATCGACACGAATTCGGTGACTCCGATTCCGAAGCCGCCCAGGGCCAGGGCGAGCAATGCCAGCCACCGGCGGGCGGGGGAGTAGCGCAGGTGCCCCACCGGCTGTTCAGCGCCTGCTCGAGTCGGCGGATTCTGCGCCGACACCTGCGGCCCTGTCGCTGGGGGAGTCACGCCGATATCAGTCACAAGAATTCGATACTAGCCCGCGCAGGACCGGGCGTCGAATCGATTCGAGCGACGGGCTGTCAGAGCGACGAGAGATGCCGCCGGGCGTCGACTCGCGAGCGGCGCGAGGAGCGTGGCCGATCCGGGTATCGACCGACGTAGATCCACCCGAGCATCTGCTCGCCGGGCTCGAGGCGATGCGCGAGCCGAACGGCATCGCTCCGGGTGTGGATGCCGGTGCGCCACATCGCGCCGTAGCCGCGCTCGTGCAGCAGCAGGTTGAGCGAATGGGCCACACCGGATGCGACGGCCTCCTGCTCCCAGTACGGCACCTTGAAACTGGGCCGGGGCGACACGATCACCGCGAGCAGCAGGGGTGCGCGGTACGCCTTACGGATGTTCTTGTCTGCGTCGCGACCCTCGAGCCCCGCGGCGGCGGCGAGGCTCTCGCCGACGATGCGTCGGGATTCCCCGCGGATCTCGAGGACGCGCCAGGGCGTCATCCCCGAATGGTCGGCGACCTGCCCGGCGGCCTCGATGAGCTCCAGGAGCTCGTCGTGGCTCGGCGCCTCGTCGGTGACCTTCGAACTCGAGCGGCGCTCCTGCATCGCCTCGAAGACGGATGCCACGCCCTTACTCTGCCGGGTCGAACTCGAGCGAGATCGAGTTCATGCAGTACCGGTCGCCGGTGGGCGTCTGGGGAGCGTCGTCGAAGACGTGGCCCAGGTGGGAGCCGCACGTGGCGCACCGCACCTCTGTGCGCACCATGCCGAGCGTGGAGTCCGTGATCAGCTCGACGGCGTCGGTCGACGACGGATCGTAGAAGCTGGGCCAGCCGCAGTGCGAGTCGAACTTCGTGGTGCTGCGGAAGAGCTCCGCGCTGCAGGCCTTGCATCGATAGATGCCTTCACGGCCCTCGTCGAGCAGCTCACCGGTCCACGGGCGCTCCGTCGCGGCCTGGCGCAGCACGGCGTACTCGTCGGCAGACAGCTCTGCCCGCCAGTCCTCATCGCTCTTCTGAACGTCGTAACTCATCGACAGGACACTCCTTCTCCGCCCCGCGGTCGCGGCTCCGCGATCGACCAGGGCTTCTTCCATCATCACAGTAAACTTGGCGCCTGTGCCCCTCGAAACCGTACCCACGATCGTGCAGAAGAGCTGGAGCGAGCTGACCACAGAGGAGCTCTACGAGATTCTCAAGCTGCGCACCGACGTGTTCTACGTGGAGCAGAAGGTCGACGAGAGCGAACTCGACCGCCGCGACAGAGAGCGCACGACCGATCACCTGTGGATCGCGGGGGAGAACGGAGATGTGGCCGCCTATCTCCGTGTGCTGCATGACGAGGTCGCGGAACACGAGGACGCGCACCGGCTGCCGGGCCGCGTCGTCGTGGGCCCTGCCTACCGGGGAAGGGGCCTCGCACAGATCCTCCTGGCGAGGGTCGTCGAGCTCTACGGCTCCGAGTCGCTGCTTCTTCATTCGCAGAGCTACATCACGGGCCTCTACGCCGCGTTCGGATTCGTCGCCGTGGGCGACGAGTTCATCGAGGCGGGCATCGCCCACCGCACTATGTATCGGGCCGGTCGCTAGGCATCGCGGCATGCCCGCCTCATTCGGCTGATCCAGAGCATGCGGCCCATAGGATGTTGACGATCGGGGGGGCCGGACGGCTCCCGGGCACGAAGTGGAGGCCTTGTGGGAGCCGCGAAAGATCTCGACGAGCAGCGCTCGGGCGACGGCAGAACGCCGGCCCTCGGTGCTCGCGACATCGCGATCCTGGCCTTCGAGCGCACCTGGTGGAAGCACGCCGGCGTCAAGGAGCAGGCCATTCGTGACGAATTCGGTCTCTCGGCCGCCCGCTACTATCAACTGCTGGGCGCTCTCATCGATTCGCCCTCCGCCCTCGCCCACGACCCCATGCTCATCAAGAGACTGCACAGAGTGCGGGATGCCAGGACGGACGCGCGATCAGTGCGCCTCACGTCCCTCGACGACTAGGACCCAGACCACACCATGGCCAAGCCTGAATCCGACCGCTTCGACACCATCCCCGCAGACCTCCACCGCACGGGGGCCCACCGGGGTCCGCGCCGCAAGGGCCGTGGCTGGATCGCGTTCGCCTGGGCAGCTCTCGCGACAGGAGTCATCGTCGCCGGAGGCGTGGTGGGCCTCGCCATCATCAACGACAACATCCAGTTCGGTGGCATTCTGGGCGGAACGACGGCCTCGACGCCGACGCCGACGCCCACTCCGACGCCCACGATCACTCCCATCGTCGATCCGGCCGTCACCGTCACCGTCCTGAACGGCACGGAGACCGCAGGGCTGGCGGCCAGCGTCGGCGAAGCTATGCGCGAGGCCGGATGGGCGGGTGTCGGCTCCACCGCCAACGCGAGTGCCACCGACTTCAAGACGACCACGGTCTACTACGTCGATCCGGCGAACGAGGCCGCCGCACTCGGCCTCGCCGACTCCCTGTTCGCCAAGGCCACCGCCGATGCGTCGGCGAACGGTGTCGCCCTGTCGATAACATCCGTGCGGGTCGAGCAGTCCGACCAATTCCAGGGAGCGCAGCTCACTGTCGTGCTCGGCGCCGACTTCGTCGAACCGTCTGCGGACGGCACGACCGACGAGCCCGTTCAGTAGGCCGGGTGGTGGCCGCATCGCGGCCCCATATTTCGGTGATGTTTCCGTCGTGTTGAGATGCGGAAACGGATGCCCCGATTTGCCGACATCGCCTGCAATCCGCCGAATGCGCTGATTAGTATCAGCCTTGGTCGCCCGTGTTTCTTCGGGTGTCCTGAAGACACACATTCGGCAATGGGAGTAACAATGGCGAACGGAACCGTGAAGTGGTTCAACGCTGAGAAGGGCTACGGCTTCATCACCGTCGACGAGGGAGGACAGGACGTCTTCGTCCACTACTCGGCGATCGAGATGGGCGGCTACAAGGTGCTCGAAGAGGGCCAGCAGGTCGTCTTCGAAGTGGGCACCGGAGCGAAGGGGCCGCAGGCCGAAGCCGTTCGGCTCGCCTGACCCCCCTCACGCACTCGACCGCATCGCACCCGCGATGCCCTACACACCGAACGCCGTCCGCTGACGCGGGCGGCGTTCGCTGTTGCAGCTTGCACTCGCCTGCCCTGAGTGCCAATATTGTCTTAGCACTCTCTCCAATGGAGTGCTAATTCTTTGATTGTCTCCGGGAGGGACAGAAACACTTATGGCAAAGATCATTGCTTTCGATGAAGAGGCCCGTCGCGGCCTCGAGCGCGGCCTGAACATTCTCGCCGACGCAGTCAAGGTCACGCTCGGCCCGCGCGGTCGCAACGTCGTCCTCGAGAAGAAGTGGGGCGCTCCCACCATCACGAACGACGGTGTGTCGATCGCGAAGGAGATCGAGCTCGACGACCCGTACGAGAAGATCGGTGCAGAGCTCGTCAAAGAGGTCGCCAAGAAGACCGATGACGTCGCCGGAGACGGTACGACCACCGCAACCGTGCTGGCCCAGGCGCTCGTTCGCGAAGGCCTGCGCAACGTCGCGGCCGGCGCCGACCCGATCACCCTCAAGCGCGGCATCGAGAAGGCCGTCGCCGCTGTGACCGCCGAGCTCATCGCCAACGCGAAGGAGATCGAGACCAAGGAAGAGATCGCCGCGACCGCGTCCATCTCCGCCGGCGACCCCGAGATCGGCGCGCTGATCGCCGAGGCGATCGACAAGGTCGGAAAAGAGGGCGTCGTCACCGTCGAGGAGTCGAACACCTTCGGCACCGAGCTCGAGCTCACCGAGGGCATGCGCTTCGACAAGGGTTACCTGTCGCAGTACTTCGTCACCGACCCCGACCGCCAGGAAGCCGTCTTCGAAGACCCCTACATCCTGATCGTCAACAGCAAGGTCTCGAACATCAAGGACCTGCTGCCGATCGTCGACAAGGTCATCCAGAGCGGCAAGCAGCTGCTGATCATCGCCGAGGACGTCGACGGCGAGGCCCTGGCCACGCTGGTCGTCAACAAGATCCGCGGCATCTTCAAGTCTGTGGCCGTCAAGGCTCCCGGCTTCGGAGACCGTCGCAAGGCGCAGCTGCAGGACATCGCGATCCTCACGGGTGGACAGGTCATCTCGGAAGAGGTCGGCCTCAAGCTCGAGAACGTGACGCTCGACCTGCTGGGCAAGGCCCGCAAGGTCGTCATCACGAAGGACGAGACCACGATCGTCGAGGGTGCCGGCGACGCCGACGCCATCGCCGGTCGCGTGCAGCAGATCCGCAACGAGATCGAGAACACCGACAGCGACTACGACCGTGAGAAGCTTCAGGAGCGTCTCGCCAAGCTCGCCGGTGGCGTCGCCGTCATCAAGGCCGGCGCGGCAACGGAGGTCGAGCTCAAGGAGCGCAAGCACCGCATCGAAGACGCCGTGCGCAACGCCAAGGCAGCCGTCGAAGAGGGCATCGTCGCCGGTGGTGGCGTCGCCCTCATCCAGGCCGGCAAGACCGCTTTCGAGAAGCTGTCGCTCACGGGCGACGAGGCGACCGGTGCGAACATCGTCAAGGTGGCCATCGACGCTCCGCTGAAGCAGATCGCTCAGAACGCCGGCCTCGAGCCCGGTGTTGTGGCCGAGAAGGTTCGCAACCTGCCCGTCGGACACGGCCTCAACGCCGCGACCGGCGAGTACGTCGACATGCTGGCCGCCGGCATCAACGACCCGGTGAAGGTCACGCGCTCCGCGCTGGTCAACGCCGCGTCGATCGCCGGTCTGTTCCTCACCACCTCGGTGGTCGTCGCAGACAAGCCCGAGAAGGTTGCGGCCCCGGCCGGCGACCCCACGGGTGGCATGGACTTCTAAGTCCCTCGTCTGACCAGACCCAGGTCTGAATAGACAAGACACAAGCGGGCGGCTCCTTCGGGAGTCGCCCGCTTCGTCGTTCCTACACGGCGAACATGCGCACGTTCTGCATCTCGACGTCGGCGTAGGTCTGCGCGGCCGCCGACAGAGCCTGGGTGATCGAGGCCAGGCTCTCTTCTACCCGGGTCTGGGTTCCTCGCCAGTCGGCCACGACGGCCTGGAAGGCGACTGCCGCCTGGCCCGTCCAGCTGCCCTCGAGCGAGGTCAACTGACCGTGCATGGCGGCGACATCGGCCTGGATGCGATCGATGGTGCTGCGGATGGACGATGCACTGGCGCTGACGGCCTCGCTGTCGACCTGGTATTGGCTCATGGTGGATGCCTGCTCTTTCGTCTGGATGCGGCGGTGCCGACCGGTCGGTCGGCAGCTGCAACGGTAGACGCGCGAGCGGGCCTGTCAGGAAGCCGAGTCGGAGCCTGTGGATGACTCGGCGGGGGCCTGCTCGATGAGGAGAGGAAGAGAGACGCGGAACGTGGCTCCGCCGCCCTCGGTCTCGAGAGCCCGCACCGTTCCGCCGTGCGCCGCGACGATCGACGACACGATGGCGAGGCCGAGGCCGCTTCCGCCCGTCTCGCGTGTGCGGGAGCTGTCGGCTCGCCAGAAGCGCTGGAAGATCTTCTCGCGGATCTGGGGCGGGATGCCCTCGCCGTGGTCGATGACGTCGACCGTGGCCAGCCTGTTGGCCTCGTCGACGCTGACAGCGAGTTCGATCGGGCTGTCGCTCGACGTGAACCGGAGCGCGTTGCCGATGAGGTTGGCGAGCACCTGCCGGATCTTGTTCTCCTCGGCCATCACCAGGGGCTGGATGGCGTTCTCGTCGTCGGTGTTCTCGAGCTCGAAAGACGGAGTCACCGTGGCGGGGAGCACCACCGCCTCGGAGTTGGGCTGCGTCGGGCGTGCACTGCGGCGGCGGAGCCGGGCGAAGGCCGACGAGAAGGGGATCGATCCGGTTGCCGACTGATCGGGGGCGGCGGCCGGGTCACCGGCATCCGGTTCGTCGTCGCTGGTCACGGCGACGGCGGGGTTGAAGGTGATGACGGGGTCTGACGGGCGCGAGGTCGAGACCCGGATGACCCGGCCCGGGCTGGAGGCGCGCGCGTCGAGGGCCGCGTCCATGGCGATGGGGATCAGGTTGACGGGGCTGAGCTTCAGGGGCTTGGTCTCGTCGAGCCGCGCGAGTTCGAGCAGATCCTCCACCAGGGAGCCCATGCGGATGGCCTCCTTCTCGATGCGATCCATGGCCTGGCTCACGTCGTCGGGGGTCTGCAGGGCGCCCATGCGGTAGAGCTCGGCGTAGCCACGTACGGATACCAGGGGGGTGCGCAGCTCGTGGCTGGCGTCGCCGACGAACCGTCTCATCTGCTCGATGGTTCGAGCCCTGTCGTCGAAGGCGCGGTCGATGCGGCTGAGCATGGTGTTGAGGGATCGGTTGAGCCTGCCGACTTCGGTGTTGGGGGTCTCCACCGCCATTCGCTGGCTGAAGTCGCCACCATCCGCGATCGCCGCGGCCGTGCGTTCCACCTGGCGAAGGGGCGCGAAGGTGCTGGTGACGAGGAGACGGGTGAGCATGGCACCCAGCACGACGACGCCGATTCCGAAGGCGAGGAAGATCGACAGGTAGGTCGTGGTCGTGTCTTCGGTGTCTTCGAGTGACTGGGCGATCACGAGCGTGTTGTTCGTGCCGTAGTTGTCGACCGGCAGAACCATTGCCACGGCGAGCCAGTCGGACGAGCCCTTCGTGCTCTTGACGGTGAAGCGCTTCTCGCCCAAGGTCGTCGCCATCGACATGTCCATGCCTGAGACGGCGGGCGCGGCCATCCCCGTGTCATCCCAGTTCGTGACAAGCGGCTGCCCGTTGGCGTCGAGCAGGGCCACGTAGTAGGTGTCGGGGGCGGAGAGGACGTCGTCGTAGTCGAAGCCGCGCTTGTTCGCGTCAGGCCCGAGAACAGAGGTGGGTTCGGCGTACGCGTTCTGCAGCCGCGTGTCGACCTGGTTGAGCAGGTAGGTGCGCAGAACGGTCATGGTGCCGATTCCCGACACGATGAGGCCGAACGTGAGCATCAGCACGGTCACGCCGGTGATCTTGTTGCGCAAGGAGATCGCGTTCCAGCGCGTGAGTATTGAGTGCTGCATGTCGACCATCAGGTTACGCGAACCTGCTGGAGATGCGCCTTATGCCTTCGACACCTTCAGCATGTACCCGAAACCACGCTTCGTCTGGATGAGCGACTCCTCGGAGTGGGCGTCGAGCTTGCGCCGCAGGTACGAGATGTAGCTCTCGACGATGCCGGCGTCGCCGTTGAAGTCGTACTCCCACACGTGGTCGAGGATCTGAGCCTTCGACAGCACGCGATTGGGGTTCAGCATGAGGTAACGCAGCAGCTTGAACTCGGTGGGGCTCAGCTCGATGGCCGAATCTCCCACGTAGACCTCGTGCGTGTCCTGGTCCATGGTGAGCTCGCCGGCGCGGATGATGGCGTCTTCGTCGGCCTGCATCGTGCGTCGCAGGATGGCCTTGATGCGGGCGACGATCTCGTCGAGGCTGAAGGGCTTGGTGACGTAGTCGTCGCCGCCGACGGTGAGACCGGTGATCTTGTCTTCGGTGTCGTCCTTCGCCGTGAGGAACAGGATGGGCGCGGTGTAGCCGGATGCCCGCAGGCGCTTGGTGACGCCGAAGCCGTTCATGTCGGGCAGCATGACGTCGAGGATGATCAGGTCGGGTTCTTCTTCGAGAACGGCCGAGATGGTCTGTGCGCCGTTCGAGACGGCTCGCACGGCGAAGCCGGCGAAGCGGAGGCTCGTGGTGAGCAGATCGCGGATGTTGGGTTCGTCGTCGACGATCAGGATGCGTGGGCCAGTCATGGGGTCAATTATCTGCGGGTTGTCTGGGCGTTGTCTGGGAGTGAATGGGGAACAAAAGTCAACTTTCCTGTGAGCCCGGATGCCGATGGTTGCGACCTCAGGCGCGCACTACGATCGTGCGGTGACTTTCTCTACTCCTCTCGCTGACGACATCATTCTCCGGCTTGCGAAGAAAGCAGATGCGGAGGCGATTGCGGATGCCTATGTGCGCAACCGCCAGCACCTCGCCGAGTGGGAGCCCGTGCGCTCGGACGCTTTCTTCACCGCCGCTCACCAGACGACTGTTGTGTCCACCGATCTCGGGCTGCACGCCACAGGCGGCTGCCTGCCTCTCGTGCTCTGCCAGGGCAGCAGCGTCGTCGGCCGCATCAACGTGTCCAACATCGTGCGCGGCCCGTTTCTGAGCGGGAGCGTCGGCTACTGGGTCGACGGGTCGCTCACGGGCAGAGGCCTGGCCTCGGCGGCGCTCCAGGCCGTCATCGCGCACAGCCGCGATGAACTCGGGCTGCATCGGCTCGAAGCAAGCGTGCTTCCTCGCAACGCGGCATCACGGCGCGTGCTGGATCGAGCGGGGTTCGAGTCGATCGGTGTGGCTCCGGCCTACCTGAAGATCGCCGGCGAGTGGCAGGATCACCTGCTGACCCAGCGCATCCTGCTCTGACGTATGCCCGTCTCGACGGGCCAGCCATCATCGACTCTCCTCACAAGCACCGACACCGCGCGGATGAGGTGCATATGCGTCGGTTGGATGCACCGATCGCCCCCGAGTCGGCGCAGATGCACCTTCGTTGCCGGTTTTGCGTGCATTTGTGGCGAGTCGGTGCGTGGTCGGGCGGCGAGAGGGGTCGAGGTGAGGGTGCTCGTCGCTCAGCGGGTGGGCTGGGGGCTGAGCTCGTCGGCATCGAGAATCGTGTAGCTGTAGCCCTGCTCGGCCAGGAAGCGCTGGCGGTTCTGCGCGAAGTCCTGGTCGACGGTGTCGCGCGCGACGAGCGTGTAGAAGTTGGCCGACAGGCCCGACTCCTTCGGGCGCAGCAGGCGGCCGAGGCGCTGTGCCTCCTCCTGGCGCGATCCGAACGACCCCGACACCTGGATCGCGACGCTCGCCTCGGGCAGGTCGACCGAGAAGTTCGCGACCTTGCTCACCACGAGGATGGGCTCGGTGCCGTCGCGGAACGCCTCGTAGAGCCGCTCGCGCTCGGCGACGGGAGTGGCTCCGGTGAGCGAGGGCACGCCCAGCTCGGTCTCCAACTGCTGCAGCTGGTCGAGGTACTGCCCGATGACCAGGATGCGCTCGCCGGAGTGTTTCTCGATGAGCCGTTTGACGACATCCAGTTTCGCGGGGGCCGTGGCGGCGAGGCGATACCGCTCGTCGTCGGCCGCAGCCGCGTACTCGAGCCTCTCGTTCTGGGGAAGATCGATGCGCACCTCGAAGCACTCGGCGGGGGAGATGAAGCCCTGGGCCTCGATCTCCTTCCACGGGGCGTCGAAGCGCTTGGGGCCGATGAGGCTGAACACGTCGCCCTCGCGCCCGTCTTCGCGCACCAGGGTTGCCGTGAGGCCGAGTCGGCGACGGGCCTGGAGCTCTGCCGTGAGCTTGAAGACCGGCGCCGGAAGCAGGTGCACCTCGTCGTAGACCACGAGTCCCCAGTCGAGTGCGTCGAGCAGCTCGAGGTGCGCGTACGCGCCCTTCCGCTTGGCGGTGAGGATCTGATAGGTCGCGATGGTCACGGGCTTGACCTCTTTGAGCTGGCCCGAGTATTCGCCGATCTCGTCTTCTGTGAGGGTGGTGCGCTTGAGCAGCTCGCTGCGCCACTGCCTGGCGGAGACCGTGTTGGTCACGAGGATGAGCGTGTTCGTCTTCGCCGTGGCCATGGCTCCCGCGCCGACGAGCGTCTTTCCGGCGCCGCAGGGCAGCACGACGACGCCCGAGCCGCGCTCGAAGAAGTTGCTGACCGCGAGCTTCTGGTAGTCGCGCAGCGCCCAGCCGTCCTCCTGCAGCGCGATCTCGTGGGGAGTGCCCGGCGTGTAGCCGGCGCGGTCGTCGGCGGGCCAGCCGAGCTTGGTCAACTCCTGCTTGAGCTGGCCGCGCGCCCAGGGTGCGATGGCGTAGGTGTCGGGCGCGCGGCGCTCGACCAGTAGCGGGGCGATCTTCTTGCCGGATGCGATCTGGCTGAGCACCGCGGAATCGGTGGCACGAAGCAGGAGCCCGCCCTCCTCGTCGCGCTCGATGACGAGGCGGCCGTAGCGCGCGATCGTCTCCTCGATATCGATGGAGACGGCCTGGGGGATGGCGAACTTCGAGTAGCGCTCGAGCGTGCCCAGGATCTCGGCGGCCTCGTGGCCGGCCGCGCGGGCATTCCAGAGCCCGAGGCGGGTGATGCGGTAGGTGTGGATGTGCTCGGGGGCGCGTTCGAGTTCTGCGAACACGGCGAGCTCGTGGCGCGCGCTCTCTGCATCGGGGTGCGCGACTTCGAGCAGCACGGTGCGGTCGCTTTGGACGATCAATGGGCCAGACGGCATAACGTACGATCCTACCCGCTGAACGGGGCGTCAGGCCCGCGACGGCGGGGGCTTGCGCGTTACGGCGCGGGTGCGACGGCGGTGATGTTGCGTAGGGGAAGGGTGCGCTCCACTCCCGCCTTCTCGTCGATCGCCCGCAGACGACCCGCCGCCAGCGACAGCGGCGTCACGAGGAACACCGTGGTCTTGTCGTCGGGCATGCCCACGCTCACCGCGAGGGGGCTCTTGGCCTTGATCGCGACATCGAGCTGGCGCGCGATCCATGCCTCGGGCGCATCGCCGGCGGCGTGCGCGGACTCCCGCAGGCGGGCCACGAGGTCGACGAACGGGCGAGGGGTCGGCGCGGCCTTCCGCGGTGCGGTGCGCGTGCGAACGGGGGCGAAGGTGGCCCCGGATGCCCGCTCCGCGACGACGGGGTATCGCGCGTCGGAGATCATCCAGAACATCGTGTCGAAGGGGAACCGGCTGGTGAGCCGGTCTGCGCCGTCGTGCTCGAGGCCGAGGGAGGCGAGTCCGTGGTCGACGGCGAGGGTGCTGAGCAGCGAGTCGTCGTCGCTGCGCACATAGCTCGCGATGCCGCGTGCCTCGTCGTCGGGGCTGCCCGCTCCGACCCGCAAACGGCCGTAGCGGGAGCTGGCCTCGGTGACGAGGTACTCCACGGGCTGGGGAACACCGGTGAGCGAGACGGAACGGAAGAACGAGAGGATGCCCTCGGCGGTCTCGCCCTCGGCCAGAGCGCGGGTCACGCTGGCGGCCGAGATGCGGTACGTGGATGCGAGGCCGCGGCCCTCGATGTCGGCCAGCGTTCTCAGCCGCACGTCGACATCCGGAGTCAGCGGGCCCGGCGCGATGACCGTGAGGTCGTGCTGCAGATACACGTTCGAGACCTCGGCGGGCAGGAGCGCCGCAGCCACGCTCGACAGCGGCTCCGTGGTGTTGTCGAGCAGGGCGCGTGCGGCGGCGCCGGGGTAGCCGTTCGCCGTGATGCCCAGGTATTCGGCGCTGTCGAGCACGAAGGCCACCCGTCCGCGCAGGGCGTCTCCGCCTGCCGGATAGAGGTACGCGATGGTGCGCTGCGCGTCTGCGCCCCACGGACGGCGGCTGCGCGAGCGCAGAACCTCTCCGATGTCGTCGGCGAGGGCGTCGAGCCACGAGGTCGCCAGGGCGACCCACCGATCGGCAGACCCCTTCAGAAGCCAGGGGAGCGCCTCCTCCGTCGTCGACCAGAGGAGATCGTCGAGCGTCACGAGGCCGGCGCGACGTGCGATGCGCAGCAGCGCGTCGAGATCGTTGGGCGCGATGGCGAGCGAGGCCAGAAGCCGCTTCGCATCGGGTGCTGCCACGCCGCCCTTGGCCAGTTCGCGCACGGGCATCGTGCGCAACTCGTGGATGAGCTCCGCGATGCCGGCCGTCGCCGTGAACGCGCGCTCGGCGGCCATCCGGTCGCTCGTGTCGCGCTGCTGGGCCTGATCGGTGTCTGTCGGCGCGGGCTCGGTGGCGAGCTGCTCGGGCGACGGAAGACCGCGGTCGGGCCACGACCCGAGAACCCGGGTGACGGCATCCAGAGCGTGCCCCGGCGTCTCGCCGTCGGTGAGGAAGAGGCGCGCCGCCGGCTCGAGGTCTGCCGGGTCGGTGTCGGGCGATGGATGCGCGAGGGCCGCGAGGGTGCGGCGGGGCAGGGCGGCGAGCGCCGCGTCGATCGACGCCGGATCGAGGAGCCTGTCGGCGAGGTCGAAGAAGTCCTTGATGCCACGGGCGTCGTGCAGCCTCAGTGAGGCGAGCGCGACCAGGTGGTCGTCGTCCAGGAGCTGGAGCCGACCTGCGAGAGCGAGAGTGTCGCTCATCGAGGCTTCGGTGCCTCCTTGGCGCGGCGGCGGAGATTCATGAAGAGCAGCACGAGGATCAGCACGAGGCCGATGGGAAGGCCGATGAGAGGGAAGATCACCACAGCCGGCCAGATGCCCTGCGACAGTGCCTCGCCGCGCACTCCCACCAGAGAGGCGATGAGGAATGCCGCGAAGCAGAGCAGCGACGCCCCGATGATGCCGGCGATCATGTACGCGAGGATGCGCTCGCTGGAGCGAACCGGCGGTGTCTGCTTGTCTGTCACAGCTCCAAGGATACGGTCTCAGCGCGGGGCCGTTAGGCTATCGTGTGCCCGCTCGCCACTCAGCGAGCCGAATTCACACAAGGAGATCCGCGAATGCCTACCGGCAAGGTCAAGTTCTACGACGACGAGAAGGGCTTCGGCTTCATCAGTTCCGATGACGGCTCAGAGGTCTTTCTGCACGCGTCAGCCCTGCCCGCAGGTACGACGGTCAAGGCCGGCACGAAGCTCGAGTTCGGCATCGCCGACGGCAAGCGCGGCGCCCAGGCCCTTTCGGTGCGCGTGCTCGAAGCACCGCCCAGCCTCGTGAAGCTCAGCCGCAAGCCGGCCGACGACATGTCGATCATCGTCGAAGACCTCGTGAAGGTGCTCGACGGAATCGGAACGAACCTCAAGCGGGGTCGTTACCCCGACACGGCGCACAGCCGCAAGATCGCTGCGCTGCTGCGCAAGGTCGCCGACGAATTGGACGCGTAGACACCGGTGCAGCACTCCGATCCGACCCCTGACGGCTCGTCCGACGCAGAGGTCGAGCCCGAGACCGAGGCCGTCGAGGCGCCCGTGCAGTTCGAGGCAGACCCCGTTCTGCTCGCCGCCATCGATCAGGCGCGCGCTGCGCTGCTCGAGATCACGCCGGCGACGACCATCGGCGCGGTCGTGGGGCACACCACCCACGATGAGCACGTGCTCAGCCTGCACTTCGCCTCGCTGATGCCCGGGTACCCCGACTGGCACTGGACGGCGACGCTCTCCCGCATCGACGGCGAGAGCGAGCCCAATGTGCTCGAGACCGAACTGCTTCCCGGCGAGGGCGCTGTGCTCGCTCCGGAGTGGACTCCGTGGTCCGAGCGGCTCGAGGACTACAAGCTCGCCCAGGAGCACGCTGCCGCGCTCGCGGAAGACGACGACGATGAGGACTTCGACGACGAGGCAGATGTCGACTCCGACGATGAGGACATCGACGACGAACTCGACCTCGATGACCACATCCTCGACGACGATGTTCTCGACGACGCCGTGCACGAGCATGCCGAGGCCGCCGTTCTCGACGCGTCGGTTCTCGTCCGCGGCGACGACGCGCCTCGCGAGGCTGCGCCCGAGCAGGCCGTCGACGTCGACGAAGAGGGCCTCACGGTCGTCGACCTCGACGACTCCGAGCCCCGCTCGAGCGTCTACTACGACGAGGACGCGCCCGAAGACCTGCGTTGAGCAGCAGCCGTCTCTTCCTTGAGCCTGTCGTTCCCTGATCCTGTCGTTCCCTGAGCCTGTCGTTCCCTGAGCCTGTCGAAGGGCAACTTCCGGCGATCCAGAACTGAAACGGGAGGAGATCTGACAATCCGACGCGCTATTCGCGTCGGATGTGCGGATCTCCTCCCGTTCTCTGCGTTCAGAGCTGCGCCTGCTCGAGCAGGGCAGGGGCGCGAGCGCTAGAGGTTCTCGACCACGTACTCGATCGACGAGATGAGCGCGCGCACGTCGGACGGCTCGATCGCCACGAAGGTGGCCACGCGCAGCTGGTTGCGACCCAGCTTGCGGTACGGCTCCGTGTCGACGATCCCGTTTGCGCGCAGCACCTTGGCGATGGCTGCCGCGTCGATCGAGTCGTCGAAGTCGATCGTGACGACGACCTGCGAGCGGTGCTCCGGGTTCGCCACGAAGGGGCTGGCGTAGTCGACGCCCTCGGCCCAGTCGTACAGGGCCGACGACGACTCCGTGGTGCGCGCCGAGGCCCAGGCGAGCCCGCCGTTGCCGTTGATCCACTCGATCTGGTTGTCGAGCATCACGAGCGTGGCGATGGCAGGAGTGTTGAGGGTCTGGTTGAGTCGCGAGTTGTCGACGGCGTTCTTGATGCTGAGGAACTCGGGGATGTAGCGCCCCGACGCGGCGATGCGCTCGACCCGCTCGAGGGCGGCGGGGGAGAAGAGGCCGAACCAGAGGCCGCCGTCCGACGCGAAGTTCTTCTGCGGTGCGAAGTAGTACACGTCGGTCTCGGCGGCGTCGAACTGGATGCCGCCGGCCGCGCTGGTCGCGTCGACGACGGTGAGCGCGCCCGCGTCGCCGTGAACTCGTGAAACGGGAGCCATCACACCGGTGCTGGTCTCGTTGTGGGGCCAGGCGTAGACATCCACGCCCTCGACGACCTCGATCTCGCTACGCGACCCACCGGCGGCGTTGATGACGTGCGGTGCCTCGAGCCACGGGGCCTTCGCGGCTGCGGCGAACTTGGAGCCGAACTCGCCGAAGGTGAGGTGCTCGCTGCGCTTCTCGATGAGACCGAATGCGGCCGCGTCCCAGAACGCGGTCGAGCCGCCGTTGCCGAGCACGACCTCGTAGCCTTCGGGCAGAGAGAAGAGGTTCGAGAGGCCGTCGCGCACCGATCCGACGAGGTTCTTGACCGGTGCCTGGCGGTGAGACGTACCCAGTAGAGAGGCGCCTCGGGTGGCGAGGTCGACGAGCTGCTCGGGCCGCACCTTCGACGGTCCGCAGCCGAAACGGCCGTCGGTGGGCAGAAGGGCGCTGGGAATTGTCAGTTCAGGCATGGGGTTAAGTCTAGTGAGCCGAGCCTTACCCACCGTTCTCAAACGTTATGGTGGAGGCGTACGTGCGCAACTTCCTAAGGAGTGATCGTTGGCCGATCTCATTGACACCACGGAGATGTATCTCCGCACGATCCTCGAACTGGAGGAGGAGAACATCATTCCGCTGCGCGCTCGGATCTCGGAGCGCCTCGGCCACTCAGGCCCCACGGTCTCTCAGACGGTCGGCCGCATGGAGCGCGACGGGCTCGTCGTGGTCTCCGGAGACCGCCACCTCGAGCTCACCGGCATCGGCCGCACGAAGGCCGTCCATGTGATGCGCAAGCACCGCCTCGCCGAGCGACTGCTCAGCGACGTCATCGGGCTCGACTGGGAGTACGTGCACGAAGAGGCATGCCGCTGGGAGCATGTCATGAGCGAGCAGGTCGAACGTCGCATCATCGAGATGCTCGATCACCCCACCGAGTCGCCCTACGGCAACCCGATCCCCGGCCTCGACGAATTCGGCGACGCGGCAGCGGTGCCGTTCACCCGCGGCGTGGTCAACCTTCTCAGCCTCGTCCACGGTGCCGTCGGTCCGCAGACCAAGACCATCCGCCGCCTCGGCGAGCCGGCGCAAGTCGACCCCGAGCTTCTGCTGCAGCTCAAGCAGTTCGGCGTGGTTCCCGGCAACAAGGCCGCGTTCTCGCAGGTCGGCTCGTACATTCTGGTCGAGGTCGAGGGCTTCCCCGAGGGCCTCGAACTGCCCAACGAGGTCGCGGGTCACATCTTCGTCGGCATCTGACCGACAGGAGCGCATCCTGTCTGCGCGCTGGTCGCGGCCTGACAGCTGGCCGGGCCAGAGTGACAGATGAGGGAGATTCGCATACCCTCGAACAGTTCCCCCGCTCGTTCGGGCGGCGGAGCGCCGGATCAGGATGCGCCCTCCGACTGTCTCCTGCACTACCCGGACCCGTTCTGCGCCCAGACGGTCGGACATGTCTGCCATTGATGGCGTCGAAGGATCTCAAGCCCCGTGGTCGAACCCGCTGAATCGCAGAAGAACGTCGAGCATCCTCGACGACGCCGCGATTCACGCACGGCTCCGCCCGCCGCTCCGCTGAGCCGCCGGCAGCTGCGCGATCGCGAGCAGGCCGAAGCCGAGGCCGAGGCGCAGCACCGCGCCGCCGCAGCCCAGGCCGCCGCCGGGCTGAGCCGCCGCGAGCGGCGCGAGCGCGAGCTCGACGAGCGCTACTCCGAACGGCCCGCCGTCGTCGATCGGGTTCCGGATGCCGTGGCCGGGCCCGTCGCGCCCGTTGCGCCGCAGCCCGTGGTCGAGACGGTTCGCCTCGTCGAGCCGGAGGCTGTGCCGGAGCCGGATCCCGCGGCCGAGCCGGAGCTCGCGCCAGCGCCGGAGCCCGTCGTCGTCGCCGAGCTCGTGGAGACGCCGCAGCCGGAGGCTCCTCCCGCCGCCGACGCCCCGACCTCTCGGCGTGCGCGCCGCGCACGCGCCGCGGCCCCCATCGACGTCGACACCGCGGTGACGCACGAGCCGGCCCCCGAGCCGACGCCGGAACCGGCACCCGAGCCCGCCGTCGAGACGGTGGCTGAGACTCCCGTCGAGACGGTGATCGAAGCCAGCGGAGAGACGGCGATCGAGCCTGCCGTCGACGAGCGGATGCTCGCCGTCGCCAATCTCGAGACCGTGCCTCTCGAGATCGAACTGGTGGCGCAGCATCCGGTGGTCGAGGGCGAGACCGCCGAGCACATCGCGGCCGAGACGGTTCTGAGCGCCGAGGTCGACTTCGCCGAACCCCACGTGGCACCCGAACCGATCTCCGCGCTCGCCACGTCGGGAGCCGACGAGGCGCCTCCGTCTGTGCCCATCGCCTCGCCGCGGGTGCGACGCTCCGTGCCCGTCGCCGAGCTCATGTCGTCGTCGAGCGGCACCTTCGTGTCGCACGCCCGCTCGCAGCCGATCAAGCGCCGCGTTCTGGCCGGCTTCGTGATGATGATCGCCGCCCTGTTCGTGGTGTCGCTGTCGATTCCGTCGCTGGGCTTCGCGACTCCGTCGGACTTCGCTGCGGTGCAGAGCGTCGGCGACGTGACCGACAGCCAGAACCTCTCCGTGGGCGAGGGGCCGGCGCTGAACGCGGTTCGCGACGACTTCTACGCCGAGGGCGCCCCCGGCTCCCTCTACTCGACGACGAACAGCTACGTATCGAAGGAATCGCAGAAGCTCGCCCAGGAGCTGATGGCGGCCGTCGCGGCCGGCAGGCTCAAGGGCTCTGTACCCGATCACATCCCGGAGATCCAGGCACTGGCCGACGGCGTCGTGAAGCCCGACTGCGGAATCGACCTGCGCATCCTGCAGGTGATGGTGATCGCCGTGCGCACGTTCAACACCGTGGCGGTGAGCGACATCAACCGCAAATGCACCGGCCAGATCGAGGGTGGCGGAACGAGTTCGTCGCACTACATCAACGGTGGCGGCCACGCTGTGGACTTCTACCTGATCAACGGGGCCTCCGTTCCAGGCGCCGATGCGAACACGGTGAAGTTCGCCGAGACCCTCGACCCGATCATGCCTCCCGGCTCGAACCTGGGCCAGAGCGAGTGCCGCGCATCGGCCGGAATCTCGTTGAACCTGCAGAACTTCAAGGAGTTCAGCGACTCGTGCACCCACATGCACATCGACGTGGGAAGCGCGACCGAGGGTCTCAACGTGAACCTCGACACCGACTTCAAGTAGCGGTTTTTGCTGAGATCCATTCATCTTCTCCGTTACCGATTCGTTAAAAATGTCCCTTCGAAGGTGACAAAACGGTAACGCTCCCGTACCATCGGACGAGTCCAGACGGCCACATCCCGGCCTTGGACGGCGTCGAGACACCTCTTTCCCCCGTCTCTCGGCGAGCGTGACCCGCAGACAATTCAGTGGGACGGGGCGGCACCCTAGATGCTGCGAGAGGTGCCGGAGGTACAGATCTTGACCGAACTTCGTGAGCCGCTGGACGCCCCGAACGACCAGCAGAACCCGAACACCTCGATCGACACCCCAGCCGGTGTGAGCCGCACGGCCGCAGTGCCCGGATCGCGCCGCGAGCGTCGCGAGTCCGAGTCCGACATCGTTCCGTCGGTGCCGCGACCCACCACGGCGGTGACCCGCTCGGCGACGTCGATCATCGCGGCGCCCCGCGCATCCGCACCCGTCGCCAAGGCGACCGTGCAGACCGCCCCGCCGCGCCGCTTCAAGAAACCGACCCGCCGCAACGTCGCGGGTGGGGTCGTCATGACCTTCGCCCTGGGCCTCATCGCCACGATGGCGCTGCCCGCCTACGCATTCGGCAACGGCACCGCGGGTTTCGATGCGAACAATTCCACCGACTTGGCCGGAGCTGCGCAGAGCATCACGGTCGACGACACCGCCGCGGCGCTGGCCGTGAGCCGCGACGCCTACACCGCTCCCACGAGCGAAGAGCTGCAGGCAGCGCGCGACGCCGCCGCGGCCGCGGTCGCCGCCACTGAAGCCAGCACGGCCGCAGCCTCGACCGCCTCCGCCGAGGCCCCCGCCACCGGAACCTTCGCCGTCAACCCGCCCTCCGGCTCCTACAGCGGCCAGGCCGTCGTCGACTACGCCGAGCAGTTCGTCGGCGTCGTTCCATACAGCGCCGGCGCCACCCCCGAGGCCGGTTTCGGATGCGACGGGCTCACCCAGTACGTGTTCGGCCAGTTCGGCATCTACCTGCCGCGCATCGTCGGAAACCAGGCGGCCATGGGAATTCGCGTCTCGCCCGAAGACGCCCAGCCGGGCGACCTCGTGGTGTGGCCGATGTACCACATCGGCATCTACGACGGAGCCGGCGGAGTGATCGACTCGCCCGATTGGGGCCGCATGGTCGAGCACCGCGCGCTCTGGGGCAGCTACTATTTCGTGCGCATCGTCTAGATGCAATCGTCGCTGGCCGGTTTGTGAACAATCGGTTACAGCTCACCCGAACGGCGTGCCACGAATTTGTGGTACGCCGTTCGTGGGTTAGCCTTACTGCAATTATTCGAGCCTTTAGAGGAGACCTCGTGATATCTGGCAGGAGCATCCGCACCACGGGTTGCCGCCTGCTGAGTGTCAGGAGGCACACGAGTGGACGTTGTCTGAGCCGGGTTCGGCTCAGTTAGGGTGCTGTCATTTCGACGGTGCCCTTTTTTTGTGTCCATTTGCTCTTGTAATCGCTTGAAAATCGATGGGTGACACATCGGGTCCCTGCAAGCCGTGCAGGGCAATTCGAAAGGGCAACAATGCGAACACTTGTTTTGAACGCGGGATACGAGCCACTCGGAGTGGTCTCGTTCAAGCGCGCCATCGTTCTCGTGATGAACGAGAAGGCGACCATCATCGAGAGCGACGTCGAGCATCCGGTCTGGGCCACCTCTGGCCTGTTCGATCGGCCGAGCGTGATCATCCTGACGCGCTACGTGCGCATCCCCTCGACCAGGCTCATGCCCGTGTCGCGCAGGGGAGTGCTGCGCCGCGACGGCATGCGCTGCCTGTACTGCGGGGGCGCAGCGACCACCATCGACCACGTGCAGCCCAAGTCGCGCGGAGGCAAGGACACCTGGGAGAACCTCGTGGCCTGCTGCCTGCGCTGCAACAACATCAAGAGCGACCGCACCCCGGCCGAGATGGGCTGGACTCTGCGGGCCACGCCGAAGATGCCGCACCAGTCGGGCTGGACGGTCCGCGGAGCGGAGCGCGCGGAGCCGGCCTGGGAGGGCTACATCGAGAGCGCGGCGTAGCAGCTGGCTATCGAACGGCTTCGCCGTGCCCTATTTATTGACGGCTTCGCCGTGTTGACTGATTTGCGCTGGTCGAGTAGCCAAAGGCCGCCCGCGGCCGACGCGTATCGAGACCACCATCCCGCCGGATGCGCTGGTCGAGTAGGTCGCGCAGCGACCGTATCGAGACCACCCGACCTCGCCTCTAAGCTAAACTCCTAAAGGCCAGCCTCTGTAGCTCAATGGAAGAGCAATTCCGTCCTAAGGAACAGGTTGGGGGTTCGAGTCCCTCCAGGGGCACCAGACGAATCATGTTGATCCTCGGCTTGGTATTGGCAACTATGACGCCGCGACGGATCGGCTACTTCGGCGAGATTGACATGTTGGTCGTGGCCTGAGGGATCAACGACTTGAGAAGTAGCCGACGGCCTGTGGCTCGCACTTGCAGATTCTCCTAGCAACACATGTGTTCCTACATAGGGCAGACATGGAGGCCAATTTACTTCGCAGTTGGCGGGAGAAGCTCATTGTGATCGAATACTCCGCGCTACGTAGGATCGATTCTTCCCATTCAGGGCTAGTGGGGCAGTTGGCGAGCCCACGAGCGGTCAGTCGGGAGGAACCAACAAACCGCGAGGGTTCCCTCGGCTCACAAGATTCGTTCTGATTAGCGCGAGCCGACTCGCCACCGATAGACCTGAGCAAAAGCTTTTATCTCCGCAGACGAAATTCCTCTGATCTGCGGTAGTGGAGTCGGGATTCCAACAAGCTCCGTTTCCAGATAGGCGATTTCTTTCTCGGTGAGCACGGGCACGTTTATCTCGAATGGGTCGTCGTCGCCGCGAATGAAATGAAGATCCTCGAAGCGGCACGAATCAATTGTCCGATCTAAAGACGAGCTGGTGGTGATGCCACCCCATGTCAGCATCTTCGCGTCATCCGCGTAGTGAAAGTTGAAGAGTTGACGAAAAGGCAAACCGTGAGCCTGCCTTCCAGCCGCGTGCGCGGTTGCTTGGAGAACGCTTCGTTCGAGTTTGGTGGGTCCCCAGCCTGCCATGTCTTTCTCGGTGAGGGAGTCGTCTACGTGGCTGCCTAGGCTAGCGCGGAGGTTGCTCAGACGTTCAGGAACCGGGACTTTTGTCGTAGCGCCATTTACGGTGACAATGACGATGCTGCCAGGTTGGCTGGAGCGCACAACGAAGTCAACGTCTCGCAGAATGTCGGTGGTGAGCACGTCGGTGTAGTCGAGCCAAGTTATGGACAATTGAGTCCAGTCAACTTGAGGGAGTTGGTCGCGGGCTTCGCCCATTAGAACACGAATGCTCTTATAGGGCTTGTTGAAGTCGAGCCGGTGCTGCATGTTCGTGTCGCGCTCAATACTCGTCATCTGAGGAACGCCGAGTCCCCGGTGGAACTCGACGAAGTCTATAAACTCCAACCCTCCAAAACCGACGTATTGATACTTGACGAGAGGAGCAATCGCGGTCAGCCTTCGACAGGCATCGACAATCATCATGCGTTGAGCTGCCTTTGCCGGCCGAAACTCATACTGACGTGCCATCAGTCGATCTCTTGGTCGTAGAAGTAGTCGAAGGTGAGGCGGCCAACTTCAGAACCGCTGCTTGCCCCTATCGCTTGGGCAACCTCCTCAAATCGGTCCAAGTCAACGGCATACTGGATACGTTGAATCTTGGGTGTTGGAGGAGCCTTCGGCTTGGGTGGCGGAGCAGCCGGAGTGACCATCTGCGACGAAGTCGCGAGCGAACTGATTGGTTTGTCAGGTGTTTCGTCCAGAGCTACGAGCAAATCGGGCTTCACATCCTCGTCCTCAACACGAGCGCGTACCTGTTTTGCGCGGTTAATCACGGCTTGCACTGCGACTAGCGTTGTCTTCATTTCCGACTGAACCGCCCGGAACACAGGTGAGTCACGGTCGACGGCGGTCTTTGTTGTGTTCCACGGCAAGAGGCTGGCATCGTCTGCCGAAAGGTAGACGAAGCCTCTGAAGAGACGGTACTGGGGGTGGTACGCGGCTGCTGGATTGCCCCACCCAGTGATGGGTGTCCTGTCTGCGACGAGCAACAGCCTGTCGTTGCAGAAGAGGTACCACCCGGCGTCACCAGGGTCTTGGAAGTTCTCTGCCTGACCATCGTCCTCGGGATCGATTTCTTTCTCGCGCTTCGGCGGCGCTACGGTTCCGGCATAAAGCTTCACATCCACAACGCCGCCGTCAGCCCCAGAGACTTGAAATTCTTTGAAGACCGGTCGCACAACGTCTGATGCTTGGAGTGATGGCCTCGACGCCGAAAGTGGCTTGTCGCTATTGAGAAACAGTTGTAATCCGCTCTGGATTGACTCTTGATGACGAATCCGCAGTTCAGTCCGCAGCGCCTGCACGATGGTGGGATCGTTCAGATCGTCTTGGACACTCGGATGAAGGTTCGTCACCGAGATCATCGTTCCTGCTGCCTCGATCGGCAAGAGAGAAATGTTCTCTTCTACTCTGTTGAACTGGAATGTCCAGTCGCCCTGGATGGCCCAGTCCTCAACGTCTACTTCCAGATCGAAGCGTGAGCCGTCATCCTTGCCGGTCGCACCGCGGTGGGCAGATTCGACAGAAAAAGCGTTCCCGATCTTGAATATGGCGCGTTTCATTCCGACACCGAATTGACCAACTGAGCGTTTCACGCCCGTGAAACTTTTGGAGCGCCCGAATCGGAATGCGTAATGTCGAGCGATTTCAGCCGAGATGCCACCTGAGTTGTCCGCAATTGTGAAGGAGCCATTGCCGAAATTAATCTTCACCCATTGTCCCGATAGATCGCCATCGGGGTGGAGGCCGCGTGCTCCGTCCACGCTGTTGTCGAGGAGATCAACGATGGCGGGGAGTAGCTCGATGTCCTTCGTTAGCATTTCGATGAAGAAACGTTTCTCGGCGCCAGCATCGATCGTCGTGTCAGGGGTAGATGTGACCATTTACACATGATGCCCGACTTCTGCTGGCCCGAAGGGAACACGGGGTCTCTAGTTGCGTGCGTTCGAGTGCAAGATGTGCGATCGTCGTAGGATGCCTCTATCCACTAGCCGAGCGCGTTCGACGCGGCCCATCGCAGTAGATCTTTTCGCCGGCGCAGGCGGAATGAGTCTCGGGTTTGAACAGGCAGGCTATGATGTGGTCGCTGCTGTGGAATACGATCCCGTTCATGCCGCTACTCATGCCTTCAACTTTCCTCAGGGTGAGGTCGTATGTCGTGACGCCTCGAAGCTTCTGCCTGTTGATGTGATGGCAGCTGCCGAGCGCGGCTTTCGGCGGCTCCACCCCGGTGTCCCTTGGCCGGGCCGGATCGATGCACTGATCGGCGGCCCGCCTTGTCAAGGTTTCTCCACTGGGGGAAAGCGCGAACAGGGTGACGAGCGCAACAACCTGCTTCTGCATTTTGTTCGAATGGTTGAAGAGCTCAAGCCACAGACCTTCTGTCTGGAGAACGTGGCGGGCCTGCTCGAGAAGAAATTCGATGACGTTCGCGAGGAAGCGTTCGACCGACTCCGAAAGGCTGGGTATTCGCTCTCTGGGACCGACAAGCCCGTGAACAGTCTTCATTTCGGTGTGCCGCAGACCCGCCGGAGAGTCATCGTACTGGGGGCGCTGGGTGGGGCCGCTCCGTCGCGTCCTGTTCCCATCGAGGGCGAGGTGTCAGTGGAAGAAGCCCTTGATGGGCTGCCGTCGCCTATCGACTATGACGGACTGCTCGAATCGGATGAGGTAGAACTCAACCCAGAGGATGCTAAGAGGCGAGCATCGATCAAGAGCCCATACGCGCGCGCATTAGCTGGTGTCGACGTACTGCCTGGTGACAAGTCGAGACCAAGGTTGTGGGAACCATCCCGCTTGACAGGGTCGCGTCGGACCGTTCACACAGCGGAGACGGTCCAGCGGTTCGCGCTAACCGAGCGCGGAGCGGTCGAACCTAAGAGTCGCCTATACAGGCTCCCACTCGATGGGCCTTCTCGAACGCTAAGGGCGGGCACTGGCTCTGAGAGAGGGTCGCATACGTCTCCGCGGCCGATTCACCCTCATGAGAATCGTGTTGTAACTGTGCGGGAAGCGGCGCGGCTGCATGGCTACCCAGACTGGTTCCGGTTCCACACCACCAATTGGCATGGGCATCGACAGGTCGGCAATAGCGTCCCGCCGCCACTCGCGCGAGCGGCAGCTCTCGCGCTCCTGGGATCACTGACCTATGCGCCGAGCGCGCTTCGCGCTGCAATATCGCTCGGAGATGCATCCCTATTGACGCTGTCTCGCACGAAAGCGCAGCCAATAGTTGATGCGCTGGTCGACGAACTACCGGGGAAGAGGACGAGGAGACCGACCATCAAGATTGATGACGGCGACACGTTTGACGCCCGTGAAGCCGGAACCGGGTAAACATTCGCCCGATGCGGCGACGCTGATGGGCGGATGGTTCTGCTGTCGTTATGATTCAACGGGTGATGGTGCCGAGGAGAGTTCGTGCCTCAAGTTTTAGGCCAATGCGAGTTGCTAAGTTGAAGGCAGAAAACCGACGTTCGAATTATTCCGCGGCCTTTGGGCTCACATCGACGCGCGCAGAATGAGGTCCGCGATCGCCTTCTCTACCGCAGGCGTCAGCGTCATCACCGCGAATGACGTCGGCCACATCTCTCCGTCGTCGAGGGCCGCGTCTTCACTGAAGCCCAGGGTGCAGTAGCGCGTCTTGAACTTGGCCGCGCTCTGCACGAACAGGATGACCTTGCCCTCTGTGTTCGCATAGGCCGGCTGGCTGTACCAGGTCTTCGGCATCAGCTGGGGTGCGTGTTGCGCGACGAGTTCGTGGATGCGGCCCGCGATAGCGGCATCCGATTCGGGCATCTCTGCGATCGCCTTCGCTACGGCCTTCTCGCCCGCCTCGCGGTTCTTGCCCGCCTTGGCCTCGTCGCGCAGCTCCTTCGCGCGCTCCTTGACGGCGTCGCGTTCTTCTTTGCTCAGTCCTTCGGCAGCGGCCATGGTGGTCTCCTTCGGTCGTTCATCAACAGAGGCGCCACATGTGTGCGGCGGTGTTTTCAGAATAGGGATGCCCGCATGCTGCGCGCTTCTTCGATCCTGACCGATATTGATCAGCGCGACGAGGCGTGGGATTCTGGGCGCATGACAGAGAGGTTCACCTCGGTCGACGAGTACATCGAGTCGCAGCCCGCCGAGCAGCAGGCGATCCTGCGCGAGATCAGACGAGTTCTGCTCGAGGCGGTGCCCGGCGGTGAAGAGAAGTACCGCTATGACATGCCCGCCGTCATGTTCGACGGCCGCTACGGGCTGCACTACGCCGCCTGGAAGAAGTTCGTCGGCCTCTATCCGGTCGCTCGGCTCGACGACGGCGAACACGACGCGCTCGAAGAAGAGATCGCGCCCTATCGCGCAGCCAAAGACTCGATCAACTTTCCGTACTCGAAACCGATCCCGTATGACCTGATCGGGCGGGTGGCCGCGGCGCTCGCGGCGCGGCGAGTCGAGAGCGCCTAGAAGACAACGAGAATCTGTCGCCCGACTTCGATAGATTTGCCGAGGGTGATCGATTCGGGGACCGCTTGCTCGCCACGACTGATGTCGCGAATGAGCGGCCCGACGAAAGAAGTTTCAGCGTGCACAGAATCCTCGATCGCACCGCGGGTAGCCGCATGAGGGCGGCGGCCCTGCTCATGGTGACGGCCGCCGTCGCGGTCGGGCTCGTCGGATGCACTCCTGGTCCGCTCTCCGACGACCGGAGCACAGAGCCGACGACACAGAATTCACCTCCCGCCCAGGCCGGCGAGGCGCCTACCGTCGAGATCTCCTTCGAGCACGAGGGCAGGGAGGTTACGGTGACCGGCCACCCCGATCGCCCGCTCTGCCAACCCGACGGCGCCGCGCAGTGGAGTACGTGGTCGGCAGCCGACGACTCGGGCGCGAGCATCCCAGATAGGGCAGGCGATGATGTGTTCGTCGGCGCATGGGCCGTATCCGACTTCGCCGTCTTGTTCACCGGCAAGGGTGCCGTGCTGAACGAGGACGACGGCATCATGTTTGGCACCGAGATTCCGGGTGAGGTGCTCATCCTCGAGAGGTCATCGACCGATCTGCGTGTTGCCGAGCTCGACACCGACGACGCCGTCAGAGTCGACGCGACCCTCACGTTCGCGCTCGAGTGCGCGGCCGATTAGAGGCTGCCGCCGCCCAATGATTTGCTTGCGGCAATGCGTCGACGGCTACTCAATAAACAAGAAGAAACATTCGCCCGACTTCGATAGATTCGTCGAGGGTGATCGATTCGGGGACCGCGCACTCGCCATGGCTCATGTCGCGAACACGGCGGCCCGACGAGAGAAGTCTTTAGCGTGCACAGAATCCTCGATCTTCGAATCACTCGCTGGCCGATCAAACTGGCCTACATCGTCGTCGTCTGCCTGATCAGGTACCCCTTTCTCGCGCTTCTCTCGGCTGTGGGCCTGCACCCTCTTGCCGTGAACATCATCGATTCGATCGTGCTGCTCGCGGTGATCTTTCTGGCCACGCGCATTTTTCGGGGCGCAGGAGAACCGGTCACTCCCGCGCGCCCCTGGTGGCAGATGACCGCGTGGCCCAAACTCAGCCGGCGATTGGGCATCCTCCTGTTGGTCGGCACAGCATTTACGCTCGTATTCGTTGTACTCACCGTGACCGGCGTTATTGAGGAAAGCGCTTCGAACCGCCTCACGCTCGGCGAGTGGATAGCCAGCCTCGTGTTCAACGTGATCGTCTGCGCTTTCTACCTGAATTCGGCAATCAGGCAGACTCGCGGCGGCGTCACGCGGCCCGTGTCGCCCGCAGCCCCGACGTTCAAACCGTGGAGCAAGCTCGGCTAACCGGGAGTCAGGCGCGGGCTACGAGTGGTCGGCCGACGCGCTCCAATCAGACGGGGAAGTAAACCCAAGCCTCGATCTCGTTGTCGATCCGGACTAATTGCCGCGCGTATTCGGGGGCCTCGAAGCCGTCCGCAATGCGCAATTCTTCTGGTGTCAGTGCGAGAAGCTGCCCTCTCAAGATCGAATCCGGATGAGCGGATGGTTGGAGAACGAGTCGGGTGTCGCTCGTGCCGAAGATCGGGTCGTGATGATCTGCGGGTACCGGAACCTCGATGACTTCGAATCCTGAGAGGTGAGCAGGCCGCGACTCGAATGCGCGTCCGAACATGGCTTCTTGAACCTCTCGTCTTTGCAGAGCTCCGTAGGAGAAGACCAGAAGATCCGTCGAATCATCGTGCTGCATCGGTGACTCCTTCCGGATCTGCCACATCTGTATGTGACGCCTTGATCCTCTGCCGCAGCCAGGCGATGCACCCGTAGATGCTGATCGCCAGCCAGAAGATCTCGATGATGGCTGACGATAGGTTCCAATGAAAAGCCAGCGAGAAGAGTACGAGCACCGAGGCTGTGGCGTTGAGGGAGGAATAGCTGAGGTCGCTGACTTTGAGAACAGATATCTGGAGAAGAAAGTAAGTCACTACGACAATCGAGACGCCGACAATGCCGACAATATTTGCGATTTCTGGAATGTTCACGGAACGATTCCTTTCAATTTGTATGGGCCAAGGGAGTGTGACCGTGCTTTTACAGAACGAACAGCGGAATCGACGTGTTCGATGATGTTCTTCGCCGTCTTGGTTGCAGAGACGGGACGGCCCGCGAACATGATCGGTTCGTCGTGGTACCAGCCTTCATAGAGACCTCGCTGGGCCTCGAACTCGACGCGGATACGAAGTAGGTCGAACCACGAAAGCTTCATCAGGTGCGTCGCATCGTTGAGGTCGTCAGTGCCGAGTATGTCTCGGACGACACCCCGCAGGCCCATGATTCTGGGGTCTCTCGATTCTTCTGATTCCGCTTGCAGATGCCTTAGCGGGGCGCCGAGGGTTTCCCTGAGGCGTTCCGTATCTGGGTGCTGCAAGCCGTTCACAATGTCGCCTATCTTCTCGAACAGGCTGTCCATCGGATGAACGACAATATGGAGCGGCCACAGGTAGATCGACGAGAGGTAACTCCAGAGGCGGGTGGAGAGGGGGTCGTTGTTGTGGCCCTTCCCTATCGTTTCCACGAAGGATGCGACTGCCTCGAAGTAACGGATGGCATGAGTCAATATCGCTTCGTGATCATCGGAGGTCAACAGACCTGCAGTCAATGAACGATGAGTGCGATGCGCCCAGTATTCATAGTTGAAGGTGCTCATCATGTCTGCGCCCCAGGATTCGACGTCTGCGGCTGCGGCAGCCAAAGACATCGGACTTAGCTTTCCGATTCCGAACGACGGATTGGTGTAAAGCGCGATGTGATGCAGATAGTCGTGGATGGCGTGATCCCAGGCGTGATCATATAGCTCGACCACGTGCTCAAACCCACTGGTTTGCAGAAGTCGCATTACCTCGGGATCGAGCGTAGTCACGCTAAGCAATACTCCGGCGCCTCGCGCGTCGTTCAACTCACGATCAATCCTGATGAAGCCCCAACTATTGACATAACCATCGAACGTGTATGTCCTCGGGAAGGAGAACGTGAGGTCGTGCGAAACAGCTAGTGCGTCTCTAATACTCGGATGCACCACACGGTCGGTGAGGTGGGTCTTCTCGCTCGTTACGTCCTGGAAAAATGACTCCGAGATCGTATGGTTTCTCGAGATGTAGAGCACTCCGCTCGCGACGGGTGCCTCCTGAAAGAGCGTCTCGAGGTTGCGCCCGCCGCCGAGTCCAGGCCAATGCTCAGCCGATCTGATCTCCGCTTCCCAAGCGTGAAGGAAGGGTGCAACCTCTCTGCACTCGCGCTCCACGAGAAGATCGAAATTTTCCGTTTGAAGGCGACGAACCATGTGGTCGAAGTTTCCACCGTCGCGAAAATCTGCGACGTCGATATCCCACGCGATTCGATCGGTCAGGAAGCGGCTCACGAGAGCTGGCTGCTTGTATCGGGTATTGCTCCGAAGAATTCATCTCGGATCGGGCCGCTGAGGAACTGTCCGCCGAGGTCGATGGTCCTCGTCAGCGCGTTGTGGTCTCGAATTCCACGCATTCGAACGCAGAGATGTACGGCATCGACGGCGACGGCGACGCTCTCGGTTCCGAGAATCTCTGCCAGTTCCTGAGCGATCTGGCGCGTCAAGCGTTCCTGTACCTGAGGGCGGCGGGCGAAGTACTTCGCTACTCGATTGAGTTTCGAAAGGCCGATAACTCGATCTTCCGGAACATAGGCAATGTGGCAGTACCCGAGAATCGGAACGAAATGATGCTCGCAAATACTTTCGATCGAAATACCGGTCTCGATGAGGGGAGAGCGATAGCCGAACGTGTTCGATTGTGTAGTGATCTTCGGATACGCCGCCTCGCTCAGGCCCTCGAAGACTTCATGGACCAGCATCTTGGCATAGCGATTCGGCGTGTTTCGGATCGAATCGTCATTCAGATCGAGTCCGAGAGTGGCGAGGATCTCCCTGAAGTTCGATTCGATCCGGTGAACTTTCTCGGCATCGGTGAGGCCATTCTCGTTCCAGGGGTACGGAATGCGCAGCGATGTGGGGGATGGGCTCAGCATGGTTTCAATCGATTCATCCAGCGTGTCGACTGCTGACTTGCGTAGATCGGTCATCAGCGTGAAGCCTCCGCGATGCAGTTGCTGGTCTCTTCTACGCTCACTTTCGTCACTGTGACGCCCGTGCCCTGCAGCGCATCTGGGCAGACCTCATCGAGAAGAAAATGCGCCATCTCTTCGGCGGTCGGATTGAAATCACAGACGAAAGGGTCTTTCGCGCGAGGCATCGACAACAGGGCTGCGAGAACGTCGGTGTCGTGCCTGTTCACGAGAAACGTGTGATCCCAGTTTGTATCGATCCAACCTCCAACTTTCTCTTTGAGAACGCCGAAGTCGATCACACGACCGATCTCGTCTAGGGAGCTAGCTGTCGCGGTGATGCGCACATAGTAGTTATGGCCGTGAGCCGTCGAACATTTCGATTCATGATTCATCACTCGATGCCCGGCACTGAAATGCAGTCGGCGGGTGCATGTGATCAGAGAATTCATACTGTGGCTTTCGTTTGTGGAGTCCCCCGTCCGCACACGACCATAGCCACTTCGGTGGCCCCCTAATGGGGTGCGTCGATCTCGTAATCGGCATTTAATGCTTGTGAAACGCTCCAGACATATCACACAATACGAGCCGGATACACGACCGTTGGCCCTGCGTTCATCTGCCCGCTCCGGCTGGTTCACCCTTCGGATGCCGTCGGCTCTTAGCGTCACATCATGAATCGACGGCCGGCGCTCGCATGATCGGACACGTCGACCCCTTCATCGGGTCCGAGCCCACCGCCCTGACCCCGCAGACCGGGCTCGCCGCCACGTGGTGGTGGCCGAAGCCCCAGATCGGCAACACGCATCCGGGCGCCACCTACCCGCTCGGCATGGTGTCGGCCTGCGCCTATTCCGGCGCCTATCCGACCGGCTACGGGCGCTACGACCTGAGTCTCGAGGGCGTGCCCTCGACCCTGCACGACCGGCCCACGGCATCCGGATTCACGCACTTTCAGCAGTCGGGCACCGGCGCGATTCGCAAGTACTACAACTACTTCCGCGTCACGCCCATGGTCGAGCCACTGGATGCGTTGGGCAGGCTCTGGAATCTCACGGACGAGACCGCAGAGCCCGGCTTCTACAGCGCCACGCTCGACTCCGGCGTGCGAGCAGAGCTGACCGTCGGACCGAAGAGCGCCGTGCACCGGTACACGTTCCCGGAAGACCCGAGGGCGCGCGTCGTGATCGACTTCTCGCTCGGCGGCCTGTCGATTCCCTACGGCGCGACGATCCCGCTGCGCGCCCACCTCGAGACCCTCGAGCCGGGCGTCGCGCAGGGCGAGATCGTGGTCGAGGGCACGCCGATCGCCGTGTACATCGAGTGCGACACCCCGCAGTGGCGGCAGATGCTGTTCTACGACCGCCGTCTGATGCCGGGCGGCAAGCGGCTCGATTTCGACCACATCAGGCCCACGACCCTGAGGCCGTTCGGGCTCATGTGGGCGGGGCCGTCGAGGGCGGGCGAGACCATCGAGCTGCGCATCGGATTCTCTCTGCGGGGCGTCGAGCAGGCCCGGCGCAATCTGCGAGACGACTGCGGTGACGGCCCGGCGCGCTTCGATCCGCGGCGCGAGAAGACGAAGCGCACGTGGCGCAAGCAGCTCAAGTCGATCGCCGTCAAGACGAGCTCGAGCGAGCGGCAGACGGTGTTCTCGACCGCGCTGTACCACTCGCTGATCAAGCCCTGCCTTGCCCCGTCGGAGAGCCCCTTCTGGCCGAGCGACGGGCCCTTCGCCTTCGACATCAGCACCATGTGGGACATCTACCGCACGCAGCTTCCACTGCTCACGGCACTGATGCCCGAGCGCGCCGTCGAGCTGGCCAACGCGCTGCTCACCATCTGCGAGGAGGAGGGCAACTTTCCGATCGGGTACCGGATGGCGCGGGGGAGCGACCGCTTCTCGCGGCAGGGCAGCGCGCTCGCGCACACCTTCCTCGCCGACCTCTGCCAGCTCGGCCTGCCCGGCATCGACTGGGAGTGGGCGCTCGTGCACATGTCCGACGACCTGCGCCGCACCTACGGCGAGGAATTCCTGCTGCACGGCGAGGCGCATCCGATCAGCCACACCCTCGACCTGGCCTTCGGGTACTGGGCCACGGCCAAGGTCGCGCGCCGCGTGGGAGACACGGCGCTCGCGGAGCAGTTCGAGGCGCTCGCCGAACGCTGGGTCAACGCATTCGACCCGTCGAGCGGGCTGCTGAAGGACTCCACCTACTACGAGGGCACCCGCTACAACTATTCGTTCCGCTTGCTGCACGACATGGCGTCGCGCATCGAGCTCAGCGGCGGCGCCGACGCATTCGTCAGACAGCTCGACGAGTTCTTCGGCTACGGCGCTGCCGCCGTGACGCAGCCGGGCAACAGGCCCGGCGTCGTCGAGATGCTCGCCGGCTACGAGCTCGGACGCTTCGAGGGCCTCAATAACGAGCCCGACATGGAGGCTCCCTGGGCGTACCACTACGCCGGGCGCCCGGACCGCACCGCCGAGATCGTGCACAACGTGCTGCTGCAGCAGTTCGGAACCGGCCGCGGCGGCCTGCCAGGCAACGACGACTCGGGCGGGCTCAGCTCGTGGAACGTGTGGGCCTCGCTCGGCCTCTTTCCCGTCGCCGGCCAGAACGTCATCCTCGTGAACGCGCCGCTCTTCGCGAGCGCGACCATCGCGGTGGGCGACGAGAGCTTCCGCATCCGCACCCGCAACTTCGTGGAACCCGTGCACGGCGGCCCTGTGCAGTACGTGCAGTCGATGCAGCTGAATGGCGCACCGCTCGACCGCAGCTGGATCAGCGGATCCGAGCTGCACCGCGGGGGCGAGCTTCTCGTAGACCTCGGCCCCGAGCCCAGCGACTGGGCCACGACGAACCTTCCTCCATCGCGTCCAGGCCCGGTACGCGAACCCGCCGTTCCACCAATCCAGGGAGTACAGCCATGACCACCATCGACAACCGTCTCGTGATCATCGTGCGAGCCGATCCGGTCATCTGCGGCCACTCCGTGGAGGCCCGCAACCTGGCCGAGACCGCCCTCGAGCGCGGCTTCGACGAGGTGCGCATCATCACCTGGCCCATCGACGTGCTCGAGCGCGCCGGGCTCCCGCTCAAGCCGCTCGACTCGGTTCTGCCCTACAGCGACGGCATCATCGTCGAGCGCCCGGCCCCTGTCGGCGACTACAAGGTGCCCGACGGTCGCCACCTCGCCGGCATCACCGGCCGCCTCGTCGAGCTCTTCACCGACGGCGTTCCCACCGTGTGCCTCTCGCTGTACCTGAGCCCGCACACCATCGCCGCCGCCGATGCCGTTCGCGCGGCGCTCGGAACCGGCCTGCCGGTGAACGTCACCACCATCGCCGAGGCCGTGGGCTCCGACGTGACCAACGTGGTGCGCACCGCCGTCGAGGAGGGCAGGCTCGGCGCCGCGGCCCACATCCTCACCAGCTACCTGAGCCAGGACTACTGCGTCGCCGTCTCGGACTACACCCGCCAGCTCATCATCAGCGAGGCCGAGCGCGTCGACGAGCAGCACGGAACCCGCTTCGCCGAGCAGTGCCGCGCCAAGATCCGCGTCTCGTACCCCGCCATCGACGCCGACGCCTACGTCGATCTCGACGACGGACTGCTGAACGAGGTGCTCGCCGCCCGCGGACTCGAGCGCGACGGCTACGTGCTGTTCCTCTCGAGACTCACCCACGCCAAGGGCGTCGAAGAGCTCATCGAGGGCTTCGAGCGCAGCGGCGTGCACCGCGACAAGACCCTGGTGATCGCCGGCCGGGGCCCGCAGGCCGACGCATTCCGCGCGGCCGCCGCGGCATCCGGGGTCTCGTCGCGCATCCGCTTTCTCGATGACGTGGGAGACGCCGAGAAGCCGTACCTGATGAAGGGATGCGCGGCGTTCGTTCTGCCCAGCAAGCCGCGGCCGGAATTCGTCGAGACGTTCGGCATCGCGCTCGCCGAGAAGATGCTCGCCGGCGGCGGCCCGATCATCACGACCCTCACCGGCGGTATCGGCGAGGCGATCGGCGACCACGCGATCGTGGTTCCCGTCGAAGACCCGGATGCGATCGCCCGGGCCCTCGTGCGGGCTCTCGTCGAGACCACGGCCGACGAACGCGAGGAGTGGGCTGCCCGCGCCCGCGAGTACGCCCTGCAGTTCGACCGCCGGGTGGTCTTCGACCGCATGTTCGAGCCGGTCGTGCGTCGGGCCGTTCCGGTGAGCTAGCGGGTGGGCGCCCGGCTCGCCTGGGTGGATGCCGCGCGCGGCATCTGCGTGCTGCTGGTCGTCCTCCTGCACGTGCGGATCTTCGTGTACGCGCCCCTGGCGCCGCCGACGAACGGCGTCGAGATCTGGACGCAGCTCACCGAGTTCTTCGGGGCGTTCCGTCTTCCCCTGCTGTTCGTGGTGTCGGGCCTCGTCGCCTCGAAGCGGGTGCGCGCGGGGTGGAGCGACCGGCGCACGGTTCTGCGGGCGGTGTCGCTGTACTGGCTCTATCTGGTGTGGCTGACGGTGTATGCGGTGCTGTCGATCGTGTTCATCTCGCCGGGGATTCCCTTTCGGGTGATGACGCCCCTGCACTACCTCGAGCAGGTGTTCGTGCCCGACTCGATGCTGTGGTTCATCTTCGCGCTCGCGGCCTCTGTCGTGCTGCTCGCCAGCCTGAAAAGGGTGCGGCCGGCCGTGATGCTGGCCGTGCTCGCGATCGCCTCGGTCGCGACGGGGGCCGTTCCCCTGACGAGAGATGAGGCGCTCTGGCTGCACGTCGTCTACTACGCGGTGTTCTTCGCGGTCGGCGTCTACCTCGCGCCCGCACTGCGCGCGCTCGCCACGAGCCGAGTGCGCTGGCGCGTGCCCCTGGCCGTCGGCGCGTTCATCGCCTGCCAGCTTCTGTGGCAGCAGAGCGTCGAGGGCACCGTGCTCGAGAGCGCGCTTCGACTGCTGCGAGACAGCTCGGCCGTCGTGCTGTCGATCGTGGTGATCGCCCTCCTCGTGCGCTGGCAGCCGTTCGCGGCGACGGCCTCGGCGATCGGCAGGCGCACGCTGCCCGTCTTCGTGCTGCAGCTGCCGCTGATCTGGGTGCTCTACCTCCTGCCTCCGGTGGAGTGGTCGCTCGATGTCGCGTGGATCCGCCATCTGGCGCCGCTCCTCTGCACGGCGCTGATCGTCGCGGCGAGCCTCGGCATCCACTCGCTCGTGATGCGCGGATCAGGGCGCGTGCTCTTCGGGCTGCCGCAGGGGTGGCGCCGCCGAATTCTGCAGAGGGTCGCATCCGAGACATAGGGCGGGCCCGACCCTCATAGGTCGCGAACCTGCGGTACGGTGTGGGCGTTCCGCGTGATGATCACGCTTCCTTTCACCGATGGAGAACTCACCGATGACCACCCCCTCGTACACCCCAGCGCCGACCGCCTCGAACAAGAAGACCCTCGCGATCCTGTCGCTCGTCTTCGGCATCGTGAGCATCGTCTTCTGCCTGTTCCTGCCCATCATCTGGATTCTCCTGGCCATCGCCGGCGTCATCCTCGGCTTCATGTCGCGCAAGCGCGAGCCGCAGGCCCGCAGCCTGTCGCTCGCCGGCATCATCCTGAGCTTCGTGGGCATCGCCGCGAACATCGTGTCGATGATCATCGGCGCCGCGCTCGCGGTCTCGATGATGCAGAGCTGACACTCTGCCTCGTGTGAACGGGCTGCACCCCGCCGGATAATCGGCGGGGCGCGGCCCGTTCGCGGTTGATAAGGGGGATGCGCCGGCAGGCCGAGGGTGTCAGGCTGGTGATACGCGAGGGCGGCCCGCTCTCACTGGGAGGAGACGGCCATGGCGTGGAACCCGTTCCGCCGCAGGTCCGATCCTGAAGCCGCGCCGCGGCCGGTCTCCGAGAATCGGCCGCAGGCATCCGATGATGCCGTCGCCGCGCGCTGGCGTGAGCTCGCCGCCCTGCTGACACCGGATGCCGGGCTCGCCGAGGTCGTGCTGCTCGCCCACGGCTCGCCGGCCGACTACCTGCGACTGCACGTCGCAGAGGCCGAGAACCGCGGCCTCGAAGACGACGACGTCGACCCGTGGTTCGCCCTGATCGACTGGCTGGTCGAGAACGAGCTCGCGCACGAACTCGACTGGAAGGAGAACGCGGCCGAACTCGCCTGGGGACTCAGTCGCATGAGCGCCGTGCTCTCGAGCGGCGTCGACCTGCAGTCGGTCGACGACCCCGACGCGCACCTCACCTTCGGCATGCTGCGCGCCAATGAGATCCTCGCGCCGGCAGGGCTCGAGCTCGTGGTCTTCGACATCGACTCCGACTCGTTTCCCGTCGTGCTCGTCGAGACGGCGACGCACGATCGCATCGTGGCGCTCGCGTCGGAGCTGGGGCATCGCGTCGACGTGATGACGATCGAGCGTGCCCGGCACGAGGGCGGACGCGACTACACGGGCGAGATCGAGCTCTGAGGCTCAGACCGCCGAGTAGTTCTCGGGGTCGAAACGCGAGAGGCGTCGCTGGAAGGCGTAGGCGAAGTCGGGCCACAGCAGTGTGAGCCGCCCGCTGCGCTCGTCGACGTACCAGCTCTCGCATCCGCCGGTGAGCCACACCGACGACGCGGCCTTCGCGTCGATCTCGCGGATGTAGGCGTCTTGAGCGTCGAGAGACACGTCGAGGGCGTCGATGCTCTCCTCGTCGCGATGATCGAGAGCGGCGAGCACGTAGTCGAGCTGCGCCTCGATCATCACGACGGCCGAGTTGTGGCCGAGACTCGCATTCGGTCCGTCGAGCACGAACATGTTGGGGAAGCCGTGCACGGTGGTCGAGGCGTGAGCGCGCATGCCGGTGCTCCACGCGTCGGCGAGACGGATGCCGTCGGCCCCGAAGGTGCGCGCCGCGAACGGCGGGCGCGTCGACTCGAAGCCTGTGGCGAAGACCAGCACGTCGAGTTCGGCGCTGCGGCCGTCGGCCGACGTCGCGACGTTGCCCGAGATGGAGCGGAGCGCCGACGGCTCGAGCGTCACGGCGGGGGAGGCGAGGGCCGGGTAGTAGTCGTTCGAGATGATGACGCGTTTGCAGCCGATCTCGTAGTCCGGCGTCGCGGCGGCGCGCAGCCCCGGATCGGCGAGCTGCGCCTCGAGGTGCCCGAGCGCGCGGTCGCGCAGCCGATCGATGTAGCCGGGCACGCGCATCCGCTCGGCGAATGCCGTCTCGGCGCCCCAGAAGAGGTCGTCGCGCATCGCCGCGCGCGACGCCGGATCAGCGGCGAAGCCGGCCTGCTCGTCGGGCGTGTACCGCCGGTCGGGCCGCGGAACCACATAGGGCGCGCTGCGCTGGAACACCACGACGCTCGCCGCGGTCTGCGCGAGCTGCGGAATGAGCTGCGCCGCCGACGCTCCGGTGCCGACCACTCCGACGCGCCGACCCTCGAGGGTTACCGAGTCGTCCCAGGCGGAGGAGTGCATCACCGGTCCGGGAAACGCGTCGAGTCCGGGCACGTCGGGCATGCGCGCATCCGACAGGCGCCCCGCGGCGACGATGAGCGTGCGGCACACGTAGTCGCCCGCACCGGTGCGCACCCGCCAGCGCCGGTCGTCTGCGATCCAGCGCATCTCGAGCACCTCGGAGCCGAGTCGCAGGTGCCGTTCGAGGCCCTCGGTGCGCGCGGCATCGCGCAGGTAGCCGTGGATCTCGGGGCCGCTCGCGAAGAAGCCCGACCAGTCGGGCTTGGGCAGGAACGAGAACGAGTACAGGTGCGAGGGGATGTCGCACGCGACGCCGGGGTACACGTTGTCGCGCCAGGTGCCGCCCACATCGTTCGCGCGCTCGAGGATCACGAAGGACTCCTCACCCCGCCGGGCCAACCGGATGCCCGCGCCGAGTCCCGCGAAACCGGCGCCGACGATCACGGTGTCGACCTCGGTCGCGCCGTCGAGCGTGGTGCGCGAGGCGGCGTTCCGGATGCCTGCGGCGGCGTCGGTCGACCGGGTCGCCCCGGGCGCGCGGTCGGCCTCTGCGCCGTCGATGAACTCCTCGATCAGGCTCAGGATTCGGGCCGGCCGGTCGAGCAGCGTGCGACGGGCGTCGCCGGTGGACAGCACGAGAACGCGCGACGCGTCGATGCCGCCCGCAACCACGTCCGCATCGGCGGGGTCCGGATCGATGAGCACGATCCGCCCGATGAGCGAGCCGCCGTGGCGTGCCGCTCGGGCCGCCTCGGACGAGTGGCCGCCGATCGCCACGACGGTGGCGTCTCCGACGGTGTCGGCCAGGCACTCGTTCCAGTCGATGACGCGGCGGCCGGCGGGGTCGGGCACACGGATCGCGAGCACGTCGCGGGTGCGCGCCAGCATCGGCCGGAGGAAGTCGATGTCCGCGGCCGTGCCGCCGCCCGGGCCATGCAGCAGCACGACGACGGAGCGCGACACGGCCGACGGGCTCGCGCCGACACGCGCAGCGCTCGCAGCCCCCGCAGCCCCCGCCGTGCGCGCCTCGTCGTGCAGAGTCATCGCTGGGCGGGCTCGAGCAGACTGCGTCGCTCGGAGATCGGCAGCTGCAGCCTCGAGGCGGGCGGCGCATCGGCGCGGCGCGCGTACGCCAGCTGCTCGCTCGTCGGGGACCCGTAGTCCGTTGTGCGCTGGCGAACACCCCGCCCGATCTCGGCAGCCGTGCGTTCGAGGTCGGCGATCGTGAGCGAGCGGTGCGCCTCGGCTCCGGCCTCGGGCCTCGCCGTTCCGTCGAGCAGCAGTCCGCCGAGGTCGTCGGCGCCGCCGCGCAGCACCGCCTGACTCTCGGCGAGTCCGAGCTTCGTCCACGCCGCCTGCACATGGTCCATACGGCCGTGCAGCAGCAGGCGCGCAACGGCGTGCACCGCGCGGGACTGGCGCGCATCCGGACCGGGGCCGGCGACCCGCGCGACCCGCGCCGGGGCATCCAGTCGCACGTAGGGCATCGGAATGAACTCGGTGAAGCCGCCGGTCTCGTCGTGCAGACGCGCGAGCGATCGCAGGTGGGCGAGCTGCTGCTCGGGCGTCTCGACGTGTCCGTAGATCATGGTCGCGGTGGAACGCAGGCCCGCGCGATGCGCGGCCGTCATCGAGGCGATCCACTCCGACGCGGGCGGGTCGCCGCCCTCGCTGAGGATGCTCCGCACGCCGTCGTCGAGGATGCGCGCGCCCGTGCCCGGCACGCTGTCGACTCCCGCGTCGCGCAGCGCCGACAGATACTCGTCGAGCGGCAGGCCGAGGCGCCGGGCTCCGTCCGAGATCTCCGTCGGACGGAATGCATGGAGATGCAGGCCCGGTTGGCGCGCACGGATGGCGCGCACGATGTCGAGGTAGGCCGTGGCCGGCATGTGGAGAGGGACCGCGCCCTGGATGCAGAGCTCGGTGGCTCCGAGCGCCGCGGCCTCGTCGGCAAGGTCGCCGATGTGTTCGAGGGTCAGGCCGTTCGCCGCGTCGAGTCCGTACAGAGAGGAGTCGATGTTGCGGTTGATCACGAAGGTCACGTCGTCTCCGACGGTGTCGCGCCGGATGTCGTCGGCCAGCGAGGCGAGCACGTCGAGCTCTGCGCCCGTCGCCTGGAGCAGGTCGAGGTAGTGCCCGTCGCTGAGGCCGGCCGGGGTGGTCGAGGCGGCGAGCAGGGCTTCTCCCTTCGACAGGCTCATGGAACGACCGCTCATGGAACGACCGCTCGGGGAACGTCGGGGCCACGGGCGGCCCACGACGGGGGCGTCCTCCTGGGCGAGTCCGTTCGGCGCGGCGAGTGCCTCGACGTGCGGCCGGATGCGGGCGTCGATCCATTGCTCGGGGTCGCCCACGAACTGCGGATGCGCGGTGAGCCGCTCGCGCAGCTCGAATCCGGCGTCTCGCGTGAGCGCCGCGAGGGTGTCGAGCTCCGGCCAGGGGCGCTCGGGGTTCACGTGGTCGGCGGTGAGCGGGCTCACTCCGCCCCAGTCGTCGATGCCGGCCCGCAGAAGCAGTCCGAGCTCGTGCGCATCGGTGAGGTTCGGCGGCGCCTGGATGGTGGCATCCGGGCCCATCACGACGCGGGCGACGGCCACTGCGGCGACGTACTCCTGCAGCGCGAGGTCGACCTCGTTCTGCATCGCCGTGCGCGGCTTCGCCCGGAAGTTCTGAACGATCGTCTCCTGGATGTGCCCGTGCCGCTCGTGCGAGGCGCGGATCTCGAAGAGCGCCTCGGCGCGTTCGGCGTTGTTCTCGCCGATGCCCAGCAGCACGCCCGTGGTGAACGGGACCTTCGACCGGCCCGCATCGTCGAGGACACGCAGCCGCAGTGCCGGATCCTTGTCGGGGGAGCCGTAGTGCACGCCGCCCTTCTCCGACCAGAGCCGCGTCGCGGTGGTCTCGAGCATCATGCCCATCGAGGGGGCGACAGGCCGAAGCGCCTGCAGCTCGCTCCACGACATCACCCCGGGATTCAGGTGGGGGAGCAGCCCCGTCTCCTCGAGCACGAGAATCGCCATCGCCCTGATGTAGTCGATCGTCGACGAATAGCCGTCGGCATCCAGCCATTCGCGCGCGACCGGCCACCGGTTCTCGGGGCGGTCGCCGAGGGTGAACAGCGCCTCCTTGCAGCCGAGTGCCGCGCCCGCCCGTGCCACCTCGAGGATCTCGTCGGGCGACATGTAGATGGGCTTGCCCTTGGTGGCGAGCTTGTTCGGCGTCTCGACGAAGATGCAGTAGTGGCAGCGGTCCTGGCAGAGGTGCGTGACCGGAATGAACACCTTCTTCGAGTAGGTGATGACGCCCGTGCGGCCGGATGCGTCGAGTCCCTCGTCGCGCAGGCGGGACGACACGGCGAGCAGCCGGTCGAGCTCGCCGCCGCGGGCGGAGAAGAGCAGCTCGGCGTCGGCCTGCGTGACGGTCTCGCCGCGCTCGACGCGCCCCAGCGCATCCTGGATCTCGTGCACATCAGGAACGGAGAAGTCGTCGATCATCGGCATCTTTCGTCGCGGGGGGAGTGATGGCTGGTACTCGACAGAGGACCGTTGAGCCCAAATCCAGGCCCGCGTGCTGATTGCCTACCACTATACGCGCGGCTCGATTTCGGATGCCCCGCGCGGCCCGTCATGCGGCGTCACGGAATTTATAGGGCGGCTCGGGCGCTGGCTACTGTGGACACTTCCGCCCACAGCAAAGGACTACCCCCGTGAAACGCGCCACCTCTCTTGTCGGACTCCTCTCTCTCGCCGCGGTGACCGCGCTCACGCTCGGCGCATGCTCGAGCCCGGCGTCGACCTCCGACGACTCCACGAGCGGCAGCAAGCTGAAAACCAACTCGCTCGCGGCCATCCAGGAGGCCGGCGTGCTGACGGTCGGCACCGAGGGAACCTACAAGCCGTTCAGCTATCACGAAGACGGCACCGGCGACCTCACCGGCTACGACGTCGAGATCATCACCGCCGTCGCCGACAAGCTCGGTGTCGACGTGAAGTTCGAAGAGACCCAGTGGGACGCGATCTTCGCCGGCCTCGAGGCGGGTCGCTTCGACGTGATCGCGAACCAGGTGTCGATCAACGACGAGCGCACCGCCAAGTACGACTTCTCCGAGCCGTACACCGTGAGCCCGGGCGTGATCGTCGTGAAGGACGACAACACCGACATCACCTCGTTCGCCGACCTGGCCGGCAAGACCACGGCCCAGTCGCTCACGAGCAACTGGTACGAGCTGGCGCAGGAGAACGGCGCCAACGTCGAGGCCGTCGAGGGATGGGCGCAGGCCGTGGCCCTGCTCGAGCAGGGGCGCGTCGACGCGACGGTCAACGACAACCTCACCTTCCTCGACTACGAGAAGCAGAAGGGCGACACCGGCCTGAAGATCGCGGCCGAGACCGACGACCCGTCGCTCAACGCCTTCGTCTTCACCAAGGGGAACACCGAGCTGCAGGAGGCCGTCGACAAGGCGCTCGACGAGCTGCGCGCAGACGGAACCCTCGCGGAGATCTCCGACAAGTACTTCGGAAGCGACGTCACGCAGTAGCGCGGCCACGAAGTAGGGTCGATCGATGACACCCCCGTGGGCGAGGATTGACGTATGAACGAATCGCTGTGGGATCTGCTGCTGCGCTCGTTCCTGCCCATCGTCGGCGGGGCTGTCACCGGCACCATCCCGCTCGCTCTGCTGTCGTTCGCCCTGGGACTGGTCATCGCCCTCGGCATCGCCCTGATGCGGCTGTCGCGCATCAGCGTCGTGTCGGGCATCGCGCGGGTGTACATCTCGATCATCCGGGGCACGCCGCTTCTGGTGCAGCTGTTCGTGATCTTCTACGGACTGCCGTCGATCGGCATCCTCGTCGATCCCTGGCCGAGCGCCATCATCGCGTTCTCGCTCAATGTGGGCGGCTACGCGGCCGAGGTCATCAGGGCGGCGATCCTCTCGGTGCCCAAGGGCCAATGGGAGGCCGGCTACACGATCGGCATGTCCCGCGGACAGACGCTCGTGAGGGTGATCCTTCCGCAGGCCGCGCGGGTCTCCGTTCCGCCGCTGTCGAACACGTTCATCAGCCTCGTCAAAGACACGTCGCTCGCCTCGCTCATCCTCGTCACCGAGCTCTTCAGGCAGGCGCAGGAGATCGCGGCGTTCAGCCAGGAGTTCATGGCGCTGTACATCGAGGCGGCCGTCGTCTACTGGGTGATCTGCCTCGTGCTCTCGAGCGCCCAGTCCGTGCTCGAGAAGAGACTGGACCGCTATGTCGCCCACTGACCCCCTCGCACCCGCGCCGCTCGACGCACCGATCGAGGCGCCGCTGCTCGTCGCGCGCGGAATCCGCAAGAGCTTCGGCGACGTCGAGGTTCTCCAGTCGATCGACCTCACCGTGCCCCGTGGCAACGTCGTGGCCCTGATCGGGCCGTCGGGCTCGGGCAAGACCACCGTGCTGCGCTCGCTCAACGGGCTCGAGGTTCCCGAGGCGGGCACGGTCGAGTTCGCCGGCGGCGACGTGGTCGACTTCGCCCAGCGCCCGACGAAGAGGCAGCTCGCGTCGCTGCGCGACCGCTCCGCCATGGTCTTCCAGCAGTTCAACCTGTTCCCGCACCGCACGGTTCTCGAGAACGTCATCGAGGGCCCGGTGCAGGTGCAGAAACGACCGAAGGCCGAGGCGACAGCGGATGCGCGTGCGCTGCTCGAGCGCGTCGGTCTCGGCGCGAAGGCCGACGCGTATCCGTTCGAGCTCTCGGGCGGGCAGCAGCAGCGGGTGGGCATCGTTCGCGCCCTGGCGCTGAAGCCGCAGCTGCTGCTCTTCGACGAGCCCACCTCGGCGCTCGACCCCGAGCTCGTCGGCGACGTGCTCGATGTGATCCGCGAACTCGCGACCGAGGGCTGGACCATGGTGCTCGTGACACACGAGCTGACGTTCGCCTCCCACGTGGCCGACACGATCGTCTTCATGGACGGCGGCGTGGTCGTGGAATCGGGTCCGCCGTCCGAGGTGCTGCAGAATCCACGCGAGCCGCGCACGAAGCAGTTCCTGCACCGCCTTCTCGACAGGTAGCCGGCACCCTCGTCGCTCTCCCGACGAGCTCTCTGGCGAAAGGATCGGAAGTTCTGACATACTGGGCGCCGTTGGGGGAGTACAGGAGCTGACATGGCGTCCCCCCATGACGAACGATGGAACATCCATCTCCAGAACTACCGGGCCTTCGTGCGTGTCCACGGCCGCCATCCTCGACGGCCCTCCGTCGATCCCCTCGAGGCGAGGCTCTCGGAGTGGGCCCACGAGCAGCGTCGACTTCACCGCGGACAGCGTGATCAGTCGCTGCGACAGGATCGAAGGGTTCAACTCGAGACGATCGACGGCTGGGAGTGGAATCCCCGTCGCGGGCCGAGTCCGCGGTCGGACCACTGGGAGAATCAGCGCGCGGCCGTCGAGCGCCATTTCGCGGAGCAGGGACGGTACCCGCGACTCACGGCCGACGATCCGCACGAGCGGCGCCTCGCCGGCTGGGTCAAGAACCAGGTCGAGCGTCTCCCGAGTCGAGACGACGAGCTCGGCCGCAGCCGCTACGAGGCCGTGCTGGCGACCCCGGGCTGGCCGTCTCGTCGGGAGCAGACCTGGTTGCAGATGGTCCAGCTGCTCGAGCACTTCGTCGATACGCACGACAGGCTCCCGAGGCGCACTCCCGCCCGCACGGCCGACGTCTCCGACGACGATCGGCACGAGCACATGCTCTCGATGTGGTGCGCCAACCAGCGTCGATTCGAACGCATCGCCACCGCGGACAAGCCGTATCCCGAGGAGCGCAGGGCGCGCCTCGACAGGGTGGCCGGCTGGAGCTGGTCGAAGCGGATCCAGCGGGTCAGGCGAGTCAAACGCTCAGTGATCTCTTACGCTGCTTGAACCAGAGCACGAGCATGAAACTGAAGATCACCAGCACGGTCCACGACCCGATCTTGCTCGCGTGCACGAGAGTCCAACCCGCCTCCTGGTCGGGATAGCTCCACGCGCCCAGCCGTGTCGCGATGTTCTCGGCGAACCAGATGAAGAAGCCGATGAGAACGAACGATACGAGGAGAGGCATGCGGTAGATCGTTCGGCGCACCCGGAAGCGCACCCAGGTGCGCCGCAGGATGACGGCGGCCACGACGAGCAGCAGCCAGCGCACGTCGGGCAGCCAGTGGTTCGTGAAGAAGTTCACGTAGAAGAGCACGGCCGTGATCATGGTCGGAACCATGGGGACCGGGTCGATGTCCAGATCGAAGCGGCGCCAGGCCTGACAGATGTAGCTCGCCACAGCCGCGTACATGAAGCCGCTGTAGATGGGCACGTCGCCGATGCGCAGCAGGCCCGCATCGGGATAGCTCCACGACCCCACGGAGACCTTGAACAGCTCGAGGCCGAGGCCGAGCACATGGAACAGGCAGATCACGAGCAGCTCGTCGCGCGTCTCGATCTTCGTCGCGACGAGCACGATCTGCACGATGATGCAGTACACGAGCATCGCGTCGTAGCGGGCCACCCCGACATCGACGAAGTGGGTGATCGCGAGCCCCAGCACGATCGAGAAGGCGAACAGGCACGACAGGGCCTGCTTCCAGCCGAAATCGAGCAGGTCGAGCAGAAGGGAGCCGGCCCGCGAGGTCGTCGAGGTCATCGCCGGAGCATATCGTGCACCGATGGTCGTCTCTCGGGGCCGCGGCGCAGCATCCGGAGCCATAATGTCTGAATGATCACCGTCGAACTCGCCCGATCGCTGCGCGCTGCCGGACTGATCTGGAAGCCCGCCTCGGGCGATCGATTCTCGATCGACACTCCGGCGTTCGACCCCGAGGCCCTCGACGCAGAGGTCTTCACCGTGAGCGACATGACCATCGAGGCGCAGCACTATCCCACGGGCACGATCCTCGGATTCAACGGCACCACCGAGTGGGCCCTCGACTCCGTCGACCTGCACGAGGCCCTGTGGCTGCCGCGCGAGGACCAGCTGCGGGAGATGCTCCGCGGTGCGTTCCGATCGCTCGTGCGCCTCGAGACGTCGGAGGATTCGGCACCGGAGTACCGGGTCGACATCGTCTTCCGGGGCGAGCCGTCGAGCCACGTCGCGGCCGATCCCGCAGAGGCGTACGGCCGCGCCGTTCTGATGCTCGTGTCGGCGTCCACCGCCGCGGCCTGAGCGCGGCCTGCACGTTTTCCCGGGCCGTGCCGAGGGGTGGACGCGGAGCCGAGCGATCCGGGAAACTGAGGTCAACCGGGAACCGTTTCCGGAGTCGACAAAGGGGTTAGATTCCATGGCTGACACGTATCGCGCACTGCTTCAATCGGGCGGACTCTCCGAAGACAAGGAGACCGTCGAGAACTTCGTCGACGGAAAGCCCCGCGAGACCATAACCGAGGTCTTCGATGTCGAAGGCGAGTCGCAGGAGCGGGTCTGGCGGCTCGTTCGCCCCGTCACGCCCGAGCCCATCTCCTACGAGCTGGTCGGCGATGCTCCGGGCGAGGAGATTCCCAACTGACCCACTCGTCCGTAACCGATCGTTCGAGGCCTGACAAGCCCCATACCCGGAGCGTGCGCGAGGCGTAGGTTCGAAGGCGAACCGGAACTCACAAGGATTCCGGCGGACGAAAGGTGGATGCCATGGGACTCGACGACAAGGTCAAGAACGCTGCAGCCGACGTGGCCGGTAAGGCGAAAGAAGCCACCGGCAAGCTCACGGACAACGAGCGACTCGAAGCCGAAGGCAAGGCCGACCAGGTGGGCGCTGACGCCCGCAAGGCCGGAGAGAACGTCAAAGACGCTTTCAAGCACTGACGATACGCGCGCGGCCGGAGGTCGACGCGTCATCACAGGAATGCCGGGGTACCGCAGGTGCCCCGGCATTCGTGTCGTACGGGGCGATCGCCCACCTTCACGCCCAGCAAGGAGCTTTTCGATGGACGACGCCGACCGGGTCGATTCCTGGGCCGAAGGGGCGGCCGAGGTCGACGGCGACCCGCATCGGGCCGTCGCCCTCGCGGTGGAGGTAGGCCGAAGCGCGCCTCGGCCGGGCAGCGGTGACACTCCCGCTCTGTTCGAGCTGCTGTCCGCGCTGGGTCGTTCCGATCTGACGGCCGCTCGCGTGGTCGAGGCGCATCTGGATGCCCGCGCGATCCTCGGCGAGGCGGGTCTCGATCCGCAGGCGGGCGCGTGGGGCGTCTTCGCCGCGGAGGCGCCGGGGGTGCGACTCGATGCCCACGAGGTCGATGGCGGATTCGTGCTCTCGGGGACCAAGCCCTGGTGCTCCCTGGCCGGAGTTCTCGATCGGGCGCTCGTGACGGCGCACACGGACGGCGGCCATCGACGGCTGTTCGAGGTGGATCTGCGGGTTCCCGGCGTGAACGTGCGGTCGGGCGAGTGGGTCGCGTTGGGCCTGCAGGGAGTTCCGAGCGGCTCCGTCGACTTCTCCCAGGTCGCCGCCTCTCCGGTGGGCGCCGACGGCTGGTACCTCGACAGGCCCGGATTCGCCTGGGGCGGCATCGGCGTGGCCGCATGCTGGCTGGGCGGAGCGGAGGGTCTCGCTCTCCGACTGTGGTCTGCCGCGCACTCGGCGAATCGTGAGCCCGACCAGATCGCCCTGATGCACCTCGGCGCCGTCGACGCGCAGCTGTTCGCGGCGCGAGTGGTGCTGACGGATGCTGGCAGGCGCATCGATGATGGCCATGCTGCGGGAGTGGAGGGCAAGCTCCTCGCCGCGCGCACGCGCATCGTCGTCGCGAACGTCGTCGAAGACGTGCTCCGCCGCGCCGCCCACTCGCTCGGCCCCGCACCGCTGGCCCTCGATGCCGATCATGCCCGCCGAGTCGCGGACCTCGAACTCTATGTTCGGCAGCACCACGCGGAACGCGATGACGCAGCGCTGGGTCGTCGCCTCCTCGAGGGCGAGCGACCGTGGTGAGCTTCGACCATCGCGACGAGGGAACGACCAACGCGACCTGGCTCGCCACCGACTCGTGGGGCGAGACCTCGCGGGTGAGTCTCGACGGCGTGACCCTCCTCGTGGTCGTCGCCGCCCATCCCGACGACGAGACTCTCGGAGCGGGCGGCCTGATGGCCACGGCATCCGCCGCCGGCATTCCCGTGACCGTGATCGTCGCCACGCTGGGCGAGCACTCGCATCCGGATTCGCCCACCGTCTCGCCGACCGAGCTGGCGGCGATCCGCCGGATCGAGGTCGTGCGGGCGATCGACGAGCTCGCTCCGGGCTCCGCGGTGCACCTGCTCGGGCTCCGTGACGGAGGCCTCCGCGAGCACGCAGAACCTCTTCGACGCGCCGTGGCGGCGGCCATCGACGGCCGCACCGGGGTGCTGGTCGTCTCGCCCTGGCGCGGCGACGGGCATCCGGATCACACCGCAGCGGGCGACGCCGCGGCCGCGGCGGCCGAGACCCAGGGCGCCCAGCACCTGGAGTACCCGATCTGGGGCTGGCACCGGCTGACTCCCGACTCGCCGGAGTGGCCGTGGGCGCGCGTCCGGGCCCTGCCGCTCGGACAGGACGAGATCGCGCGCAAGGTCGCGGCGCTCGAACTGCACCGGAGCCAGACCGAGCCCCTGTCGAGCCTTCCCGGTGACGAGGCGATCGTGTCGCCGACGTTCTCCGAGCACTTCCAGCGCGACGTCGAGACCTTCTTCGCGAGCGCGGGTGCGGCACGGCCGCAGAGTCGTTCGCACACCTCGCTGGCCCAGGGCTACTTCGACGCCTTCTACGAGGGTCGCGCCGATCCATGGGGCTTCGAGACGCGCTGGTACGAGGGCCGCAAGCGCGCGCTCACCCTCGCCGCGCTTCCTCATCGGCGGTACGCCTCGGCCCTCGAGGTGGGCTGCTCCATCGGGGTGACGACGGCCGAGCTCGCCCCCCGGGTCGATAGGCTCTTGGCCATCGACATCGCCGAGGCTCCACTGGCTGTGGCGCGGGAGCGTCTGGCCGGGCAGCCCGGGGTGAGATTCGAGCGGCGTACGCTCCCTCAGGAGTGGCCCGACGAGACATTCGACCTGATCGTCGTGTCGGAAGTCGGCTACTACCTGTCGCTCGACGGCCTCGAACAGCTCGTGGGGCGGGTCGCCGCCGGTCTGCGTGACGGTGGCGCCGTGATCGTGTGCCACTGGCGGCATCCGGTGACCGACTACCCGCTGCGCGGAGACCAGGTGCACGACGCGTTCCGGCACAGCGACGATCTCGTTCGCGTCGGCGGCTACGACGACGATGATTTTCTGCTCGACGTCTTCGGTGTTCCGGGAACGGCCTCGGTCGCCGCTGAGGAAGGACTCGTGTGACGAAACGCATCCGGACCATCGTCGTCGTGGTCCCCGCCCGAGACGAGCAGCGGTCGATCGGCCGGTGCCTAGACGCGCTGAACGCCGCCGCCGCCGCGCTCCGGCAGGCCCGCCCGGCCGATGGGCCCGACGTGCGCGTGGTCGTGGTGCTCGACAGGTGCCTGGATGACACGGCCGAGATCGTGGCCGGCCGCTCGGCGGTCCGATCCGTCGTCAGCTCGGCCGGCAGGGTAGGCGAGGCGCGGGCGCTCGGAGTGGAACGGGCGCTCGAGGCCGGCGACGCGGAGCCGCACGAGATCTGGATCGCGAACACCGATGCCGACTCGGCGGTGCCCGTGGACTGGCTCACGGTTCAGCTGGAGGCGGCCGAGGCCGGGCATGCCGCCCTGCTCGGCGCGGTCCGGCCGGATGAGGAGGGCCTCGACGCGGAACAGCTCGCGCACTACCTGCTGCGGCATCCGCTGCGCGAGAGCCATCGCAATGTGCACGGAGCCAACCTCGGGGTGCGGGCCGATCACTACCTCGCGGTCGGAGGGTTCGAGCCGGTGTCCACGGGCGAGGACGTGAGACTGGTCGCGTCGCTCGAACGACTCGGGCTGTCGGTTGCGAGCACGGGTCGCGCAGCCGTGCTCACGTCGTCGCGGCTGCTCGGTCGTGCGCCCGAGGGGTACTCCGACGTGGTGCGTGCCATCGCAGGGTAGTTTCATCGCCGGGTAGTCGGGCCGGGATCGGGCCCTGTCCGGGTCAGCCCCGCTGCTGCGCGAGGAGCTCGAGGGTGCGTTCCGCCGCCACGCCGACCTTCACGTCGTGACCCTCGTGGTCGCTGGCAACCGGTGACACCATCACTTCGTCGACTCCATACTTCGCGGCGAGGGCGGTGACCTGCGACCAGGCCGCTTCCGGCGTGTCGATGATCCAGCGGGCGGACTGGTCGGCGACGAGGTCCTCCTCCATGGGGCTCAGCGTGACCGCCTGCGCCTGCTCGACCGTCATGCGCGGGCCCAGGGTGCCGCCCGAGCGGAGTCTGGCCATGGTGATGAGCTGGGGGAGGGCGAGCGCGGACGCCTCCTCGCGTGTCTCGGCGACCACGGCGTTGACCGTGAGGAACGTCGCGGGCTCTGCGAGGGCGGGCGACGGCTGGAACTCGCGGCGATACAGGGCGAGGGCGTCGTCGATTCCCGACTGCCCGAAGTGGTGGGCGTAGACGAAGGCCAGTCCCTCGCGGGCGGCCAGCCGGGCGCTGTAGGTGCTGGAGCCCAGCAGCCACACCGAGGGAGACGACGACGTGCGCGGCGTCGACCTCAGCGTGTAGTCCTGGCCTCGGAGCGGAATCGCGACAGAGGGCTGCGAGACGGCGTCGAAGGGATCGGCGATCGGCGTGTCGAACGAACCGAGGAGGCCCGCCACCAGCTCGACGTCTCCGGGGAACGAATCCGCGCCGACCTCGTCGGCGCGGGGCCCGCGCAGCATGTAGGCGGTGACGGGGTCGGAGCCCGGGGCCCGCCCAATGCCCAGATCGATGCGACCCGGGTGCATGGCCTCGAGCAGCGAGAACTGCTCGGCCACGGTCAGCGGTGCGTGGTTCGGCAGCATGACGCCGCCCGAGCCGACCCGGATTCGGTGCGTATTCGCCGCCAGATGGGCGATCAGCACCGCCGGAGAGGTCGCCGCGACGGCCTCCATGTTGTGGTGCTCCGCCACCCAGAAGCGCGTGAAGCCGAGGTCGTCGGCCCGGCGGGCAAGCGACACGGCGGCCGCGACGGAGTCGGCCGTGGTCTGGTCGGTGCGCACGGGCAGGAGGTCGAGAACGGATAGTTTCAGCATCGATTGCGTCAACGTCGCGGGTGGCCGCTGCTATTCCGAAGCGACGACCGAAGCGGCCCAAACCCGACTAATGCGACGAAACCCCTTGCAGATGCCAGGTTTTCGGGCGTGGCGCGCTTAAGGTAACCGTGTGTGGCGCGCCGATAAGAAACTAGATGCAGACGGACTTCCGACTGTCGCCGACGACGACTCGTCGGCGTGGGGTCGCCAGACCGCGCCTGAAAAGGGCGGTCGACCTCTGACGAATCTCACCAGCGAGAGTCGGGTGGAGCCGAATCGAGAACGCTGGCGACACGAGCTCAGCCGGGTGGGTGGAGCATCGCCGCTCATCCACTTCGACGACTCGCCGCGCAACCGCATCGACCTCTCCGCGACGCATCCGGGCGGGCTCGCCCAGTTCATCACGGGCAACGCCACCCTTCTCAGCAGCCTCATCCGCGACGAACTCGCCCTGCGCACGGCCCGCCTCGCGGCGGCGGCGATCACCGACAAGGGCGTCGAGCTCCGCAGCGTGCGCGGCATCGACGCCGTGAACCTCGGCATTGGCTTCGCCGAATGGCGCGTCGAGCAGGAGTCATTCAGCGCCCCCGTGCTGCTGCGCCCCGTATCGGTGCGCCGCTACGGCCGAGACTTCGAGCTGAAGCTGCGCGGCGGCCCCGTGGTCAACCCCGAACTCGTGCGCGCCCTGTCCGACCAGTTCCAGATCGAGCTCGATGCCGATGCGCTCGTCGCGCTCGCCATCAACAACGGCGTCTTCAAGCCGCAGCCCGTCATCGACCAGCTTCGGGGCCTCACCTCGCAGCTCGCGTGGTTCAGCGTCAGCCCTCGGCTCGCCGTCTCGACCTTCGCCGATGTGAGCCAGGCGCTGGTCGACGATGCCGACGACCTCGCGCATCCGGTTCTCGACGCGCTCGCGGGCAACGTCACGGCCCGCCGCGGTGTGCAAGACGCCTACCACCCGGTCGACGCCACGTCTCAAGACCAGCGACCGCCCGCCACCGACACGCTGCTCCTCGACGCCGATCCCGAGCAGGAGAATGTGATCGCCCAGATCGGCGCCGGCAACTCGCTCGTCGTGAAGACGCTCCCGGGAACCGGGGGAACGCAGACGATCGTCAACGCCGTCGGCGCCCTGATCGCGCAGAACAAGCGCGTGCTCGTCGTGAGCCCGCGCCGCCTCAGCCTGCGGGGCATTGCCCGGCGCCTCACCGATGTGGGCCTGCCCGGGGTCGCCGTGTCGCCGCGAACCCTGCGCCGTGACCTCATCCAGTCGATCGGCCGAAACGAGAAGGCCCGGCAGCCCCACGTCGCCGACGTCGACGAGGCCCTCGTGCGCCTGCGCAGCGTGCTGCTCGACTACCGCTCGTCGCTCGGCCGGGTCGACCCGGTTCTCAAGGTCTCGGTTCTGGATGCGCTGCGCGAACTCGCGCGCCTCGAACTGCTGCAGACCCCTCCCTCCACCAAGGCGCGCCTCGACCGCCACGCCCTGGAGGGTCTCGCATCCGGTCGTGTGCAGGCCGCGAAGACGCTGAGTAAGGCCGCGGCCCTCGGAGAGTTCCGCTACGGACCCGACGACTCGCCCTGGTACGGCGCCGCATTCGCCACGTCCGACGACGCGCACAGCGCTCACCAGCTGGCCAAGAAGCTGCACAAGACCGACCTGCCGAACCTGCTGTCGGGCGCCTGGGAACTGATCGGCCAGACCCGCATGCGGCCCTTCGCGACGCTGACCGAGCTCGGCGTCTACCTGCGCCTGCTGCTCGACCTGCGCGAGACGCTCGACAAGTTCCTGCCCGTGGTCTTCGACCGGTCGCTGACCGAGCTCATCGCCGCCACCTCGAATCGTCGAGACTCGCCTCAGCTCTCGTCGACGAGCCGCCGCCGGCTGCGCAGCCTCGCCCGCGAGTACGTGCGTCCGGGCGTGCACATCGGAGACCTCAACGAGGCCCTGAAGCACATTCAGCAGCAGCGCACGCTGTGGTACCGCTTCGCCGCCGCGGGAATCCCGCCGGAGATCCCGATCGGCATCGCCGACGTGCAGGTCGCCTACCAGCGTGTCACCGAAGACCTCGCTCAGCTCGACCTGCCGCTGGGATCGGTCGGCACGGCGCGCCAGCTGTCGAGCCTTCCCATCGAAGAGCTCGTGTCGCTGGTCGAGGGTCTGGCCGCCGACTCCGAGGTGCTGGCCAACCTGCAGGAGCGCACGGCGCTTCTCGACACGCTTCGCGAGCACTCGCTCGACCCCCTGCTCACCGACCTGTCGCAGAGGCACGTGCCCGAGAGTGCCGTCGCAGACGAGCTCGAGCTGGCCTGGTGGCAGTCGGTGCTCGAGCTGATGCTGGCCAACGACCGTGCCCTGCTCGGCGCGAACACCTCGGTGCTCGACCGGCTCGAGGCCGACTTCAGGCTGGTCGACGAGGCGCACGCCTCGGCGAGCGGTGCCCTGCTGGCCTGGCAGCTGGCCGAGACCTGGAGCGTCGGGCTCGTCGACTACCCCGAAGAGGCGGCCGCGCTCAAGAACATCCTGCGCACCGACGGCGTCGACTCGCAGGCGCTGCACGAGGCCGCGCCGCACCTGGGCCGCGTTCTCGCGCCGGTCTGGCTCGCCTCGCCGTACGAGATCGCAGAGATCTCCGACTCCCTGCACTTCGACACCGTGATCCTGGTCGATGCCGGAGCGACGACCCTGGCCGAGAACGTCGGAGCCATCCGTCGCGGGCGCCAGGTCGTGGCCTTCGGCGACCCGGTCACGCAGACGCCCTCGCGATTCGACATCGCCATAGCCGCAACGCCCGAGTCGTCGAACCGCGCCCAGCCGCAGCAGTCCGTCGAAGAACTGCACGCCGAGTCGGCCCTCGCCCGTCTCGCCGAGCTCGTTCCGACCCTGCAGCTGACGCGCAGCTACCGTGCGGGCGGCGAAGACCTCGCCGAACTCGTGAACCACCGCTTCTACGGCGGCAAGATCGACTCGCTGCCCTGGGCCGGCACGTTCCTCGGCCACGGCAGCCTCGCGCTGCACTACGTCGAGGGTCGTGGCGGCATGCCCGACGCCGAGACCGGAGCGGTCGAAAGCGTCGACGACGAGGTGGATCGCGTCGTGGCCCTCGTGCTCGATCACGCCATCCACTACCCGGGCGAGTCGCTCATGGTCATCACGGCCAGCCCGCGTCACGCCGTGCGCGTGCAGCAGGCCGTGCTGTCGGCCTTCGCGAAGCGCAGTGACCTCAGCGACTTCATCCTGAAAGATCGTGCCGAACCGTTCATGGTCGCCACCCTCGACCAGTCGGTCGCGCAGAGCCGCGACCGCGTGATCTTCTCGGTGGGCTACGGAAAGACCACACACGGCCGCGTGCTCACGAACTTCGGTGCGCTCGGCCGCCCGGGCGGCGAGCGACTGCTGGCCGTGGGCATGACCCGCGCGCGCCGGTCGATGGATATCGTCAGCTGCTTCCACCCGCACGACATCGACGAGGAGCGCATGGCCCACGGCATCGTGGCGCTGCGGCAGATCCTCACCGAGGTCGAGACCGGCCCCACGCCCGACACCTTCTCGAGCCCGGGCGACGCGCTGCTCATCGATCTCGCGCGTCGACTCGGAGCCCGTGGCCTCGACGTGGCGTTCGAACACCGCGGCAAGCTGACGCTTGTGGCCTCCCACGACGGTCGGGCCATCGCCATCGAGACGGATTCGGTCGTGCACGCGTCTAGCCTCAGAGAGTCGCTGCGCCTGCGCCCCGACATGCTCAGGAGGCTGGGCTGGCACTACCTCCGGGTGCACAGCTTCGAGCTGTTCAGCGACCCCGAGGCTGTCGCCGCACGCATCGCCCAGGTCATCGGGGTGCGCGAGCTCAAGGCCGTCGACAGACCGGCCATCTCGCACAGTTCAGACGAGACGGCGCCGCTTCCGTTCTCCCGGTAGGCTCCCGAGGTGCCGACAGAGACGAACGAACCCGATTCCGGGCGCCCCGGTACGCCGATCCGGCGCACGGGGCGACGACGGGTGACGACGGATGCCGTGGCCGGCTCGGACCCGACACCCCAGCGGGCAGACGGCTCGGCCGTCGAGAAGGCCGACGAGGACACGGATGCGTCGTGGGGCGCTCCGTCACCGCGCGGCAGCGACAGGAACGACGACAGACTGAAGCTGGAGAAGCCGCCTCACTGGTGAGCGGGCCGTGCCCCTGAGCAGGACCTTCCTCTGAACGGTTCAGGCGTCGTGCGGGGTGCCCGACGACGACGTCTGCTGCTTGGCGAGCAGGTCGCGGATCTCGGTGAGCAGCTCGGCCTCGGTCGGGGGAGTCTTCACCGTCTCGGCCGGCGTCGGCTGCTGCTTCTTGATGAAGGCCACCTTCTTGAGGTGGTTGATCGGCAGCACGAAGACGAAGTACACGACGACGGCGACGATCAGGAACTGGATGATCGCGGCGAGCACGGTGCCCACCTCGATGGTGCCCTTGCCGACGGCGATCGGGAACGCTCCGACGAGGCTCTCGGCCCCGCCCACGGCGCCAAGCACAGGAGTTATGACGTTATCGACGATCGAGTTCACGACCGCGGTGAAGGCCGCTCCGATGACGACGGCGACGGCCAGGTCGATGACGTTCCCGCGGAGAACGAATTCCTTGAATCCCTTGAACATGGTGGTGCCCCCTCAGCTGTGCTTACAGTTCTCGTCTACCAGTATTACTTGGCCGCGGCGGACGACGAGCTCGACCCCGACGATGACGACGAGGAGCTCGAGCCACCCGTGGTCGACGGCGCAGACGGGGCCGACGGCGCGGCGGGCTTCGAGGAGGACGACGAGTCGCCCGATCCACTGGCCTTGCCCGTGCTGCCCGTGCCGCTCGATTTGTCGGCCGCGCGCGAGTCGGTGCGGTAGAAGCCCGAGCCGTTGAACGTAACGCCAACGGCGCTGAACACCTTGCGCAGTTTGCCGCCGCAGACAGGGCACACGGTGAGCGAGTCGTCGGTGAACGCCTGGTGGATGTCGAAGGCGTTCGTGCACTCGGTGCAGCGGTAGGAATAGGTGGGCACGGGAAAGACTCCTTGGAACGGTGAGGAAGAGTGCCGAGCGGCGCTGGTCTAGAACGTGTGGATCTGCGTGGGGGTGACGATGCCGTCGACGGGCTGGTCGTGGATCTCGCGCGGAACGGACTCGAGGAGTTCGTCGTCGAAGATCACGGCGTAGACGGGCGGGCACTTCTGCATGCTGCCCAGCGTCTTGTCAAAGTATCCCCGACCCCAGCCCAGCCTGACCCCGGATGCGTCGACCGCGGCCGCCGGAACGATGATGAGATCGACGTCGTTGATCACCATCGGCCCGAGAATCTCGCCGACGGGCTCCGGCATGCCGAAGAGCCCCTCCGCCTCGGACTCGCCGTCGCCACGGGTCCAGTCGAGCAGGCCGTCTTCGCGGGCGACGGGAAACAGCACGCGGACGCCGTTCGCCTCGGCCCAGTTGAGGAACTCGCGGGTGTTGGGCTCGTGCGTGGCCGACAGATAGCACGAGATGAAGGTCGCGCCCGAGTCGGTCACCAGCTTCTGCAGGTTGCGGGTGAAGCCCTCGGTGGCAGACGCTCTCTCGACGGAGGTGCGGGTGCGGCGGCGCTCACGGAGCTCGGCTCGCAGCGCACGCTTGATATTGCTCGGGTCGGTGACCATCTAAGAGATTTTAGTTGCATGGATGTATCGGCCGTGTTTCGCAATCCGGCGCGCCGACCGCTCGGCATTGGATAGCCTTATGCCCATGGGGATCAAGATCACAAAAGCCGTCATTCCTGCAGCCGGATTGGGAACGCGTTTCCTGCCCGCGACCAAGGCGCTGCCTAAAGAGATGCTGCCCGTCGTCGACAAGCCGGCCATCCAGTACGTCGTGGAGGAGGCCGTGAAGGCAGGACTCGACGACATCCTCGTCGTCACGGGCCGCAACAAGCACGCCCTGGCGAACCACTTCGACCGCGTCACCGAGCTCGAGGCGACCCTCGAGTCCAAGGGTGACGGCAACAAGCTGCGCATGGTCAACGAGGCCACAGCACTCGCCGAGATGCACTACGTGCGCCAGGGCGACCCCCGCGGACTCGGCCACGCCGTCTCGCGCGCACGCATGCACGTCGGACACCAGCCCTTCGCCGTTCTCCTCGGAGATGACCTGATCGATGCCCGCGACGAGTTGCTGTCGCGCATGATCGAGGTCGCCGAGACCCGCACGGCCAGCGTCGTCGCTCTGCTCGAGGTCGACCCGTCGGTGGTGCACATGTACGGCGTGGCATCGATCGAGGAGACCGACGAAGACGACGTGGTGCGCATCACCGGCCTCGTCGAGAAGCCCTCCGCAGAAGACGCCCCTTCGAACTACGCCGTGATCGGCCGCTACGTGCTGCAGCCCGAGGTCTTCGACGTGCTCGAGAACACCGCACCGGGCAAGGGCAACGAGATCCAGCTCACCGATGCTCTGGAGACCCTCGCGGCGGACACGTCGATCGCGGGTGGCGTGTACGGGGTGGTGTTCCGTGGTCGCCGGTACGATACCGGAGACAAGCTCGACTACATCAAGGCCATCATCCAGTTGGCGAGCGACCGCGACGACCTGGGCACCGACCTCCGACCCTGGCTCAAGGAGTACGCCAAGGGCCTGTAGTCGCCCCGAAGATCCACCACCACGCAGAAGGAATGACTGTCACCGCCGATGTTTGTTCCCACCCTGTCCGACGGTCCGATCGTCATCCGCCCCATCCGGGTGCGTGACGCGCGGGCGCTCGAACGCGAACTCATGGACAACCGCGGCTGGCTGCGCAAGTGGGAGGCGACCAACCCGCACGGCCCGATGTCCTTCGACACGCGGGCGAGCATCCGGTCTCTGCAGAGCAACGCGCGGGCCGGCTACGGCCTGCCCTTCCTGATCGAGTACAACGGTGAGCTGGCGGGTCAGCTCAATGTGTCTTCGATCAGCTACGGGTCGGTGTCGTCGGCCAGCATCGGCTACTGGGTGTCCGAGCGGTTCGCGGGCAAGAACATCACGCCCACGGCGGTGGCGCTCGCCTCCGACTACGCGTTCTTCCAGGTGGGTCTCCATCGCATCGAGATCTGCATCCGGCCCGAGAACGGCCCCAGCCTTCGCGTCGTCGAGAAGCTCGGCTACCGCTACGAAGGCCTGCGGCGACGGTTCATCCACATCAACGGCGACTGGCGCGACCACTTCTGCTTCGCGCTCGTCTCCGAGGAGCTGCCGGTCGGCGTGCTCCGCAGGTGGAAGGACGGACGCGTTCCCGCGGGCGAGGGCACCGTGCCCCTCGTCGACCGGGAGGCCGCGCAGCGGGCGATCGAGACGCTCCCGCGCTGATCGCCTCAGCGCGAATTGGCTGCAGGCTCTTCGCGACACACGCAGGCAGACGGCCTCAACCGCTCCGCTCTCTCATACCGTAGAGGCATGACAACGGACTGGCTGGGCGGGGGCCTCATCATCGCTGTCGCAGCCGGGCTGTGGCTGATCTATTTCATGCCGACCTGGTCTCGGCGCCGCGAATACTTCGCGACCGAACGCAACGCGGTGCGCCTGCAGCAGACGCTGCGCATCCTCGCAGAGACGAGCGAGGTGCCCGACGAGATCCGGGTCGCTACCACGGCGCGCAGCGTCGCAGAGCAGCAGCGCTACCTGCGCCAGGTCTCGCAAGACGCCACGCCTGTCGCCATCCTCATCGCGGCCCGCATCAAGCGTTCGCGCGCTGTCACCACGGGCATCCTGCTGCTCTCGATCTCCGTCGCCGTGCTGGCCGGCTTCCAGATCTCCCTCGCGGGAGCCTGGGTCGTCGTCGCCATCGGCGCCTCGGTGGCCTCGCTCTGCGTGGTGATGCTCGGCAAGCTCGCCCGGGCCGGTCGTAGCCTGCGCCTCCCTGCGCCGAAGCTCACCGTGCACGATCAGACGCTCGTCGACCACGGCGGCTCGTTCCTCGAGGCCGAGCCTGTGCAGGTCGCCGCGCCGGTCGCCCCCAGCGAGTGGACTCCGATTCCTCTCCCGAAGCCCCTGTACGCCGCGCGCGTGTCCACTCCCGGGCTCGCCACGGCCCTGCCGTCCGTCGCGCGAGAGGTCTCGCTCGAGATCGAGGCCGATCTTCGTCGGGCCGCATCGGATGCCGAGAACGCCCTGCGCGCAGCAGCGTCCGCCGGGCCCGCGGTCGCTCCCATCGAGCTGCCGCTCGCACCCGTCGCCGAGCCGGTGGCGCCCCGCCCGCCCAGCCGTTTCGCATCCATGGGCATCGTCGACACCGACGACCGCTCGGGGCTCGACCTCGACGAGGTTCTCGCACGCCGCAGGGCAGGCTGACACCCCGCCCGGTTCGAAGTCGCTGCCGCGGTCGTGATAGTCTTCCAAGGCAGTTCCGGGGCATTGGCGCAGTTGGTAGCGCGCTTCGTTCGCATCGAAGAGGTCAGGAGTTCGAATCTCCTATGCTCCACCAGAACAGCACGAAAGAAGCCCCGACCACGGTCGGGGCTTCTTCTCGTTTCGGCCGTCTTCTCTCAACCTCGACAATTCACAGTCGCAGCAGGGACAGCACCGTCTGACGCGGGAGTAGCGTTGCAGAGATGACGCGTCCCCTCATCTCCACAGTCGGTCAGCTCAAGGCTTCGGGCCACGTGCAGAAGTCCCTTCGAGTCGAGATCCGCGACAACCTCCTGTCGGGTCTCCGCGAGGGCCGCGATCCCTGGCCGGGCCTCCACGGCTTCGAGGCCACGGTCATCCCGCAGCTCGAGCGGGCGCTCATCGCCGGGCACGACATCGTGCTGCTGGGCGAGCGCGGGCAGGGCAAGACCAGGCTCCTCCGCACGATGGTCGGCCTGCTCGACGAGTGGTCGCCCGTCATCGACGGATCCGAGCTCGGAGAGCATCCCTTCGAGCCCATCACCAGCCAGAGCATCCGTCGCGCCGACGAGCTCGGCGACGAATTGCCCGTCGCCTGGAGATCCCGCGACGAACGCTACGCAGAGAAGCTCGCGACTCCGGACACGTCCGTCGCCGACCTCATCGGTGATGTCGATCCGATGAAGGTGGCCGAGGGCCGGAGCCTCGGAGACCCCGAGACCATCCACTTCGGCCTCATCCCTCGAAGCCACCGCGGCATCGTCGCGATCAACGAGCTGCCCGACCTGGCGGAGCGCATCCAGGTGGCCATGCTCAACGTCATGGAGGAGCGCGACATCCAGATCCGCGGCTACGTGCTGCGGCTGCCGCTCGACGTTCTCGTGGTCGCCAGCGCGAACCCCGAGGACTACACCAACCGCGGCCGCATCATCACTCCGCTGAAAGACCGCTTCGGCGCCGAGATCCGCACGCACTACCCGCTCGAGCTGGCCGACGAGGTGTCGATCATCCGGCAGGAGTCCGACCTCGTCGCCGAGGTTCCCGACTACCTCGTCGAGATCCTCGCCCGTTTCACGCGGGCGCTCCGCGAGTCGGCATCCGTCGACCAGCGCAGCGGCGTGAGCGCCCGGTTCGCCATCGCCGGAGCGGAGACGATCGCTGCGGCGGCCATCCATCGCGCCACGCGGCAGGGCGAACCGGATGCCGTGGCCCGGCCCGTCGATCTGGAGACGGCTGTCGACGTGCTCGGCGGCAAGATCGAATTCGAGTCGGGGGAGGAGGGCCGGGAGGACGAGATCCTCGACCACCTTCTGCGACGAGCCACGGCCGAGACGGTGCACTCGTATCTGCGGGGCATCGACTTCAGGGCCCTCGTCTCCGCGGTCGAAGACGGCGCCGTGGTCACGACCGGCGAACAGGTCTCGGCACGAGAGTTCCTCGGCGGCCTGCCCGTGCTCGGCGAATCCGACCTGTACGACCAGATCACCGACCGGCTCGATGCGCGCACGGATGGGCAGCGTGCGGGCGCGATCGAACTCGCGCTCGAAGGCCTCTTCCTCGATCGCCGGATAAGCAAGGCGAGCGGCGGAGGCGAGACGATCTATGGCTAGAGCCAATCGACGGCTCACCCGGGCGTCGCGCTACGGCAAGTACGCCGGAGGGCCCGATCCGCTCGCGCCGCCCGTCGACGTGAGGCAGGCGCTCGACGCCATCGGGGAGGACGTGATGGCGGGATACTCTCCCGAGGCATCGCTCCGCGAGTTCCTCCGCCGGGGCACCGACGACAAGCCCGGGCTCGACGACCTCGCGCGCCGGGTCGCGGAGAGACGACGAGAACTCGCCTCGAAGCACAACCTCGACGGCACTCTTCAGGAAGTGAAGAGGCTGCTCGACAAGGCCGTGCTCGAAGAGCGCAAGCAGCTGGCCCGCGACGTCGACATGGACGACGACGCCCGAGCCCTCGCCGAGATGCAGCTCGGTGCCCTGCCGCCCTCCGCGGCGGCGGCCGTGACGGAGCTGAACGACTACGCATGGCGCAGCACGGAGGCACGGCAGGACTTCGAGCGCATCAAAGACCTGCTCGGCCGCGAGATGCTCGACCAGCGTTTCGCCGGCATGAAGCAAGCCCTCGAGAACGCCGACGACGAAGACAGGGCGGCCATCGCCGCCATGCTCGCCGACCTCACCGCGCTGCTCGACAGGCACGCGCGGGGCGAGGCCGATCAGCAGCAGTTCGACGAGTTCATGCAGGCTCACGGCGACTTCTTCCCCGAGAACCCCCGCACCGTCGACGAACTCATCGACGCCCTCGCCGAGCGCGCGGCGGCGGCCGCACGAATGCGCAATTCGATGAGCCAGGAGCAGCGCGACGAACTCGACGCACTCGCATCCCAGGCCTTCGGCTCGCCCGAGCTCGTGTCGTCGTTGGCCACCCTCGACGAGCAGCTGCAGTCTCTTCGACCAGAAGCCGACTGGCGCGGATCGGAGAGCATGAGCGGCTCCGAGAGCCTGGGCCTCGGCGACGGAACAGGCGTCTTCCAGGACATCGCCGAGCTCGACGCTCTGACCGAGCAGCTGGCCCAGGGCTACGGAGGATCGCGGCTGGATGATCTCGATCTCGATGCCCTCGCCCGTCAGCTCGGCGACGAGGCATCGGTGGATGCGCGCACCCTGAAGCAGCTCGAGACCGCGTTGCGCGACTCGGGAACGATGAAGCGGGCCTCCGACGGAACCCTGCGGATGACGCCGAAGGCCATGAGGCTGCTCGGCAAGTCCCTGCTGCGCGACGTCGCCACGCGACTGTCGGGGCGTCAGGGCGAGCGGGACGTGCGCCAGGCGGGTGCCGCCGGCGAGCTCTCCGGCGCCACGCGCGAGTGGGCGTTCGGCGACACCGAGCCGTGGGATGTGACGCGCACGATCACCAACGCCATCTCACGCACCGCGGGTGGCGGGGGAGCCGTCGGCCAGGGTGTGCGCATCGAGATCGGCGACGTGGAGGTGCAGGAGACCGAGGCGCGGACCCAGGCCTGCGTCGCCCTGCTGGTCGACACGTCGTTCTCGATGGCCATGGACGGTCGGTGGGTTCCGATGAAGCGCACCGCGCTGGCCCTGCACACCCTCGTGACCAGTCGCTTCCGCGGCGACGACCTGCAGCTCATCGCATTCGGTCGGCAGGCGGAGGTCATGGAGATCGAGCAGCTCACCGGCCTCGAGGCGGAGTACGAGAAGGGCACCAACCTGCATCACGCCCTTCTTCTCGCGAACCGGCACTTCCGCAAGCATCCCAACGCGCAACCCGTGCTGCTCATCGTGACCGACGGTGAACCCACCTCTCACCTGGAGTCGAGCGGAGAGGTGTTCTTCGACTACCCGCCGCACCCGCTCACCGTGGCGTATGCCGTGCGCGAGCTCGAGAACTCCATGCGGCTGGGGGCATCGACCACCTTCTTCAGGCTGGGCGAAGATCCGGGACTGGCCCGGTTCATCGACTCGATGGCCAAGCGTGTCGGCGGGCATGTCGTCTCCCCGGAGCTCGACGACCTCGGTGCTGCCGTGGTCGACTCCTACCTCGGATCTCGCCGTCCGGACTCGTCGTTCGGCTGGTGATGCTCGCGCCCTGAAGACGGAACGCCTACTTCAGCAGACGGGAGAGCACCCTGTCGGCCAGCGGCTTTCCGCCGGTCTGGCAGCTGGGGCAGTACTCGAGTGTGCGGTCGGCGAAGATGACCTGCCTCACGGTGTCGCCGCAGACGGGGCACTCCTCGCCGGCCCGACCGTGCACGCGCATCGCCGTCTTCTTCTCGCGCTTGAGATTCGACGCGCCGACTCCCTCGGACCGGTCGATCGCCGACTGAAGGGTCTCGCGCACGGCGTCGTAGAGCTCGGACGCCTCGTCGTCGTTCATCGCGGCCGGTTTGTAGGGCGACATTCGGGCGACGTGCAGGATCTCATCGGAGTAGGCGTTGCCGATGCCGGCGATGCGCGACTGATCGCGCAGCACACCCTTGATCTGCATGCGCCCCGCCGACGACAGGATGCCGCGGAAGGCCTCGCGGGTGAACGCCGCGTCGAGCGGATCGGGGCCGAGCCGCACGATCTGGGGAATCTCGTCGACGTGGCGAACGATCCAGATGGCGACGCTCTTCTTCGTTCCCGCCTCGGTGATGTCGAAGCCGGAACCGTCGTCGAGGACCAGCCGTGCGGTGAGCGGGCCCGACGACGGCTTCGTTCGGGGAGGGGGTTCGGAATCGCGCCAGCGGATCCAGCCGGCACGGGCCAGGTGCAGCACGAGATGCACCTCTCCGATGCCGAGGTCGAGGAACTTTCCGTGTCGGGCGATCGATTCGACGACCTGGCCGTTGAGGCTCGAGACAGGCGGGTCGAAGGTCTTGAGGGCCGAGAACGACACCATGTCGAGACGGGCCACGGTGCGACCGAGCAGGCGGGCGCCCAGATCGGCGACGAGCGCGTGGACCTCGGGGAGTTCTGGCACGCACCCAGTCTCGCTCCAGCCCCCGACATTCGTCTACGGTGCGGTCACCGGAAGTCTCGCGATCGGGTGCGCGTCTGCAGCGGAAGCTCCTCGAACCGATCGGCCACCACGTTGATGATGCCCTCGGGCGATCGCTCGAGGATGCCTCTCACGACGAGGGCGGGGGACTCGCGCGCGAGCCGTCGATAGCGATTCCACACGCCCGTGCTGACGACGACGTTGAGCATGCCGGTCTCGTCTTCGAGGTTCATGAAGATGATTCCGCCGGCCGTCTGAGGGCGCTGGCGGTGGGTGACGGCTCCGCCGGCGAAGATCCGTCGGCCCGTCTCGGCGCGTGCCAGAGCCGAGATGGGCGAGACGCCGCGGGCGGTCAGAGCGGCGCGGGCCTGGCTGATCGGGTGGTCGTCAGGCGAGATTCCCGTCGACCAGATGTCGTAGGCCAGGCGTTCGGTCGACGAGAGAACGGGAAGCAGCGGCGGTTGCACGCTGACAGACGAGCCCTCCAGCTGGTCTGCGCGTTCCTTCGACGCCTCTCCGGCCTGCCAGAACGCCTCGCGCCGGCTGACGCCCAGCGAGTCGAATGCCCCTGCGGCGGCGAGGGCTTCCAGCTGCTCCGTGGTCAGCCCCACCCTGCGCGACAGGTCGGCGAGGTCGACGTAGTCGCCGGACCGGGTGCGCTCGTCGACGATGCGTCGCGCGAGATCGGCGCCGATTCCGGTGACCCCCGCGAGTCCGAGGCGCACGGCGAAGCGTCCGTCGCGCCGATGCATCGCCGAGAGATCGGGAGCGCCACGATCGAACGGGCCGACCGGCGGCTGGTTCGGATCGCAGCACTCCGCCCTCGGGTCGCGGTGCGCTGCTAGGTGCGGATCGATGGCCTCGAGCGTCGCGTCGGGCAGAGACGACTGGATGCTCGGTCGCCGCACGTCGACGCCGTGCCGTCGTGCGTCTGCCGTGAGCGTGAGAGGGGAGTAGAACCCCATGGGCTGAGCCCGCAGGAGCGCCGCGAGGAAGGCTGCCGGGTAGTGCAGCTTGAGCCAGGCGCTGGCGTAGACCAGCAGGGCGAAGCTGAGCGCGTGGCTCTCGGCGAAGCCGAAATTGGCGAAGGCCTGGATGCGCGCGTAGATGTCCTCGCTCGTCTCGATGTCGAGGCCGTTGCGCGCCATCCCCTCGAACAGGGTGGCCTTCAGCGACTCGATCTTCTCGACGCCGCGCTTGGACCCCATCGCCCGCCGCAGCAGATCGGCGTCGGCGGGCGAGCAGCCTCCGACGGCCATGGCCATCTGCATCAACTGCTCCTGGAAGAGCGGCACCCCGAGCGTGCGCTCCAGCACGGGCTCGAGCAGGGGATGCGGATAGCTGACCGCCTCTTCTCCCGTCTTGCGCCGCAGATACGGATGCACGGCGCCTCCCTGGATCGGTCCCGGCCTGATGAGCGCGATCTCGATGACCAGGTCGTAGTAACGACGGGGGAGAAGGCGCGGCAGGGTTCCCATCTGGGCGCGGCTCTCGACCTGGAACACACCCACGGCGTCGGCGCGGCACAGCATGTCGTAGACCCCCGCCTCCTCTTTCGGAATGCTGTCGAGATCCCACATCTCTCCGGTGTGCTCGGCGACGAGATCGAAGGTGTACTGCAGGGCCGCCAGGATTCCGAGGCCGAGCAGATCGAACTTGACCAGGCCCATCCACGCGCAGTCGTCCTTGTCCCACTGCAGGACTGTGCGGTTCTCCATGCGGGCGTGCTCGATGGGCACGACCTCGCCCACGGGATTCTCGGTCAGTACCATTCCTCCGGAATGGATGCCCAGATGCCTCGGCGCCTTGAGAAGCTGCTGTGCGAGCTCGGTCACGGCATCCGGGATGTCGTGGTCGTGGGACTCGGTCAGGGTGCCCCAGCGCTCGATCTGCCGTGACCACGCGTCTTGCTGCCCCTGGCTGTAGCCGAGCGCCTTCGCGACGTCGCGTACGGCGTTCTTGGGTCGGTAGCTGATGACGTTGGCGACCTGGGCGGCGTTGCGTCGCCCGTAGCGTTCGTACACGTACTGGATGACCTCCTCGCGCCTGTCGGAATCGAAGTCGACGTCGATGTCGGGTTCTTCTTCGCGTAGGGCCGACAGAAACCGCTCGAAGGGAAGGCCGCGGGCGATCGAGTCGACAGCCGTGATGCCGAGAACGTAGCAGACCGCCGAGTTGGCAGCAGACCCTCGGCCCTGGCAGAGGATGCCTCGGCCGCGGGCGAAGCCGACGATGTCTTCGACGATCAGGAAGTAGCCCGGGAAGTCCTTCTCCTCGATGACGGCGAGTTCTCGTTCGAGCCTCTCGTGCACTGCCGGGGTCGCATTCGGGTAGCGCCTCTCCGCTCCACGGCGCACGAGCTCGCGAAGCCAGGTGATGGGGGTGTGCCCGGCCGGCACGTCGAGCTTGGGCAGATTCGGGCGCGCCGAACGCAGCGAGAACGACAGATCGGCCGCCACGTCGACAGTGCGCTCGACCGCTCCGGGAAAGCGGGCGAACCGCGCCGCCATCTCGGCGCCGCTGCGCAGGTGCGCGTAGTCGGTGGCGGGCAGCCAGCCGTCCATCTCGTCGAGGCTGCGGCGGGCCCGGATCGCGGCGAGGGCGGAGGCCAGGGGATGCGCGTCCGGAGCCGCGTAGTGCACATTGTTGGTGGCGATCACGGGCAGACCGGAGCGCCGTGCCAGGTCTGCGAGCGAGTCGTTGATGCTCGAGGCCAGAGGATCTCCGTGGTCGAAGAGTTCGACGGCCACGTTGTCGTGGCCGAAGAGGTCGATGAGACGACCGAGCTCACGGCCGGCGCCCGCGACCCCCTCGCTCTGGAGGGCGCGTCTCACGGCACCCTTTCGACATCCCGTCAGCACCAGCCAGGAGTTCTGCGCCGACTGGGACAGCTCGTCGAGCGAATAGACGGGGTGCCCTTTCTCCGCCCCCGGCGAGAGTTGCGCCTGGGTGATCGCCCCGGCCAGACGGTGGTAGCCGGCCTCCTTGCGGGCGAGGACGACGAGGTGGTCTCCCTCGGGATCGGCCACGCCGTTCTGGGGAGCCACGAGGCCCAGCGAGAGCTCGGCTCCGAAGACGGTCGCGAGGTCGAGCCGTTCTGCAGCCTCCGCCATTCGAACGATTCCATAGAGGCCGTCGTGGTCGGTGAGGCCGAGGCCGCTCAGGCCCAGCCGCACCGCCTCCTCGACCAGGTGCTCGGGCGACGAGGCGCCGTCGAGAAAGCTGTAGTTGGAATGCACATGCAGCTCGGCGTAGGGCACGACTGTTCCCGATGGTCGATCGGCGAGGGGTGTCGGTTCATATGGCGCGCGCTTGCGCGACCATGCCGGGCTGTCGCCACCGTCGGCGCCGTGCGGGCGCTCATCGCGCCTCGCCGCTCCCGACGCGATCCGTTCGAACTCCGACCAGGGGATGGGCGGATTGGTCCACTTCACAGCGTGCTCCGTCTAGTCGTACCGGGCCTCAGCGGCCCAGGCGTGGTCTTCGAGAATCAGCAGCCAGGCCATGCCCGTGGAATCGATCATCTGGAAGCGTGCGGCGCTCCGGCGCGTGTCGGCGTCCCACCAGCGCTGATGCACGGGCCAGGGGCCGGCCCAGGCGGAGATCGTGAGCGGAGGGGCCTGATCGAATGCCATCCAGACAGGGGCGGTGTTCGTCGTTCCCCGCGCGTCGACGTCGACCGGTTCGCCGAGGGCGCCGCGCACCTCGGCGGGACGAGGCTGGCTGAACACCGTCGCAGGTGCGGGCGGGGGGATGCTGCCCGGCCAGGGAAGAGCGCGCTGCGTCTTGGGCGACTCGTCGCCCCAGGGAACGAGCACGCGTCTCTCTGCCAGGAACCGGCCGCCGCCCAGAGAGGGAGTCGATACCGCCCCGTGGCCGAGCAGGCTGCTCAATCGCGCCAGGGCGTGATGCACGCGCTCGTCGAGAGACGTTCCCCAGAGCCCGGCCTCGTGGTTCGTGCTCGCATCGACTCGAGAAGGAGCGATCTCTATGCGTTCGACGGGAGCCGACGGCCCCGCGGCGGCTCCGCCCGAACCCTGCAGCTGCCAGCGCACGCGATCGACCACATCGGCCGCCGAGAAATGGTGGGGATGCGACCAAGAGCGTTCGCTGTGGTCGCCGGACTCGCTGGTGACCGTGATGCGCAGGGCGGTGCAGACCAGGCCGGCGTGCGCGAGCCGTGCGATCATCGATTCGGCCTCCGCTCGAACTCCGAAGGCGATCTGGTCGACGCGGTCGAGAGCCGGCTCGAACGCGACGTCGGCTCCGAAGTCGGCCTCGGGGGCGTGTTCGGCTCCCGAGAGCCGATCGGTGGCGGATGCCCGGGCGTGCGCACGCAGGCCGGCCTCGGCGAATCGCACCCCGACGGCCGTTCGGTCGAGGGCGGCGAAATCGCCCAGGACGTGCAGACCCAGTCGACGTAGCACCGGTACGAGTGCGGCGTCGTCGAGCGTGGAGATGGGGAGAGGGGCAAGGAAGCTCTGCGTGGTACCGGGGTCGATGATGCGAACGGGAGCCGACTCCTGCGTGCGCAGGGCCGCCTGTTCGGCCCCGAACGGGCTGTCGGCGATGCCGACGCGCGCCGAGGCGACGCTCTCGGTCAGTGCCTGTCGAATGGTGGACGCCGCCTGCTGCTCGCCCCCGTAGAAGCGGGCAGGACCGCGTGCTCGAATGGCGCACAGCCCCGGGCGCAGGATGCGAACGCCGGGAACGAGTTCTTCGATCACGGTGACGACATGCTCGAATGCCCGGGCGTCTGCCTGCGCGTCGTAGGGCGCGACGAGCAGCTCGGGGCAACGGAGCTGGGCCTCTCGAACAGCGAGGCCCCGGCGCACTCCGGCGGCTCGAGCGAGTGACGAGCAGGCGAAGACCGTTCCGCGGTCGATCAGGGCTATCGGCAGCTCGTCGGTCAGCTCGAGGTTTCGGCGCGCGGCGACGATCGGCCAGTCGGGCACCCAGACCACGATGACTCGCGAACTCGAGACGTTCATCGGATCGTGCCCGCCGGAATGCGGAGCTCTGATCGGCGGGGTGCGCCCGCTCTCTGGCCTTGGCGGACTTCGACGTCGAGGCGACGATCGGCGAGGTGCCCATGGCCGTCGCCCAGGCCCGTCCACGACGACGAGACGACTCGGATCTCGGACTCCGGCTGGGGCCAGTCGCCCAGAACGAGCATGGTGGATCGCGCCTGTCGCAGTCGGGCGGAGAGCCGCGACGATTCTGACGCCGAGATGCGAGTCGGGGGCCGCGCGATCACGAGGCCGAGCACATCGGCCATCGCGCCGACCGTCGACATCCATCGCTCGCCCGGGTCGGAGACCCAGACGAGCCGATCGAGATCGATGCCCCAGCCGGCGGCGGCTTCGAGGCCCAGGTCGGGAACGTCGAGCACCCCGCACCACTCGCCCTGCTGCGACGCGGCGGCGACGAGAGCGAGTGCCAGAGAGGTAGCACCCGTGAGCGAGTAGACCGTTCCGCGACGCAGGCCGCGGCCCAGAACCCCGCGCATCATCGGGAGCAGGGGGAATGCGTCGTCGTCGAGTCTGGTCGACTGCATCGACGAGATGCGCGCCTGCAGAGCCTGCCTCACCGAGGCCGGTGACTCCACAGCTGCGACCGAATTCATTCAGCAATATTCGAACATATGTTCGAACTTGTCAACGGGGTGACGGTGCCGGTTAGGCGCTCGGCCCTGCAGAGGGCAGGATCGATACATCATGACCGTGACTCTGCCCGAGGCCGCCGACAGCGACGACGACACCGAGCAGATCGGCGAGGCCGAAACCGCCTCGCTGTTGTCGCTGCTGCCCGAGGCCTTCGACGAGGACACGGTGTTCGGAGCCTTCGAGACCTGGGCGAGTTCCCGGGGCATCTCGTTGTACCCCGCCCAGGAGGAGGCGGTCATCGAGATCGTCTCCGGCGCCAACGTCATCCTGTCGACCCCCACCGGCACGGGCAAATCGCTCGTGGCCATCGGCGCGCACGCCGCGGCCATCGTGCGGGGGCAGCGCAGCTACTACACGGCACCGATCAAGGCGCTCGTGAGTGAGAAGTTCTTCGCGCTCGTCGACGTGTTCGGGGCGGCCAACGTGGGCATGGTCACCGGCGATTCGTCGGTGAATCCGGATGCGCCCATCATCTGCTGCACCGCCGAGATCCTGGCGAATCTCTCCCTGCGCCACGGGGCCGACACCGACGTCGGCCAGGTCGTGATGGACGAGTTCCACTTCTACTCCGACCCGGAACGCGGGTGGGCCTGGCAGGTTCCGCTGCTCACACTGCCGAATGTGCAGTTCGTGCTCATGTCGGCCACGCTCGGCGACGTGACCTGGCTGGCCAAGGACCTGACGGCGCGAACGGGCCGGGAGACGGCGGTGGTCACAGGGGTGGAGCGGCCGGTTCCGCTGCACTACTACTACGCCACGACGCCCGTGCAGGAGACCGTCGAAGAGCTGCTCGAGACGCATCAGGCGCCCGTCTACATCGTGCACTTCTCCCAGCTCGCAGCCCTCGAACGCGCCCAGGCCCTCACGAGCATCCGGGTTGCGACCAGGGAGCAGCGCGACGAGATCGCCGAGGTGATCGGCGGATTCAGGTTCACGACGGCCTTCGGGCGCACCCTCAATCGACTCATCCGCTCGGGCATCGGCGTGCATCATGCGGGCATGCTCCCGAAGTACCGCCGCCTCGTCGAGCAGCTCGCGCAGCGCGGGCTGCTCCGCGTCATCTGCGGAACGGACACGCTCGGCGTCGGCATCAACGTGCCCATCAGAACCGTGCTCCTCACGGCACTCACCAAGTTCGACGGCACCCGGATGCGCCAGCTCAACGCACGGGAGTTCCACCAGATAGCGGGTCGCGCCGGGCGGGCGGGCTACGACACCGCCGGCACCGTCGTGGTGCAGGCCCCGGAGCACGAGACCGAGAACCTCAAGGCGATCGCCAAGGCCGGCGACGATCCGAAGAAGAAGCGCAAGATCGTCAAGAAGCGCGCGCCGGAAGGCTTCGTCTCCTGGGGCGAGCCCAGCTTCCTGCGGCTCGTCGACGCCGAACCCGAGACGCTGTCATCGAGCATGCAGGTGAGCCATTCGATGGTGCTCAACGTCATCGCCCGTGAGGGGGATGCCTTCCGCGAGTTCCGGGAGCTCATCGAGACGAGTCATGAACCTCGGTCGAAGCAGCTCGCGCATCTGCGCCAGGCGCTCGCGATCTACCGCACGCTGCGCACGGCCGAGGTGGTCACCCAGGTGCCGCAACCCGGGGGCGCGCCCGATCGCATCCGGCTCACCGTCGACCTGCAGCCGAATTTCGCACTCAACCAGCCGCTCTCGCCGTTCGCGCTCGCGGTCTTCGACCTGCTCGATCGAGACAGCGAGACCTACGTGCTCGACATGATCTCGGTGGTCGAGTCCACCCTCGAGAACCCCCGGCCGGTGCTGTCGGCGCAGCAGTTCCTCGCCCGCGGTGAGGCCGTGGCGTCGATGAAGGCGGAGGGAATCGAGTACGAGCAGCGCATGGAACTGCTCGAACAGGTGACGTGGCCCATGCCCCTGGAGGGTCTGCTCGGCGAGGCGTTCGAGACCTACAGCGCATCGCAGCCGTGGATCGGCGACTTCGAGCTGAAGCCCAAGTCGGTGGTCCGTGACCTCTACGAGCGGGCGATGACGTTCGGCGACTTCGTGAACTTCTACAAGCTCTCCCGCTCCGAAGGGCTTGTGCTGCGGTATCTTTCGGATGCGTTCCGCGCGGCCCGGCAGACGATTCCCGACGAGGCGAAGACCGACGAGTTGCAGGATCTCATCGAATGGCTCGGAGAACTCGTGCGCCAGGTCGACTCGAGCCTGCTCGACGAGTGGGAAGAGCTGATCAACCCGAGCGACGACGGCGGCAGTGTCGAGAATCCCGGCATCGTGCCGCCCGCGCCGCGACTGCTCACCTCGAACACACGGGCCTTCCGCATCCTCGTACGCAACGAGCTCTTCCGCCGGGTGCAGCTCGCCGCCCTCGAGAACTACGAGGCGCTCGGCGAACTCGATGCTGCAGCAGGCTTCGACTCCGAGGCCTGGGCGAGCGCCATGGACAACTACTTCGACGAGCACGACGAGCTGCTCACCGGTGCGGATGCGCGCAGCGCCGCGATGCTCATCATCGACGAGCGGCCGGGGGAGTGGTCGGTGCGCCAGATCTTCGACGATCCGGAGGGCGACCACGACTACGGAATCTCGGCCGTCGTCGACCTGGCCGAGTCCAACGAGCAGGGCGTCGCCGTCGTGCGCATCACCGCCGTCGACAACAGCCCGCGCGCTTCCTGAGCAGCGGCGCCCGTTCCCTGAGCCTGTCGTTCCTTGGGCTTGTCGTTCCCTGAGCCTGTCGAAGGGCGCCACTTCCGCGGAAATCCGGGGCCGTCAGCCGCGACACGCCCGGGCTGCACGGCAATTTTGACGAGCGCCCAGTGTTTCCGTAATGTTTCCTCTTGTCACCCCACAGGTGCGGAAAGCCGAAGAGCTTCCGGCCTCAAGCGGGACCATCCCATAGTTCCAGATCAGAGTCTATAAACGACTCCGCATCTTGTTCTAGGATGTAAACCTTCCCAGTCGAACGTCGTTTGGTTCGATTTGAAGCGCCTGATTTCGGTCTTGTCGCTCGAATCGCTCGATTTGACAAGAACTTCGATCGGGTCTAGGTTTGAGAAGTTGCCTCGATGTGATGCTGTGCCGGTTGGTGTGGTTGATGTCGGGTGCGTCCGATCCTT
>NZ_JARUXC010000013.1 GCF_030433855.1 Agreia sp. PsM10 | reverse complement strand
CGTTTCCAATGGGCGTGGAGTTCGCCGGAACGTTCGGCCGAAGCACCCCGGCAGATTTATCGGTTGCGTTATATGCGTTGCTTGTCGCGGCCGTGACGGTAACGACGGCGGAGGTCTGGGGTCCGGTGCTGCTGGTTGCTGCGATGGAGACGTTGCCGGCGGCGCCCTTGGCCTTGATCCCCGAAAGGGTGATGTTGCCATTGGCATCAGTGGTGAGGACTTTGGGGTTTGTTGTTCCGTCTGACCATGTGAGCCCGGATGGCAGGGTGACCGTCACGATCTTGCCGGGGTCGGGTGTCGTGCCGTTCGCGGTGAGAAGAAGGGTGACGTCCTTCAATGTTCCACACGCGGCTACGTCGTAGGGCCCGTTCGTGAAGGCGAGGGTCGGCGAGGGCGACGCGGCGGCGAGGGGTGCGCCGACGGCGACCGCGACAACGGGGATGGTCCAGGCCGCCCCGGCGATGATCGTGCGGCGCTGGATGCCGTCCGCTCCAGTGTGAATCGCGCCCGTCTCGGGCGTGTCGTTGTTGATCATTCGAGGATTCCTAACGTCGTTGAAGTTCTGATGACGAACATGAGTCTCGAGATTTCGCGGCGACAATTCTGGTTTTGCGTCCGATGTAAGCGTTTGACGTACGGGTTATGCGCGTCTGACGTTTTTTGTTCTTTATGCGCGGTACGCAACGTTGGATTCTGCTTGTATTGATGCAATATCTCACATACGACATAAGGTGACTTAAATGCGACACCACTAATCCATCAAGGCGGTTCGGTGAATCCCTTAGGGACTGAACGACATGTCGCCCTCACAGGAGCTGACGCCACCACCTGGCTGCAGAGAAGGGGCTGGGCATTTCCGGGCGGAACCGGTCCCCTCCAGCTCTATGCCGACGAAGTGCGTCGAGGCGGATTCGTAGTACGAAGGCAATGGATGTCCGCAGCCTTCGGAAGTTGGTCTCCCGTGGCACACAGCACCACTCAACTCACCCTCGTAATAGAGGGAGACGCGATGATCAGATTCGGCAATCAGGAAAGCCGGCTGCACGGCGGATATGCGGTGCGACGCGACCACGGCGAAGCGATCGAGTTCGAGTCGCACACACCTATTGCCCTGATGCAGATCGAGACCAGGAGCGTCCCGCGCCAGTTCGCGTGGACTCTTGACCAAAACCAGGCGGTGTTCCAATCGCGGCCCTCGCTGCGAGAGATGCTCGCAAGCCAGATCACATCGACGCTGAACTCTGACATCGAACCGTCTACAGACGAGTTCGCGTACGTAAAACTGTCAATCGAGTACACCACGATCGCACTCCTCATCGGCAGCAACGAGCAGAGATCCTCACTCGGATCATCAGGCGAAAGACAGCTCTATCAACGCGCGATCCATCTGATTTCGACGCAGGCAACCGACCCCCAGCTAACACTGGATGCGATCGCGAACGAGCTCAGTATCTCCAAATCCCATCTGCAACGCGTTTTCCGGCGAGCAGGCACAACCCCACTCACCTTCCTCAGACAACGACGAGCGACCATCGCCCGCGACCTCCTAGCCGGACGCCAGGTCTCCATGCTCGACGAACTCAACTCAATCGCCCACCGCGCAGGATTCCCATCCGTCCGCGTCATGAAAGACGCACTCCGGCGAGACCGCATTTGAACAGCTGCGTGTCCAGCCCGACGAATCGGACCGGCCACCGCATCTGATGAAACCGCGCTGAAGGTGCTTGAAAACACCCAGCAACGGCCACCGCAGCAACTCCGTTCGCCATATACGCGACAGAATCACCTTGACCTGAGCGTTGCGCCACTGCGGACGTAACGCCGTTGGCGACATTTGCGTTGTTTCCGTACCAGAGCTGTCCATCCTGCGTAAGGTAAGGGGCTCAGCCCACTGCTTCGGTCCCTTGAGGTACGTCCGGGAATGTGTTGTTCGGGGAACCGGTGATCGCCGTTTTCGCATCACCGCTTGCCGTGACGGTGATCACTTTGCCGGGGTCGGGCGTTGTGCCGTTGGTCGACAGAAGAAGGGTGACATCCGTCAGGGTTCCGCACGCGGCTACGTCCTAAGGCCCCTTCGCGAAGGCGAGGGTCGGCGCGGGCGATGCCGCAGCAAAGGATGCACCGACAGCGACCGCGACAAAGGGGATGGCCCAGGCGGCACCTTGGACGAGGCTGCGGCGTTCGGCGGGGGTGCGCCCAGGAGGGTTTGTTCAGCGTGTTGTCGTCGTCACCGTTTACGGCATGGCTTGTTTTCCTCTTCTATTTGATAGATATGCCACATTGTGTTCAAATGTGCGGCCGAGAGGAACATTTTCTCTAGCGATGGACCGAAAACAAATCAGATAGGCGAATCAGTCGCATTCGCGCTCAACCCTGCCGGCTTCGCGCTTAACGCTCGACTCACCGTCTCGAATATGCAGGGCCTGGCATCTGTCGTTCTCAGAGGCCCTGGACGTATTTCTTGAGCCAGGGGCGGAGATCTGCACCCAGGTCTTCGCGATCACTCGCGAGCTGCACGATGGCCTTGATGTAGTCGAGTTTGTCACCCGTATCGTAGCGGCGACCTCGGAAGACGACACCGTAGACGCCGCCGGCAATCGAGGTGTCGGCCGCGAGGGTCTCGAGTGCGTCGGTGAGCTGGATCTCGTTATTCTTGCCTGGCTCGGTCTTTTCCAGCACATCGAAGATCTCGGGCTGCAGCACGTAACGGCCGATGACGGCGTAGTTCGACGGCGCATCCTCAACGGATGGCTTCTCGACAAGGCCGGTGACCCGCACGACATCGTCTTCGTCTATAGTCTCGATCGACGCGACACCGTAGAGGTGAACGACAGACGGGTCGACCTCGAGGAGCGCGACTACGGTCGCGGCGCGTTCTTCTGCGACCTCGATCATGCGCGAAAGGAGTTCGTCGCGAGCATCGATCAGATCGTCGCCGAGGAGAACAGCGAACGGCTGGTGCCCGACGTGCATGCGTGCGCGCGCCACGGCATGGCCCAGCCCCCGAGGATCGCCCTGCCGCACGTAGTGCATCTCAGCGAGCGCGGTGGCCTCGTTGACCATGCGCAGCTTGTTGCCGTCACCCTTCGACTCGAGAGTCGCCTCGAGCTCGGTGACACGATCGAAGTGGTTGGCCAGCGCATGCTTGTTACGGCCTGTGACAACCAAGATGTCGTCGAGCCCTGCCTTCACGGCTTCTTCAACGACGTACTGGATCGCCGGTTTGTCGACGACGGGGAGCATCTCCTTCGGCAGCGCCTTGGTCGCGGGCAGGAATCGTGTTCCCAATCCGGCAGCGGGAAGAACAGCCTTCATCACGCGAGTGATGCGAGGGGTCGACTGCGGTTCTCCGCCGAGGGCGGTGGTCTTGTCTGTGGTTGACACAATCACGCTTTCTAACACGAAGTTCTGGGGCTTGTCGACCACGTCAGAGCTGGCTGGCAACTTGTGGAAAGTACGCGTCAAGCCTCAGAGGTCTGACCGACTTTGTCTCCACGATAATCAGTCCGGCGTCGTGCAGTTCTATGAGCGCGTTGTCGACCAGAACATCGGCATTGCCGTCTGGCTGCCCGAAAGTGTCAACGATCGCGCTCACCACCTCGTCGAACGACCGCCATTCACTGAGAAAATTCAGCAGCTCCACAGCAATACCCGATACGAGGGTGAGCCGATCACCCACCATAACGATGGCGTCGGCACCATCTACCAGCACATCTGTCGCCACAACCGCCCTGACACGCATCAACTGAACCCGACCAATTCTCTGACCAGCGGCGCAGCGGATGAGGCTTCACGATAGCTCAGCTGCTTGATTCCATCGACGCGCGAGGCCAATGCGTTGAGTATCTGAAGGGGAAGGTCGAACTGCGGCAGATGCGAGATCTCCGGAGTCAACTCCATGACCCCTTGCAAGAGAGGAACGGTGTCGATTCTCGGGGGCGTCGAGAGCGATGAGTCTCGGCGCAGGAGCACAACGGAGCCGAGCCAGAGAGGCACGGCGGCGGCCTGAAGCTTGAGCGAGAGCGGGGACTTCTGGTCTTTGGTCATATCGGGCGCCGGGCGCTTGAGCGACAACGGCTTCGGGAACGGCGCGACAGTGAAGTCAGAGCGGATGCCAACGGTCTCGTCGCTGACGTAGGCCATGGTCTTTCCCAACACACCCGCGAGGGTCGTCTTTCCCATACCCGATCGACCCACAAGCGCCACGACCGCCCCGGTCTCAGGATGCGCGAGGCCGCAGGCGTGGAGCATCAACAGGTGCCCCGCCTGAGCATTGATCGCCTCAATCGTCACGCGAGGAGTGAGCGCCGCCATCAAATCGGGCACAGTTTGTCGCACGACCACACCTGGCTCGTCGGGAAAATCGGACTCGACCCCGATTCCGACCGTCAGGACAACGTCAGGAGCCTCACCGACGGCATCCACGAGACACCAGCGCCAGGCCTCCTCGATGATCCCCACGACGTCGGAAGAACGCGCACCGACAACGACCAGACCGACCCTCGTCTCCATCGCCTGCAGAACGATCACGAATTCTCCTAGTCTCCTAATAGAGCAGAGTATCTCTGATACGTTCTGTATTGTACAGTTGCTCTTGTTTATTTTGAGCAGGCGGGGTTCCTAGAAGGTTTGATGTGAGCTACGAGCGCGACAACACAGAGCCCATTGAGGCACTCACTCGCCATTCTCCGCCCCGCGTACCCACGGTGCGACCCGGTCGACTCGAGAAAGATCAGTGGAATCCACTGGCCGTGATCACCATAATCGCATGGTTCGTTTCGGGGCCCCTTGGCGGCATCGTTTTCGGCTGGATCGCCCTGGGGCGCATTGATCGACGTGGCGGGCGAGGGCGCGCCCAGATTATCGCCATTCTCAGCATCTCCTACGCCATCGTTATTATCGCCACCGCCCTATTCACGTTGAAGCTCATCTCCAGCTACGGTGGCACCTTGTCGGCACCCGACTGACCGACGAAAGAGTTCACACATGACCGAGATCGCCAGAATCTCATTGCGCCATGCCGTCGCCCTTCTACCAAAGCATCTCGAAAACGCATACAGTCTCATATAACTCGTGTTGTTTTATTCAAGGCATTTTTTGAGCCAGTCTTCGGGAGGAAACATGATGCAACGCGGAGCGCCCGTTCGCAACTCGGGCACATCGTTGGTGGACTACGGCGTGGCACTGGCCGACTTGCCGGCCCGACAGTGGATGCAGACGAGAGGGTACAAAACAGACTCCCCAGGCTCATTCCGACTGTTTGCCGACTCGGTCGTGGTCGACAGTTTCGGCTTGGCGCGAATCTGGCACACATCGGCCACCCTCTACCGCAGGGGGAGCACCCAGAACGACGATGCTCATCTTCTCTCGCTGCTCATCGCTATCGAAGGCACCATCACAGTTCGCGACGGCGCACGCGAGCTGACAGCAAGCACCAACGAGGCGATACTTCTCCCCAAATCACCCGACTACACAATTGAGTGCAATGAGCCGTCGGCGCGCATCGAGGTTCTGCTCGACGACTCGTTCTCGATCGGTTACTCGCTCGAGCCCGACCCGGCCCTAGGCCAGGTCTTGGGCGCCTCGCCTTATCTGAAACTTCTCGTCGCGGCGGCGAACGCTGCGCTAGGCATCAATCTGGTGCCGGCTGGCATCGCAGGCATCTCACTGAGGAACTCGTTCGAGCATCTGACTCTCGCCGCGTTGCGAGCGAACGAGAATTACCAGGATTTAGCGAACATACCGCCCAACGAGCGCCTCTACAACAGGGCGCTCGAGATCATCGAGTCGGGCGCAGGCCAATCGACCCTGACCGTTGCATCGATCGCTGACGAGCTCAAACTCTCGGTGCGACAACTGCAGCGAGTCTTCGCAGTCGCTGGCACCTCTCCGCTGGTGGAGATTCGAGTTGCACGGGCGCGGCTCGCGCAACAGAAGCTCCGGTCCGTGACCGGGTCGTCGCGATCCGACCTGGCGGTCGTGGCTCGCTCCGCCGGATTCAGCAGCACACGATCCATGCGGGAGGCGTTGCGATTGGTCGACACCACATGACCATGGTGATCGTCTTTCCGATCTTCACCACCGTCATTCTGCTTCTCGGCGGGCTCACCAAGATCGGCAACGTCCAGGCGACGCTGACGTCGTTCGAACACTTCAGGCTTCCCGCATTCCTCATGCGCGCTCCCCTGGCCGCGGCTTTCCCTGCCTTCGAGCTGCTGCTGGCGTTCGGCCTGCTGTTCGCCGAAGGCCCCGCCTACCTTGCGGCGTCCGCCGCGGCCGAGCTCCTCATGGCGGCATACGTGCTGCTCGTCCTTCGAGCCGTGAATCGCGGAGACGAGTTTGATTGCGGATGCTTCGGAGCGGCCATAAACAGTCCCATCGGATGGACCCTGGTATGGCGGAATCTCTTCTTCTTCGTGATTGCCAGCGTCAGCTTCATGGGTGCGTGCTTCGGCATCGACAGCGTGAGATCGGTGCTGATGAAGTTCTCGCCCTCGGACAGGGGATGGGCCATCGTGCTGGTTCTGGCGACAACCCTCTACGTCGGCAGACTGTACTCCCGCACCATCGCGGGGGTAGGCCGGATGTCCGCCACCGCCGGTGTCCCAGCTTCCAGCCCCGCGGATGGGCGAATACCACCAGCCGAGGTCGTGACGTCAACAGGCGCCGTGTTCCGACTCGAGGACCTTTCCGCGTTGCGGCCTCAGCTCGTGGTGTTCGTCAGATCGGGATGCTCCTCGTGCGACGAGGTGATCCGCAAGTTGACGCCATTCGCACTGTCTATGGACGCGCGGATCGGAGTGATCTTCGCAGTCGTTGGTACAGCCCACAGCGTGTTCGAGGTAGATCACCCCGGTCTCCAGAGTGTGAGCGTGTTCGCGGTCATTGCAGCACAGGAGAAGCTTGGAATCGTGGGCACCCCTAGTGCCGTCGTGCTGGGCTTGAACGGTCGCCTTGAGACCGGCCCGGTGTTGGGCCCGCCCGCCATATTGGCCCTGTTGCCTCCTGATATCTAAATTACAATTCTCCAGATACAATCTTTAATGGTGTATATGAATGCTGATGTATGTGTGTTCTCATAATGCATTAAATAGTGCTATTCGATATTCTCTTGGAGTGACCGATCCTAGAATTAGACGAACCCGCCTTCATGTGCTGGCCACGGCTCGCGCGATGATTGCCGAAAAAGGCTCCGAACCCCTGACGATCAGCAGCTTGGCGCGCGAAGCACAGATCTCGCGTCGTACGCTGTACGTGCACTGGCAGACGATTGAAGAGCTCACCAGCGAGGCTCTTGCCGACTCAGCCTTGCCAGCCCTTGAATCACGGCACACAGATAGTAGCCTGGAAGACCGACTTCAGCTCTTTTTACGCGAGATACGTGATCACCTGAAGCAGCGATTGCCGAAGATCGCAGAAACATCGTCTGCGCACTTCGCCGCCACTGCCGATGAGAACGCCCTCGATCAACTGAAAGACATGCAGCAGCAACGCCTCAATCTGTTTCGGGCGACAGTTGCTCCCGTCACGGCCGACCGGTTTGCACAGATCGTCGGGCCTATCTATTTCGCCGAGCTTCAAACCGGCAAGTCCGCGTCACGTCAGCTCATCGAGTCGCAGGTGGCCCTGGGTATCGCGCTACTCGGAGCAGACAAAACCACCGAACCGCAGACATGAGGCTAGGGAACGTCACTGACGATCGGCTTCACATGCACTGACGGGTCAGACTCAGGCCGCTGCGGCGCGGTAGGAGATGTGCTGTCCTCGAGGAGCGCCGAGCGAATGATCTGCCGCGGGTCGTATTGCCTCGGATTCAACTTCTTCCAGTCGACGTCGTCGAAGTCTTCGCCTAGCTCCTCTTTTAAACGGGCCTTCGCCCCGTTCGTGGCGTCACGGATGCGCCGCACCCAGTGCGCGAGCATCTCAGCGTATCCCGGAAGCTTTTCCGGGCCGATGATCAATGCCGCGATCACACCGATGATGATCAATTTGTCGAACGAGAGGCCAAACATGAGCGGTGCCTTTCCGCGAAGGGGATTGTTATTAGATGGCGGCCATGAACTCGGCCTCGTACCGGTCGAGCTTCTTCTTCTGCCGCCTGTCGTGAACCCAGGCGATCAAGGCGGCCGCATAGAAGAGAGCAACCATCGGAACCGCCAGCATGAACATGGACATGACGTCTGAAGGCGGCGTGGCGATGGCTGTGAAGAGGGCGATGACCAGCAGAGCTATTCGCCACGATTTCAATATCGACGTCGCACTGAGCAGGCCAGCCAGGTTCAACATCACCAGGAGCACGGGAACCACGAACGCTACGCCGACGATCACGACCAGCTTGAGCACGAAGTCGTAGTAGGTGCGAGCGCTGATCACCGAGGTCGTGTCTGCTGGAGCGAAGCTCGCCAGAACGTGAACCATGTTCGGCAGAACGAACCAACCCGCGGCGCAGCCGGCGAGAAACAGAGGCACGGCCGTCAGCACGAAGCCGAGGGCGAACCGCTTCTCTTTGCCAGACAACCCCGGCATGAAGAAGGCGGCCACCTGATAAAGCCAGATCGGCGCCGAGACGACGAACCCCACGGTGATGGCGATCTGCATACGCAGTTCGAACGCCTCGTTGATATTCGTGAAGTTGAGCGAACTCTGCCTGCCCTCAACGGCCGTGATGGATGCGATGGGCGCACTCATCGCATGCAGGAGCGGCTCCGAGAGGAGCCAACCGACTACGGCACCGGCGAGGATGCCGAGTGCGGAGCGGAAGAGCCGCTTGCGCAACTCACGGAGGTGAGCGGCAAGCGGCATCGTTCCAGTGCGATTCTTCTCCCGCCCCCTGGTTCGTAGAGCCATTCGATCTAGCCCTTGTGCTTGAGCTCTGTGACGTTCTCGTCGACCTTCACAAGCCCAGCGTCGACAGAGTCACCACTCGAAGCTTTGTCGTCGATGGTCGCCTTATCGTCTTTCTGAAGTTCTTTGACCTCGCCCTTGAAGATGCGCATGGACTGTCCCACGCTTCTCGCCAGCGCCGGCAGCTTCGGCGCACCGAAGAGGAGCAGAACGATTGCAAGAATAATGATGAGGTGCCAGCCCTGGAGGTTTCCGATCATGGTGGTCGTGTCCTGCTTCCTTGATAAATGGCGAAGGGGACAAGTACCTGCGCCACATCGACGCATCAGCTGCCCCCGGTTTGATTACTATAAACCGAGATGTACTGAAAAGATAACTCGTTATGTAGAGTTAGTCGAGAAATCAATGATTCAGCAGCCGAGATGCATGTGTCTTGACATACACCCTGCGAATCACCGTGACGCCTTGGAGGGCCTCGATGGAGCTATCCGGATACCTGCGCGTACTTCGCGTGCATTGGATGGCGATCGTGGCCGCCACCTTGCTGGGCTGCATCGTGGCCTTCGGCTGGACTCTCGTTCAGCCGAAGGTGTACACCGCCGACGCGACGGGCTTCATCTATACGGGCGCAAGCGATGAGCTCGCGGTGGCCAGCCTGGGAAACACCTACGCGATCTCCCGTGCGAAGTCCTACCTCGACATAGCGAAGTCTCGTGCCGTCGCCGTCTACGCCATCGACAAGCTCGGCCTCAAAGGCACGCCCGAGTCGCTGGTCGGGCGCATCGACGTTACCAACCCTCTCGACACGCCGACACTCAAGATCAGCGCATCGGGATCGAGCCCGGAGGCCGCAAGGGATCTCGCCGAGGCGTGGGTAGAGGGACTCGCTCAACAGGTATCACAGCTTGAGAACTCGGACACCGCCAACGCAGCAGCCACGTCTGTGGTCAAACTCAAACCCGTCGACGGCGCGGTGCTGCCGACGTCGCCGTCGTCGCCCAACACCACCCTCGCCCTCGAGATCGGTCTCGTGCTCGGCCTGGCCCTCGGTGTGGCATACGCCTTCATTCGTCGCACCCTCGATCGACGCATCCGCAGCGTGGAGAACATCGAACGGGAATTCGACATCCCTGTCGTCGGCGCCGTGCCCTTCGACAAGCACTTCACCGATGAAGATCGCCTGGTGGGCCAATCAGGCTCGTCCGACTATGCCACTCGGAAAACCGATGACGATGCCGTTGCCGAAGCGATGCGCGAACTCCGCACCAACATCCAGTTCATGAACGTCGACAACCCGCCTCGCATCATCGTCGTCAGCAGCTCCCTTCCCGGCGACGGCAAGTCGACCATGGCGGCCAACCTGGCAATCACCATCGCCGCGTCGGGCCGACTGGTCGTGGTGGTCGACGGCGACCTGAGACGACCCACGGTCGCCCGGTCGTTCAACCTGCTGCCCGGCGTCGGGCTGACCGACGTGCTGGTGGGCCGGGCCGAGATCTCGGATGTCCTCCAGGAGTGGGGAGACACAGGTCGGCTTCTGGTCATGGGCGCGGGATCGCTGCCGCCGAACCCGAGTGAGTTGCTCGGCTCGAACGCGATGGCGAGCCTGCTCAACGATCTCGCCGAGAAGGCCATCGTTCTGATCGACGCACCACCGCTCCTGCCCGTGACGGATGCTGCGATTCTGGCCGCTCGCGCCGACGGGGCGCTCATCGTGGCCTCGTCGGGAAAGACGACCATCGACGCGCTGGGCAAGGCGCTGCAGAACCTCGAGCGCGTGCAGGCCAAATGCCTGGGCATCATTCTCAACCGCATCCCGCGTCGGGCCAGTGGGGCCTATTACGGCTACCAGTACAAGGGTGACTACGCCTCCACCGCCGGCCCGGCGGCCCTGCCGCCCGAGATCGCAGATCTGCCGCCATTCATGCCAAAGCCAGGGCGCCGGGCACAAACCGACCGTACCGCCTCTCCCGAGACGGACGCGACGGCGCAGGGCCCCGCACCCGAGGCCGCAACGACGAGGGCCGCGTCGAAGGTCGCCGCCAAGTAGTGCGCTAGGCCGTGCCGAGAAGCCCCTGGATCGGCCCGGCGCGACGTCGCGGGCGCAGGAGCGTCGGCGCGGGATCCGCGTGGACCACCTCAGCCGCCTCAGTGGGCAGGGTTCTCATCGCGTCGGACAGTGCGGCGACGGCCGTGCTCCGGGCCGCGCCGACGACGGGATGGGCCCGGAGAAGCACGCTGTGAGCATCCAGAATCAGCCTGTTCAGCATGAGCGGCATCTCGTCGGAGAACACGTGGAGATGCTGCATGTATTTCAGTTCGATGTGGAGCTCGCGCAACCAGGCCTCGGCGGCGGGCTGCGACAACCGCGCTGACCTGCCCTGGTGGATGGCCGTCAACGCCTCGCCGGCCCGAACGGCCGTCGCATCTGAGTGCACTAGCAGGGCGCCGGCACCGTCGTAGATGCTGAGGCGATCGCACACAGACTCCAGCGTTCTTCCCGAGAGGGCGTGCTCCACTCCTGCGTACTCCGCCTCGTGGAAGCTGAGCGGCGTCCACACTCCCAGGCCGGTGCGCCGGTGGTCTCTGCCGAACCGTTGCACGGTGGCCAACCTGCTGACGTGGGGCTGCACCGAGAGCAGCGACAGCTGAGTGTGGAGGCCCGCGTCGTGAAGTCGCCGCAGTCCCGTGATAACCATGCCGGGCTTGCGCAGGGTACCGATGAGAATCAGGCTGAACCCGTGAGCGGCGGCGTAGTCGACAGCCATCCGAGCCCACTCGACGGCGGCCTGAGATGTCGCCTCGACAGCGAGGCCCGGTTGCGTCGCGGTCAGTTCGAGGTAGCGCGGATGGTAGATGCGCACCTCGTCGCCGATCACTGGAGGCATGCGGGACGGCGGGTAGGCCCTGCGGAACATCGTTGCCGCGGCGGCGAGGCCGGAACCGGACTGCCCGCCCACGATAACGGCGGTCGGTCGCACCCGCGGGGCCGAGTCGGCGAAATAGCGTGGTCTGATGTGTTCGTCGAAGATCGATCTGAGCTCGGTGGCCTGGAGCTCGTAGCGCCTGGAGATCGTGGTCATCTCGCCATCACCTGTTTGAGTCGAACACTGAACTCGGCCGTTCGATCGAGCACGCCCGCGGTGTCATGCACCCTGACGGAGCCAAGTCGGGTGTCGATGTGCCTGATCTCTGCAGCAACCTCGTCCCGCCACAAAGTCTCGTCGCCTCGCGGCAGGGCTCCGATCAGAGCGGCCACGAGGTTGCCTGCAGTTTCGCGCATGACCTCGTAGTCGACCACGGTGTCGCTAGGGAACATCATGTGTTTGAGTCTACAGCTGGATGTTCGATCGGCGGTGGCCCACAATTCAGCAGCAGCGGCCAGGGGGCATCGCTGACCTCGGTAACATGAGCCCAGACCCCCAGAACGACTATGTGCAGCACATAAAAGGGCAGGGTCATTGTGCCCAGGATGCGCACGGGATCGAGCACCCGGAGCGTCGCGGACGCGAGACCCGAAAGGCCCGGAGGCTTGGCCTTGGTCGTTGCCGCGACGAGGAGACAGCATGCGCCGAGCACGATCAGCGCGAGACCCGTGGCCTTCAGGAGTTCGGGAACGGAGCCGGAACAGACGGCCAGAGTGGCTCCCGACGCTGCCGATAAAACCACGGCCAGGCCGACGAGCCCGACGCCGATCGCCGCGATCGCGATGAGCATCCGCGTGGATGCCAGATAGCGCGACGCGGCCAGTTCCGGCCAATGCGAAAACCAGCAGCCCGCTCACCCGGTATCCGGGGTCGAAGAACAGAAAGCTCGCCAGGCCTGACACGGGCCCCAGAACGGCGGCGCCTGCCCGGATGCGGCGAGGCCGCTGGTCAGCTACCCGCTGAGCAGGCCGGGCACGAAGGTCTGGGCAAGCGGACTCAGCGCGACCAGCAGACTTGCGGACACGACGAGCCACTGGGTGCTCACGAACAGCAGGGGGATGAGGAGAAGGATGACGACGCCGAAGTAGCTCAGGATGGGAATGACTTGGGCGCCCAGGTATCCGACGGCGATTCCGAGGACGACGAGCATGAGCGCGCCAGCTGCCGTCGGAGCTTCGGACGTTCTCGAGCGGCTGTTGCCGTGCCGCGCTGGGTCATCAATCCGAGGGGGACGCCGAGGATCAGGGTGAACAGGGGCGCGGAGATGTGTTCTGCGACGTTGAGGATGACGTCGATCGGGTGCATTCCCGAGGGTGGCGCTGTGTGGGCGACGAAGACTCCGAGCAGGCCCAGCCCGCGGGCGATGTCGACGCCCGGCAGTCGTGAAGAGACCACCGCGTCATATTCGTGTGGGTCCTTAAAACGCAAGCCTCGAGGACGATCAAATCAGAGTCAAGCTGTAGTGAACAATATATGCAGGCGGCTCGGTGTACGCGAATCTCTCCATGGTCGAGCAATGTCGGGCGCGCTCGATCCCATATCGCCATGGTCGAGTGGTTACAGTCGTACGGTTTGTTGGTCGTCACAGCGATCCTTATAGCCGGACGCGCGTGGTTTACGAAAGGGATGTCTGGTCGGCCGCGGTGTCGTCTCGTGTGCATGTCACCGGCGCTAGATAGTCTCGTGTCAGAAAAGAGCACACAATCGAACTCGGAGATCGCCGTGTCTGACTCGTCCAATACCGGCAAGGTCGAAGGCAAAGCCATGAAGGCCGAAGGCAAGGCCGCCAACAGAGAACGCGGCCTCGGCAAGGCCGTCGACGGAATCGGCAGGTTCGCGCGCGGGGAGCTACGACGCAACTGGCCGATCATGCAGGCGAACTCACGCACTCTGCCGTGGACACGGTCGAGGGCTTGATCGCGAAGAAGATCGACCTGTATGTGCAGGCCATCGCCGACTACAACGGTGCGTTCACTGCAATGAGCGACAGGGGCCTGTCGGTCATGCGCCAGCGCGAACGCTCGACCGATCTCATTGAGCTCGTCGAGCTGCTGGTGAACAGCATCGCCAACACACCGAAGTCGTTCACGACCGACTTCGAAGACATCGAGCACCACCGATCCCAATTCCTGGAGGCTGAAGAGTTTGCCCGAAAAGACCTGGAGGCCTCACGAAGGTCGGCCGCCGGCGTAGGCGCGGGATTTGCCGCAGGTGCCGCGGTGGCGAGCATGGCACCGACCGCGGCGATGTGGGCGGCCACCACGTTCGGTGCCGCGTCGACCGGCACCGCAATCTCCACTCTCTCCGGCGCCGCGGCGACCAATGCAGCCCTTGCGTGGCTCGGAGGTGGAGCCATCGCCGCCGGCGGCGGAGGCACTGCAGCAGGCGGGGCACTGCTCGCGCTTGCAGGCCCGATCGGCTGGACGGTTGCGGGGGCAACGGTCTTGGTGTCGATCGCGTTGTTCGCCAAAAAAAAGTTCGACAATCGAGAAGAGAAGCAGCGGGCGCTGATCTCTGTCCGCCAGAACACTGCACTCGTGACGGGCCTGGATGCGCAGATCGATGACCTGCTGCAGCGCACGACGTCACTGCGCGAACTCCTAAGGAAGAGCTACACCGAAGCCTTGCGGTTCTTCGACGCCGACTTTCTCGAGCTATCTGCGTCCCAGCAATCTCAGCTCGGCACGCTCGTCAACACGGCGACGTCGTGCGCTGCCCTTTTGAGCAAGCGCATCGAAGCAGGTGCCGGTGAGTGAGTCATCGAAGCTCGCCAAGAGCAACCAGGAGCAGGCAGTCGCTGCCTGGATGAACCACCTCAACCAGCTGAGGTTGGACGGTCTGCTGAGCGCCTTCCGTCAGCAAGATGTCAACCTGCGAGACGCACTCGGCAGCGTCGACGACGCGATCAAGAGAATCGACCTCGAGGTGGTCGCCACAAATCGCGGCGGAATCAAGGGCATGCACGGATTCATCGCCGAGCTCGCCGAGGTGGGTGTCGGCAACGCCCGAAACCAGATCCTGGGCGAAAACGCCGCCTACGACTGGGTGAACGACAACGGTCCGGTCGACCTAGTGCGCGGCGGTGTGGAGATTCAGGTGAAGTTCGTCGCTGCTGGCGGGCGGTTCGGATTGGGCGCGATCGCGGAGCATCTCCAGCAATACCCCGACTTCGTCGAGAACGGAGGAAAGTACCAGATCCCCGGCGATCATTTCGAGGTGATCCAGAAATTGCACGCCATGTCGCCCTAAGACGCGGGCAGGGTGCTCTCGCGCAGCGGCGATGGCCCATCGATGAAGGATTGGACGCGGGTGCAGGCATTCTTCGATGGGGGCGTTGTCAGCATCGAATCGCTCGAGCCCTCGAATCTGGAGTATCACGAGGTGCAAAGAGATGCCTACAGCTCGACGCTCGAGACAGAGAAGCAATCCCTCCGCTCCACCGATCAGGCTCGGCGAAACAGGGCGTACCAGCAGAGTCGTCCGACACTGGCCGAGGGCGCGAAGGCCACGGTGGCAGCTGCGGCGATCGAAGGCGGCACCACCTTTGTGCTGGCTGTGATAGAGAAGCGCCGCCAAGGCAAGAACCTCAAGGACTTCACCAGCCGCGACTGGATCGATATTGCAACCGAGACCGGTTTCGGCTCGGTCACGGGTGGCGTGCGCGGTCTGAGCATCTACTCGCTCACAAACTTCACAGCGACATCCGGCGCTGTCGCCAGCGCCGTCGTCACAGCGGCTTTAGCCATCGCGGAGCAGGCGAACTGCCTTCGCCACGGCGAGATCGACGAGCTGGAGTTCATCGAAAACGCCGAGACCATCGCACTGCGGGCTGCCATCAGTGCCCTGTCCTCATTCGTGGGGCAGGCGCTCATCCCGGTCCCGGTAATCGGTGCCGTCATCGGCAACACTATTGGCACCATCATGTATACGTCGGTTTCGTCTTCCCTCTCGAAGCGGGAGGCGGAGCTCATCTCGGAGTACCTCGAGCAGCAGCGAGACATCGACAAGTCTCTTGCGGCGAACTACCGGGAGCTCATCGACAAGCTCGATACCAGCATGGCCACGTATCTGGTGGTACTCGAGCGAGCGTCCTCCCCCGACCTCGATGTTGCACTCCGCGGGTCAGTCGACCTCGCCTTGCAAGTCGGTGTGGCCGCGACCGAGATTCTCGATTCCAGCGAGAAGGTCACCTCCTTCTTCATCGACTGACGTGTCGATACGCGATCGGGCGGCTCGTGTGGAACACGGCCGCGGCGTTCCCTGAGCTTGTCGAAGGGCCTCGCGCTCGACTGCGGTTCTGATGGCGAACTCCGATCGTCGTTTGCGTAGCCGCAGCTGGCGCTAAATGATGACAGAGTGCTCGGGCAGGACTTTCTGGGCGATTCAGCCCCCGGATTTTGGCTCCGTGGACTGAGGTGGAACGAAACTGTCCTCAATTAGCCGTCGGACTCGTCGACCACGTCGTGCTCCTGCAACCTACAGACGCACATTTATAGCAACATGCCGCTCTCGCAGCTCGAGTGATGGCGCATCGACTGATTTGTGCTCCGTTAGTTCGTTTCGAGAGGTCCTTCCGAAGCCACGGAGTCCGACTCCTCGATCAGAGCGGATCGTGTGGCGCCGTTGCGCCCATCCGGGTCCCGGCGATGGGCACGATGACGCCACACGATCATGACTCGTCGTTTGCGCGGCGCTGTTCTGCCCATCCGGCACATCGGGATGGGCAGCACGGCGCGACGCGAAGAGACAACTCTCACGGGCGGTCTCGCAAGCAACGTGGCCACACCATGCGCTGGCTGGGGAGCCGCGCGAGGAACGAGCCGGTGTATCGAAACCACTCCCTTCGACAGGCTCAGGGAACGGGACGAGTCTCGATACGGCCGCGGGCGGCCTACTCGACGGCGCAGAACTGCATCTCGGGAACCGCAGACGCATAAGCGCGGCTCGTATGGAACGCTTGCAGCATGGACGCCCACGACGTCCGCAACTCGTTCCTGACGTACCTCGAGGAGAAGGGGCACACCGTCATCGATCGGGCTCCCCTGGTTCCGAGAGGCGACACGTCCACCCTGTTCAACGGCAGCGGCATGCAATCGCTCCTTCCCTACCTGCTGGGGCAGCAGCATCCGGCCGGCGTGCGCCTGACCGACAGCCAGCCGTGCGTACGCGCCCAGGACATCGACGACGTCGGCGACAATCGGCACACGACTTTCTTCGAGATGCTCGGCAACTGGTCGCTCGGCGACTACTTCAAAGAGACGCAAATCCGCCAGTTCTACGGCTTCCTGGTCGACGTGGTCGGCCTGGATCCGTCGAAGATCTACGTCACCTGCTTCATCGGTGATCCGGCCAACGGGATTCCCCGCGACGACGAGGCGGCATCCATCTGGGCCTCGGTCTTCGCCGAGCGCGGCGTCTCGAACGGCATCGCCGAGATCGGCTCGCAGGCGGATGGCGACACCCGGGGTGTGCGGCCCGGCGAGCGCATCTTCTTCTACGACGGCGGCGAGAACTGGTGGTCGCGGGGCGGATCGCTCGAGGGCACGCCGATCGGCGATCCCTGCGGGCCCGACAGCGAGGTGTTCTACGACTTCGGCGCAGAGCATCAGGATGCGTCGTACGGCCTGGCGCATCCGGCGAGCGACGGTGGGCAGTTCATGGAGATCGGCAACCAGGTCTTCATGCAGTATCGGCGGCGCGAGGACGGCTTGTTCGAGGAGCTCACCAAGCGCAACGTCGACTTCGGCGGCGGCCTGGAGCGGATCGCCGCCGCGTCGATCGGCTCCGACGAGGTGTTCCGCATCTCGCTGCTGTGGCCCATCATCGAGTCGCTGCAGGAGCTGACGGGACGCCGCTACGACGACGAGACGGCGGCGATGCGGATCATCGCCGACCACCTCCGCGGCGCCACCTTCCTCGCGGTCGACGGCGTGCGCCCGTCGAACAAGGAGCAGGGCTACGTGATGCGCCGCCTCCTTCGCCGCGCCATCCGGTTCGCGCTCTCGCTGGGCCTGTCCGAGAACTTCTTCTCCACGGTCGTTCCCGTGATCGCCGACCTGTACGCCTCGGACTACCCCGAGGTGGCCGCCTCGCGCGACGAGGTCATCGCCGTGCTCGTGAAAGAGGAGACCGCGTTCCGCCGCACGCTCACCGGCGGGCTCCGCGCCCTCGCCGAGTACCAGGGGGCGACGCTGACCGGCCTCGACGTGTTCCGCCTCTCCGACACGCACGGCTTTCCGAAGGAGCTCTCGGTGGAGGAGGCTCGGCGCCTCGGCATCGACGTGGCCGAGGACTGGGAGTCGGGCTTCGCCGCCGCGCTCGAGGAGCAGCGCGCCCGTTCACGCGGCGCCACGCGGCTTGGCGCGGCCGGCCTGCCGGGCGGCGGCGCGCCCGCCTGACGCCCGGCCATGCGCCCGTCTGACGCCCGGCCGCGTTCGGGCCCGACCGGGGGGCCTTCCGCATCCGGTCAGTCGCGTCGGAGCATGTCGATGCCGGCGCCCGCGAATTGACGCAGGGTGGCATCGGGCAAAAAGGCGCGGGTCAGCGCGGCGCTGATGCGGGTGAGGTCTCCCTCGTCGCGGTAGAGCAGGTAGATCGGCTCGGTGCGCGGATTGAACTTCTGCTTGAAACGGTGCAGCGACGAGAACCCGTAGACGGGTTCGAGGATGCCGCTGAGCTGGCCGAGCAGATGCGCGATCGTTCCCTCGTCATCGGTCGCCTGGTGAGCCAGCGGCGCGCCGGAGAGCGAGACGATCAACGCGCCCTCCTCGGCGAAGGTGCGCGCCGATGACCCGATCAGGAACTCCATGACCGCGCCGAAACCGCCATCGCGCCGCCGCATGAGGTCGAGGGTCCAGCCGGTGTGCGTTCCTTCGGGTCCGTAGATCGGCAGCCAGCTCAGGAAGCCGTCGACGTCTCCGTTCGGCGACACGGCCAGGGCGAGCCGAACCTCCGGATCCTCGGCCTCCTGCAGGGTGCCCAGCGTGAATCGCATCTCGGGCAGGTCCTTGTCGCCGACCCACGACTCGGAGATGGCGCGCAGCTGCTGACGGATGCCCCACGTCTCCTCTGCCAGGGTGGTCATACGGAACGTGATGCCCTCACGGTCGGCCTTGTTGATCGCCGTTCTGACGTGCTGCCAGGGCTTGCCTGTGAATGCCAGGCCGGGGAGGTCGACGATCGTGTCGTCGGCGATGATCAGGTCGCGCCAACCGGCAGGAAGACTGTCGCGGGTGTGCTTGCTGGAGCTGAAGAAGCACGGGATCAGGGAGTCGCGCTCTGCCGCACCCACGAATTCGGCAATGCTGGCAGCAGCCGCCGACTCCGGTCCCAGAGGGTCGGCCAGCACCAGCGCCACACCGACGTGCTTCTGATACGGGATGACCCCCTGCTCGGTGCGGAAATACTCCATTCCCTCCCACGTCGTCATCCACGACAGACTGCCACCGCCGTATTGCGTGATGATCTGTCGGGCGTCGTCGGCGGTCGGGGCGCCTTCCCCGTGCCGGTCTTCTTCGGAGCCGAGCGGGCGTTTGCGGCGAGACCCGAAGGAGTGGCGTGTCGCGATGAGGTACAGGAGAAAGGCGGCCCAGATCACGGCTGTAGCGACGAAGACGTCGATGTCTCCCAGGCCCAGCGGCAGATCGATGGGATCCACCACGATCGACAAGGTGAGGTAGAGCCCGGCGACGGCGAGGTTCACGAGCGCCCAGACGATCGTCAGAACCCAGGCCCAGCGTCGTCCGAGGCGCAGGCCGTTGGCCACGAGAAGGATGACCACGGCGTCGATGGTGGCCTCCAGCAGCGGACCTTCTCCTGGGGCGGTCGGGCCGAAGGGCCCATTGGTGGGCACCAGCAGGGTCAGAATCTGGATGGCCCCGAGCGCGAGGCCGCCGGCGAAGGCCAGGAGCCGCCGCTCGCGGAGGCTCGCCCGCTTGATGTGAAACGACCTGTCGACGGCGAGCACCAGGATCACCGCGAACGCGTGCTCCAGATCGGCGAGCGTGCCGAGGAACAGCACGCCGATGGCCGCGTAGCCGACCACGATGAGCCAGCCGCGCTGTCGCCACGGCGACGGGAACAGGCTGACACAGGCGGCAAAGCACGCCATGGTGCCACCGGATGGGCCGGCATCCAGCATGCCGGCGAGATCGACGGCCCAGGGCCACGGAAGCAGGCTGGCCGCCCAGAGGAACGCCGCGGTGGCGAGGACCGCGACGATCTGGCCGACCCAGAAGTAGGTCATCGCGACCCTGGTTCCCCGGCGCCATTCCAACAGCCCCACGAAGACGAAGCCCGCTATCGCGACCGCGTAGGTCCACGGGCTGACCACGAAGAAGGTGCCCGTGATCGGCGTCCACCACCGGCCTTCCTGCAGCGCGGGCAGGCCATAGGCGACGGACTCCCACCACGGCTGCTGGGGTGTCGGCACCCAGAGGCCCTGGCCTAAGACTCCGACGGCGAGCACGATGGCGGCGAGGATGAGGGTCGCGGGGATGCGCGTGATGACGGATCGGACCGATGTGGTCACGGTGTGCCTCCGGGGCCTGGTGCGGGAATGCGTTTCAGGTCATTCTGGCCGAGATGGCGCTCGGACACCCGTCGACATCCGCATCCGGAAATGACGAAACCCCCTGACTTCCTTGCTGAGCAAGGAGAAGCAGGGGGTTTGATCGTGGCGGTACCGGTGGGATTTGAACCCACGGTGCTCTTTCAAGCACACAACTTTTCGAGAGTTGCACCTTCGGCCGCTCGGACACGGTACCGGGGACGAGTGTAATGCAGACCGGAGGTTCGCGCGAATCTACAGCCTGTAGAACTCGAAGCCCGGAATCTCGCGGATGCCGCCCGATCGAGCCGATCCGGGCCGGAATCCGGCGCATCCGAGGTGTTAGCCTTGCCTTAGTTGGGCGCGACAAATCCCGCGCGCCCTCCCACTGAAAGGGTCCTGGTTCTATGAGCTACATCCGCTCCGCAGCATTCGAAGAGACCGGCTACGTGGTTCTCGACCGCTACGACCAGGCCGCCGATCCGCAGGAGTGGCTCGACCTCGAATACGTCGACTGGAAATCTTCCGGGGTGACCCGCTTCGCCCCGCTGGCCTCCGCGTTCGGCGAGATGGAATGCAACGGATTCTGGAACCACACGCCCCCGCGCACCGACAAAGACGGCGTCTGGGTTCAGGCCAACGTCGAGCACGCTCCCATCCTCAAGGCCCGCGCCGAGGAGCCCGGAGCCAACATCGGCCGCTGCCGCGTGATCGAGCTGCAGCCCAACACCTACGCGAACGCGCTCTACAACCTGCATCAAGACGACAACAACCGCCTCAACCCCGACGGCACCGGCTGGATCGTACGCGGTTTCTTCAACCTCTCCGACGACGCCGAGTCGTTCATGATCCTGCGCGAGAACCGCTTCGACCCCGACACCGAGGTGCGCATCGCGCTGCCCGCGGGCGCCCAGTTGATCGTCGACACGCAGCGCTTCTGGCACGCCGTCTGGCACAAGGGCCCCGAGCCGCGCTACTGCCTCATCACCTCGTGGACGTCCGGCCCCGAGCTCGACGCCTACATCGAGAAGTACCACGGCGACCCGCACAACGTGAACGTTCCCCTCGACCCGAAGATCGTCGAAGAGGCTCAGGCCGAGGTGCGCCAGCGCCTGGCAGAGCGCGCCGCCGCCCTCGCCGCGAAGGGCCGCAACGACGACGGCTGGGGCGAAGACCCCGAGGCCTAGAGCCGCCACTCCTACCACTCTCCACAGGCGGTGACCGGATGTCGTCGGTCGCGTCTATCGTGGAGGCATGGCTTCCAAGACCCCGAACGCTTACCGCTGCACCGAGTGCGGCTGGCAGAGCGTCAAGTGGGTCGGGCGCTGCGGCGAGTGCCAGGCCTGGGGTACCGTCGTGTCGAGCGCCGAGAACGAGGGCATCGCGCGCACGGTGAAGGCGGCGAAGCTCAGCGAGACCCGCATCGCCCAGCCCATCACCGAGATATCCACCGAGGCCGCCAGTCACTGGGCCACAGGCATCCACGAGTTCGACCGGGTGCTCGGCGGCGGCCTGGTTCCCGGCGCCACGATCCTGCTCTCGGGCGAGCCGGGCGTCGGCAAGTCGACCCTCCTGCTCGAGGTCGCGGCGAAGGCGGCCGAAGACCACCTGCGTGTGCTTTACGTGAGCGCCGAAGAGTCGGTCAGTCAGGTCAAGCTGCGCGCCGAGCGCACCCACTCCCTGTCCCCCACTCTCATGCTCGCCGCCGAGACAGACCTGTCGACCGTGCTCGGCCAGATCGACGCCGTGCAGCCGCACCTCGTCATCGTCGACTCCGTGCAGACCGTGGCCAGCAACTCCATCGACAGCGCGGCCGGCAGCCCCACTCAGGTGCGCGAGGTGGCGTCGGCGCTCATCCGCGTCGCGAAGGAGCGGTCGCTCCCCGTCATCCTGGTGGGCCACGTCACCAAAGACGGTTCCATTGCGGGCCCGCGCGTTCTCGAGCACCTGGTCGACGTCGTCTGCCAGTTCGAGGGCGACCGCCACACCAGCCTGCGTTTCGTGCGCGCCCTCAAGAACCGCTACGGTCCCACAGACGAGGTCGGCTGCTTCGAGATGACTTCCGAAGGCATCGCCGAGGTGCCCGACCCCAGCGGTCTGTTCCTCAGCCGCAGCGGCGAGGCGGTCAGCGGCACCTGCGTCACCGTCGCCCTCGACGGCCGACGCGCGATGCCCGTCGAGATCCAGGCCCTCGTGGTCAAGACCACCGCACCGAACCCCCGACGAGTCACGAATGGAGTCGACGGCTCGAGGGTCGCCATGCTGCTGGCCGTCCTCGAGAGACGGCTCAACATCCCGCTGGGCGACCGCGACGTCTACGTCTCGACCGTCGGAGGCGTGCGCCTCATCGATCCCTCTGCCGACCTCGCCATCGCCCTCGCGATCGCGAGCGCCAACAGCGACCTTCCGCTGCCGCACACCTTCGCAGCCTTCGGCGAGATCAGCCTCGCGGGCGAGGTGCGGCCCGTCGCATCGTCGGGCCTCCGCGTCACCGAGGCCCGCAGGCTCGGCTTCACCGACATCCTCGGCCCCGACGAGACGCAGATCCGACGCGCGTTCCGCGTGGCCTTCGACAAGCAGCCCGCCGCCGGGTCGCGGGTCAGCCCGGCGCACCCCTCCACAGGCTCGTTCCCGGTGCAGAAGGGCCCTGCAAGGCGCGGACTTGTCGTGCCGCCTCCCGCCAACCCCCTGCGCCTCGTCGAGACAGACCGCGACGACGACTGACGTCGTATCCGCGCCGGTTTGGCGCATCCGCTCCCGGCCGAACAGGCGCCCATGCGCCGAAGAGGCGCGGATGCGTTTGGCTCACACGTGCGGCACGAACGCCTGCCACGCCACCCGGCGCGCACCGCGCGGATCGTCCTCGACCCTGTCGACCTCGTCGAAGATCATGGTGCTGCGCGTCTGCTCGTCGTAGGCGGGCCAGCCGGGCACCCGCCCGCTGTGGGCGAACTCGATCCAGTGCCGTCGCATCCGGTCGCCCGTGCGCTTGAACGCTCGGCGCCCGCCCAGCGCACCCATCGCACGCCCGAACCAGCCGTTCATGCGGTCGAACAACGCGAACAGCTCCAGGCCGTGGGTCGCGTCGAAGCCGAGCTGACGCACCAGGCGCGGCGCGATGTCGAAGCGGTAGAAGTGCACAGGGGCGAACCTCGAGTGGCGCTCGGCCACCTTCACCGTGGGGTACCAGAACGCGTAGTCCCCCGCGAAGTCGGCGGCCGGGCGCTTCGCCGGCAGCCCGGGATACTCCGCCTTGATCGCCTTGCGCGCCTTCTTCTTGGTGCGCGAGAAGATCGCCCGGATGCGGGTGGGCGTGGTGGCGAGGATGTCGAGCCGACCGGTGAACAGCGACCCCTCGCGGTCGTTCGTTCCGATGATCAGCGGGATGCGCGCGGCGCGACCGAACTTGAAGGCGTCGAGGGGGCGCTCGGGCAGAAAGTCGCCGTCGATCACAGGGCACAGCGCGATGGTGCCGGGGTCGCGGTCGGGGGTGAGCAGGGTCAGCGCGGTCGCGGCCTCGACCAGATCGGATGGGTCGGCCCGGGTCAGCAGCTCTCCGGCATCGTCGACCGAGGTCGACTCCACGCCGCCCGGCTCGATGCGGTCGGCGAGAAAGGCCACGAACTCGTCGGCCCAGCGCTGGGTCAGCTCGGGCGGGTAGATGGCGTTCGTCGGCGCGCTCTGCGCGATGGCCTTGGCGAAGAGCCCGTGAGCGGATGGCGTGGCCATCAGGGTGGTCACCGCATTGCCGCCCGCCGACTCCCCGAACACGGTCACGTTCGCCGGGTCTCCCCCGAAGGCAGCGATGTTCTGCTGCACCCACTGCAGGGCGGCGACCTGGTCGCGCAGCCCGAGGTTGGATTCCATCGGGCGCTCGGGTGTCGAGAACCGTGAGAAGTCGAGGTAGCCCAGCGCGCTGAGCCGGTAGTTGATGCTCACGTAGACGATGCCGCCGTCGCGCACGAGCGCCTCGCCGTTGCGCGGGTACTCAGCGCTCGAGCCGACCGCGTAGGCGCCGCCGTGGATGAACACCATGACCGGCAGCAGGCGGCCATCAGAAGAGCCCGAGCCGGCACCCCTCGCCGGCCTCATCACGTTGAGGCTGAGGCAGTCCTCGCTCATCTCCTGGTTCTTCGCGGCGCCCACGAAGTTGCCCTCGCGCGACTGCCAGGCGACCGGACCGAACGTGGAGCCGTCGCGAACACCCGTCCACTCGGCGGGCGGTCGCGGCCCGCGGAACCTGTACTCGCCGACGGGTGCGGAGGCATAGGGAATGTTGCGCCACGCCTCGATCGCCGCATGGCGCACGCCTCGCACGATCCCCTGGCGGGTGCGCACATCGAGGCCATGGGTGTCGGTGTGCCGGGTCATGCGCCGATGCTAATCCGACGAGGTGAACGCGAGCCTGTCATTGACGGCCCACCCGCGCGGCCGCTATCCGAGGATGAACTGCTTGCTCGCCGACGAGGCGAATCCGCCGATCGACACGTCGAGGTGGTACGACGCGCCGCCCGCCGGAACCTGCGGACGATCCGTCGCGGCGCACGTGTCGGCGGCGGAACGGGTGCGGTCCCAGGCGAACGGCGTCGAGGCGAGGGTGGCGCCGGCGTCGATGACGGTGGGCATGTCGGTGGGCTCGGTCTGGCAATCGGTCGAGATCCAGTACTGCTCCTCGCCGCTGGTGATCTTGTAGACCTGCTGCCCGGTGCCGACGTTGATCGAACAGGCCGTTCCGCCCGTGTTCGTCACGCTCAGCGACAGCTGCGGGTTGACCCCTGCGGCGTACGTGTCGGCATCGGTCACGGGCGTGACCTGGATGTTCGCGGCGTCGCACGCGGGCGTCTCACCGTCGGCAGGCGCGGCGGCATCGACATTCTGCGGCTCGCTCGCCTCGGCCGGAGGCGTCGTCGCCGCCGGGGCGTTCGATGACGCCGTCGGATTCGTCGGGTTGCCGACATTCGACGACGATCCGGGCCGCACGATGATCAGCACGATGATGGCGATCACGGCGACCAGGCCCACGAGCACCAGCACGCGCCGACGCCAGTAGACCTTGCTCGGCTGAGGCCCGACCGGATTCTTGATCGTCGACATGACCCTAGGCTACGAGCACTCGCGGTCTGACACCCGCATTGGCGCGGCTGTAGGGTGAATTACGTCTCCGATCGAAGGACCATCGTGCCCAGACCGCAACGAACGAGTGCACTTCGACAGGCCGCCCTGCGCATCGCCACGGCCATCGTCACCGCCACCTACGCGGTCTACCGGCTGCATCCGGCGCTCTGGCGCTTCACCGCACGGCACTACCACCCGTCGATGGAGCGCTTCGCGCGGCTCAACGCCTGGATGGTCTGCCAGCAGGCCTACCTCGACGTGCCCGCCTACAAGGACTACCTCGACGAAGAGAAGTTCTCGTTCCGCTGGTGGCAGCTCACGAACTACCGGCCGACATCCAAGAGCGACTATGTGAACAGGTACCCCGAAGCGGAACGCTGCTGGAACGGCGAGATCATCACCGTCGGCACCGTGGTCGACGAGTCGAGCGGTTCGAGCGGCACGCCCTACAACTGGATGCGCTCCAAGCGCGAGCTCGACACCGTGCACAAGAACGTGGCCGGCTACATCACGCTGCTGTTCGGCACGAAGAAGCTGTTCTGCATCAACGCCTTCTCGATGGGCGCCTGGGCGACGGGAACCAACACCGGCCTCGCCATGTCGAAGATCGCGATGGTCAAGAACACCGGCCCCGACATCGACAAGATCGTCGACACCCTGAAGCACTTCGGGCCCGGCTACGTCTACCTCATCAGCGCCTACCCGCCCTTCCTCAAGCACCTGCGCGATCGCCTCGACAGCGAGGGCTTCGACTGGGATTCCTACAACCTCAACGGCTTCGTCGGTGGAGAGGCCCTCACCGAGGGGCTGCGCGACTACCTCGAAGACCGCTTCACCCGTGTCTACTCCGGCTACGGCGCATCCGACCTCACCATCGGCATGTCGGGCGAGAGCGACCTCTCGGTCTGGCTGCGGCGCGCCCTCGTGGCCAACGAGCCGCTGCGCCGCGACGTGCTCGGCGAGGGCGAGCAGCGCACCCCGATGATCTTCCAGTACAACCCCCTCGAGACCTACCTCGAGACCACGGAGGACGACGAGCTGCTCGTCACGCTCAACTCCACGGCCATCATGAGCCCGAAGCTGCGCTACAACATCGGCGACGAGGCGAAGATCGTGACGTTCCCCGAGATGCAGGCCTACGCCGAGAAGTACCCCCGCCTCGGCTTCGCCTTCGAGCGCGCCTTCTCGACCCAGCGCATGAAGCTTCCCTTCGTGCTGCTCTTCGGCCGCAAGGACTCGACCATCTCGTACATGGGCGCCAACATCTACCCGCTCGACGTGGAGAACGGCCTCTACCTCGACAACCCGCACGCGAGCGAGATCGAGTCGTTCAAGCTGAGCCTGCTCGACATCGGCAACCTCGAGCAGCGACCGGTCATCCACCTGCAGTTGCGCGAGGGAGCCACGCTCGACGACGCGGCCACCGACGAACTCAAGGCACGCTCGGCCGCCGGCGTTCTCAAGCACCTCGCCTCCGTCTCACGCGACATCGCGCAGTCGCTCGAGGAGGATCCGACCGCTTCCGACGTGCGCATCGAGGTGCACCCCTTCGGCACGGGAGTTTTCGAGGGCGGCCCCCGCAAGATCAAGAACGTCTATCTCGTCGACGAGGCCGACCGCGGCGGAGTGCCGACGACCTCGTCGCCGACGCGATGAACCGGGTCGGCTGATGCGCTCCACGGACTTCTCGCTGGCACCGCCCCAGGGCCGGGCGGGTGCGATGATCGTCGTCGAGCGGCGGTTCGGGCGGGCACCGGATGCGCGACGCGCCCGCGCCGCCCGGCGCGAGCTGGCGGCTCACCTCGCCGACTCCCCCGGCTTCCTCTGGCAGAAGAGCTACCGCCGATCGCCCGGCATCCTCGGGGTGGCCTCGTACTTCGTCGACCGCGACCAGCTCGACCACGCGCTCGTGACGGCGCCCACCCACCTCGAGCCCTGGATGCGACTCGACGGAGAGCATCCCACCGGCCGCATCCTCGAGGCCGAGCCGAACGGCTACACCAACGGCGTCTGGCGGGCTGAGGACGGCCGCATGGGCCACATCGAGCGCTTCACCCCCACGTCGGTCGAGGCCGGCCGCGGAACGGAGCCGCCCCGGGTCGCCGCCGCATCCACCGACCGGCCGAAGGGCCGCCCGAAGACGCCGAAGATACGAAAGGGCCCTGACAGCGCGACCCGACCCATCGCCGACGCGCACGCCATGTTCGTGGGAGCCACCAAGTACACGGGGCCGACCGCCCTCATCGCGCTGTCGCGCATCTACTACCCGATGATCGCCCGCATGGTGACGATGCGCGGCTACGTGTGGTTCACGACCTACTACGAGTTCCCGTTCACGCTCGGCACGCTGGCGTTCTTCGAGCGCCGCGACGACCTGCTGGCATTCGCGCGCATGCCCGGCCACCGGCACCTCATGCAGTGGATCACCAAGGACACCCGCAACGGCACGGCCGGCTACATCCGGCTGCACACGGCGCCCGAGACGACGGGCCGCGGCTCGGCGCCGGCACCGGATGCCACGGGGCCGGCCTCATGAAAATCGAGACGGTCTCCGACGCGCGGGCCCTGCGCGAGTTCGTCGATCTGCCGAACCGGCTCTGGCCTCGCGAGCTCGCCGTGCCTCTGCTGGAGTCGACCATCCGCTCCTGGTATCGCGGCACAAGCCCGCACCCCGAACCGGTGCGCCTCGTTCTGGTGCGCGACGACGACGGCCGGGTCGTGGGACGCTCGACCGTGCACACTGACGCGCGCCTCGACGCGAAGTTCGGGGTGGCGTCGCAGCTGTTCGGAGCCACGGACTTCGCGAACGCGGAGGCGGCGTCGGCCCTGTTCACGCACCTCGACGAGGCCGGTCGATCGGCGGGCAAACAGCAGCTCCTGGGGCCCGTCTCGCTTCTGCCCAACCAGTCGGCCGGCGTCATCACCTCGGGCTTCGCGGAGCGGGGTTTCGTCGACTCGGCGTGGAATCCGGAGTGGGTGCCGCGGGTCTACGAGGCGGCGGGCTTCACCAGAACGCAGGAGGCGCAGACCTGGAGCGTCGAGATCGGATCCGTGCCCGTCTCCGAGCCGGAGCCGCAGGAGTTCGCGGCCGCAGGCATCCGTCTCGAATACGGCGACAAGTCGAAGACGGAGACGCTGATTCCCGAGCTGCTCGGCGTGCTCAACGCCGCCTTCGAACAGCTTCCGTACTACACGCGCATCACCCCGGCCGAGATGGCCGCGGCCACCGACGGGCTCTCTTTCCTGCTCGACGAGAGGCTGCTGCTGCTCGCCCGCGACGACGCCTCGGGCGAGGCCGTGGCCTTCATCCTGGTGCTCCCCGACATCTCGCCCTTCGTGCAGAAGGTGGGCGGACGCCTCACTGCGCTGCGCCAGCTCGAGCTGCTTCTCACCCGCGGCCGATACCGGCGGGAGGCGATCCTGATCATCCAGGGCACCGCGCCCGCTCGACAGGGCCGCGGCATCCTGACCCTGCTCAGCCGTCAGCTGCAGACGAACCTCGCGGCGGGCGGCTACCGGCGCCTGCGCACGACCACCGTCGGCCTCGAGAATGCGGGCTCGGCCCGGCAGTTCTCGCGATTCGGCGGCACACCCCTGCACGGCTCGACCCTGTACCGGCGCCCCATCACAGAAGGATCCGCATGACAGACCCCACCCCGGCGACGCCCGAGCTGCTGCACGAGCTGGTGCTGCTGGCGAGCAGATCGCCCTCGCCGCACAACACCCAGCCGTGGTCGCCGCGCGTCGCCGACGGCGGCATCGAGGTGGCCATCGTGCCGTCTCGAACCCTCCCCGCCGGCGACCCCACCTTTCGAGACGTCATCATGTCGCTGGGGGCGTGGATCGAGAGCGTCTCCATCGGGGCGGCCGAGGCCGGCCACGCGGTCGACGTCGAGGTGCTTCCCGCCCTGTCGCAGCTCGAGTCGCTCCCGGTGCGCGGCCCGGCGGATGCCGACAAGCCGGTCTTTCGGGTGACGCTGACTCCGACATCGCCCGAAGCGTCGGCGTCGCCCGTCGGCTCCTTCACCGCCTTCACCGCCGACGACGTGCGCGAGCGACGGGTCTACCGCGGCGCGCTCGTGGGCCGGCCCGACGTGTTCTCGAACCTCGACTCCCTGGAGCTGCCGCCCTGGCTCAGCGTCCGTTCGCTCGACGACCGTGCCATGAGGCAGCTCAGCACGCTCGGAATCGCCTTCACCGCCTCGCGCGCCACGATCGCGAACGAGCTGCTGCACTGGCTGCGTCTCGACCCGCGCCACCCGCGCTACGACCTCGACGGCATGACCGACGAGATGCTCGTGATGCCCCGCCCGCTCGCCCGGATCGCCGCACCGTTCACGCGCACGGCCCGCCTCCGCGATCCCGTCGTCGCCCTGGCCGGCCCCATTGCACGCCTGCTCGAGGGCCTCGGACGCGACGCCCCTCTGCCCACCGGCGTGCCCGACGAGGCGGGGGCACCCACGCACCACGTGCTCGTGGCGAACTCGCGCGCGGCCGGCATCGACGACATCCTGAGCGTCACCGAGGCGATGGACAGCCGCATCGGCGTGACCGAGCCGCACGCCCTCGAGGCCGGTCGCGTGCTGCAGCGGCTCTGGCTGCACGCGCACCGCCAGGGCGTGGCCATCTCGCCGCACTCCGAGCTGATCGACTCGCCGGCCGCGCACGGCGCCCTGCGTAAACGACTCGGGCTCTCGCGCAGCGACGTGGCCCTGTCGGTCTTCAGTGCGGGCGTCGCCCAGGCCAGGCACGTCCCCCGCTCGCCGCGGCTCACCGATTCGTCGGCGCAGTGACGTCCGACTCGGCGGCGCGATCTGTGGCGATACCGGCACGTGTTCGCGCGTGGGGCTGGTTCATGGACAGGTTCCGCTCCATGCACATCGCCACCATGAGCCCGACGGACATCGAGCACAACCAGTCGATGCGCACCATTCCGGCCCCGGTCAGGCGGATGCTCTTCGGGGCGAGAGACGCCCGGGTCGACGCGCGCGATCTCACGATCCCGACCGCCGATGGGCCGCTCGGCGTGCGCGTGTACACGCCTCACCTCGCCCACTCCCGACCCGCCGCCGGGGCAGCCCTGCCGATCGCCGTGTACTTCCACGGCGGCGGGTGGACCCTCTTCGGAGGCCTCGACGTCTGCGACTGGCTGCCGTCGCGTGTGGCTGCCGAGCTGGGCGCCGTGGTCGTGGCCGTCGACTACCGACTGGCCCCGCAGCATCCCTACCCCGCCGCCGTCGACGACTGCCTGGCCGCGGTGCGGTGGGCGTCGGAGCACGCCGAGGAACTGGGCGCATCGTCGTCGCGGCTCGCCGTCTTCGGCGACAGCGCCGGCGGCAACCTGTCGGCCGTCATCGCCCTGCTCGCGCGGGATGCGGGCGGCCCCGCCATCCGGGCCCAGGGCCTGATCTACCCCGTCACCGACACCACGCTCGACGACGCGTCGATGCGCGAGAACGCACGCAAGCCGGTTCTGCATCGCGCAGACATGGATGCCTTCTTCCGCTACTACCTGGGCGCGTCGCGCGAGCACGGGGCCGACGACAACCCGTCGGTGGCGCCCGTCCACGCGGCATCGCTGGCCGGACTTCCTGCCGCGCTCGTGCAGGTGTCGGCGCACGACGTGCTGCGCGACCAGGCGCTGGTCTATGCCGCGCGGCTCTCAGCCGAGGGAACGCCCGTCGAGGTGAAGACCTACGCCGAGGCTCCGCACGGCTGGGTCACCTACCCGGGCATCATGCGGGTCTCGCGCCGCGCATCCGCCGAGCTGGTCGACTTTCTGCGCCGCGAACTCGCCGAACGCTGACCCCGCGCCGCGCCCGCTGCGACATCGGGCGCGAATTACTCGAATCCCACGCCAAGACGGCAGAACGGGAGGAGATTCGTGCATCCGACCCGAATAGGCCATCGGATGCACGAATTTCCTCCCGTTTTGGCGGCGATGTCGCCGCCAAGCCCGTGGGGTGGCATTCTCGGGCGGAGATATCGACCATCCGAGCTCCTCTTGACGCTCGGATAGGTGGACTCTCCGCACGTCCGCTGATCTACGCCCGCGCCTCCACCCCGTACTCCGCGAGCTCTCCGTCGGTCAGCAGCCTGGAGCGGATCATGAAGCGTTTGCCCTCGGGAGCCTCGACCGAGAAGCCGCTGCCCCGCCCGTCGACGAGGTCGACGGTCAGATGCGTGTACTTCCAGTACTCGTACTGACTGGCCGACATGTAGAACTCGATGGGGGCGAGGCCGTCGATCTCGAGCGTCTGCAGCAGCACGTCGGAGCCCCCGGTGCGGAACATGCCCACGGGGTAGCACATGGGCGAAGACCCGTCGCAGCATCCGCCCGACTGATGGAACATCAGCGGCCCGTACTGCTCGGCGAGGTGCCGCAGCATGTCTGCTGCGGCACTCGTCACCTCGACCCGGGGACTCATGGCACGAGCCGCGCGATCCGCGGCATCAGAAGAACCCCTGCGCCGTGTTCGCGTAGCTCACCAGCAGGTTCTTGGTCTGCTGGTAGTGGTCGAGCATCATGCGGTGGTTCTCACGCCCGATACCCGACTGCTTGTAGCCGCCGAACGCCGCGTGGGCCGGGTACTGGTGATACGTGTTCGACCACACACGCCCGGCCTGGATGGCACGGCCCGCGCGATACAGCTGGGTTCCGCTGCGGCTCCAGACCCCGGCGCCGAGGCCGTAGAGCGTGTCGTTCGCGATCTCGATGGCCTCGTCGTAGCCGTTGAACTTCGTCAGCGCGAGCACCGGCCCGAAGATCTCCTCCTGGAAGATGCGCATCGAGTTGGTGCCCTCGAACACGGTCGGCTGCACGTAGTAACCACCCGAGAGCTCGCCGCCGAGGTCGCTGCGCTCCCCGCCGATCAGCAGCTTCGCACCCTCCTGCTTGCCGATGTCCATGTAGCTGAGGATCTTCTCGAGCTGGTCGTTCGACGCCTGCGCGCCGATCATGGTGTCGGTGTCGAGCGGGTTCCCCTGCTTGACCAGCTTGACCCTCTCGAGGGCGTCGCCGACGAAGCCGTCGTAGATCGAGGCATCCACCAGCGCGCGCGACGGGCAGGTGCAGACCTCACCCTGGTTGAGAGCGAAGAAGGTGAAGCCCTCGAGAGCCGAGTCGTAGAACGAGTCCTTCTCGGCGGCCACGTCGGCGAAGAACACGTTGGGGCTCTTGCCGCCGAGTTCGAGGGTCACGGGAATCAGGTTCTCGCTGGCGTACTGCATGATCAGTCGGCCGGTCGTCGTCTCGCCCGTGAACGCGATCTTGCGGATGCGCGGGTGCGATGCGAGCGGGGCGCCCGCCTCGATGCCGAAGCCGTTGACGATGTTGAGCACTCCGGCCGGCAGCAGGTCCTTCACCAGGTCGAGCCAGACGTGGATCGACGCCGGAGTCTGCTCGGCCGGCTTGAGCACGATGCAGTTTCCTGCCGCGAGCGCGGGGGCGAGTTTCCACACGGCCATGAGAATCGGGAAGTTCCACGGGATGATCTGTCCCACCACGCCCAGCGGCTCGTGGAAGTGATAGGCCACGGTGTCGTGATCGAGCTCGGAGATGCCGCCCTCCTGCGCGCGGATGGCGCCGGCGAAGTAGCGGAAGTGGTCGATGGCCAGAGGGATGTCGGCGTTGAGCGTCTCGCGCACCGGCTTGCCGTTCTCCCACGTCTCGGCCACGGCCAGCAGCTCGAGGTTCTCCTCCATGCGGTCGGCGATCTTGTTCAGGATCACCGCGCGCTCGGCCACGGAGGTCTTGCCCCAGGCGTCGAAGGCCTTCCAGCCGGCGTCGACCGCCAGGTCGATGTCCTCGGCAGTGCCGCGGGCGATCTCGGTGAAGTTCTGCCCGGTGACCGGCGTGGGGTTCTCGAAGTACTGACCCTTGGCCGGCGCGACGTACTCGCCTCCGATGAAGTGGTCGTAGCGCGGCTTGTAGGTGAAGACGGCCCCGTCTGTTCCGGGGTTCGCGTAGACAGTCATGCGTGTGTGCCTTTCGACGTCGTTGTCGGATGTCTGTGGTTCAGACTCCCCCGACGCTACGCTTCGCGACGTTGCAGGCCGTTGCACGGGGCCGGATGCGACGGCGCGCATGCCGACGCCGGGTTGCACCTGTGAGGTCAAGGCCTAATCCGCGGAGAACCTCCGTGGCATGGTCGGAGATGTCCGCTCATCCCCCCTCCGATCATTGGAGATCGCCGTGCCCATTCCCGCCATCGATTACGCCCACGTACGCCTCACCGTCGTCGACATCGCCGCCTCTCGGGCGTTCTACGACTCCGTCTTCGGCTTCGACGTGGCCTACGAGGCGCCGCCCGCCGATGCAGACGAGGAGACGAAGGAGAAGCTCGCCTTCCTGTTCGGCGGCGTCATCTACTCCTACCCGGGCGGGCTGCTCGGCCTGCGCCCGGTGGCCGACGACGCCGACAGCTTCGACGAGAACAGGGTGGGCCTCGACCACCTGAGCTTCGCGGTCGCCGGCCGCGAGCAGCTCGATGCCGCCGCGGTCGTGCTCGACGGGCTCGGAATCACTCACGAGGACGTCAAGGACATCGGCTCGGGTTACATCCTCGAGTTCCGCGACCCCGACAACATCGCGCTCGAGCTGTTCGCCCCCGCAGCCTAGGAACGACGTCAGCCCTCGAGCGACTCGAGGTGGGCCACGATGCCGGCCCGCCTCGGGGAGCGCGGGGGCAGCAGACGCAGAAGGGCGCTCCACACCTCGGCGTCCTCCACCGCGTCTGCCGTCTGCGCGTACTCGAGCAGCACGTCGACCGACGCGTCGGTGAGAACTGCCTCCCTCAGGCGCGCCCGCACCTCCGCGCGGATGTGCTCGATGCCGGGCGCCGACGAGCCGGGCAGCACCGCGCCCGTAGCCGTTGCGAGGGCTACGCGATGCGCCCCTCGATCGAGCAGGGCCAGAACGTGCTGCGCATCCAGTTCGAGGGCATTCGTGAGTCGGTAGGGCCGCGATTCGAGTCCGAGGTCGACGTGCGCGCGCTCGAGCGCCTTGCGCAGCCGCACCATCTCGGCCCTGAGGGTCACGGGCGACTCCCCCTCGTCGTAGAGAAGCGGGGCGAGCTGCTCCGCAGAGAGGCCCTGCCGATGCCAGGCCAGCAGCGTGAGCAGTTCCGTGTGCCGCGCCGAGAGCTCCACCCGACCCGCGGGCGACGTGAGCTCACCCGTGTCGCGGCCCAGCACGCGCAGCAGCGGCCTCGTCGGAGGAGCGACGGTGCGCGGCGATCGGCGGCGCACCCCGATGCGGTCGCGTTGGGCGCGGAGCCTCTGCACCATCAGCTCGGACTCCACGGCCGCCGCCGTCGCCTCCATCAGCGGCAGCGTGTGCGGGTCGACCGCCTGCCGACCGCCGGTGATGTCGATGACGCCCAGGATGCGCCGGGTCTCGGGGTCGTGCACGGGCACGGCGGTGCAGCTCCATTCGTGCACCAGCCGGTTGAAGTGCTCGCCTCCCGAGATCTGCACGGCGTGATCGAGTTCGAGCGCGGTGCCCGGCGCCGACGTTCCCACGCGGCTCTCCGCCCAGCCCGCTCCCTCGACGAACAGCATGCCTTCGGCCCTGCGCCTCAGCGCGCGGTCGCCGTCGACCCAGAGAAGGCGACCCATCGCATCCCCCACGGCCACGAGCATGCCGGAGTCGTCGTCGGCGTCGCGCACGAGCAGGCGGCGGATGACGGGCAGCACCGAGGCGAGCGGATGCGCGAGCCTGTAGTCGACGAGTTCGTCTTCGGCGACCTCGAGGGCGGCGAGCAGCAGCTCGGGATCGAGGTGCCGCTCGAGGGCGCGATTCCAGGAGGCCCTGACCAGGGGTCGGGGAGCTGCCGGCGCGGCCTGGGGCTGCGCGAGCCACGGGCTCGTCATAGGGTGCCAATCAACGCTGATCGAACGGGGAATGCGGGCCGGACCGCGAGCATCCGGCCGTACTCTCGAGGATACCCGTTTCGGGTGTCTACGCGGCGTCGAACGACGACTCGGAGACGGTCTTCAGGTCTTCGCCGAAGGTGAAGCTCGCGTGCACCGTCTCACCGGCGAGCACCTGAGGCAGCCAGTACTTCGCGTCGTCCCACATGCCGTCGAGCGGCAGCTCGGTCACGTCGTACCAGTCGGGCACGAGCTCGTCGGACTCGGCCGGCGTTCCGCTGAACGCCTCGACGACGAAGACGGTCGAGTCCTGGCTCCAGTTCTCGCGGAACGGGAAGGCGTATCGGATGAAGCCCACCTCGCTCACCGCGGTCGGCTCGACGATCAGGCTCGACTCCTCTTCGATCTCGCGCACGATGGCCTGCAGCGCCGTCTCACCGGGTTCGATCTTGCCGCCGAGGCCCACGATGTTGCCGAGCCCGAGACCTGTCTTCTTGCGGCCGAGCAGCACCTGGCGCACACCCTGCTCAGAGCGCTGGGTGATGAAGCAGACGCAGACCTGGTACGGAGACATTGCAGCAGGCTACCCGCCGCAGATGTTCGGCATGTTACGAGGTGAGGTGCTTCAGCATGCGCGTGTTGCCGAGCGTGTTCGGCTTGACGCGAGCGAGGTCGAGGAACTCGGCGACGCCCTCGTCGGGAGAGCGCACCAGTTCGGAGTACACGTCGGGATCGACGAGGCCGAGCGGCGACGCGATGAAGCCGTTGCGCTCGAAGAAGCCCACCTCGAAGGTGAGGCAGAACAGTCGCGTGAGACCGAGCCTTCGCGCCTCGCCCTCGACGGCCTCGAGCAGAGCGCGGCCCACGCCCTTGCCGAGCCAGGCGTCGGCCACGGCCAGAGTGCGCACCTCGCCGAGGTCGTCCCAGAACACGTGCAGGGCGCCGCAGCCGATGCGATTGCCCTCATCGTCGATGGCGATGTAGAACTCCTGCACCGCCTCGTAGAACACGACGAGCTCTTTGCCCAGGAGGATTCGTCGCTGAACGAGGGGCTCCACGAGCTCCTTGATCCACGGCACATCACTCGTCTGCGCGCGCCGCACCGTGTAGGTGGGGGCGGGCTTCGTCACTTCGGGCATCGAACCAGCCTATTGCCACTTCGCCCCTGTGCCGCGCACAGCGCGCGATCAGGCCTTCGATTCCTGTGACAGGAGACGGCCGAGCAGTTCGAGCTCGCGGGGCGTGACGCGTCGCTCGATGTTCGACACCCGGCGGTCGCCCAGCTTTCTGATGATCTTCTTCATGCCCAGCCTTCTGATGATCCGTCCCGTTTTGCCCGCGTGCCGACCGGGCTGTATGCCCTCACCTCAAGAGACACGAACCGGTGCGAATCATGACGCGGATGCGCGAACGGATCTGCCGCCGGTCACGACTCGGTGCGCACCGTGGGGTCGGGAAAACGCGTCTCGATCGTGAGCCTCTCGCCCCGACGGATGCGTGCCCACACAATGAAGCCCACGATCGTGAACGCCCCGTAGAACACATACATGAAGGCGGAGGCGTAGTAGCCGGCAGACACCAGCAGGGGAACGCCGACGAGGTCGACGGCCACCCAGATCAACCAGAATTCGACCCAGCCCTTGGCCATGCCGTAGGTGGCGAGTAGCGAGCCCACGAAGATCCACGCGTCGGCCCAGACGGGCTCGTACGACCCCAGCAGTTGGAACACCGGCGTCACGATCGCCGTGCCGCCGACGAGAGCCACCACGAGCCGGATCCTGTTCTTCCACCCGGCCCACTGCGGGCTCACCGCGGCTCCGCCGTCGTGCTTCGCCTGCTGCCAGCGCACCCAGCCGTAGATCGACACGACGATGAACATCACCTGCCGACCGGCCTGGCCGAGGAGGTTCACCGGGTTGGGGGTGCCGAACACGGCGCCGAGGAACACGGTGAAGAGAAGGGCGTTGCCCACGATGCCGACCGGCCATGCCCAGACCTTGCGTCGCATCCCGCCCAGCGCACTGAGCAGCCCGAACACATTGCCGAGAACCTCGCGCCACAGGATCGTCTGGTCGCCGATGTGCAGCTGTGCGTTGAACAGCCAGTTCAGAACATCCACGGTGCGCCTTCTCTCTCAGACCGGTGGGCCACAGCGACACAACGCCAGGGGCATGCGCGCCATTCCCTCTCGGCCACCTTCAGCCGCGCCGCCTCTGCCTCCGCCATGCGCGGAAGCCCTTCGGATTGCAGACCGAATCGGCGGGAAACTCGAGGGCGCTGAGGGGTTCGCCCGCATCCACCAGCTGCCCGACGCCCGCGAAGTGGGTCAGGCAGTGGTCGATGGCGTCGACGACGTCGCTGTGGGTCTCGAGACCGCTGACGGCCGAGACGGTGAGCCAGGTCTCCGGATGAGCGGCGTCCGCGGCCTCGGACGGAACCACCTGGGCGACCGCGAAGCCGTGCACGACAAGTGCTCGGGCGCGGGCCGGGAGAAGAAACCGGGCAGCGTCGGCCAGGATCGAGCCGCTGAGCCAGAACTCACGGGCCGCCGAGCCGATCTCCAGCTCGATGGTCGACTCGTCGATCGCGGTTGCAGGGTGGAACCCCCGGGCGACGAACACCCCCGCCACCGTGGCGAGAATCTCCGCGGGCTGCCCGCGCACCAGGATCCGGCGAGCGGGGTAGTAACGCAACTGCACAGAGCTCGGCATGCGCCCAGTGTAGGGACTCGTCACGCCGCGTCCGAAACGCGGAATGCCGCGTTCCGATTCCCGTATGGGAGATCGGAACGCGGCATTCGCGTTCGTTGCGGCTGTCTCTTAGAGAGCGTCGGTCGGGCCCGTGGATGCGGCCGCGGCCGCCGAGGAGGCCGCGATCTCGCCGGCAGGCGCCAGCTCGTCGTCCACACCGGGACGACGGCTCGTGGTGAACACGAACTCGGTGCCGATGAAGTCGACGTGCACGTGGTCGCCCGCGTTGAGCTCGCCGTGCAGGATGCGCTCGGAGAGGCGGTCTTCGACCTCGTTCTGGATCGCGCGACGCAGAGGTCGTGCTCCCAGCGTGGGGTCGAAGCCGACCTCGATGAGGCGCTCCTTGGCCGACTGCGTGAGCTCGATCGACAGGTCGCGGTCGAGCAGGCGGTCGCGCAGACGCTTGATGAACAGGTCGACGATCTGCAGCAGCTCGCCCTTCGACAGCTGCGGGAACACGATGGTGTCGTCGACGCGGTTGAGGAACTCGGGCTTGAAGTGACGCTTGAGCTCCTCGTTCACCTTCGCCTTCATGCGCTCGTAGGTGGTCTCGACGTTGCTGTCGCTCTGGAAACCGATCGGAGCGCCGGAGATGCCCTTCGTTCCGAGGTTCGTGGTCATGATGATGACCGTGTTCTTGAAGTCGACGACACGACCCTGGCCATCTGTCAGACGCCCCTCTTCGAGGATCTGGAGGAGCGAGTTGAAGATGTCGGGGTGAGCCTTCTCGATCTCGTCGAACAGCACCACGCTGAACGGCTTGCGGCGCACCTTCTCGGTGAGCTGCCCGCCCTCTTCGAAGCCGACGAATCCGGGAGGAGCACCGAACAGTCGCGAGACCGTGTGCTTCTCGCCGTACTCCGACATGTCGAGGGAGATCAGGGCGTCTTCGTCGTCGAACAGGAACTCGGCGAGCGCCTTGGCGAGCTCGGTCTTACCGACACCCGTGGGTCCGGCGAAGATGAACGAGCCCGAGGGGCGCTTCGGGTCTTTCAGACCGGCGCGGGTGCGGCGGATCGTGCGGGAGAGGGCCTCGATGGCCTGCTCCTGACCGATGACGCGCTGGTGCAGGGCGCGCTCCATGAAGACGAGTCGCGACGACTCCTCTTCGGTGAGCTTGAAGACGGGAATGCCCGTGGCCTGGGCGAGAACCTCGGCGATCAGGCCCTCGTCGACGATTCCGGACGTCTTGACGTCGCCCGACTTCCACTGCTTCTCGAGGCGCAGACGCTCGCCGAGGAGGTTCTTCTCCTCGTCGCGCAGGCTGGCCGCCTTCTCGAAGTCCTGGTCTTCGATCGCCGCCTCTTTCTGGCCGCGGACCCCGGCGATGCGCTCGTCGAACTCGCGCAGCTCCGGCGGGGCGGACAGGATCGAGAGGCGCAGGCGGGCGCCGGCCTCGTCGATCAGGTCGATCGCCTTGTCGGGCAGGAAGCGGTCGGCGACGTAGCGGTCGGCCAGGTTGGCCGCGGCCACGATGGCGCCGTCGGTGATCGAGACCTTGTGGAAGGCCTCGTACTTGTCGCGCAGGCCCTTCAGGATGTTGATCGTGTGGGGCAGGCTCGGCTCCGCCACCTGGATGGGCTGGAAGCGTCGCTCGAGAGCCGCGTCCTTCTCGAAGTGCTTGCGGTACTCGTCGAGCGTGGTCGCACCGATCGTCTGCAGCTCGCCTCGTGCGAGCAGGGGCTTGAGGATCGACGCGGCGTCGATGGCGCCCTCTGCGGCACCGGCACCCACCAGGGTGTGGATCTCGTCGATGAAGACGATGATGTCGCCCCGCGTGCGGATCTCCTTGGTGACCTTCTTCAGGCGCTCCTCGAAGTCACCGCGGTAACGGCTTCCGGCGATGAGCGAGCCGAGGTCGAGCGAGTAGAGCTGCTTGTCCTTCAGCGTCTCCGGAACATCGCCCTTGACGATCGCCTGGGCGAGGCCCTCGACGACGGCCGTCTTGCCGACGCCAGGCTCTCCGATGAGAACCGGGTTGTTCTTGGAGCGGCGGGAGAGGATCTGCATGACCCGCTCGATCTCCTTCTCGCGCCCGATGACGGGGTCGAGCTTGCTGTCGCGCGCGGCCTGGGTGAGGTTGCGACCGAACTGGTCGAGCACCTGCGAACCCTTGTCGGGAGTGGCGTCGTTTCCGCCAACGGCGACCTGCTCCTTGCCCTGGTAGCCAGAGAGGAGCTGGATGACCTGCTGGCGCACCCGGTTGAGGTCTGCGCCGAGCTTCACGAGGACCTGGGCTGCGACGCCCTCGCCCTCGCGGATGAGCCCGAGCAGGATGTGCTCGGTGCCGATGTAGTTGTGGCCGAGCTGCAGGGCCTCGCGCAGCGAGAGCTCGAGCACCTTTTTGGCACGCGGCGTGAACGGGATGTGACCGGTGGGCTGCTGCTGGCCCTGGCCGATGATGTCTTGAACCTGCTCGCGGACCGCATCGAGCGAGATGTTGAGCGACTCGAGTGCCTTAGCGGCGACGCCCTCCCCCTCGTGGATGAGTCCGAGCAGGATGTGCTCGGTGCCGATGTAGTTGTGGTTGAGCATCTTGGCCTCTTCTTGGGCCAAAACGACGACGCGGCGAGCTCGGTCGGTGAATCTCTCAAACATGTCTGTCTCCTTGAACGCCAGGGCAGGGATGGCGCTCGATGTACTGATGCTAATCAGCGTCGGGCGCGAATACTGCTCTGTTCGCCCTAGGCGTGACTGCGCTCCGCCCCGAGCGAGGTCGGGCCGGAGACCGTCACGGGCGGGAGTGAAACACGCTCGCCACGACTGCGCAACCGCCCCCGGCCGACTCGCGCGCCCGACCTAGCCTTGAGACATGACTGATCAGTACACACTCCAGGACCCCACGAAGATGTTCGCCGACATCGACACGAAAGCGCAGTACCAGGAGGGCGCCGGTCTCGACGCGAACCTCGACGACACGGCCGACCGCGGCGAGAAGAGCTACCGAGGCACCGGCCGCCTCACCGGCCGCAAGGCCCTCATCACGGGAGGCGACTCCGGCATCGGAGCCGCCGTCGCGATCGCCTATGCCCGCGAGGGTGCCGACGTGGCCATCTCCTACCTGCCCGAGGAGGAGACGGACGCGAAGCGCGTCGTCGAGCTGATCGAGGCCGAGGGCCGCACGGCCGTCGCCATCCCCGGTGACATCGTCGACTCCGCGTTCTGCCGCGACCTCGTGGCTCAGGCCGTCGACGGCCTGGGCGGTCTCGACATCCTCGTGAACAATGCTGGCAAGCAGCAGTTCCGCGAGTCCCTCGACGAGATCTCCGACGAGCAGTTCGACGAGACGTTCAAGACCAACGTCTACGCGATGTTCTGGATCACGAAGGCCGCTCTCCCCCACCTCGGTGCCGGATCGACCATCATCAACACCTCGTCGATCCAGGGCTACTCGCCCAGCGAGATGCTGGTCGACTACGCCACCACCAAGGCGTCGATCAACGCGTTCTCCAAGGCGCTGGCCCAGCAGCTCGCGCCGAAGGGCATCCGAGTCAACGTCGTGGCGCCGGGGCCGATCTGGACTCCCTTGCAGACCGCGGGCGGCCAGCCGCCCGAGAAGCTGCCGGACGTCGGCGAGCAGACCCCGCTCGGCCGCTGGGGACAGCCCGCCGAGCTCGCTCCGGCGTATGTCTTCCTGGCATCGCCCGAGTCGAGCTACGTCATCGGCGAGACGCTCAACGTGAACGGCGGCATGCCCACGCCGTAACGGCAGGCCCTTCGACGGGCTCAGGGAACGCCGCGACAGGCCCAGGGAACGATCCGTTCCCCGGGCCTGTCGCGTTCGCCATGCACACGAGGCCGAGGGCAGTGCATCCGGCACCAGCGGTCCATGCGGGCGCATCGAGGCATAGGCTTCCTGCTGTGAGCAACCTCGAAAAGCATCCGGATGAGCTCCTCATCGGAGACGACGAGGAACTCCTCGGTGCCGAACCGCGACGCGTCACCATCCTGGCTCCCCGCGAGGTCCCCCTCGGCGGCCCTCGCGCGATGACCGTGCACCGAACGCTGCCGAGCAGGGAGCGCAGCATGATCGGCGCCTGGTGCTTCGTCGACCACTACGGTCCCACCGATGTGCGCACGGGCGCGGGCATGGTCGTGCCGCCGCATCCGCACACCGGCCTGCAGACTGTGAGCTGGCTCTTCGACGGCGAGATCGAGCACCGCGACAGCGTGGGCAGCCACGCGTTCATCCGGCCTTCGGAGCTCCATCTCATGACGGCGGGGCGCGGCATCAGCCATTCCGAGGTCTCGACCGAGAACACCACTCTTCTGCACGGCGTGCAGCTCTGGCTCGCCCTCCCCGACGCGTCCCGACACATCGCGCCCTTCTTCGAGAGCCACGACGCCGTTGTCACCGACCTCGACGGAGCCCGCATCGCCGTGTTCTTCGGCACCGTGGCCGGCGTCACCGCTCAGGCCACGACCTTCTCCCGCATCGTCGCGGCACAGCTCGACATTCCGCGGCACACCCGCATCACGCTTCCGGTCGATCCGCTCGACGAGCACGGAGTCCTGGTCGACACCGGCTCCGTCACCATCGACGGCACGCCCGTCGCCCGCACCGAGCTCGCCTTCGTCGAGACCGGCGCATCCGGCCTGACCATCGAGACGGGCGACGAGGCCGCGCGACTCGTCCTGATCGGCGGCGAGCCGTTCGGCGAGCAGATCGTCATGTGGTGGAACTTCGTCGGGCGCACCCACGAGGAGATCGTGGAGTACCGCACGGCCTGGCAGGCCGAGGCGATCGGCGACGGCGAACCGGATGCGCAGAGCCCGCGCTTCACCAGCACGCACGGCGGCCACGGCGACCGTGATGGTCACCGCTACACCGGCTCGCCCCTGCCCGCGCCGGAGCTGCCCACCGTGCGGCTGCTGCCCCGGCGCCGCTAGCTACTGCAGGGCGCTCGTGAGCCGGGCCAGGTTGTCGAGGATCGTCGATCGCAGCGGCTGCGTGAGCCAGTCGTCGAGGGTGAGCTCGCGGCTGAGCTTGCGGTAGCCGTCTTCGATGGCGCGCATCTCGGTCACGAACGACCGGCCGCGCACCATCAGCGAGACCTCCATGTTGAGGCTGAACGAGCGCATGTCCATGTTGCTCGAGCCGATCACGGCCACGTCGTCGTCGATCGTGAAGTGCTTGGCGTGCAGAATGTACGGCGCCCGGTACATGTAGATGCGCACGCCCGCCCGCAACAGGGCCTCGTAGTACGAACGCTGGGCGTGGTAGACCAGACCCTGGTCGCCGATCTCCGACACGAAGAGCTCGACCTCCACGCCGCGCTGCGTGGCGGTGGTGATGGCGTAGAGCATCGCCTCGTCGGGCACGAAGTACGGGCTGGTCACGATGATGCGGGTCTGCGCGTAGTAGAGAAGTGCGAGGAAGAGCCTGAGGTTGTTCTCTCCCTCGAACCCCGGGCCGGAGGGCACCACCTGGCAGTCGAGCGAGTCGGGCGCCTCCTCGATGACGTCGGGGGTGATCGGGTCGGTCTCGCGCATCAGCAGCTCGTTGGTCTCGCTGTACCAGTCGGTGATGAAGATGGCGTTGAGGCCGGCGACGATCGGGCCGTCGAGTCGGGTCATCAGGTCTTGCCACTTGAGGCCGCGACGGATGTTGCCGCGCTTGTTGTAGCTGCGGTCGATCATGTTCTGCGACCCCATGTACCCGATCTTGCCGTCGATGATGAGCAGCTTGCGGTGGTTGCGCAGGTCGGGCCGCTGGTACTTGCCGCGCAGGGGCTGCACGGGCAGCATGAACGACCACTGAACGCCGAGGTCGGTGAGTTTCCTCGTCGTCCTGCGGTGGTGCGGCGATCTGATGGATGCGATGTGGTCGAGCAGCACGCGCACGGTCACGCCGCGCTTGACCGCGGCTCCCAGGGCGTCGAAGAACGCCTCGGAGGCCGTGTCGTACGACATGATGTAGAACTCGACGTGCACGTAACGACGGGCCTTGCCCACGTCGGCCGCCATGGCCGCGATCGACGCGGCGTAGTCGCCGATGAGACTGGCGTTGTTGCCGCCGACGAGAGGCATCGCGCCGAGGTTGCGGTTGAGCTCGACCACGGACTCGAGCCACGGCGGCCATGCGTGGTTCTTGGTGACCAGGTCGATGCCCTCGGTGGTCTCGAGGATGAACTGGTTGATCGCCTGCTGCTTGTCACGCCTCTTCTTGGGCAGTTTGTAGCTGCCGATGAGCAGAAAGGTGAGAACGCCGATGTAGGGCAGGAAGAAGATGGCCATGAGCCACGCCACCGCAGTGGCCGGGCGCCGGTTGCGGGGAACGACGATGATCGCCGTGACGCGAACGAGGAAATCGATGAGCACGCCGAAGATCAGAACCCAGCCCACCGCACTGATTCCGAACACTCGGGCTCCCCTCGACTACGGCCCCGACGACAACCGTAGCGTGTCGGAGAGAGGGTGAGGGCCCGTCAGAACCGTCGGTCAGACGGGTGACTCAGGAGCGCGGCGACCGGGTGCCCGAGGGCGAGTCCTGGGCCGCGGCGAGCTTGGCCCGCTCCTCGGCCTCGATCTTCGAGAAGGCACGGCGCTCGTGCTTGTCTGCGCGGAGGATCACGAACATCACGAGCCAGAAGACGAGACCGACGAGCACTGTGGGGGCGAGGGCGCCCAGCCCGGCGAGAATGTCATCCATGGTCGCCGAGTTTAGCAGCCGTGGCCGTGCAGGGGCCCGGGCGATGACCCGCCGAACGACTCAGCCGCCCTTGGTGATGATTCCGTAGACGCCGGTGCCGATGAGATAGAGCGCGACGCCGCCGACCACGATCCACACCAGCAGGCGGGAGTTGCTGACCTCGCCCGGTTTTTTCTTCTTGTCGTCGTCGAGGGGATTCTTGTTGCCGCCGAAGAAGCTCATGGTGCCGACCCTACTTGACCAGCGGGAAGAGGATGGTCTCGCGGATACCGAGACCGGTCAGAGCCATGAGCAGGCGGTCGATGCCCATGCCCATTCCGCCGGATGGCGGCATGCCGAACTCGAGGGCGCGCAGGAACTCCTCGTCGAGACGCATGGCCTCGACGTCGCCGGCCGCCCCCTGCTTCGCCTGCTCGATGAAGCGCTCGCGCTGGATGACGGGATCGACCAGCTCGGAGTAGGCCGTGGCCAGCTCGAAGCCGCGGATGTAGAGGTCCCACTTCTCGACGACGCCCGGAATGGACCGGTGGGCACGTGTGAGAGGGCTGGTCTCGAGCGGGAAGTCCATGACGAAGGTGGGACTCGTGAGCCCGCCCTTCACGAAGTGCTCCCACAGCTCTTCGACGAGCTTGCCGTGGTTGGGCAGGTGCACCTCGACGCCCTCACGGTCGGCGAGCGCCTGCAGCTCGGAGACCGTGGTCTCGGGGGTGATGACGACTCCGGCCGCATCGGAGAGTGAGCCGTACATGCTGATGCGGTCCCATTCGCCGCCCAGGTCGTACTCCGTGCCATCGGCCCACGTCACGACGTGCGAGCCCGCGACCGCGAGCGCCGCGTTCTGAATCAGCGTCTGCGTGAGTTCGGCCATCGAGTTGTAGTCGCCGTACGCCTCGTACGACTCGAGCATGGCGAACTCGGGCGAGTGCGTGGAGTCCGCGCCCTCGTTGCGGAAGTTGCGGTTGATCTCGAAGACCCGGTCGATGCCGCCGACGACGGCGCGCTTGAGGAACAGTTCTGGCGCGATGCGCAGGAACAGCTCGGTGTCGAACGCGTTGCTGTGGGTGGCGAAGGGCCTGGCCGATGCGCCGCCGTGCATGGTCTGCAGCATCGGGGTCTCGACCTCGATGTAGTCGCGTTCGGCGAACGTCTGCCGCAGCGAGGCGACCGCCTTGGCGCGCGTGCGCACGACCTGCCGGGCCTGGTCGCGCACGATCAGGTCGAGGTAACGGCTGCGCACCCGGGTCTCTTCGCTGAGCTCGGAGTGCAGGTTGGGCAGGGGCAGCAGGGCCTTCGACGCGATCTGCCAGTCGGCGACCATGATCGAGAGCTCTCCGCGCCGCGACGAGATGACCTCGCCCGACACGAAGACGTGGTCGCCGAGGTCGACCAGTTCCTTCCACTCGGCGAGCGACTCCTCGCCCACCTGGGCGAGCGACACCATGGCCTGGATGCGACTGCCGTCGCCCGCCTGGAGCGAGGCGAAGCAGAGCTTGCCGGTGTTGCGGGCGAACACGACGCGGCCTGCGACGCCGACGATGTCGCCGGTCGTGTCGTCGGCCACGAGCTCGCCGTACTTCTCGCGCAGGGCCGGGATCGTCGTCGTCACCGGAACGGAGACGGGATAGGCGCCCGCCCCGGAGTCGATCAGCCTTTCGCGCTTGGCGAGACGCACGAGCTTCTGTTCCGCGACCTCGGCCCGCTGTTCGTCATCGGTCAGCTGGCTGTGGGTGGGTGCATCACTCATGCGGGCGAATCTCTCCTCGGGTCGCCTCAGAGTTTACCCAACGAGCCGTTGCCCCGGCGCTCAGCCCAGGTAGATGGTCTCGTTGTCGATCAGCCGCGTCGTGCCCACACGAGCCGCGACGAGCACGATCGACCGCCCGCGGAAGTCGTCGTCGACGGGAAGGAACGTGGCCGGGTCGACGACGGCCAGGTAGTCGACCTGCACGAGCGGCTCGCCCATCGCCACGGACTGGGCCGCAGCGATGACCGTGTCGATGCCGCGGTCGGCGGCGGATTCGGCGGCCTCGAGCATGTGCGAGAGAACGAGGGATGCGCGACGCTCTTTCTCGTCGAGGAAGCGGTTGCGACTCGACAGCGCGAGGCCGTCGTCTTCGCGGACCGTCTCGACGACCTCGATCGCCGTGGCGAAGTCGAGATCGGCGATCATGCGGCCCACGAGGAACGCCTGCTGCGCATCCTTGCGACCGAAGAACACGGTGTCGGGCGACACGATGTTGAGCAGCTTCGCCACCACGGTGAGCACGCCGTCGAAGTGACCGGCACGGCTTCTGCCCTCGAACGTGGCTCCGGAACGGCCGGCGGTGACGGTGGTCTGCGTCGGGCCGTTCGGGTACATCTCGTCGACGGACGGGGCGAAGACGATGGTGGCGCTGTCTCCCGGTCGTGCGACCGAGTCGAGGATGGCGATGTCCGAGTCGAGGTCGCGCGGGTAACGCTGCAGGTCCTCCGAGGCCGAGAACTGGGTGGGGTTCACGAAGACGGAGACGACGACGATGTGTCCGAGTTCGCGTGCGCTCGCCACGAGGGCGAGGTGCCCGTCGTGCAGCGCGCCCATCGTGGGGACGAGCGAGACCTTCGGATCGGTGATTCCCGTGGCGACAAGGGCGGCCCTCGACTCGCTGATCAGGGCTCGGACGCCCGCGATCGAATCGGCTACTTCGGTCACCGGGACTCCTCACTCGCGACGACGGGCGCAGGTTCCGCTCGCCGCCACCCTCGATGCTAGTGCCTCGCCGCGGGCTCGATGCCCGCCCTCAGCCGCCGATGGAGTCGAACGGCGCCGCAGCGTCGTCGCCGCGGGCGCGGTGAAGAGCATTCTCGACCGCCGATCTCACGAGGGGCCCCAGCACGAGCCCGGGAGCGGGGACCCCGATCGACGACAGCAGCCCTGTGGCCTGGTCGACGATGGCGCTCGAGAACGTCGTGGCGGTCTCGATGGCCTCGGCGTAGGCCGCGCGATCCTTCTCGGCGACGACGACCGGTTCGCCGCCCATCTCGACGACCAGTGCCTGCCCGATCGGAAGCACGGGTGCGGGTGCGGTGACCGCGAACCAGGTTCCGACGAGCCGGGCGATGTCGACGCTCGAACCGGTGAACTGCATGGCCGGGTGCACGGCCAGCGGGATCGCCCCCTGGGCCAGAGCGGGGGCGAGCACGCTCACGCCGACTCCCGGAGCCGTGTGCATGACGAGCTGCCCCGCCTGCCAGGTGCGTGTGGTCGCGAGGCCCTCCACGAGGCCGGCGAGCTCGGACTCGGGAACGGCGAGGATGACGAGTTCGCTGCGTTCGATGAGCTGCGGGATCTCGAGGATCGGCACCCCGGGAAGCATCGCGTCGGCGCGTTCGCGGCTCTCCTCGGAGATCGCGGCGACTCCCACGAGCGCGTGCCCGGCGCCCGCCAGCGCTGCGCCGAGCACCGGCCCGACGCGTCCGGCCCCGATGATGCCGATTCCGAGGCGTCCACTTCGTTCTGCGGGATTCATCGTTCGTTCTCCGGTCGTGGTGGCTGGTGTCGGGTGGGCAGCGCGACGCGATGCGAGCCGTCTTCGAGTGCACCCGCGGCGGTCGCGGCGCGGCTGATGGCGTCGAACGCGGTGAGGGAGCCTGCCCGGTCGAGCACGGACAGCGACGCCGACACCGGTCCGGCCACGGTGTCGAGCGTCAGTGTGCAGAGGTCGAGGGCCCGCGCGAGAGGGCCCTGGTCGAGATGCAGGCTCTGGATGCGTGCCGCCGGCACGGCGACGAGTTGTCGCCACACGAGACCCTTGCGCAGCAGAACGGTGTCGCCCGCGAGGGCGTAGCCCGTGCGGCGCCAGGAGAACGGGCGCAGCCACCGGGCGCGCCGGGGCGCCGCGACGAAGTCGACCGCGAATCCGGGCGTCTGCCCGGAGGAGACCATTCCGGCGAGGATCAGGTGCCGGGTGTCGGCGCTCGCCAGCCCCGGCAGCAGCAGGCCCAGCACCTTGTCGACGTCGCCGCGCGTGCCCACCGGGAGCATGGTCGTGGCGGGCTGGCTGCCCGAGCCGCTCGAGGCATGACCGGCCCTGTTGATGCGGATGGCCCACCAGTCGAACGGGCGCCAGAGCAACGGCTGGTAGACCTCGATCGCGTGGATGCGCCCGGGCGGGAGGGTGTCGTTCGATGTGGTGAGCAGGCCGTAGCCGACGCGCACTCCATCGGGTGTCGCCGCGATGGAGAACCGCAGCGACCGCGTGACCTTGCGCACGTAATACCCGGCGCCGCCGATGAAGGCGGGGACGAAGAGGAAGAGGAACCCGAGCTCCCGGCCGGTCGCCGTCACGACGATCAGGACCACCGCGACGACCAGCACGAACAGCGTCGCGCCGCTGGCGAGCAGCGAACCGGCGAGCCTCAGCGGCGAGATGCGCACCACCGATTGCGGCGGAGCCTCCTGGGGGTCGAGCTCGGGAGCCAGCAGCTCCGTGACCCGGCGGCCGATGAGCGAATCCGGGCCCACGGCATCCGGCGACCCTGCAGCACCGCCCGCCGTCGCACCCTGCGCGACACCCTCTTCGGCCCTGCGAGCCGACGCGAGCATCAGGATGTCGTGGCGCAGCCGATCGACGTCGCTGCCCTTGAGGTACGCGAGCTGCACCTTGGCGTCCTGTCCCGCGACGCTCAGTTCGAGCCGGGCGGCGCCGAAGAGACGCGCGATGAACGGCCGCGTGATGGCGATGCCCTGGATGCGATCGAGGCGGGCCTGTCGGTGGGTGCGGAACAGGATGCCGCTGCGCACCTCGACCGCCTCGTCGTTGATGCGGTAGGTGTGCATGCGCCACGACAGGAAGAACGCCACGACGCCGAGCAGCAGGGCGCCGAGCACGATCGCGATGGCCCAGCCGAGGTGCCCGCGCAGGTACAGCTCCTCGATCAGGTCGCCTCCGTCCGGACCGCCCACGAACGCCTCGATGAGACGCTCTCGCACATTGGCCAGGATGAAGCCGATCACCGCGATGAGGGCGATTCCACCCTTGAGCAGGGGCGTCGCCGGGTGGAGCCGCAGCCACTCGCCGCCGCCGGGAAGGGGCGGAGCGACGGGCTCGGTCACAGCCCGGCCCGCCGCGTTTCGGCGAGGGAGACGAGCGTGTCGCGGAGCGCGTCGGCATCGCTGTCGACGAGACCGGGGATCGTGACGCCGGTCGCCGCCGCCGCCGTGACGAACCGCAGTTCGGCGAGTCCGAGGAACCGTGCGACCGGGCCGCGGTTGATGTCGATCAGCTGCATGCGGCCGTAGGGAACCGAGACGACGCGGTGGAACATGATGCCGCGCCGGAAGAGGAGATCGTCGTCGCGAAGCTGGTAGCCGATCGAGCGCACGCGGCGCGGGGCGACGGCGAACATCACGAGGGTGGTCACGACGGCCGCGCCGACGAGGATCCAGCCGAAGGGCTGGGCGAACCAGCGCGTCAGCGAGAAGACGAGCGTCGCGCCGATCGCGACGAGCCCGAACAGCGCAACGCCGACCAGTTCGACGCCGATGTACTTGCGGCTCACCCGCCTCCAGTCGCCGCCGACCTCGACCCGCTTCGAGCGCACCCGGGCAGGGTCGAGGGGAACGGCGTCGTTCGAGTGGTCGGACATGTCAGGCCTCCGGTGTGAAGTCGTCCGGCGGAAGCGCGCAGAGCTGCTCGGCGACAAGGCCGGCCACCAGCAGCACGATGCCGCCGGCCGCGCTGGCGATCGACAGCCAGAGCGACGAGACCTCGGGAACGATGGTGCGGGACAGCACGTAGATCGTGCACCCCAGGCCGAAGCCTGCGACCAGGCTGCCGACGAGGCTCGAGGCCTTGGCGAGCACCACAACGCGCATCGCGCGGAACGGATTGACCTCGCGCCGCACGGGGCCCCGGATGGCCCGGTACACCGGGATGGCGAACGTCAGCACGAGCGCCGCGGCCGCCACCAGCGTGATCGGCAGCGTCACGGGCGGAACGAGGATGGGGCGGCCGCCGGAGGCGAGCCCGATCTGCAGCAGGAATCCCACGATGGCGCCGGCGAGCGCCAGCGAGATCAGCGAGAACGGTCGGGTGCGCTTCACATCGTCTCCGAGGGTGTTCGGCGGGCCGTGTCGTCGGTCGACGCGAGCAGCTCGTCGACGCGACCACGGCCGGGAATCGTCGCATCCGGGTCGAGTTCGAGCCACGGCGCCAGCACGAAGTCGCGCTGCCACGCGCGGGGATGAGGCAGGGTGAGGGTCTCGTCGGACTGTTCGAGCGTGCCGTAGGTGATCAGGTCGATGTCGAGGGTGCGGTCGCCCCAGCGCTCCTCTCGCACACGCCCGTGGCGCAGCTCGATCTTGTTGAGGGCGGCGAGCAGCTCGTGCGGCTCGAGCGTGGTGAGCACGATCGACGCGGCGTTGAGGTAGGCCGGCGCGTCGGGATCGATGCCGTGCAGCTTCACCGCGACCGTCTCGTAGAGGCTGGATTCGCCGATGGTCTCGACTCCGGGCAGCCGCGCGATCTCGGCCATGGCCTCGAGGATGGTCTCGCCTCGATTGCCCAGGTTGCTGCCGAAGGCGAGCACCGCTCGCGCACCCTCGAGCCGTCGCCCGTTCACAGCGCCGCCTGCACGCGGGGGCCGCGGGGCCGCACGATCGTGATGGAGACGTCGGCGAAGGGCACGGGAATGGGGGCGTCGGGCTTGTGCACCGTGACGCGGACGCGCTGCGCGACCGGATGCGCGAGCACCAGCGATGCGATGCGCTCGGCGAGCGTCTCGATGAGGTCGACCGGCTCGGCCGCGGCCGCCTCGGCCACCTCTACGGCCAGCTCGCCGTAGTGCAGCGTCTGTGCCAGGTCGTCGCCGGACGCGGCGCCTTGCGTGTCGAGCCAGACCGTGAGGTCGAGGAGGAAGGTCTGGCCGTCTCGGCGCTCGAAGTCGAAGACGCCGTGGTGGGCGAACACCTCGAGGCCCGTGAGGGTGAGGGTGTCGAGCTCGTCGACCGGGGTGTCTCGCGTCACGATTGCGCTCCCCTTCTCCAGGCGTCGGCCACGTCGAGCGCGGCCCGCGTCTCTGCGACATTGTGCACCCGAACCGCCCAGGCACCCTGCGACGCCGCGATCGCCGCGACGATCGCCGATGGCGCGTCCCGGGCATCCGGTGCCGCGCCGTCGGCGACGAGCGGCGCGAGGAACCCCTTGCGCGAGGCGGCGACCAGCACGGGCAGCCCGAGAGAGGCGAGGTCTCCGTAGTGGCCCAGCAGGGCCCAGTTGTGCTCGGCGTTCTTCGAGAAGCCGATGCCGGGGTCGACGATGATCTTGTCGGGATCGACACCGCGCACGATCAGCTCGGCGACCCGGTACTCGATTTCACGGCGGACGTCGGAGACCACGTCTGCGTAGTTCGCCTTCGCCGCCATCTCGGCGCTGTGACCACGCCAGTGCATGACCACGAAGGGCAGTCCGGTCTCGATGGCGACGCGGGTCATGTCGGGGTCGGAGAGCCCGCCCGACACGTCGTTGATCACGGCCGCGCCCGCGTGGGCCGCCGCCAGCGCCGTCGACGCGTTCATCGTGTCGACGCTCACGGCGATGCCGCCCCGGGCGAGCTCGCGCACGAGGGGAAGCACGCGACGCTGCTCCTCTGCCACGGGAACGCGCTGCGCACCCGGGCGCGTGGACTCGCCGCCGATGTCGATGAGGTCGGCGCCCTGGGCCATGAGCTCTGCGGCGTGCTCCAGTGCCTGATCGAGGGTGTTCCACCGTCCGCCGTCGCTGAACGAATCGGGAGTGACGTTGAGGATTCCCATGATGAGCGTGCGCTCACCCGCGAGCGGAACGCCGGGCGCGGCCGTCGCCGACCGGATGCGACGACGAACGGATGCGGTCGGCTCGCCCGAGCGCGGGCTCGGCTCGTTGCTCGTCACATGCCCCCTGCTCACGTCGCGGCTCCGATCAGACTCATCAGCTCCGCGCGGTCGGCGGGCTGCGACAGCGTACCGCGACTCGACACGGTGACGGTCGAACTGCGCGTCTGACGGGGGCCTCGCGTTCGCACGCAGTCGTGCTGCGCATCGAGCACGACGAGCACTCCGCGGGCGTCTACGCCGCTCTCGATCACGGCGGCGATCTCGTCTCCGAGACGCTCCTGGAGCTGCGGCCTCGAGGCGAGCGTGTCGACGACGGACGAGATTCGACCGAGCCCGATGAGGCGCGTCGACGGAACGTAGGCGACATGGGCCACCCCGGTGAAGGGCAGCAGGTGGTGCTCGCACACCGAGCGGAACTCGATGTCGCGCACGAGCACGGGCTCGGGCACCGACCCGTCGGTGACGGGAAAGGTGTCTCCGAGCATCGCGCGGGCGTCGACGCCGAGGCCGGAGAAGAACTCCGCGTAGGCGTCGGCGACTCGGGAGGGCGTACGCTCGAGCCCCTCACGCACGGGATCCTCACCGATGGCGATGAGGATCTCGTGCACGGCCGCCTCGATACGAGCCCGGTCGAACGCTGTCACGTGTGGAGAGTCAGGCCGTGGCCGGACGGGGCGGGGCCTGCGGCGACCGCTTGGGCTTCTGCTCCGGCTCGGGGTCGGACTGCACTCCCCCGTCGACGGCGGCCGCGTCGACCGGCGCCTTCGGAGACGGGAACGCCACCGGCGGAAGCTGCGAGACCGGGCGCTTGTCGCTCGAGAGCCACTGCGGCCGCGGGGTGAGCTTCTTCACGTCTTTGAAGATCACGGCGAGCTGGTCGTGGTCGAGCGTCTCGTGCTCGAGCAGTTCGAGGGCGAGGCGATCGAGGATGTCGCGGTTCTCGTTGAGAACGCTCCAGGCCTCGTCGTGGGCGGCCTCGATGAGCTGCCGCACCTCGTCGTCGACCTTCTCGGCGATGCGGTCGGAGTAGTCGCGCTCGTGACCCATGTTGCGGCCGAGGAACATCTCTCCCGAGGCTGCGCCCAGCTTGACCGCGCCGATGTCGGCCGACATGCCGAACTCGGTGACCATCTTGCGGGCCGTCGCGGTGGCCTTCTCGATGTCGTTCGATGCGCCGGTGGTCGGGTCGTGGAAGACGACCTCTTCTGCGACGCGACCGCCCATGGCGTAGGCCAGCTGGTCGAGCAGCTCGTTGCGCGAGACCGAGTAGCGGTCTTCGAGGGGAAGAACCATCGTGTAGCCGAGGGCTCGGCCACGCGGAAGGATCGTGATCTTGGTGACCGGGTCGGTGTTGTTCATGGCCGTGGCCACCAGGGCGTGGCCGCCCTCGTGATAGGCCGTGACGAGCTTCTCGTGGTCGCGCATGATGCGGGTGCGCCGCTGCGGGCCCGCGATGACGCGGTCGATGGCCTCGTCGAGGGCGCGGTTGTCGATGAGCTGCGCGTTGGAGCGCGCGGTGAGCAGCGCGGCCTCGTTGAGCACGTTCGCCAGGTCGGCGCCGGTGAACCCGGGAGTCTTGCGGGCGACGACCTCGAGGTCGACGCCGGCGGCGAGCGGCTTGCCCTTGCCGTGCACCTCGAGGATCTTCTTGCGGCCCTGCAGGTCTGGTGCGTCGACGCCGATCTGGCGGTCGAAGCGGCCCGGACGCAGGAGGGCGGGGTCGAGGATGTCGGGACGGTTGGTGGCGGCGATGAGGATGACGTTCGTCTTGACGTCGAATCCGTCCATCTCGACGAGCAGCTGGTTGAGCGTCTGCTCGCGCTCGTCGTGGCCGCCGCCCATTCCGGCGCCGCGGTGGCGGCCGACGGCATCGATCTCGTCGATGAAGATGATGGCCGGCGAGTTCTCTTTGGCCTGCTGGAACAGGTCGCGCACGCGGCTGGCGCCGACACCGACGAACATCTCGACGAAGTCGGAACCGGAGATGGAGTAGAACGGAACCCCCGCCTCACCGGCGACGGCTCGGGCGAGGAGGGTCTTTCCTGTTCCGGGAGGGCCGTACAGCAGCACGCCCTTCGGGATGCGGGCGCCGACGGCGAGGAACTTGGCCGGCTCCTTCAGGAAGTCCTTGATCTCCTCGAGCTCTTCGAGCGCCTCGTCGCTGCCGGCGACGTCGTCGAAGGTGACCTTCGGCGACTCCTTCGAGACCAGCTTCGCCTTGGACTTGCCGAACTGCATGACCTTGGATCCGCCGCCCTGCATGCCCGAGAGCATCAGCCAGAAGAACGCACCGATGAGCAGCACGGGGAGCAGGATGCCGATGAGCGACAGGAACCAGTTGGTCTGCGGCACCTCGTCGTTGTAGCCCTTGGCCGGCGCGGCGTCGTTGACCGCGTCGATGACCTCGGTGCCCCGGGGAGTGACGTAGTAGAACTGCACCTGGGTGCCGTACTCCTTGTCGGCCTTCGCCAGGGTCAGGTCGACTCGCTGCTCGCCATCGATGATGGTGGCGGAGGAGACCTTGCCGTCTTTCAACAGCTGCAGGCCCTCCTGCGTGTCGATCTGCTTGTAGCCGCCGCCGGTGATGAGGCTGAAGCCGATCCACAGGGCGATCGCACCGAGCAGGATGTACGGAATGGGAGATCGGACGATCTTTTTAGCGTTCATGTCTCTTCATCGTGTCGAGAGGGGTGTATTCGATCGAAAGCAATCGAGGTAGTGGCAAGGGTAGCTGGCGGGCGCTGCACGCCGTCTGGATGTTCCCCGTGGGCGTAACGAATGCGGGCTACGAGTAGACGTGCGGCGCCAGCACCGCGACGTCGCGCAGATTGCGGTAGCGCTCCGCGTAGTCGAGGCCGTATCCGACCACGAACTCGTTGGGGATGTCGAAGCCGACGTACTTCACGTCGACCTGGATCTTCGCCGCCTCCGGCTTGCGGAACAGCGCGCAGATCTCCACGCTCTCGGCGCCGCGCGTACGCAGGTTGCCGAGCAGCCACGACAGCGTGAGCCCGGAATCGATGATGTCCTCGACGATCAGCACCTTGCGGCCCGAGAGATCGGTGTCGAGGTCTTTGAGGATGCGCACGACACCCGACGACTGCGTGCCCGCGCCGTATGAGCTGACGGCCATCCAGTCCATGTTGAGCGGAAGGGAGAGCTCGCGCGCGAGGTCTGCCATGACCATGACCGCGCCCTTCAGCACGCCCACGAGCAGAACGTCCTCGCCGGCGTAGTCCGCCTCGATGCTGCGGGCGAGCTGCGCGATCCGTTCGTGGATCTGCGCCTCTGTGTACAGCACGCTGGTGAGGTCGTCGGCGATGTCACTCGAAAGCACGGGGCTCCTTCACATTAGATGTCGGCTGCTGCCTGGAAGACGAGCTTCCCGGCGACCCTGACAACTCTAATGCCGGGCAGGTCCGCGCCCTTCTGCCCGTGCCAGTCGGTGACCAGCGCTGCGGCGGCCAGCGTCTGCGCGCGGCTGAGGCTCACGCCGAACTCGCTGAGCACGACGAAGCGGATGATGCGGTTGCGCAGCGCCGCCGGGTTCGCGGCGAGGGCTCCCACCGAGATGGCGATGCCGGCCTCGGCGTGCTCCACGATCTCCTCGATCGTCTCCTCCACCATGCGGTCGAGCGCGTCCGCGTCCTCCCGCAGCTGCTCGGCCGTGCGCGCCAGGGCCTCGGCGACGCCCGGGCCCAGCTCGCGCTCGAGCGTCGGCAGCGCGGTCTCGCGCACGCGAACGCGCGTGTAGGAGGGGTCGGCGTTGTGCGGGTCGATCCACGGCTCGATCCCCGCGTCGGCGCAGGCCGCCACGGTGGTCTGGCGCCGGATGCCGAGGAACGGGCGTACGAGGGCTCCCGAGACGGGCGCCATTCCGTGCAGGCTGGATGCGCCGGCACCGCGCGCGAGGCCGAGCAGAACGGTCTCGGCCTGGTCGTCGAGGGTGTGGCCGAGCAGAACCGCGACCGACCCGGTGTCGCGACGGGCGGCATCCAGAGCGGTGTACCGGGCGTCACGGGCCGCGGCCTCGGGCCCGCCCGAGCCCGGGCCGGAGCCGACCTCGACTTCTCGCACGATCACCGGGTCGAGACCCAGCGCCTGCGCCTGCTCGGCCGCTCTCGAGGCGACCAGAGCCGAGTCACGCTGAAGCCCGTGATCGACGATGACGGCGCCGGCGCGCATGCCCCGGCGGGGCGCCTCGAACGCCGTCGCGGCGGCGAGGGCCAGCGAGTCGGGCCCTCCGCTCAGGGCCACGAGCACGAGAGGTGCGTCGCCGGATGGCGGGAGCGCCTCGAGCGAGTCGCGCACGGCCCGGCGCACATCGGCGATCGCCGGCGTCAACCGGGGTCGGCGTTCGGAGGGAGTCTCGGGGGGCATCCAGTAACGTTATTGCAGTTCACGACCTACGAAGGAGAACCGCCGGCATGGCTGCTTACGACGCGATCATCGAGATTCCCAAGGGAAGCCACAACAAGTACGAAGTAGACCACGAGACCGGACGCGTTTTCCTCGACCGCGTGCTGTTCACCTCGTTCGTGTACCCCACGGACTACGGCTTCTTCGAGAACACCCTCGGCCTCGACGGCGACCCCGTCGACGTGCTGGTGCTGCTCGAGTACCCGCTGTTCCCCGGCGTCGGCGTCTCGGTTCGCCCCGTCGCCGTCTTCAACATGACCGACGACGGCGGCTCGGACGCCAAGGTCATCGCCGTTCCCGCGAAGGACCCGCGCTGGGCCCACATCCAGGACATCGACGACATCCCCGAGTCGACCCGCAAGGAGATCGAGCACTTCTTCGAGCACTACAAGGACCTCGAGCCCGGCAAATGGGTCAAGACCGAGGGCTGGCAGAACGCGGCCGCGGCCGAGCAGATCGTGCTCGACGGCATCGAGAAGCTGAAGACCGAAGGCCACTAGGCCCCTACGACGAAGGCCCTTCGACGCTCGTTCCCCGAGCCCGTCGAGGGGCCTTCGTCGTCGGGCTGCTAGCCGAAGTAGACGCCGCGGTCGGCCATCCACGGACGCGGGTCGATGGCGCCCCCGCCGACGCGCACCTCGAAGTGCACATGGCATCCGGTGGAGTTGCCCGTGGTTCCGGCATAGGCGATGAGCTCGCCGGCCGCCACGTACTGGCCCGACCCCACGTTGAGGCTGGTGTTGTGCCCGTAACCCGTGCGCACGCCGCCTCCGTGATTGATCTCGACGAAGTTGCCGTAGCCGCCGTTGTAGCCGGCGTAGCTGACCTGACCGGCCGCCGCTGCGTAGACAGGAGCGCCGCACGTTCCGCTGTTGTAGTTGAGATCGAGACCCGCGTGCAACGTGTAGTTTCCCGTGACGGGGTTCGTGCGCATGCCGTACTCGTCTGTGGAGTACGCGCCGGGGAAGGGGCTGGCCCAGCCGCTGGACACCGGGCCCGGCCCGGTACTGCCTCCGCCGCCTCCGCCACCGCCACCACCGGATGCCGCGGCCGCGGCCGCCGCCTCGGCAGCCGCCGCGCGCTCAGCCTCCATGCGCTTCTCTTCTGCGATGCGACGCGCTTCGACACCTGCGTTGTAGTCGGCCTCCGTGGCCTGCCGGTTCTGGGTGAGAACGGCGAGCTGGGTCTCGAGCTCGACCTCGTGCGTCTGCTGTGCGGCGAGCGACGCCTCGAGTGCCAGCTGCGCGGCGACGGCCTCGTCGCGGGCGGCCTCGGCCGCCTCGGCGAGTGACTGCAGCGCATCGCGGGCGACGACCGCTTGGTCGGTCAGCGACTGAGCCGTGTTCTTGTCCTGCTCGGCCGTGGCGTAGAGCTTCGATGCCGAGCCCGTGAGCTGGCTCATCGCGCCCAGCTGGTAGAGCAGGCCGTCGGCCTCGCTCGACTCGCTCGTGAAGAGGTTCACCGACAGGCCGTTGCCGCCGGACTTGGCCATCAGCGCGGCGAGCTGGCCCGCCTGCTTGATCGAGGCATCCGCCGTCGCCTGCGCAGCCGCGGCCTGGCTGTCGAGCTCATCGGCCTTGAACGCGGCCGTGTCGTACTTGGTCTGCGCTTCCTGATACTCGGTTCCACGCTGGATCGAGAGGGACTCGGCGGCCGCCGTCGCGTCGCGGAGCGCTGAGATCAGATCCTGGATGTTCTGGATCTCGGCCTGCTTGCTGGACTCGTTGGACTGAGCGGCCTGAACGTCCTCCCACGTGGGGTACTCGTCGGCGTACGCGGGGGCCGAGAGCACGGAACCGGTGGCGACGAGGGCGACCGTGACCGTGATCGAGCCGAGTAGGTGACGGAGACCCCAGGGGCCGCGGCGTCGACGTCGACTGGTCGTGGCGTTCAATGGTCCCCCGGGTGGTGGTGAGCGAACTTAAGTCACTCGAGTAACAGTGGCAACAGGTGTCACTCTAACAACAGAGCGTTTCGTCCTGCTGAGATCATGACTGCTTCGGGGTCCGAAACCCGGTACATTCCGCGTCGAGTCGCATCTCGGGCGGTGGACGCCCGACCGAATTGGCGAGAGCGAGAAGTGTGTGGCATACTCGTTGAGTTGTCACCAACGGCCCTATCGTTTAGAGGCCTAGGACACCGCCCTTTCACGGCGGCAGCACGGGTTCGAATCCCGTTGGGGTCACATTGGTAACAGCATGCAGAACCACCAGTACGAAAAACACAGCACAACCACGACAACTTAACATTCAGTACAGATTCACCAGTATGGCCCTGTAGCGCAGTTGGTTAGCGCGCCGCCCTGTCACGGCGGAGGTCGCGGGTTCAAGTCCCGTCAGGGTCGCCAAGGCGACAAGCCCAACCGAAAGGAAGGGCTTTTTGTCTGTGAGCGACTTCGGTCACTCGCCTCTGTAGCTCAGTTGGTAGAGCGTTCGACTGAAAATCGAAAGGTCACCGGATCGACGCCGGTCGGAGGCACTGTCCCATCCCGCGGCTTCTACGCGAGGTGGGACTTTTTTGTTTAACAGCTGCCTGTTTGAGCACCTGTCTAGGCTGAAGACATGGGCACAGTCATTCTCGTGCGGCACGGCCGCACCCAGGCGAACGTCGACGGCATCCTGGCCGGGCGCACAGCGGGCGTAGATCTCGACGATCGCGGGCGCGAGCAGGCCGCCGCGACGGCCGAACGGCTGATGTCGGTTCCCCTCGTCGCCGTCGTCTCGAGCCCCCTCGATCGGTGTCGCCAGACATCCGCCCTCATCCTCGATCGCCAGCAGGGCTCCGCCGATCTCGTCGTCGAAGACGGCATCACCGAGTGCGACTACGGCGACTGGCAGGGCGGCACCCTGAAGCAGCTCAGCACGGAGAAGCTGTGGAAGGTCGTGCAGTCCAACCCGAGCGCGGCGGTGTTCCCCGGAGGCGAGTCGCTCGCCGCCATGCAGGCGCGCGCCGTCTCGGCCATCCGTCGCCTCGACGCGGAGTTCGAGGAGAAGCACGGCCCCGGCGCTGTCTGGGCCGCCGTGAGCCACGGCGACATCATCAAGTCGGTGCTCGCCGACGCCTACGGAATGCACCTCGACCTGTTCCAGCGCATCAGCGTCGGGCCGGCGTCCGTCTCGATCGTGCGCTACGGCGCCGATTCCCCGAGCGTGCACGCCACGAACACCGAATCGGGCGACCTGTCGTGGCTGCGCACCGCGCCGGCGCCCGCAGATGCGCCCGTCGGCGGTGGCGCCGGACCGGCCTGACCCCGTTCTGCGCTCGTAGACTAGACACATGCCTCCCCTCGTCCATGGCTTCGATTGGCCCGACCGGGTGGTGGTCGGCACGATCGGCCAGCCCGGCTCCCGTTCCTTCTACCTCCAGGCCCGCACGGGCAGACGCGTCGTCAGCGTCGGCCTCGAGAAGCAGCAGTCCGCTGCCCTCGCGGAGAAGATCGAGGAGATCCTCGACGAGCTCATGAGCCAGGAGGGCAACCCGGCCAGCGTGCCCGCCACGACCCCGGCAGAGCTGGTCGACAACGACCCTCTCGACCCAGTCGAAGAGGAGTTCCGCACGGGCACCCTCAGCCTCGGCTGGGATCCGTCGACGGCACAGGTCGTCATCCAGGCCTTCCCCGTCGTCGAGATCGAGATCGACGAAGATCAGGACGAGCTCGAGCTCGACCTCACCGACATCGAGCCCGACGAGATGCTGCTCGTGCGCATTCCAGTGGGCTCCGCGCGGGCCTTCGCCAAGCGCACCCTCGAGGTCGTCGGCGCGGGCCGCCCGCTGTGCCCGCGGTGCGGCATGCCCATCGATCCCGAGGGGCACGTCTGCGACCCGCTCCCGGGACTGGAATGACCGCGGCGCCCGACCCCGACGGCGCCCAGGGCGCCGAGCTGGTGATCACCGGGCGCATCACGACCGCGTCGAACGCGACCTTCCTCGCCGAGCTCGGCGAGACCGTCGTCGTCTACAAGCCGGTGGCGGGCGAGAATCCGCTCTGGGATTTTCCCGACGGCACCCTCGCCCAGCGGGAGGTGGCCGCGTACCTCGTCTCCGAGGCCTTCGGATGGAACGTCGTTCCCCGCACCTGGCTCCGTGACGGCCCGATGGGCGTGGGCATGGTGCAGCTCTGGCAGGACGTCGACCCCGATCAGGATGCCGTCGACCTGGTCGAGCCGGGAACGGTGCCCGACACGGGCTGGCGGCGGGTGCTCGACGGCACCGATGAGAACGACCGCGAGGTCACGCTCATCCACGAAGACGGCGATGCACTCAGGCGCATGGCGATCTTCGACGTGGTCGCCAACAACGCCGATCGCAAAGGCGGCCACATCCTGGCGATGCCCGACGGGCACAGGCACGGGGTCGATCACGGCCTCACGTTCCACGAGGAGCACAAGCTGCGCACCGTGCTGTGGGGCTTCGTCGACGACGAGCTGCGCCCCGACGAACTCGCCACGGTCGATCAGGTGCGATCCGCGCTGTACGGCGAGCTCGGCGAGCAGCTTGCAGAGCTCATCACCCCGCTCGAACTGGATGCGCTCGACGCCCGCTGCGAGCGCCTGCTCTCGCGCGGCCGGTTCCCCGCACCGCGCGGCCACATGCCCGCGGTGCCGTGGCCCCTGTTCTGAGCAGGTGCGCGGCATCCGCGCCCGTACGGCGCATGCGCTGCGGGTCGAGCGGCAGCGGATGCGCCGACAGGGCGCGGATGCTGCCGGCTACTCCTCGGTCTTGAGCGCGAGGCCGATCGCGAAGAACGTCGGCGCCCAGTGGCCGATGAAGATCCCCCAGCGGTCGGACTGCGCCTTGTCGTCGGACTTCTTGGCCCGCGACGCGAGCCAGGCGACGAGGGCGAGACCGATCGACGCGAAGCCCGCCAGATAGGCGTACTCACTGCGCAGCCCGAGGTCGTGAGCGGTGCGGATCGGGTTGAACCCGGCTTTCTCGATGACTTTCTTTGCCATGATGGCGACCTTTCGTCAGGAGCCCGAACGGGCCTGCCGCCACTGTGACACGAGAGAACGCCCAGCCCGCAGGGATTGCGCGGACTGGGCGTTCTCGTAGTATCCCTGCCTCTCGGACTATGCCGCGAGCGGCACCTCCGCCGTGGCCGAGACCACGCTGAGCCGGCCGTCGACGACATCGACCGAGACCGCGCCGCCATCCAGTACCGCGGAGCTGACGAGCAGCTCGGCGATACGGTCGTCGACCTCGCGCTGGATCACCCGGCGCAGCGGACGGGCTCCGTACTCGGGCTCGTAACCGTTCTCGGCGATCCAGTCGATCGCCGACTCGCTGATGTCGAACGAGACGTGCCGCGCGGCCAGACGCGACCGCGTCGCATCCAGAAGCAGGGCCACGATCTGCCGCAGCTGCGGCCGGTCGAGCTTCGTGAACAGCACGATCTCGTCGATGCGGTTGATGAACTCCGGGCGCATGGCCTCGCGCAGCTTGCCCATCACCCGGTCGCGCAGTGCCTTGTCGTCGCCGAAGCCGTCTGCGGCGTTCGGGGCCGCGAAGCCGATGGGGCCTCCGCGGCTCGCGAGGAACTCGGAACCGATGTTCGACGTCATGATGATGACCGTGTTGCGGAAGTCGACCGTGCGACCCTGGCCGTCGGTGAGGCGTCCGTCGTCGAGAACCTGCAGGAGCAGGTTGAAGACGTCGGGGTGCGCCTTCTCGATCTCGTCGAAGAGCACCACGGAATACGGGTTGCGCCGCACCCGCTCGGTGAGCTGGCCTGCCTCGTCGTAGCCGACGTATCCGGGAGGGGATCCGACGAGACGCGACATCGTGTGGCGCTCGCCGAACTCGCTCATGTCGAAGCGCACCATCGCCTTGTCGTCGCCGAACAGCGACGAGGCGAGCGCCTTGCCGAGCTCGGTCTTGCCGACGCCGGTCGGGCCGAGGAACAGGAAGCTGCCCACGGGCCGGTTGGCGTCGCCCATGCCGGTGCGGTTGCGGCGCACGGCCTTGGCGACGACCGAGACGGCGTCGTGCTGGCCGACGACACGGTCGTGCAGTTCGTCCTCGAGCACCGCGAGGCGCTCCCGATCGACCTGGGTCAGGCGGGAGGCGGGGATGCCGGTCGCCCGAGAGATCACGGCGGCGATCTCGGCCTCGTCGACGACGGCCTCGGCGGTGGATGATGCCGACGGCCGGGCAGCCGACAGCTTCTCGTGCACGCCCTCGATACGGTCGCGCAGGCTCGACGCCTCCTCGTAGTGCTCGAGAAAGACGGCCGAGTTCTTGGCCGCCTCGAGCTCGCTCAGCTCTTCGAGCAGGGCGGAGGTGTCGATGCGGGATCCGAGCTTCAGGCGCAGTCGAGCGCCCGCCTGGTCGATCAGGTCGATCGCCTTGTCGGGCAGGAAGCGGTCTGTGACGTAGCGCGCCGACAGCTCGACGGCGCCGCGGATGGCCTCGTCGGTGTAGCGCACGCCGTGGTGCTCCTCGTAAGCGCCGCGGAGCCCCGAAAGGATCGCGACGGCGTCCTCGATGGAGGGCTCACCGACCTGAACCGGCTGGAAGCGCCGCTCGAGTGCGGAGTCCTTCTCGATCGAGCGGTACTCCTTGAGCGTGGTCGCGCCGACCACGTGCAGTTCGCCGCGGGCCAGCCGGGGCTTGAGGATGTTTCCGGCATCCATGCCACCCTCGCCCGAACCGCCGGCGCCCACGACCGTGTGCAGCTCGTCGATGAACACGATGAGCTCGGTCCTGTGCGCGCTGATCTCGTCCATCAGCGTGGTGAGGCGCTCCTCGAAGTCGCCGCGGTAGCGGGTGCCTCCGAGCATCGCCGGGAAGTCGAGAGAGACGACGCGCTTGTCGCGCAGCTGCTCGGGCACGTCGCCGGATGCGATGCGCTGGGCCAGGCCCTCGACGATCGCCGTCTTGCCCACGCCGGCCTCGCCGATCAGAACGGGGTTGTTCTTGGTGCGGCGCGACAGGATCTCGACGGTCTGCTCGATCTCGTCGGCACGGCCGATCACGGGGTCGAGGCCGCCGTCGCGGGCCATGGCGGTGAGGTCGGTGCCGAACTTGTCGAGCATCGGGGTCGTGGATGCGTCGGCCGCGTCGGTCTGCGCGCTCGGCGCCTGCTCGCCCAGGGTCTCGCGCAGGCCGGACTGCAGGGCCTCAGGCGTGATGCCCGCGGCCGACAGCACCTGCCCGGCAGGAGCATCCTGACTGATGACGAGCGCGAAGAAGAGGTGCTCGGGGTCGATGTAGGTCGAGCCGGAGGCGCGGGCCACCTGGTAGGCGTGGAAGAGCGCACGCTGGGCGGACTGCGTGAACACGGGCGCCTGGTCGCTCTGGCCGGACTGCGCCTGGGGCAGGCGCTGCTCCGCGGCGTCGGCGATGTCGGCCGGGCGCACGCCCAGGCGGGCGATGACCTCGGCCGCGGGCTCGGTCTCGGCGAGCACACGCAGAATGTGCAGCGCGTCGAGCTCGCGGTGGCCGTGCTCGATGGCGAAGCGCCCCGCGGATGCGAGGACCTCGTGGGTGCGCCGGCTCATGAGTCGGCTGATGTCGATGGAGCGCCCGGCCTGGGCCGCGCGCTCGCCCTGCAGGTAGCGGGCGAGGAATTCGTCGAACGAGTTGCTCCCGGCTCCGTCGGAGTCGGGGGAAGAGTTGGGGTCGAAGCGATCGGGCAAAGTAACCTCCTGTGAAACTTGAGTGCCTTCGACTCAACTCAACAAAGCAGAGCGCGATCTATTCCCGCCTGCCCCGAGCACGCTGAGGTGCGGGTTGTGGCCGCTTCGATTCGCGAGGAAGCGGCCATCTCCCGCACCTCAACGCTCCCTGTGGAGAGCTGGAGCGGCGGGAACTCGAAAGTTGGCACCATGTGCGCATGAGTCCGCGTGCACCGAGGCCGTTTCACCATCCCAACAGGGCCTTCACGGTGAGGGAAGCGCGGGAACACGGCGTCTCGCGGCGCAGGCTACGGGCTCTCGATTTCGATAGGCCGTTCCATGGAATCCGCGTTGCCTCACAAGAGCTGGTCTCTCTCGATGATCGCTGCCGTTCATTTCTGCCCCGGATGCCACAAGACGGCGTCTTCAGCCAGGTCACGGCTGCGGGGCTCTACAGGATCCCTCTTCCGCTTCGGCTGAGTACGTCGACCGAGCTGCATGTCTCCGTTCCTGCGACGCGACGTGCGGTCGATGCGAAAGGAATCATCGGACACAAGGCGACCTTCGGCTCCGACGACTGGGACAAGCGATTCGGATTCCCCGTCACGACACCGGAACGCACCTGGTGCGGCCTCGCTTCGGTGCTCACCCTCCCCGAGCTCGTGGCCGCTGGTGACAAGCTGATCGCTCGACGGCTCCCGCAGACGACACGAGCCGCGCTCGAACGGGCCGTGTCCACCTACACGTCGCGGCGCGGCATTCGGAATCTTCGACGCGCACTCGGCATGCTCTCCGACAGGGCGGAGTCTCCGAGAGAATCGCTTCTGCGTGTCGCGATCATTCTCGCGGGGCTGCCTGAGCCGACAGTCAACATGCGCGTCTTCTCGGCCAAGGGAGAGTTCTTGGCCCGAGTGGACCTCTGCTACCCCCACCTCAAACTCTCCCTGGAGTACCAGGGGGACCACCACCGCGCCGACCAATCGCAGTGGCGTCGAGACATCTCGCGTACACGAGCATTGCAGGCCGAGGGATGGACTGAATTGCAGTTCACCCAGGTCGATCTCGACCACCCCGAGCACTTCCTCGAAGAACTTCGCACGATCCTTGCTCGTCTCAGCCACTGAAGTTCGGGGTATGGCCGCATAGATGCGAGCCGAAGCGGCCATTTCCCGCACTTCAGCCCTGGGAGTGAACAACAACCGCGCTCGACGGCGTCGGAGGCTGCCGTTAGCGTGGATGGATGCGACGGACTGCGGGCGAGGTGAACGGCGTCGCGAGACGATCGTTCTCTCCGGGGTCACCCCGGGGCACACATCCCAGCCAGAACGCACAACCGCAGGCACCACACCGCGCTTCGCGCGGCCGGGTGCCCGCACCGATCGATCGGTCGCCCGCGGTTCGTCGCGCCCCCATGCTGTCGGCGGCCGCGTGACGCGTCCCTCGATCGCCTCCGGCCTCTCGCACGCCCTGCTCGCCTCGCCCGAGTGGGCGTTCGACCCGCTGGTGGATGCCTGCGGCCGGGCACTCGGGGCACGCCCGGGCTGGCTGTGGCCGCTCGTCGACGGGGTCCTCGACGCCTATCGACGCCCTCCCAGAGACGCGCATCGCGAGCTCGCCCGGTGGATCGAGCAGAGCTCGGCATTCCGGGATGCGCTCGAATCCGCTCACGAGTCGCAGCGAGAGATCTCCCTCGTGCATCTCGAGACGGCACCGGCGCGCATGGCCCCCACCTCGGCGGCCGTGCCATCCATCGACGGGCTCGGCGAGCTCGCCGACTTTCTCGAGGTGACGTCAGGGCAGCTCGACTGGCTCACCGACACCGCGCATTACAGCCGCCGCACCCCGCGCGGCCGGCTGCACCACTACAGCTACGACTGGCTCGCCCGCCCAGGACGCGCGCCCCGGCTGCTCGAGGTTCCGACTCCGCGCATGCGGCGGGTGCAGCGACGGGTGCTCTGCGACATCCTCGGCGCGCTCCCCCTGAACGATGCGGCGCACGGCTTCGTTCCCGGCCGCTCCGCTATCTCGGGCGCGGCGGCGCACGCCGGCGCCCACACGCTCATCACGCTCGACCTCAGCACCTTCTTCGCCCGGGTGCCGGCACGCCGCGTCTTCTCCGTATTCCGGCAGGCCGGGTACCCCGAGGCGGTGGCCCACGCGCTCACGGGCCTGTGCACGCACGCGGTGCCGCCGTGGGTGGGTGCCCGGATGCCGCCGGGCGGCTCGCCCGAAGAGCGCGCGGCTCTCCGAGACGCGATCTCGCGGTCGCATCTGCCCCAGGGCTCGCCGACCTCGCCGGCCCTGTCGAACCTGACCGTGCGCCGTCTCGACTCCCGGCTCACCGGCTGGGCCGCGGCATCCGGTGCCGTCTACACCCGCTACGCCGACGACCTGGCGTTCAGCGGCTCCGGCCTGCGCGGGCGCGCCTCGACCTTCATCTCAGGGGTCGACAGGATCGTGCGTGCCGAAGGGCACGTTCTGAACAGGGCGAAGACACACATCGCGTCGCGAGGAGCCCGGCAGAGCGTGACGGGCCTCGTCGTGAACGACGGCCCCTCTGTCGACCGGCCCACCTTCGACGAGCTGAAGGCCCTTCTGCACAACTGCGTCGTGCACGGGCCGGCGAGTCAGAATCGCGCCGATCACCCCGAGTTCAGGGCCCACCTGCTGGGTCGGCTGACGTGGGTCTCCAGCGTCAGTCCGACCCGCGGCGCACGGTTGCGCCGAGACTTCGACCGCATCGATTGGTCGTGATTCGACGCTACTTGCCTGCCAGGGCGGCGCAGCGGGGGCACCGGGGGTAGCCGTTGGTTCCGAACTTCTTGTTCTCGAGCGGAATCGCAGAGCCCTCGGGGCACGTGCGCTCGTCGTGGAAGACGTGCGTGTCCTGCGGCTTCTTCGAGTAGTACGGGTTGACCTTCATGCACCCAGTCTACGAATCGGCGTCGGCGCCCGCTCCGGGCCGGAACGCCGCGTCGTCGCGGATGTCGATGCGGGTCGCCCCGTCATGCTTCGACACCTCGATGCGCGGCTCGGCGTCGACCTCGGTCGACTTCGGCGCCGTGGTCAGCTGGTCGTGGCGCTTCTCGTCGGCGTCCATGCCTCTCGCCCTCAGTCGTTCGCCTGGGCGGAGGAGGGCGACGAGGTCGAGGGCGACGTGTCGGCCGACGACGAGCCGGTGACCTTGTCCTTCGCGGCCTTGGCCACGTCGACGAGCTTCTCCTGAACGACCGGTGCGGCCTCGCGCACGAGGTCGCCGGCGTCGGAGACCGCCTTCTGCACGTGCGGGTCGTGCCAGACGTCACTGGCACGTGCCTTGAGCTCCGTGTACTTCGCGCGTCCGGCCTTGGTGCCGAGAACGTAGCCTGCGGCCAGGCCCACGCCGAGTCCGAAGATGAGTCGTGCTGCCATGATGGGCTTCTTTCTACTCGGAAGGATGCGGAGCCTCCAGAGTGGCACGATCGATTGAATGCTCACAGGGCTTGCGCTTCAGGCCTCCGGCTCCCAGCGCTTCGCCGCCGATGCCGAGATGATCGACAGCAGTGCGGCCCGGAACGCCTCGGGATCGTCGACGGTCGGCATCATGTCGCGCTCCAGGGTGTGCGCCGAGTTCCACACGTCGACACCGGCGGGCGTGACGGTCACGACATGACGACGCCGGTCGCTCGCGTCGGCTCGTCGCTCGACGAAGCCTTCGCGCTGCAGCCGCTCCAGGGTGCGGGAGATCGTCTGGTTCTCGACCCGCGCGAGCCGGGCCAGATCCGTCTGGCTGCGGGGGCCTTCCTGCAGCAGATGGAGGACGACAAGCCCGGCGTGCGTGAGACCCAGCCGATCGAGCGTCTCGATCCAGGCGTGTTCGACGAGCCGTGACGCGGTGGCCAGCAGCCGCCCCGTGGGCCACTCATGCATAGCCGGGCCGGCAGCGGAAGCCCCCCGGGCTTCTGTCGTCGGCTCCTCGCTCATTGTCCAAATGTAGGCTACCGTCGATTAGTAAGCTGGCTGACTAATTGAGAGGCGCCCCATGTCATCGACATCCATCGCAACACGCTCGGACCGCGCCCGCCAGGTCACCGTGGCCGTCAGCGCAGTGATCGCCGTGGTCGGATCGTTCATCGGCTCGGGAGCCGCGGGCGGAAGGCCCATCCAGAACGCCGCCGGCGGAGCGCTCGGCGCCGACTCCACCCCGATCGCGCCCGCCGGCCCCGCCTTCTCCATCTGGTCGGTCATCTACCTCGGCCTGCTGGCCTACGCGGTCTGGCAGCTGCTGCCCGCGCAGGCGTCCGCGCCGCGGCAGCGCCTCGTCGGCTACTGGGTGGCGGCCTCGCTCGTGCTCAACGCGGCGTGGATTCTGAGCGTGCAGTTCGACCAGCTCGCCCTCTCGTGCGTCGTGATCGTGCTGCTGCTCGCCGTGCTCGCCCGCACGTTCCTGCTCCTGGTCGATGGACGCCCGACCGGTTTCGTCGAGACGATCGTGCTCGACGGAACGATGGGGCTCTACCTCGGCTGGGTCTCGATCGCCACGGCCGCCAACCTGACCGCGGGCCTCACGGTCGCGGGCTTCGACGGCTTCGGCTGGGGCGAAGACGCCTGGGCGGGGATCGTGCTCGCCGTCGCCGCGCTCGTCGGCGTGCTCATCGCTGTCCGGGGCCGCGGCCGACTCTCCCCTGCGGCATCGCTCGCATGGGGTCTCGCCTGGGTGGCGGTCTCGCGCACGACCGGCGAGCTGGTGTCGCAGCCCGCCATGATCGCCGCGATCGTGGCTGCGGCGATCGTCGTGGTCGCGACCGTCGGCATCCGGATCGCGACGCGCACCTCTCAGCCCGCACGCGCATGACCTCGACGCCCACGACCCCGACCCCCACGACCTCGTCACGCGCGCGCTGGTACGGCCTCGTCTTCATCAGTATCGCCGTCGCGCTGATCATCGTCGACTCCACGATCGTCAACGTCGCCATCCCGTCGATCGTGGAAGACCTCGACATCTCGAGCACGCAGGTGCAGTGGGTGCAGGAGTCGTACACACTCGTGTTCGCGGCCCTGCTGCTGGTGTTCGGCACACTCGCCGACCGATTCGGGCGGCGCCGTATGCTGCTGCTCGGCGTCGTGATCTTCGCCGCCTCGAGCGTGCTGGCCGCGATGGCACCGACGGGCGATCTCCTCATCGGCGCGCGGGTGCTGCAGGGGGTGGGCGGCGCGATGGTGCTTCCCACGACCCTGTCGATCATCAACGCCACGTTCCGCGGCAAGGATCGCGCCGTCGCGTTCGCCATCTGGGGATCGACGATCGGCGGCATGACGGCGGTCGGGCCCCTGCTGGGCGGCTGGCTCACGACGGACTTCTCGTGGCGCTGGGCGTTCGGCATCAACGTGCCCCTGGGAATCGTGATCGTCGTCGGACTGCTGCTGTTCGTACGCGAGTCGCGCGAGGCGACGGCCGCCGGCAGGGTGGATGCCGTGGGCGCGTTGCTCTCGATCGTCACGAGCGCGACACTCGTCTTCGGGCTCATCGAGGGCCGAAGCCTCGGCTGGTGGACGGTGGACGAGCGCATCACGATCAGCGACTGGAGCTGGCCCGGAGACCTCTCTCCGGTGCCGATCTCGTTCGCGGTCTGCGTCGTCGCGGGTGTGCTCTTCGTGCTGTGGGGCAGGCGACGGCAGCGCGCCGGGCTGAGCACGATGCTCGCCTTCGGGCTGTTCCGCATCCCGTCTTTCCGCAACGGCAACATCGCCGCCATGATCGTGAGCCTCGGCGAGTTCGGCATCATCCTCTCGCTGCCCATCTGGCTGCAGAATGTGCTGGGCTACGACGCGCTGCAGACCGGGTTCATCCTGCTGGCGCTGGCGATCGGCTCGTTCGTGGCGAGCGGATTCGCGGGAGCGTTCGGCAACCGCATCGCGCCCGTCGCCATCGTTCGGGTGGGTCTGGCCGCCGAGATCATCGGGGTCGCCGGCATCGCCGTCGTGATCGGGCCCGACACGGGCTGGGGCCTGCTCGTGCCGTTCCTCTTCGTCTACGGATTCGGCGTGGGCCTCGCCACGGCGCAGCTCACGGGCGTCGTGCTGAAAGACGTGCCCGTCGAGCAGAGCGGGTCGGGCTCGGGTACGCAGTCGACCTCGAGGCAGATCGGATCGGCGCTCGGCATCGCGATTCTCGGCACGGTGCTCTTCACCACGGCTGGTGCGCAGCTCGACACCCGGCTGTCCGACGCGGGCGTTCCGGATGCCCAGCGCGAGCAGGTCGTGTCGGCCGTCGTCGACAGTTCCGGCGCGGCGATCGCGCAGCTCGCGGCCGATCCGTCGACCGCTGCGCAGGCGGAAGCGGCGAAGATCGCGTTCTCCGACGGAACGAAGTACGCGGCATTCTCGGCGGCCGCGTTCCTATCGCTCGGATTCCTTGCGACCCTGTCGCTCGGCGGCAGATCCGAAGGTCGGGATGCCCGCCGGAGACGAGCCGACGACGTGAAGGATGCCGCTCAGGGAACCCAGCGGTAGAGCTTGTCGGGCTCGCCCGCGGCGTCACCGGCGGAATGCCGACCGGTCGACCAGCCCTCTCGAACGAGCGAGAATCCCACGCTCTCGAGAAAGCGGATGGCGACCGCATTGCGCTGGAACGCCCAGAGCTGCAGGCCCTCGGGGCTCTCCCGCTTGGCGACCTCGATCAGTCGGTGCCCGACGCCGAAGCCCTGCGCCGTGGTGCGCACGAAGAGCTGGCTGAGCCATCCGTCATGCAGCGCGACGACGCCCACGATGTTGCCGTCGACCGTCGCGACCCACGCGTCGGTCTTGTGCAGCAGCACATTCGATGTCCACCAGCGGTCTTCCTCGATCGTGTTGCGGCCGCCGAGCCACGGCATCGAATCCTCGGTGGAATAGTGGATGACTTCGGCGATCGCATTCGCATCGCTCGAGTCTGCACGGCGCACGTCGTCGATGTGCGTCGTGACCCTCTCGCGCTTCATGGCTACAACTCTGACCCGCTGATCGAGAACGTGTCGCAGCTGCCGGCGCCGTTCTTCAGCCCGGTCTGGAACCACTTCTCGCGCTGCTCGCTCGATCCGTGCGTCCACGTCTCGGGGTTCACCTGGCCCGAGCCCATCTCCTGGATGCGGTCGTCACCGATGACCGACGCGGCGTTCAACGCGTCGGCGATCTGCGCATCCGTCACCGGCTCGAGGAACGTGACGCCGTTCTCGTCTTCGGTGGTGGATGCCGCCGTCACCCAGGCGCCCGCGAAGCAGTCGGCCTGCAGCTCGGTGCGAACGGAGTCGGACGTCGGCCCCGTATCGGTGCGATCGGTGCGATCCATCACGCCCGCGAGGTTCTGAATGTGATGGCCGAACTCGTGCGCCACGACGTACATCTCGGAGAGGGTTCCGCCGGTCGCACCGAACTGGGTGCGCAGCTCGTCGAAGAACGAGGTGTCGATGTAGATGGACTGATCGGGCGGGCAGTAGAAGGGGCCGGTGGAGCTGGATGCCTGGCCGCAGCCGGTGTTGGTGGCCGCAGTGAAGAGCACGAAGTCGGCCGGCGGCGTGTAGGTGATCCCGAGGGCCGGGGCCTCATCGGTCCAGTAGTCGTTGAGCGAGTTCTCGGCGCCCACCATCAGGCACTCGACGTTCGCGTTCGCGTCGGAGCCGTAGTCGCAATTGTCCAGGGACTCCTCGCTCTGGGTGCCCTGCCCGGCCTGGCCGCCGCCCGCGAGGCCGGTGAGGTCGACGCCCAGGACCTGCGAGAGCAGGAAGAGCCCGATGACGACCACGGCGCTGCCGCCGCCCACCGCGATGCCGGTGTTGCGGCCGCGTTTGGAGACCCGGCTCGTGTCGAGCTTGGCGTTGTCATTGAACGTCATAAGAAAGAAACTAGCGCCTTGGAAGGCACCCGGGCAGTCCCCTGCCGACAGGGCACGGCATAGTGGTAATGAACGTTTTTCACGCACCCCACCCGACCGGAGCCGAAGCAGTGTCCGACGAGCACTCCCCCATCGTGATCACCACCGAGCAGGCCGCGCTGCACGCGGCCGAGGCACTCGCCGAGAGCTTCGCGGCCGACGCGGCCCGAGCCGACGCCGACGGCCGCGCGCCGTTCGAGCAGATCGCGGCGCTGCGCGCATCCGGTCTGCTGCCCGCTCTGGTTCCGACCCGCCTCGGCGGCGGCGGGCTCGACTGGCACACCGTGCTGCGGGCGCTCCGCCCGATCATCCGCGCCGACGCCGGACTGGGCCACGTGATCGCGTACCACTTCGTGAACTCGTGGCGCATCCGGCTCAACGAGAACCAGCACGCGATCGACGATCTCTACCGCGGCCTGGCGAGCGGGGCGTGGTTCTGGGGCGGCGCAGGCAACCCACGGGATGCCGGTCTCGAGCTCACCCCGACGACCGACGGCTTCACGGTGACGGGACACAAGTTCTTCGCGACCGGCGCGCAGCTCGCCGATCGCGTGACGGCGAGCGGCACGCGCGTCGACACGGGCGAGCGCCTCGCCATCGTGATCGATGCGACGGCCCCTGGAGTCGTTCACCATGACGACTGGAGCAACATCGGCCAGCGACTGAGCGCGTCGGGATCGGTGTCGTTCACCGACGTGTTCGTGCCGCACGCGCACGTGCTGGGCCCGAACGAGCAGGACGGCGAGCTGTACCGACCCTATGGATCGCTGTCGATCCTGGCCTTCCAGCTCGCCATGAACCACATCCACGTGGGGCTCGCCGAGGGCGCGCTCGCCCAGGCGGCCGACTACGCGCGCACGAAGACGCGGGCGTGGGCGACGTCGGGTGTGGAGCGCGCGATCGACGACCCCTACATCCGGCAGACGATCGGCGAGCTGACGGCCCAGACACGGGCTGCGGATGCACTGACGTGGAGCGCGACCAACCTGTTCGTCGACGCCGCCAACAAGGAATGGGAGCTCGGCGACGAGGAGCGCGGTCGGGCGGCGGTGGAGATCGCCGCGGCGAAAGTCGTGACGACCCGCACGGCGCTGCACGTGACGTCGACCGCCTTCGAACTGATGGGCGCCCGCGCCACCAGCGAGTCGGCGGCGATGGACCGGTTCTGGCGCAATGCGCGCACCATCACGCTGCACGACCCCGTGGTCTACAAGGCGCAGGAGGTCGGCGACTTCGCCCTCACGGGCACGTTCCCGACCCCCAGCGCCTACAGCTGACCGGGCAGAGGGCTACGCGGAGACGCTCGCGAGCTCGTCGTACGTCGCGAAGCCCTTCGCGATCTCGCTGCCGGTGAAGTTTCCGACCCAGCCGTCGTCGTCGTGGAAGAAGCGCACCGAGACGTATTCGGGGCGCGTGCCCATGTCGAACCAGTGGGTGGTATTCGCGGGAACGGAGATGACATCGCCGGCCTCGCAGAAGACGGCGTTGACCTTGCCGTTGGCGCGCAGGTAGAAGACACCGCTGCCCCGGGCGAAGAACCTGTCTTCGTCGTCGTCGTGCTGGTGCTCGCTCAGGAACTTGCCCCGGGCCGTGGCCGCCTGCTCGAGGTACTCGGGCGAATCGTCGTCGACGATCGAGACCACATCGACCAGGGTGTAGCCCTGGGCCGCGTTGACCGCGTCGATCTCGTCGCGGTAGGCCTCGAGAACCTCGTCTTGTGTCGGCTCGGCCGAGAGCTCCTTGAGTTCCCAGCGGCTGAAACGGGCTCCGAGCGTGGCGAGCACGTCGGTGATGACCTGCGCATCGCGGGTCTGGAGTTCGGGGGTGGAGGCGTTGTTCTCGTCCCACACGGTCAGAAGAGTCATGGCTCAATCGTAACGATCCGGCCACGGGCGTCGCCACAGAAGTAATACGAGGTCATACGGCACGGTGCGCACAGGCGTTGCTGGTTGAATCTCACCATCGCACTCCGGCCCGGCTGCACCCCGGTCCGACCCGTTCGACCCACCCGACCCGATCGCATCACCTCAGCGCCTCCAGGAGAAACCATGGCCATCACGCGCCGCATCCCGCTACTCGTGCTCGCCGCGACGACCGTGCTCGCACTGTCGGCCTGCGCCCAGTCGAACGGCACCACCACGGAGGCGTCGACCGACGCCCCGGCCACGGCATCCGCCGCACTGCCCGCGCCCTTCGACGGCGACCCGGTGAAGGTCGCCCTCGTGCGCCAGTCGGGTGCAGGCGACTACTTCGAGGCGTGGGGCGCGGGAGCCGCGACCCAGGCCAAAGCGGCGAACATCGACCTCACCGTCACCGACGCCCGCAACGACAACGCGAAGCAGGCCAGCGATCTCGAGCAGGCCATCGCATCCAAGCCCGACGCGATCATCGTCGACCACGGCCAGACCGACACCCTGCAGCCGCTCATCACCGAGGCGGTCGACGCGGGCATCCCCGTCGTCGTCTACGACCTCGCGCTCACCGACGCCACCGGCGTCGTCACCACCTCGCAGTCCGACGAGTCGATGGCCTCGGGCGTGCTCGACCAGCTCATCGACGACGTCGGCGACGGCGCGAAGGTCGGCTACGTCTCGGCCACCGGCTTCGCCGCACTCGACCGCCGCGCCGTGGTGTGGAACCAGTACGTGACCGACCACAAGCTCGACGTGGTGTTCTCGACCGGCAAGGTGTCGGAGTCGACCGCCACCGACAACATCCCGCTCGTCGACGCCGCCCTCAAGCAGAACCCCGACGTGCAGGCCATCTTCGCTCCCTACGACGAGATCACGAAGGGTGTCGTGCAGGCGGTCATCCAGAACAACCTCGGCTCGAAGGTCAAGGTCTACGGCATCGACATCTCGAACGCCGACATCGAGGTCATCACGGCCGACGGCAGCCCCTGGGTCGCCACCTCGGCCACCGACCCCTCCGCCGTCGGCGCGGCCGTGGTGCGCTCGCTCGCCCTGAAGCTCGCCGGCCAGCTCGATGAAGACGACGTGCAGTTCCCGGCGAAGACGATCACGCAGTCGTTCCTCACCGACAACTCCATCGACAACGTCACCTCGCTGCGCGAGAAGGAGCCGAGCCTCGACCTCTCCGACGAGGTCACGGCAGACTGGCTCCCCGCCAACTCGTGATCGATTCGTCCATCCCTGAGGGAGGCGAGCTGGCGACACTGTCGCCGGTCGTCTCCCTTTCGGGCGTCTCCGTGGCCTACGGCTCGAATGTCGTGCTCACCGATGTGACGCTCGACTTCTTCCCCGGCCGCATCACCGCACTCCTCGGAGCGAACGGCGCGGGCAAGTCCACGCTCATCAAGGCGCTCTCGGGCGCCAACCCCCGTTACTCCGGCGACATCGCCATCGACGGAACGGTTCTGCATCTCTCGTCGCCCGTGCTCGCGAAGGCCCACGGCATCTCGACGGTGCACCAGAAGGTCGCCGACGGCATCGTCCCCGGCCTCTCGATCGCCGAGAACGTGGTGCTCGACGACCTCGCGAACGCCTCTCGACACCCCCTGCGCAACACGAAGCAGTCGTTTCTCGACGCTCGCGCGGCCCTCGCGACCCTGGGCCTCGACTGGCCCGACTCCCTGCTCGCGCAGGACGCGGCCCGGCTCAGCATCTCCGACGCCCAGCTGCTCGTTCTCGCCCGCGCGCTTCGGGGCACGCCCCGCCTCCTCATTCTCGACGAGCCGACCTCGGCGCTCACCGCGGCCGAGGCCGACCGCCTCTTCGACGTCCTCCGGGCACTTCGAGACACCGGCCTCTCCATCGTCTACGTCTCGCACCGCTTCGGTGAGATCGAGGCCTTGGCCGACCGGGTGGTCGTGCTGCGCGACGGGCTCGTGCAGCACAGCTCCGAGCGACCCTTCGCCTGGCACGAGATCCTGCACGACATGCTCGGTCGCGCCACCGAGCTCGAACAGACGCGGGTGGATGTCCGCCGCGGCCAGGGCGTCGTCGCCCGGGTGCACGGCGTCCCTCTTCTTCCGGCCGCAGCTCCGCTCGACCTCGAGGTGCGCACCGGCGAGGTGCTGGGAATCCTCGGGCTCATCGGGGCCGGCAAATCCGAACTGGCCGAGCTGCTCGCGGGTCTCGCGCGACCGGCATCCGGAAGCCTCGAACTCGACGGCGAGCCCTACACGCCGAAGCGGCCGTCCGACGCGCTGCGCAGCGGCGTCGTGCTGGTTCCCGAAGACCGCCAGCGGCAGGCGCTGCTTCCCGGCTGGTCGGTCGCCCACAACATCTCCATCCCGTTCCTCAAGATCTCGTCGGCGCTCGGCACCCTCCGCACGTCACGCGAGACGTCGCGCGCTCGAGAGGTGATCGACTCGCTCGGCGTCGTCACCGCGGGTCCGAACGCGTCGATCGACGATCTCTCCGGCGGCAACCAGCAGAAGGTGGTCGTGGGCCGGTGGCTCTCGGCGAGCCCGCGCCTCGCTCTTCTCGACGAACCGTTCCGCGGGGTGGACATCTCGGCCAGACGCGAGATCGGCGACAGGCTCAAGGAGCTCGTCGCGACAGGCGATGCCGGGGCCGTCGTGCTCTCGAGCGACGTCGACGAGATCCTCGAGGTGGCCGACCGCATCATCGTTCTCGTGGCCGGGGTCGTCGAGCTCGACGCCTACGCCGACGAGACAGACAGGGCGAGCATCGTCGGGGCCTTCCTCGGCGCCCGAACCCGAGACCAGCGCAGCACGCACGACGAAGGACACCCGAAATGACCAGCGCTCCCGTCGCCCCGAAGACCACATCGACCGGGCCGACCAGGCCGACCACGTCGCTCGCCGAGCGCGGGGCCGCCTTCGTGGTGCGCTGGGGCTTCATCGGGGTGACCGTCGCCCTCATCGCGTTCTTCGTGATCACCGAACCCAACTTCCGCACCGTCGACAACGTGTTCGGCATGCTCAAGTTCATCGCCCCGACAGCCATCGCTGGGCTCGGCGTGATGCTCGCGATCACCGTGGGAGGCATCGACCTCTCGGTGGGCGCCTCGGCCGGCTTCGCCGTGTCGATCGCAGCCTGGACGATGGTGATCGGCAACCAGGTCGGCGTCGTCGCGATCGGCGTCGTGCTGCTCGGCGGACTCCTCATCGGCGGGCTCAACGCGTTCCTCATCGTCGTCGCCCGCATCCCCGACCTGCTCGCTACACTGGCCACCTCGTTCGTGATCGTGGGCCTCAAGCTGCTGATCGTCGACGGCAAGTCGATCTCGTCGCAGATGTCGCTCTCCGACGGATCGACCGCTCCCGGCAAGTTCACCGCCGACTACCTGTGGCTCGACCGGGGCAGCCTCGGCCCGATCCCGGTGCCCGTGATCATCTTCATCGCGATCACGGCGCTGCTCTGGTTCATCCTCGAGCGCACCCGCTGGGGCCGCGCCCTCTACGCGGTCGGCGCGAATGCCGAAGCCGCCCGGCTCGCCGGCATCCGGGTTCAGCTGTACCGCACCGTCGCCTACATGGGCTGCGGCCTTCTCGCGTCGATCGCCGGCCTGCTGCTCGGGGCGCGCATCGGCCAGGGCGACGTGTCGGCCGGCAACTCCCTTCTTCTGGATGCCGTCGCGGTCGCCCTCGTGGGCGTCTCGGTTCTCGGCATCGGCAGGCCCAACGCGTGGGGAACGGCGCTCGGCGCTATCCTGATCGCCGTGATGGTCACCGGGTTCACCATGGTGGGCCTGCCCTACTACGCGCAGGACTTCGGCAAGGGAATCGTGCTGCTCATCGCGCTGCTCTTCAGCTTCACGTTCTCGCGCCGCCGCACCGTCGTGACGGCCGGCAGCACGACCGCATCCTAGGGACTTGTCCTCATGACCGATTTCAGCCAGCTCTCCGTCGATACCGTGGCCGCCTACCTGGCCCAGCGGCCCGCGCTCGCCGCGCGCATCCGCACCGACGGGCCGCTCGACGTGGTCGAGGTCGGCGACGGAAACCTGAACCTGGTGTTCATCGTGCACGACGACGCCGGTTCGTCTCTGGTGCTGAAGCAGTCGCTGCCGCACGTGCGCACCGACCCGAGCTGGCCCATGACCCGCGAGCGCAGCGCCCGCGAGGCCCTGGTGCTGCGAACCCACGAGGCGGCCGACGCCGAACACGTGCCCGCGCTCTACGACTTCGACTCCGCGAACTATGTGCTCGCCATCGAGAATCTCAGCGACCACGCCGTCTGGCGCGGAGAGCTGAACGAGGCACGGGTGCACGGGTTCGCGGCGGCGGAGATCGGGCGGTACATCGCGCGCACCGCTTTCCACACCTCGGTCTTCGGACTCGACCCTCTCGAGCAGAAGAGGCTGGCCGCTGCGTCGATCAACCCCGAGCTGTGCCAGATCACCGAAGATCTGGTGTTCACCGAACCGTACATCGAGCACCCGCACAATGCTGTCCTGCCCGAGAATGAGCCCGACGTCGCGGCCCTCCGTGCGGACCGCGCGCTGCTCACCGAGATCGGCATCGCCAAGTACCGGTTCATGACGAGCGCGCAGTCGCTCATCCACGGCGACCTGCACACGGGATCGGTCTTCGTGCGCGACGGCTCGGACGGGGTGTCTGCTTCTGTTCGTGCGTTCGACAGCGAGTTCGGCTTCTTCGGGCCCACCGGCTTCGACCTCGGTGCGCTCTGGGGCAACTTCGTGATCGCCGCGGCTCGGGCGCTGGCGCTGGGCGCTCCCGACCGGGCATCCGAGATCCTCACGCTGCCCGCGTCGCTGTGGAATGCCTTCGAGGCCGAGTTCCGGTCTCTGTGGCCGTCGCGCCTCGACCCGCGGGTCTGGGGCGACGAGGTGCTCGAGTCGCTGCTGGCGGAGTTCCGGCAGGATGCTGCCGTCTATGCGGGCGCGAAGGCGATCCGGCGCATCATCGGCTTCGCCAAGGCCAGCGACATCGAGACGCTCGACCCGGTGCTGCGCGAGGGCGCGGCCCGCGGTGTGCTGCGTGCGGGCCGCGCGCTCGTGCTCGAGCGCCGGGCGCTCGACACGGTCGAGGCGCTGTCGGCCGAGACCGCCGCGATCCTCGCCTCCACGGTCACCCGCTTCGAGTTCTGAGCAGCGGCGCCCCTGCGCGCGCTGCGCCGGTCGAGTGCACACGCCCCGCACCCCAAGGCGTCGGTCGAGTAGCCGCGCGAAGTACGAGCCGGCGTATCGAGACCATGCAGGTCGGCCGCCAACGGGCGGAAGTCCGTTCATCCGACGTCGTATACGGGCTGGATCCACTGATCTTCGCCCAACTCCATCCGTTTGGGAGGAGATTCGCCACCCCGATGCACTATTCACGTCGGATGTGCGCATCTCCTCCCGTTTGACAGACGGACGGGTCTCGATACGGCCGCAAGCGGCCTACTCGACCAGCGCAGAGGGGTGCTGGCGGCCTACTCGACCAGCGCACTCCGAACCCCGTCGCCTAGGCTCGTCGCGTGGATGCACTGCTCGCGTTCTGGGAGCGCGTGACCTCCCAGCAGCCCGCCCTCCCCGCCGCCGAGAGCTGGATCGCCATCGCGGTCGCGGCGGCAGTCGTGCTCTTTCCTCCGACCTGGCGCCTCTCGCGGCACGCCGTGACCATCGCGCACGAGGCCGGCCACGCGCTCGTCGCGACCCTGACCGGGCGAAAGCTGTCGGGCATCCGGCTGCATTCGGACACCTCGGGTGTGACCGTCAGTCGCGGCAGACCGCGCGGACCCGCGATGATCGCAACGCTGCTCGCCGGCTACACTGCTCCTGCAATTCTCGGGCTCGGTGCGTCGTGGATGCTCGGGGCCGGCTATGCGACCGGCATGCTGTGGGCGCTGCTGGCGGCCCTCGTGCTGGTGCTCGTTCAGGTGCGCAACTGGTTCGGCCTGTGGAGCGTTCTCGTCTCGGGCGCACTCGTCTTCGCCGCGACGTGGCTGCTCGACGAGCGCTGGCGCGCACTCGTCGCCACCGCGGTCGTGGCGTTCATGCTTCTGGGCGCGCTGCGGGCCACGATCGAACTGCAGCGGGTGCGACGCGGCGGCCGTGCCCGCAACTCGGATGCCGACCAGCTCGCGCGTCTCACCCATATACCGGGCATCGTCTGGGTCGGGGTGTTCCTGGTCGTCGCGTCGGGCTGCGCCGTGGTCGCCGGCGCCTTCCTCGGACTCACTCCCCTGCCGAGCATCGCGGGCTGAGCCTGTTCCAGGCCGCGGCGGCTACCGCCTGGCGAGCGCGATCTGCAGCAGCGCCTCGGTGAGCTCGAGGTGCCAGCGAGCCTGGCGCAGGTCTCTGCCCCAGGCGTAGATGCCGTGGTCTGCCACGATCAGGGCGGGCACATCGTTGCTGCCAGCGGCAGGCCGCACGTAGAGCGCCTCGAACGCGTCGCCGAGCACGGCCATGTCCTGTCCGTTGGCGATCACGGGAACCGTCACCGTCTCGCCGTGGGCGGAGTGCCCGATGCCCTTCAGCATCTCCAGGTCGCGCAGCACCACGCCCCCGGGCCAGTGATGCCCCGCCGCTACGGCCGCGAGCGCGTGCACGTGGATGACGGCTCCCGCACCCGTGAGCGCCGCGATGCGCGCGTGCAGTCCGGCCTCGGCCGACGGACGTTGCTCCGATCCGCCCTCGCCGATCACGCCGATGCCATCGGCGTCGACGACCACGATGTCGGCGGGTGTCAGCTCGCCCTTGTCGAGACCGGATGCCGTGACCGCCAGGCGAAGCGGGTCGCGCCCCAGCGTGACGGACAGGTTGCCGGCCGTTCCGGGCATCCAGGCGCGCGCGGCGAAGCGCGCACTCTCCGCCGCGAGCGAGGCGCCGACGCGGTCGAGAACCTCGGACGTCACGGGCCCGTCGTCGAAGATGCTCACGGCGCCGTGACCTCGACGTGCTCGAACGACGAGACCACGGGGGCGGTTCCGAAGTCGGCACCGAAGAACGGCTCGCCCTCGCGCGAGAACGCGACGACCTGCCATCCGGCGTTCTGGGCGGCGCGCACCTCGTCGGGGTTGTCGGTGAAGAAGACGAGCTCGCCCGGGTCGACCCCGAGGCGCGCGGCGATGGTGTCGTACGACGACGCCACCTTCTTGGGGCCGGCGTTCACCGTGTCGAAGTAGTCGATGATCAGGGGCGTGAGGTCGCCGTCGGGCGAGTGCCGGAACCACGGCACCTGCGAGGTGACCGAGCCCGACGAGAAGACCGCGATCTCGACGCCGTTCGCGTGCCAGGCGCGCAGGCGCGGAATCACGTCGTCGAAGAAGTGCGAGTTGATCTCGCCTCGGCGGAAGCCCTCGGCCCAGATCTGCCCCTGCAACGTCTTGAGGGGTGTGGCCTTCACGTCCTGCGCCATCCAGTCGTGCAGTACACCCACGACCTGCTCCGTGTCGGCGCCCGAGGGCAGCCCGGCGTCGGCGATGGCCTGCGCCCGCGCCTCGGCGACGGCAGCGTCGTTCGCGTGCGCGTCGAGCCAGCTCTGCAGGCGGGGGCGCGCGTAGTCGTAGAGGTCGCCCAGGATGAACCCGGCGGCACTCGTGGTGCCCTCGAGGTCGACCACGAGGGTGCGCGCGGTCAGCGAGAGGGATGCGGTGTCGGTCACGGTGTTGCTCCTGGGTTCTCGGGCGAGGTCGGGTCGTCGGTCAGGGTGAGGGCCGTGGCGGTTCCGGTCACGATCCAGTGCCGGGCCGCGTCGAAGACGGCGCGCTGGGCGGCGGGCGCGGCGTCGGATGGCAGGGTCTCGAGGTCGGCGGCGTGCGACCAGCCGGCGACCCGGCGCATGGCCTCGACGCCGGCGAAGCGCCAGGCATCCGAGCGCACGCTCTCGAGAAGATCGTCGTCGACGTCGACCGAGTCGTCGTCGTCCCAGACGTCGACGAAGGCCTGCCAGCTCGCCACGATCGCGTCTTCTCGAGCGGCGGCGAGACCCTCGTGTCCGGCGGCACGCGCGGCGATGGATGCGATGGCAAGGTTCGACCAGAACAGCCCGAGGTCGAGACCGATCGGCCCCACGAAGCTGAACTCGGGGTCGAAGACGGTGACCTTCTGGGTCTTCTCCGGAGTCGACCCGATCATCACGGATCCCGAGTGCAGGTCTCCGTGCAGCAAGGCCTGGGAGGCGTTCTCGAAGCGGTCGCGCACGAGCGCCACTCCGGCCTGCACCTCTGCGTCTTCGTAGAGCGCGGCGACGCGTTCGTCGAGCGACGGATGCCACCAATTGTGCTCGTGCGCACGGAACGGCTCGTCGAGCACCACCTCGGTGGTCAGCCGGCACAGCTCGGCGTTGGCGGAGTCGGCCACGAGCTCCGCATGGGCCGAGGCTCCAAGAACCTGGGCGCTCGTGGCGAGGCTGAGCTCGCCCACGAAGCGACCCACCACGTCGCCGACCGCGCCGTAGTCGATGTACGACACCGCCCGCCCGGCCGTCGCATCCTGCACCTGGCGCACCAGCTCGTCGCGCAGCACCTCGAGGGCCGACAGGTCCTCCATGACCATGACGAAGCGGTCGAGGTCGACGTGCACGATCGAGGGCACCGCATCCGGAACCAGTCGGCCCAGCAGCTCGTATGCTCTCGCCTCGGCGCCGATGCGCGCCGGGTCGATGGGCCACTCGGGGCCGGCAGCCTGAACGAACGGCGGCGCCTGCTTCACGGCGACGCTGCCGAGCGGACCCGCCGCGATGAACACGCGGTTCATGTTGCCAGCGGTCACCTCGCGCACAGTCACGTCGGCGGGTTCGTCGGCGAGAGCGCCGAGCAGGCCGACGAGGGAGAGATAGCCCACGACCTCGTCGCGATTCGTGAGCAGGGCGTAGTCGAAGGTCACGAGTTCTCTCCGGCGAAGTAGTCGGCGATGCTGCCGGGGGCGAAGTCGCCGCGGTCGGTCACGATGCGGGTGACGAAGCGCGGCGGCGTCACGTCGAAGGCCGGGTACCACGCGTCGGTGACGAGACCGGATGCGGTGCGCGTTCCGAGCGTCGACAGCACCTCGGCCGGGTCGCGGTCTTCGATCACGATGTCCGCGCTCGACGCGAGCGTCGCATCCGGGGTCTGCACCAGCGCGTAGAACGGAACGTCGAACGCGTTCGCGGCGATCGCCAGGCCCAGGGTTCCGACCTTGTTGGCGATGCTGCCGTCGAGGCTGACCCGGTCGGCCGCGGTGACGAGGGCGTCGATCGGGCCGAGCGAGGAGCCCGGGGCGAGGGCGGCCGCGCCCATTCCGTCGGTGATGAGGGTGACGTTCTGGCCGAGCTCGCGCAGGGTGTGCGCGGTGAGCCGGGCTCCTTGGAGGTAAGGGCGCGTCTCGGTGGCCACCCAGTCGTAGTGCCTGCCGGCCTCGTTCGCGGCGCCGACGAGCTCGATCAGGTAGGAGTCCATCCAGCAGTGGGTGAGGATTCTCGCCCCATCGGGCAGCAGCTCCACCGCATGCCGCGCGAGGCGACGACTGCGCTCGTGGTACTCGTCGAGGCCCTCGCGCACCGCGGCGATGGCACGCTCCACGAGTTCGGTCGTGCTGGTGGCCGGTTCGATCGCATGCAGCACGAGATCGACGGCCTCGCGGGGGTGTCCGTTGGTGGGCCGGGCCGTGGCGAGCGCGTGGCCTGCGGCGGCCATGGATGCGCGTGCCGCGTCGACCGTGAGGCCGCGGGCCTGCAGGGCAGCCAGCTCGAGGCCGGCGTACGCGGCGTAGAGGGGGCCGGAGCTCTGGGTGACCATCGCCCGGATCGCCTCGGCGACCTCGAGGGGGGTCTCAGCCCGCACCCACTCGGTGTGCTCGGGAAAGACACGGCGATCGAGGATGAGCACGGCGTGCGCGCCCGAGCGCTCGTCGCTGACGAGGCGCACGGAGTCGTCGAGCGTCGCGACCGGCTGCCTGGCCCCGGCGCGCCTCGGCTCATCGATGTGGGTCACACGCGCTCCTAGCCTCGGGGGAAAGCCCCCATCGAGGATACCGAGCTTTACCGAACGGGATTCCGCCCGATCGGCCCACCTTGTCAACTGAGGACATATTCGGTGGAACCCCTCATGAGAACGATCACATCAGCACCCAGGAGGAGTTTGTCCTCAGTCAGCCGCGCGCCCACCCCGCCCTACGATGGAACGACCCCCGCCCGAGCACCGATGGAGAGCAGCACATGCCCACGAGCAAGAAGCGATCGAGCGCGAAGAAGCGCACCGGGGTGTCCCGCTCCGTCGGCACCTCCCCCACCGCGATCTCGGCCCTGACCCTCGCGTTCGGCAGCTGGTACAAGGCGCATGCCGAGGGGCTCGACGACCACCCGACGCCCGAGGCCATGCTCGCCTCCTTCTCCCGCACCGCCTCGATCACCGCCGCCCTTCCCGGCAAGCGCACCCTCGCGCATCCGGTGCCCGACACCCTCGATGCCCTGCTCGACTGGTTCGACGAGGCCGACGACTCAGAACTCGACGACCCGATCTGGGACGGCGCCTCGGTCGTCGATGTGCTCGACCACCTGCTCGACTTCCTCATCGAGACCGAACGGTGGACGGGCACGACGGCCGAGCTCGAGGAGAGCTCCGAGATCGTGCACGAGCTCATGGGGGACGAGGGCGGAGCAGCGTCGGGCTTCTTCACACTTCTGGTCGAGAGCCTCGAGACCGTCGAGGCCGCCCCGGTCGATGCGCAGCTCGCATCCCTCGATCGCTGGGCGCCGATCTCTGCGATCGCCCCCTTCGTCGACTGGATCGGGGCCGAGAAGACGCTCACGGCGACCGGTGCGCTGCGCACGGCCGACATCCCCGTCGCGACCTCGATGCTAAGCCTGCCCGAGCATCGTCAGGTTCCCGGGGGCAGCATGTGGGACTCGCAGCCGCTCTCCGCCTGGTGGTACGCCCTCCACGAGACCCGCATCGTCACAACCGAGGGCACGGCCCTGCGGCCGGGGCCGGGGGTCGACGCCCTCGGCGCCGAGGGTGACGCGGGCCTCGACCTGCGCGTGGCCTTCATCCGCCACTACCTCACGTGGTGGCTCACCAGAGAACTGGATGCGGACACCGAGCTGGGATCGGAGGTCACGATCCGGGTCATCGGCCAGCTCTGCGTGGCCCTGTCGCCCGAGCTGCTGCCCGGAGCATCCGTCGACGCGCTCAACCTCGTGTTCGACGACGCCCGGCCCGACCACGACGACCCCGACGACGAAGGACTCTTCGGCGACGACGACGAGGAGCTCTCGGCCGAGGTGCACCGCCTGTCGAACGAGTACGCCTCCGAGCGCACGATCGCGGTGCTGGGCGAGCTCGCCGCCTCGGGTGCGCTGGCCGAGTCGCCCGTCGCGACCGGCGGCATCCGCTATGCCGTCGAGCCCGACCGGGCGCACGCCTTCGCCCGAGCCCTGCAGCAGGCCATCGGCGGCTTCGTCGACGACGAATGACCACCCCCGTTCCCTGAGCTTGTCGAAGGGGAGCTTGTCGAAGGGCGTTTCGACAGGCTCAACGAACGGGGCGTTTCGACGGGCTCAACGAACGGGGCGTTTCGACAGGCTCAACGAACGGGGCGGCTCACACGGCGAAGCGGTCGGTCGCCTCGATCAGCGCGTCGAGGATTCCGGGCTCGTCGAAGGCGTGGCCCGCATCCGGAATGAGGCGGAACTCCGCCTCGGGCAGGGCCCTGTGCAGGTCCCACGCGGTGATGGCCGGCGTGCACAGGTCGTAGCGGCCCTGCACGATCACGGTCGGAATCTGACGCAGCACACCGGCGCGGGCGATGAGCTGGCCGTCCTCCATCCAGCCCTCGTTCACGAAGTAGTGGTTCTCGATCCGCGCGAACGCCAGGGCGTAGGTCGGGTCGGCGAACGCCGCGACCAGCTCCGGTCGTGGCAGCAGGGTGATGGCGGATGCCTCCCATGTCGCCCACGCGACGGCCGCCGGCCCGTGAACGGCCGGGTCGGGGTCGTTGAGCAGCCGGTGGTAGGCCTGGATGAGCGCGCCCCGCTCATCGACGGGCACCGGCGCGAGGAAGCCGGGCCACAGATCGGGCAGCACCTCGTTCGCCCCCGCTCCCTCATAGAACCAGGCGAGCTCTGAGCGCCGCAGCGTGAAGATTCCGCGCAGCACCAGTTCGGTCACGCGCTCGGGATGCGTCTCGGCATACGCGAGCGCGAGGGTGCTGCCCCACGAGCCGCCGAACACCTGCCAGCGATCGACCCCGAGGTGCTCGCGCAGCCGTTCGAGGTCTGCCACGAGGTGCCACGTGGTGTTCGATGCGAGGTCGAAGGAGGCGTCGCTGGCGTGCGGCAGGCTGCGGCCGCAGCCGCGCTGGTCGAGTACGACGATGAGGTAGCGGCTGGGATCGAACAGGCGACGGTGGGCGGGGCTCGAGCCAGCACCCGGCCCTCCGTGCAGGAACACCACGGGCTTGCCGTCGGGGTTGCCGGAGCTCTCCCAGTAGATCGACTGCCCGTCGCCCACCTCGAGGAGGCCGGAGTCGAACGGATCGATGTCGGGGTAGAGGGTGCGCATGTCTTCGATTTTACGGAGCGCACCCGACCTCGATCACCGGTGCCTGTTGCCCGGCGCGACGGATGTTGCCGGTCGCCCGGGCACATTCGTCGCGCCAAGCAACAGACGCGGCCACCGCTACCGGCCCACGAGGCCCGTCTCGTAGGCGAGGATCACGGCCTGAACCCGGTCGCGCAGCTCGAGCTTCTGCAGGATGCGGCCCACGTGGGTCTTCACCGTCGACTCCGACAGCACGAAACGAGCGGCGATCTCCATGTTCGACAGACCCTCGCCGATCGCGGTGAGCACCTCGAGTTCGCGCTCGGTGAGCACGGCCAGCCGGGAGGCCGAGGCCGTCTGCGCGGCCCCGCCCGGCGCATCCGGAAGGCTGTCGCCGAACATCGTGAGCAGCTCTCGGGTGATGCGCGCCGACACGGCCGCGTCGCCGGAGGCGACTGCCCGGATCGCCGAGGTGAGCTCGGCGGGCCGCGCGTCCTTGAGCAGAAAACCGCTCGCACCCGCGCGCAGGCCTGCGAACGCGTATTCGTCGAGGTCGAAGGTGGTGAGGATGATGATGCGGCTCGCCGGCTGATCGCGCACGATCTCGCGCGTCGCCTCGATGCCGTCGAGCACGGGCATGCGCACATCCATGAGGATCACGTCGGGTCGCAGGCTGCGTGACTGCCGAATCGCGTCGCGGCCGTCGCCCGCCTCGCCCACCACCTCGAACCCCGGCTCCGACTCCAGCACCATGCGCATGCCGACGCGCAGCAGGGCCTGGTCGTCGACGAGCAGGATGCGCACGGTCGGGTGGTCGACGGGGGCGGCTGAATCGGGGGCGAAGGTCATAGGGCCGGGCTTTCTGGGTGGGGAGGCGAGGTGTTCGGCTGCGGCACGGCCGAGGGGATGCGCGCGTGCACTCGCCAGCCGCGTGGCTCGACCGGCCCGGCCTCGACCGTGCCTCCGTAGAGGGCGACGCGCTCGCGCATACCGATGAGCCCGCGGCCGGAACCGATCGATGCGGATGCCGCCGCGGCGCCGCCGCCAGAGCCACCGGGCGTCGGCGCGAGCCCGTCGTCACGGACGGTCACCTCGGTCAGGCCCGGAGTCGTGAAGTCGACGGTCACCTCGACTCGGGAGGGCGTGCGGGCGTAGCGCAGCGCGTTCGTCAGGGCCTCCTGCACGACCCGGAACACGGTGAGCTGGGCCACCGAGTCGTCGGGAACGGAGCCCGACACGGTCAGAGTGATCGGCAGCCCTGCGGCGCGGTACGAGTCGACGAGGGGACGCAGTTCGTCGAAGGTGGGCTGCGGCGCCAGCGGGATGGCGGCCGACGACTCGTCGGCGGGCTGGTCGCCCGAGGCCTCGGTGAGCACTCCGAGCACCCTGCGCATGTCGGTCAACGAGGTGCGACCGATCTCGGAGACGTGCGCCATCGCATCCATGGCCCTGCCGGGGTCGCTGGTGGCGGCCCGCGTCGCGCCGTCGGCGAGGGCGATCATCACGGTGAGGCTGTGGGCCACGATGTCGTGCATCTCGCGGGCGATGCGGGCGCGTTCGGATGCCGTGGCGAGCTGCGCCTGCGCGTCTCGCTCGCGGGCGAGCTGGGCCGCGCGGGCGAGGAGCGCATCCATGTAGCGTGCCCGGTTGCCCACGGTGATGCCGATGAGGGTGGCGATGACGAAGATCATGCCGTAGCCGAAGAAGGCGATGAGCAGCACGGCCACATCGAGCAGGCCCCCGGCGACGGCGCCGAGGGTGGCGGCGGCGGTTCCGATGATGGTCCAGAGCCACGCTGACCTCGCCGAGCGGTAGACCGCGAGCGCGTAGAGGGCGATGACCAGGGCGATGCCGCCGACCGACGAGCCGGTCGTTCCGGGGAAGACGGCGAGCAGCAGGGCGCTGGAGACGCCGGCCAGGATGCGGGGGACGAAGCGTCTGAAGAGGATGGCGGCGGTGGTGACGAGCGACAGCACGGCCGACAACGCGGTGATGGCGAGCGACGAGGCGTTCGCCGAGGCCACCACCGAGCCGATCGAGGCGTAGTAGAACAGCCCCATGAGCACCGCGTCGACGATCCACGGATTGCGCCGGAAGAACGTGCGGATGAAGCCGGGCGGCTTGGGTAGGCCGAGTCCCTGGGGGTCGTAGTCCTCGGCCCTGCGCGGCCTCATGACGCGCGACGATCCAGCCTGGGGCCGGGGCACCATGGCTGGATCGATCGACACGAGAGCTACGCGTCCCTTCGCTTCATCAGAACGGCTGCGGGTACAAGGGTGACCGCGACCCATCCGAGCATAACCAGCAGCGCCTGCCAGGGCTCGAAGGTCGAGCCCGTGTAGTAGAGGCTCTGGCCTGCCGTTCCCGGCAGCCAGCTCGCGACGACCCCGGCCCACTCGGCGGGGATCAGCTGGAAGATGGTGGGCACCACGAGCAGCAGTCCGAGGCTCGCGGCGATTCCGCCCGCGGTCGAGCGCAGTGCCGCGCCGATGCCGAGGGAGATCAGCCCGATGAAGACGAGGTAGCCCGCGGCGCCGAGGAACGACAACCAGAGGCCCGGCTCCAGCGGTGCCGCGTCGACGCCGTTGCCGGCGAGGATCGGCATGGTGACGAGATAGCTGACCACGATGGCGACGAGCGCGACCACGAAGGTGGCGACCGCGAACACCAGCGCTTTGGCGGCGAGCACGGGGAGCCGGTTGGGCACGGCCATGAATGACGAACGGATCTGACCCGTCGAGTACTCGCCGCTGATCACGAGCACGCCCAGCACCGCGATCACGAGCTGGCTGAACAGCACCCCGAGCGTCGAGATGCTCACGGCCGCCTGAGTCACCTGCTGGGTCGTCGGCTCGGTCGTCATCGGACTCGTGGTGAGCGCGAAGATCACCGCGATGCCCACCTGGATCAGGACGATGATCGAGAACGACCACCAGGTCGATCGCAGACTGCGCAGCTTGATCCATTCGCTGCGCAGGATGCCGGCGGGAGACAGGCCGCGACCGGTCACATCGAGATGGGTGGCTCTGGCCACTTCGGGTTGGGCAAGGGTGCTCATCGGACGACCTCCGGGGTGACGGACTGGGTGTGGTATTCGACTTCGTCTGCAGTGAGACGGAGGTAGGCCTCTTCGAGCGAGCCGGTGACGGTGGTCAGCTCGTGCAGCACAAGGCCGTTGGATGCGGCGATGCCGCCGATGGTCGCCGCCGAGACGCCGGCCACGTCGAGCGTCGACCCGCTCGCAGAGGTGACCTGCACATCCGGGGCGGCGAGCAGCCGGGCCAGCTCGGCGGCCTGGGGGCTGGAGACCCGCACGGACGTGACCGCGCCCTGGCCGACGATGTCGGCCACCGGGGCGTCTGCGATGACGCGGCCCCGGCCGAACACGATGATGTGGTCTGCGGTCATGGCCATCTCGCTCATGAGGTGGCTCGACAGCAGCACGGTGCGCCCCTCGGAGGCGAGGTGCTTGAGCAGCCCGCGCACCCAGAGCACGCCCTCGGGGTCGAGCCCGTTGATGGGCTCGTCGAGGATGAGCGTCTGCGGGTCGCCGAGGAGCGCCGCCGCGATGCCGAGGCGCTGCCCCATGCCGAGCGAGAACCCGCCCACTCGCTTTCCGGCCACGGCCTGCAGGCCGGTGAGGTCGATGACCTCGCGCACGCGGGCCGCTCCGATGCCGTGGGTGGCGCCGAGCGCGAGCAGGTGGTTGTAGGCCGAACGGCCCGAATGGATGGCCTTCGCGTCGAGCAGGGCTCCGACCTCGTGAAGAGGGGCGGAGTGCTCGGCGTAGAAGTGGCCATTCACGCGTACGCTGCCCGAGGTGGGCCGGTCGAGCCCCACGATCATGCGCATCGTGGTGGACTTGCCCGCGCCGTTCGGGCCGAGGAGGCCCGTGACCTTGCCCGGCCGCACCGTGAAGGTGGCGGCGTCCACCGCTGTTCGTTGGCCGTAGCGCTTGGTGAGGGACTGTGCTTCGATCATGTCGATCTCCTGTCGATTCACGTCTATGAAGTGGACGTGGAGGAGGCCGACCCTCCCCCACTTCTTCGAGGTTAGAAGTGGACGGAGTGTGGCGAATCGCCCGAGAGGACGGTCTTGATCGGAGCGTGTCGTACCGGGGTACTACCTCGGCCCCACGGCTTCTACGACACCCGCGCCATGAGCTCGAGCGTGTCGATCACACGATTCGAGAAGCCCCACTCGTTGTCGTACCAGGCGACCACCTTGATATGCCGGCCGTCGACGCGGGTGAGGGCGGAGTCGAAGATCGCCGACGCCGGCTGGTCGACGATGTCGCTCGAGACGAGCGGCTCCTCGGAGTAGTCGAGGATGCCCGCGAGCGTGCCCGATGCGGCGGCGCGGTAGGCGGCGAGGACCTCGTCGCGGGTGACATCGCGCGACACCGTCGTGTTGAGCTCCACGATCGAGCCGACAGGAACGGGCACCCGGATCGAATCACCGGAGAGCTTTCCCTCGAGGTTCGGCAGCACGAGCCCGATGGCCTTGGCCGCACCGGTCGTGGTGGGTGCGATGTTCACGCCTGCTGCCCGTGCGCGGCGCAGATCGCGGTGCGGACCGTCCTGCAGGTTCTGCTCCTGCGTGTAGGCGTGCACCGTCGTCATGAAGCCGTGCTCGATTCCGGCCAGGTCGTCCAGCACCGCGGCGAGCGGCGCGAGGGCATTGGTCGTGCACGAGGCGTTGGAGACGATCACGTGGCGCGCCGGATCGTAGGCACCGGTGTTCACGCCGAACGCGAGCGTCACGTCTGCGCCGTCCGAGGGCGCACTCACCAGCACGCGCTTCGCGCCGGCCGTGAGGTGCGCTCGGGCGGCGTCGGCGGAGGTGAACCGGCCCGTGGCCTCCAGAACGATGTCGACACCCAACTCGGCCCAGGGCAGGGCGGCGGGCTCGCGTTCGGCGATCACCCGGATGCGATGACCGTCGACGAGCAGGTCGGTCCCGTCCACCTCGACGGCGCGGTCGAAGCGACCGTGCGCGCTGTCGTACCTGAGCAGATGGGCGAGCGAGTCGGGGGCGGTGAGATCGTTGATGGCGACGACCTCGAGCGCGCTGTCTCGATCGAGCAGAGCGCGAAGGGTGTTGCGCCCGATACGGCCGAATCCGTTGATGGCAATGCGAGTCATGGAAGGTTCCTTTCGTTCCGTCTCCCATGTTCGGCGGACCTGCACGCCGTCACCAGTGGCTGGAACGACGTGACTCGAAAGGATCTCGCCACTCGCGTGATCCGACCTCAGGCCGAGAAGGTGTGACGGTATTCGGTCGGCGACGTGCCCAGGATGCGCCGGAAGTGCAGCCGCAGATTGGCACCGGTTCCCAGCCCCACCCGGGCGGCGATCTGCTCCACCCCGAGATCGGAGCTCTCGAGAAATTCCCGCGCGACGTCGACCCGCGCCCGCAGCATCCACTGCATCGGCGTGTAACCGGTGTCTTCGACGAAGCGACGCGAGAAGGTGCGGGCGGAGACCCGGGCATTGCGGGCGAGCATGTCGAGGGTGAGCGGATCCGCGAGGTGCGCCAACGCCCATTCGCGAGTGGTCGCGAAGAGGTCGCCGAGAGGCTCGGGCACGCTGCGCGGCACATACTGCGACTGTCCGCCGCTTCGGTACGGCGCCGCGACGAGGCGACGCGCAACGTGATTCGACAGCGCGACGCCGTGGTCACGGCGCACGAGGTGCAGGCACAGGTCGATTCCGGAGGCAGCACCGGCGGATGTGAGCACATCGCCCTCGTCGACGAAGAGCACATCTTCATCGAGACGCACGAGCGGATGCTTCTTCGCCAGCGCCAGGGTGTAGTGCCAGTGGGTTGTCGCCCGCTTGCCGTCGAGCAGGCCGGTCGCCGCAATGGCGAAAGCCCCGGTCGAGATCGCCGCGAGCCGCGCACCCCGCTCGTGGGCGGCCACCAACGCGTCGAGCACGTGGGACGGCGGATCGATCTGGGCGGGCATACGGTAGCCGGGCACGAAGATCGTGTCCGCCTGCGCGAGGGCCTCCAGCCCATCGGCCACGTGATACGAGAGACCGTCACCTCCTGTCACCAGGCCCGGAGCCGCTCCGCACACCCGCACGTCGTAGGGCATGCTCGGGCGGTTCGAGAAGACTTGCGCCGGTATGCCGACATCGAGAGGTTTCGCTCCCTCGAGCACGAGCACGGCGACGCGGTGATTGCTGGCCATGACCTCAGCCTGCCCGACATCGCGGTGCAGCGGGGACTACTGGTCTAGATGCGTTCCTTCTGCTTCTTCGACAGGGTCTTCTCGTCGATGGGCGCCTCACCGCTCGCGCGCTGCTCCGCGTAGTAGTCGCGCGCCTCCCTCTGGCGCTCGGCCTCGGCGCCCGTGGCGATCGACGCGCGGATGTGCTCGGGGCCGTAGCCGAAGGCATCCACCAGGTCTTGGGCGTGCGGCCGCAGGCGCGCGATCAGACGGTCGATGTAGGCGGTCACGGCCTGCGCGCGCTTCGGAGAGAGCCTGCCGTTGATCAGGTACCACGCCAGGTGCTTCTCGACGAGCCCGAGGCCGAAGAGGTCGCGCACCCAGGTGAGAACGATGCGGGTGCCCTCGTCGTCGATCTCGTCGAGGGCGTCGGTGAACGCCTCCCACTGCAGCAGCTCGGCGTGAGCCCGGGCGGCGTCGATGACAGCGCTCTGGTTGGCGTTGAACAGGTCTGCGGCAACCTGCTTCGACGACTTGGTGCCGGGTCGCAGCCTGCCGGCCACCTCGGCCACCATCGTCTCGACCCGGTCGGTCAGCAGGGCACGCTGCGCTCCGGTCTCGCGCAGCTGTTCCACGCTGCGGGCGACAGACCCCCTGTCGGAGAGATTCTGCGCGAGGGTGCGCAATCCGGTGCCGCTGACCGTGCGGTCGGCGGCCTGCTCCACGACATAACGCGCGAGAACCCCGACATCGGCCTTGGCGAAGCGGCGACTGTAGTCGGTGAGCAGGCGCTTGGCGACGAGCTGCAGCAGAACATGGTTGTCGCCCTCGAATGTGGCGTACACGTCGAGGTCGGCCCTGAGCCCGACCAGGCGGTTCTCCGCCAGGAATCCCGCACCCCCGCAGGCCTCGCGGGCCTCCTGCAGCGTGTCCAGCGCGTGCCAGGTCGAGAGCGGCTTGAGCGCGGCGGCAAGGGTCTCGAGGTCTTGGCGGTCGGCGTCGGTGTCGGTCGCGCCCGAGAAGACGCCGTCGAATTTGGTGAGCAGCTGCTCGTGGGCGAAGCTCGCCGCGTAGGTCGTGGCGATCAGCGGAATCAGCCGGCGCTGGTGCACCTGGTAGTCGAGGATCACCTCTTCGTCGGTGTCGCTGCCCGCGGTGAACTGCCGGCGCTCGTTGCCGTAGCGAACGGCTATCGCAAGCGCCACCTTGGCCGCGGCGACCGATGCTCCATCGAGCGAGACACGACCCTGCACGAGGGTGCCCAGCATCGTAAAGAAGCGGCGGCCGGGGCTCTGGATGGGCGACGAATACGTGCCGTCGACATCCACATCGCCGTAGCGGTTGAGCAGGTTCTCGCGGGGGATGCGCACGTCGGTGAAGTGCAGGCGTCCGTTGTCGATGCCGTTGAGGCCGCCCTTGAGCCCGTCGTCTTCGCCGCCGACGCCCGGCAGGAACTGCCCGTCGGCGTCGCGAAGCGGAACGTAGAAGGCGTGCACGCCGTGGTTGATGCCCTCGGTGACGAGCTGGGCGAAGAGCACGGCCGCCGTTCCGTGGATGGCGGCGTTGCCGAGGTAGTCCTTCCACGCGCCGCGAAACGGGGTGTCGATCACGAACTCCTGGCTGCCCACATCGAAGGTCGCCGTGGTGGCGATCGCGGCGACGTCGGAGCCGTGCCCCGTCTCGGTCATGGCGAACGCCCCCGGAACCTCGAGGCTCATGATCGCGGGCAGGAAGGTCTCGTGGTGGTACTGCGTGCCCAGGTGGAGAACGGCGGCGCCGAAGAGCCCCCACTGCACACCCGACTTGATCTGCAGCGACGGGTCGGCGGTGACCAGCTCTTCGAAGCCCGCGATGTTGCCGCCGTGGTCGTCTTCGCCGCCGAGGCTCTTCGGGAAGGCCTTGTGCACTCCCCCGTGCTCGACGAGCAGCTCGAGCTGGTGGAAGACGGTGTCGCGGTGCTCCTTCAGGGACTGCCCGTCGACCCGCTGCATCTCGGGCCTGCCGGTGAGCCTGCGAGCGGCGATGCGCGCATCCGCCCACGTGCCCAGCAGGTACTGGCCGAGCGCGGCCGTGTCGATGCGGGCATCCGCCTTGTCGATCGCCATGCCGGTCGTCGTCTCGCCGAGCTTCTCGCTCTCCTCGATCCGGTCTGCGAGCTGGATCGAGCTGTCGCCGGTCGTCTCGTTCTTCACCGCGTCCACCATCATTGGCCTCTTCCGTGCGCTGTCGTCACATCTGCGTCAACGCTACGAGCGCCCGGGCGGGCACGAAAATCGACCGTCCCTGCCCTACAAAGAGCGCTCGCAGACCGAGGCGGCCCGTTGATGATGTCTACAGCCGAACGACCGTAACGCAGGCGCTCCCCCACAACGCCACCGCGACGCCGGTCACGCGGCCGACACGTCGATCACGCGGCCGGCACCTCGACGAGACGCGCCTCTCGTCGCCGCGCCGCGACATCCAGCGTGGTCGCCGCGATGAGCGCGAGGCACAGCACGGCCACGCCGGGGGCGACGAGGTCGATCGCCGCGTTGAGCCCCAGGGCCGTCGCCAGCGCGCCGGCCACGACCGCGGTGATGGCCTGCAGCAGGTACGAGAACAGGTAGAGCAGCGAGAGCGTACCGCCGCGGTGCTCGGGAAGGGCGGTGCGGTTGAGCAGCGTCAGCCCGCCGGTGAAGACGAAGGAGTAGCCGACCCCGCCCACGATGCACCAGACGACGAAGAGGGCGATCGAGCCCTGTGCAGCCGTGAGCTCCATGACGCCGAGGCCCGCGATGCTGATGACCGCTCCCACGATCAGGGACACGTGTGCCGGAACCTTCTGCAGCAGGAGCGCGGTGACCCCGATCGCCACCGACGAGATCGCGAGCAGAGCGCCGACGATGAGCAGGTTCGTGGTGCCGGTGAGGTCTCGCGCCATCGACGAGCCCAGCGACAGGAAGATCGCGCCCACGCTGTAGGCCACCACTACACCCAGCGTCGAGGCGATGAAGGTGCGCAGCAGAGAGCGGGGCACGTGGATGCCCGACGGCTTCCAGCGCGCGGGCCGTCCGTCGGGGCCGACGGCCCGGGGAGGGTTGTCGCGGCGCATGAACCACACGACGGCGAAGGCGAGACCCGCGAGAACGAACAGCACCCAGAAGCTGAGCTGCAGCGGCCATGGTGCGTACTGGGCCAGGCCTCCGCTCACGAAGAGCACGAGGGTCAGGCCCGTCGACGTCGACACTGTGGTGAGCACCGAGGCGAAGCGAGGGTTCTTCGAGAGGTTGTTCTCGACGAGCGCGGCGCTGGCCGCACCGAGGGCGAAGCCAGTTCCGACGCCCTGCAGCACCCGGCCTGCGAAGAGGAAGCCCACGTTGGGGGCGACGGCGAAGACGAAGGCCGATGCCACGATCAGGCCCACGCCGATGAGCATGGCCCGCCTGCGGCCGATCGAATCGGAGATGCCCCCGGCGAGAAGGAGGACGAGCAGCAGGGCGACGGGGTACGTGCCGAAGATCGACGTGGTCACGACCGGGGAGAGATCCCACTCCGCGGCGTAGCTCGGGTACAACGTGGATGGGGCGCCGCTGGCCCAGAGGCAGAGGGCGAGCACGGCGGCCGCAGCCCAGAAGCTGCCTCTTCTGCCCCACTGTCGGCGGGTGCGAGTAGTTCCGGTCTCGGTAGCGGTCATTTCGCCACCATACCCGCCTGACTTGGAATTTCCAATTCAGATGCGGAAGACGTATCGTGGGGCCATGGCGCACGCATCCGATACCCAGCCCCGCTGCTCGATCGCCCGCACCATGCAGGTTCTCGGCGAGAAATGGACGGTGCTGATCGTGCGCAGCGCGTTCCAGGGCGACAGCCGGTTCTCCGAGTTCCGCGACAGGCTCGGCATTCCCACCGACGTGCTGTCGGCGCGGTTGACGACCCTGGTGGATGCGGGCATCTTCGAGCGCCGCAGCTACAAGGAGGCCGGCTCGCGTGAGCGGTCGAGCTACCACCTCACCGAAGCGGGCTCAGAGCTCAAGAAGGTTCTGGCAGCCCTGAGCGAGTGGGGAACCGCCCATCGGGCCAGCGAGTTCGGGCCCAGCGCGCTCTACGTCGATCGCAATTCACACGAGGTGAGCGTCGAATTCGTGTCGGCCACAGGCGCGACCCTGGAGTGCTCCGATGTCGCCATGGTTCCGGGGCCCGGCGCGACGACCACCTGGTAGCCCTGCCCCCGCCGGTCAGCTCACGGCCGGCGCTACTTCAGTTCCTGCCTCGGGAACACGACCTTCTGGATGATGATGATCGTCGACGCCGCCACAGGGATGGCGACGAGCGCCCCGAGGATTCCGCCGAGCGTGCCGCCGGCGACCGCAGCGATCACGACGACCGCGCCCGGAACCGAGACCGCGCGGTTCATGATGCGCGGGCTGAGGAAGTAGGCCTCGAGCTGCATGTAGATGAGGTAGTAGATGAGCGCGACGAGCGCGGTCAGGGGCGACGCGAAGAGGCAGGTCAGCACGATGATGAGCGAGCCCGTGAGGGTTCCGACGAGCGGGATCAGCGAGAACAGGAAGGCCACGAAGGCGAGCAGCACGAACTGCGGTGCCCCGATGATCCAGAGGAAGATCACGCTGAGCACACCGTTCACGGCCGCGAGCGTGAACTGGCCCACGACGTAGCGCCCGACTGCAGACGTGATGTCCTCCGACACGTCGATGAAGCCGGCACGCTTACTGGCCGGAACGAAGCGGTAGGTGACGCGCTTGATCGAACGCAGCGATGCGAGGAAGTACAGCGTGAGGATCAGCACGATCGTGGCGCCCGTCACTCCGCTGGCGACCCCCACGCCCACGGCCAGGATCCCGCCGCCGAGGCTCACGAAGTTGTTCGGGTCGCTCACGAAGTCGGTGACGCTCTTCACGACGGAGTCGAAGTCCACGACCCCTGAGAGCTGCTTCTCCAACGATTTTACGAAGTCGCTGTTGACCAGGCGGGTGGCGATGTCGGGAAAGTTGGTGATGAGGTTGGTGATCTGGTCGACGATCACGGGGATGATCGTGAAGAGCAGGCCCGCGAACCCGAGGATGACCGCGGCGAAGACCACCAGGATGGCCGCCCAGCGCGGCAGCTTCTTCTCGAGCCACGACACGAGGGGGTCGAGCCCCAGCGCCAGAAACAGGGCCACACCCACGTAGATCAGCACGGTCGTCAGCTGGCCGATGATACCGCCGATGAGGATCGACACCAGCACGCCGAGGCCCCCGACGAGACCGATGCGGAACGCGTTGACCCGCACGGGAGGGAGCGCGGTGCTGCCGGGGACGACGATGTCCGACTGCGGCTCCTGAATCGCAGCCCTGTGTCGTCTTCTGTTCTTCAGCATGCGAGTCCCCGTCTTGTCGTGTCGATCACGCTCACACCACCTTAGGAGGGTCTGTTGCGCCCCAACGCACGCTTGACTTTCTCGATGGTCGACGCGGCTGGCGCCTCGTTGTAGACCCCTGCCTTCTCCTGGCCCGACATGCGCTGGATGTCGTCCATCAGCACGTCGGTCAGTCTGCGTCGCGCGCGGGCGGACGTGGCCTGCCCGTACTCCGACGCGTCGATCGGACGCCCGAACTCGACGGACACATGGTGCAGCCTGGGAATGGTCGAGCCGACGGGCTGCAGCTTCTCGGTGCCGATCAGGGCGACCGGAACGATCAGGCTGCTCGAGCTCATCGCCAGCCAGGCCGCGCCCGTTCGCCCCTTGTAGATACGCCCGTCACGCGAGCGGGTGCCCTCGGGGTAGATCGCGAACGCCTCGTCCCGCTCGAGAATGGCGAGCCCCGCATCCAGCGCGTCCTGCGCCGCCTGGCCGGCACCCCGGTCGACCGGAACGGCGCCGATCGCGGAGAAGAACGATCGCGAGAGCCACCCCTTCGCTCCCTCCCCAGTGAAGTACTCGGACTTGGCGAGGAAGGAGACGTTGCGCGGAGCAACGAGGGTGAGCACGACGCTGTCGATGAAACTCAGGTGGTTGCTCGCGAGCAGCACCCGCCCCGTCCTCGGCACGTTGTCGCGGCCGATGACCGTCGGCCTGTAGACGGCGCGGGCGACCGGCGCGAGCAGGGCACGGCTGAGGAAGGTGAGCATGCGCCCAGTCTCACAGAGTGCTCATAGCCCTGACGGCATGCACTGCGATACAGAGTGTATCTATGCCCGATTCAGGATACGGCGGCGCCCGCCACGACCTCGAGGATCGCTTCGCCGTACTTCTGCAGCTTCGCTTCGCCGATTCCGGTGATGCCCCCGGCCTGAGCCAGCGATGCGGGCCTCTCGGTGGCGATCGCCCTCAGGGTCGCGTCGCCGAAGACGATGTAGGCGGGCACGCCCTGCTCCCGCGCCTCGCCCGCGCGCCAGGCGCGCAGCTTCTCGAAGAGTTCCTGGTCGGCCGGCGCGAGCTCGGCCGTGGCGGCCTTCGACTTCGACGACCCAGACGAGCGCACACTGCGGGCGGCCCGTTCGGCCTCGCGCCTCATCGACACCGGATGCCTGCCGGCGAGCACCTCGCCGCTCGCCTCGGTGATCACCAGGGTGCCGTAGCCGTCGTCGTTCACCGCGAGCAGTCCCTGAGCCAGGAGCTGGCGCACGACACCCCGCCACTGCTGGTCGCTGAGGTCTTGCCCGATGCCCCAGGTGGAGAGGCTCTGGTGATTCAACTGCGTGACCCGATCGGTGACCTTGCCGCGCAGGATGTCGATGAGCTGGCCTGCGCCGAAGCGCTGGTTGCGCTCGCGCTGCAGGCGCACGACAGTGGAGAGCAGTTTCTGGGCCGCGACCGTGCCGTCCCACGACTCGGGCGGCTCGAGGCAGGTGTCGCAGTTGCCGCACGGCGTCGACTGCTGACCGAAGTAGCCGAGCAGGTTGACCCGACGGCAGTGCACGGTCTCGCACAGGGCGAGCATGGCGTCGAGGTGGGCCGACAGCCGACGGCGATGAGCGAGGTCGCCCGGTGACTCGTCGATCATGCGCCGCTGCTGCACCACGTCCTGCAGCCCGTAGGCGAGCCAGGCCGTCGACGGCAGTCCGTCGCGCCCGGCGCGGCCGGCCTCCTGGTAGTAGCCCTCCACCGATTTGGGCAGGTCGACGTGCGCGACGAAGCGCACGTCGGGCTTGTCGATGCCCATGCCGAACGCGATCGTGGCGACGATGATGATGCCGTCTTCGCGCAGGAACCGCGACTGGGTCGACGCCCGCAGCCGCGAATCGAGGCCCGCGTGATAGGGCAGCGCCTTGAGTCCGTTGTCGGCCAGGAACTGCGCGGTCTTCTCGACCGTGTTGCGAGACAGTGCGTAGACGATGCCCGAGTCGGTGGGATGCTCGCCCTTGATGAGCGAGAGAAGCTGCTTGCGCACCTCGCCCTTGTTCTCGATGCGGTACCGGATGTTCGGCCGATCGAAGCTGGCGACGAAGTGCTTCGCCTGCTGCATGCCCAGGCGTTCGGTGATCTCGGCGTGGGTCGCCTCGGTCGCCGTGGCGGTGAGGGCGATGCGCGGAACCTGCGGCCAGCGCTCGGCGAGCTCGGAGAGGGCGAGGTAGTCGGGGCGGAAGTCGTGGCCCCATTGGGACACGCAGTGGGCCTCGTCTATGGCGAACAGCGCGATCTCGCCCTGCGCGAGGAACCTCTTGGTGGCCTCGTTGGAGAGCCGCTCCGGCGCGACATAGAGGAGGTCGAGCTGCCCGCCGAGGTAGGCGTTCTCGACGCGCGCCCGCTCCGCGGCATCCTGCGTCGAATTGAGGAACGCGGCGCGCACCCCCACCGCCGTGAGCGCGTCGACCTGGTCTTGCATGAGCGCGATGAGAGGAGAGATCACGATGCCCGTGCCCCGGCGCACGAGCGACGGGATCTGGTAGCAGAGGGATTTGCCGCCACCGGTGGGCATGAGCACGACGGTGTCGCCACCGTCGATGACGTTCTGGATGATCGCGGCCTGGTCGCCGCGGAAGGTCTCGTACCCGAACACCCGCTGCAGGGCCTCGACGGCGGTCTCCGGGGAGGTCGTCTCGACAGGCTCGGCGGACGGGACGTCTGTTCCCGAAGCCCCCGTTCCCTGAGCCTGTCGAAGGGGTGCCTGTGGAACCGGACCCTCGTCGTAGTACGGATCGTAGGGCGGCTCGTCGTCGAGGGGTGGCGGTTCGGCCTCCGGGTCCCAGGGGATGTCTGCGTTCCACGTCACGCCCAGAAGTGTACCGGCGCCCGCCGACCCCGAGCCCGCGAGCGCCCGTCTCTGTGCAGACCGGACCGCGCTAGGCTCGACATCCATGCTCGTCACCCTGTTCGGCCTCGCGGGTGCATTCGTCTACGGCGCAGCGGACTTCCTCGGCGGTCTCGCCTCGCGGCGCCTGTCTCCGTTCGCCGTCACGGGGATAGCTGCCGGGTCGGGGGCCGTCGTGCTCGTCGCCGTGTACCCGTTCGTCGGCGGAAACTGGTCGGCGGAGGCGGTTCTCTGGGGCAGCATCTCCGGCGTCTCGGGCGCGATCGGCATCTCGTTGCTGTACGCCTGTCTCGCGATCGGGCCCATGAGCATCCTGTCGCCGCTGACCGCCGTGATCTCGGCCATCGTTCCCCTGTCGATCGGGCTCGCGCGGGGCTCGGCCTTCCATCCGATCGGCTACGCGGCGCTGGCGCTCGCGCTGGTGGCCGTCGTTCTCGTCGGATTCGTGCCCGAGAAGGATGCCGTGCGGCCGAGCCTTCGCGGAATCCTCATGGCCATCGGCTCGGGCGCCACGATCGGCATCTTCCTGGTGGCCATCGATGCCGCACCCGCCGACTCGGGGCTCGTCCCCCTGTTCCTCAACCGTGCCGTCAACGGCGCGATCATGGGTGCGGTCGTGCTGGCGGCGTTTCTCGTCGCACGCCGGCGATCGGATGCGATGGCCCGGCCCGCATCCGCATCCGCACGGCCCGGCGCGGCCGGCCTTGGCGCCGCCCTTGCACTCGCCCTCGCGTGCGGCGTCGCCGACGCGGCGGCGAACGGCCTGATCCTCGCCGGACTGCGCCTCGGCGAGCTCTCGGTGACGTCGGTGCTCACGGCTCTCTACCCGGCCGGAACCATCATTCTTGCGTCGATCGTGCTGAAGGAGCGCATCGCTCCGCTGCAGGCGGTCGGCCTGGTTCTCGCGCTCGCCGCCGCCGCCATGCTGTCACTCGCCTGATCACTCCCTGATCGGCGGCCGCCCGGCAGCGTGGTTTGGTTACCCTGCCCTAAGCTGGACAGTGGAGGATCGATGAGAAACGTGAGCACCAGGCTGCTTCTGACCTGCGCCGCCATCGGCGTCGCCGGCGGCCTCGTCTTCGCGCTCAACGCCTGGATCGGCGGCACGATCGCTGCTCTCGCCCCGCTCTTCTACGGGTTCACTATCGGGGTCTACTTCGTGCCCGGCGTGGTCGCGCAGTATGTGATCAGACGCGGCGGAGTGGCTGTGCTGACAGCCAGCATCGCGGGCCTCGTCACCGCTCCCCTCCAGCCCCTCGGGTTCTGGGCCACGATCATCGCCATCGCCATCGGGGCCTTCCAGGAGCTGCCGTTCCTCGTCACGAGATATCGCCGCTGGAGCACGTGGCTGTTCCTCGTGGGCGGCGTCATCGCCGGCGTGGTCTGCGCCGTCGGCATGTACAGGACGCTCGCGAAGGACTCCCTCGACGCCGCCTCGGGTGCCGTGCTGATGTCGGGCTACTTCGTCGCGCCCGTCGTCTTCACCGCTCTCGCGGTGCTGCTCGGCGCAGCGCTCGTGCGCACCGGCGTCGCCCGCGGCCTGCGCTCCGAGCACGCTCGCAGCACTCCTGCGGCGTGACGGTCGCAGACCCGCACGACGCGGCAGCGGCGGCGGATGCGCACCAGACCCGCGCGGTCCGGGTGAAGTCGGTGTCGATCCGGCACGAGGGGCGCGACACGACGACCCCGACCGAGGTGACGTTCGACGTCGATCCGGGAGAGGTCGTTCTGCTGCTCGGCCCCTCGGGCTGCGGCAAGTCGACGCTCGCGCTCGCGCTGAACGGGCTCGTGCCGCACGCGGTTCCCGCCGAGCTCACGGGCACGGTGACAGTGAGCGGGATGCGCACCGCTCACGAGACGGTGGCTCGACTCAGCGAGCGCGTGGCCATGGTGTTCCAGGATCCTGACTCGCAGATGGTCACGGGCACACTGCTCGACGAGGTGGCGTTCGGTCCCGAGAACCTGCTGCTCGACCGGGCCGAGGTGCTGTCGCGCGCCGAGGAGAGCCTGCGCCAGGTGGGCCTGTGGGAGCGTCGGGGAGACAACCCCGACACGCTCTCGGGAGGCGGTCGACAGCGGCTCGCCATCGCCTGCGCCCTCGCGATGAAAGCCCCGGTGCTCGTACTCGACGAACCGACGGCCAACCTCGACCCTGCCGGAATCGATGAGGTCTACGCGGTGCTGCGGACCCTCGTCGTCGGCGGCGACCACGCGATCGTGCTCGTCGAGCACAACCTCGACGCGGCCATCGAGCTCGTCGACCGCGTGATCGTGCTTGACAGGAACGGGCGGCTCGCCATTCAGGGCCCGACCAGGCACGTGCTCGTCGACCGGGTCGACGAGCTCATGCGCCTCGGCGTCTGGCTGCCCGTCGCACTGCTCGCGGCGCTGCGACTCCTCGAGGCCGGCATCCGACTCGATCCCCTTCCCCTCACTCCGCACGAGCTGACCGTCGCGCTCGATGCGCAGGATGCCCTCCCCGCGCCGGTCGCCACGGGTGCGGTCGACGAGACGGGCGCGACAGGCGTCGCGCGAACACCCCCAGCTACGGAACCGGCCGTGCGGGTGACCGCACTCGATCTCGATCGCGGGCGCACCCGCATCCTGAACGGTATCGACGTGACGATCGAGCACGGCTCGTTCGTGGCGATCGTCGGAACGAACGGCGCGGGCAAGACCACCCTCCTGCAAGCCATTGCGGGCGTCATCCGAGCACCGGCCGGCCGCATCGATGTTCTCGGGCTGGACCCCGCCAAGGCCGACGCGCACACACTCGCCCGCACCGTCGGCTTCGTCTTTCAGAACCCCGAGCACCAGTTCATCAAGTCGACCGTCGCGGAGGAGCTCGCCCACGGACCGCGGCTCCAGGGCATCCCGGCCGACGAGGTCGAGGCGCGGGTGTCGGCCATGCTCGAGCGCTTCGATCTGCAGGAGCTGCGCGACGAGCATCCGTTCCTGCTCTCGGGCGGGCAGAAGCGTCGACTCTCCGTGGGCACCGCGCTCATCGACGGCGCGCCGCTGCTCGCCCTCGACGAGCCCACCTTCGGGCAGGACAGGGCGCGGGCGTCGGAGCTGCTGACCCTGCTCGACGGGCTCAACGCTCAGGGCACGACCGTGCTCGTCGTCACGCACGACCTGCAGCTCGTGGCCGAGCACAGCAGCCACATCCTCGTTCTCGACTCGGGCAGGGTCGCGGCGTTCGGCCCCACGGCCTCGGTGCTCGCATCCGACGCCCTCGACGAAGCGGGGCTGCGCAGGCCGCCGCTGGCCCGGGCCTTCCGCGAACTCGAGCGGCATCCGTCGTGGAGATCGGTCACGCGGCTCCGCGATCTGCCCTGGGGGCCGACGTCGTGACCCCGTCTCGCGCCGCCGTGTCGAAGCCGCCGATCGACCCCTACGCTGCACCTCCCGACTTCGGTCCCTGGCGCTTTCTGCACCGCCTCAATCCGCTCTCGAAGATCGCGGCTCCCCTGCCCGCCATGGCTCTGCTGCTGTTCACCCGCGATGTCATGACGCCCCTCGTCTTCTGCCTGATCGCCCTCACTCTGCTCGTGATCGGCGCCCACCTGCGTGCACGCTCCCTGCTCCTCCTGCTCGTCGCGATCCCCGTGGTCGTGGGCGTCATGTCGGTGAGCTTCGGCATCTGGGCCGATCCGGCGGCGTCGGCCGATCCGTCGGTGATCGTCGAAGCCGGGCCGCTCCACCTCACGGTCGGCGGCTGGCTCATCGGACTGGCCACCGCGCTGAGGCTCGCCGCCATCGTTCTGCTCGCGCTCGTCGGCGGCCTCACATCGACCGGGCCCGACCTCGTGCGCTCGCTGGTGCAGCAGCTGCGTGTGCCGTACAGGCTCGGCTACACGGCGCTGGCCGCGTTCCGCTTCGTGCCCCGCTTCGGTCACGAACTCGAGGTGATCAGGCAGGCGCATCGAGTGCGCGGCATCTCGGATGGGCGGGGTCCGATCGCGTGGCTCGTGCGCACGGCCGGTTACGTCGTGCCGCTGCTGGCGGGGGCCATCAGGCACGCCGAACGAGTGGCGCTCGCCATGGACTCGCGCGCCTTCGGCGCCCACCGCACACGCACCGAACGCTACTCGATCGCCTTCCGCGCCAGGGACTGGATCTTCATCGTGGTGTTCTGGGCCGCCACCGCCGTCGTCGTCGTCTTCGCGTCATGATCGGGCGGTGAGGGAGTCTCATTGAGTGAGGGGCCGATCCGACTCCCTTCACGAGACGTGACGAAAGGACAGGCGATGATGCCATCCGTCTTCACCCGCAGCATCCAGTCAGCCGCGACCGGCTGCATCCTGGGCCTCTTCACCCGGCGGCCGCACGCACCGGTCGTGCACCGCAGCACCTGGACCGACGACGATGCGTACCGCCATGCGGTGGCAGCCTTCCAGTCGGCCCACGGCAGATCCCCGAGAATCGACTCGCGGTTTCCGAGCGAGCGCCGGCTCGCACTCTGGATGCAGTCGGCGAGCGCGTCGACGCCCACGGCCAGGCCCCGACGGTTCGGCGCACATTTGTAAATCATTCCAACTAGGAATACCGTTCTACTCGAGCGTCACCGGTGCCTCTTACGATGGGCGCACAGCACGTTCACTCCTGTCGCTCTCGTGAGGAACCACCGTGGAACTCATCCGCCTCATCATCCATCACCTGAAGCCCTACACGGGCTGGGTGATCGCCGTCGTCGTCTTCCAGTTCGTCTCGACGCTCGCGGCCCTGTACCTGCCCAGCCTCAACGCCCAGATCATCGACAAGGGCGTATCGACAGGCGACACGGAGTTCATCTGGTCGACAGGCATGACCATGCTGCTCGCCTGCGTCGTGCAGGTGGCCACCGCCATCGCGGGCATCTACTTCGGCGCCCGCACGGCCATGGCCGTCGGTCGCGACCTGCGGCGCGAGATCTATCGCAAGGTCGACACCCTGGGCGCCATCGACGTCGCCAAGTTCGGAACGGCCACTCTGATCACCCGCGGCACGAACGACGTGCAGCAGGTGCAGATGCTCGTGCTGATGATGCTCAACTTCATGGTCTCGACGCCGATCATGTGCATCGGCGGAATCATCTTCGCCCTCCGCGAAGACGCGGGTCTGTCCTGGCTGGTGTGGGTCTCGGTGCCGCTGCTGTTCGTGATCGTCGGCGTCCTCGTCTTCCTGCTGCTGCCCCTGTTCCGGCTCATGCAAGACCGCATCGACGGCATCAACAGCGTTCTGCGCGAGCAGATCATGGGCATCCGGGTGGTGCGGGCCTTCGTGCGCGAACCGTTCGAGTCCGAGCGCTACCAGCGGGCCAACGAGGCCATCACGGTCGTGTCGGTCAAGGTCGGCAACCTCTTCGTTCTCATGTTCCCCGCCATCATGATGATCCTGCACCTGGCCACAGCCGCCGTGCTGTGGTTCGGCGGCCAGAGAGTCGACGCCGGCGACATCCAGGTGGGCTCCCTCACCGCGTTCCTGCAGTATCTGCTGCAGATCCTCACCGCCGTCATGATGGGTGTCTTCATGGTCATGATGATCCCCCGCGCCGTCGTCTGCGCCGAGCGCATCAGCGAGGTGCTCGCCACGCAGCCGAGCATGGCCGTGCCCGTGCGGCCGGCGCCCCGCGTTCCCACTGCCGGCCGTGTCGAGTTCACCGACGTCACGTTCGGCTATCCGGGAGCCGAACGCCCCGTTCTCGACCACGTCTCCTTCGTCGCCGAACCGGGCAAGACCACGGCGATCGTCGGATCGACCGGTGCGGGCAAGACCACGCTGCTCAATCTCATCCCCCGGCTCTACGACCCGCAGGGCGGCGCCGTCACGATCGACGGAGTGCCCGTCTCCGACCTCGACCGGCGCCAGATAGCCCACCTCGTCGGCCTCGTGCCGCAGAAGCCGTACCTGTTCTCGGGAACCATCGCATCCAATCTGCGTTTCGGCCGCCCCGACGCGAGCGACGAGCAGTTGTGGCAGGCCCTCGAGGTCGCACAGGGAGACGACTTCGTGCGGGCGAAAGAGAAGGGGCTCGACGAGCGCATCTCGCAGGGCGGCACCAACGTGTCGGGGGGCCAACGTCAACGGCTCTGCATCGCCCGGGCGCTGGTGGCAGACCCGCAGGTCTACCTGTTCGACGACTCCTTCTCCGCGCTCGACGTCGCCACAGACGCCCGCCTGCGCGAGGCCCTGTTCGCGGCCACCCGGGGCGCGACCGTCATCATCGTCGCCCAGCGCATCTCGACGATCCGGGCGGCCGACCAGATCCTCGTCGTCAACGACGGGGTCATCGTGGCGCGTGGCACCCATGACGAACTGCTCGACGAGAGCGAGACGTACCGCGAGATCGTCGGATCCCAGATGAGCATCGAGGGGGTGGCCTGATGGCTCGCAACACGAAGAAGAGCTCGTCCACCGACGAGACGCCCACCGTCATCGACGAACTCGACGTCGAGTACATTCCTACAGAGGCCGACGGCGACATGTTCGGTGGCGCGCCGGCCAAGAAGGCGCAGCAGTTCTGGCCCTCGGCCAAACGGCTGGTCGGGCTGCTCGGCCCCGAACGGGTCAAGATGAGCATCGTCGTCGGGCTGGTCGTCATCTCCGTCGTGCTCACGGTCATCGCGCCCAAGATCCTGGGGCAGGCCGTCGACACCATCTTCAACGGGGTGATCGGCTCCCAGCTGCCAGCCGGCGTTCCCCTCGCCCAGATCGTCGCCGAGACGCGAGCGTCGGGCAACAACGACTTCGCCGATCTCCTCGAGAAGTCCGACATCGTCCCCGGCCAGGGCATCGACTTCATGGTGCTGGGACGCCTCATCATCATCGTTCTGCTCATGTACATCGTCGCCTCGGTGCTCAACTGGGCACAGGGGTACATCTTGAACGGCCTCGTCATGCGAGTGGTCTTCCGCCTCCGTCAAGACATCGAGGTCAAGCTCAACAAGCTGCCGCTCAGCTACTTCGACTCGCGCCAGCGCGGCGACACCATGTCGCGCGTCACCAACGATGTCGACAACATCCAGGCCGCGTTGCAGCAGGCCTTCTCGCAGCTGGTCCAATCCGCCCTCACGGTGATCGGCATCGTCATCGTCATGTTCATCGTGTCGTGGCAGCTCGCCCTCATCGCATTGATCGCGCTTCCCCTCTCCGCGGTCATCGCGGGCGTCATCGGCTCTCGATCGCAGAAGCTCTTCGCGGCCCAATGGAAGAACACGGGCTCGTTGAACGGCCACATCGAGGAGTCCTTCTCCGGGCTCGAGCTCGTGCGGGTGTTCGGTCGCGACAAAGAGCTGGTCGCCGAGTTCGACGAACGCAACGAGAAGCTCTACTCGGCGTCCTTCGGCGCCCAGTTCGTCTCGGGCATGATCATGCCGGCCATGACGTTCGTGTCGTACCTGTCGTACGTGCTGATCGCCGTCGTCGGCGGCCTGCGCGTCGCATCCGGGCAGATGACCCTCGGTGACGCGACCGCGTTCATCCAGTACTCGCGCGAGTTCTCGCAGCCCCTCGGCCAGATCGCGGGCATGGCGAACATGCTGCAGTCCGGCGTCGCATCGGCCGAGCGCACGTTCGAGCTTCTCGACGCCGACGAGCAGAGTCCCGACGAGGTCACGGCCGAGCTGCCGGCACGTACCGACGGACATGTGCGATTCGACGACGTGTCGTTCAGCTACGACCCCGAGAAGCCGCTCATCGAGTCACTCTCCCTCGAGGCCAAGCCCGGCCACACGGTGGCCATCGTCGGGCCGACCGGCGCAGGCAAGACAACGCTCGTGAACCTGGTCATGCGCTTCTACGAACTCACCGGCGGGCGCATCCTGCTCGACGGCGTCGACATCACGCAGCTCTCGCGAGGCACACTGCGCTCGCGCGTGGGCATGGTGCTGCAAGACGCCTGGCTCTTCGAAGGCACGATTCGGGAGAACATCCGCTACGGACGACTCGACGCCACAGACGACGAGGTGGTCGAGGCGGCACAGGCCACCATGGTCGATCGCTTCGTGCGCCAGCTGCCCCTGGGCTACGACACCGTGCTCGACGCCGACGGAGGCAGCGTGTCGGCCGGCGAGCGCCAGCTCATCACCATCGCGCGCGCCTTCATTGCGAACCCGTCCCTGCTCATCCTCGACGAGGCGACGTCGTCGGTCGATACCCGCACCGAACTGCTGGTGCAGCACGCCATGGCCGCCCTTCGCACAGATCGCACCTCCTTCGTCATCGCACATCGACTCTCCACGATCCGCGACGCCGACACCATCCTGGTCATGGAGAACGGCCGCATCGTCGAACAGGGAAGCCACGACGAGCTTCTCGAATCTCGTGGCGCGTACTACTCGCTCTACATGACACAGTTCCGTGGCGAGCAGGTCGACACCGCCGAGGCCGCCCCGCAAGAGAAGGAGTAGCGCCATGGACTGGACACTCGAGGTCATTGTGCTTCCGGTGGCAGACATCGAGCGATCGATCGGCTTCTACCGCGATCAGCTCGGCTTCGCACTCGACCACGACACGACGACGACGCAGATGCGGGTCGTGCAGCTCACGCCTCGCGGCTCGGGCTGCTCGATCGTGTTCGGCATGTCGCAGATGGAACCCGGCTCGATGAAGGGCCTGCAGCTGGTCGTCTCCGATGCGGCCGCCGCTCGCTTCGAGCTTCTCGAACGCGGCGTCGAGGTCAGCGATCTCTCCATCTTCGACGCAGAGCGCGACGGCGGCACGTTCTTCTTCTTCGACGATCCCGACGGCAACAGCTGGTCGGTGCAGCAGATGACGGTGCGGGCAGAGAAGCCGCTCATCCCCCTCGACGCCCGCTGACGGCCTGCGCGGCGACGCATCCGCGTCCGTTCGGCGCATCCGCGGCCCGACGACCGGCAGCCGATACGCCGGAGAGAAGCGGATTCTCCGGCAACGCAGAAGCGCCCCCGTCCCGGAAGGGAGGGGGCGCTTCGCGTTGCCGCTGTGGCAGATGGTGCGGGGTGTGACTACACGCTGCGCAGGTCGTCGATCAGGCGGTCGCCCGGGCGGGCGTGCTCCGTGTCGGCCGTGATCTCCGCGCGGCCGAGGAGCTCGTCCATGCGGCGCTGGCGCGAACGGTTGATCAGCGTCACGACCGTGCCCTTCTTGCCCGCGCGGCCGGTGCGGCCGGAGCGGTGCAGGTAGGTCTTGTACTCGTCGGGGGCATCGGCCTGGATGACCAGGTTGATGTCGTCGACGTGGATTCCGCGAGCTGCGACATCGGTCGCGACCAGCACGTTGACCCGGCCACTGGTGAGCAGCTGAAGGTTGCGCGTGCGGCGCGACTGGTTGAGGTCACCGTGCAGGCTGGTGGCCGGGATGCCGGCGTCGTCGAGCTGGTCGGCCAGCTCTTCGGCGAAGGCGCGGGTGCGGGCGAAGACGAGAGTCTTGCCGGGGCCCGAGGCGAGCTGCTGGATGATCTCGCGCTTGTCGCGCTGCTCGATGAGCAGCACGCGGTGGTCGATCGTGGAGGAGGCCTGGTCTTCACCGGCGACCTCGTGCACCGACGGGTTCACGAGGAACTCGTTGACCAGCTGGGCCACGCCCTTGTCGAGGGTCGCCGAGAACAGCAGGCGCTGTCCGCCGTCTGCGACCAGACGCAGGATGCGCTGGACCGGCTCGAGGAATCCGAGGTCGCACATGTGGTCGGCCTCGTCGAGAACCGTGATGGTGACCTTGGAGAGGTCGAGACGACCCTGCTCCACGAGGTCTTCGAGGCGGCCGGGGGTCGCGATCACGATGTCGGTGCCGCGCTGCAGGGCGGAGACCTGCTTGAACTGCGGAACGCCGCCGAACACGGTGGTCGTGTTGAGGCCGACGGCGCGGGCGATGGGCTGCACCGTGCGGTCGATCTGCATGGCGAGCTCACGCGTCGGGGCGAGGATCAGGGCGCGGGGCAGGCGACCGGGCTTGCGGCCCTTCGCTCCACCGTTCTCCATCAGTCGCTCGACGACGGGTGCTCCGAAGGCGATCGTCTTGCCGGAGCCGGTCTTGCCACGGCCGAGCACGTCTTTTCCGGCGAGGACGTCGGGGATGGTCGCAGCCTGGATCGGGAACGGGCTGAGCGCTCCCATCGACTGCAGCTGGCGCTCGATGTTGTCGCCCAGACCGAGGTCCTTGAACGAGACACCCTCGACCTCGACCGCGGTCGTGGCCTGGGCCTCGAGGCGCTCGAGCACGACGTCGTCTACCGGAGCGTGTCCGACCGTGGGTCGGTCATCGCGCTTCGGGTAGAAGTCCGAGCCGCGGTCATTGCTGCGCTGCGGGCGGTCACCGTATGAGGGACGCTCCGTGCGAGCCGGACGGTCACCGTACGACGGGCGCTCGGTGCGGTCACCGTAGGAGGGGCGCTCCGTGCGAGCCGGGCGGTCGCCGTACGACGGGCGCTCGGTGCGGTCACCGTAGGAGGGGCGCTCCGTGCGAGCCGGGCGGTCGCCGTATGACGGGCGATCGTTGCTGCGCTGGGGACGGTCACCGTACGAGGGACGGTCGTTGCTGCGCTGCGGACGGTCACCGTACGAGGGACG
>NZ_JARUXC010000012.1 GCF_030433855.1 Agreia sp. PsM10 | reverse complement strand
TAACAGTAGGGTAACCCCCGCCCGGGGAATGATTAATTGCGGGGGGGGGGGGGGGGGGACCGGGGAAGGGCCCCCCCCGGGGGGGGGGCCCCAATTCCTCGGCGCCGGTGCGTCGTGCGACGAGGGCGCCCCGAGGGGCATGCCCAGTGTCGGCTTGCGCATCGAGCGCCTTTCGTTCGGGTGGGTTCTCGGCCGGTGAGGCTCTAGCCCTTGAAACGCGGGAAGGCCGTGCGGCCGGCGTAGAACGCGGCGTCGCCCAGCTCCTCTTCGATCCTCAGAAGCTGATTGTACTTAGCGACGCGCTCGCTGCGGGCAGGCGCTCCGGTCTTGATCTGGCCCGAGTCGGTGGCGACGGCGAGGTCGGCGATGGTGGTGTCTTCCGTCTCGCCGGAGCGGTGCGACAGGATCGCGGTGTAGCCGTGGCGCTGGGCCAGGCTGACGGCGTCGAGCGTCTCGGTGAGCGTTCCGATCTGGTTGACCTTCACCAGGATCGAGTTGCCGGCGCCGAGGTCGAGGCCCTTCTGCAGGCGAACGGGGTTCGTGACGAACAGGTCGTCTCCGACGATCTGCAGCTTCGATCCGAGCTCTGCGGTGAAGTGCTGGTAGCCCTCCCAGTCGTCCTCCTGCAGCGGGTCCTCGATCGAGACCAGCGGGTAGTTGGCGGCCAGGTCGGCGAAGTACGCCGTGAGCTCGAGAGCCGAGAGCTGCTTGCCCTCGAAGTGGTACGAGCCGTCCTTGTAGAACTCGCTCGCGGCCACGTCGGTGGCGAGCGCGATGTCGCTTCCGAGTGTGAAACCGGCGTTCTGGATCGCCTGGGCGATGAGGTCGAGAGCCTCGCGGTTGCTCGACAGGTTGGGGGCGAATCCGCCCTCGTCGCCGAGTCCGGTGCTCAGACCCTTGGAGTGCAGCAGCGACTTGAGCGAGTGGTAGGTCTCGACGCCCCAGCGCAGAGCCTCGGAGAACGACTCCGCACCCAGGGGAACGATCATGAACTCCTGCACGTCGATGTCGTTGTCGGCGTGCGACCCGCCGTTGATGATGTTGAGCAGCGGAACGGGCAGCGTGTGCGCGTTCGGCCCTCCGACGTAGCGGAACAGGGGCAGGTCGGCCGAGTCGGCGGCGGCCTTGGCCACGGCGAGCGAGACGCCGAGGATGGCGTTGGCGCCCACGCGCTTCTTGTTCTCGGTGCCGTCGACGTTGATGAGCTCGGCATCGATCAGGCGCTGGTCGGTGGCGTCGAGTCCCTCGATCGCCGGGCCGAGCTCGTCGATCACGGCGGCGACGGCCTTCTGCACGCCCTTGCCGAGGTAACGGCTCTTGTCGCCGTCGCGCAGTTCGTATGCCTCGAAGGCACCGGTGGAGGCTCCCGAGGGAACGGCCGCGCGCGAGACGATGCCGTCTTCGAGCAGCACCTCTACCTCAACGGTCGGGTTTCCCCGGGAATCAAGAATCTCGCGAGCGCCTACGGCTTCGATCAATGCCACTGGTGTATCTCCTCTATCAGAGCAAGGTGGTTTGCATGGAGAGCGCCTTCCGCTGTCCGCTCGCAAGTCTAACGACCCGCCGGATGCGCGTGGCTGAGTCAGGCCCTCGGGTCGCTGGCGTTGAAGCGGGCGAGAAGCGCCGAGAAGGTCGCGAGATCGTCGGAGGTCCATTCGCCGAGTCTGTCGCGATAGTCGTTCTTCACCCGCTGCCGCAGGATCTCCATGCGCTCCTCAGCCAGCGGCGTGGGAACGAGGAAGCTCGATCGCCCGTCGTGCGGATCCGGCTGGGTGTCGACCAGGCCGAGGTCGCGCAGCACCTTGATCTGCCTGCTCACGGCGCTCTTGTCGAGCCCCATCTGCTGGATGATCGTGCTGGCCTGCGCCGGAGCGCACGTGAAGATCATGCGCAGGATGTTGAAGCCGGTGGGCTGCAGATCGGGGTGGAACCCCTTTGCGTAGTCCCGCAGGGCGGACCGACCGGAACGGAAGAGCTGCACGATGCCGGCCTCGATTCCGAGCATCAGCTCCTGCTCTGAAATCGTCGGGTCGGTCACAGCCACCAGATTACCGTTCTCTCACGGCGGGCATCGAGCCGGTTCGGGGCGTCGCGCCGACCTCGTCGGCGCTCACGGCCACGAGAGTGTCGGCCGGAGTGTCCGTCATCTGCTCGAGAGCGGTCATCGTGCCGAGAGGCTTGGCGGGCAGCAGGGCGATGGCGACGACCGTGATCACGGCCAGCGGAATCGCGAGCATGAACACGTCTCCGATCGCGTGGCCGTAGGCGGCCTCGACGATCACGCGCACCGGCGCCGGCAGCGTGCTCAGATCGGGGATCGCTCCCCCGCTCAGCCCCTGGGCGGCCTGCGCTCCGGCCGCGCCGAGCGACGCCAATCCGTCTTTCACGAACTGCGCCACCTGCGTGCCGAGCACGGCTCCCATGACCGAGACTCCGATCGTTCCGCCGAGGCTCCTGAAGAAGGCGACCGACGCACTGGCCACACCGAGCTGGCGGGGGTCGACGGAGTTCTGCACGACGAGCACGAGGTTCTGCATGACCATTCCGACGCCGGATCCCATGATGAACATGAAGACCGCGACGAGAACGTAGCTCGTGTCGTAGCGCAGCGTCGACATCAGCGAGACGCCGATGGTGAGCAGGATGGATCCGGCGACCATGTAGCGCTTCCACTTGCCGGTGCGGCTGATCAGCTGTCCGACGATGGTCGAGGAGACGAGCACGCCACCGATCATCGGGATCGTCAGCAGACCGGACTCCGTCGGCGTGGCGCCGCGGGCCAACTGCATGTACTGACCCAGGAAGACGCTCGTGCCGAACATGGCGACACCGACGGAGATGCTGGCGACGACCGCCAGGGTGAACGTGCGGTTCGTGAACAGCGTCATCGGGATGATGGGCTCCTTCACCGTGAGCTCGACCCACACGGCCAGGCCGAGAAGCACGATGCTGCCGCCCACCATGAGGTAGGTCTGCCACGAGTTCCACTCGAAGTTGTTGCCCGCGAGCGTGACCCAGATGAGCAGAAGGGAGACGCCGGCCGCGATCAGCACCGCGCCCAGGTAGTCGATGGTGACCTTCTTGCGGATCTTCGGCAGCTTCAGCGTGAACTGGAGCAGGATGATGGCGGCGACGGCGAAGGGAACCGCGATGTAGAAGTTCCAGCGCCATCCGATCGAGTCGGTGACGATGCCGCCCACCAGCGGCCCGCCGACGGTGGCCACGGCCATGACCGCGCCGAGCAGGCCCATGTACTTGCCGCGCTCACGAGGGCTGATGATGTCGGCCATCACGACCTGCACGAGCGCTGTGAGACCGCCGGCACCGAGACCCTGCAGAACGCGGAACAGGATCAGCGTGCCCGTGTCCTGCGAGAAGCCCGCCAGCATCGACCCGAGGGTGAAGATGACCAGCGAGATCTGGATGAGCAGCTTGCGGTTCGTGAGGTCGGCGAGCTTGCCCCAGATGGGCGTCGACACGGTGGTGGCGAGCAGGGTGGCCGTGACCACCCAGGTGAATGCGGCCTGGTTTCCGTTGAGGTCGCCGATGATCTTCGGCAGCGAGCTCGAGACGACGGTCGAGGCGAGGAGGGCGACGAACATGCCGAGCAGCAGACCGGACAGCGCCTGAAGGGTCTGGCGCTGGGTCATGCCGGTCGACGTGGTGCCGGGTTGCGATTCGGCGATGGAACGAGTGGACACGGAACTCCCAAAAGAAAACTCCCCACCGCTCATCGATGAGGAGAAAGTTGACTTGCATCAACTATAGCGAAGTAGTTGATAAACCGCAACGACCCCCGGATTTCTCCGGGGGTCGTCAGGGGGTGGGCCGTGCGGCCGCCACGTGGGTCAGGCGGCGATGACCTCGCCGCGCACGGCGATGCTGCACTCGAGCAGGTCGACCGTGCGCTGCAGCACGGCGACATCATCGGGGTCGAGCTCCTCGAAGAGCGGTTCGAGCGCCTCGCCGAGACGGTCGCGCCAGTCGGCGAGGGCGCGCTGGCCCTTCGGCGCGATGGCGATCTGCCAGGCGCGCGCATCGGTGCTGTCGGCGATGCGCTTGATCCACTCCACCTCGTTGAGGTTGGCGACGATCTTGGTCATGGTGGGTTGGCTGACCCGGCTGTGCTTGGCGAGTTCGCCGAGACGCATGGGGCCGAAGGAGGTGAGCACGCTGAGCGTGCGCCAGGTGGCAGGTGACGTCGAATCGCCGGTGGCCTGCGCAGCGAGGCGGGTGAGACGGTGGGTGACCGATACGAGGTCGCCGAGAATGGTGCTGAGTTCGCTGTTCACTTGATTCAGTGTATAGCCTGGCTATGGTCTACTGCCCCAGTGCGCGGAATCTCAGGTCGTCGACGCTCTGGTCTGCGGTCTGCACGGTGGCCACGCGCGTGAAGCCCGCCGCGGAGAGCCGTTCGAGCTGCAGTTTGGCGTTCTTGGCCTTGCGCTCGAGCCGCACCCGCGATCCGGATGCGATCAGCTCGGTCTTCAGCGACTGCAGCAGCACCGCGGAGGTCGAGGCGTCGTGCAGCAGCGCCACCGACTCCGTCGCCTTCTGGTCGGGGAGGTCGACGAGGTCGACGATGCGCTCGAACCCGATGGAGAAGCCGACGGCGGGAACATCCGTTCCCAGGAACCGACCGATCATGCCGTCGTAGCGCCCGCCGCCCCCGAGCGAGAACGAGAAGTCGGGGTGCGCGATCTCGAAGATGGTGCCCGTGTAGTACCCCATGCCTCGCACGAGGAACGGGTCGAATCGGATGCGGTCGGCGTCGAGCGCGTCGCCGATCGAGGCGAGCTCGGCGACGAGCTCGGCGTCGATGCCCTCGGGCAGAGCATGCGCGATGGCGTCGTGGCCGAACGGGCGCATCATGCGGTCCTGCGGGCGCAGGAAGAACGCCTCCAGCGCGTCGGTGGCTCCGGCCAGCTGGGGAGACTTGGTGCGCAGCTCGTCGACCACGCCCGCTGTGCCGACCTTGTCGATCTTGTCGATCACGATCAGAACCGCCTCGTGACTCTCGGTCGGAAACCCGAACAGCTCGAGCATGCCGATGAGCAGCCGACGGTCGTTGATGCGCACAGTGCACCCCTGCAGGCCGAGCGCATCCAACGTCGAGAGCGTCGCGGAGATCAGCTCGACCTCGGCGAGCGCGGAGGCATCGCCGATGATGTCGATGTCGCACTGCATGAACTGCCGGTAGCGGCCCTTCTGCGGCCGCTCCGCCCTCCACACGGGCGCGATCTGCACGCTGCGGAAGACCGCGGGAAGCTCCGCCCTGTGAGTGGCGTAGAAACGTGCAAGGGGAACGGTGAGGTCGAAGCGCAGCCCGAGGTCGGCGAGGGCCTGCGCGTCGTCGGCGTCGACCGCCGCCTCGAGGTCGGACTTCTCGATGCCGCGCTTCAGCACACTGAACGACAGCTTTTCATTGTCGCCGCCGAGGCCCGAGTGCAGGCGCTGGATGTCTTCCATCACCGGAGTCTCGATCTCGTCGAAGCCGTGCGCCGAGTAGCTGCGACGGATCACGGCGAGGGCGTGCTCCCTCGCGGCCTTCTCTCGAGGGAGGAAATCGCGCATGCCACGGGGAGGGGTTACTGCAGAAGCCATTGTTCGATTCTATTGATCGTCGGCATTGGCGACGTCGGCCTCGGACTCGCGGATCTCGTTCTGCAGCTCGCGCAGCGTGGAGCGCAGCGCGCGCTCGGCATCGAGGCCTTGTGCCTTGGCCGATGCCACGATCGCCAGCAGCAGGCCACCCAGCTCGTCTTCGGACTGCATGGGGATCGACCCCGTTGAATCTTTCTCGAGCACACCGATCTTCTGCGCCCGCCCGATGACCTTGTCGGCGAGCGCGAGCGCCGGCATGCCCTGCGGGATGCCGTCGAGCACGCTCGTGCGACCCGGCTTCTCGACGGCCTTCAGGTCGTCCCAGACCGCCACCACGTCGTCAGCCGTGTGGGCGACGGCGTCGCCGAAGACGTGCGGATGCCTGCCGATCATCTTCGCGGTCATGCGTTCGGCGACCGTCTCGATGTCGAAATCCTCACCGGGCGTGTGCGCCGCGAGGTCGGCGTGGAACAGCACCTGGTAGAGCACGTCGCCCAGCTCCTCGATGATGTCGTCGCGTGTTCCCGACTCGAGCGCCTCGACGAGCTCGTAGCTCTCTTCCACGAGGTACTGCACGAGCGACTCGTGCGTCTGTTCCGCGTCCCAGGCGCAACCGCCCGGACCGCGCAGTCGAGCGACCGTGCGAACGAGCTCGTCGAGCTTCGGATAGGTCACGACTGCGTCTCCTTCTCTGCCACCACCGGCGCAGGAAAGAGCGCCGTGAGCACGCTCTTCGTCCAGTCGATGAGGGCGGCGTCCTCCAGAACTTCGCCGTCGACGACGGGCAGCGGAATGGAGACGGCCGCCGCCTGGGCGAAGTACTTCGCGTCGGGGTACATGCGGCGCATGCGCACCTGGATGGAGTCGGGAAGGTCGGCCGGAGCCAGGCGCAGGTTCGACCCCATCGTCACGACCTCGCCGAGACCGGACTTCTGGGCCTGGCGACGCAGGCGCGACACCGCCACGAGGTTCGCGACCTGCGCCGGGGGCTGGCCGTAACGGTCGGTGAGCTCGTCGATGACGAGGTCGATCTGCTCGTCGTTCGACGTGGGCGAACTGGCGGTCGAGAGCTTCTGGTAGGCCTCGAGGCGCAGCCGCTCGCTGTCGACGTAGTCGTCGGGGATGTGGGCGTCGACCGGAAGCTCGAGCCGGAGCTCGGTCTGGCCCTCGGCAACGTCTCCTCGGAAGGTCGACACGGCCTCGCCGATCATGCGCAGGTAGAGGTCGAAGCCGACGCCCGCGATGTGGCCCGACTGCTCGCCGCCGAGCAGGTTTCCGGCACCACGGATCTCGAGGTCTTTCAGTGCCACCTGGATGCCCGAGCCGAGCTCGTTGTTGGCCGCCAGGGTGGTGAGCCGGTCGTTCGCCAGCTCGGTGAGCGGCTTGTGCTCGTCGTAGAGCAGGTAGGCGTATGCCCGCTCGCGCCCGCGGCCCACTCGCCCTCGCAGCTGGTGCAACTGGCTGAGGCCGTACTTGTCGGCCCGATCGACGATGAGCGTGTTCGCGTTGGCGATGTCGAGGCCTGTCTCGATGATGGTCGTCGACACGAGCACGTCGAACTTGCGCTCCCAGAAGTCGACGATCACCTGTTCGAGCTGGTGCTCTCCGAGCTGGCCGTGCGCCACACCGATGCGCGCCTCGGGAACGAGCTCGGCGAGCTGCGCGGCGACCTTGTTGATGCTCGAGACGCGGTTGTGTACGAAGAAGACCTGGCCCTCGCGCAGCAGTTCGCGCCGAATGGCGGCCCCGACCTGCTTGTCGGAGTAGGGACCGACGAAGGTGAGGATCGGGTGCCGGTCTTCTGGCGGGGTGGCGAGCGTCGACATCTCACGGATGCCGGTGACCGCCATCTCGAGTGTGCGGGGAATGGGGGTGGCGCTCATCGAGAGGATGTCGACGTTGGTCTTGAGCTTCTTCAGCGCATCTTTGTGCTCGACACCGAAGCGCTGCTCCTCGTCGATGATCATGAGGCCGAGGTCTTTGAAGCCGATGTTCTCGGAGAGCAGCCGGTGCGTGGCGATCACCACGTCGACGGTGCCGTCCTTCATTCCGGCGATCGTCTCCTTTGACTCCTTCTCGGTCTGGAACCGGCTCAAGGGGCGGAGGTGAACCGGGAATCCGGCGAAGCGCTCCTGGAAGGTCTCGAGGTGCTGCCGCACGAGCAGTGTGGTGGGTACGAGCACGGCCACCTGCTTGCCGTCTTGCACCGCTTTGAAGGCGGCACGCACGGCGACCTCGGTCTTGCCGAAGCCGACGTCGCCCGACAGCAGTCGATCCATGGGAATGGGCCGCTCCATGTCGGCCTTCACCTCGTCGATCACGGTGAGCTGGTCGGGCGTCTCGGCGAAGGGGAACGCCTCTTCGAGCTCGCGCTGCCAGGGAGTGTCCGGACCGAAAGCGTGGCCCTTCGACGCCATGCGCGCCGAGTAGAGCTTGACGAGCTCGACCGCGATGTCGCGCACGGCCTTGCGGGCCTTTCCCTTGGCTGCAGACCAGTCGCTGCCGCCCATCTTCGACAGACCCGGCGCCTCGCCGCCGACGTAGCGCGACAGGAGGTCGAGCTGATCTGTGGGCACGTAGAGCTTGTCGCCGGGATAGCCGCGCTTAGAGGGCGCGTACTCGATGACGAGGTATTCGCGGGTGGTCTTGATGGGGTTGCGCCCGCCAGACTTGACCTCGCGCTGCGTCAATTCGATGAACTTGCCGATGCCGTGGGTGGTGTGAACGACGTAGTCGCCCTGCTTGAGCTGCAGGGGGTCGACGACGTTGCGCCGCCGTGAGGCCAGCTTCTTGACCTGGCGGGAGTCGTAGCCCACGGTGCGCCCGTAGAACTCGGACTCGGCGATGAGCGCGAGCTTGATCTCGGGCAGCTGGAAACCGTGGTCGACCGTGGCCTTCAGCAGGTAGGCGACGCCCGATTCGGCGTCGTCGGGGAAGAGGTCGACGACGCGCGCCGCGATCTCGTTCTCGGCCAGGACGTCGGCGGCCCGCTCGACGAGGCCGGCGCCCTGGGCGACCACCGCCACCGTCCAGCCGTCGGCGACGAGGCCGCGCACATGCTCGATCGCGCCGTCGACGTTGCCCTGGAAGCTCGGCACCGGATCGGCGTCGATGCGCACCGTGAGGTGCTCCTCGATATCGCGGTGCTCGGGCAGCACCTCGATGAGCCCATCGGCCGCGCCCGGCGCCGACTGGAAGGTCGACAGGGTCCACCAGGCGCGATCGGTGCCGGCGGCGGCCCGCAGATCGTTGAGCGTGATGAACTCGCCGCTGGTGAGGTCGATGGGCGCCTCGGCGCCCGCGGTCGCGGCCGTCCAGGCCGCGGCGAGGAACTCTCGGTTCGTCTCGGCGAGACTGACGGCGCGGCTCGCGACCTTCTCGGGCGAGAGAACAGCGATGGCTGCGCCCGCGGGCAGGTAGTGGGCGACCGTGACCAGCCTGTCGAGCAGGGCGGGGGCCAGCGACTCCATGCCCTCGACCGGGATGCCCTCGGCGATCTTGGCGAGCAGACCGGCGATGCTCGGGAACTCGTGCTGCATCTCACGGGCGCGCTGGCGCACCGCGTCGGAGAGCAGCAGCTCGCGGCTGGGCGGCAGGTCGACGCTGGGAACAGCCGTGTCGAGCGACCGCTGGTCGGCCACGGAGAATGCGCGGATGGACTCGACCTCGTCGCCGAAGAAGTCGACGCGATACGGGTGCTCGGCCACAGGAGGGAACACGTCGAGGATTCCGCCGCGCACCGCGTATTCGCCTCGGCGCGTGACCATGTCGACGCGCGAGTACGCCAGGTTCACCAGGTCGAGCGAGAGCCGGGCGAGGTCGTACCCCCGACCACCCGTGACCAGGTGGATGGGTTCGAGGTCGGCCAGATTGTCGGCGAGGGGCTGCAGAGCCGCGCGCACCGAGGCGACGACGACGATCGGCTTCTCGCCGTTCCACGTGGCGAGCCGGCGCAGCGCGTCGATGCGCTTGCCGACGATCTCGGCACTCGGGCTGAGACGCTCGTGGGGCAGGGTCTCCCACGCCGGGAACTCGACGATCTCGGCGTCGGGGCTCATGGATGCGAGGGTGCCGCGGAGCATCTCGGACTCGCGGCCGGTGGCGGTCACGACCAGCAGCGCCTGCGGGAGATCGTTCGCCCCACGCTGGTCGAGAAGACCGGCGAGAAGAGGAGCCCGCAGCCCCTCGGTGAGCGAGAAGTCCACATCGCGTGCCGCGTACGCGAGGGCGTTGTCGAACGTGGAGGCGCGCGAAAGCGCACGAGTCAAGCCCTGGAGGATCACCGTTCAAGCTTACGCGGGCCCACCGACACGCACCCCCGGGCGCGGGTAGAGTTCGGTGAATGTCCCACGTTCCCCCCATCGAGCCATCCGAGCCGGTTCGCGACGAGCGGCCGCGACCGCGCTTCGGCGAATACGCCCCCGAGTCGCAGCAGCAGCCGCAGCCGCCCGCGCCGCACACACCTGCGGCGCCCGCGCAGCAGAGTCCGTTCGCCGCGTCGAGCCACGTCCCGTCGGCCGCGGTGTTCCACAACGCGCCTCCGGCGCTGCCGAAGACCCTCGGCGTGGTCGCCTTCATCGCGGCCCTCGTGGTGCTCGTGTTCGCTCTCGTGCTCTCGGTCGTCGCCGGGCTCGCCTTCGCGCCCCTCGCCGGGCAGATGATCACCGACGGCGGCACGATCGACCAGTCGGCCGTCTCAGCAGACGATCCCGGTGTCGCCGCCTTCGGCGTGCTGAGCATGGCGTACTTCGTCGGCGGAACCCTGCTGGGCCTGTGGGCCCTCGTGCAGGGCCTGATCGCCACGATCAAGAAGCGCGGCCGGGGGTTCGGAATCGTGGCCATGGCCCTGGCCGTGGCGACGCCCGTGATCTCGTTCGTCGTGTTCTACGGCGTGACCTTCGCGTCGGCTCCGGAAATCTTCAGCTCCGTCGGCTGACTCTTCAAGGCCGCTACTGGCGGGCCTTGATATCGACGAGACCTAACGAGCACATCTGTACTCGAATCGGCATCAGGTGTACACGTTCAAAATCGTTCTATGCGAACAATTCACGCGCGTCGGCTCTGATGGGCCGGCATAAGTGGATACATTCGACCCATGCTCGATGAACTTAGAGTCACCAACTATAAATCTTTCTCGGGATCAACGAGCATTCCGCTTCGTCCGATAACTGTCCTCATAGGTAAGAACAATTCCGGCAAAACGGCTGCGACTAGGTTGCCCCTTCTCTTGAATGCGGCCATTGATCCTAAGCGAACTCGCCCGATGGGCCCACTCCCGCTTGCGGTCGGTTCAATCCGCTTCGGATCGTCATTAAACGACTTGATTCATGGCCAGAACCCGCATGGGCAGATCAGCCTGGGTTTCTCTGTCTCCGATGTCCTTGGGAGATCGAGCAAACTCGATGTCGACATACAGCTCCGTCAGTCGCTAACGACGAGCAACCAGGGCTTCATCTCCCGATATCACATGGGTGAAACGCTGCGGCTCGATTGGGACCGCAGATCTCGTCCAACAGAGGACAGATTGTCGGTCTTGGATGTCGATTTCATTGGACTTCATCCCCTCCTGCCACCGCGAACCGACATCGATACCTACGAAGAATTGGCCCGCCTCAGGGATGAGTTGACTGGCATTACGCATATCTCTTCGCTTCGCCGCACGCTAAGCCCGATTTACGAGAATCGTGAGCCTGACGAGACAAACTTTTCAGACGGCAGCGAGATTCCTTATCTCATGATGGCAAGCGAGTCTCTCCTCGATCAAGTCAACGGATGGTACGAAAAAAACTTAGGTACGCGCCTCACCATCGAAGCTGAAGCGTCGTCCTTTCAGATCAAGGCCGGAGTCAGGAATCCACAGAACTTAGCTCAATCCGGACAAGGCTTGCAGCAGGTTCTTCCTATTGTCGCAAGTTATAAGGCCGTGACTGGTGGACGGAATGAGAGCACCATACTCACCATCGAGGAGCCCGAGGTGCACCTTCATCCCGCGGCCCAGGCCGGGATTGCAGACCTAGCAACCGAGGCTGTAAACCAGCAGTCCAATTTCCAAACAATCCTCGAGACGCACTCAGAAAACCTGATCCTTCGATTGAGGCGCCATGTCGCATCTGGGCTTCTGAGTCCAGATATGGTCAATATCCTCTGGTTCGACCGACTTAATGAACAATCGTCGGTTCGCGAGATATTGATCGACAAGAATGGAGCGGTGGACTCCTGGCCCGATGGTGTCTTCTCGGAAGATCTTCAAGAAGTCCGCGCAATCATCAAGTCGGCTAAATCTTGAGAGTGCAACTCGCCGTGGCCCACTCAGGTTTGACGGCTGGTGAGGTGAACGACCTTGCTGCCATCACATGGACTCTCATCGACGGGTGGCACGAGTGGGCTGGGCCGGATCCAGACACAGATGTCCTCGATGCATTTTTCACCGCTCACGTTGGCTTCCGCGAATTATTCGAAAAGTCTTTTGCAGATGCGCAGAAATATCCGAAGTACGAGTCGTCAATTACTGTCGGTGACGGTCCTGCGGAAGCTGTCGATCTCAGTCTCTCGGTCGGCCGGCTGTTTTTAACCCAGCCATTGACTCTACTTGTCGAAAACATGTTAAACGATGGCCTATTTTATAGGCGCGGAATTGCTGCCCTTTCACCGGACTTGGTGCGAACCTTTGACAGCGCTTCGCCACCCATCGTCTTCTCCAACGGTGGTGGCATCGAGGAAGTGTCAAAGATTGTACGCAGCCGACGAGCGAAGTCTTTGCAGACAGGCGTTCCGGACCGACTAATCGTTCTGGTGGACGGTGATTCTAAATATCCCTCGCATGTGCCGACATCAGTGTCGGACGTTCGGAAAGAATGCAGTGCTCATGGGGCATCCGCGATCGTGCTGGAAAAACGCTCTATAGAAAATTATCTCAGCGACCGTCATCTTGACGAATATTTGGCGACTTTTCAGTCAGAAGATCTGGAGAGAAATGTGAACTTCGTTAAAGGCATGAGCCAAGTGCAGCGCGACCATTTTCCGATGAAAAATGGTTTCAAGCATTTGCCCGTGGGTCACGAGGCGGCGATATACGTCGGTCTCAGCCAGGATGACCTTGAGCATCGAAAGCTCGGACGGGCAATGGCGTATTTTCTGGATCACCCGTCAGGCGAATTCACCCTTGAGGACCTCAGATCAGTTGATGCTGTACATGAATTTGAATCGATTGTTGACCAGATAAGAAAGGCTTCCTAGCCGTGAGTGACCAAAAGCAGTATTCCGAGCTCAAGCCCGAGATTGTGTTCATCTTCGACCTCGTACGCCAGTTGGTGGACGGACAGATTCGGATCCCCCGCTTTCAGCGCAAATTCGTTTGGCGTCCTGATCAAATGTTGGACCTACTAGACAGCATTAATCTCCAATACCCGATTGGAAGTCTTTTGGCTTGGGAAACAGCGACTGACATCGTCACACTAGATTCCGTGGGGCCCATAAGACTCAGCGACCGCTCTGATTCCCAGTCTTCGGCTCTATACATTCTCGACGGTCACCAACGACTTTCTACGATCGCGGGCGCACTCGTTGGCGAGTCTGATCGGGTGCAAGGTCCAGGCGACGAAGACTCCGTCTGGAACATTTATTACAACATCAAGGATTCCTATTTTGAGCATTTGCCTCTTGGGACAGCGCCTGGTGCACATCAATTCCCTATGTCCCGCATTCTCGACACATTCGAATTCCTTGAGGAGTGCCAGCGCGTAATCGTGCAGGACCCCCTGAATGGTCGCGCCTACGTTCAAGAGATGCAAGCTGTGTCCCGGACATTTCAGACCTACAAGATTCCAGTCATACAGATAAAGCAGACTGGTCTAACTGAAGCCGTTGAAATATTTGCGCGCCTCAACTCAAAGGGCCAGGCGATGACGGCGGACCAGATGGTGTCCGCCCTTCTTTACCGGGAGGACACAGTCGATCCTTTCGATTTGGCGGGGGAAATCACTCAGACGATGGAGTACCTAAATTCGGTCGGATTCGGCGAAATAGATCGGACGCTCGTCCTTCGTGCACTGCTGGCAGCAATCGGCGAAGACATCTACCGGACGGACTGGACTCGTATCGCGTTGGAACGGAGAGAAGAACTCCTCCGCAGACTAAGAAGCGTGATTCCGGGTGTCAATATCAGTATTGCGGCAGCAATCGAGTTCCTGCGAGACGAAGGCGTCAGGACCGAAAGACTCATTCCCTATGGGATGCAGTTATTTGTTATCTCGTCATTCTTCTTTGCCTGCCCGGACCCGTCAGACGTCCAACTAGCGCTGATCAAGAAATGGTTCTGGGTCTCGTCCTTTTCCGCCTGGTTCGGTAGCGCTAACCCGTCCCGGGTCAACACCTTGATGCGCGACGTCATCGATAACGTTGCAGTCAACCGATCAGATCCGAAGTTTGTTTCGTTCGATATGAAAACCCAAGCCGTTCCGATTCCCAGATCTTTCGATATGCGAGCAGCCAGAACACGAGTCCTTCTACTTGTCTTGTTCTCACTTAAGCCTCTCACTCGGAACGGAGACCTCATCGAATCCCCCGAACTGGAGGTCCAGACATATGGGCCGTTAGCTCTCGGCTATATTTCAAACACTTCCGGAGACCGTGAGCTTCGTCGGGGACCCGCGAACCGGATCCTGAATGATGAGATGAGCGATCGCCGACAAGCGAAGTCCTGGTTGGAGGGCTTGAAGCCTGAAGTGCCTCGAGATTCAAAAATTCTTACTAGCCACGCCATCCCGCTCAAGGCGCTCGAGTCGCTTCTGGTTAAAGATCTTGACGGATTCCTGAGGCTGCGGCTAGACGAAATGCGCCGCATAGAGACTCACTTCATGTCCGAGCGTGACGTGACGCCACCATTCGAGGACAATCGTTCGTAAGCCGTTAGTCCAGAAGATGATAAAGAGCACCAATCTCAGTCTGGCGTGACATTTCCAACCAAACCCTGAGCGGTTGCCAAGCAGCATGGTACATGCGTGATGCTTCGGTGCGATACTACTCGGCGTCACGCGGGTGAATGAAATTGCTGCTGGGCGGCCGTGAGACCGTCGTCGGCGATCTTCTCGACCGCGTCCGCGGCATCCACCAGGAGATTCGGCAGGGCCTGGCGCTCGGTGCCGGAGAAGTCGCGCAGCACGAAGTCCGCCGCATCCATACGACCGGGCGGGCGGCCCACGCCCACGCGCACGCGGATGAACTCGGGCGTGCCCGCGGCGCTGATGATGTCGCGGATACCGTTGTGGCCGCCGGGGCCTCCCCCTGACTTCAACCGGACCGTGTCGAAGGGGATGTCGAGCTCGTCGTGCACCACGATCAGGCGAGACGGGGCAAGGCTGTAGAAGTTGAGCAGCTGAGAGACAGGGCCACCCGAATTGTTCATGTAGGAGTTGGGCTTGGCCAGGATCAGCTTCGGGCCGCCGGGGCGCAGAAAACCCTCCGCCACGGTCGAATTCGTCTTGTGCCTGCCGAATTTCGAGCCGATGCGCGACGCGAGCTCGTCGAGCACCATCTGGCCCACATTGTGCCGGTTGCCAGCGTAGCCGGGCCCGGGATTCCCGAGCCCGGCTACGAGCCAGACGTTGTCAGACAGTGAACTACTCGGCAGTCTCGGGCGTGCCCGTGGCCTCGTCGCCGGCGCTCAGCGAGTCGCCGAGGTCGGCCTCTTCGGGAACGGTGACGTTGATGACGAGAAGCTCGGGGTCGCTGACCAGCGTTGCGCCCTCGGGCAGCACGACGTCTTTCGCGAAGATCTGGGTGCCTTCGACGGCACCCTCGATGTCGACGGTGATGCGCTCGGGGATGCTGATGGCCAGCACCTCGACGAGCAGCGTGTTCTCGTCGAGCGAGGCCAGCGTTCCGGCGAAGGACTCTCCCTCGACGTGGATCGGGACCTCGACCTGGACCTTCTCGCCCTTGCGCAGCACGATGAGGTCGATGTGCTCGATGATCTGCAGCACGGGGTCCTTCTGAACGTCCTTGACCAGCGCGGCCTGCTCGGTGCCCTCGATGTCGAGGTCGAGAACGGCGTTCGCCTTGCGCAGGATGAGCGCGACCTGGTGGCCGGGCAGCGTGATGTGCACCGGCTCCGTTCCGTGGCCGTAGAGGACGGCGGGGATCTTGCCGATTGCGCGGATCTTGCGCGCGGCGCCCTTGCCGAACGAGGTGCGGACCTCGGCGGAAACGCGGTTTTCGGACTGGGTGTTCTTGTCAGCCATGAGAATGTGCTCCTTGGCGAGCCGTGAGGCCCGCATCGTTAGTGTCAATGATTCAACTCGACCGCGTGTAGCGAGAGGAAAGACAGGGGTGTTGCGTGCCTCATCCACCGCGTCGATAACGGATGTGCCCGGGCACGTGATCGCACGCCGAACGGCATCCCTCGCCGAAGTTCAGTAGTCAGTGTACACGGCCGGATCAGCGCCGGATGCGTCGCGCCCTGGCACCCGAGGCCGCCGATCCGAGGAACACGATGCCCAGCACGGCGATGAATCCCAGAGCTACGGCGGAGCCCAGTCCGCTCGCCCCGTCACTGCCCAGCGGCCCCGACGCCGTCGTGAAGATCCGGACGACGGCCGACGGCACCACGGCGAGGAGGCCGAGGAGCAGGGAGAGGATGCCCGCCACCGAGACGCCGATGGAGCTCCACCCCGAGGTGAGGGCGACACCGGCCAGCACGACGGCCCCGGCGAGCAGCAGGCCGAGCGTGCTCGGCACCGGCGTGGTCGACTCGGCGGCGGTGCCGAACGAGCGAAGGAGGCCGGCCGACCCGAAGGCGACCAGAACGATGCCGAGAGGCGTCGCGACCAGACCGACGACGAGGGAGACGACCGCCTTCACCCCTCCTCTGCCACCACCGTGCGTGCGGGCTGCGATCGCCCGACCGAGCGCCGCCCCGAGGAACACGATGCCGGTCGCGAGCAGGAGTCCGGACTGGCACCAGAACACGAGAAGACTGAGCGGGCTCACACCCATGGCCGGCAGGCTTCCCGCGAGCGTGCCCGACAGTGTCGGGATCGCCAGGAACGCGATGCCGAGGCCCGTCGCGACGAGACCGGCGACGAGCGGCCCGAGCGAGGAGAAGAGACCGGTCAACGAGACGATGAGCACGAGCACGAGTCCCGCGGAGAGCAGCAGGATCGCCGCCGGCACGGGCTCGGTGTTCAGGCGCTGGAGGGTCTCGGAGTAGGAGCGTGCTCCACCGGCCATCACGAGAAGGAGCGCAGGAGCCGTGATGAGCAGCGCGACGAGGGCGCTGACGACACGCGCCGCGACCGACCCGCCCCCTGATCGGCCGTTCGAACGCCCGCCGCGAGCGGGAGGATCCTGGAAGTCTGATGCGGAGAAGATGCGCTGGGACATGCAGCGATCCTGTCAGCCCACGGCCGCCACCGCCACACGGCGGCGTCGGGTGCTCGCGAAGAGCACACCGCCCACGACGAAGATTCCCGCGATCAGTTCGACCTGGTCGATCACTTCGCCGAAGGCCAACCACGAGGCCAGCACACCCACGACCGGAACCAGCATCGAGAACGGAGCGACGACGCTCGACGGATTCCGCTTGAGCAGGCCGCCCCAGATCCCGTAGCCCACGAGAGTGGCGATGAGCACGATGTAGAGGAGTCCGAGAACGGCCGGGAGGGCGTCCAGGGTGAAGCTCGTCGCGAGACTGTCGCCGATCCGATCCGGGCCCTCGACCAACAGGGCCAACGCGAGCATCGGCACCGGCGGCACCACCGACATCCAGAGCGTGAGACGGAACGGATTCGGCGCCTCGGCCTTGCGCGTCGAGATGTTGCCGATCGCCCAGCCGAGCGCTCCGCACAGGGTGAGGATGACGGGCAGCAGGGCGGCCACCTGGGCGCGGTGCACGGCGATCGCGGCGAGCCCCAGAACGGCGATCGCTATGCCTGTGGCCTGGCGCGGAGTGATCCTCTCGCGCAGCCAGATACCGGCGATCAGCACGGTGAAAGGCGCGGATGCCTGCAGCACGAGCGAGGCGAGTCCGCTCGGCATCCCGGCGGCCATGCCGGCGTAGAGGAAGGCGAACTGCAGGAGGCCGATGCCGAGCCCGGCGCCGAGCAGCCAGCGGAACCGGATCTCCGGGCGTGGCACGAACAGCACCGTCGGAACCGCGATCAGGGCGAACCGCAGGGCCACCATGAAGAACGGCGGGAAGTGGTCGAGGGCGAGCGCCGTGGCCGGGAAGTTGAGTCCCCAGCAGACGGCGACGAGCACGGCGAGGAGTCGATCGCGAGGAGACATGTGCCCATCGTGTCCGAGATGTCACTGAAGGACAATTGCATCCGACCTCATCGACTTTGTAGCCTGCCTACATGGATCTGAATCACCTGGCCCTGCTTCGGGAGCTGGCCGAGCGCGGGAGCGTCACCGAGGTCGCCGACGCCCTCGGCAAGACGCCGAGCGCCGTGTCGCAGCAGCTGCGCACCCTGCAGAGGCAGATGGGCACGGCACTCGTCGAACGTGTCGGACGAGGGGTGCGTCTCACCGACGCGGGGCACGCGCTGGCAGCGAGCTCGGTACGCGTGGCGACCGCGATGGCCGAGGCTGAGACGACCTGGAGCGCGTTCCAGGGCGGAGCATCCGGCACCGTGCGGCTCGCGATCTTCTACTCGGCGGCCGAGCTCCTCGTGCCCGGCCTGCTCACGCGCATGCGCGCGCATCCCGGCATCACGCTGGAGATCTCCGACCGCGACGTCTCGCAGGACGACTTCGCCGCGCTCACGAGCGACTTCGACATCGTCGTGGCTCACCGCTCCGACGATGTACTGCCGCCCGACCGCGAGCGCCTGAGCGTGGTTCCCCTGCTGAGGGAGCCGCTCGACGTCGCTCTCCCGATCGGTCACCCCCTCGCCGCACACCGGAGGGTCTCCCCTGCCGACGTCATCCACGAGGACTGGATCGGCGTTCCGGTCGACTTCCCACTCGATCGGGTGCTTCAGGCGATGTCGGCTCAGGTGGGCGCCCCTGCCAAGGTGGTGCACCGGACCACCCACCTGCCCCTCACCGAGAAGCTGGTCGCCGCGGGCCACGGGGTCGCGCTGCTGCCACGCAACACATCACTGGAACGTGCGCCGGGGCGGTACGTGCTGCTCCCCCTCACCGACCTGCGGGCCGGACGGCGCATCGAGGTTCTGATGCGCCCGGATCGTGCGGCCAGGCGTGCCGTGGGCCTCGTTCTCGACGAGCTCATGTCGCAGGCCGGGCTCGCGGACGCGCAGGTCGAGTCGCCGCCTGATTCAGAGGAATAAACAGCGTTCGGTATTTCGAACACTGCATTGCGTGCCGACTCCGGTGGTGCTGTAGTAGCTATCAACCAACGGAGGTGACCATGGACGCTCGTTCCCCCGAGACATCCGGTCTCAGTGGATTGATTCCCACTGGAGCCGAGCTCGCGGTACTCGGGACGGGTGCGACCTGGTCCGAAGGCCCCGTATGGATACCCGCGACGCAGTCCGTCCGGTGGAGTGACATTCCGGCTGACCGGATCCTGGAGTATTCCACCATCGATGGGTCCCTCTCCGTCTATGCCACCGACGTCGAGTTCACGAACGGGCGGACCCTCGATCGCGACGGGTCGGTCATTCAGTGTTCCCACGGACGCAGAAGGGTCGAACGCGATCGGGGCGGTGCCGTCACACCGATCGTCGATTCCTACAACGGGGTGCGCCTGAACTCACCCAATGACGTCGTCGTGGCAGCAGACGGCAGCATATGGTTCTCCGACCCGCCCTACGGCATCGTCGTGTCGATCGAGGGCCACCCCGGCGAACGAGAATATGGCGACAATTTCGTCTTCCGCCACGATCTCGAGACCGGTGAGACGCGACCGGTCATCATCGACATCGAGGAGCCGAACGGACTGGCATTCTCGCCCGACGGGTCGATCCTCTACGTCTCCGATACGTCAGCCGCACTGCGATCCGTCGGCGGCAATCATCACATCCGCGCATACGACGTCGACGGCACCCGATGCAAGAACGGCCGCGTCTTCGCCGTCATCGAGGACGGTATGTCGGATGGCTTCCGGGTCGACATCGAGGGCAACGTATGGACCTCGACCGCGTCAGGAGTCACCATCTACTCACCCGACGGCGGCCGACTGGGCCACATCGCCGTTCCTGAAACCGTCTCGAATCTGTGCTTCGGCGGCCCCGACGGCACGACACTCTTCATCACCGCGACCACGAGTCTCTACTCCATCGCCACGTCGACCAGAGATGCGACGACGACGCCTGCTTGCGCGCAGGAGGCGTGACGATGACGCTCATCGATCTCACTGACGCCAGGGAGTCGTCCACCCCTGTTCCCGCCGTGATGCGCGCCGTCCGCATCCTCGATGTCATGGCCCAGAACAAAGGTCCGGTCACACTCTCTGAGATCGCCAGAGCAACGGGGATGGCGAAGTCCTCGATCTCCAATCTGATGACCACACTGCAGGCGGCGGGCATGGCGCGCCAGCTCTCTCGCGGCTGGGTTCTCGGATACAAGGTGCTCGAGCTGGGCCAGTCGGTGCTCTCGTCGACCGATCTCGTCTCGGAATTTCGTCGCCTTGCGAACATGCTGCCGACGCTCCGCGAGGAGACCGCTCTGATCGCTGTTCTCGACGGTCTCGACGTGCTCTATCTCTCACGGCACAACGGGAATCAGCCCGTGCGCCTCGCCACTGACGTGGGCCACCGGCTGCCGGCTGTGGTGACGGGCCTCGGCAAGGCGATGCTTGCGTCGCTTCCCGAAGACGAGATGAATGCCCGTCTCGAAACTGTCACGGAGATGCCTCGGCTCACGAATCATTCCTTTCGCACGGTCGACGAATTGCGACGAGACCTCGCCGCTATCCGCGTACGCGGATACTCGATCGACGACCAGCAGAACACGACAGGAGTGACGTGCTTCGGTGTCGCCATCACGGGGCTGCGCCAACCCACGGCCGTGAGTTCGACCCTCCTGTCGTATCGCGCCACACCCGAGCTGCGTGACCGTTTGATCCTCGACCTGCGCAAGCTGTCGAGGCAGCTCGCCGGAGCCGCGACCTAGACCCGCACAATCCCGGCCTTTCTCACCCGCGTCTCAGCACACGACACCGGGGGCTCTCAGCCATGCCGAAAACAGCAAGATCCCACCCTCAACCCGAACGGGAGTACCCATGATTCCTCTGCTCGAAGTCAGGAATCTCGACAAGTCGTTCTTCGCCACCCGCGCCGCTCAGAGCGTGAGCTTCGATGTTCACCAGGGCGAGGTCGTCTCGCTGCTCGGAGAGAACGGCGCAGGAAAGTCGACGGTCATCAAGATGCTCGCGGGCGTCTACAAGCCCGACAGCGGAACGATGACTCTCGCCGGTGCCGACCTCGCGAGCGGCCAGACCCGCCGCAGCATCTCCTTCATCCATCAGAACCTCGGCCTCATCGAATGGATGACGGTAGCTGAGAACATCGCCCAAGTGCTCGGCTACCAGAAACGGTTGGGATTCATCGACCATGCTGCGGTGATGAGGCGAGCGAGCGAGGTGCTCGAGCTCGTCGGCGGAGGAATCGATCCGAATGCCAGGGTCTTCGATCTGCCACGCACCGAACGAAGCCTCCTTGCCATCGCGCGCGGTCTCGTCACGAAGCCGAAGCTTCTCGTGCTCGACGAGCCCACCGCCTCACTGCCCGCCGAAGACGTGGAGCGCCTGTTCTCGGTGCTGAGGCGGCTCAGAGATTCTGGCGTTGGCATGATCTACGTGTCGCACCGACTCGACGAGATCTATCAGATCTCTACTCGCACGGTCGTGATGCGCAGCGGGCAGGTCGTGGGCGATCGAGCGGTGGCGTCGCTCAGTCACCGCGAACTGGTCGATCTGATCGTGGGGCGAAACACGGTCAATCCGACCTTCGACGCCCCGCAGAGTGAGGTTCGACTGCGTCTCGACCGAGTGGAGGTCGGAAACGTCGGCCCCGTCTCACTCGCTGTGCACCGCGGCGAGGTCGTCGCACTGTGCGGACTTCGCGGGGCTGGCCACGAGCACATAGGCCGCGCCATTGCGGGAGACGCCAGAGTCTCTGCGGGCTCGTTTGAGCTCGATGGAACCGCGTTCGCACCCAAGAACCCCCGCGTCGCCGTTCAAGCGGGTGTCGGCTTCGCGACCTCTAATCGGGAGAGCGAGGCCGTAGGTGCCGGACTCTCGGCGCGCGAGAACCTCTTCCTGAATCCGGCGGTTTGGGGTAGGCGTTTCTGGCAGTTCCGCGGAGCGCGGGCAGAGAAGATCGCGGCCCGCCGCTACATCAACGATTTCGGCGTGCGCCCGTCCGACCCTGAGCTGCCGCTCGACACCTTCTCCGGAGGGAATCAGCAGAAGGTCATCCTGGCCCGCTGGTTCGGCGTGGGACGCAAGGCCGTCGTGCTCGAAGAGCCGACTATGGGCGTCGACGTGGGAGCAAAGGCCGATATCTACGCCCTCCTGCGCGATGCCGCCCGAGAAGGCACCGCAGCCGTCGTGGTCTCGACCGACATGGAGGAGGTCACCGCGATCGCCCACCGGGCAATCGTTTTCGGCAGGGGCCGGGTAGTCGCCGAGATCACCGGTGCAGACCTGACTATCTCAAACCTGATTGCGGCCGCATCCGACCTCGATCGACAGACCACCGTGCTCGAAGGGAGCGCATCATGACAATGAACACATCGCTGAAGTCGACGGCACTCGAGCCGCCGAAATCCGCTCCCTGGTACCGCAAGCTCACGACCGTCTACGGCATGGTCGTGCTGACCGGGGTTCTCTTCGTGATCTTCGCGATAGCCCGGCCAGACACCTTCGCGACACTGTTGAATTTTCAGCTGCTCGCATCGAGCCAGTCGACGCTGCTGATCCTCGCGATCGCCGTGACCATTCCGATGGTGGCCGGCAAGATCGACCTGTCTATCGGCTACGGAGTCGGACTGTGGCAGGTGATGGCCCTGCAATGGCAGATCGCCGGCATGGACTACCGACTGGTGATCTTCCTGAGTCTGCTCGGTGGCGCCCTCGTGGGGTTGTTCAACGCCCTGCTGGTAGAGCTCGCCCAAGTCGACGCGTTCATCGCGACGCTCGCCACCGGCCAGGTCATCTTCGCGATCACCTATTGGACCACGGGCGGACGCCAGGTGACCGACAACGCCGGCGTGCGGGCCAGCGCCTTCGACGCTCTGTCGACGTGGTCGCTCGGGCCCATCCCCGGGCCGTTCGTGATCGCCCTCGTGCTCGCCCTGCTGCTGTGGCTCGTGCTCGAGTTCCTGCCGGCCGGACGCTACCTCTACGCCGTCGGCGCCAACCCCCGGGCCGCCGAGCTGACCGGCGTCAACCGACGCCGGTACGTGGTGGCCGCCATGGTCGCATCCGGCGTGCTCACTGCCGTGGCCGGAGTGCTACTGGCGTCGAAGCAGGCCGGCGTCGCCCAGGCCAACATCGGCCCGGAGTACCTCCTCCCCGCCCTGACCGCGGCCTTCCTCGGGTCGACGACGATCAAACCCGGCCGCGTCAACGCGCTCGGAACGATCCTCGGTGTGGTCATCGCCACGATCGGCATCTCGGGCCTGCAACAGCTCATCCCCGGCCAGTTCTTCCTCGAACCGCTCTTCAACGGCCTCACCCTCGTTGCCGCCATCACCATCGCCTCCCTCGCGAGCCGCCGGCGCGCATCCCGTGCCGATACGCCCGTCGTCGCCCCACCAGCAGAAACCACCGACACCACAGAAACCACTGAAGAACCGCGCGGCGACGCCGCCGCGTCCTTCACCAACAGAGAAGAGAGATGAGCCATGACCATCATTAGAACGGTTGGCCGGGTCGCCTTGGCGAGCCTGACCGTCGCCACCCTCCTCGGCGTCTCGGCATGCTCGAGCGGCAGCGTGTCCAGCGAGTCCGGCGGCACCGGTGCTGCGACCGCAGCCGCCGAGGACTTCTCCTCGATCATCCCCGAGGGCGACATCGTCGAGGCCTCGAAGAAGCTCGTCGATGACAGCCTCAACGCATCCACCGGATTCACTCCGTCGGCCGACGGGCCAAAGGCCCAGAAGCCGGGAGCAAAGATCGCCTACGTCGGTGGCGACCTGACGAACGGCGGGGTCAACGCCATCGCCACCGGTCTTCAGGAAGCCGCGGCCGTTATGGGCTGGACAGTCGACGTCTACGACGGAAAAGCATCCGCCCAGGGCCGCACGACAGCGATCAACCAGGCCATCGCCGCGAAGTCCGACGCGATCATCCTCGGTGGCTCCGACCCGACCGAGTCGGCAAGCTCGATCAAGCAGGCAGCCGATGCTGGAATTCCGGTCATCGGTTGGCACGCCGGAGCCGACACAGGCCCCGGCAACGGGCTATTCACAAATGTGAGCACCGATCCGCTGCAGGTATCGCAACTCGCCGCCGCCTACGCGGTAGCAGACTCGGATGGAAAGGCCGGCGTCGCGATTTTCACAGACGGTCAGTACCCCATCGCCGTCAAGAAGGCGGATGCCATGAAGGCCTACATTGAGGCGTGTTCCGGCTGTTCCGTGCTGAGCTACAACGATTCGCCCATAGCGGAGGCCAGCCAGAGGATGCCCGGACTCATCTCGAACCTCCTCCAGGAGCAGGGCGACAAGCTCACCTACCTGCTCGCGATCAACGGCAACTACTTCGGAGGAGCACAGCAGGCCCTGCGCGCAGCAGGCAAGGACCCGGCCGGCACGCCGAAGTCGGTCGCTGCGGGCGACGGCGACCCCGCCGAGCTTCAGCGCATCCGTAGCGTCGACTATCAGTCGGCGACCGTCGCCGAGCCGCTCGTACTCGAGGCCTGGCAGCTGATCGACGAGACCAACCGCGCGTTCGCCGGCGCCGATCCGTCGACATTCGTTCCGGCACCCGGCCTCATCACCGTGAAGAATGTGCCGACTGGCGACGTCTTCGATCCCGACAGTGGCTACCGCGACGTGTTCACAAAGGTCTGGGGCAAGTAGGCCGACTCTTGGCCGGGGCGGGCGCTCTCTCAGCGCACCGCCCCGGGCGACGAGTACATGATGCACCCCGAACGAAAGGGAAAGTTATGCTCTACAGTGCCGACACATGGCCCATCACCGTCGCACTCCTTCAGTTTCCCGCCATCGCGCGCGATGGCACTCGGGCCCAGGATGCGACACCGGATGCCTGGGCCACAGCGTTCAGGCAGGTCGCGAGGGCGGGCTTCTCAAGCGTGGACCTCACGGATGTGTGGGTGCGTGCCGCCGATCTGTCGCCCGGCAGACTGACGGACTTCGCCGACGCGGCCCTCGACGCGGGCCTCACCACGCCCGCGATCTCGCTCATCCGTCGCAGTGTGCTGCACGCGCGACACGGCGACGACAACCTCGCCTACAGTCATAGGGCGATAGATGCCGCCGCGGCCCTGGGCGCCGGAGTCGTTTCAGTGGGACTGCACCAGGAACTCACCGACGAACAGAAGGACCAGCTGTGGTTCTGGACAGTCACGGGCCACCAGGATCCGGTGGGAGACCCGGACATGTGGGACCGGGCCGTCAGGCGACTAGGCGAGCTGGGTAGACACGCGGCGGAGGTCGGGGTTCTTCTGAGCCTCGAAATGTACGAGGACACCTACCTCGGCACGGCCGATTCCGCCGTGCACCTCGTCGAGGACATCGGGCTGGAATCAGTGGGCCTCAATCCCGACACCGGAAACCTGCTGCGGCTGCACCGCGCGATCGACGACTGGAGGGATCTTCTCGAGCGGACGCTCCCCTTCGCGAACTACTGGCACGTGAAGAACTACCAGCGCGATGAAGACAGGAAATCAGGTAGGTACAGCGCAATGCCCTCAACCTTGGAGGGTGGCGTCATCAACTACCGGGAAGCCCTCGACATCGCCATATCGAGCGGATTCCAGGGAGTCATCTGCTGCGAGCAATACGGAGGCGACGGCCTGAGCGTCAGCGGAACGAACCAGCGTTACCTGCGGTCCGTGCTTCCAGAAACGGGCGATTACGACGTTCCGTCCAGCAGGCGGCTCCAGTACGCACCCGCTGTCGGCTGAATCGCATCAGAACCGCAGAAGCACCTTGCCCGACACGGCCGAATCCCGGGCCACCTCGAAAGCCCGCAGGGACTCCTCGACGGCGAAATCGTGCGTGACTACCGGGCCCACCTGAAGCGACCCGTCCGCGAGCGCCGCGATCACGTCGTCGATCTCGTCGTTGAATCTGAACGACCCGACGAGCTCGAGTTCCCGTGTGATCGCGATCGAGATGAGTGCCGGCTGTTCGCCCGAGGGCAGCAGTCCGACCATGACGACGCGTCCGCCGCGGGTGACCCCGCGAACGGCGGAGGCGAGTCCGCGGTGGCTGCCGGATGATTCGAGCGCGATGTCGGCGTCGACCGCGTCGATGGCGTCGGTATCCGTCGCCAGGATCGCCCTGTCTGCACCGACGGCGGATGCGATGGCGAGCGGGCCGTCGAACATGTCGGTCGCGATGATCTCCGCTGCACCGGCGCGTTTCAGCACCGCGACGATGAGGGTTCCGATCGGACCGCTTCCGATCACCAGTACGCGCTTGCCCCGCACGTCTCCCGCGCGCGCGACCGCATGCCAGGCCACACTGGCCGGCTCGACCAGGGCGGCGTCTCGAAGCGACAGTCCCTCGGGAAGCGCGCGGAGCATCCGGCTGTCGAGCACGACGCGCGAGGCGAAGGCGCCGTCGGTGTGCGGATCCCTGGCCGCACTGCCGAGGTAGGTGCACCCCGGAGACAGGTTGGGGCGGTCTTCCGGATAGCGCGAGCCGTCGCCCGCACCGGGGGTGGCCGGATGCACGGCTACCGGAGTGCCCGCTGCGGGACCGCTGCCGTCCGCGGCGGCGATGCGCACCGTGCCCACGACCTCGTGACCCAGCAGCATGGGGCGCCGAAGGATCGACTCTCCGGCCGCGCCGTGCAGCCAGTAGTGCAGATCTGAGCCGCAGATGCCCCCGTAGGCGATGTCGACGACGGCCTGGTCTGCCCGGGGTGTCGATACCACGACGTTCTCGACGCGCAGGTCGTCCTTCGCGTGCGCGACAACCCCGATCGCGGTCGAGTCGTCGACCTCACGTGCTTCAGTAGTGGAATTCATCGGATGCGCCTCCTAGACGATCGTGCTGCTGAGGGTTCCGATGCCCCCGAGGCTGATGTCGACCCGGTCGCCGGGCACGACGGGGAGGTAGGTTCGCGGAGCACCCGTCATGATGACGTCGCCCGCCTCGAGGTCGAGCCAGCCGGTCACGTAGACGAGGGTCTGCACCACGGTCGAACCGAGGTTGAACGAGCCCGACTCGGCGAGCACGACTCCGTTGATCGCCACTCCGGTGGGCACGGACTCGGGGTCGGCGATGTCCGTCTCGATCCACGGCCCGAGAGGCGTGTAATTCGCCCCGCTCTTGCTCTGGAAGTTCTTCTCGTCGATCGGAACCTGGTCGACGTTGGTCACATCGTTGGCGATCGTGTAGCCGAGGACCGCATCGAGGGCGTTCTCCGGGGTGAGCTTCGACGCGTGACGACCGATCACCACGGCCAGCTCTCCCTCGATGTTCACCGTGCCGACGTCGCGCACGATCGCGACGCGGGCCTCCGGGCCGGTGACGCTGTGCGGCGACTTGTACCAGGCCTGAATGGGCAGCACGTGGTCGTTGTTGCCTCTGTTCTGCGCGATGCCGAGCAGAACACGAGGGTCGGCCGGGGCGAGCAGCACGGCGTCCTCGAAGGCCGTCGAGGCGCCGGTGTACTGCAGTCGATCCGCGAAGGGATCGACGATGTGCTGCCAGCCGGCCGCGTCGGCCACGGCGTAGCTCGGGCCTGTGGACGTCGCGAGTCGCGCGATACGCATCAGACGACCGCCGTCATTCCGCCGTCGACGTAGACGACCTGGCCGTTGACGAAGTCCGAGGCGCGCGACGAGAGGAACACGAGTGCGCCCACGAGGTCTTGGGTGTCACCCCACCGACCCGCCGGGGTGCGTGTCTTCACCCACGCGCTGAACGCTTCATCGTCGACGAGCGCCTTCGTGAGCTCCGTCGCGAAATAACCGGGGGCGAGCGCGTTGACCTGGACGCCGCTCGGACCGAGATCGGCGCACATGCCCTTGGTCAGCATGGCGATGCCGCCCTTGGTCGCCGCGTAGGCGGCGATGCCGGGACGACCGAGCTGCGATTGCACCGAACCGATGTTCACGATCTTTCCGGATCCGCGGCGCACCATGCCCCGTGCGACCCGCTGTCCGACGAGGAACGCGCTCGACAGGTTCGTGGCGACCAGGTCGTTCCAGTCGACGAGGCTGAACTCGGTGAAGGGCGCGCGGCGCTGGATGCCGGCGTTGTTGACGAGGATGTCGATGTCGCCCACCTCGTCCTCGATGCGCGAGATGCCCGAGTCGACGGCGTCGGGATCGGTGACGTCGAACGTGGCGGTGCCGATCCCGGCGTCGGTGGCGTCCGACAACGATCGCCGGGCCGTGTCGAGGGTCTTCTGGTCGCGACCGTGCAGCACGATCCGCGCACCCGCAGCCGCCAGCCCGCCGGCGAGCGTGAGGCCGATTCCGCGGCTGGAGCCGGTCACGAGGGCGGTGCGGCCCGTGAGGTCGAAGAGGTCTGTCATCGGGCATCCTTTGCGAAGGGGGCGAGGCGGTCGACGATCGAGGTGACCATCGCATCCGGGGTGAGGGTGACGTCGGCCACGAGATGGACCTCGTCGTCTCCGAGCGGTTCGAGCGCGTCGACCTGGGACGCCAGCAACGTGACGGGCATGAAGTCGTGCGACCGGGCATCCAGTCGCGACGCGATGACATCACGTTCGCCCTGCAGGTGCACGACCACGAGGTCTCCCGCCTCTCGACGCAGGGCGTCGCGATAGCGGCGCTTGAGCGCCGAACACGCCACCACCACGTCGACGCCGTCGCGCCGGGCTTCGGCGATCGTCGCGCCGATCCGGTCGAGCCACGGCGCCCTGTCGTCGTCGTCGAGCGGGATGCCGGCGCGCATCTTCTCGCGATTGGCTTCGGGATGCAGGTCGTCGCCGTCGATGAACGGCACCCCGAGTCTCTCGGCCAGGAGCGCGCCGATCGTGGACTTTCCCGACCCGGTCACCCCCATCATCACGATGGGGGCGACCGCGAGCGTGACGGCCGACTCAGCGCGAGGCGCGGGCAAGGTATTCCTTCCGCGAGACGATGGCGGTGGGGCGGGTGCGCACGTCCTCGTCCGTGTCGAGCGACGCATCCTGCAGCGAGGTCAGATCGCGACCGCGGGTCTCCGGCACGATGAATGTGGTGGCGAACGTGATCGCGGCGAGCACGAACACGTAGGTCGCCAGGGGCCACCAGGCCCCGCCGGAGATTCCGATGAACCATGCGCCGAGAACGGGAGCCAGTCCTCCGGCGAGGACGGCGCTCAGTTCGCGCGACGTGGCGACGCCGATGTACCGGTGCCGATTTCCGAACAGTTCGGGCAGCAGCGCGCACTGCGATCCGAGCATCGTGTTCACACCGAAGCCGATGGCCACGGCGATCACCACGATCACGATGACGGGGTTGCCGAGTGAGAGCAGCCACCAGCCGGGGAAGGCGAGCACCAGAAGGAACAGCGCGCCGAACCGGTAGACGGGCAGCCGACCGAATCGGTCGGAGAGGTGACCGGCGAACGGCACCGACACGATGCCGACGAGCGATCCCACGGCGACGGCCAGCGGACCGATCCACGCGCCGACGCCGATGGTGCCGACGACGAAGCTCACGGCCAGCGTGTTGAAGAGGTAGGAGCCGCCGTTCTCGGCCATGCGCAGTCCGATGCCGCGAAGCACGTTGGGGAATGAGCTGGTGAAGATCTCCTTGAGGGGGCTGTCCGCGACCTGGTCCTGCTTCTCGAGCTGCACGAACGTCGGGCTCTCGCGCAGGCGGAGCCGGATGAACAGCGCGACGCCGATGAGCACGATCGATGCCAGGAACGGGATGCGCCATACGCCGGCGAGCAGCACCTCGGTGGGCAGCGTGCCGAGGTACACGAAGACACCCGCTGCGAGCAGCGTGCCCGCCTGGATGCCGATGAACGGGAGGGCAGCGAAGAATCCGCGCCGACGCACGGGAGCATACTCGGCCATCAGCACAGTCGCTCCTGCTTGCTCGGCCCCGGCGCCGAATCCCTGCAGCAGGCGCATGAGCACGAGCAGGGCTGGGGCCCAGAGCCCGATCTGGTCGTAGGTCGGCAACGCACCCACAAGCGTGGATGCCCCGCCCATCAACGCGATGGTGACCAGCAGCACCCACTTGCGGCCGAGCCTGTCACCGATGGTTCCGAAGAAGATGCCTCCGAGCGGGCGTGCGATGAAACCGACTCCGAATGTCGCGAAGCTGGCCACCAGACCGGCGGCCGGGTCGAGGTCGGTGAAGAAGACCTTCGAGAAGATGAGCGCCGAGGCCAGGCCGTACAGCGCGAAGTCGTAGTACTCGAGAGCACTCCCGACACTGGAGGCCAGGGTGGCCCGCCTGAGATTCGCCGCGTAGTCCGGGTCGTCTGATGCCCTGGCGGGTGTGGATGGTTGGTTCGTCGTCACGGTCGTTCCCCTTGCCCGGGCTGCTCTGCCCGACGAGACCGACGCTAACACCATGCTGAACGGAGTTCAACATTCTGAACGAATTAAATTCGGGTCACTTTCTCGTGGCCCGTCACGCGACGAGAAGCGGCCTCGTCAACTCGTCTGCGGCGGCGCGCAGGGCGTTCAGAACCTCGGTGCGCAACTCGTCCGTGTCTCCCGGATGCACGAGCGAGGCACCGATGCTGAACGACGGCTCGCCCACCCGACTCGACGGTATGAGCACGGCCAATCCGAGCACGCTGAGGTGCACCTCGCCGTCGTCGACCGCGTATCCCTGTGCGCGAGTCTCTTCGAGCTTCGCCTGGAGCGACGCCAGGTCGGCGGTGGAGCGATTCGTCAGGGTCACGAGGTGGCTCGGCTCCCGGAAGAGCGCCTCGATGCGCTCGGGCTCGAGCTCGGCAAGCAGTGCCGTGCCCACGGCCGTCGCCGATGCCGGATAGCGGTCCCCCACACTGGCCGAGAGCGGAAAGCGCTCGCGCCCCTCGTAGACCGCGAGATACAGAACCCTCGCTCCGTCGAGCATGGCGATCTGCACGAGGTGCGAGCGGAGCACCTCGGATTCCTCGCAGATGCGATAGAACTCTCGAATCTGGTCGAAGCCGGCGAGATATGCGCTGCCCAGCTCGACCGCGCGGCGCCCGAGCAGAAAACCCCCTTCGGTGCGGCGCACCAGGCCGCCCTCCTCCAGGGATGCGCAGAGGTTGGAGGTGGACGACTTGGCGATGCCGAGCTCCCGCGCAATGTCACTGAGGGCCCGCGCACGCCCCGGGGTCTCGGCCAACAGATCGAGGATCTTGACGGCTTTCACGACCGCGGGGGCGAGCGCACCCTTGTCGGCGTCGATGTCTGGAATCGCCATCGTCTCCCTCTCGGCTCGGACCCGTGGCCCGTCGGTTAGTAGAACTCGACCGTATCAACCCGGTTGATGAGTTCCTCACCGTCGAGGTACCGTCGCGCGTTCTCGGCGAAGAGCTCGGCGATCAGCCTGTCCTCCTCCGAATTGACGGCCGCGGTGTGCGGACTCACGAGCACCTGCGGCGAGTCCCAGAGCGGGCTCTGAGCAGCAAGAGGCTCGGACGCGAACACATCGAGAGCGGCGAAGCCGATACGGCCGTCGTCGAGGGCGACGACGAGCGCCTCCTCGTCGATGACCGTTCCTCGACCCACGTTCACCAGGGTCGTTCCCGGCACGACGTTCGCCAGAACGCGCGCGTCGATCATCTTCTCCGTGGCCGCCGTGCCCGGCAGAGTCACGACGATCCCGTCGACCCGGGCCACGACGTCGGCGAGGTCGTCGGTGCTCACGAGCTCGTCGACGTTCTCCACCGGTGTGCCGTGCCTGCTGGTTCCGATGACCGTGGCGCCGAGCGCTTTCAGTTTGCGCGCGGTCTCGCGTCCGATGCTTCCGAGCCCCACGACGAGGATCGTCTGCTGGCCGAGGTGCTTCATGTTCCACCGGTCGGTCCAGCGGTGCTCGCGCTGCTGCTGCTGCAGGCGCGGAAGCGTCTTCGCACCGGCGAGCAGTCCGAACAGGGCGAACTCGGCGAGGGGCCCGACGTGCACCCCGGCCGATGAGGTGACGGCCACACGCTCGAGCTGTTCCTCCGTCAAACCTGCCTTCTTCACCTGGCCGCCGACACCGGCGGGCATCCCCTGCACCCAGCGCAGCCCGGGGTTCGAGTCGGCCGCCCGCTTCAGCGCCGTGGCCGACTCGTCGGGCAGCCCGTAGAGCACCTCGGCGCTGTCGATCAGCTCCTCGAACCGCACCTGCTGGTCGGGAGTGCGCTCGAACGCGGGGTCACCCGAATGGTCTCCGGCGAATCTCATCGGAGGCAGCAGGGCCTGGTCGCGGATGAAATCGATGCGTGGTTCTCGCGAAACGACCATCTCGATGAGCTCTTCGCTGATCGGGGTCGCCGCCACCACGCGGAGTCGTTGGTCTTCTCGGGTCACGTCGTCGTCCTTAGAAATCCGTAAGCTGGGATGAATCAGTCTACCCGGCTATTCACTCCAGTGAACAGTGTTCTATATGCTGGTCGCATGTCAATGGCGCATGAGATCCCCCACCCGGCACATCCCTCGATCGGCATGATCGGACTCGGCAACATGGGAACACCCATGGCCCGGAATCTCATCAAGGCCTTTCCAGGCCGGGTCTCCGTGACCGGCCGCTCTCGAGAACGGGCCCGAGACGTTCTCGACGCGGGTGCGACGTGGCGCGACTCGCCCGTCGAGCTGGCGGCGGCGGCGAGCATCCTCATCCTCATGGTCCCCGATCTGCCCCAGGTCGACGAGCTTCTCTTCGGCGACAACGGCATCGCCGCTGCCGACACGGAGTGCGTGGTCGTCGTCTGCTCCTCGGTCTCGCCCACGGGCATCCGCTCGACCGACGAACGGCTGCGCGGCCAGACCGACGGTCGCATGCGCATCGTCGATGCTCCCGTCTCCGGCGGCACAGAGGGAGCATCCGCGGCAACCCTCTCGATCATGGTCGGCGGCGCCGACAGCGATGTCGCCATCGCCCTGCCGGTTCTCGCAGCCTGCGGCACTCCCGTGCACCTCGGCCCCCTCGGCTCGGGCGACATCGCCAAGGCCTGCAACCAGCTCATCGTGGCCGCGACGATGGCCGCCGTCAGCGAGGCCAGCGTCATCGCCGAACGGTCGGGCCTCGACCTCGACACCCTCCTGACGCTCCTGCAGGGCGGCTACGCGGGCAGTCGCGTCCTCGAGACCAAGAAGGACCGGCTCGTCGCCCGCGACTACTCGCCCTCCGGCGTCGCCCGCTTCATGGTCAAAGATCTGTCATTCGCCCACGCTGCGGCCGTCGAGACGGCCACGTCGACGCCGATTCTGGATGCGCTCCGCTCCCAGTTCGACGGCCTCGTCGCGGCGGGTCTCGGCGACGACGACCTGGCCGTCATTCACCGCTATATCGAAGACCTCGACCACCCTCGTTAGCTACTCTGTAGACGACGGAACAACACCTAGGAGACCAGACAGTGTCAGACACTTCAAGTTCGACGGCCACCGCCAACATCGGCGTGGTCGGCCTCGCCGTGATGGGGTCCAACCTCGCCCGCAACCTCGCCAGCCGCGAGGGCAACACGGTTGCCGTGTACAACCGTTCCCCCGAACGCACCGATCTCCTCACCTCGGAGCACCCCGAGGCCGAGTTCGTGGCGTCGAAGACGATCGAGGACTTCGTGGCATCACTGCAGAAGCCGCGCACCGCGATCATCATGGTGCAGGCCGGCAAGGGTACCGACGCCGTCATCAGCCAGCTCTCCGACCTCTTCGAAGAGGGCGACATCATCGTCGACGGCGGAAACGCGCTCTTCACCGACACCATCCGCCGCGAGAAGGCTGCCCGCGAACGCGGCCTGAACTTCGTCGGCGCCGGAATCTCCGGCGGCGAGGAGGGTGCGCTCAACGGCCCGAGCATCATGCCCGGCGGATCCGCCGAGGCGTATGAGACGCTCGGCCCGATCCTCGCGTCGATCGCGGCCGTCGCCGAGGGCGAGCCGTGCGTCACCCACGTCGGAACCGACGGTGCCGGCCACTTCGTCAAGATGATCCACAACGGCATCGAGTACGCCGACATGCAGCTCATCGCCGAGGCCTACGACCTGATCCGCCGCGGCACGGGCTACTCCCCCGCGCAGATCGCCGATGTGTTCGCCGAATGGAACAAGGGCGAGCTCGAGAGCTACCTCATCGAGATCACCGCAGAGGTGCTGCGACAGGTCGACGCCGAGACGGGCCGCCCGCTCGTCGACGTGATCCTCGACCAGGCCGGCTCGAAGGGAACCGGAGTCTGGACCGTGCAGACGGCGCTCGACCTCGGAATCCCCGTATCGGGCATCGCCGAAGCCGTCTTCGCCCGGGCCCTGTCGTCCAAGCCCGCCCAGCGCGCCGCATCCAGCGACCTGCCCGGCCCCAGCGAGACCGTCGCTGTCGATGACCCTGCCGCGTTCATCGAAGACGTGCGCAAGGCGCTCTACGCGTCGAAGATCATCGCGTACTCGCAGGGCTTCGACGCCATCGTCGCCGGCGCCGAGCACTACGGCTGGGATATCAAGAAGGGCGAGATCGCCAAGATCTGGCGCGGTGGCTGCATCATCCGCGCCCGCTTCCTGAACCGCATCACCGAGGCGTACGCCGAGAACCCGGGTCTGGTCGCGCTGGTCACCGCGCCCTACTTCACAGAGGCGATCGCCGGCACGCAGGATGCCTGGCGCCGGGTCGTCGTGAGCGCCGTGCAGGCCGGAATCCCGACCCCCGCATTCTCGTCGTCGCTCGCGTACTACGACGGGCTGCGCGCAGACCGCCTCCCGGCGTCGATCGTCCAGGGACAGCGCGACTTCTTCGGCGCGCACACCTACAAGCGCATCGACAAGGAGGGCACGTTCCACACGCTCTGGTCGGGCGACCGCACCGAGATCGAGTCCGAGGGCTCCTCGCACTAGGACACCGTTCCTGAGCCTGTCGAAGGGCTGCCCCTGAAGGCCCCTTCGATGGGCTCAGGGAACGAAGGCCGCTCGGGATGCGAGACTGGTGAGGCTATGTCCTTCTACTCAGACGAACCGGAACTCGAGGGGTACGTGCCGCATGGCGATCGCCCCCTCAGAAGCGAGCGCATGCGCAGGGCGATGCGCATCGTCGTGATCGTCGGTCTGATCTGTCTTGTGCTCCCCGGCATTCTCACGACGGCCAGTTTCAGCCATGCCACCGCGGAGCGGGCATGCGCCATCATCGCCCCGTACCAGGACCCCACGACCCAGGGGTCGTCTGCGCACTTCGAGCTGTTCGGCGACGGCGGCCTGGGATGGCAGTGCTACACGGTCGGAGCCTACGGCGGCGACCGCAATGTCGCGCCTCTCGGGCTCTTCCCCGCCATTCCTACCCGGCCGGAGCCGGGCCAGGTCAGCTGAGGCGCGTCGCGACCTCGTGAGCCGAGGGGTTCGTGGCGCTGGTGCCATCGGGGAAGATGACGGTCGGAACCGTCTGGTTGCCGCCGTTGAGCGACGCCACCAGTTCGGCGGTGCCGTCGACCTCTTCGATGTTGACCTCGGTGTAGCCGATGCCCTGCTTGTCGAGCTGGCTCTTCAATCGTGCACAGTACCCGCACCAGGAGGTGGAGAACATCGTGATGGTGCCGGCTGCGGGGGTGTAATCCATAGCTGAAAGCCTACGCTCGAATCGTGCTCAGGCGTCCCCGTCGAACATGCTCGTGACGGAGCCGTCTTCGAACACCTCGTGGATGGCTCGCGCGATCAGCGGAGCGATCGGGAGGATCGTCAGCTTGTCGAAACGCTTGTCGAGGGGCAGGGGAAGCGTGTCGGTGACGACGACCGAGTCGATGAAGTCCGACTGCAGGATCTCGGTGGCCGGGTCGGAGAACACCGCGTGGGTGGCCGCGACGACGACGCTGAGCGCGCCGGCCTTCTTGAGCGCCTCGGATGCCGCGACGATCGTGCGGCCGGTGTCGATGAGGTCGTCGACGAGCAGGCAGACACGCCCACTGACGTCGCCGACGATCTCGTGAACGGAGACCTGGTTGGGAACGAGCGGATCGCGGCGCTTGTGGATGATGGCCAGCGGTGCGCCGAGCTTGTCGCTCCAGATGTCGGCCACGCGCACGCGCCCCATGTCGGGCGAGACCACGGTGAGGGTCGACGGGTCGAGCTCGGTGCGCATGTGCGCCAGAAGAACGGGCATCGCGAAGAGGTGATCGACGGGACCGTCGAAGAATCCCTGGATCTGGGCGGCGTGCAGGTCGACCGACATGATGCGGTCGGCGCCGGCGGCCTTGAACAGGTCGGCCACGAGACGGGCCGAGATGGGCTCGCGCCCGCGACCCTTCTTGTCTTGCCTCGCATAGGGATAGAAGGGGGCGACGACGGTGATGCGCTTGGCGGATGCGCGCTTCAGGGCGTCGACCATGATGAGCTGCTCCATGAGCCACTCGTTGATGGGCGCGCTGTGCGACTGGATGACGAAGACGTCGGCGCCTCGCACGCTCTCGTCGTAGCGCACGTAGAGCTCGCCGTTGGCGAAAGTGCGGGCGTCGGTGGGAAGCAGGTCGGTGCCGAGTGCGGCCGCGACATCGATCGCCAGCTGCGGGTGGGCGCGTCCGGATGCGACCAGAAGGCGCTTCTCCCCGGTGGAGGTGATGTCCGACAAATTAGTCTCCACTCTGTTCTGACGCATGGTCGTCGGCGGCGATCGCCGCAGCTGTTCCCGGTCGGTTCGTGGCGACCCAGCCCTCGAGGTTCCGCTGCGGAGCGACGTTAATTGCCAGCGCTCCGGCCGGCACGTCCTTTCGGACGACCGTTCCTGCACCTGTGTACGCTCCGTCGCCAATTCTAACGGGGGCGACGAACACGTTGTGCGACCCGGTGCGCACGTGCGACCCGACGATCGTCTTGTTCTTGTTCACCCCGTCGTAGTTCGCGGTGATGGTGCCCGCGCCCACGTTCGAGGCGACCCCCACCGTGGTGTCGCCGATGTACGAGAGGTGCGGAACCTTGCTGCCCGCTCCGATGGTCGAGTTCTTCGTCTCGACGAAGGTGCCGATCTTGCCGCCGGCCTCGAGGATCGTGTTCGGGCGCAGGTAGGCGAAGGGGCCGACGCTGGCACCGGCACCGATGACCGACAGGGTCGCATCCGTTCGTTTCACCTCGGCGCCCTCGCCGATCTCGCAGTCGACCAGGGTCGTGTCGGGGCCGATCACCGCGCCGGTCGCGATCACCGTGGCCCCGCGGATCTGCGTTCCGGGAAGGAGCTCGACGTCGTTGGCGATGGTCGCCTTGAGGTCGATCCAGGTGGTGGCCGGATCCTGCACGGTCACGCCGGCGAGCTGCCAGCCCCGCACGATGAGGGCGTTGAGCTTGGCGGCCGCCACGCTCAGCTGCGCCCGGTCGTTGATGCCCTCCACCAGCCAGGGCTCCGAGACGGGGACGGCCGCGACCTCGGAGCCGGCCGCGCGCAGCAGGCCGACGACGTCGGTGAGGTACTTCTCGCCCTGCGAATTCTGGGTGTCGAGCGAGGCGAGGGTGTCGCGCAGCTCCGACAGGCCGAAGAGGTAGACGCCCGCGTTGATCTCGGCGATCGCGAGTTCGGACTCGGACGCATCGCGGTGCTCAACGATGCTCTGCAGCCGACCGTCGCCGTCGCGCACGATGCGGCCGTAACCTGTGGCGTCGTCGAGGAAGGCCGACAGCAGCGTCGCCGACGACGATCCGGCGCGGTGCGACTCGATGAGGGCCGTGAGCGTCGCCGCGTCGAGCAGGGGCACGTCGCCGTTGACGACGAGCACCTCGCCGGAGAAGTCGGCGGGAAGGGCGGCGACGGCCTGTTCGACCGCGCGGCCCGTGCCGGGAACCTCGTCCTGGTCGACGATCATGCCGCCGGGCAGCTGTTCGTCGATCACCTCGGCCAGCTGATCGCGCTCGTGACGGACGACGGCGACCGTGTAAGCGGCATCCATTTCACGGGCGGTGGCGAGCACATGGCTCACGATCGGGATGCCCGCGAGGGTGTGCAGCAGCTTGGGCTTGGCGGACTTCATGCGCGTGCCCTGGCCTGCAGCCAGGATCACGATGGCCAGGTGGGAATCGGTCAATGCTCTGCTCCGGTTTCTGGCTGCGGCGCGACGTCCATCGTCGGCCGCGGTGCGGTGTGCGTCGCCTCAACGATACCGGCAGCGGGCTCGCCCATGCTGCACGCGAGCGGTGCGCACGAGGGTCGCGGCGAGGCATACTTGCGCTATGACACGAGGAGTCGGCCCTCTGGCCATGGCGCTCGGCATTCTGCTTCTGGCCGGATGCTCGGCAGACGGCGCGCCGGCGCCCAGTGTGACCGGCACGGCTCAGGATGGCGCGGCCGCCGACGACCTGCGCCCCGTGGTCGCCCCCGGCACGACAGCCGCCACGGGCGCATTCGTCGACACTGCAGCCGTGACCGGTTCGGTCTCCATCCGGGTGAACGACGCCGGCATCTTCGAGCTCGTCGTGACAGACCTTGTTGTTCCGGATTCCTCCGCCGTGCAGTTCACGCTCACGGCCGACGCGCTCTCCCCCGACGAGCAGTGTCTCGATTCCGACTGGCGATTCGGCCTCGGCCAGGCAGAGCAGGGTCACGATCCGTCGGTTCCGCTGGTGTTTCCCATCGGCGGCAGCGACGGTATCGGCCAGGGCGATCTCTCGTTCATCCGCGAGGTCGTGGTCACCCGCGCAGCCTCCGGAGGCGCCCCCGACAAGGCCTGCCCCATCCCGCTGCTCTCGCACGCTCCCCTCGCATGGAGCACTCCCGACATGCGGCCCGGCCTGGACGTCGTCGACTCCGGTCCGGTCACGGGAGCCATGGGCACCGTGGCACTCGACGGCGACGACCCAACGGCATACACCGTCGCACAGGGAGACACGCTCGCGGCCGTGGCGGATCGCTTCGGCATCGCCCTCGACGACCTGTTCTACCTGAACCCGCGGCGCTCGCCGAACCCCGAGGACTCGCAGGCCTTCACCGGCGAGGTTCTCAACCTGTCTCGCACGAACCGCTGACGTCAGCCGACACCAACCCGGTGTTCGGGAGAGTTTCGAGGCGCACGAAAGCGCGGAGCGTGCCCGCCCCAGCGTTCCGATGGGAGCCCGGGGTGATCTCGATACGCGGTGCTCGTTCCTCGCCCCGCTACTCGATCAGCGCGCGGGTGGTGGTGGGTGTCGGGCGCGCTGGATTATCGGCGCTGTGCGGAGGCGCTCTCGTCTCCCTAGCGCTGATCGAGGTGGCCGCCCTTCGACAAGCTCGGGGAACGCCTCGGCCTTACCCGCTGGCGCCGGACGAGTAGGCCGCTGCGGCTATATCGAGACCCGGAGATCTTCTGCGCTGATCGAGTGGGCCGCCTGGGCTGTATCGAGACCCGCTGGTGGTTAGAAGGGGCAGTCGGCGAGCTCCTCCTCTTCCGTGATCGTCGTCGTCGTCGCGGCCGCGGCCGCGGCCGCGGTTGCTGCTGCCGCTGTGGCCTTGAAGAGGGCTTGTGGTGCGGGCCGCATCCGGCCTTCTGGCCGAACCGTGTAGACGTGGCCGGCCGGAGAGGTCGCCGTGAGGGTGTCGTCTCCGTTCTGGACGAACTCCCACCTCGTGTGGTGCTTCACCCGATGATGCCCCGCGCTCAACGGGGCCAGGTTCTCGGGGATGGTGCCGCCACCGTAGGCATGGTCTTCGGTGTGGTCCATGTCCGCCTGCTCCGACGGAACCGTGCACCCCGGGAACACGCATTCCGGATGCACGAGCCGGGCGTGGTCGATCATCGCCGCGGTCGGCCGATAGTCGCGGGGGTCGGTGGCCAGGATCCGCCCCATGATCGGGTCTGTGAGGATCCTCCGCCACGATGTCGCCTCCGCGGTCAACTGGGCGGCAGTGGCCGGGTCGATGGGACCGTACCCGCGGAGGATCGCCGCCTCCTCACCCACCCCGAGGAGCGTCATCGCGGGAACCATCACATGCACCCGACCCCGAATACCCCGGGTGGCTCCGGGGATCGAGGGTTCCCCGTTGAGCAGCAGATCGGTCAGGACGTCGACTTTCAGGTGCCCCATGCTGCGAGGGTCACCACCTGTTTTCAGTCCGGCCGCCAATCGCACGGCCCTGTCCGCGATCGCGTGGATCTCCGGCGCCGGGGCGAATAGGGTGAGGCAGGCCATGCCGTCCGCCGCCGGATCCACGTAGATGCGGCGGGTCCCCGCGGCTTTCTCTGCTCGTTCGACGGCGGTGGTGGGTTGGGCGAGTTCGACCTCGTGGCGGGTTTTCTTCTCGAGCTGCTTCGGGTTCACCTCGACAGCCAGAGAAGCGAGCCTCGTGTCGTACGTGGCCAACGCGTCGCCCTCTAACCCTTCGGCGTGCTTCGCGATGACCTCAGCGTGCTCCCACGACATGAGCCCTGCGGCCACCGCGGCCAGAGTCGCGGGGAGCCGATCGACGAGGGCCGTACTCGTGTCGATCAGCGTGGCGGCGCGGTACTCGGTTCGTCGGGTCAGCAGGGCGAGCTCGGTAAGGAGCTCGACGCGTTCGACCCGGGCCGTGGACCATTGCGGTCCGGCGGTGGACGTGTCGACCGGCGCCTGCCGGTCGAGGTGGTTTCTTGCCGCGGTGACGCGTCTGGCCCTGACTGCGGATAGGCGGGCTATCTGCGTGTCGAGGGCGGCGACCTCATCGAGCGCGACCAGGTACGGGTCAGGCTCGAGGGGTGGGCTTTCGAATGTCATGGGGAAAGTCAAACAGTGACCACCGACACTGGGTCGGAGCGAGCATTCGATGCTTGATCAGGGGAAACGACTGTGGATAAGTGCCGCTAATGGTGGGTTGTGGAGGAGGGGACGCGGACTGGATGGGTCCCCTTCGACAAGCTCAGGGAACGGGCCTCGATACGGCCGCGAGCGGCCTACTCGACCGGCGCGGGGGCGGACGGGCTGCTCGACCGGCGCGGCCGCGGTGGCCTACTCAACGGGCGGTGGTGCGGGCGGGCCGCTCGAGCATCGCAGCGGGTGGCGCGTCAGCAGCCTCCGCCGATCTGCTCGGAATCGACGGGCCAGCGGATGTCGAGCACGTCGCCCGGCTGCACCTCGAGGTAGTCGGAGCAGCGGAAGTTCACGCGGACCACGTCGTCGACCTGCAGATTGAAGCGGGAGGCGATCGCCAGCACCTGATCCTGGTTGGCGACCGTGTAGCTGTATTCGTAGTCGTTCAGCGCGACAGCCGGTCCCGTGGCGAACTGCTGCGGACCCGAGTCGCTGACCCACGGCGTCGTCGCCGTGTTTCCCCCGTCTGTCTGCCCGCCCATGGCGTTGGGCGAGACGGGAGGAGCGGGCGGCTCGGGAGCGGGTGCCGGCTCGGGTTCGGGCTCGGCAGCCGGCGTGGGTGTGGGGGTCGGCGTGGGTGTCGGCGTGATGGTGACCGCGGGCGCGCTCTGGGTGATCGTGACCGTCGGGGCGGGCTCGGGCGCCGGAACGCACGCACTGAGACCGACGAGCAGAACCGTGGCGATGACGACGAGGGGCGCTCTGCGCTGGGCACGATTCATACGATCATTGTGCCCGATGGCCCGCGAACCAACGCGATCGTTTTGGAACGCGCAGACTCAATCGGAGACGGGCTCGATGACGCCGACGGGCTCGCGCTTCTCCGCCTGGAATCGATCCTCGGTGCGTCCGAACGCCCAGTAGCCCGAGAGCGACAGCTGCGTGCGCGTGACGCCGCGTTCCTTGAAGACCTCACGGAGCTGCTTCATGGCGCCGCGCTCCCCGTGGGCGAAGACCTGCACCCGACCCTCGTCCCAGTCGTGGTCGGCGACCGCGTCGGCGAGCAGGGTCGTCTCCCCCGCCTGCGCATCGCGGCGCAGCAGCCAGCGCACCTCGACACCCTCGGGGGCTCGCAGCTCGATGGCGTCGACCTCGGAGTAGGTCTCGATGAACGCGACGCCCCGCGCGGTCGCGGGGAGGGCATCCAGAGCCGACGCGATGGCGGGAAGGGCCGACTCGTCGCCGGCGAACAGATGCCAGTCAGCCGTCGGATCGGGGGCGTATCCCCCACCCGGGCCGGAGACGACGGCGACGTCGCCCGGCTTCGCGGCGGCCGCCCAGGGCCCCGCGAGGCCCTCGTCACCGTGCACGACGAAGTCGATCGAGATCGTCTTGTCTGCCTCGTTCACCTCGCGCACGGTGTAAGTGCGGGTCACCTGATGTCCGTCGACATCGGTGAACAGCATCTTCACGTACTTGTCGGTCTTGTCGTTGCTCTCGAAGGCGTCGAAGCCGGCACCTCCGAGAACCACGCGAACGAGGTGGGGAGAGAGCCTGAGGCTGCGAACGACCGAGAACGTGATCTGGGTACGCGGCTTGCGGGCGCCCGCGGCTGGGGCGGTGAGGGACATGGCATGACCTAACTTCGAGACGAACTTAGGCAAGCCTAACAAGCAGATACGGGCGACGACCCCTGATGGAGTCGTCGCCCGCTCTTCTCTCCGACTTCTAGCGCTCGATCTTGTCGAGGTGCAGCATCTTCGCGAGGTTCTTGTCGAGCTCCTCGTCGCTGAAGACCTTCTTCCAGTCCTCCTTGATGATGGCGCCGCGGCCGTAGTCCATGGCGATCAGGCAGGCGTCCGAGAAGGGGTTGTCACCCTTGAGCGTGTTCGCCAGGGCGACCTGCGTGTGGCCGAGCAGGATGGCGCGCGCGGCGGGCTCGGGAACGCCCATCGTGTTCACGGCCTCGTCGAGCGACTCCTTGAGCAGGGCACCGATCATGCAGGCGATGGTCTCCACCAGGGTGGGCTCGAGCTGGGCGAGCTGCTTGACGGTGGTCCAGTGCACGTCGCCGACCGGGGCGAAGATCGCGCGCACGACCTGCTCGACCTGAGCCTTCTTCGACTCGTCGTCGCTCTCGATCGCGGCGATCGCATCCTGCAGGGCTGCGATTCCGCCGAAGGTGTCGGCGTACTCCTCGGGCGTGTGGCGCTCGACGAAGATCGACGGGTGGCACGGGTGCGTCACGGCCTCGATCACGTCGTCGCGGCGGGTCAGCAGACCCGCGTAGGCGGCGGCGGGGTCGAGGGTGAGCACCACGGCACCGCTCTTCATCTGCGGAACCACGTCGGCCGAGACGGCCTTCAGTGCGAGGTCGGGAACGGCGAGCACCACGACATCGGCGTCCGCCACAGCGGTGGGGGTGTCGGTGAGCACGCGGCCGGTCGCCGTGACGCGCTCCTGCCCTGCGGGCGAGACCTCGCTGTAGTACACGGTGTAGTCGGTCTTGACGAGGTTGTTGGACACGCGCATGCCCATCTTGCCGCCCGCGCCGATGACGGCGATGGTGAGGTTGTCAGTAGACATTCTTGCTCCTTAGATATGCGAGGTTGTGGTCGTTCCAGTCGTTCTCCAGCTGCACCGTCTCGTCGATGGTGTCGTGCAGGGGAAGCCAGTGTTCGATCACCTGGTTGATGCCGCGGTCGTTCGGACGCACGGTCTCGAGCAGGTAGTCGTAGTCGAGGAGGCCCGTGCCGAGCGGGGCGCCCTCCAGGGTGAAGCCCACCCAGCCGCCACGCCGGGTGAACGCGAAGTCCTTCACGTGGATGTTCTTGACGTAGGGCGCCGTGCGATCGATCACGTCACGCGGGTTCTCGAGCGCCGCCACGCTGTTCGCCGGATCGAGGCATATGCCGAGCCGGGAATGCGCCACCTGCTCGACGAGCCCCACGAGGTCGGTCGACGTCACCTGCTCGTAGGTCTCGAGGGCCAGGTCGACGCCGGCCTCGTCGTACGCGCCGAGAACCTGTCGCAGCTGCGATTCGGCCTCGGCGAGAGTGGGCCGCGACGTGGGCGAGTAGAGCATGCTGCGCACGATGGATGCGTCGAGCGCGTTCGCGAGGTCGAGATATTTCTCGAGGTGCTCGGGCGTCACCCCCTTCGTGCCGAGCTCGAGGGTGATCCCGAGCTCGTGCGCCAGATCGGACAGGCGTGCGACGTCGTCGCGACTCAGGTCCTCGATGGGTGCGTAGTCGCAGAACTGGAACAGCTCGACGTTCAGTTCCGCCGTGCGGCGCAGCATGTCGAAGGCGTCGAGCCGGTTCGGCGCGAGCTCGGAGTGCTGCCAGAAGAACGCGTAGGAGCCGAGGCCGATCATCGCCGGGCCCCCGCTTCGTCGAGAACGCGCCCCAACGCATCCGTGTCGTGGGCGAATCGACCGAGGAAGATGCCGTCGACCTCGTCACCGAGCTCGGCCAGCAGTCCGGGGCCGGCGCTGCCGCCGTAGATGACGGCGCTGTCGGGCCGGTCGGCCACGGCCGCGTGAAGTCGGCCGCAGACGGCCCGCACGTACGCGGGTTCCGCGGGCTCCGCCGCTCCGATCGCCCAGACGGGCTCGTAGGCCACGATCACGCGGCCCGCGGGAGCGCCGTCGAGCGCCGAGTCGAGCTGGCGCAGGCACTCCGCGGCGGCGTCCTCAGGAGAGGTACGCGTCTTCTCGCCCACGCAGAGCACGGGAGCGAGACCGTTGCGCAGTGCAGCGGAGGTCTTGCGTGCCACGACCTCGTCGGTCTCGCCGAACAGGGCGCGACGCTCCGCGTGGCCCACCTCGACGACCCGCGCGCCGACCTCGGCGAGTTCGACCCCACTGACTTCGCCGGTGAACGCTCCCGCATCCTCCGTCGCCAGGTCCTGCGCCCCCACGAGCACGGGTGTTCCCTCGAGAACGCCGACGCTCTGCGCGAGCGACACGAATCCCGGAATCACGAAGACCTCGACGGAGCCGTCTCGCACCGCCGGATGGCGACGGGCGAGGTCACCGACCTTCGAGATCCAATCGAGCGTCTGCGCGTGCCCGAAGTACATCTTCAGGCTCACGCCGACGAGGGTGGGGGTGGTCATCAGCAGGAGCCCGTTGCCTCGTACTCCGAGAGCACGGCGACCTTCTCGGCGCTCGCGCTGGATTCGTCGAAGCGGTACGTCAGCCACTCGCTCACGAGGCGGCGGGCGAGCTCGATGCCGATGACGCGCTGGCCCATGGTGAGCACCTGGGCGTTGTTGCTCAGGATCAGTCGCTCGACCGAGAAGCTGTCGTGGGCGACGGATGCGCGGATTCCCGCGACCTTGCCGGCGGCCATTGCGACGCCGATTCCCGTGCCGCAGAAGAGGAGCGCGCGGTCGGCCTCGCCGGCGGCGACGAGCTCACCGGCGGCGACACCGATCTTCGGGTAGGCGGTGTGGCCGTCGGCGTCGACACCGATGTCGGTGACGCTCTCGACGAGATCGCTCGCCTCGAGGTCCTTCTTCAGGATCTCCTTGTAGTCGAATCCCGCGTCATCGCAGCCGATGACGATGCGGAGCTTGTCAGTCATTTCTCTCCTTCAGTGGCGCCGGCCAGGACGGCGGCGATGGATTGCACGATGAGGCCGAACGAGTACGCTCCGGCGTCGGGGGTTCCGAGGCTCTTCTCCGCGTGCGGACGCGCGCGGCCCATGCGGGGCAGCAGGTCGGCCGTGGCTGTCGCCGCTGCGGAAGCGGCATCGGCCGCGCTCTGCCAGGCATCGGCGAGAGAGGCTCCCCCCTCGACTCCGCTCGTCAATGTGTCTCGGAAGGGCACGAGGGCGTCGACCATCGTCTTGTCGCCCACCTCGGCCTTGCCGAACGACATGATGCCGTCGACCGCGGCCGCGACTCCGACAGACACCGAGTCGGCCGTCGGCCTGCCCTCGTCGCCCAGCGCGTCGCCGACCGCCGACAGGGCGACGCCCCACAACGCTCCCGACGTGCCGCCGGCCTTGTTCGCCCAGGCGTTCGCCGACAGCTCGAGAAGGGTTCTCGCACCGGCGCCCAGGGCGAGCGCCTCGGAGGCCGCGGCCGATGCGGCCCGCGCGCCCCGCTGCATCCCGATGCCGTGGTCGCCGTCGCCGGCGACCGCGTCGATGCGGCCCAGCTCGTCGGCGTTGGCGTCGACGACCCGGGCGATCGCCTCGATCGCGTGGGCGACGACGGCTGCAGCCTGCCTGGAGTCCTCGTCGGACTCGGGGATGACGACCGCCTGTGCGGCCTCGATCTCGCTGGGGTCGAGCTGCTGCACCGCTGCCACCGAACCCTTGCGGTAGGCGGGGGTGTCGGCCGGTGCACGCCAGAAGCGTTCGAGTTCGTCGTCGAGCCAGAACAGCGTGAGCGAGGCGCCCGCCATGTCGAAGCTGGTGACGAGCTCGCCCACTTCGGGGTCGACGACCTCGAGGCCGGCCTCCGCCAGGAGCACGGCGATGCGACGGTAGACGACGAAGAGCTCCTCGTATTTCACCGAGCCGAGCCCGTTGAGGATCACGCCGACCCGCCGACCCTCGGGCGACGAGATGCCCTCGGGCAGCTCGGCGAGCAGCGACTCGACGAACAGCGACGCGAGGCCGTCGGCGGTGGGCACGTCGGTCTCGTCGATTCCCGGCTCACCGTGGATGCCCATTCCCACGGCCATGCGGCCGTCGGGAACCGTGAAGAGGGGCGCGTCGGCACCCGGGAGCGTGCAGCCCGAGAAGGCGACGCCGAAGGAGCGGGTGCGTTCGTTCGCCAGCTCGGCGACGCGCACGACCTCGTCGAGCGAGTAGCCCTCCTCGGCCGCGGCTGCGGCCGACTTGAACACCGTGAGGTCACCCGCGATGCCGCGGCGCTTGTGCTTCTCGGCCGCCGGGGCGGACGAGATGTCGTCGGTCACCGCGACGCTGCGCGTCTGGATTCCGGCGGCGTTGAGCTTCTGCTCGGCCTGGGTGAAGTGCAGCACGTCTCCGGCGTAGTTGCCGAAGCTGAGCAGCACTCCCCCGCCGCGGTTGGCGGCGAGCGCGACCGACTCGACCTGCTGCGCAGACGGCGACGCGAACAGGTTGCCCATGGCGGCGCCGTGCGCGAGCCCCTGGCCGACGATGCCGCCGAATGCCGGGTAGTGGCCCGAACCGCCGCCGACGACGAGCGCGACCGTTCCCTCGGGCGTGCGGGTGCTGCGCACCACTCCGCCCGCGACACGGCGCACCTGATTCGCGTTCGCGGCCACGAAGCCGTCGATCATCTCGTCGGCGAACTCGGTCGGATCGTTGAAAAGGCGAGTCATCTGATATCTCCTGGGGTGTCGATAGTCGGGTCGGCGGTCAGTGGACGATCGCCGGTGCCTTCGCGTCGGGGTTGAAGGAACCGTCCTTCTTGCCCCGGTACGAGAGCACGACCATCAGCACTGCGGAGAGCAGCAGGAAGAAGCCCACGATCGCCATCGGCACGAAGTACTGGGGTTCTCCTGCGGAGTCCTTCGTGAGGTCGGCGACAGCACCCGTGATGTACGGTGCGCCGAATCCGGCGAGGTTTCCGACGGTGTTGATCAGGGCGACACCCGCCGCGGCGGCGACGCCGGTGAGGAACTGGGTAGGCAGTGTCCAGAAGTTCGGCAGCACGGCGAAGATGGCCATGGCGGTGATCGCGATGACGGCGATCGTGGCCACGGGCGACCCGGCGAACAGGGCGAGGGGAATCGTGAGGGCGCCGACGACCGCGGGGCCCGCGATGTGCCAGGTCTTCAGTCCGCGCTTCGAGACGTCCTTGGTCCACAGCCACAGTGCGATCGCGGCCGGAATGTAGGGGACGGCCGTGATGAGGCCCTTCTCGAAGACGTTGTACTCCGTGCCGTACAGCTCCTGGAAGCCGTTGATGATCGTCGGCAGGAAGAACGCCAGAGTGTAGAGGCCGTAGATGAAGCCGAAGTAGATGAACGCGAGAATCCAGACGCGACCGCTGGTGAAGGCCTGCATGAAACCACCGCGCTGCTTGCCGGCGGTGACCGCCTGCAACGACTCGGTCTTGGTCTTCTCTGCGGCGAGCTCCTCGGTGAGCCAGACCTGCTCCTCCTTGGTGAGCCACTTGGCGTCGCTGGGCTTGTCCTTGAGGTAGAACCAGGCGACGACACCGATGATGATGGCCGGCAGTCCGACTCCGAGGAACATGACGCGCCAGCCCTCGAGGCCGAACAGTCCGTGGGCTCCGATGAGCAGGCCGGCCAGCGGAGCTCCGATGACGGTGGTCAGGGGCTGAGCCAGGTAGAAGAGCGCGAGGATCTTGCCTCGGTGCCGCGCGGGCACCCACAGGCTGAGGAACAGAATGGCGCCGGGGAAGAATCCGGCCTCTGCCACACCGAGAACGAAGCGCAGGATGGCGAGCTGCTCGAAGTTGCCGACCCAGGTGAACAGAACCGCGACGATTCCCCAGGTGACCATGATGCGCGAGAGCCAGCGGCGTGCGCCGAAGCGGGCGAGCGCCAGGTTCGACGGGACCTCGAGAAGGATGTACCCGATGAAGAAGACGCCCGAGGCGAATCCGACCTGGGTGACGGTCAGGGCCAGATCGTCGTTCATGCCGTTCGGAGCGGCGAAACCGATGGCGGATCGGTCGAGGTAGTTGATGAAGAACATGAAGGCCACGAACGGAACGAGCCGCCACGCAACTTTCTTGATTGTCGATTTCTCGACGGCGGAGACGGCGCTCGCCGCGTTCGCGGTTGACATGAATAACTCCCTTGTTAACGCCAACGGGTTGAGCCATCGCAACGAGCAGCGACGGTCAAGTGGTAGCAACCGGTTGACCAATTTCACCAGAATAGCGCCACATGTCCGTTTTTGGCAACAAGCGCGGGCGTGGACGGCACCGCGTCAGACGTCGTTGCTAATCTGAGCGTGTGCCCGCCTTCCCCGATCGACCCGCGACCGACGAGATCAGCGCGGCCCTCAGCTCCGTGGCCAGCGGCACAGCCGTGTCCGCCGTCGCGAAACGCCTGCTCGACCTATTCATGGGCGGCGACATCGCGCCGGGAACCCGGCTGCCGCCGGAGCGTCAGCTCGCCACGGCCCTGGGAATAGGCCGCTCGGCGGTGCGCGAGGCCCTCGCCGCACTCGAGATCCTGGGCATCGTCGACGTGCGTCCCGGCAGCGGCACGTACCTCCGTGGAACAGCCTCCGAGCTGCTTCCCGAGACTCTGAGCTGGGGCCTCATGCTCGGCGAGCCACGCACCCGTGAACTGATCGAGGTTCGCGGCGCCCTCGAGGTCTTCGCCACAGAGCTCGCAGCGAGCCGCATGTCCGACGACGCGATGAAGCGGCTCAACCAGCACCTCACGGCCATGAAGGAGGCGGGCGACAACCGCACCCGCTTCATCGAGGCCGACCTCAAGTTCCACCTCGAGATCGCACGCGGCGTCGACAACTCGGTTCTCGTCACCCTGCTCCAGAGCATTCGATCGCTGCTTCGCATCTGGGTCGAACGCGGCCTGCACGACACGTCCGACGCCGAGCAGGCCTACGACGAGCACGTGGCGGTGCACGAGGCGCTGCTCTCCCGCGATCCCCAGGCCGCGGCAGACGCGATGCGAGCGCACATGGTGACCGCCACCGAGCGCCTGCTCAGAACGCTTCCGGCCGCCTGATGGCCCGCACGACCTGGCGCTCGATCCTCAAGATCTTCCCCATCGTCATCCTGGTGGTCGACATCCTCATCCGCATCGGCGCCGTCGTCACCGTGCCCCGCAACCGCCGGCCCAGCTCCGCCATGGCCTGGCTCCTCGCCATCTTCATCTCCCCCATCCCCGGCAGCCTTCTCTACGCACTGCTCGGCAGTTCTCGGCTGCCGAAAGACAGACGCGACAAGCAGCGCGAGGTCAACGCCTTCATCCTCGACGCGGCCGGTCCGTTCGACGGCGCCGAGACCACGACGGCCGAACCCGCCTGGTTCGGTTCGGTCGTGCACCTCAACCGCACCCTCGGCGCCATGCCTCTGATCGCGGGCAACACCGCCACCCTGCTGCCCGACTACGAGGCGTCGATCCAGGCGATGACCGACGCCGTCGCATCCGCAACCCTGTACGTGCACGTCGAGTTCTACATCCTGGGCCGCGACGACACCACCCGCGCATTCTTCGACGCGCTGAAGTCGGCCCACGAGCGGGGCGTCACCGTGCGCGTGCTCTACGACCACTGGGCCACCATGCGCAATCCGCGCGGTCGCTCGACACGCGCCTGGCTGCGGGAGAACGGCATCCCGTTCGAGGAGATGCTGCCGTTCCGTCCCTGGCAGGGAAACTGGCGTCGACCCGATCTGCGCAACCACCGCAAGATCGTCGTCGTCGACGGCCACATCGCGTTCACGGGGTCGCAGAACATGATCGACTCGAGCTACGACAAACAGGGAAACATCCGCCGCGGCCTGAAGTGGAAGGACCTGATGGTGCGGCTCGAAGGCCCGGCAGCCCTCGGTCTGGACGCGCTCTTCGTCACCGACTGGTACAGCGAGACGGGCGACATCGTCGAGACCGACGACACGCGTGCCACCCCGTCGCAATCCCCCGACAGCATCGAGTGCCAGGTCGTTCCGAGCGGGCCGGGATTCGACGGCGAGAACAACCTGCGCCTCTTCAACGCGCTCGTCTACGGAGCCCAGGAACGCCTGATCATCGCGAGCCCGTACTTCGTGCCCGACGACTCCATGCTCTACGCCATCACGACGGCCGCCGAGCGGGGAGTCGACGTGCAGCTCTTCGCCTGCGCCGTCGCCGACCAGTACGTGGTCTACCACGCGCAGCGCTCGTACTACGAGACGCTTCTGCGCTCCGGCGTGCGCATCTTCCTCTACCAGGAGCCGACGGTGCTGCACTCGAAGCACTTCACGGTCGACGACGACGTGGCCGTCGTCGGGTCGAGCAACATGGACATGCGCTCGTTCAGCCTGAACTTCGAGGTGTCACTCATGGTGCGCAGCGCCGACTTCGTCGAACGTCTGCGCGCCATCGAAGACGGTTATCGCGAGCGGTCGCGCGAGATCACGCTCGAACAGTGGCTGGCACGCCCCGCGGTGGCGCAGGCGCTCGACACCGTCGCCCGTCTCACCGCCGCCGTACAGTAGCGGGCGCGCCGTCCCGGGCCGCGCCCGGTCAGTTCAGTCCGCCCAGCCGCTCGGCCGCGGCATCGCGCACGGCTCCCCGTCGAACGAGGGATGCGACGGCCTCGATCTCGGGCGAGAGAAACCGGTCGGGCCCCGGCCCGTCGATCTCGGCCCGCACAAGCTCGAGCACGGCGCTCGATCCATCGCCGGGCTCGAGCGGTGCGCGCAGGTCGAGCGCGCGGGCCGCCGTCATCACCTCGATCGCGATGACCCTGGTCAGCCCGTCGATGGCGGTGCGGAGCTTGCGGGCGCCGGCCCACCCCATCGACACGTGATCCTCCTGCATCGCCGAGGAGGGGATCGAATCGACCGATGAGGGAACCGCGAGCCGCTTCAGTTCCGACACGATCCCCGCGGCCGTGTACTGGGCGATCATGAGGCCGCTGTCGACTCCCGCGTCGTGAGCCAGGAACGCGGGGAGCCCGTGGTTGCGAGCCGGGTCGAGCATACGGTCGGTGCGTCGCTCCGACATGCTCGCGACGTCGGCCGCCACGATGGCGAGAAAATCGAGCACATAGGCCACGGGCGCACCGTGGAAGTTGCCGTTCGACTCGACACGCCCGTCGATCGTCACGACCGGGTTGTCGACCGCCGAGGCCAGCTCGCGGCCCGCGACCAGGGCGGCGTGGTCCACCGTGTCTCGAGCAGCGCCGTGCACCTGCGGCGCGCAGCGCAGCGAGTACGCGTCCTGCACCACCGTGTGGGTGGAGGGCTTGTGGCTCGCGACGATCGGTGACCCCGCGAGCATCGAGCGCAGGTTGGAGGCGGACAGTGCCTGGCCGTGCTGCGGCCGCAGCGCCTGCAGATCGGCGGCGAACACGGCATCGGTTCCGAGCAGGGCCTCGACGCTCATGCCGGCGGCGATGTCAGCGCTCGTCAGCAGCATCCGCAGGTCGTGAATGGCGAGACTCAGCTGGCCGAGCATGCCGTCGGTGCCGTTGATCAGGGCGAGCCCCTCCTTCTCTGCCAGCACCACGGCATCGATGCCCGCCGCCGCGAGCGCCTCCGCGGCCGGCATCACGACCCCGAAGGCGTCGCGCACCTCGCCCTCCCCCATCAGCGCGAGCGCGCAGTGCGCCAGAGGCGCCAGGTCGCCCGAGCAGCCGAGAGAGCCGTATTCGCGCACAATGGGCGTGATGCCCGCGTTGAGCATGGCGACGTAGCTGTCGACCGTCGACAGGCGGATGCCGGTGCGCCCGGTCAGCAGTGTCGAGATGCGCAGCAGCATCAGGCTGCGGATGACCTCGCGCTCGACCTCGGGCCCCGAGCCGGCCGCGTGGGATCGAACCAGGCTGCGCTGCAGCTGCGTGCGCTGCTCGCTCGCGATGAAGGTCGAGGCGAGGGCCCCGAAGCCGGTCGAGATTCCATAGTGCGGCGCGGGGTCCGCCGCGAGCGCCTCGACGACCGCTCGACTGTCCGCCACCGCGGCGCGAGCGTCGGCGTCGATCTCGACATGAGCGTCGTGACGCGCCACCGCGACCACGTCGTCGATATCGATGGGGCCGGTGCCGATACGCACGGGGGCCGAGATGCGGGAGGAGGTCGGAGTTGGCGCGGTCATGACACCCATTCGACCGCGGGCGAGCGGATGCCGGTGGTCCGGATGCGACGAAACCGTCTCGTATGCGAGACAGTTGAGTGTGTCCATCGAATCGGGAGCACCCGCCGCGAGCGCGGCGCTGCGCATCCTCAGCCATCTGGCAGCCCAGAGCCGGCCCGTGCCCGCCGCGACCCTGGCATCCGCTCTCTCGCTGCCCCGCTCGTCGGTCTACAAGCTGCTCGGGGTGCTCGTGGATGCCGGCTTCGTGCTGCATTTCGCCGACATCAGGCGGTACGGCCTCGGAATCGCGGCGTTCGAGCTCGGTTCCGGATTCGGCCGGCAGGAGCCGCTCTCCCGACTCGGCCACCCGGTTCTCGCCCTGCTCGTCGACCGCATCGTCGAGAGCGCGCATCTGGCCGTGATGCACGGCCGCGACGTGCTGTATCTCATCGAGGAACGGGCTCCTCGCAAGCAGGCGCTCGTCAGTGACGTGGGGGTGCGACTGCCCGCACACCTCACGGCCAGCGGCATCGCCATGCTCGCCGCGATGCCCGCCGCCCAGGTGCGCGCCCTGTTTCCCGACGCCGCTGCCTTCACACGGCGCGGCGAGGAGACCGGACCGGAGACGTACGGTCGACTCCGTCGCATCCTCACGGAGACCCGCACTCGAGGATTCGCGATCGAAGACCAGACGATCACGCCCGGGCTCGCCTCCATCGCGGTCGCGGTCATCGACCATGCGGGATGGCCCGCAGCGGCGATCGCGGTGACGTTCGAGCGCGAATCGCACGACGAGCCCAGCCGCGCACGACTGGTGGAGGAGACCCAGCGGCACGCCCGCGAGCTGTCGCGGCGCATCGGCGGAGTGTCTTCGCCTTACTGACCGCCGTCGCCCGGCCTACGACGAGGCGGTGCGCCGCATCCGATCGAAGGTGTCGCGGAGCAGCGCGGCGAGAGGCTCATCGGAAGGCGAGGCGAGCCAGCGACCGATCGAGACGCTGAACACGGTGGCCGTGAGGTGCGCCGCGAGCGTCGCGTCGACGGGGTCGACGCCGCGATGCTCGAAACCGGTGCGCAGCGCCTCGACCAGGGCGGCAGGCATGCGCAGTTGCCGTTCTCTCAGTCCGTCATCGGACTGGATGATCCGATGGCGGGCGATGTAGTAGCTCTTCTCCCGCGAGAACTGCGCCGCCGCGACTGCGTCGAATCCGTCGGCGACGATCTGCAGGGGGCCGAGCGACGCGGGAGCCTCGGCGATGATGCGCGCCGCCTGCTCCGGTACGGCGTGCTCCTCGGCGAAGAGGGCGTCGCGCTTGTCGGCGAAGTGCCGGAAAAAGGTGCGCGTCGACAGTCCGGCGCGTTCCGCAATCTGGGGAACCGTCGTGGCCTGGAATCCCTGCTCGACGAAGAGCTCGAACGCCGCACGTTCGAGCCGCCCACGCGCATTCGGTTGCCAACGAGCCATGAGGTCAGTCTAGTGATGACACGGCGTGCCATCACGTGTATTCTGATGTCACGCAATGCCATCACTTGTCGATCACGCAGAGGACGCCAGTCATGCCCACAAATTCCGCCGCCTATCTGGCCGCCCCCTACGCCGATCTGACCGTCGCCGAAGCTCCCTACACGTCTGCCGCTGCGGGTGAACTGGTGATCCGGGCACGCGCCGTCGCCGTGAACCCCCTCGACGAGATCAAGCAGTCCACCGGAAACGTGATGTACGGGTGGCTGCCCAGCCCTGCGGTCCTCGGCGAGGATGTCGCGGGTGAGGTCGTGGAGGTCGGCGCGGGCGTGTCGGGCTTCACGGCGGGCGACCGCGTCATCGGCTATGCGGTGGGCATGGAGAAGAATCGCAACCATGCCACCGAGGGCGCCTTCCAGCTGTTCACCGTCGTGCAGGCGCAGTTGACAGCGCGCATCCCCGATGAGCTGTCGTTCGAGAACGCCGTCGTTCTCCCCCTCGCCATCTCGACGGCTGCGTCCGCCCTGTTCCAGACCGACCAGCTCGGCCTCCGGCATCCCACGAGCGGCGCCGTTCCTGCAGACGCGGACGCAGACACCGACGCGGCGGAGTGGGTGATCGTCTGGGGAGGATCGACGAGCGTCGGAAGCAACGCCATCCAGCTCGCCGTCGCGGCCGGATACTCCGTGATCACGACGGCGTCGCCGATCAACCACGACCGGATGCGGGCGCTCGGGGCCCGGCATGTCGTCGACTACCGCAGCGGGTCGGCCGCGCACGAGGTGGTCGACCTCGTCGGCGGCCGCCCGGTGGCCGGCGTGTTCGCCGTCGGAACGGGCTCTGCCGAACCGGCTCTGTCGATCGCCATCGCGACCGGCGCGCGCCGGGTCAGCCTCGCCAGCCCGTCGGTGTCGATGAGCAGCCTCCCTCGCCGTCGCGCGCCGCTGGCGCTGGCACGCTTCGGGCTGCGGATGCTCGCGCGCACTGCGCCGCTGATGGTCCGCAGCCGCCTTCGGGGAATTCGCACCCGCTTCGTCTGGGGCAGCTCGTTGATGACGAACGAGGTCGGGCCCATGCTGTGGGGACGGTTCTTGCCCGAGGCGCTCGCCGAGGGCCGTTACGTGACCGCGCCGAGGTCAGAGGTCATCGGCACGGGCCTCGAGAGCATTCAGCCCGCTCTCGACGCACTTCGAGCCGGGGCGTCGGCGACGAAGTTCGTGGTCACGTTGTAACTTTCGGATCGTCAGGCGTAGCTGTCGAGGGCGGCCAACAGTCGGGTGACGGAACCACCCAGGTTCCAGTCCTTCGACAGCCTCTCGAGCTCGTCGCGTGCGTCGCCGCCCACGGGCGCGAGACGCGCGCCGGTCTTGGCCGGCGAGGGCAGGTCGAGGTCGCGCACCACGGTCACGACCGTGGGTGCCACGTCGAGGTAGTCGCCGGCCGCCACGATCTTCGACCGCACCGACGCGCTCAAGCCGCTGTCGGCATCCTGCGCGGCGTCGCGAATCGACTCGAGCGTGCCGTGCTCGGCGAGGAGCGTCGCGGCCGTCTTCTCGCCGATGCCCGCGACCCCGGGCAGCCCGTCCGAGGCGTCACCCCTGAGGGTCGCGTAGTCGACGTACTGGCTCGGCAGAACCTTGTACTTGCCCACGATCACCTCATCGGTGACGAGCTCGAGGTTCTTCATGCCGCGCGCCGTGTAGATCACTCGCACATCGTGCGCGTCGTCGACCAGCTGGAAGAGGTCGCGGTCGCCGGTCACGACATCGACGGCGGAGTTCGCGTGGGCGGCGTAGGCGCCGATCACGTCGTCGGCCTCGTGGTCCTCCGCGCCCACGATGGCGATCCCGGCAAGGTCGAGCACGTGGCGGATGAGCGGAATCTGGGCGACCAGCCCCTCGGGCACCTCTTCGATGTCATTGCCGCTCGACACCGTCTCGGCCACCCGCTGCGCCTTGTAGCTCGGAAGCAGATCGACCCGCCACTGCGGGCGCCAGTTGTCGTCCCAGCAGGCGATGAGCTGCGTGGCCTCGAACTCCGTCGTGAGCCGCGCGATCATGTCGAGCAGGCCGCGCACCGCGTTCACAGGCGTGCCGTCGTCTCGTTTGATGGCGTCAGGCACCCCGTAGAACGCGCGGAAGTAGAGCGAGGCGGTGTCGAGCAGCATCAATCGGTCGGCCATGATCGATCTTGACACGGCAGGCCGCGTTCGTGGTGTCGAGACCTCGGATGCGATCAGGCCGTCGCCTGCGTATCCCGCCGTCGCGTGATGACAACCACGAGCAAGAACGAGACGGCACCGAGAATCGTGCCGCCGAGCATCCCCAGAGAAGCGAGACCCGCGCGGTCGAGGTCGCTGTAGGAGGGGACGACCGCGTTGACGATGACGATTCCCTGCAGAAGCGGCGTGAGGATCGAGACCAGCACGCCGATGCACACCGAGAAGCGCGCGGCACGTCGAGCCACCACGGCGGCGACCACGCTCGCGATGAGGGCGACTCCAGCGCAGACGAACTGCACGACAGCGAACGCGTCGGTGTCTGTTTCGAGAGACGTGGCCCTTCCTCGTCCCCAGAGGTCGATGACGAAGGTGCCCCCGATGGCGGGAGCCACGACGAGGCCGAAGACGACGGCTCCGATCAATGCAATCACAGGCCACCCGACCCCGAGCAGGGCGATCGCACGGGTGTCCAGTTGATCGAGCGGCACCGTGGCCCTCGTCCTGCCGGAACGGCGACCCAGACGCCCGTCGATGCTACGCGGCATTCGAGGCCCCTCTCGCCCGTGGACACAGACCAGGCAGGAACGCTTCCGCCGTCAGAAGTCGAATCTATGCCCCGCAGCCTCTGACGCGCGTCCCTCCTGCTGGCGGGTCGCCGGGCGGGCCTGATCAGGCGGTACCGAACGGGTTGTCGATCACGAACTTCCAGCCGTCGGCACCACGACGGGCGACATCCGCAGTCGTTCCGGCCAGTTCTACCGGCGATCCATCCGGGCCCATTCCCGAAATGCTCCAGTCGACGATCACGAGGCCGATCTCGTTCGCCTCGAAAGCGTGGCGCACGGCCATTGAGATGGGCAGGCCAAGCGAGAGGAACTGCTCGAGAGCACCCTTCGCATGCTCGCCCTGGAGCGCGGCGCCCGGTGCCGGAACGAACACCTGGTCGGTCTCGGCGAGGGCGAGCATCGCATCGATGTCGGACGCGTTGAAGGCGTCGGCCCATGCGGGGTGCAGCTGGCTGAGTTCGGAGATGACGGTCATGGGTCTGCTTTCTCTTGATTATGCGCCTCGCGTCGAGACGCCCCAGAGAGAGACGGAGAACCGTGCGAGATGTGACGCACCTCGCCTCGCTCCATGCATCTCGAGATATTTTTGCGAATCGATGTCACAATCAACGGCGAACACCGTCTTAATGAGTGACACCGGCACTCGATCGAAGGGGACACCCATGGAGAGAAGCACCTACTCGCAGGCGCAGTCATCGCTGGCCTCGATGTTCACGGCCGAACCCCTTCGCCTGCGACGACGCAGCATCTCCCTCGGCGTCCATCCATCCGAGGCCGACGATGTCGCGCAGACGGTCGCGCTGCGCGCCTGGCATTCCGTGAACGGCGTCAGGGCAACCGAATATCGACCCATGTGCTCCTGGCTCGACACGATCGCCCGAAACACCGTGGTCGACGTCGTTCGCCAGCGCTCGCGACGCAGCGAGGTCGAGCTCGACGACGACGAGCCCTCCGCAGACGACATCGAGGTCGACACCGAGCTCAGAGATCGGCTTCGACGCACTCTCCAGGCGATCCAGAAGCTGCCGGAGACGCTCCGCGTTCCCCTGTTGATGAGTGCGATCGAGGGCACCTCTGCAGACGACATCGCTTCGGCGATGGGCATCAGCAGCGCAAACGTACGACAACGCATCTCGCGCGCCCGACGCGCCTTGGCCCAGGCATCCCAGGCCGTCGACGACGCCACGGCCCCTTAATCTCGGAGTACGGCCGCCACGACATCGACACACATGCGCTGGAGCCGCCCCGTCTCCTCACGTGTCGCCGACCGTCGCGCACGCACCAGAACGGCATCCACCGAGGCCACGATGTACTCGTATCGGTTGAGCCGCAGATTCACGAGTCCTGCCTCGGACGCGAAGTGGACGCGTGCAGCGATGCTCCACGCGAACTTCGACACGTGATCGCGATGGCGCGACCGCCCGAGCGAGTTCAGGGAGATCGGCACTGCACCTGTCGCGCTCACCCGTAGGTCCACCATGGCCCGAACCGCTTGGTGCAGAACGTCGAGCTCGGTGCCCATCGTCATCGCATCCGCATAGCGCTCGAACAACGACTCGAGTCGCTCACGATCGGCCTGCACAACAGCATCGACGAGGTCCGTCCTGTCGCTGAAGTACCGATAGATCGCGGCCTTGCTTCCGCCCGCGGCCTCGCTCGCTCCGTGCATCGTGAGACCGTCCACTCCATCGACCAGGAGGATCTCGCGCGCGGCGTCGATGCAGGCGGCCCGTCGTTCGAAAGCCCTCTTCTGCTGCGGAGGCGATAAGGCCGGCTGCGCGAGCAGATTCACCACGATCCTGTCTCCAGTCGACTGGAGAGAGAGTGAGCCTGGCGGAAAGAGGTCACGGCGATCAGGCTCCGATTCCGCGCAATGAACCGGTGACCTGGCCAGCCGGATCTCCCACGAGGCAGCTCACTATCCTGTCGCCGAGCTGCTCCCATGAGTCGGCGTTGGGCACGTAGTAGTTGTTCTCATACACGGATGACTCGTAGGCGACTCCGATGAACGTACCGAACTCGGCATTGCACTGTTCGTCGGCGAACGCGGCAATGGCCTCGTCTCCGGGAAAGTCCGTATCGGTCATGGTCACGTTCCTGTAGACCTCCCAGTCGTGCAGCTGGTCGCAGGGAACTGTCGGGACATCGGAGACCATCTCGGCGACGTCGTTGATGCAATCGCCCTCGCGAAGGGTGAAGACGCTGGTGTCGCCGGCCTCGGTGACAACGCCGGTCTCACCGTCGCGCGTGGCATTCTGCGGTACGAGGTCGGAGATCGCGCTGCAGCCGGTGAGGAGGGCAGCGGCCGACAGGGTGGCGGCCAGGCCGGTGATGAGCGTGCGGGTGAGGGGGGCCGAGGTCATGACGAGGCTGCTCTCTAGGATTCAGGTCATTGGGGACGTTAGGAAGACGTGCCCTGCCCTCTTTCGTGACGCCACTTTGTGAGGCGAAGTGAAGTTTTTTTCACAGATCAGATCGAGATCCAGCCGAGCGCCTGAGCGACGAGTGACGCAGCCAGCAGCATCCCGGGGAGCGCCAAGGCGGCGGCGATGGCACGGCTTCGCATGCTCCTGCGATTGGCGAGCCGAAGGCCTTCGACCGCGACCCTCGGCGCACCCGGCGACACGATCTTCTCCGTGAGTCGAACATCGGTGTATCGCCGGGTCTGTCGGTCCAATTTGCGCCGAAGAAGCGCGACGACGGCCAACAGCTCGTCTGCCACCGGGCCGACCCACAGCTTCGGTTCGCGGGACACGTAGAGGTAGGCCATGTCGTCGATGAGCTCGAGATCGCACCCGGGGGCGGCGTCGAGCATCAGCGCGAGAAGGTCCGGTGTGAAGATGTACAGCGCGTCGCGCTCGTAGTCGGCCGGGCAGTGGAGGGTGAAGGACGAGTCGAACTCGAGACTGCCGCGAAGAACACGTCCACCCGAGATCGCGAGCCCGGCCGCGCTGAGTGCGGACGAACGGTTGCTCGTGACCACGAGATGCGGCACCGATGTCGGCAGGGCGAATCTGACGAAGGTGAACGAGTTGAGAAGACCCGCCGAGTGGTAGCCGGAGTCGTCGGGCAGCGACCGGAACCGCCCGGTCTCAATGTCGGTACCGATCACGTGGTGTCGCACGAAATACCCGCCCGAGTGCGGAAACGGGGAGCCGGGCCAGGCGCTGCGATGTCGACTCCGCCGCTGATGCACGTACCGCATCCCCCGACTCTCCGACCACGACTGCAGCAGAACGCCGCGCCGCATCGACCTCACCACGAATGCCGTCAGGATCGCGAAGAGGACGACGAGCAGCGGCACACCCGCCGACGTGATCAGCGCGGCATATTGCGGCAGAAAAATGGGCAGACCGATTCCCACGGCGGTGACGGTGGCGCCTGCGTAGACGACGCCCCCGATGAGCTGGCCGAGTCCGCTTCCCGAGAGCCCCTGAATGCGAACAAAGCGTCTCCAGGAGGGCCGGGATTCGGCTCCGGCGACCGGCGAGGTCACCATCCCAGCTGACTCCAGGGCCCGGAGTTTCCCCGCTTCGCCTCGAAGAGCTGTCCATACGCGATCAGGCCGTGGGGGTTCGAATCGAAGTCTTTCCTCGCCTGCGCACTGACCTCTCGGAGCGTCGCGAAGCCGAGCGCGACGCCCCAGGTCGCGACGGCGATCTGCTGCCCGTGCGCGTACCCGCGCACCGACGCGATCGTCTCGTGCCCCGGCAGCACGACCGAGCCGAGGGCTTTTTTCTTCAGGCTCGGCAGTTCACGAAACGTCTCGAGCCAGGTCTCGCGGTCGGTCAGTCCCCACATCTGAATCATCCTCGAGCGAAGCGACGTCGACTCCTGGATGCTGCGAGTCTCGGGATCGTTCCACCGCCCCTGCGAGGTGGCGATCTGGACCGCTCCGACGGCGAGGTCGCGCGCTTCGTCACCGAGGGTCGGGAAGTCGGGGCTGGTCGCGATCCGTGCGTTCGGGAGCAGGTTCACGCTCAGCCAGGCGAGCAGCATGGTCAGACCGATTCCCATTCGTGTTCCCTTCGGTTGGTGAAGAGTCAGCGAAAAGGAGGCACGATCACGTTGATCGGGCCTCGCCAGTCGCCGAAGACGTAGTGGACCGCGATGGACTCGACCTCGTCGTCTCTCGGAATGGGAACCCATCCGTTGCCGTCGGCATCCAGAATCAGGATGCTTTCAGCGATCTGCCCCGTAGCGAGAACGAGCGTATATACGTAAGACGCGCCGGCCTCGCCTGAGATCGATCCGTCGTGGGGTGACGAGCTGACCGCGCCGTTCACGGCCTGGGGCGCATCCAGGAGTTCGACGACAACCTCCCTCGAACGCTCGGAATGTCGCACGTCGGACGTATCGGTCACGCTCTGCGACGCGGTCACCGACCAGGTGCCCGGAGTCAGTCCGGTCAGTTCGGCCTCCCATGATCCCGCCGCATCGGCCGTGGTCGTCCACTCGTCGGCAACTCCGTTCGCAGCAAGAGCGACGACGGCGTGAGGTGCGGCCGTGCCGTGCACGGCGGGATAGACGATCATGGGCCGGCTCGAGGACTCGATGCTCGGCGCGTCGAGAACGCTGGCCTGCGGGTCCTCGGCAGGAGCAGACGTGGCCTCCGCCGGTTCGGCCTGCATGCCGGCTGCCGGCGGAACGGCGGCGGGATCCAGGCTGTCATCCGCATCCGGGGATGTCGTCATCATCGGTGGAGCGGGCTCGGTCGAGCCCGTGCCCTCGGGTGGGGCCGACGATGTCGGAACCTGCGCGGGCGCGTGAAGCCTCTCCGTGCCTGCGACAGCTGTTCCCCCGGAGGAAGGAACCAGACAGACGGCGACGACCAGCGCTGCGGCAAGCAGCCCGGCGACGACCGCGATGCCGGTACCCGACACGGAGACGCCACCGACTGTCGCGATCGCGACGGGCGCCATCGGCGAGTTCGATCCGACCGTCCTGATGTAAGCAGCGGCGCCGGCCACACCGGCCGCCAAAGGGAGCAGGATCACGGCCAGACGTCCGTTCATGTGCTCCGCCTCGTCCGCCGCGGCCCGGCAATCGACACACGACTCGAGGTGCGCGTCGATTCGCGTCTTCGTCCGCTGCGTGACCCCACCTCGCGACCACGCGGGAAGTCTCTCGATCGTCCACGAGCATTCGGGGTCCGCGCTCGCGGATGACAGGTGCGCCTTCACCCACGCCACCCGCAGACCCTCTCGAGCACGCATGGCAAGCGCGGACACGGAATTCGGCGACAGCCCCAGCAGCGGAGCGATCTGTCGTGGAGTCAGCGACTCGACCTCGGAGTACCAGAGCACCTCCTGCCACGAATTGGGCAGAGACCTGAAGGCGGTGGCCGCCAGGCTCTTCTCCAGACGGTCGAGGGTGTCGGCCTCATTCGACATGTCGCCGATGGTCTCGATGTCTTCGACGTTCAGAGTGTTCGCGGCGCGGCCCCATTGGGCCGCCACATTGCGCACCGTTGTGAACAGATAAGGCCGGAATCCACCGGTGGGCCCTCCCCCTCTTCCGATCGTCGTGTAGATGTTGGCGAAGGCTTCGGCCACCACGTCGTCGGCGTCGAACGAGGTATACGACCGGGCGACACTGATCGCTGCTCGAGAGTGACGCCGCCACAGTTCGGCGTAGGCAGAGCGATCACCTTCCCTCGTTGCGACGACCAGCTCGTTGTCGGATTGCGTGGAGTACTGAGCGGGCCCAGAGCGCCGACGTGGTTCCCTTGCTGCGCCCATAGGTGTAATCTCGTTCCCTCGTTTGCTTGTCCGTTGCACCGTCACAGAGGGAGACGTTCCACATCAGCGCTTGTGACGAAAACTCAGATAGCGAGACAGGCCTGGGCTAAGGACCGCTCGAACTCGGCGAGCAGCTCGCGCTCGGCCGTCGTGTTGTTCCGCCGCCCCGCTCGCGCTGCAGACTCCGCGAGCACCACGAGCTCTGCGTGCGCCTCATCGCTGACGCGCCCGAACAGCGCGCGCAGTTGGCGACGATGGTCGCTGTTCATGCGCCGTCGACTCGACTCAGGTTCGTCACGTCGAGAGAGATGCCCCGGGACTCGATCCATGATGCGACGGACGAAAACGGCCCCCGGAAAGATTCCAGACGGCGCAACGTCGACGTTCACCGTGGCGCCGTCAGGGTCCAGAGATGATCCACCCCGCCCGACACGGCCACCACCGCGACGTCCTGCGTCAGGTCGGATTCGTCGAACAGCTGCGTGGCACAGGCGTATACGCCGAATCGCTCCATGAACCAGGCGCTCAGGGGGCGTGACGACATGCCCTGCCACGTGAAGAAGACCCCCTGCTTCTTGTCTCGGCCCTTGTAGGTCGCCTTCTCGTCAGCACGCGTCATGCCGACGGGCAACTCGGATGCGATGGCCATGCGGATGGCATCGAGGTCGGGCGTGGTCCGTGACGGGTCCCAGAACAGCCTGATGACGAATCCGGTACCCGATCCACCGGGCGCGCGAAGGCCCGCATAGGCGCCGACGAATCGCTCGTCCGCCCGACTCCAGAGCTCGTATGCGGCCTGCGCCTGTTTCTTCGCCCCGAAGACCTTCGGCTCGTCGCACAGTGCGAGCATCTGGTCGGGCGAGGTGAGGCGCGCCGCGATGGCGGAGTAGTCGGTCATAGGGATTCCTTTCGGCGGAGGCGAACTCTGGTCGTCGAACTGCAGCGGGATGCCGGCTGATGGGGCAGCCGGCATCCGATGGAGTAAGACGTGCTCCAGCCCGATTCGTGACGCCATCCAGTGACTATTTCCCACAAATCGACGAAGACACCCCGAGTCCGAGAAATCCTCGATGCGATGTTGTAAATGGACCCGTCTGACTGTTATAACTGAGAAATTCTTATATACGAGCATGCGTCATAAATGGGGATTGGCGCATGCAGACGGTGGCGAGAGAGGGCACTCGCAGGAATTGACGAATATTCACGCGTCATAAAGCGGCACCGCCGCGCTCTCTCCGGTGAAGACCGTCAGCGGCGTAGCGCCGCACCCAATCGAAAGAGACCCCAAGTGAAACGATCACGTTCCATCGCATCCGCGGTGATTCTCTCAGCGACCATCGTCGGGTCGCTGTTCATGGCTGCGCCGGCGAACGCCGCCGATGTCACGTTCGCCGACCCGGCATTGCAGGCGTGCGCCAATCAGTGGCTCGGCCAGTCAGCTACTGCTCCGGTGTCGACCACGCAGGCCGCGTCCCTGACGGGACTCAACTGCTCCGGCATGGGCATCACGAACCTCGGCGGTATCGAGAACTTCACGTCACTCGACAACCTCACTCTCGCCGACAACAGCATCTCTGACCTGACAAAAGTCTCGATGCTCCCGATTCTGACCTCGCTCAATGTCGGCGGAAACCAGATCACCGACCTCAGCCCGCTGTCGAATATGACGACTCTGACCATCGTCGGCGCCTACGGCAACCAGATCTCCGACATCAGCCCGTTGAGCACGTTGACGAATCTGACCATGCTGTACCTCTACGACAACGACCTCGTCGACCTCGGCCCCGTTGCTTCGCTATCGAACCTCAAGTCGATCGCGGTCATGGATAACGAGATCGTCGACCTGTCCCCGCTGAGCGGCCTCCTCGCGCTGGTCGGAGTCGACGTGAGCGGAAACAACATCACCGATCTGTCGCCGCTGTCCGGTCTGCCGAAGCTCGAGAGCATCAACGCCGATAACAACGAAATCTCCGACCTGACCGGACTCACCAATCTGCCGGTACTCGATGGCATCTCCGTGGAAGGAAACCGCCTCTTCGATCTCAGCCCGCTCGGCCTGATCGCCGCAGAGTTCGACAAGCTCTTCCAGGTTCACGCCCGCTTCCAGACCCTCACGCTTCCCGATGTGATCGTCGGACAGAGCACCCCGAACCCGCTGATCGGCGGCCGAGGCGAACTCGTCACCAACGTGCTGGGAGACGCCAACTTCGTACTCGCGGCAGACGGAGCATCCTGGACATACAACGCCCCGGCCGCGAATGAGCTGTACGTCGTCCAGGCGTACCCGGGACCGGAGAAGCCGGCCTGGCAGCTCACCGGAACCATCACCCAGAACTCCATCGCCGTTCCGACCGAACCGACCACCCTGGTCGACGACACCGCCACGACCACCGCAGGCACCGCGGTCACGATCGACGTGCTCGCCAACGATGGACTCCCGGGCGAACCGGCACTCGATCCGTCGACCCTGACGCTTCTGGATGCTGACGGCAACCCTGCGACGACCGTCACGGTCGCCGGCGGCACCTTCGAGGTGGTCGACGGCGAGATCGTCTTCACGCCTGGGACCGGGTTCACCGGCGTCGTGGCCGATGTCGACTACCGGGCCACCAACGCCGATGGAGTGACGGGACAGGCGAGCATCAGCGTGACGGTCACCTCGACGGTCATCCCCACCACCGACCCGACGACGACCCCGACGGCGGGGACTCCGTCGAACGGCACGACGACCTCCGGCACCCCGTCATCGTCGAACGGCTCCCTCGCGTCGACGGGTTTCGAGGGCGTGCTGCTGGTCGGTCTCGGCGTACTTGCTGCTGCCGCCGGCGTCATCCTGTTCACCGGGGCTCGGCGCAGGCGCGCATAACCCGAGAGCGACACCAGGCTCCCCAGCAAGAACGGCCCCTCTGCATTGCAGAGGGGCCGTTCTTCGATGGTTCGGTGGCTGATACCGGAGCGGCTCCGCCTCCAGGACTCGAACCTAGACCTAACAGCTCCAAAGGCTGTCGTGCTGCCATTACACCAAGGCGGACCGCGCACTCCGAGGAGCACGCATTCGCCAATTCTGCCAGACACGAACGGTGCCGACGGCCCCGGCCCCACATAATGGATGCGTGGCAGATGCGACTCCCCGGGATTCCGTCGACGGAATCGTCGACGCGTGGGAGCGCGAGCGACCCGATCTCGACTTCGCTCCCCTGAAGGTGCTCTCCCGGGTCTGGCGGCTGTCTCGGCACCTCGAGCGCACGCGGCGCACGGCCTTCGCCACCAGCGAGCTCGAGTCGTGGGAGTTCGACGTGCTCTCGGCCCTCCGCCGCGCCGGCGAGCCGCACCAGCTCAGCCCGAAGGCGCTGCTCGAGCAGACCCTCGTCTCATCGGGCACCATGACGAACCGCATCGATCGGATGTCGCGGCGCGGCCTGGTCGAGCGCCGCACAGACCCGCACGACGGCCGGGGAATCCTCGTGTCGATGACCGACGAGGGCAGAGACCGCGTCGACGGCGCCATCACCGCGCTCGTCACAGCCGAAGGCGAGCTGCTCGGCCGCCTCAGCAAATCCGACCAGGAGCGCATCGCGTCGCTTCTGCGCAAACTCAGCGTCGACTTCGACTAGGTGGAGCGCCTTATTCTTCGTCGATTCGGCGTGCTCACGTCTGCCCTCCTGACGCTCGTGCTCCTGGCGACCGGCGTTCCGGCGAACCCGGCCGGCGCTGCTGCCGATGCGCGGGCGGATGCCGCATCCATCGCAGGGACACCGGCCACGGTCTTCGCCGACACGGCCGCACGACTGGTCGAGGCGGCGACTCCCCCGGCCTTCGACGCCGGCTTCATCATCAGTGACGAGCTCTTCTACGACGGCGGCGCACTCGACGCCGACGAGGTGCAGGCCTTCCTCGACGAGCAGGTGCCCGCGTGCGCCCCGGGCATCGTGTGCCTTGCGGACTACACGCAGAAGACCGTCACCCGTGCGGGCGACGACGTGTGCGGGGCCTACAGGGGCCGCGAGTCCGAGACCGGCGCCGAGATCATCGCCAAGGTCGGAATCGCCTGCGGCATCAGCCAGAAGGCTCTTCTCGTTCTGCTGCAGAAGGAGCAGTCGCTGGTGCGCAATCCCGCCCCGACGACCGGCGACTTCTCATTCGCCACGGGCTACGCGTGCCCCGACACGGCCGCGTGCGATGTGGAGTACTCCGGCTTCTACAACCAGGTCTACTGGGCGGCGTGGCAGCTGAAGCGCTACGCGAACCCTCCGGGAACGAGCGAGTTCTTCACGGGCCGCCCCATCGGCGAGCCGAGCCCGATCGCCTACAACCCCGATGCATCCTGCGGCAGCGCCGACGTGACCCTGAAGAACATCGCCACGGCCGCGCTGTACTACTACACGCCCTACCAGCCGAACCCCGCCACCGTCGCGGGCAGCCCCGACGACCCGTGCGGCGCCTATGGCAACCTGAACTTCTGGCGCTTCTACTCCGAATGGTTCGGCGATCCGACCCGCGGGGCTATCACCGAGGGTGCACTCGAGAACGTGACGGTGGTGCGCGGGCGTATCGTCGCCGAGGGCTGGGCGATCGACCCCAGCTCGGTGCGCGCATCCAATGACGTGCGCATCACGGTGACGGATGCGGCCGGCCGCATCTCGACGACGACGGTCAGGGCCGGCTCGACCTCGGATGGCGCGCTGTCGGTGAGCCCTCTGTCTGGGGGCGATCATGGATTCAGCGGGGGCACCATCGTGGGCGCGCAGGGACTCGTGCGCGTGTGCGCGGCGGCCCTGCCCCTCGACGGCACCTCGTCGAGTGTCGAACCGCTGGGCTGCGCGACGGTCTTCGCGCTGACTCCCTGACGCGCCGAACCGCTGGTTCCTGCTAGTCCGTTCCCGAGTCGAACGCCGCGCCCTCGCATGCGAGGGCTGTGGCCCGGTCGAGTGCGTCGTCGCCGTCAGATCCCTCGGCCTCGTCGAAGATCTCGGTCGACTCGCCCTGTTCGAGCTGGCCGACGAGCTCGGCCGTCGCGCCGCCGACAAGGCCCGCGGCGGCATACGGCTCGAGCCGCACACGCGAATCGGCGATGTCGAGGCTGCACATGGTGAGCTACCCGATGCGGTCGTCGGGGCCGAAAGCAGAGTCGCCGACCCGCTCCATCGGCAAGGTGAGGGCCAGTTCGGCCTCGGATGCCCCGCCTCGTTAGAGTCAACTAAGTGCATTATTGTCTGCATGTTACGAAGGAGACACATGGCGGACGTCGATGACTGGGCACGAAATCTTCGAGCTGAAGACCTGACGGTCAACGGGCTGGCTCGTCTGGAAGCCGAATTGTTCAAGGATTATCACGACGTACAGTCCTCGATACGGCGAGTCGTTGGGGAGTTTGCTCCCGTTGCGCGGGGGATCGAGCAACGCCACGATGGGCGTCGATTGATGGCACCCGTTCTAGCGAGACAAAACCAGGACGTGCGCCAGTCAGAGCACTTCCTGCTCTCGTTGGTGTCGTTCATGATTGTCGCGCTGCCAGCAGTCGCCTGGGGCATAAGCCTTCGAGGATCGTATGACTATATGACCACTGTGTCGACAGCCGCGGTGTTGCTGGCCCTCACCGCGGCACTCTGCATTATCAAGGTGCTTTCGACTCTGAGAGATCGCGTGTGGGTTGGAGTTATGACGCATTGGGCAATGGGCGCAGCTGTCGTGACCGCGCTTACGCTCGCGTTCAACCTTTACGTTGCGTCGCAGGTTTCAGACCCAGAGGTGGGGGCGCCTTTGACAATACTGATGGTGAGCGCCCTCGTCGTGGTTGGATTCGGAATTCTGGCGCTCGTCCGCCACGCCGGAGCAGCTCGTGCTCTGAGAACGGACCTCGCCGATGTGCAGCCGGCCGTCAACGCCTACCTCGGTGAGCTCATGCCGAAATACAAACAGGCGCTTGGGCAGATACAAGACGCCGTGAAGACGATCGATGTGCCGGGGACTGTCGATCCGAAGGTTCAGAAACGGTTGAGAAACCAACGAAATGGAGTACTCGCCGTGCTCATCAATAAAGGGCTCTACCAGGGTCAGGTCCCGCTCCGCATGAGTGAGAAAGCTTTGGGCGAGTTTCAGCTCTATGAGGTGGTGGAGCCTTTACTGGGTGGTGGCCCCTACCCGAAGCAGGGAAAGCCGAGTCGTGAAACAGCGCTTTCCTCCTAGGCACTGGCACGGTGTCGCCACCCGTTATGGCAACCCCGTCCTCACTTACCACGGCGCAGTCATCCTTCGACCCATCACCATCTGGCTCAAGCCGTGGGGATACACGCTATCGTCGGCCTCTATCCGGCTGTCTCTGACATGAACGCAGGCTTGCCGGGTGTCACGCCGAAAAACAGCGGATCCGTCGGTGACTCCTGATCTGGCAGGTAGCCCTGGGATAGGTTGACATCACCGAACATGAGTTCGCTGAGCTCGTCCTCGTCTCCTGGCCAGCACGCTGTTTTGGCCGTCACCAGCACGGATCCATTGCCGATGAGCGTGACCATGAGCTGCGAGAAAGGTGCCTGCTTCCGCACGATCAGATCGAGCGATTGCGACCTCCCCGACCCGAGTTCCTGGCCTTCGACCTCGTACCCGTTCTTGTCGAGGTAGTCGAGCACGCGGGAACCCAACTCCTCCTGCCCCTCCTCAGGCAGGCGCGTTGTGCGCGTGAAGTCGAAAGCGTAGGAGTCGTCATCGCATCCCGCCCCAGACGGCTGCATACCGTAGGAGCCGATATCGGCTTCCCACGGTCCCTCGTGGATCAGAGCCTGGATGTCATTCGTCACCGTGCGGTACTCGAAGTAGTGCTGTTTGGCCTGTTTGAAGAGTTCGTCGCCCGTGGGCACCGGCGGTTCGGATGCGCAGCCGACGAGACCGAGCACGAGCACGGATACCGGGGCGAACAGCCATCGGGATACCGCGCTGCGTCTCGTCATGTCAGTTCCTTGCGGTTGGTGGTCATCGAGCCAGATAAGCACATCAGCGCATCCTTGAAGACATCTTGCCACCCGACCGGTGCACAATCGTCTTCCGATGGCGCACCGTTCGTAAGATGATTCAATGCACCGTGATTCCCATGTGACGTCGTCGCCCGCCTCGGAATGGGCGGCTCACGTGAGCACACGGTCGTATCGACGTTCTCGGCATGTCCTCGATGAGCTGATCATCAACACTGTTCCGGCCTACGCCGCGATCGTCGACGAGGAGCTCGATCGATTCGAGCGAGGTGCGATGAAGACTCGCGTGAACCTCGATACCCCGTACCAGGCGATGTGGTCGATCCGCCCGGCGGTCGACCGGCTCGTCGGCGTTCTCAGTGCGGTCGTCCTCGTCTCCGTCGCCATTTCGGTCGGGCTCACGTTTGCCGGCCCTGGACGAACCGGCGTCTCGATCCCTGTCGAATGGCGACCGTGGATGATGACGCTGTCTTCGATTTGCTTGACCGTGGCCGCTGTCTCACAGCCGCTGCGATGGCTTCCCTACGCTCGCCACATCCCGCCAAGAGACGGGCTGGCGTGGGTGATCCCCGGGTTCGGCATCCCGATCGTCGCCCTCGTGTTCTGGCTGTACCAACAGGACATCGGCATCCCCCAGGCCGCAGTGATCGTCGCGTTCATCGCTCTCATCGTGAGTAGTTGTGCCTGCGTGGCGCGTCTGACGAGGCGGTTACGTGATCCCCGCCAAACGAAGAAGGTCGACCAGGCCGCGAAAGGGCGAAGAAAGGCGATCCGCATAGCGGTCGTCTCGTTGGCCGATGCCAGCGCGAAGCGGCTCGTCGAGAAGTTCACGAGCCTTCCGGAGAACGACCAGGCGTGTCTACGTGACGAACTCAACCGTGTTGCTGCACAGCTGGAGAAGAGGGGGTTGGCCACGGCATCGCGAACGGGAGAGGCCCGCACGGCGAAGGAGCGTCAGAACAGTCGAGGCATGTTCCCCGGACTGCTCCTGTTGTCTCACCGCGTCGAGGCGGTCAATACGCGAATCAACGCGACAGCCCAATGGATTGTCGGTGACTTCGTCGAGGACCCGACGGATCCACGACTTCTCGGCGCAGCCTGACCGACTAAGCGCTAGTCGGTTCCCGAGTCGAACGCCGCGCCCTCGGAGGCGAGGTCGGTGGCACGATCCAGTGCCTCGCCGCCCTCCGACTCCTCGACAGCATCGAAGATCTCGGTCGACTCGCCCTGTTCGAGCTGTCCGACGAGCTCAGCCGTCGCACCTCCGACGAGGCCGGCGGCGGCGTACTGCTCGAGACGAGCACGCGAATCCGCGATGTCGAGGTTGCGCATGGTGAGCTGGCCGATACGGTCGTCGGGGCCGAAGGCTGCATCGCCGACGCGCTCCATCGAGAGCTTGTCGGGGTGGTAGCTGAGGCTGGGGCCCGCGGTGTCGAGGATCGTGTAGTCGTCACCGCGGCGCAGGCGCACGGTGACCTCGCCGGTGACGGCCGAGCCGACCCAGCGCACGATGGATTCGCGCAGCATGAGCGACTGCGGGTCGAGCCAGCGACCCTCGTACATGAGACGGCCGAGACGGCGGCCCTCGGAGTGGTAGTTCGCGATGGTGTCTTCGTTGTGCACCGCGTTGAGCAGTCGCTCGTAGGCGATGTGCAGCAGCGCCATGCCCGGTGCCTCGTAGATGCCGCGGCTCTTCGCCTCGATGATGCGGTTCTCGATCTGGTCGCTCATGCCGAGCCCGTGACGGCCTCCGATGGCGTTCGCCTCGAGAACGAGGGCCACGGGATCGGGGTATTCGACTCCGTTGATGGCGACGGGGCGACCGGCCTCGAAGCGCACGGTCACGACCTCTGAGGCGATCTCGACGTCGTCGCGCCAGAACGCGACGCCCATGATGGGTTCGACGATCTCGATATTGGCGCTCAGCTCCTCGAGCTTCTTGGCCTCGTGGGTGGCGCCCCAGATGTTGGCGTCGGTGCTGTAGGCCTTCTCCACCGAGTCGCGATAGGGGAACCCGCGAGCGACGAGCCACTCGCTCATCTCTTTACGGCCACCGAGCTCGCCGACGAACTGCGAGTCGAGCCACGGCTTGTAGATGCGCAGGCGAGGGTTGGCGAGCAGGCCGTAGCGGTAGAACCGCTCGATGTCGTTGCCCTTGTAGGTGGAGCCGTCGCCCCAGATGTCGACGCCGTCCTCCTTCATGGCACGAACGAGCAGCGTGCCCGTCGCGACGCGACCGAGGGGCGTGGTGTTGAAGTAGGTCTTGCCACCCGAGCGGATGTGGAACGCGCCGCACGCGAGGGCCACGAGGCCTTCCTCGACCAGGGCGGACTTCGCATCGACGATGCGTGCGACCTCGGCCCCGTACTCGAGAGCGCGTGCGGGCACCTTGTCGATGTCGGGCTCGTCGTACTGGCCGATGTCGGCGGTATAGGTGCAGGGAACCGCACCCTTCTCGCGCATCCACGCGACGGCAACGGAGGTATCGAGACCACCGGAGAATGCGATGCCGACTCGTTCGCCGACCGGAAGACTGCTCAAGACTTTAGACACGACGACAATCCTACGAGTGATCAGCCGTCGAGAAGTTCCGTCAGCTCCAGCCAGCGCAGTTCGACGGTGTCCATCTGCTCGCGCAGGGCCTGGACTTTCTGCTGCATCTCTCCGAGGCCCGCGTAGTCGCTCTGGTCGTGCTGCGCGAATTTCGCGTCCATCTCGGCGATCTGGTTGCCCAGCTTCTCCATCTTGCGACCGGCCGCGGCGAGCTCTTTCTGCGCATTGCGCAGCTCGGCGCCCTGCAGCCCGGTCTTCTTGGCCGGTGCCGTCGCGGACCCACCGGCGGCGATGCGCGCCTGTTCCTTCTGCTGCGCGAGTCGCAGTTCGAGGTACTGCTCCACTCCGCGGGGAAGGTGTGTGAACCCGCCGTTCATCACGGCGTACTGGTTGTCGGTGACTCGCTCGAGCAGGTACCGGTCGTGGCTCACGACGAGGAGCGTTCCGGCGTAGGAGTCGAGAAGGTCTTCGATGGCCGCGAGCATGTCGGTGTCGAGGTCGTTCGTGGGCTCGTCGAGGATCAGCACGTTGGGCTCGTCGAGGATGATCAGCAGCAGCTGCAGGCGGCGCTTCTGCCCACCCGAGAGGTCTTTGACCGGGGTCGACAACTGGGCGCTGGTGAATCCGACGCGCTCGAGCAGCTGGCCGGGGGTCATCTCTTTTCCGCCGGAGACATACGAGCTCTTCTGCCGCCCGATGACCTCGCTGACGCGGTCGTTCCAGATGTCCTCGAGCTCGAAGAGCTGCTGCGTGAGCGTCGCCACCCGGATGGTCTTGCCGCGCTTGACCTTGCCCGAGGTGGGCAGCAGGGTGCCCGAGACGAGGCTCAGAAGCGTGCTCTTGCCCGCTCCGTTCACACCCAGGATGCCCGTGCGCTCGCCGGGCGTGATGCGCCAGGTGACGTCGTGCAGCACTTTCTTGCCGTTGTCGTACTCCACGGAGATGTTCTCGAGGTCGACCACGTCTTTGCCGAGGCGCTGCATGGCCATCGCCGCCAGCGAGACCTTGTCGCGCACGGGCGGCTCGTCCTCGATGAGGGCGTTCGCCGCGTCGATGCGGAACTTCGGCTTGGCCGTGCGCGCGGGGGCGCCGCGGCGCAGCCAGGCGAGTTCTTTCTTCATGAGGTTCTGGCGCTTGGCCTCGCTGGTGGCCGCCATGCGGTCGCGCTCGACGCGCTGCAGGATGTAGGCCGCGTAGCCCCCCTCGAACGGCTCGATCAGCCGGTCGTGCACCTCCCAGGTCGCCGTGCAGATCTCGTCGAGGAACCACCGGTCGTGTGTCACGACCATGAGTCCGCCGGAGTTCGTGGCCCAGCGCTTGCGCAGGTGCTGAGCGAGCCAGGCGATGCCCTCCACATCGAGGTGGTTGGTGGGCTCGTCGAGGAAGATCACGTCGTGGTCGCCGATGAGCAGCTTCGCCAGCGCGATGCGTCGGCGCTGGCCGCCCGACAGGCTCGAGACGAGCACGTCCCAGGGGATGTCCGAGGCGAGTCCCGAGATCACGTCGCGGATGATCGGATCGCCGGCCCAGACGTGCTCGTCGATGTCGCCGACGATCGTCTCTTTCACGGTGAGGTCGCCGTCGAGGTCGTCGGACTGGTCGAGCATCGCGAGGGTGATGCCGTTGCGGCGCGTCACACGCCCGCCGTCGGGTTCGATTCGACCTGCGAGCAGTCTGAGCAGGGTCGACTTGCCGTCTCCGTTGCGACCGACGATCCCCACGCGATCGCCTTCGTTGAGACCGATGGTCACGGAGTCGAAGATGACGCGCGTCGGATATTCGAGATGGAGCGATTCCGCTCCCAGTAGATGGGCCACCTGTCGAGGTTACCCGCCATCCGGCGGCCGCCCTGCCGGTCAGCCCAGAAAGCGCCTGACGACGGAGTCGATCGCCCGAGCCGTGAGGGCGATCGATTCGAGGTCGATGTGCTCGTCATTGCCGTGGATGAGGTGCCGGAACCGGCCGTAGTCCCAGCGCTTCGACAGCACCGAGAAGCCGTAGGCCCGCCGCCCCTTCGCGCGGTAGAAGCGCGCGTCCGATCCGCCGGCAGCGATGATCGGCAGGGGCACGGCCCCGGGGTACGCCTCGTCGATCACGTCGGTCAGCACCTCGAACAGCGGAGTATCCATCGGCGACACGTTGGCGGGGCTGAACGACGCCCCCACGATGTCGACGATCTCGATGTGCCGCATCAGGTCTCCGAGGGCGCTCGTGACGTAGGCGTCGACCTCCTCGGGCGAGATCCCGGGCAGCTGCCTGATGTCGAGGTCGATGCTCGCCTCGCCAGGGATGACGTTGATGGCGTCGCCCGCGCGGATCACGTTGGGCGAGATGGTCGTGTGCGTCGTGGCGTGCGCGTATCCGGCCAGTTCGCCGAGCTCCGGCAGCGCTCCGAGGATCTCGGCGACGGAGGTGAGCCTGCGCGACACGTCGGGGTCGAGCTCGAGCGCGTCGACGTAGCGCGGCCAGTAGTCGCCGATGACGGCGCGCGGAGCGAAGCGGGTCAGCCGGGTGACGGCCTCGGCAGCGATGACACCGGCATTCGACGATCCCCAGGGCGCCGAACCGTGTCCGGGTATGCCCCGGATCAGCAGACGGCGACGGGCCAGCCCCTTCTCCCCCACCGTGACGGTCACGGAGTGCGGGGCGTCGGAGGATCCGCCGACAGGGATTCCGCCCGACTCCGTGAGCACGTAGTCGGCGTCGATGAGTTCGGGGTGATGCTGCATGAGCCACTCGATGCCGAGGCGGCTGCCGCCCTCCTCGTCGGCGACGGCGACGAAGACGAGGTCACCGCTCAACGCACGCCCCTCGGATGCGACGGCGCGGGTCGCGACGGCGTAGGCGGCCGTCAGATAGAGCATGTCGAGTGTTCCGCGGCCCCAGAGCTCGTCGCCGATGATGTCGGCGGCGAACGGGTCGTGACTCCAGCCCCCATGCATCACGGGAACCACGTCGATGTGCCCGACGAGCGCGAGCGACGGGGCTGTCGGGTCTGTTCCGGGGATGCGCACGACGAGGGTTGCTCGTCCGGGCGCCGATTCGACGACCACAGGGTCGACGTCGACGCCCTCGAAGAAGCGACGCAGAACGTCGGTGTTCCGCTTCTCCTGGCCGGATGCGTAGGTTCCGTCGTTCACGCACGCGCTGCGGATGAGGTCGCGCAGCAGCGCCAGTGTCTCGTCGCCGAGAGAGGGAGAGTCGGTCATCACTCCAACTTATCGCGCCCGGGTCGCGCGTTTCGTCGTGGGGCCGGTCCGGGCGCCGGTAGCGTGATTGCATGCCCGACGAAACAACAGCCGAACTCATCGACGCCCACCTGCTCACCGTGCGAGACTTCCCCAGCGAGGGGATCCTCTTCCGCGACGTCACGTCGGTCTATGCGAACGGCCGGGCGTTCGCCTCGGTCGTCGACGCGTTCGCCTCGCACGACTGGGGGCAGGTGGATGCCGTGCTCGGCATCGAGGCGCGCGGGTTCGGCATCGCGGCGGCCATGGCCTACGCCCGCGAGGTGGGCATGGTCTCGGTTCGCAAGGCGGGCAAGCTGCCCGGTGAGCTGCTGAGCGAGGACTACGCCCTGGAGTACGGCACGGCCACGCTGCAGGTGCAGCCGGATGTGCTGCCGAAGGGTTCGCGCGTCGTGATCCTCGACGACCTTCTCGCCACCGGTGGCACGCTCGCAGCCGTCGTGAAACTCGCCGAGCGCGCCGGCTGGATCGTGGCGGGCATCGGCGTGGTCATCGCCCTCGACGACCTCGGAGGACGGGCCGCCCTTGCCGGCCATGACATCCTCGAACTGAGCAGCTACCCCGCGTCGTAGCCCGGCCTTCGACAGGCTCAGGGAACGCCACGCCCGTTTACGCGACCCTGCTGCCGACGGCGAGTCTACGAGCGGGCGTCTTCGTGCGTGCGATTCCCCAGAGCAGCGCGCCGGCTGCCAGAACGAGATGCAGCAGCAGGCCGACGAACCACGACGGCACTGTCTTCCCGTACGTCTCCTCCTGGGTCGGTCCCGGCTCGAACGTCGCCGAACTGCAGTAGTCGAAATCCGGGCTCAGGTCGGGAGGCACCTGAACCGCACGAACGAGAGATGCGACTCCGGTGAACAGATCGGTCGGGCTGCCGTACTCGCTGAACTGCGGCGGCGTGGCATCGGCCAGCACGACGTAGGGGTTCGCCGAGAGGATGGGCCAGAAGAGGTCGAATCGGGGTGCGGAATAGGTGGAGACCGTCGGAGGACCGCAGGTGTAGGAATCGCTGCCGTCCTCGTAGATCGACTGCACCGTGGTGGCCCTGACCTCCGACTGAATGGCGACCCCTCCCAGGCCGAAGGCGATCAGCGTGCCGAGGCTCAACGCGGCCACGGCGAGATAGCTGACGACGATCGAGAACAGGGGCCGGCCGAGTATCGCCGACAGACCGACGCCGATGGCGGCGATCACTCCGAGCTCGACGGCGAGAACGAGCAGCGAGACGAGCACGGTACCGACCGAGAGGCCTCCCAGGGCGGCGGCCACGACGAGGAAGGGTGAGGAGGCCACCAGAAACGCCAGGGTTGCGATCCAGGCGGCGAGAAATTTGCCCAGCACGATCTGGGTCGCCGAGACGAGGGTGACCTGCATGGTGGCCAGGGTGCCCGCCTCGCGTTCCCCGTTGATGGCGTTGCCGCTCAGTGCCGGGGCGATCAGGGTGCCGAGCATCAAGACGAAATAGATGATGAGCGAGTACAGCCAACCGCCACTGTCTTCTCCGCCGAAGCTGGCCGTCGCCAATCCGACGAGCACCGTGACGATTCCGATGAGCACGACGAAGACGCCCAGCAGCACGTACCAGGCCACGCCGCGCACGCGCTGGCGCAGTTCGAGGCCCACGATCACGCCGATCCCCGCCCACAGCTTCACAGTCGTATCCCGTCGCCGGGCTCGGCCGGTCTCGCTTGCAGGTCGAGGAAGGTGTGCTCCAGGTCGCCTGTCGCCGGGCTGAACGAGGTGACCTCGACGCCCGCCGACACGAGCGCACCGAGAAGGGCGGCGGCACGCTGTTCCGTGTCGACCGAGACGAGTATCCCTGATCCATCGGCGCCGATCGCCTCGGCCGCTATGCCGGCGGCAATGAGCGCCGGCACGATCGAGGTCGGCTCCAGTGCCCGGATGCGCCACGGCCGCGAGCTCGACGTGGCTCTGGCGACGCGCTCGGCGCTGATGGACGCGCCTCGCTCGACATAGATCGCCGTGTCGGCGAGTTCGTCGAGCTCCGCGAGCACGTGACTCGAAACGAGGATCGTTCTGCCCTCGGCCGCGAGCCGACGCACGAGGATGCGCAGCTCGATGCGCGCGGCCGGATCGAGGCCGGATGCGGGCTCATCGAGCAACAGCACCGAAGGGTCGTGCACCAGTGCTCTCGCGAGGCTGAGCTTCTGCTTCTGCCCACGCGAGAGCACCCTCGTCGGCCTGTCGGCAAGCTCCCACAGTTCGACCAGGTCGATGAGCTCGTCGGCCCTGGCCGCGGCCTGCGCCACGTCGCGGCCATACATGCGCGCGGTGAGCTGGAGTGTGGTGCGCACCGTCAGGGACGCCCAGGAGCCGAGCGTGTCCGGCATCCACCCCATGACCGCCCTGACCGCCAGTGGATCGACGACGGGATCGTGCCCGGCGATGCGGATGGAGCCTTCGTCGGGCGCGAGCAGGGTCGCGAGCATCAGCAGCAGGGTGGTCTTGCCGGAGCCATTGGGACCGACCAGAGCAGTGACTGTTCCCGGTCTCGCCTCGAAACTGATGTCGGTGACGGCGTGCACGCTGCCGAACGAGCGCCGTACTCCCTCGACCACGATTCCGTCGGTTGTCGTGAGTCTCATGACGCCTTTCGAGGAGCGGTCGTTGTGTTGTCTAGTCCGATACGACACGGGCGCCGTGCACGGGCCCGGTGACGCGCACGACGCGGTGCCGCGCAGCGCTCAATGCGATCTGCAGCTCGAGGGCGGCGTCGAGGTTCTCGGCCAGGAACGCCACCGTCGGGCCTGAACCCGAGACCAGCCCGGCGAGGGCGCCGTTCGCCTCTCCGAGTTCGAGGATGCCCGTGAGCGCGGGGTTGAGGTGCAACGCCGGAGCCTGCAGGTCGTTGTAGAGGGCGTCGGCCAGCACGAGGGCATCGCCTGAACGCAGCGCCTGCAGCACGGCGGTGTCGACGGTGGGCTGCGTCTGCGCCGGAAAGATGTCCTGCGCGTGGCGGTCGCGATGCCTGTCGAGTTCGCGATAGACCTCGGGCGTGCTCGATCCGAAGTCGGCGAGCACGAGCACCCAGTGGAACGACCCCTTGGCCAGCGCGGGGCTCAGCTGGTCTCCACGGCCGGTGCCGATCGCGGTTCCGCCGGTGAGGGCGAACGGAACGTCGGCGCCGAGACGGGATGCCAGGGCGAGCAGCTCGTCGCGTCCGAGGTCGGTGCCCCACAGCGTGTCGCAGGCGACGAGCGTGGCGGCCGCGTCGGCGGACCCGCCGCCCATGCCACCCGCGATCGGAACGTTCTTCTCGATCTCGAGGTGCACGCCTCCCCGGTAGCCCGCCTTGCGCGCCAGCATGCGCGCCGCACGGATCGCGAGGTTCGTGCCGTCGACCTCGAGGCCGGAGCAGTCGATGCTGCCGCCGAAGGTCACGGAGAAGTCGTCGGCGATGCTCGCGCGCACGTTTTCGTAGAGCGAGACGGCCTGGTAGGCCGTGGCGACGTCGTGGTAGCCGTCATCCATGACCGCCCCCACCTTGAGGAAGACGTTGATCTTGCCCGGCGCCCGAACGTGCACTGTGGACAGCGCCCTCTGAGTGACCATGGAAACAACCTATATGCAACCGGAGGCGGGTTCCGACCGCAGCACTCCGAGCGACCGGCTATGCCCTCCCGAGGCCAGCCAGCACAGACACGAAGTCGGCGAGGAATGCCTGCCTGTCGACGTCGAGAACGACCTGCGTGTCGGGGGCGGGCGTGACGGGCCAACTCACGGGCAGACCCTCGTGCGTGCGCAGCAGGTGGGCGCGCGTCGCGAACCCGTCGGTCGTGATGTTGACCGGTCCGCTCAGCGACGACGTGATCCACTCGGGCTGCACGAGCAGCGCTGCGGCCAGTCCGTCGTGGGCCGGTGAGACCCGGCGCCCCCACGAGAACTGATAGAAGTCCATGTAGGCCTCGAGGATCTCGGCCGAGAAGGTGCCCCACTCCGTGCCCGCGCGGTGCAGAGCCTGCACGGCGACCTCGTCGACGATGGTGCCGGCGGTCACGTTCACGCCCACCATCACGAGGTTCGTGCGCGGCGCGGCGAACACCCGGGCGGCGGCCTCGGCGTCGTTATGGATGTTGGCATCCACCATCTGCACAGTGCCGAGCGGAGGGAACGGCCCGGAGCCGCCCATGATGACCGTCGACCGGAACAGCGTCAGCAGCTCGGGCTCGATCTCGAGAGCCAGGCCGACGTTGGTGAGCGGGCCGATCGGCAGCAGGTCGTAGTAGCCGGGGCGCGAGCACGCCAGCTCGACCAGCAACTCGGCCGACGACAGCGGCGACAGGTTCTTCGGCTCCAGCTTCTCGCTGTAGAGGTCGCCGAGGCCGTCTCCCCCGTGCACGTGGCCGGCGATGCGCGGCTCGCCGTTGATCGGTCCCGCGGCGCCTCGAGCGACAAGGGTGTCTTCGAGCCCGGCGATCTTCAGAACACGGGCGATGTTCGCGACCGCGTCTTCGACGGGGGTGTTGCCGTACACGCTCGTGATGGCCGAGATCTCGGCATCGTCACGTCCCGCCAGGTAGAGCAGCGCGAGGGCGTCGTCGATTCCGGTGTCGGTGTCGACGATGATGTGGCGCACGTCGCTCGGCTCTGCTGCGGTCATACGAGGGTCTCCTTGGGTGTGAGGGCGTGCGTGCGTCGGCGCGTCACCACGACGCGCATGATGACGAGAACGACGAGGGTGATGGCGTAGGGCGCGGCGTCGGTGAGCTGCTGCGGGGCGCCGATGCCCTGCAGCCGGAAGCCGAGCGCCTCGGCAGCGCCGAAGCCGAGACAGGCGACGGGCAGCCAGAAGGCCTTGTTGGCGACGAGGATGACCGCGGCGACCGCGATCCATCCGCGACCGGCAGTCATGTTCTCGGTGAAGAGGGTCACGTTGCCGAGCGACAGCTGGGCTCCGGCCAGGCCGCAGAGTCCGCCGCCGAGGATGGTGACCCACGTCTGGTACCGGGCGACGCCGATGCCCAGCGTGGCCGCGGCATCCGGATGCTCGCCCACGCCGCGCAGGCGCAGCCCGCCGGGCGTGAGCCGCAGCCACAGGCCCGCCGCCACGATGAGCACGAACGCCAGCGGCACCAGCACGGACTGCCCGGCGAACACATCGCCGATCACGGGGATGCCCTTCAGGAAGGGCATGGTGCCGATGCCGTCGAGTCCCTGCGGCGCGAACGATCCGGAGGTGTCGAAGAGAACGCGCAGGAGGAAGCCGGTGAGCCCGAGCGACAGCAGGTTCGTGCCGATCGCGATGATGATGGGGTCGGCCTTCCACCGAGCCGCGCCTACGGCGAGAATCACGGAGTAGATGGCGGTCGAGAGCACCGCGACGAGCACTCCGGCCCAGGCGTTTCCGGTGTAGTAGCTGCCCGCGACGGCCGCGAACGCGCCCCACAGCATCTGCCCCTCGAGGGCGATGTTGAACACGCCGGCCTGCGCGCACAGGGCTCCGGCCAGGGCGGCGAAGAGGATGGGCGTCGCACTGGTGAGCACGGCCGCGACGAAGCTCCACTCGAAGATGCTCATCAGCTGTCCTTTCCGGCGCCGGCCCGCCGACGGTCGAGAACCACGCGCAGCGCGAGGATCACGATGACCACGCCCTGCAGCACGTCGGAGAGTTGACGGGGAACCTCGGCGGTGCGCTCCATGCTCGCTCCCCCGACCTGAAGGATGGTGAACAGGATGGCGGTGACGGGCACGAGCGCCGGTCGACCGCCGGCGAGCAGGGCCGCCGCGAGTCCGGCGAACGTGTAGCCGGGCGAGATGAGCGCCCCGTCGATGAAGCGGTAGGGCGACGAGAGCACGATGATCGCGCCGACGAGGCCGGCCACGGCTCCGGCCGAACCCATCGCTCCGAGCGCGAGTCGCCCGGGCTTGAGGCCGGCGTACTCGCCGAAGCGCCGGTTCGCTCCGGTGACGCGCAGCTCGAAGCCGACGGCCGAGCGCGAATCGACGATGTAGAAGATCACCATGACGGCGATGATCAGCAGCAGACCGACCGTGGTGTAGCGCAGGTCGCCGAGGCTCCAGATGTGCGCGTCCTCCGGCAGCACGGGCGTCTGGGCGTTGCCCGATCCCTTCTCCGCGAGGGGAAAGCGCACGAGGTACGACGCCACGGCCACGGCCACGGGCGACAGCAGCAGGGTCGAGATGATGATCGGGATTCCGAAGCGCGTGGCGAGCGGCGCCGATACGGCCGCGAAGCCGCCGCTCACGAGCATCGCCGCGATCAGCGCGAGGGGCACCGCGACGATTCCGGGCAGGCCGAGCTGACTGGCCACGACGTAGGCGGTGATGCCTCCGAGGACGAGCTGTCCGTTTCCGCCGAGGTTGAACTCGCCCATGCGAAGCGGGATGGCGGCGACCAGTCCCATGCCGCAGATGAAGCCCCAGACCGAGAACGTGTAGTCGAGATTGCGCACGTCGAGCGACCCCTGCAGCACGGCCGCGTAGGCGTCGATCGGGTTGAGCCCGGCCAGCAGGATCACGACGGCGCCGATGAGGATCGCCAGCACGACGGCCCCGATGGGCACGACGGCGGGATGCCGGGTCAGTCTGGCGATCATGCTGTCCACTCCTCCCCGGCCGCCGCTGCGGCTCCGGCCATGGCGGCACCGATGCGCTCGGCGCTCGCCCGCGACCGGTCGAACTCGGCCACGATCTCGCCGGCGAACATCACGAGAACCCGGTCGGCCAGGGCCAGCAGCTCCGAGATCTCATGCGAGACGAGCAGGATGCCGCGGCCCGACGCCCGATAGTCGAGCAGGCGCCCGTGGATGGCCTCGATGGCCCCCACGTCGACGCCCTGGGTGGGCTGCTCGGCGATGAGCAGCGGGGCGTCGAACGACAGCTCCCGAGCGATCACGACCTTCTGCGCGTTGCCGCCGGAGAGCGAACCGACCGGCTGCTTCTCGCCCGAGGTGCGGATGTCGTACGACGAGATCTGCTCGCTCGCGCGTGTGCGGGCGGCGGCCAGAGACATCCAGCCCCTGCCGAAGCCTGTCGGCCAGCCGATCGGCGGCTGCCTGTGGTGGCCGAGCGAGAGGTTCTCGGTGATCGACATCGTCACGGCACTGCCCTCGCCGCGCCTGTCTTCGGGGATCACCGCGAGGCCGGCGGCCCGACGGGCGGCGACGGGCGCGCCCGTCATGTCGTGGTCGCCGAGCCGGATGCGCCCGGCCGAGACGGGGGTCGTTCCGAGGACGGCGGCCACGAGATCGTGCTGGCCGTTTCCCGAGACGCCGGCGATGCCGACGATCTCGCCGCGGCGAACCGAGAGCGAGACGTTCGAGACCCGCTCGAGGCGGGCATCCGTGACCGACACGCCCTCGACCTCGAGGACGGTCTCGCCGAGCGTTCCCGTTCCCGGGTTGGCGACGATCTCGACCTCGCGGCCGGTCATGGCGCGCACGAGCTCGGCCGATGTGGTGTCGGCCGTGACGAATCGACCGGAGACCCGGCCGTCGCGCAGCACGGTGACCTCGGTCGACACGTCGAGCACTTCCTGGATCTTGTGGGTGACGAGCACCACCGTGGTGCCGTCTTCGGCAGCCCGCCGGATCACGGTGAACAGCGAGGTGACCTCGGAGGGGGTGAGCACGGCGGTCGGCTCGTCGAGGATGAGGATGCGGGCGTCGCGGTGGAGGGCCTTGAGGATCTCGACGCGTTGCCTCGCTCCGGCCGACAGGTCTCCGACCCGGGCCTGCGGATCGGTGTCGAGCCCGTAGCGATCGGCGAGGCTGCGCACCCGCTCGGCTGCGGCGGCACGATCGATGCGGCCGCCCCGGGTGGGCTCGGCGCCGAAGACCACGTTCTCGGCCACGGTCATCGAGTCGAAGAGTCTGAAGTGCTGGTGCACCATGCCGAGTCCCGCGGCGATGGCGTCGAGGGGGCTCTGGAAGGAGCGCGTCTCTCCGTCGACCACGATGTCGCCCGAATCCGGGCGCACCAGGCCGAACAGGATCGACATCAGGGTCGACTTGCCCGCACCGTTCTCACCCATCACGGCGTGAACGGTGCCCCGGGCCAGCACGAGGTCGATGCCGTCGTTCGCCACGACGGCATCGAACCTCTTGCTGATCGCTCTCAGCTCTACTGCGGCGGTGCTCATCCGGCGGTGAGGGGATCCTCGACGGTGATCTCACCCGAGACGATCTGGTCGCGCACTTCGGCGACCTTCTCGATCACATCGGGGTGCTCGGCGATGAGGCACTTCGACGACGCGACGTCGTCTTCGAGCCCGGTCACGCCCACGCCGCCCTCGGCGAGGCCGTACGACTTGAAGCCGCCGCCGTTGCCCGCGAAGATGTCCTTCACCGCGTTCTCGACCGCGACGTCGACGCGCTTGATCGAGTTGTCGACCACGTTTCCGGGCGACTCGAGGCACTGGTTGGAGTCGACACCGAAGGCCTTGAAGCTGCCCGCGGCCGCGGCCTCGAACACACCGAGGTTTCCGGCGGAGGCCGCCGCGTTCACGTAGTCGGCACCCGAGTCGGCGATGATCTGGGCCTGCGCCTTGGCGCGGGCCTGGTCACCGAAGGGGTTGTCGCCGCCCACGTACTGCTGGGTCGTCTTGACCTCGGGGTTCACGCTCTTGGCCCCCGCGAAGAAAGGGTCGATCCAGCGGTGGATGAACGGGGTGTCGAGGGCGCCGATCGCGCCGATGCTGTTCGTCTGCGTGAGCAGGCCCGCTTCGACGCCGATCAGGTAGTTCGACTCGTACTCCTTGAACACGGCGGCGGTGAGGTTGTCGGTGGGCTCCTCGGCCGACGTGTCGATCAGCAGGAACTGCTGGTCGGGGTTGTCGGCGGCTGCGGCCGTGACCTGGTCGAGCACGCTGAACGAGACGCCGATGATCACGTCGGGCGCGGCACGCACGGCCTCGTCGATGTTCTGCTGGATCGACGCCGGGTCCTTGCTCTCGTAGATGTCGACCTTGGCGCCGTTCGCCTTGCCGGCGGCTTCTGCACCCTCGACGGCGAGCTTCAGGAAGTTGTTCGAGCCGACGGCGGTCGGCGTGATGAGGATGATCGACTTGTCGAGCGACGCGTCGTCGGACGAGCCGGCATCCGACGACGAACAGGCGGAGACGCCCGCGACGAGCGCGGCCGTGAGGGCGACGGCGCCGATGCGCCGAGTGAGAGTGGACATAGGTGTCTCCAGGGTTGCTGTCGGGAGGGGGTGCGATCCAACGCTAGCAAGGGTCGAGGGGGTCGATTCACCTCCTCGTCACAGACGGTAACGGGTGTCAGGCCTCGGCCGAGGCGCGACCGATGCGGTGGAAATCCTCCATCGTCAGCGCTTCTCCACGCATCGTGGGTTCCACTCCGGCGCGCTCGAGCACGGCCTGGGCATGCTGCGTGTCTCCGAACACCGGGATCAGCGACTGCCGCAGCATCTTGCGGCGCTGCTGGAAGGCTGCATCGACGACCTCGAAGGTGCGCACGCGCACCTCCTCGGTGTCGGGAAGGGTCTCGTGGCGCTGGAACGACACCAGCACCGAGTCGACGTTGGGAACGGGCCAGAACACCTGCCTGCTCACGTTTCCACTCGTCTTCCAGTCGCCGTACCAGGCGGCCTTCACGCTCGGGCTGCCATAGATCTTCGATCCGGGAACCGCGGCGAGCCGGTGTCCGACCTCGGCCTGCACCATCACCACCCCCGACTGGATCGACGGGAAGTGCTCGAGGAAGTGCAGCAGCACGGGAACCGACACGTTGTACGGAAGGTTCGCGACCAGCCGAACCGGCGCATCCGGCAGGCTCTGGATGCTCATGGCATCGTCGCGCACGACCGTCAGGCGGGCATCGGGCTGCAGCGCGCGAACGGTGTCGGGAAGCTGGGCGGCGAGTCGTTTGTCGATCTCGACGGCCACGACGCTCGCTCCGGTCTCGAGGATGCCGAGGGTCAGCGACCCGAGGCCCGGCCCGACCTCGACGACGGTCTCCCCCGGCTGCACGCCGGCGACGCGCACGATGCGCCGAACCGTGTTGCCGTCGATCACGAAGTTCTGCCCGAGCTTCTTCGTGGGCGTCAGATCGAGAAGCTCGGCGAGGTCGCGGATCTCGGCGGGGCCGAGGAGCTTTCCTTCGACAGGCTCAGGGAGCGGAGGGGTCATTCGGCGATCACCGGCTCGGAATCCCACGTGCCGTAGACCAGTTCGGTGTTCGAGGTGATCTGCGCCGCGAGCATCGACACGTCGGTGCCGAGATGCGACGCCATGAAGCGCAGGGTGTGCGGCAGCAGGTAGGGGGCGTTGGGCCGCCCGCGCAGCGGCGTCGGAGTGAGGAACGGCGCATCCGTCTCGACGAGCAGCAGCTGCCTGGGCGCCACCTCGAGCGCGTCGCGCAGGTTCTCGGCGTTCTTGAACGTGACCGTTCCGGCGAACGACATGTACCAGCCGTTGTCGGCGCAGATGCGGGCCATCGCTCCGTCGCCGGAGTAGCAGTGGAACACGGTGCGCTCGGGCGCACCCACCCGCAGCAGCGTCTCGATCACGTCGTCGTGCGCGTCGCGATCGTGGATCTGCAGGGCGAGACCGTTCTGCTTCGCGATCTCGATGTGCGCCTCGAAGGAGCGGAACTGCGCAGCCCGCCCCTCTTCGCCCGTTCGGAAGAAGTCGAGCCCGGTCTCGCCGATGGCCCGAACCCGCGGACGCGTCGCCAGCTCGGCGATCACGGCGAGCGCATCGTCGAGCTCGCCCGCCGCGTCGTACCGAGGCGCCTCGTTCGGGTGGATGGCCACGGCCGCCAGCATGCGCGGCTCGCGTGCGGCCTGCTCGGCCGACCAGATGCTCGACTCGACGTCGCCGCCGACCTGCACCACTCCGCGCACCCCGACGCTCGATGCCCTGTCGAGCTGCTCGAGGTAGTCGAGCACCTCACGCTCGGGCACGTCGTTTTCGTCGTCCCCCGAGCCTGTCGAAGGGGGCGGGTCCAAGTGCGTGTGATTGTCGTACACACCCACCACGAGGGGTTCGGGCAGCGGCGGATAGCTGTGGTCGGTAGGCACGACTACGCGCCCGACCCGTCGGACTCGCTCGACTCGATGCGCGGGAACAGCGGCTGGAGGGTGGAGACCGTGGTGCCGCCGGCCCACTCGAATGCCGAGCGGATGGGCTGGTCGGAGACCGAGCCCGCACCGTTCAACGCGGTCCAGAGCTTGCTCGAGGCCTCGGGGATCACGGGCGAGAGCAGCACGGCGAGCGTGCCGATTCCTCGTACCGCCGTGTTCAGTACGGTTCCGAGCCGCTCGCGATTCGCCGGATCCTTCGACAGTGCCCACGGCTCCTGCAGGGTGATGTACCCGTTGAGCTCGTCGACGAGCTGCCAGATCGAGGCGATGGCCTCGTGGATGGCGAGTCGAGAGATGGCCTCGTCGGCGGCGGCCGTCACCCGCACCTCGGTGTCGCGGATCGCCTGATCCGGCGCATCCAGAACCCCGGCGTCGGGAATGACGCCGTCGAAGTAGCGGGTGACCATGGCGATCACGCGCGAGGCGAGGTTGCCGAAGCCGTTGGCGAGCTCGGCCTGGTAGCGCGCCGACAGGTCCTCCCAGCTGAACGAGCCGTCCTGGCCGAAGTTGATGGCGCGCAGGAAGTAGTAGCGGAAGGCGTCGGAACCGAACGTGTCGGTGATCTGGTTCGGCGCGATGCCCGTGAGCTTCGACTTCGACATCTTCTCGCCGCCGACGAGCAGCCAGCCGTGGCCGAAGACCTGCTTCGGAACCTCGAGCCCGGCGGCCATGAGCATGGCGGGCCAGATCACGGCGTGGAAGCGGGCGATGTCTTTTCCGACGATGTGCGTGGCGGGCCAGCGGCGGGCGAACGCCTCGTCGTCGTGGCCGTATCCTGCGGCGGTGATGTAGTTGAGCAGGGCGTCGAACCACACGTAGACCACGTGCGACTCGTCCCACGGAACCTTGATGCCCCAGTCGAACGTCTGGCGCGAGATCGACAGGTCGGTGAGGCCGCGTCGCACGAACGACACGATCTCGTTGCGCACGCTCTCGGGCTGGATGAAGTTCGGGTTCTCCTCGTAGAGGTCGAGCAGCCGCTGGCTGAACTCGCTCATGCGGAAGAAGTAGTTGCGCTCCTTCAGCAGCTCCACGGGCTTCGAGTGGATCGCGCAGACCTTCTGGCCCTCGTACTCTCCCGTGCCGTCGACGAGATCGCTGTCGGCCTTGTACTCCTCGCAGCCCACGCAGTAGTAGCCCTCGTACTCACCGGTGTAGATGTACCCGGCGTCGAACAGGCGCTGCAGGAAGAGCTGCACGTTGACCTCGTGGCGCTCATCGGTGGTGCGGATGAAGTCGTCGTTCGAGATGTCGATGGTCTTGAGCAGGGGCTGCCAGGCCGTCTCGACGAGGCGGTCGGCCCACTCCTTGGGCGTGACGCCGTTGGCGGTGGCCGTGCGCAGGATCTTCTGACCGTGCTCGTCGGTTCCGGTGAGGAACCAGGTGTCGTCACCTGCCTGCCGGTGCCAGCGCGCGAGGACGTCTGCGGCCACCTCTGTATAGGCGTGCCCGATGTGGGGCACGTCATTCACATAGAAAATAGGCGTGGTGATATAAAACGAGGAGCCGTCGGACATGCTCCCCATCATAAAGGCGCGCCTCCGCGTGTTACGCGCTACAGAAGCGGCAGCTGCGCCTGCTCGTTCGCCGGAGTGCGCCCCGTGCGATGCTCCAACGCCGCCTCGTACAGGTCGCGCCGCGACAGCCCCGTCGCCTCTGCGATGGCGGCCGACGCGTCCTTCAGCCTCGTGCCGTCGGCCACGAGCTCCAGCACCTGGGCCACCCCCGTGGGCAGGTCGACCTCGAGTGGCTGCGCCCCGGCCACCACGATCACGATCTCGCCTTTCACGCCGGCCTCGGCCCACTCCAGAACTTCGGATGCAGTGCCGCGCTTCACCTGCTCGTACAGTTTCGTGAGCTCCCGCGCCACGGCGACGCGGCGATCGGCGCCGAGCGCGCTCACGATGTCGGCGAGCGAGGCGGCGATGCGGTTGGGCGACTCGAAGAAGACCATCGTGCGGGGCTCCCTCGACAGGCCCTTCAGCACCTGCAGCCGCTCCCCCTGCTTGCGGGGAAGAAAGCCCTCGAAGGTGAAGCGATCGGTGGGCAGGCCCGAGACCGCGAGCGCCATCAGCACCGCCGACGGACCGGGGATCGCGGTGACCTCGACACCCGCGGCGACGGCGGCGGCCACGAGGTGGAATCCGGGATCCGACACGGTCGGCATGCCGGCGTCGCTCATCACGACGAGGTCGGCCGTGCGCGCGAATTCCACGAGCTCGGCCGCCTTCTCCCTCTCGTTGTGATCGTGCAGCGCCACCAGCCGGGGCCGGTTCTCGAGATTCAGGGCGCGCAGCAGCTTGATCGCGACACGCGTGTCTTCGGCGGCGATGAGCTCGCAGGCCTCGAGCGTCTCGACGAGCCGCACCGACGCATCCTTCAGATTGCCGATGGGCGTGCCCGCGAGGATGATCATTGCCTAAGAGTATCGAGCAGTCGTGAGACAAGGAGTGGGCATGAGTTTCGGCCGACTCCTCGGCACCCTGTGGCGCAGCAAGGTCGTGCGGTTCGGCGCGCTCGGGGTCGCGAACAATCTTCTGGCGTATGGACTCTTCGCGGTGATGACGATCGCGGGGGTTCCCGCCATCGCGGCCGCCAGCATCACCTATGCGCTGGGCATGATCGTGAGTTACGTCGGCAACCGCTCATTCACCTTCGCGCACGCGGGCAGCGCGCGACGCTCCGTGGTGAGGTTCCTCGTCGTCAATGCGGTCGGCTACGGCATCAACGTCGCCATCCTCGCGATCTTCGTCGAGCATCTGGAATTCGATCCCCTGCTCGTGCAGCTCGCGGCGATCGTGCTCGTGGCCGGCTTCATCTTCGTGTCGATGCGCTTCTGGGTGTTCGCTGACGACGAGCCGCGTGTGAAGAAGCCTTTACGATGGGGCACGTGACCGACCTGCAGAGCCCTCCTGTTATCGCGCCCGAGCCGACCGGTTCGCGACTCGACGACTGGTGGGGGCGCATGCTCTCGACGCCTCAGAGGCAGCGCCTCTGGACCTGGGGCGGGCCGATCGCGGTCACCCTGCTGGCGGCCGTCCTGCGACTGGTGAACCTCGGGCACCCGCACTCGCTTGTCTTCGACGAGACGTTCTACGTCAAAGACGCCTACACGACCCTGCGCAACGGCTACGAGTCCTCGTGGCCTGCCGACGCCGACGAGGCGTTCAACGCGGGAGACACCGACGGCTTCCTCCAGCAGGGGTCGTTCGCCGTCCACCCGCCCCTCGGCAAGTGGGTGATCGCCCTCGGGCTCGCCGTCTTCGGCGCCGACTCGAGCGTGGGCTGGCGCATCTCGGTCGCGGTCTGCGGAATCCTGCTCGTTCTGCTGACCACGCTCGTGGCCAAGAAGCTGTTCCGCTCCACCTTCCTCGCGACGGTCGCCGGATTCCTGATGGCCATCGACGGCCACGCCATCGTGATGAGTCGGGTGGCGCTTCTCGACGGCATCTTCGCGCTCATCGCCCTCGCCGGCGTCGGCGCGGTGCTCATGGATCGGGAGTGGCACAACCGCCGCCTCGACATGAAGATCATGGCGGCCGAGAAGCGCGGCCGGGTACCTCAGTGGGGCCCTGCCCTGTGGTGGCGCCCGTGGGTGCTGGCCGCAGGCATCCTGTTCGGTCTGGCATCGAGCGTCAAGTGGTCTGGGCTGTACTTCCTCGCGGCCTTCGCCGTGTATCTCGTGGTCGTCGACGCCCTCGCGCGGCGCCGCGCGGGCCTTCCCCTCTGGGCGGCCGGTGCGATCCTCAAGCAGGGTCCGGTCACGTTCCTGCTCACCGTGCCGGTCGCGATCGTCGTCTACCTGTCCACCTGGTCGGGCTGGTTCCTCACCTCGGGCGGAATGTACCGCCAGTGGGTGCAGTCCTCGGGCGAGTACTGGACGGGCCCTCTCGCGTGGGTGCCCAACTGGGCGCAGAACTTCTGGCATCTCGAGGCTGCGGTCTACAACTACCACGTCAACGAGCACACACCGCATCCCTATCAGGCGAATCCGCTCACCTGGCTGTTCCTCATCCGCCCCACCCAGATGTACATCCGCACGATCGAGAACGGTCAGGGCGGCTGCGGCGCCGACACCTGCTACGAGAACATCACGTCGATCGCCAACCCCATCATCTGGTGGGCAGGCACGGCGGCACTGCTCTATCTCGTCTATCGTCTGATCCGCAAACGCGAATGGGTCGTCGGCTTCATCCTCATGGGAATGGCCGCGGGCTACCTGCCGTGGCTGCTCTACATCAACCGCACGATCTACCAGTTCTACACGATCGCTTTCGAGCCCTATCTGATCCTCGGGCTGGTCTTCGTGATCGGGCTCGCGTTGGGCAGACGCACCGATCCGCGATGGATGCGTGTGGGCGGCGTGCGTGCGGTGATCGCGTTCCTCATCATCTGCGCCGCGGTCAGCGCCTTCTTCTATCCGGTCTGGACCGCGCAGTCCGTTCCCGGATGGTTCCTCTCGCTGCACTACTGGCTGCCCTCGTGGCGGTAGGGCGAGCCCTGCCCGCCTGGCTGCCCGGCATGTCTGCGGCCGGAGCGGCCGCGCTCGCCGCTTTTCTCATACACCTCGCGGTTCCCGCCGTTCCGTTGCTGACGGCTGCAGTCGCCCTCGGCATGATCGTCGCTCAGATCCCCGCTCTGCGACCGCTGCTCGACGGCCCTCTGAAGCCGGGCCTCTCGCTCTCGGCGCGGCGGCTGCTGCGCATCGGCATCGTGCTGCTGGGCCTCAAGCTGAGCCTCGTCGACATCGCCGGCCTCGGCGTGGTCACCATCGTCGCCATCGTGATGGTCGTCGTGCTCACCTTCGGCGTCACGCTGCTTCTCGGCCGCATGCTGGGTCTGCCCGGCCGCCAGCCGCTGCTCATCGCCGCGGGATTCTCGATCTGCGGCGCATCCGCCGTCGGTGCCATGAGTGCGGTCACGCGCGCGAAGGATTCCGAGAGCGCGACCCCCATCGCGCTGGTGACCCTCTGCGGAACCCTCGCGATCGTGCTGCTCCCCCTCGCCCGCATCCCGCTCGGCTTCGACGCATCGGAGTTCGGCACCTGGGTCGGTCTCAGCGTGCACGACGTGGGCCAGGTCGTCGCGACCGCCCAGATCGCCGGCCCGGTCGCCCTCTCCGCCGCCGTGGTCGTGAAGCTCACCCGCGTTCTCACGCTCGCCCCGATGGTCGCGATCGTGGGGGCGGTCGAGCGGCGCCGCGCCCCGCTGTCTTCCGGCTCGGCCGACTCGGCCGTCGACGAACGCTCGTCGAAGCGCCCGCCGATCGTGCCCCTGTTCGTGCTCGGATTCCTGGCCGCAGTGCTCGTGCGCACGCTCGTTCCGCTGCCCGCCGGGGTGCTCGAGGTGGCCGACGTTCTGCAGACGGCCCTTCTCGCCACGGCCCTGTTCGCGCTCGGTACGGGCATCCGGTTCGCCGAGCTGGCGCGCACGGGGTGGAGGGCCCTGATCGTCGGCCTCGGCTCGTGGGTCTTTATCGCGGCTCTGTCGGTCGTCGCCGTCTGGGTGACGACCCACGGCTGACCGACGAGCCACGGCACACGCGCTACATTCGATTCACGGCAGCCGGCCGTTGATCGGAGCACACCATGGTCCCCACCGCCAACCTCGTCGCCTTCGCCCTTGCAGCGTTCGCGCTGATCGTCATCCCTGGTCCGAGCGTGCTCTTCGTCATCGGACGCTCGCTCTCTCTCGGCCGGAAGGGCGGCTTCCTGAGTGTGCTCGGCAACGCCCTCGGTATGCTCCCCGCCGTCGCCCTCGTCTCCCTCGGCGTGGGCTCCATCGTGGCCGAATCGGTCATCGTCTTCACGATCATCAAGTTCATTGGCGCGGCATATCTGATCTATCTCGGCGTCCAGGCTGTCCGCCACCGCAACGACCACACAGACGCCTCCCCTGCAGCCAAGATTCGACCTTCGTCATTTCGGCTCCTGCGCGAGGGATTCATCGTCGGCGCCACGAACCCCAAGACCATCGTCTTCTTCGTCGCCGTCCTGCCTCAGTTCGTCGACTACGCCCACGGAGCCATTCCTCTCCAGATGGCCGCTCTCGGAATGATCTTCTTCACGATCGCCCTTGCCAGCGACTCCGTCTGGGCCTTCACTGCAGGGACCGCTCGCGCCTGGTTCGCCCGCAACCCGAAACGCCTCGCCCGAATGAGTGCCGGCGGCGGAATCATGATGATCGGTCTCGGCGGAGGCCTCGCCCTCACCGGGAACAAGGCCTGAGCGCTGACGGACTATCGCGGATGAACCGGCGTCGGTGCAACACCTTGAGACCAGCCATGCTCGCAGCTGCTCTACGCCATCAGGCACGCTCCACCGGCAACCACAGCTCACAGGTGGCCGTACTGAAGTCATCGGCGCGGTCGAGTACCGCGACGATGGAGGGGCCCGGTCGAAGCCGCCACGGGTTCGACGGGAACCAGTCGGTCGCCGTGGCCGCCCAGGCCTCTTGCAGAGCATCAGGATACTCACCCGCGGTGCGGAATACCGCCCAGGTGCCGGCGGGAACGTCGATCGCGTCGAGGTCCTGTGGCGGCCGAGTCGCATCCGCAACGGCGACGCCGTGCAGGTATGTCAGTTCTGTGTTCTCGGCGTAGTCGGGGTCGACGTCGACGCTGACCTGCAGGAGGCCCGACGGTTCGGTGTCGCCCAGGCCTTTGAGGCGCGCGTGCTCTGACATCGCAAGAGACGCGATATGGGCTTGGATGTGCGGGTTGATGCCCTCGTGGATGAGCGGCACGCGGGTGGCGTGGCCGACGAGGCTAAAGGCCGGTCGATCGATGATGCGGGTGTCCATAGTGATGTTCCCTTCTACGGTCAGGCGGAACCTGAGCTGCGGTTGTGTACGAAGGGGGCCGCCATCACGCCTGACATCGCCGGGGCTCACCCCGTGCACGGAGCGAAAGGCGCGACCGAAGGCTTCGGTCGACCCGTAGCCGAAGCGCACTGCTATGCCCAGCAGGTCACCGTGCCCGAGAACGTCTGCTGCAGCGACCGACATGCGACGACGACGGATGTACTCCGACAGCGGCATGCCTGCCAGCGACGAGAACATCCGCCGGAGGTGGTACTCCGTCGTGCCGAGTTCCCTCGCCAACGAGGCCACATCGAGGTCGTCACCGAGACGTTCCTCGACCAGCTCGACCAGCCTGTTCAGTTCTGCGATCATGGCGCCTCCTTCGACCTCTACACTCGCTGGTCGCCTCGCTCGGAACCCTACTATCGCGGTCCGATCGGATCGGCTGCACAGGATGTCAGTGCAGCACCTTGAGGCCCACGACGCAGGCCACGATCCCGATGACCAGGAGCAGCTTCACGAGCGAGACTCCTTCTCCCCCGAAGAACATCGCGTAGCCCACGGTGAGCGCGGCGCCGATGCCCACCCACACGGCGTAGGCGGTGCCGACCGGGATGTCGCGCATCGCGAAGGCGAGGCCGACCATGCTCGCGGCAAGCGCGCCGACGAAGACGGTGCTCGGCCAGAGCCGGGTGAAGCCCTCCGACTTGCCGAGGGCGGTCGCCCATACGGCCTCGAGGATTCCGGAGATGACGAGGATGATCCAAGACATGACTGTTCCACTCCTTAGTGGTGGTCAGTCTTGTCGCGTTCCGGGTACTGCGCCCTCGTCCGGTGGCCGTCGTGCAGGGCCATCACAAGAGAGTTTCACGGCATCCTGCGAAACCTGTGTGCAGCACCGACGCTGCCGCTACGCGAACGTCTGGTGACCCACCACGCGCAACAGCTCCAGTTTCTCGGCCGCCTCGGTTCCGGGCGACGCGGTCAGAACGAGCAGCGTCTGCGACAGGTTCTCGGTGAAGAGCGCCTGGCAGTCGACCTCGATCTCGCCGATCTCCGGGTGCACGAGGGTCTTGTGGTCGTCGAAGCGATTCCGCACCTCGTGCAATTCCCAGATCGTCGCGAACTCCTCGCTCGTCGCGAGCAGCTCGGAGACGATCGCCCGGCCACGCTCGGACTCTCCCGACGCCGACACAGATGCACGCAGGGCGGCGACCTGGATGCGGCTCTGGTGATCGTGGTCGCGCTGCGGATACCGGCTGCGCGCCCCTGGGTCGGTGAACCAGCGGTACACGGCGCTCGCGGCCAGGCCGGTGAACCGCGTCTCGTCGCCGAGCAGCGCGGTCGCCATCGCGTTCTGCGCGAGCGTCTCCCCCAGGTCTGAGAGCACCAGGGCGGGAGTGTCGTCGAGCCGGTCGAGAACGCGCATCAGGGCGGGCGCGACATGGTGCGTCGCTAGGGCTCGACGCGGCGCGTTGTGCCCGGTCAGCCGGAACAGGTGGTCGCGCTCGTCGGGAGTCAGCCGCAGCCCGCGGGCGATCGCGGCCACCATCTGCTCCGATGGCTGCGGGCCGCGCTGCTGCTCGAGCCGCGAGTAGTAGTCGGTGGACATGCCCACGAGCAGGGCGACCTCCTCGCGCTTGAGACCGGGGGTTCGACGCCGCGATCCGTCGAGCAGCCCGACGTCGCGTGGCTTCAACGCCTCGCGGCGACGCCGGAGGAAGTCTGCGAGAGCGGGTCTGTCCATGTGTCCATCGTGGCGCTGCGCGACCGCGGCAACAAGGGACTGCGAATCCATGGACAAGCGCTCCCTTCTGCGCCGTGCGCGATCGGTGTTGAGTCGAGCCATGAACATCACCGGAAACACCATTTTCATCCCCGGCGCCACGTCGGGACTCGGACTCGGCCTGGCCCTGCGCTTTCAGGCAGCCGGCAACCACGTGATCGTCGGCGGACGCCGCACCGAGCTGCTCGATCGGATCGTCACCGAGCACCCCGGAATCGACGCGGTGCAGATCGACACCGCCGACCCTTCCTCCATCGAGCGCGCCACGCAGCAGGTGATCGCCGAGCACCCCGAACTCGACACCGTGATCCTGATGGCCGGAATCATGGAGTTCGAAGACCTGCACTCCCCCGACTTCCTCGAGACCGCCGAGCGCACCATCGCCACGAACCTGCTCGGCCCGATCCGGCTCGTCGCTGCACTTGTCCCGCACCTGTCGAGCCGCCCGTCGGCCACGATCATGACCGTCTCCTCAGGCCTCGCCTTCGTACCGCTGCCGGCCACGCCCACCTACAGCGCGACCAAGGCCGCCATCCATTCGTTCTCGCAGAGCCTGCGTGTGCAACTGGCCGACACGAGCATCCAGATTCTCGAGCTCGCGCCGCCGAAGGTCGCCACGACCCTGCTCGGCCAGCAGGACGACGCCGACGGCATGCCCGTCGAGGAGTTCCTCGACGAGACCATGTCGATCCTCGAGGCGAATCCGGATGCCGAGGAGATTCTCGTAGACCGGGTGCGGTTCCTGAGATTCGCCGAGGCCGAGGGCCGGTTCGACGACGTGCTCGCCGTGCTCAGCGGTCACGTGTGACGTGACTGCGAGGAAGTCAGGAACGTCTCGCTGACGGCGACATGCGTGCCGATGGCTTCTTTGGTGACGGCGCCTACCCCTTGCATTGGGGGGAGTCCCACAGTGACTCGAACAGGCCTACAAGTGTTGAAGTGCCCTAGGCTCGCGGTGAATGATCTGAGCATGCAGCCCGACGACGGGCATGTGGCCCACCGAGAGGAAACTCAATGACCGACGCTTCCCATGCCACACCGGCCAACCTCACTGTCAACGTCACTGCGCCCCAAGCTGCCGCGCCGACCCGACGCGTCAACAAAGTTGCATACATCCTGCTGAACTTCTTTTTCGGTGGCATCGGGGTCCACCGATTCATGCGCGGACAAGTCGGCCTCGGCATCCTCTACATCTTGACCGCGGGGCTTTTCGGAGTCGGCGCACTGGTCGACTTCATCATTTCGTTGGTCAAACTTGGTTCTTACCAGACCGACTACTACGAATTCAGCTACGTACCGAACGGGCACTGGGCAGCGCCCAGCCAGAGCTAGAGAAGATTCTCGACTCCATCTCGAAAAGGCTCAGCCGTCGTTCTTGACGGCCGACAGCGGATTCGTGATGGTCTCGAGCGACTTCCGCTCGGCATCCACCCCGAAGATCAGGGCGATCAGACCTCCCACGAACATGATCGCGGCCCCCAGGAAGTATCCGAAGGTCAGGGGGCCGCGGTCGGTTCCGTCGCCGATCAGGATGCCGTAGAGCAGCGGGGCGATCGAGCCCGCGATCTGGCCGAGCGCGAAGAAGTACGAGATGGCCTGGCTGCGGATCTCGAGCGGGAACGTCTCGCTCACCGTGAGATAGGCACTGGATGCTCCGGCCGAGGCGAAGAAGAACGACACGCACCAGAAGATGGTCTGGGTCGTCGCGTTCAGCACGTCCATGCTGAAGAGCACGGCCGATGCGGCCAGCACGACGGCCGAGACGCCGTAGGTGAGGAAGATCATCTTGCGCCTGCCCCACACGTCGAACAGGTGCCCGAGCAGGAGGGGGCCGAGCAGGTTGCCGATCGCGAAGGGGAAGAAGAAGTACTGGGTCGATGACGGAGAGGTGCCGTAGAAGTTCTGGAGCACCAGCGCGTAGGTGAAGAAGATCGCGTTGTAGAGGAACGACTGGGTGACCATCATCGTGGCGCCCACAAGAGTGCGCTTCGGATAGAGCTTGAACAGAACGTGCAGGATCGTGCGGAAGGGCACGTGTTCGGTCTGTGTGACCGTGATCGCCTTGCTCTCGTCGACGGGCTCGATGTCGCCGCCCTGGTCGTGCACGCGCTTCTCGATGTCGTCGACCGTCGACTCCGCCTCCTGCTCGCGCCCGTGGGTCATCAGCCAGCGCGGGCTCTCGGGAATGTGCCGACGCAGGTAGATGATCGCGAGTCCGAGCACCGGGCCGATGAAGAAGCCGATGCGCCATCCGACGTTCTCGTCGAAGATGTCGGGGTTCAGCAGGAACAGGTTGGCGGCCGAGCCCAGGGCCGCCCCGCCCCAGTACGTGCCGTTGATGGCGATGTCGACGCGGCCCCGGTACTTCGACGGGATGAGCTCGTCGATGGCCGAGTTGATGGCGGCGTATTCGCCGCCGATGCCCATGCCCGCGAAGAACCGGAACACGAGCAGGAACCACATGTTCGGGCTCAGTCCGGCGATCCCGCTCGCGATCAGATAGATCGCCAGGGTCAGGATGAAGAGCTTCTTGCGCCCGAGCTTGTCGGAGAGCCGTCCGAAGATGAGCGCGCCCGCTATCTGCCCGAACAGGTAGACCGTGCCGAGCAGTCCCACCTCGGCCGCGGTCATGTCGAGCGACTTCTGGAAACCGGCCGAGGCCACGATCTGGATCTCGAGCCCGTCGAGCACCCACGAGAAGCCCAGCCCGACGACGATCGACCAATGGAATCTCGTCCACGGCAGACGATCCATGCGGGCGGGCACGAGGCTGCGGACGCCGCCGTCCTTATCGCGGGCAGGTGCAGAAGCCGACATCGTGAACTCCCTCGAACGTCGAATCAGGTGACAAACGTCAACAGGTTAGTACTCCAAGAATTAACGGATCAGGCGATGCATCGAGGCCGTTTCGAGGTCTACAATCCGCACGCGGATTCGTGCCATCAGGCACTCCGAGCGCTCGGTTTTTCTGCGGGCAGGGTCAGGATGTTGCGCCACGGCTCCACCAGCCCCGCTCGGCGATTAGGGTCTGGATGTGACTGCTTACGTCTCCCTCTTCGACCTGTTCTCGGTGGGCATCGGCCCGTCGAGTTCGCACACCGTCGGCCCCATGCGCGCCGCACTCGATTTCGTCGACCGTCTCCGCGCATCCGGTTCTGTCGACGCCGTGCGCCGCGTGACCTGCACCCTGTACGGCTCGCTGGGCGCCACCGGCCTCGGCCATGGCACGCCCGACGCCGTGGTCGCCGGGCTCATGGGCCTCGACCCGGAGACCTGCGATCCCTCGCTGGTGCACGGCGCCTGGTCGGGGCTGGTTCGTGGCTCATCCACGGCGTTGCGTGACGCAGGCTTCCTCGACCTCGCCGCGGGCGGCGACCGGCGATCCATCGAACTGGGCGGCACGCATCCGATCGCGTTCGAACAGTCCGACATCGCGTTCGAGCCGCACACTCGGCTGCCCGCGCATCCGAACGCGCTCAGCCTCACGGCCTGGGGCGACTCCGACGCCCTGCCCGTGCTGAGCGAGACGTACTACTCGGTGGGCGGCGGCTTCATCCGACGCGACGGCGACGACTCGTCGAGCATCCAGCTGGTCGAGCATCCCCTGTCGTTCGCGAGCGCCGACGCCCTGCTCGAGGTCTGCGAATCGACAGGCCTCAGCATCGCCGAGGTGGCCTGGCGCATCGAGACCGAACTCCACGGCGAAGAGGCCGTTCTCGCGCAGCTCGACCGCATCTGGAACGCCATGGAGGCCTGCATCGACGCCGGCCTGCACAACACGGGCACCCTCCCCGGGGGTCTCGGTGTGCCGCGACGGGCCGCCCGCCTGCGCGAGCGCCTCGAACTCGAGCGCCTGACCGCCACGGGCGACCACGACACCTCGACCGAGTGGCTGCACGCGTACGCCCTCGCCGTGAACGAGGAGAACGCGTCGGGCGGGCGGGTCGTCACGGCGCCCACGAACGGGGCCGCGGGCATCGTGCCCGCGGTCGGCCGCTACTACCTCGACTTCGTGCGCGGCGCCGACCGCGAGGGAATCCACCGCTACCTGCTGACGGCCACCGCCATCGGCTCGCTGTTCAAGTCGAACGCGTCGATCTCGGGCGCCGAGGCCGGATGCCAGGGCGAGGTCGGGTCGGCCTGTGCCATGGCGTGCGGTGCGCTCTGCGCGGTGCTGGGAGGAACGCCGCGCCAGGTCGAGAATGCGGCGGAGATCGCCATGGAGCACCACCTCGGACTCACGTGCGATCCGGTCGGCGGCCTCGTGCAGGTTCCGTGCATCGAGCGCAACGCGATCGCCTCGTCGACCGCCGTGAGTGCGGCGCGGCTCGCGATGAACGGCGACGGCACGCACCTGGTGTCGCTCGACATGGTGATCGAGACGATGCGCCAGACCGGCGTCGACATGTCGACGAAGTACAAGGAGACGAGCGAGGGCGGGCTCGCCGTGAACGTGATCGAGTGCTGACGGCGGCCTAGAAGAGCGTGGCGTCGCCGTCGTCGAGGCGGTGCGACGAGCGCAGCACGGCGGGCCCTCTCATGAGTTCGCCGCTGCTCAGCGGCTCGCAGCGCAGCCCGCCTCTGCCGCGCAGCGCCTTGTGTGCGCCCGGGGCGAGCATCACGTCCATCCATGCGCACGGATTGGCCGGCCGGTGCGCGTGGAAGAGCACCGGCCCGGAGCCGGAGTCGAGCGAGAAGTCGGCTCCGCGAAGACGGTCGACATCGACACCCCGAATCAGGATGTTGCGGCGCGTGTCGAGCGGGTCGAGTGCGTGAGCGAGGCCCAGGCTTCGTTCGACGTGCTCCACCGATTCGACGGCCATGATCGTGACCGAGGCCGTGCGGTGCGCCGCCTTGCCGAAATGCCGATCTCCGACGATGCCGAGGTGCGCCCTCACGGTCACCCGTGCGAAGTCATCCGGCCCGACTGCGGGCCTGGGCCCGTCCGACGGGCGGCCCTCATAGCGGTGGATGCTCGAGGCCAGCAGATGGTCGATTCTCACCCGGTATTCGAACTCGAGAGCGGTTCCGGATGCGTCCTCCACAGCTCACAGGCTAGCTGAGGGTTTGTTACCCCCGCTTACGAGGGAGGCTGCACTGTCGGTGGCCCGGGTTAGCGTATGCGTGTGAACACCGTTACCCCGCTTGCTCCCGGGCCCTATCTTGCATCGGCCTCCGTGTCGACCCAGTGGCTCGCCGACCACCTCGGGGCCGACAACCTGGCCATCGTCGAGGCCGCGAATCGAGTGCGGCTCCGCTCCCTCCAGCTCGACCTCGCCGCCACCACGGTCGTCGTCTACGACGGCACTGACGGTCTGTGCGCCCAGGAGTCGGCACGGGTGCTCCGGGAGGCCGGCTACGAACGCGTGGCGATCCTCACCGGCGGCCGTGCCCGCTGGCTTCTCGAAGAGCGACCGGGCGACCTCGACTCCTTGGCGCACCGGGGCGGCAGACCTCCTCTACACCCGGGTCACGTCGAGCCCCGCCTCGCGCAGCTCGGCTAGCGGCTTCGCGCGGGCCGAACCGCCCGTGATCACTCCGTCGACCTGCGACACCTCGGCCACGCGACCCAGATGCACCTGACCGATCTTCGACCCGTCGGCCAGCACGATCCTGCGGGTCGCGGCCCCGAGCATCCGCCTCTTCACCTCTGCCTCGGGCAGATTGATGTTCGTGATACCCCGCTCGGCGTCGACGCCGTTGCATCCGATGAAGGCGATGTCCGCGTGCAGCGTGTCGAAGAGACCGTCGGCCAGTGGATTCACAAGGGAGTGCTGCAGCGCTCTGAGCGTGCCGCCCGTCACGATCACGGTGAACCGGGGCAGCGCCCGCTCGAGTTCGAGGGCGATCTTCAGGCCGTTGGTGATCACGACCACGTCGTGCAGCTCGCTGCGGTCGACCAGCGCACGCGCGAGGGCCGCGGCCGTCGTTCCCACGTCGACGATCACGGAGTCTCCCGGCGACACCAGGGATGCCGCGTGGCTCGCGATGCTCAGCTTCTCCTGCCGCTGCGAGCCCAGCGCCTCTTCGAACGTGGGCTCCGTGCGCCTCGGCGACGAGGCCGTCACGGCACCCCCGTGCACCCGCACGAGGTCGCCCGACGCCTCGAGCGCGTCGAGATCGGATCTGATCGTCACCTCGGAGACGCCGAACAATGTGCTCAGCTCGGTGACCCGCACGAAACCGCCCGCGGACAGCAGGTCGAGAGTGCGCGTGCGGCGAACGGCAGCGGGCGCGCTTGCGTATTCATGGTCGATCATTGTTTGACTTTCGTTTATTTGCGATTGCTTGTCAATTCTTGCCGTGCCATACTTTCGCGTGTTCTGATCTCGAGCGCGCCCTGCGCTCCCACCGAAGGGTTCGCCATGTCCGCCATCGTTGTTCGCGAGACCGTGCTCGCAGACGGGCGCCAGCTCATCTATTTCGACGACGCCGACACCACGCTCCCTCCCGAGCGCCGGGCCGACGAGCGTGTCCTCGATCCCCGCCCCGTGACCGCGACCATGAGGCAGGACGTGCTCACCGGTGAGTGGGTCTCGATCGCGGCGGCCCGCCAGAATCGTGTGTTCCTGCCATCGGACGACGCCGATCCGCTCGCTCCGGCGACACCCTCGAACCCCTCCGAGATTCCCGACATCTACGACGTGGCCGTCTTCGAGAACCGCTCCCCGTCGTTCGGTCCCCTGCTGCAGGACGACAATGCGCCCCGCGGCCTGGAGGACCTCGCCGAGCTGGGGCTCGAGCGCACCCGCACGTCGGTGGGTCGCTGCGAGGTCGTCTGCTTCAGCCCCGCGCACACCGGATCGTTCGCGTCGCAGACGCCGTCTCGTGCCCGCACGATCGTCGAGGCATGGGCCCAGCGCACGGCGGCCCTGAGCGCGATGCCCTCGATCGAGCAGGTCTTCCCGTTCGAGAACCGTGGCGCCGAGATCGGCGTCACCCTCAATCACCCTCACGGCCAGATCTACGCGTACCCCTACGTCACGCCCCGCACGACGAAGCTCCTCGACTCGATCGACCGATTCGGGCCAGACATGTTCGCCCGGATCCTCGAGCGCGAGCAGGCGTCCGAACGCGTTCTCCTGCGCGGCGAGCACTTCACGGCGTTCGTTCCATTCGCCGCACGCTGGCCCGTCGAGGTGCACATGCTCCCCCACCGCCACATCCCCGACCTCGCGGCGACCACGGCCGAGGAACGCGACGAACTGGCCGTGCTCTACCTGCGACTGCTGCGGGGCATCGACGCGCTCTATGAGACCCCCACCCCCTACATCGCCGCGTGGCACCAGGCTCCCGTGAACCGCGGCCGCGACGACGTGCGACTCATGCTTCAGGTCACCTCGCCCCGACGCGCGGCGAACCGCCTCAAGTACCTCGCCGGCTCCGAGGCCGCCATGGGCGCGTTCATCGGTGACGTGCCCCCTGAGACATCCGCGGCGCTCGTGCGCGACGCGATAGCCCGTGCAGACCAGGAGAACCCCGTATGACCCACGACGATTTCACCGCGCAGGCTGCGGCCGACTTCCTCGACCGCTTCGGCCGTGCGGCCGACGGCGTCTGGTCGGCACCCGGCCGAGTCAACCTGATCGGCGAGCACACCGACTACAACGAGGGCTTCGTGCTCCCGTTCGCCATCGATCGTCGCACGTGGGCTGCGGTCGGCCTGCGCGACGACAATACCGCGCGGGTCACGAGCACGTTCAGCGACGACGAGGTCGAGATCGCGCTCGCGCGGGTGAGCCCAGAGGTCCTCGACGGCTGGTCCGCCTACCCGCTGGGCATCGCCTGGGCCCTCGGTGAGAACGGAGTCGACCTCGCCGGTCAGGCCGGCTTCGATGCGCACATCTCCTCCGACGTTCCCGTCGGCGCGGGGCTGTCGTCGTCTGCGGCCATCGAGTGCGCCGTCGCCATCGCCCTCGACGAGCGCTGGCAGTTGGGAATCGACAGGCCGACGCTCGCACGCGTCGGGCAGCTGGCGGAGAACAAGGCCGTGGGCGCTCCCACGGGCATCATGGATCAGTCGGCCTCGCTCCTCGGGCGCCGCGATTCCGCCGTCTTCCTCGATTGCCGCTCGCTGCGCTCGGAGATCGTCGACCTCGGCTTCCAGGCCGCGGGGCTCGAGATCGTGATCATCGACACCAAGGTCAGCCACTCCCACGCGACCGGCGGCTATGCAGCTCGCCGCGCATCCTGCGAAGCCGGTGCCGCCGCCCTCGGCGTCGAGAGCCTCCGCGACGTCGGCGTGGCCGATCTCGATCGCGCCCGCGAGGTGATGGATGACGAGACCTTCCGCCGCGTCCGCCACGTCGTCACCGAGAACGCCCGCGTGCTCGCCACCGTGCGAGCCCTTCGCGAGAGCGGCCCCCTGGCCATCGGCGAGATCCTCGACGCCTCGCACGTCTCGATGCGCGACGACTTCGAGATCTCGGTTCCCGAGCTCGACCTCGCGGTCGTCGCAGCCCGTGAGGCCGGTGCCATCGGCGCCCGCATGACCGGTGGAGGCTTCGGCGGCGCCGCCATCGCGCTCACTCCCTCGCACCTGGTCGCCGAGGTCACGTCTCAGGTCGCCGCGGCATTCGCCGAGGCCGGATACGCGGCCCCGGAGATCTTCACGGTGACGCCCTCAGACGGGGCGAAGCGCGAGCTGTAGCCCGCCGGCATCGGTCACCGGCAGCCTGCACACGAAATCGGTGCAGAGGTACCCGGTGTGCAGCCCGGACTGCGTCGTGCGCCCTTCGAGCAGAGCGAACCCGGCATCGGCCCATGCTCGCGCCTCGTCGTCGGTCACGACGACCGTCGACGACCAGGCGTGAGACCGGGCCGCGTCGACGAGATCGTCGGATGCGGCCTGGCCGGATTCAGGCAACACGATCACCAGCTGCTCGCTCGGCTCGATCAGTCTCTGCACGAGCTCGAGCGTGGCGCCGTAGCCGATGGGTCGCTGGAACGCCTCCTCGGCGACCGAGCCGATCGCCGCCGACACGGCGTCGCGGTAGCGGCCGTCTCCCGTGAGGTCGAACAGGGTGAGCGCCGCATCGCAGACCGCGCTGGTGCCCGACGGGTACGCGCCCTCCGAGGTGTCGGCGACGGCTGCGATGTCCTGCGCCGAGAGCACGGAGTCCCGTCCTCCCGGGGCCACGAAGCCCGCGTCGAGCACCGCGTCGACGAGCCGACGCGCGCTGATCGCGTAGTCCACCCGGCCGGTCGCCGTGGCGAGTGCCAGCAGTCCCCCGGCGAACGCGCCGTAGTCTTCGAGCGTCGCGGCCGCATCCGACCGTCTCCCTTCGATGGATGCGCGCACGAGCGCGCCGCCCGGTCCGAGATGCGACTCGAGCAGGTGATCGGCGGTCCGCTCCGCGGCCGCGATCCAGTCGGGCCTGTTCAGCGCGAAACCCGCCCGCGCAAGCGCGGCGATGGCGAATCCGTTCCAGCCGGTGAGGATCTTGGCGTCGACGGCGGGAGGCGTCTCGAGGGCCCGACCCGCGGCATCCAGAGCGTAGTAGCCGCCCTCGCTGCGCGCCCCGGCCACGGTGCTCTCGGAGTCCTGGGCCGACCCGAATCCGCCCTCGGGCTGCCGCAGCACGCTGATCAGGAACGAGGCGATGCCGTCGGCCGTCTCGCGCGCCTCTGCGGCTGCGGCATCCGGGCTCGACCCGAGTCTCGCGTAGTCGTCGAGCAGCAGCGCGTTGTCGTAGAGCATGCGCTCGTAGTGCGGGTCGCTCCAGTCGCGGTTCACGCTGTAGCGGAAGAAGCCGCCCTCGACCGCGTCGCGCAGCGGTGAGCGGCTCATGGCGAGCAAGGTGCGCGCGGCAAGCGGGCTGTCTCGGCGAAGAAGCATCGACAGCACGGGGGCGACGGGGAACTTCGGTGCACCACCGAATCCGCCGTGCTGGATGTCTTCGTAGCCCTCGAGCTCGCGCTCGACCGCTCCGAGCCGAGCATCCGCGTCGGAGGGAATCGCGCCTCGCGGCGTGGCAGCGGCCGCCTGCGTCAGCGCATCCGAGATCGCCGCTGCCGTCAGATCGACCTGGTCACGTCTCGCCTTCCAGGCGTCGTCGACGGCATCGAGAACCTGAGTGAACGATGCATGCCCCTGAACGGGCACCGGCGGAGAGTAGGTGCCCGCGAAGAACGCCTTTCCCTGCGGCGTCACGAACACGTTCAGCGGCCAGCCGAGCCCCTGCGTGAAGGCACCGGCCGCCGCGAGGTACACCGAGTCGACCTCGGGATGCTCCTCGCGGTCGACCTTGATCGCCACGAAGCGGGAGTTCAGCTGCTGCGCCAACTGCGGGTCGGAGAACGACTCGCGCGCCATGACATGGCACCAGTGACAGGTCGAGTACCCGATCGAGACGAGAACGGGAACATCGCGACGCGCAGCCTCCTCGAATGCCTCCGTGCCCCATGGAAACCAGTCCACCGGGTTGTCGGCGTGCGAGCGGAGGTAGGGACTGATCGCGTGCTCAAGCCTGTTCACGGTGTCGGCGCGTTGCTCGGTCGCTCGATCAGTTGACTTCGTCGGGGTGACCGCCGACGCGGCCGTCCTTCTCGAGAGCGGTGATCGAGGCCTGCTCGTCGTCGCTCAGCTCGAAGTCGAAGATCTCGAAGTTCTCGACGATGCGGTCGCGGCTGTTCGACTTGGGGAAGATGATGTTGCCGAGCTGGATGTGCCAGCGCAGGATCACCTGGGCCAGTGACTTTCCGTGCGCGTCGGCGATCGCCTGCACGTTCGGGTCCTTGAGCAGGGCGCCGTGCGCGAGCGGGCTCCAGGCCTCGGTCGCGATGCCGTGCTCGCGGCCGAACGCGGTGATCTCGCGCTGCTGGAACTCCGGGTGCAGCTCGATCTGGTTGACCGCGGGAACGACGCTCGTCTCTTCGAGCAGACGGGTGAGGTGCGGAACGGTGAAGTTCGAGACGCCGATCGACTTGGCGCGACCCGATTCGGCGATCTTCTCGAGCGCCTTCCACGCCTCGACGTAGTTGTCGTTGGCCGGGGCGGGCCAGTGGATGAGGTACAGGTCGACGTAGTCGAGCTGCAGGCGGCCGAGGCTCTTGTCGAAGGCCTCGAGTCCCGACTCGTAACCCTGGTCGGCGTTCCACAGCTTCGTGGTGATGAACAGCTCGTCGCGGTCGATGCCGCTGGTCTTGATGGCGTGCCCGACGCCCTCTTCGTTGCCGTAGATCTTGGCGGTGTCGATGTGGCGGTAGCCCACCTCGAACGCCTCGCTGACGACCCGCGACGTCTTGTCGGGGTCGACCTTGAACACGCCGAAGCCGAGCTGGGGAATGGTGTTTCCGTCGTTCAGGGTGATCGTGGGCACAGATGATGAAGAAGTAGTCATTGCTCAATGCTGTCACGTTCGCCGGCCGACGAGACGGCCTTGACGGCGTGGGCTACGAGGTTCCGACCGGTGTCGAAGTGCCCGATCCGCTCCACAAGCTCGGCGGCGAGGTCTCGGGTTCCGCGGCCCAACGTCGGCCCCTCGTCGAGGCTCGCCACGAGCTCGGCGGCATGCAGGGCCTCGACGGCGAGGATCTGGCGGTGAAGCGACAGCTGCCGCTGCAGCAGGCGCACCGCGAGGGGCGCGAACGACGCCTGGTCCTCCACCTCCGACAGCGTGGTTCCGGATGTCGACACCGGGTTGGCGAGGTGCCTCACCTCGGCGAGGGTGTCGGCCGCCGCGTACCAGGTGAGACCCGGAACGGCGTTGCGGCCCGCACGCCGGAGCGGCGTCGCGAGACCCGAGAGCACGGCGATGCGGCGTTCGGAGATGCTCGCCGCGTGGGCGACGGCGACGCGCAGGCTCTCGAAGGCCAGAACCAGGCCGAGCGGCTCGAAGTTGCCGTTCGACACCAGCGCTCCCCCGGCTCCGGACTCGTCGAGCACGACGAGCGGGTTGTCGCCGGGAGTGTTGAGTTCGGCCTCGACGGCCGCCGCGGCGTGAGCGATGGCGTCGCGAAGAGCGCCGTGCACCTGCGGCACGGTGCGGAACGACAGCGGATCCTGCACCGACTTCGGGCGCGACCCGTCGTCGAGCAGGCCTCCGGCCACCCGCGACAGGATGGCCCGGGCCGTCTGCTGCCTGCCTTCCGAGCGGCGCGCGTGCACGCGCGGGTCGAACGGCGCCAGAGAGCCGCCCGATCCGACGGCACCCAGGGCCTCGAGCGACAGCGCCGCCACAGCATCGGACTCGTCGACGAGCGCTCGCAGATCGGCGATCACGAGAGCGCCGACGCCGATCGAGTAGGAGTTCGCGCTGATGGCCGCGAGCGCCTCCCCCGCACCGAACGGCAGGGTGCCGCGAACGTGCGCCGCCACCTCGGCGAGCAGGGCGAGATCGGATGCGCCGACCGAGCCCGTCGTGTAGACCTCGGGAAGCGGGCCGCCGTCGAGAAGCCGCGCGTAGGCATCCGCGAGCTCGGGTCGCACGCCCGAACCTCCGAGGCTGAATCCGACGAGGCGCGCGAAGACCAGCGCGCGCACCTCGCGCTCGGCGAGAGGGTCGCCGATGCTGCCGCGGTGATTGTCGATGACGCGGTTCTGGAAGGCGGCGATCTCGTCGGCCGCGACGAGCGTGTCCCGACCGGCGCCCAGCTGGGTGTTGAGACCGTAGACGGCGGCTCCTGAGTGCTGCACCGATTCGACGACGCGACGCGACCGGGCGATCGTGCCGACGACATCCGGGGCCAGCGCGACCGTCGCCCCATCGGCTACGGCGACGACGTCGTCGATCGTGACCGGCTGCCCCTCGAGCCGGAGCGCGGGCATCAGAAGTCCAGGAGGTTGCCGCGCAGACCGCCATCGCCGAACTCGCGACGAATGAGCCCTCGTCGGCGCAGCACCGGCACGAGCGGGTCGAGGGTGCGGTGCACGTTGGCGGGATGCACCTGGCCGGCGAAGAGGAATCCGTCTCCGCCGCTGGCCTCGCCGAGCGCCTCGAGGTGATCGACGATCTCATCTGCGGTGCCGATCACCGCAAGGCCGTCACGGTTCGCTCGCACCTGCAGGATCTCACGGAGCGTGGACCCGGGAGGTGCCGACTTCACGAAGTTGTCGAGGGTGCCCTGGTTGCTGTTCGTGGTGAGTTCGGGCAGCGGCGCGTCGAGGTCGAACGCCTTGAAGTCGACTCCCGAGAGGTACGAGATCGACTGCAGCGCCTCGTCGATCGCGGCCTGGTTGAGATCGGAGCGGCGGGCCTTGACGCTGGCCGTCTCCTCGGCATTCGCGGTGACGATCGGCGTGACCGCGAAGAGCACCTTCACGTGGTCGGGGTTGCGGCCGGCCGCCAGCGCGACCTGTCGGATGCTGTCGCGGAACTCGCGGTTGCGCTCAGGCGTCGATGACAGGGCGATGATCACGTCGGAGTTCTGCCCCGCGAAGTCGCGGCCGCGGCCGGACGCGCCCGCCTGCACCATCACGGGCTCCTGCGGCATGGGAGCGGTGTTGATCGGGCCGCGAACTTTGAAGAATCGGCCCTCGTGGTTGATCGGCGCCACCTTCGTGAAGTCGGCGAAGACCCCGCGGTCGGCGTCCTCGAGCACCGAGTCGGGCGCCCAGCTGCGCCAGAGTTTGCGGATGACACTGACCCACTCGTCGGCGCGGTCGTAGCGCAGGTCATGCTCGATCTGCTTGTCGAGGCCGTAGTTCTGGGCGGCGAGGTCGCTTCCGCTGGTCACGACGTTCCAGCCGAGGCGGCCGTCGGCGAAGTGCTGCAGCGTCGCCAGGAGGCGGGCGGCCGTGAACGGCTCGTAGAACGAGGCGCTGAGCGTCGGCACGATTCCGAGGTTCTGGGTGGCCGACAGCAGGTACGGCACGAGCGGCAGCGGGTCGTGCTTCGGGGCGAAGCGGGCGTTGGCGAGGTTGACCTCGCTCGTTCCGCCGTAGGTGTCGGGAACCGTGACACCGTCTTCGATGATCAGCAGGTCGAGACCGCTGTGCTCGAAAAGCCGAGCGGCGTCCTGATAGACGTCGGGCTTCTTCCAGTCGTAGCCGATGCCGTAAGTGGGGTCACCCCATCCCTGCACGCCGAAACCCGCGCCGAGAAACCATCCGAAGTGAAGCAGAGCCATGAAGAGAGCCTAAAAGTAGAAGAGCGGGCGTGCCGGGCAGCTGGGGCCAGGTCAGATCGAATACGTGCCGACACCGATGTCGGTGAGCCACTCGTCGTCGAACGCCTTGGTCAGGTAGTTCGCGCCCGTGTCGGGGGCGATCGCCACCACGACGGATCCCTGCGGGGCCTTCGCCGCGACCCTCAGGGCGACGGCCACGGCGAGTGCAGATGACGGACCCAGCAGCAGGGCCTCCGAGGCGGCGAGAGTATGCACCGTGTCGTAGATCTCCTGGTCGGAGACCACCAGGTACTCGTCGACCACCTCGTGGTGGTAGGTCTGCGGCCAGTTCGCCTGGGTCCAGCGGTTGCCCGCGCCCTCCACGTTGATCTGGCCGGCCACGTTGCCGCTGTAGGTCGACCCGGTCGGGTCGGCCCCGATGACCCGGATGCGATCGGCCGAGACGTCTTTCAGGTACCGGCCGGTGCCGCTGATCGTGCCGCCGGTGCCGACGGATGCGACGAGGTGCGTGACCTTGTGGGCCGTCTGTCGCCAGATCTCCGGCCCGGTGGTCTGGTAGTGCGCGCCCGGGTTGCTCTCGTTCTCGTATTGAGAGGGTCGCCAGGCGTTGGGCAGCTCGGCCGCGATGCGATCGGCGATGGCCCGCGCGTTGCTCGGGCTCTCGGGCGGCGCCTCCCAGTCGGCCTCGACCAGTCGCGCTCCGTAGGCCTTCAGCACGGCGCGCTTCTCGTCGGAGATGTAGGCGCTGTGGATGATCACGACGGGGTGCCCGGTGAGGCGGCCGACGAGTGCCAGGCCGATGCCGGTGTTTCCCGAACTCGACTCCACGATCGTGGCCCCGGGCTTCAGCGCACCGCTCGCCTCGGCCGCGCGAACCATGTGCAACGCGATGCGGTCCTTGGCCGATCCGCCGGCGTTGCGACTCTCGAGCTTCACCAGCACGCGCGCCGGCAGGCCCTGCGCGAGCACGTTGAGTTCGATCAGCGGCGTGTTTCCGATGAGCGAGACGACAGACGGCGTGATGTCTTCGACGAGGTCGACACAGGGCTCGTCGCCCGACGCCGCAGCGGCCAGGGGATGCGTGTCGATGTTCGTCATGGGTCGAGCGTACGACCGGAACCGCCGCATCCGGGCCGCTGTGTCGCTCTGTTACGCACAGCGTGCCCTCACCCGGTCGGCGCTAGCATGGCTCGCGGTACGGGGAATCAGTCAACTGGAGGTCGTCGCATGGGCACAGGATCACTCGTCTTCGCCGGTGGAGGTGTCGCCGGAATCGCCTGGGAGCTGGGCGTCGTGCAGGGACTTCTCGACGCCGACCCTGCCCTCGTCGACCGCCTGCTCGCGCCGTCGACGAGATTCATCGGAACATCCGCGGGCTCGGCCGTGGCCGCGCAGCTCGCGGGCACGACCGGTCTCACCGCGTCGTTCGCCGCACAGCTGGAGGAGGAGACCGCGGAGCTCGGTGCAGACGTCGACGTGCAGGAGCTGCAGGCGCGCTTCCTCTCCGCCGTCCAGGGTGCGACCTCGCCCACCGACGCGCTCCAGCGCATCGGCCGCCTCGCTCTCGAGACACCGTCTGTCGACGAGTCGGTTCGTCTCGAGGTCATCCGATCGCGTCTTGCCGACAGCGAATGGCCCGAGCGCGACCTGAGGATCACGGCCGTCGAAGTCGAGCGCGGCGAGTTCGTCGTCTTCGACCGGTCGAGCGGTGTCGACCTCGTCGACGCCATCGCCGCCAGCTGCGCCGTTCCGGGCGTCTGGCCACCCGTCACCATCGGCGGCTCCCGATACATGGATGGCGGGGCCCGGTCGGGCAGCAACGCCGACCTCGCCGCCGGCTCCGACTGGGTCGTCATCGTGACGCCCCTTCCTGGCGTGGGCGATCCCGGCGTCGGCACCGTCCCCACAGCCGAACTCGAGGCGCTCGGCGGCGTTCCGACCGCCATCGTCTACGCCGACGCCGCGTCGATCACGGCCTTCGGGCCGAACCCCCTCGACCCCACGACCCGCCGCGCTTCGGCCGAGGCGGGCCGCGCGGTCGGTCGCGCATCCGCCGCCCGTATCGCGGCCGTGCTCGACCAGGCCCACTGACCATGCTGTACGAGAGCCGGGGCGCGCGGCCGAGGGTCGATCCGGATGCGCTCGTCGCGGCATCCGCGATCGTCTCCGGCGACGTGACGATCGGCGCCGGGTCGCGCATCATGCACGGCGCGGTCGTCACGGCCGAGGACGGACCTGTCGTCATCGGCGCCGACGTCGTCGTGCTCGAGAACGCGGTGATCCGTGGGCGGGCGGGCTATCCGGCCGTCATCGGCGACAGCGTCATGATCGGGCCGCACGCCCACGTCAACGGCTGCGTCGTGGGTGATGGCGCGTTCCTTGCCACGGGCTCATCGGTCTTTCCCGGCGCGATCATCGGCGACGGAGCCGAAGTGCGCATCAACGCCGTCGTGCAGGTGAACACGAGGCTCGCCGCGGGCGCCGTCGTTCCCATCTCCTGGGTGGCCGTCGGCGATCCGGCGCAGCTCTTCTCCCCCGACAGGCACGACGAGATCTGGGCCGTGCAGCGCACCCTGAATTTCGTCGGCACGGTGTACGGGGTCGGGCCGGAGGCGACGATGGCCGACATCATGAGGACGCAGTCGGAGTTCTACGGCGGGCACCGCGGCGACACGGCACTGCCCGACTGAGGCGCCTCCGCCGGCGCGAGAGCTCGGAGCCTGAGCACAAGAGGCGCGAGCACGGCGAACGCGGCGACGAGAGTCGCGACACCGATCATGGCGCCGCGAAGACCTGTGGTGCTCGAGAGCAGGCCGACGTAGACCGGACCGAGAAGGAACCCGATGTAGGCGGTCGTAGCGATCACCGATGTCGTGCTGCCGCGAAGGTCGTCGGTCGCGCCCCGCACGGCCTGGCTCAGCAGCGTGGGGAACAGCACGGACGTTCCCGCCGCCGCCAGGGCAAGTCCGAGGAGGGCCGTTGCGATGTCTTCTGCGGCAGCGATGAGCACCGTGCCCGCCACGGCCACGATGGCGCCGCCCGCGAGAAGCACGGCAGAAGGCATCCGATTCGAGAACCCCACGGCGAAGCGCGTGATCGCGGCACAGGCCGCAAAGGTCGCCGGCGCAATGGCCGCGAGAGCGGGCGCAGCGCGCAGCTCGTCGACGAGGTAGATCGCGCCCCAGCTCTGGTGGGCGTTCTCGGCGGCGAAACCGAGCGCGCCCACGAGGCCCACGGCGACGAACGGCAGCATCAGGGTCAAGGGCCTGCGCGGAGGGAGGGAACGACGGGCGAGCGTCGTACGGGAACCGGTTCCGCGGACGAAGACCGCGATCCCGCTCGCGAGGATCGCCACACCGGAGACGATGAAGGTCAGCGGCGCACCGCCGGCGCCGCCGAAGATCGCGGCGGCGCCGAGGCTGCCGATGACGACGAAAGAGGAGAAGACGGCGTGAGCGAGGGTGATGATGCGACGATTCGATCGAGCCTCCTCCTGGCCCGCGAGAGCATTGGCGGCGACATCGGACGCCCCTGACGCTGCGCCGACCAGCAGCATGCTCATGCACATGGTCAGGATGTCCCGCGCGAACAGGGCCACCACGATCCCCGACAGGGCGAGGCAACCGAGGAGCAGGCCGGTGATCCGGCTACCGAATCGATCCACGGCTCGTCCGGTGAACAGCATGGCCGGCAGCGCACCGAGACCGACGCACAGCAGGGCGCTGCCGAGCTGCGCATCGGACAGGCCCGCCGCCTCTCTCAGCGCGGGCAGTGCCGCGCCCCATACGCCCCAGAAGACGCCGAAGCCGGCGAAGGCGATGAAGGAAAGCGGGATCCGTGTCATGTGTGTAACGATACACAGCACCCGATAGGATTGACGGCATGGCATCGAAACGAGTCACCATGCGGCAGGTGGCCACCGAGGCGGGCGTTGCTCCGATGACCGTGAGCTACACCTACACGAGGCCGGATCGCGTTGCTCCCGACACCCGCGCTCGGGTACTCGCCGCCGCCCGGCGCCTCGGATACTCCGGCCCCGATCCCGTCGCACGATCTTTGCGCAGCGGAGCCACGGGCAACCTCGGCGTCGTCATGGGTGAGCACCTCAGCTACGCCTTCGAAGACCCACAGGCCGCCCGATTCCTCGCGGGAGTATCGAGCGTCTGCGTCGAGAACCGCCTCGGCCTTGTTCTGATTCCGAGCACGGGCCGACCCGACGACGTCGATCGCGTGCGTGAGGCGGCCGTCGACGGCTTCGTACTGTGGACGACGGACGATTCAGACGCCGTTCTCGAAGCCGTCGCAGCGACGGGCCGACCCGCAGCCATCCAAGGCGGTCCGACGGCTCCAGGAATCTCCGTCGTCTCCCCCGACGATCGGAGCGCAGCTCGAGCCATTGCGTCGCACATGCTCGCCGGAGCCAGCTCGCCGCTGATCCTGTCGATGCCCCTGGATCGCGAAAGACGGGCGGGGTTGCATCGGAGACCGGACACGTCCGTGGGCTTCCCCGTGACGCGGGCGCGACTCGAGGGCTATCGAGATGCCACAGAAGAGGCGGGCCGACTGTGGCGGGACATGCCCGTGGCCGTCGTCGCTCGGCACAGTCGCGACGAGGCACGCCGCGCCACCGAAGACGCGCTCGCCCAGATGCGACCCGACGTCGTCATCGCCATGAGCGATCAGCTCGCCGCTGGAGCGCTCGACGTTCTTGGCTCGAGCATCGCCGTCAGCGGATGGGACGACAGCGAGCTCGCTCAGGCTTTGGGCTTCTCGAGCGTGAGCCAGTCGCTGTACGAGCAGGGCGTCGCGTGCGCCCGCATCGCCTCCGGAACCGTGACGACGGTCGAATCCCCCACCTGGAGCCTCGCTCTGCGCTGACCCTGGCCGCAGTGAGACCACCCCGCCCTGAGCGGATTGCGCCGGTAGAGCATGCCACCCACGGCACCTCTGCGCCGGATGGTCCTATGGATGTCAAGTGGTGATGTGGGGTGTTCGGAGGTCGGTGGTGAGGTCGTGGAAGATG
>NZ_JARUXC010000011.1 GCF_030433855.1 Agreia sp. PsM10 | reverse complement strand
ACACCCACGGGTGGTCCGTCGAGTAGAAGGTCAAACACCCTCCCGGGCTACACACCCATTCTCAATGTCGAGTAGGCCGCCCGCGGCCGTATCGAGGCCACCGACGGCGGCCTGAATCCGGCTAGTTCGCGAGCCAGACCGTCGTGTCGACCGGAAGCACGCCTTCGTCGACCGACTCGGACGCGAGCAGCACCGTCGCGACGGGCAGCTCCACGGGCACCGAGCCGATGTTCGAGATCACCGTGACCGCCCCGTTCGAGAACGCGATCACGTCGTCCCCGTAGCCCGGCAGCCAGTCGATCGCTCCCGTTCCGAGCTCGTGCTCGGCTCGCAGCGAGAGGGCCAGCTTGTAGAGCTCGAGCGTCGAACCGGCGACGCCGTTCTGGCTGTCGCGCGAGAACTCGTCCCAGTCATCCGGCTGCGGCAACCAGCTCGCGGTCGTGGGACCGAAGCCGTAGCTGGGCTTGCCGGCCTCCCAGGGAATCGGCACGCGGCATCCATCGCGCCCGTACCGCTCGCCCTTGGTGCGGAACCAGGTCGGGTCCTGGCGAGCGTCGTCGGGCAGGTGGATGGCCTCGGGCAGCCCCAGTTCTTCGCCCTGGTAGACGTAGGAGCTGCCGGGAAGGGCGAGCATCAGCGCTGTGGCGGCGCGGGCGCGGCGGAGTCCGAGCACCGGGTCGGGAAGTCCGGGGGACTTCGGGCCGATGCCGTCGCCCTGCAGGTTGTCGGCGCCAAGGGCGAGGCGGCTCGCGTGACGCACCACGTCGTGGTTGGACAGCACCCAGGTTGAGGGGGCTCCGACCGTGCCGAACGCGTGGATCGACGTGTCGATGACGGTGCGCAGCTCGGGGGCGTTCCACGACGCCGAGAGGTAGGTGAAGTTGAACGCCTGCTGCATCTCGTCTGGCCGCACCCAGCGGGCGAGCTTGGTGAGCGGTTCGACCCAGGCCTCGGCGCAGAGCACACGGTCGCCCTCGTACTCGTCGAGCACCTCGTGCCACGACCGGTAGATCTCGTGCACGCCGTCCTGCGCCCAGTAGGGCGGCGTCTCGGGCTCGTCGGCGTCGATGCCCGGCTCCAGCGGCGGCAACCCGCCGCCCATGCTGCCGGCGTCGGCGGGAGGCGTGTAGTCGGGAAGCCCGGCCTCCTTGATCAGGCCGTGCGCGACATCCACCCGGAAGCCGTCGACGCCGCGATCGAGCCAGAAGCGCAGAACGCCGAGCATCTGCTCGCGCACCCACGGGTTCTCCCAGTTCAGGTCGGGCTGGCTCACGTCGAAGATGTGCAGGTACCACTGGCCGGGAGTGCCGTCGGCGTTGGTCGTGCGCTCCCACATGGGACCGCCGAACACCGACTGCCAGTTGTTGGGGGCGATCTCGCCGTTCTCGCCGAGGCCGTCGCGGAACATGTACCGGTCACGCTCAGGGCTGCCTTCGGGCGCGGCGAGCGCGGCCTTGAACCACTCGTGATCCCACGACGTGTGATTAGGAACGAGGTCGACAATCACCTTGAGGCCGAGTTCGTGCGCGCGCGCGAGCATGGTGTCGAAATCGGACAGGGTGCCGAACAGGGGGTCGACGTCGACGTAGTCGGCCACGTCGTAGCCCGCGTCGTGCTGGGGAGACGTGAAGAAGGGCGAGAGCCAGATGGCGTCGACGCCGAGGTCGGCGAGCGAGTCGAGGCGGCTCGTGATTCCGGGCAGGTCGCCGATGCCGTCGCCGTCGCTGTCGGCGAACGACCGAGGGTAGATCTGGTAGATCACGGCGGAGCGCCACCACTCGGTGCCGCTGCCGATCGCGATCAGGGATGCCTGCGACGACGATTCGGGCGCGTCGGAAGTCTCGGTGAGTTCGACTGTCATGCCGAACACTCTAGCCTCGAATCGTTTCGACCCCAGACAGCGGTTCGGAGCGGCCGTGTTGTGATGCTATTCTCTACAGGTGCCAAAACGCGCGACTTCATCGTCATGCGCTGGCTACGCCCCCTTAGCTCATTGGTAGAGCACTTCCTTGGTAAGGAAGAGGTAGTGGGTCCGATTCCCACAGGGGGCTCCGTCCTCCACAGGCAGGCAGCGCGAGCTGCCAGCCGACCGGACGGCACCCGGCGGGGTAGCTCAGGTGGTTAGAGCACACGGCTCATAATCGTGGTGTCGCGGGTTCGAGTCCCGCTCCCGCTACGAAACCCCCAAGATCTCGCCATCTTGGGGGTTTTTTGCGTCGTGGGGCGGTGGCACCATGGATCCATGGCCATCGAAGTCCGTGCCGCCACGTCGTTCGCCGACGTGAAGACCATGGTGGGGCCCAAGCGGCCCGACGCGACCGTGTGCTGGTGCCTGAGCTATCGCATCCCGTCTGCGCAGAACCGCGAGCTCTCGGCAACAGCTCGTGGCGAGCTGGTCGAGAAGCTCGTGCGGCAGAAGCCCGCGCCAGGGGTGCTCGCCTACGACGGCGACGAGGTCGTCGGCTGGGCCGGGGTCCATCCGCGCGCCGACACCACGTTCGCGCGCAACCGCAGGATTCCGCACGTCGACGACCTCGACGTCTGGTCGGTCTGGTGCATCCGGGTGCGACCCGGGCACCGCGGCTCGGGCCTGTCGCACGCTCTTCTGGAGGGCGCGGTGAGATTCGCCCGCGAGAACGGCGCCCCCGCCATCGAGGGCTATCCGGTCGACAATGCGGGCGAGAAGGTCGACCTGACGATGGCGTACGTGGGAACGAGGGCGCTCTTCGAGAGGGCCGGATTCGAGAAGGCGAGCGGCACGGATTCGGTGCTCAACGGATTTCCGCGGGTGCTCATGAGACTCGACCTGCGCTGAGCGGCTGAGCGGGCCGCCACCGGTTACCCTCAGAGGGTGGACACCTCGACAGCGCACCCGGAGCGCGAGCGGATTCTGAACGTGCCGAACACGATCACGTTCGCCCGTCTCATCCTGTTCATGCCCCTGTTCGTTCTGCTCGTCCTGGTGTGGCACGAGAACTTCTGGGCGTTCATCGTTCTCGTGGCCCTGGGCGCCACGGACTGGATCGACGGTTTCGCCGCTCGAAAGCTCGGACAGGTGACGCACTTCGGTGCGGTGCTCGACCCTGTTGCCGACCGTGCCAGCCAGGTGGTCGTGTGCGTGACGCTGGTCATCAGTGGCATCCTGCCGCTCTGGATCCTTATCGCCATCGCTGCGACAGACCTGATCCTGGGGCTGATCATCCTCGCCTACAAGCGCCAGGGGTCGATGACGATCACCTACATCTCGAAGATCCGCACGACGTTCCTGATGCTCGGGCTGCCGCTGCTGCTGCTCGGCCACTCCGACTTCGCCGGCCACGAGATCCTCGCGGTCGTCGCGTTCTACGGCGTGGTCATCGGATGCCTGCTTCACGTCTTCGTGGGCGCCCAGTACGCGGCGATCGTCATCCGCGAGGGCCGCGCACATTCGCGCCCACTCGGCGCATCCGCCGCTGGCCGCCCAGACGCGGACGCGCCGAATCGGCGCGGATAGCGGCAGCTCCATGCCCGTCGTGCGCATCGAGAGCCTCGGCGATCCGAGGCTCAGCGACTACGCCCACCTCACCGACGTGGCCCTCAAGAAGGCCCGCGGCACCGAGCACGGCCTCTACCTCGCCGAGTCCCTGCTCGTGTTCGAGCGCGCGCTCCGGGCGGGGCACACACCCCGATCGGTTCTGGCCCTCGGAACCTCCACGGAGGAAGCCGAGGCGGTGCTCGCCGAGCACGGCTTCGCCGACATCCCGATCTTCACCGGACCGGGCGAGCTGCTCGCCGAGCTCACCGGCTACATCCTGCACCGCGGGCTCATCGCCTCGATGAACCGGCCTGCGCTCGCGGACCCGGCGGAGCTCATCCAAGACGCCCGCCGCGTCGTCGTGCTCGAGAACGTGGTCGACCCCACGAACGTGGGCGCGATCTTCCGTTCCGCCGGCGCGATCGGCGCCGACGCCGTTCTCGTCACGCCTCGCTGCTCCGACCCCTTCTACCGCCGGGCCATCCGCGTGAGCATGGGAACGGTTCTGCAGGTTCCGTGGACCAGGGTCGGCGAGTGGCCCGAGACGCGAGAACTGCTCGTCGAGGCCGGCTTCCATGTCGCCGCGCTGGCTCTCACTCCGGATGCCGTCAGCCTGCGCGACTTCCAGGCCCGGCTTCCCGAGAAGTTGGCCCTGGTTCTGGGCGCGGAGGGCGACGGCCTCACCGCCGAGGCGATCGCGGCGTCCGACACGGTGGTGCAGATCCCGATGAAGCACGGAATCGACTCCCTCAATGTCGCCGCAGCCAGCGCCGTCGCCATGTGGGCCGTCTCAGGCTGATCTCGTTCCCTCCCTGCAGGGGGAGGTCACTCCGAGAGGGTGACGACTCCGAGCCCCGAGTCGGCCTTCTTGACCGCGTCCCACGCGCTCGACGACGGGCACGCCACGCCGAGCGACACGAAGATGCCCGCGTCGCCGAACGCGCGCACGGCCAGGTAGTTGCTGTTCGACGCACCCCAGAGCAGGTCGACGAAGTCGACCTTGGCCGCCGAGAACCCGCCGGTGAACGTGTGCATCGCGAACTCGTCGTCGGGAATCTGCTCGTCTCGTATGAACGAGGCCGCATTGCGCGACGTCGCCTTCTCGTCGCCGGCGACCACGTCGATGCCGTCGAGCGACGACTGCCAGATGCGCAGACGGCATCCGGTCGACGCGCTGACGTAGCTCATCGTGTCGGCGTCGTCGGCGGCATCCGGGTCGGGCGCCCAGTCGGTGTCCGCCGGCGGCCGGAACGTGAGGGAGGCGAGGCTGCCGGCCGGCAGCGTGTACGACGAGTCGAAGGTGAGGTCGCCGTAGTCGACGTCTCCGGGCGTGCCGCTGGATGGCGCCGGGTCGGGCTGCGATGCGGCCGTTCCCGCGCCGCGCGTCGCACCGGCGAGAAGCGCGAAGACGGCCACGGCGGCCACGATCGTGACGATCAGCGCCAGCCCGCCGCCGAGCCCGAGGGCGAGCAGGAGGGTGCGGTTCGATGCCGTGCGCGGTGTCGGCGTGGGGGGAGTGCTCATCGCCCATCAGTCTAGGCAGCAGGGTCCACATCGGCATCGCAGATCGGACGCCGCCGGGGCGTTCGTAGAATGGACGGGTGCCAGTGAACCCCGAACTCGTCGGCCGCGTCTTCGCGCCGACCCCCGCCTATCTCGTCGGGCGAGAGAAGGTGCGCGAATTCTCTGCGGCCGTCTTCGCCACCAGTCCGCTCAACACCGACGTCGAGGCGGCCCGCGCGGCAGGCTATGCCGACGTCGTCGCGCCGCCGACCTTCGCGGTCGTGGTGCAGGAGCACACGCTGAAGCAGCTGCTGAGCGAGCCCGACGCCGGCATCGACTTCTTGCGAGTGGTCCATGGCGACCAGCGCTTCACCTTCACCCGTCCGATCGTGGCCGGCGACGAGCTCACCGCCACCCTGAACGTGGCCAGCATCAAGTCGCTCGGAGGCCACTCGATGGTCACGGCCGAATCGACCATCGTCGACGCGACGGGCGCGCACGTCGTGACCGCGACATCCACCCTCGTCGTCAGGGGAGACGAATGACCGCCGGAATCACCATCGCAGCCGACGAGCTGACCACCGGCGACGTCGTCGCGGCAGGCCACTTTCCGCTGACCCGCGATTCGCTCGTGCGCTACGCCGGGGCCTCCGGAGACTTCAACGCGATCCACTACCGCGACGACGTCGCGGCATCCGTGGGCCTGCCCGGCGTTCTCGCCCACGGCATGCTCACCATGGGTCTCGCCGTGCAGCCCGTCGTCGACTGGATCGGCGACCCGGGGCGCGTGCTCGACTACCAGGTGCGCTTCACCCGGCCCGTGCTGGTCGACCCCGTCGAGGGCGCCGAACTCGTGGTGAGCGCGAAGGTCGGCAAGGTCGACGCCGAGGCCGGCACGGTGCGCATCGACCTGACGGTCACGTTCAACGGCGACACGGTGCTCGGCAAGGCGCAGGCCGTCGTCTCCCTGGCCCCTGCCCCGTCCGTCGTATGACCGGTCGGCACGGTCGCCCCGAACCGCACCCCGGTGAGCCCGTGAGCGGTCGCATCGAGGGTGCGGATGTTCCGCTCGGCCCCCTGACGACGCTCCGGGTCGGCGGGCCGGCCGCGCGCATCATCGAGCCGCAGGGCGAACCGCAGCTGCTGCAGGCCGTGCTCGAGGTGTGGGACTCGGGCGACGACTGGCTCGTGCTCGGCGGAGGATCGAATGTCGTCATCTCCGACGACGGCTTCGACGGCACCGTCATCCGCGTGGCGACCCGCGGGGTGGCCCGCATCGTCGCGCCCAGCGGAACCGTGCGACTGCGCGTGCAGGCCGGCGAGCCGTGGGACGAGCTCGTGGCCTACACGGTCGAGCAGGGCTGGTCGGGACTCGAGGCGCTCTCCGGCATCCCCGGGTCGACGGGCGCGTCGCCCATCCAGAACATCGGAGCCTACGGGCAGGAGGCCGGCGACTCGATCGTCTCGGTCGACTTCCTCGACTACGGCACCGGCCGCGTCGAGCGCATCGCGCGCGACGACCTCGAGCTCGGGTACCGCACGAGCGTGTTCAAACGCGGCAGGCGAGGCGTCGTGCTCTCGGTGACGTTCTCGCTCACCGATGCGTCGGCACAGGCGGGCGCTGCGGGCGAATCGGGCTCCGACGCGCCGGGCCCTCTGGCTCTCGGCGATCCCATCGCCTACCCGCAGCTGGCGACGGCGCTGGGCGTCGCCGTCGGCGACCGGGTCGCGCTCGGCGGCGTTCGCGCGGCCGTTCTGCGGCTGCGCGCATCGAAGGGCATGGTTCTGGATGCGACGGATCCCGATTCCGTCAGCGCCGGGTCGTTCTTCACCAACCCGATCGTGTCGGAGAATTTCGCGCGCGGGCTGCCGAGCGACGCGCCCCGCTGGCTCGTCGAGCCGGAGGCCGAGCCCACCGTCGTGGCGCTGCCCGACCCCGCCTCGGGGCTGACGGTCGACCTGTCCGGGCCGCTCGAGGCATCCGGCGAACCGGCGGAGCCGCAGGTCAAGCTGAGCGCCGCCTGGCTGATCGAGCGCGCGGGAATCGGCAAGGGGTTCGCACTGCCCGGCTCGCGCGCCGCGATCTCGTCGAAGCACACCCTGGCGATCGTGAACACGGGAGGCGCGACGGCGGCGGAGATCTCGGAACTGTCGCGGTACATCCAGAACCGGGTGTCGTCGGAGTTCGGGGTGCGACTGCACCCGGAGCCCGTGTTCGTGGGCCTCGATTAGGCGACTGTGCCCGTTTGCCTCCATTCGCTTCCTGCCGGAGTTGCGGAATGGAGGCAAACGGGCACAGTCTCGGGTGCGACTCGCGTTGCGGAGCGGCCTCGTGCACCGGTGCGCCGATGTCAATGGTGAGCACTGCCCATGCCCGCGCCCCCGCCCGTATCCGCGCGGCTGCTAGGGTTTTGAGACCACGCACCCCCTAAAAGGAGTACAGAATAATGCGAATCTCGCGCACCAAGACCACATCGCTGATCGGCGCGCTCGCCATCACCGGACTCCTGCTCACCGGCTGCGCAGGCGGCCAGAGCAAGGCCGACGCCTGCAAGGTTCTCGAGTCGGGCCTCACCGATCTGCAGAGCGAGCTCACCAGCAGCCTCTCCGACGCGGCCACCGACCCCGAGGGCGCCTCCGAGGCCCTGCAGACCGTCTCCGACAAGTTCTCGGACAACGTCTCGAAGGTCTCGAACGACGAGGTCAAGGACGTCGCCGACGACGCGGACGAGGCGCTCAGCACGCTCGTCAGCGAGTTCAAGACCTACGCGTCAGACCCGACGAACGCCGACACGACGGCACTGACCGACGCGTCGACCGATGTTCAGGAGACGTTCACCGAGCTCTCGACCGTCTGCAACTGACGCACTCGAAGCAGGTCGGCCCGGGGTATTCTGCCCCGGGCCGGCAGTTTTTAAGCCGCCTTGGATGCCCTGCGTCGGGTCGATCGGTGTCTCACGCCGTAACGTGAGGGTTCGTCACGTTGCGCTCGCGGCCAGATGTCTTTAGCTTGAACTAATAGGCAGAGGCCGACAGGGATGTGGGGATCTGGTCCGGGGGGACCGGTCGGCCTCTGCCACACATCTCTCGATGCGATCGACTGGTTAGACGACGACCGCGTTCAGCACCTCGTCGAGCAGCAGCGACGCATCTTCGTCGCTGACGCTGCGCGCGAGTGCGAGCTCGGAGATGAGCACCTGTCGAGCCTTGAGCAGCAGGCGCTTCTCACCGGCGGAGACGCCCTGGGCCTGCTCGCGGCGCCACAGGTCGCGCACGACCTCGGCGACGCGGTGCACGCTGCCCGACGCCATCTTCTCCTGGTTGGCCTTGTATCGGCGCGACCAGTTGCCCGGCTCCTCGACGAAGTCGTTCTGCAGCACGGCGAACACTTCGCCCACTCCGGCCGCGTCGATCACGTCGCGCACGCCCACGAGCTCGACGTTGTCGATGGGAAGCTTGATGATGAGGTCGCTCGTGTGCACGCGGAGCGTCATGTAGCGCTTGTCCTCGCCCTTGACCGTCTTGGTCTCGAGCTCCGTGATGGTGACCGCTCCGTGGTGCGGGTAGACGAGGGTTTCTCCGATATCGAATTTCACGGCTGGCTTCTCTTTTCTGTGTGACGACGTGTGCGGCTGATAGATCTGGTGTGAGTGGTCAACTGAGCCGCGGGGGAAGCAGGGCGATGAGTTCATCGACCAGCTGGTCTGCGCTGATGTCGCGGTGGTCGGCGATCCAGGCGCTGAGCAGGCTCACCGTGCCGCCGGCCACGTAGGTCGCGGCGAGGCGGGCCCGGATGGCGTCGGCCTGGGAGCCGGCCGGCTCGAATGACGCGAGCACCTGCTCGGCGTAGGCTGCGATGACGTCGTCGAATGCGCGACGCGACAAAGGCAGGCCCAGGGCGTAGGAGTAGATGGATTCTCGTTGTGAGAAGTGCTGTACGAGCTGCGAATAGCTCTCGCGAAGCCCGGCGGCGGGATCTGCATCGCTCGAGCTCGGCACGGTGATCGACGCGAACTCCTGGCGGAGCAGGGCGACCGCGAGGTCGTCGAGGCTCGAGAAGTGGGCGTAGAAGGAGCTCCGGCTGATCTTCGCCTCGCGCACGATGTCGGTCACCGAGATGTCACCCGAGTCGTGCGAGTGGAGACGGGCGACCGCCGCGAGGATTCCCTGCCTCGTGCGAGCGGCCCGCGGGTCTGCGGGAGTCTCGGTGGAGGATCGAAAACTGTCGGGCAGAACAGCACTCCTCACAGTTGACATCACGGTAGTATAGCACGATTTCTCGGACACTTGTCCGAGAAAGATGGCCCAAGTGCTTAGCCGGCCTAGCGACCTGCCCGTAAGATCGTTCCATGGAATCCTCGGAGGTGCGGGCCTCGGGCTACTGGTACGGCGATGACCCCGAGGCGAGAACAGGGGTCGACGCCCTCAATGCCCTGCGCAGATACCGAGTCGCGGAGACGGCGATGCGTCGTCGAACCCGTTCTGCTCTGCGCATGAACGAGACCGACATGATGGCACTGCGGTTCATCGTGAACGCCGAGCGGGAGGCGCGGGCCGTCAGCCCGAAGGACCTGGCCGGGTATCTCGGCATCTCGTCGGCATCCACGACCGTGCTCGTCGACCGGCTGGTGGCGAGCGGGCATCTGAGCCGGGCCAAGCACCCGAGCGACGGTCGGGCGGTCGTGCTCGCGGTCACTCCCACGACCCATGCCGACATGCAGGAGACCTTCGGCGACATGCATCGGCGGATGATGGCCGTGGCCAGGCAGTTGGATGCGCACGAGGCGACGATCGTGACGTCGTTTCTCGAACAGATGAGCCATGCTGTGTCGCACGAAGAGAAATAGCTAGATAAACTAACTAGGTGGGTAAACTCATCTATGGTCCGACGGGCCTTGAAATAGACATCGACGACCGTCTTCTCGCGCATCTGCGCGTCGTCGTCAACGCCAAGTTCCGGCGTGGAGAATCGTTCCTGTTCAACTGGGAGCACAACTCCGACGAGGGGAACGGGCGCAGCTCCATCTGGATGCATCCGACCATCCCCCTGCACATCCGCTTCTTCGGCAACAGGCAGCCGCCGGTGAACAGGGCGTGGATCGAAGCCCTCATGGTGACAGCGAACAGTGCCAACGGCATGGTGCTGATCCCCGAGCCGGGAGGATCCGGACCGCAGGCGTAGCCTCAGGCGCGGGCGTTCAACTGGCCCGCGCGTTCCGCGCCGTCAGGGCATCCATCACCTGGGTCGCCACGAGCCGACCCGCGCGATTCGCCCCGATCGTGCTGGCCTGCGGCCCGAACCCCGCGAGAAAGATGTTCGGATCGCGCATCGAACGTCCGCGTTCGACGGCGACGCCGCCACCGGACTCGCGCAGCCGGAGCGGTGCGACATGGGCGAGCTCCGCCCGGAACCCGGTGGCCCAGATGATGGCGTCGGCACGCTGGAACGAGCCGTCCGCCCATCGAACACCGTCGGGCTCGATGGCCGAGAACATCGGCCGATCGACCAGCACCCCGCGGTCGCGGCCGGCCACGTTGCGCGGGCTCGCCGGCAGTCCTGTGCCGCTCGAGACGCTCGGAATGGGCAGGCCCGCGCGGGCCGCCGCGTCGGCGCGCTCGACGGCGGCGACCTTGGAGTGCTCGTCCATGGTGAACTCCACCGGCCTCCGCGTGACCCAGGTGGTCGACGAGGCGACGTTCTCGAGCTCCAGCAGAAACCCGACGGCCGATGTTCCCCCACCGACGACCACGACGTCGAGCCCGGCGAAGTCGGCCGCCGCCCGGTACTCGGGCGTCGAGATCTGGATGCCGGAGAAGGTCTCGGCGCCGGGATACGAGGGGCGGAACGGCCTGGCCCAGGTGCCGCTGGCGTTCACGACCACGTCGGCACGCACGGTGCCGACGGTCGTCTGCACCTCGTAGCGCCCGCCATCCACTCGCGCCACCTGCGTGACCTCGACCGACCGCACGACCTCGAGCCCGAAGTGCCGCTCGTAGCGACCGTAGTAGTCGCCGACGACGTCTCGGGCGGGCAGGGTCTGGTCGGCCGTGGCGAAACTCACCCCCAGCTCCGACATGCCCGGCAGGTCGTCGACCTTGTGCGCGGTATCGAGCCGCAGCGACTCCCAGCGGAACTGCCAGGCTCCGCCTGCTCGGGGCCCGCGGTCGAGCACGACGAAGTCGATGGCGGGCACGAGGCCGAGGCGGCGCAGGTGATAGGCGACAGACAGGCCGACCTGCCCGGCGCCGATGACGACGACGCGGGTGTCGGTGACCGGAAGTGTGGTGCTCACGACCGCATCAACCACTCCACCGCCGGTTTTATTGCCGGGGTCGCGCTGCAATGAAGGAGAATTCGGGCGATTGCGGTGTTTTCGTACGTCGACCCGCGATTGTTCCTGCGAACGAGCGTTCCGGTGTCGGTGGTGCAGGGATAGCGTGGACGCATGTGCGGACGCTTTGTCGTGGCCAGGGCCTCGGGTGACCTGCTTGCGGGCCTGATGGACGGCCTGCCCGACCTCGAAGACAACTACAACGTGGCCCCGACCGACGACGTGGCGGTCGTGCGGCAGCGGCGCGAGCATCCGCGCGAGCTCGACGCCGTGCGCTGGGGCTTCGTTCCCGGGTGGTACCCCGACCTCACGAAGCGGCCGCAGCCCATCAACGCGCGCATCGAGACGGTGGCGACCTCGGGCATGTTCCGCAGGGCCTTTCAGGCACAGCGCTGCATCGTGCCCGCGGCGGGCTACTACGAGTGGACGATCCTGCCCGACGGCTCGAAGCAACCGCACTTCGTGTACGCGCCCGACCAGGCCCTCGCCATGGCCGGCATCGTCTCCGCGTGGCGTGACAAGGCGAAGTCCGACGACGACCCCGACCGGTGGGTCATCTCTATGGCGATCGTCACGCGAGATGCGCACGTGGCCCCGGGCGAGGTGCACGATCGCATGCCCGCGTTCCTCACCCCCGACGGCTACGACGCCTGGCTCGGCAGCGACCTCGACTCCGATGGGCTGCTGCACCTGCTCGACGCCGAGTCGCTCGAGGTGGCACACCAGCTCCAGCACTACGAGGTGTCGAAGCAGGTCAACAGCGTGCGCAACAACGGCTCGGAGATGATCGAGCCGCTGGCCTGACCGCCTATCGACAGGCTCAGGCAACGGCCGGGGGCCTCCCCGGAGGGAATCGGCGGGCGGCTACGCGCAGAAGTCGTCGATCGTGCCCTCGAGCACCCGGGCGACCGTCTCGACCGAGGCGAGGTCGACCCACTCGCTGGCCGCGTGGGCGCCGCCTCCGGTGACTCCGAAGAGCACAGACGGGATGCCCGCGGCCGCGAGCAGGGCGCAGTCCGTCCAGAACGGCTCGCCCCTCAGCACCGGCGGCCTGCCCGTGACGCGCTCGACGTTCGCGAGCACGCTCTGGACGACGGCCGACGAGCGATCCGCCTCGAACGGAGGCTCGGTGAGGCCCGGCACGATGCGGTACGAGAAACCCGGATGCTCGGCCGAGACCGCGACCAGAAGCGCGTCGATCTCGGAGACGACGGTGCCGACATCCTGCCCCGGCAGCGTGCGCCACTCGACGCCGATCGTGCACTCGGCCGGGTAGCTCGACATCTCGACACCGCCGCGCACCAGAGACGCGTGCACATTGGCTGCTCCGAGAAACGGATGCTCGGGGCGGCTCGCGAGATCGTGCGCCAGGTCGCCGAGGCGGGCGAGAAAGCGGCCCGCCTGCACGATGGCGTCGCGACCGAGGTCGGGGCGCGAGCCGTGGGCGGCGAGACCGGTGATGATCACGTCGAGCCAGACGAGGCCGCGGTGCGCGAGGGTGACCTCGCCGTTGCTCGGCTCGACCACGATGGCGCCGTCGGCGGAGAAGGTGCGCAGCACCTCGATGGTTCCGGCGCTCTCGAACTCCTCGTCGGCCACGAGGGCGAGCACGATGTCGCCCCGGTGAGGGCGCTCGGCGGCCGTGGAGGCGGCGACCATCATCGCGGCGATTCCCGACTTCATGTCGTAGCTGCCTCGCCCGAACATCGCGCCGTCGCGAATCATCGGCGTGAGGCCGTCTCCGTCGTAGCTGTCGAGCGAGACGGTGTCGATGTGGCCGTTCAGCATGAGGCTGCGACCGCCGCCCGTTCCGGCCCAGGTGGCGACGATCGACGGCCGGCCGGGAGTGGCCTCGAGACGCGAGATCTCGCATCCGCGCGGCGCCAGCCAGCTCGTGATGACGTCGGCGACCGCCGCCTCTCCACGCCCTGTGCTGCCGAGGTCGGGATTCGAGGAGTCGACCTCGATCAGCTGGCGGAGCAGGGAGACCAGTTCGGACTCGCCGGTGCCGTCGGTGCTGCGGCCGGGGTTGTCGTCGCTCTCGCTCATGACCCCATTGTCTCGCGGGCGAGGCCGCGACGGCGAGCCGGGCTCCCGTTGACCGCCGAATGTACAACCTGGCTGAAAAAGTCTTGGGAAGGCATTGCGACGTCGATAAATCCTCAGCTATTGGCTGTATTCTCATCGCATGACCGTCGTTTCGACCACTGACGAGCGCGCACTCGTGCGGGCTCTCCTCGCCGAGCACGCCGTCGCCGGGGCCGAGTTCTTCGGCCGTTTCGTCAACGACAGTCGCTATTTCGACAACTCCGCCTTCGACTCCCGTGCGGCCACTCCCGTGCTCGTCGACGTGCTTCCTCGGCTCACAGACCCCGCCGTGATCGAGACGGTCGCCCTGCATCTGAAGAACCCCGCAGCCAGGCCGAAGGCGTTCGGTGCCTTGCATGCGGCGTTCCTCGAGTGGGGCACGGCTTCGCGAGGCCGGGTCGGATGGCAGCTGGGAGAAGCGCTCGTGAACGCAGCGCCCCTGCGCGAGGCGCCCGTGCTGATCGACATCGTCACCGACCCCCGCTACGGCGTGAACCGACAGCAGGTCGTGCTGGGTCTTCCCCGCTTCCGGCGCGCCCTCGACACGGAGCGCGCGCTGCGTGAGCTCATCCACGACCCGGAGGTGGCCCAGCAGGCCATGTATGCGCTGCGCCGGGTGGTCGGACCGCAGCTGACCGTCGACGCCCTCGAGGGAGTGCGGCGGGCTCATCCCGACACCGTTCTCGAGCGCCAGGCCCGTCACGAGATCCGCAAGATCAATCGCGCACTGCGCCGGCAGGATGTCGCCGGCGCCGATCAGGATGCGGTCAGGGAGCCAGAGACGGCGTCTGCCTGATTCCGAAGCTGTGCTTCAGCGCGCTCTTCGCTGCGTACCAGCCCGCGAGGCCGTGCACGCCAGGCCCGGGCGGGGTCGACGACGAGCAGAGATAGACGCCGGATGCCGGGGTGCGCCACGGGTCGAGCGAGAGCACGGGCCGACGCACCAGCTGCGACAGCGTCGCCGCGCCCGCCGCGATGTCGCCTCCGATGTAGTTGGGGTTGTAGTTCTCCATGTCACGCGCGGTCATGCTGGATGAGGCGAGGATCAGGTCGCGGAAGCCGGGGGCGAACCGTTCGAGCTGCGTGATGATGGCCTCGGTCTGATCGATCGTCGAGTCCTTCGGCACGTGCGTGTAGGCCCAGAGCACGTGCTTGCCCTCGGGCGCGCGCGACGCGTCGAAGCTCGACGGCTGGGACACGAGCACGTAGGGGTTCGATGTGTGTCGGCCCGACGCGACCTCGGCCTCCGACGCCGCGATCTCGGCTCGGGTTCCGCCCACGTGCACGGTTCCGGCCTTGTGCAGCTCGGCATTCGACCACGGCACGGGCCCGGACAGCGCGAAGTCGACCTTGGCGACACCGTTGCCGTAGCGGAACTTTCGCAGCGCGTTCGTGTAGGCGGTGGGCAGCCGTCGACCGGCGATATCGGCGACGGCCCGCGGGGTGGTGTCGAAGAGCACGGCCGTCGACGACGGCAGCTGGTCGAGCGACCGGATGCCCGCATCCGTCTCGATCTGCCCGCCGTGCGCCTCGAGATCCGCAGCCATCGCATCCACGATCGCCTGGCTGCCGCCCACAGGAACGGGCCAGCCGCGACCGTGCGCGTAGCTTCCGAGGCTCAGGGCGGCCGCCGCCGTGACGGGGCTGGGCATCGGCCGGATGGCATGGGCCGCGACGCCGGCGAGCATCGCGGGCGCCACATCGCCCTCGAACCGGAGATTCCAGGTGGGCAGCCCCTGTTCGAGCACGCGCAGGCCGAACAGCGCCGCCGTGATCGGCTGGCGCGGGGCCATCAGCAGGTTCGATCCGGCGAGCCGGGCGACCTGGTCGGCGCGCTCGACGAGAGGCGCCATGAGCGAGTAGAACGCGGCCCCGTCGCGACCGAGTGCACCGACGGTGCGGTCGAGGTCGTGATACGCGATGCCTGCCCGGCCACCATCGAGCGGATGCCCGTATGACACCTCGGGGAGCACCAGATCGATGCGTTCGTCGAGCCGGAAACGCTGGAAGAACCCGGATGCCAGGGCCATGGGGTGCACGGCTGAGCAGACGTCGTGGAGGAAGCCCGGCAGGGTGAGCTCCTTCGAGCGCGCCCCGCCGCCGATGGTGGAGTTCTTCTCGAACACGCGCACCGACAGCCCGGCGCGCGCCAGGGTCACCGCGGCCGCGAGCCCGTTCGGACCCGCTCCGACGACGACCGCATCGACTTCGCTCATGCCGCCCAGCCTACGACCGGCGCAGGCGTGAGACGAGTGCGGTGGCAGCCACCGCGGCGCCGCCGACGGCGGCGGTGCCCAGCCCGATCGCGGCTGCGGCCATGGTCTTGCGGTGCCCGATCGCCCAGGTCGCCGGGCTGCCGTTGCGCGCCTCGCTGCCGAAGATGCCACGCGCGCCCTTGTCGCCGCTCGCCGGCTCGTAGAGGTTGTTCGGCAGCATTGCCTCGACCTTCTCCGGGGCCTGCTGGCCGTCGTAGGCGACGTTCGCCAGGTAGTTGTCGAGCCAGCCGGCCACGAAGCGGTTGCCCAGCACGGTCTTGATCGTGGGCTCGCCCACCCAGGTGCGTCGCCGAGGGCGGTCGGCGACGTCGGCCACCGCCCTGGCTCCTACCTCGGGCTGGTAGATCGGCTTGACCGGCTGCGGGTGGTTCGGCAGCTGCGACTTGACCCAGTTGAACTGGATCGTGTTCAGCGCCGGCATGTCGACCGTCGAGATGCGCACGGGGCTCTTGGCGTGGATGAGCTCGGTGGTCACCGACTCGGTGAAGCCCTGCACGGCGTGCTTCGCTCCGCAGTAGGCGGCCTGCAGGGGGATGCCGCGGTGCGCGAGGGCGGATCCGATCTGGATGACGTGGCCGCGGTTCCGGGGAACCATGCGGGAGAGTGCGGCCCGCGTTCCGTTGACGAAGCCGAAGTAGTTCACCTGGGTGGCGCGCTCGAAGTCCTCGGGAGCGGTCGTGAGGAATTCGCCGAACACGCCGACCATGGCGTCGTTGACCCAGAGCTCGATGGGACCGAGCTCGTCTTCGACCTGGTCGGCGGCGGACTCGACGGCCTCGCGATCGGCGACGTCGGTGCTGATGCCGAGCCCGCGGCCTCCGCGGATCCGCACGTCGGACACGGCCCCCGCGAGCCCGTCCTCCCCGCGGGCGAGGACGGCGACGTCCCAGCCCCGGTCGGCGAGCTCCCGCACGATGGCTCTGCCGAGCCCGGCGGTTCCTCCGGTGACGACGGCTACTCCACGAGTCATGACAATCCTTCGATTCGTCGGGCGGTGCCGGATGCGGCGCGAATTCTCCCGAGGTATCGAGTCTGTGCCCGCGGCCGCGACTGCGCACCCCCGTCGACAGGTGGTCTCCGATGGCGTATGAGGGATCTCAGTTAAGGATAGGCTTACCTAAGTTTTTGATTCAGAATGACGTTCTAGGAGACTCAGTGCACCACCAGCCCATCCTCCGTCGCGTGCTCGCAGGCGCGACGCTCGTCGGCTCCCTCGTCGCAGCGGCGGTCATCGCATCGCCCGTGTCGATCGCCTCCGCGGCGCCCGCCGACGCGCGATCGTTCGCCGTCGCATCCACCCCCGACGCGGGCGACCTCGTTCGCAGCGTCGCGGTCGACGACTCGGCCGATCGGACCTACTTCACCATCGATCGCGGCTCGGGAACGCCCGGCGCAATCGGCTGGCTCACCACCAGCACCGGCGTCGTCAGCGAGCAGATCATCGAGCTCGCAGGCGAGGAGCCGGCGAACGTCGCCGTTAACGAGACGGCGCACGAGCTCTACGTGCTGCACTACCGCAGCGGTGAGCTCACCGTCATCGACACGACCACGTCGACGGTCGAGAAGGTCATCGAGGGGGTACCCGCCTTTGCGAGCGGACTCGAGGTGAACCCCGATTCGAACGACGTGTACGTGCTGGCCGACGGGGTGACGACCGTCGACATCCCCACCGGCGCGGTCGGCCCCGAGGTCGCCATCTCGGGCCAGGCGTTCCCACTTCTGAAGGACGGCCTCTACGACTCGCGCACGAAGCTGCTGTGGATCGCGGAGGGTCGAGGGGGAGTCGTGACGGCCTACAACACGCTCACGCAGACCTGGCTCTCCGACGTGGCCATTCCCGTGACGGCTTTCGTCTACGACGGAACGGCGCTGGGCGGTCGCCCGTCGACCCTGGCCCTCGACGAGCAGCTCGGCACCCTCTACGTGGCCGTCGCGCCGCGGCTGCAGGATGCGTGGACGAACACGAAGCTCATCAGCATCGACACGGCCACGGCGCTGCACATCGGCAGCCCCATCGAGCTCGGCAACACGACCCGCGAGATCGCCGTGGACTCGTCGACGCACGAGGTCTACGCGGCGAACGGGTTCTCGAACACGCTGAGCATCGTGGACCCCGTCTCGTGGACGGTGACGCAGACGGTGGACTTCTCGGCCCTCGGCATCACCACGGGTACGGGCACGGCCAACGCCGACGTCTGGGCGCTGGGCGTCTCCGAGGCGAACAATCGCGTTCTCGTCAGCCACCCCTACGGAACGTCGCGCATCAGCGTGATCGATCGTTTCGGCAGCGTCGGAACTCCGACCGTGCGCGAGGTCGCACCCGGGCAGGACCAGCCCGCGCCCGAGGCTCCCGAGAACGCCGTCTGGGAGGGCCCGGCCCGCGCCGAGCTCTCCGAAGCGCCCGCGACCGCCGTGGAGACCGCCGACAACAGCTTCGCCTGGTCGTTCTCGAAATACTCGACGGCATGGACCACGACGTTGTTCGGCGGCGTCACGAGTGACGACGAGCACGTGATGACGTTCACGGATGGCGTGGGCTGGGCCGACCCCGTCTCGGGACGCGCGCAGATCGCCTGGTCCGACGGGTTCAGCTTCCAGCCCTATCCCGGCCTCGCCCCGGATGTGCGCATGACGTTCGGCAACCCCGTCTTGAGCGTCGAGGCCGACGGCTCGGGAACCGTCACCTTCGATGTGTCGTGGTCGGTCGCATCCGACCTCGTCAGCGATGGCTTCTCACGGGTGGAGGTCGTGACCCTGCCCGCAGGCGACAGGACCACAGCGGGCGAGGTCGTCTCGTTCGTTCGCAGCCCCGACTATGCGGGCCGGGAGTACATCGACTCGAACGGGATCGTGCGCGGATCGTCGTTCCCCGCGCAGTACCTCGAGTACCTCGACGAGTCCATCCGCGCCTGGTTCTACTCATCGGGATCGAGCCTCGACCCGACGAAGGTGCCGAACGCGGTGGCCGTGTCGTACCGGGTCGCGGACGCGGAGGCTCCTGTTCCTCCGGTTCCGGGCGACGGGGGAGCGACCCCGCCGGTGACGGGCACCCCGGGCGGGGGCGCACCCGTGCCGGGAACGGACGGCACCGCGTCGGCCGGCCCTGTCGCATCCGACCTCGCCGCGCTCGCGGCGACGGGCATCGGAGTCGAATCACCACTCGCGGCAGGCCTGCTGCTGCTCGCCGTGGGCACGCTCGCCGTGCTGAGACGACGGGTGCCCCGGGCGCGTCAGTAGGCGAGCTCGGCGCTCGCGAGACGCCCCGTCACGTCGCCGATGAGGTCGTCGAGGCGCGGGTTCAGGGCCAGCACCTCCGCGCCGTCGGCGAGTTCGGCCAGATCGACCCAGATGACCGACGGGCTGAGCGTCGACCAGAAGTAGTACACGCGGTTGGTCACGTCGCTGGCCGCGTGCCACCACGTGGGGTAGACGCCGCCGTCGCTGTACGGCGCTCCCGGGGGAACGGCCGCGTTCTGCGTGACGCGGAACACTCCGGCCACGGTCTCGGCGATGTTCGCGGGCTCGGGCAGATAGTGCCTGAAGTAGCTCGCGCGCACGAAGCGATCGAGCGAGGTGATGTCTCCGGGAGGCGTGAGCTCTCCGCCGAACGGGGCGTAGCGGGAGAGGTTGGCCAGCTGCTCGTCGAAGTCGGGGGAGTTCGCCATGACGGTGAACTCCCTGCCGTGGTGCACGACCAGCTCGCCGTTGATGGGCTCGATGATCGCCGAGTCGCCCGACGGGTCTTCGAGGGCGAGGTGGGCGCCCATGTACTGTCCCCTGATCGGCGGCGCGATGAGCTGCACGTCGTCGATGTGGTCGAGAACCTCGGCGACGGTCGCGAAGTGGTCGAGCACGTACTGCACCCACATCTCCACGGTGATCGTGGGCGCGCCCGTGCCTGTGGGCGGCTCGATGTCGTCGAGGAACAGCGCGTGCGCCGCGAGCCCCTTCTCGTTCATGCCGTCGGAGGTGCCGATGTTCCACATGCTGAGACCGACGCTCGAGTAGGTCGACCGCCACGTGGCGGCATCCGGCTGGGCGCCGCCCGAGCGTTCGAGGCCGCGCGGGTGGAACCACAGCTCCGGCTCGTCGCTCACCTCCCAGTCCATGCAGCGCGAGGTGACCTTCGCGATCGGGTTGTCATTCCAGAAGACACGGGTGCACATAGGGCCGAGAATACTGCGCATGAACCGCAAGCCCTAGACCCCCGTTCGTGGATGCCGGATGCTGGTGTGTCATGTCGACAAACGTCAGAGAAATGGCCTGTTCGCCCGAAGATGTCTTCGCCGTGCTCGCCGACGGGTGGCTGTTTCCGACCTGGGTGGTGGGGTCGTCGCGCATGCGCGATGTCGAGAAGGCCTGGCCCGCCGAGGGCTCGCACCTGCACCACTCGTTCGGTTCGTGGCCCGCGGTCATCGACGACGAGACCACGATGCACGAGTGGGACCCGCCCCGACACATGCTGATCGTCGCCAAGGGCTGGCCCATCGGCGAGGCCTCCGTGCAGATCGACGTCAAGCCGCGGGGCTCCGGATGCGTGGTGCGCATCATCGAGAAGGCCGTCGCGGGGCCGGGAAAGTACATTCCCCCTGTGCTGCTCGACATCGGACTGTACGTGCGGAACATCGAGACGCTCCGGCGGCTGGCGTACATCGCCGAGGGCAAAGCCGACGGCAAATAGGGGTTTTCGGGCTGGTGCCCGCGGTGCGGTGAGGATTAGCTTGTGACCATGCCTCAGGAACCGGGAGATCGGGGACCGCGATCGGACGGCGCCGACGCGGGACGCCTGACGCCGCTGACTCCGCCCGATCCTCGCCCGCGGCCCTCGCGCACGCCGCCGCCGCGCCCCGAGATGTCCGACCGCACGCCCCCGCCGATACGCAGACCCGTCGAGCCGTCGACCGCGGTGAAGGCCTCGCGTTTCCTGTGGACGGCGAGCTTCATCGCGGGCCTGATGGCGGTCTTCTTCGGATTCCTCGCGCGCAACAACCAGACCGATCGCATCCAGGACCTGATTCTCGAGGTCGACCCCGACCGCGACGCCGAGACGCTCGAGACGGCGGCGAACATCGTTCTCTGGACGAGCCTCGGCGCCCTGGTCGTCGTCGTGCTCATCGAGCTCGCGCTTCTGTTCTCGATGCTGAAGAGGCGAGGCTACGTGCGCTGGATCCAGCTGCTCGTGCTCGCCGCGCACGCGGGCGTGACGGTCGTGGCCGATGCCCTGATCGTGGGAGACGACGTCGACGGCATCGTGCTGCGCGTGATCCTGGTGAGTCAGCTGTTCCTCGCCCTGGCGGGATTGCTCGCGAGCTTCCTACCCGGAACCCGGGCGTGGTTCCGCAGCAAGGACTAGCCGGGCCCGCTGGGGCCGAGCCGCACCCGGCGCGTGCGCGACGAGGGCCTCGCAGGTGCGCACCACCGTGGAGCAGACGGTCGTGAGCGCGCGATCGCTCGCGGGATTGTGCTGGAGGGCACGCCAGCGCTGCAGGTGCTCCAGGGCGGCGCTGCGGGAGTCGGCCTCGGGAAAGTCATCGTGCAGGCCGAGTCGGGAGCGGTCGTCGACGCCCTCGCCCCCGAGGAGGCGCTCGGCCTCCTCGACCTGCTGCGGGGTGAGGGCGACCGGCTCCGTGCGCAGGGTGGCGAGCAGGCGCAGTTCCTGAAAATCGTGAGCGTTGGCCATCACACGTTCGACGGATGCCTTCAGCTCGTCGGTGCCCGAACGGTCGTGATGGTGGAGGACCTCGTCGAGAACGGCGATCGCGGATCGGGCCCTCAGCAGGGCCGACCGGGCCTCGAACTGCACCGAGATGAGCTGCATTAGTTCATCGAGTCCGCTGCGGCGCGCCAGCGCCTGCGCCAGTTCGTCGGCATCGGAGACGCCGGAGCGCAGCATCACGAGGGCGAGGCGCACTCCGAAGAGACCGAAACGCCGCATGAGGTTCACGCGGGTCTGCGCGTCGACGCCGATCGAGTCGTTCGGGCGGCAGAACCTGTCGGCCGAGATCAGCAGCAGCTCCCGATCCGCCCTGTCGAGCTCGGCCAGGCTCACGAGCGCCCTGAACTCCGACTGCCGGAGCGTGCGCGCGGTCTGGGCGAGCAGGCCCGCCATCGGAACGACCCCGAGGCTCAGCGAGCGGATGGTGTCGTCGTGACGGTACCTGTCGGCGATCTCCCGGGCCGAGAGCAGGGAGTCGATGCGTCCGGCCCCGACCTCGTCTGCGCGCGAGAGCACGGCGAGGGCATTGATCGTGGCCGATCCTCCCGCGCTCGAATCGTGGAATGCCTCGAGGAAGCGGAGGTCCGACGCGTGCATATGCCGCATCAGGTATACGATCGCATCGGCCTCGGACGGGTCGTCGCCGGGGGTGAGGAAGCGGGTCGATCGGTCGGACACGTCGGTCGACAGGGACGCGATTCCGGGGGTGTCGATGAGCGTGAGCGTACGAAGTGCCGGCGCGGGCCAGAAGACCTCGATGCGGTCGACCTGGTCTGCGCTCAGCTCTCCCATGTCGAACTGCAGCCTCTTGTCGACGCGCACGATCGGCAGCCGCCGCTTCTCGCCGTCGAGCGTGAACAGCATCACGCGCGGCGAGACGGCGTAGCGGTACCAGGTGACCACGCGGGTGCATTCACCCGTGTCGGTCGGGGCGATCTCCTCGCCGATGATGGCGTTCAGCAGGGTGGACTTGCCGGCCTTGACCATGCCTGCGAGCGCGACGCGCAGAGGCTCGACGAGTCGTCGTGAGTGCGCCGCCAGCAGGGCGTACGTCTCGGCGTCGGACTCGTACAGGGCCATGGCGTCGCGGAGGAGTCGGGCGACCTCGTCGACGAGCTCGGCGCGGGCGGGCTGGTCGATCGATGCGGTGAGCATGCTCAGATGACCGGCGCCGGGGCGGATGCCGTCTGCCGGGCCGCGGTCCGCACGGGAGCCGATGCGACCGGCGCCGTCGCGGCATCCTGCACCGACACCGCGCGGGCGGTCAGATCTTCGACCCGCTTGAGCTCCCTCCGCAGATGCGCGACGCGGGCCTCGCGCTCGGAGGTGAAACTCGCTGCGGCCTTCTGCGCGGCGAGCACGGAGTCCGCGATCGACTTGAGGTTCTCCTCGGCGATGTCGGTGAAGTGATCGCGGGTCGCCCGCTGCACCAGCCGCATCCGGTCTTTGAGCTGTTTGCCGACCTGGAAGACCACGTCGTCGACCTGGCGTCGCACGAGTGCCTTCGCCTCGGCCTGACGCTTCTTCAACCGGGTGGTCTTGTCGTCTCTGTACGCCTTTCCGCCGATGAGCACTCCGGCGGCGATCGAGAACGGGTTGATGAGCGACAGGCCGATGATGCCGGTGAGCAGTCCGAACATCAGCACTCCGCCGTACGATCCGCGCATGCCGATGAGCACCTTCTGGATGGCGGTGACGTGGCCCGGATCGAGCATCGGCACGAGCTCGACGGACTCGAGCACGTCGTCGGTGTTGTCGACGTGGAGCACGGGCAGAGGCACCTCATCGCGCGAGAAGTGCTCGGCCACCAGGGCGGCGAGCCAGACGGAGCGCTCGTTCGTCCACACGAAGGTGTCGGAGATGGCGGCCGCGACGCGCTGCTCCAGCCAGTCGATCATCTGCTCCCAGATCGGGGCGGGGTCGCCCTCGTCGATCGACTCCTCGGCCTCGCGCATGATCGTGCGCATGCGGTCGCGCAGGTCGTGCTCCATGTCGGAGATGAGGTCGGTGATGCCGTCGTTCAGCGTGATCTGCCAGCGCGACGACTTGCGGCGCAGCTCGGTGGCCGCCTCCTTGGCGACCTCGAGTTCGGCCAGGAGCTGCGGTGTTCCCTCGGGGTCGAGCAGGGCGCTCAGTTCGGATTGCAGGGTGAGCCGCAGGTGTTCGGCCGTCGACAGCACGTCGTGTGCCACCGAACGGGCCTGGATGCGCTCCGCCTGCCCGACGATCTGCTGCCGGAGGTAGGCGACGAGGGGAGGGAAGCCCGATTCGGCGTTGAGCTCGGCATCGCCCAGACGCGCGGCATGCAGCCGCAGCTCGGATGAGAGGGGGAAGACCGGGATGTCTGCGCGCACCTGGTCGAGGTGCGCCCGGTCGAGCTCGACGACCCGGCGCCAGTCGGGGTACAGGTCGGTCTTGGTCACGAGGCAGGCCACGTTCGGCGAGACCCGCAGAGCCTGGCGCAGGAACTGCACCTCGGGTTCCGTCAGCTCCTGCGACGCATCGGTGACGAGCAGCATCGCGTCGGCGGTGGGCAACGCTGTCATCGTGGTGAGCGAATGGGCGGAGTCGAGGCCGCCGACGCCGGGGGAGTCGACGACGACGAGACCTCGGGTCAGGACCGCGCGGGGCAGCTGCACGTCCGCGCTGACGAGCCGATGGCGGTTTCCCGGGTTGCCCCGCTCGGAGACGTAGCTCGCGAGCTGGTCGATCTCGATGGGGCGACGCTCGAGACCCGTGTTCTCATCGAGCGCCGCTCCAGCCGAAGGGGTGTCCTGCGCATCCGGTGTGAGAAGGATGCTGGCCGACGGAACGTCGCCATGCCGGATCGCCGTGGGAACGGAGGTGGCGATGTCGTCGTCGACGGGACACACGGGGGCGTTCACCAGCGCGTTCACGAACTGGCTCTTGCCCTGCTTGAACTCGCCGACGACGATCACGCGAATGGTCGGGTCGAGCAGTCGGCTGCGGGTCTGCTCGAGCCGCTTCTCGAGGTCTGGCCTCGAGGACTCTCCCGCCAGTGTCGCGGCCTGGGCCACGAGATCGATGAGTCCGGGCATGTGTTCTGCTCCCAAAAACTGCCGCCCCCCGGTCGATGATCACGCCGCTGGCCCGGCAGGAGACGGGGGTCTGAGTCTCCTGCCGGGCCGCTGTGCAGCGATTGCAGTGTGTTCAGTTGCGGATGGTGCGTGCCCTGCTACGGGAGCAGGACGTCGTCGACGACCTCGACGGTGATGTCATCGGCGATCACGTTTCCGTTGCCGGAGCCGTTGCCGTTGAGCGAGTCGTCGACGGTGAACGAGTCCTCGACGGTGAACGAGTCCTCGATCGAGTTGTCGACAGACGCGTCGACCGATGCGTCGACGGAGGCGTCGACCTCGATGTCGTCGACCTCGATCGAGTTGTCGACGGACGCGTCGACCGAGTTGTCGACCTCGACCGCGACGTCTTCGACGTTGATCGAGTTGTCGACCGATGCGTCGACCGAGTTGTCGACGTCGACATCGACATCCACGTCGTCGACGTTGATCGAGTTGTCCACCGAGCTGTCGACCGAGTTGTCGAGATCGACATCGACGTCTCCGACATTGAGCGAGTTGTCGCTGTTGTCGCTGTTGTCGGAGTGGTCGTCGTTGAACGCGTCCTCGATGTCGATGTCGGTCGAGTGGTCGTCGTTGAACGAGTCCTCGATGTCGATGTCCGTGTCGGTGTTGCCGATGTTCACGTCGTCGCCGGCGAGGATGTTCGTCGAGTGGTCGTCGGAGTTGTCGACGTCGGCGTCGTCTCCGGCGGCGACCGCGTAGTCGCCCGAGGCCACGATGGCGTCGTTGTCGAACACCTGGTCGACGTCTCCGAGGGCCCAGACGTTGGAGTGGACCGACGTGTCGGTGAGCGTGTCGCTGTCGTCGATCGACGTGTACGAGTAGCTGTTGGCGATCGTGGTGATCTGCTGAACGGCGTGCGCGTGGTCGTCGGCCCAGCCGCCGCCGTTGCCGCCGCCACCGTTTCCGCCGCCACCGCCGTGTCCGCCACCGCCGTGTCCGCCGGCACCGGCCGCTGCCTTGGCCCAGGCGACGCCTCCACCGGCGCCGGCGACCGCGGTCACTCCGGCGTGGTCGAGAACGGAGGGCAGGACGGCGGCGACGTCATCGGTGCAGACGCTGGAGAGGCCGGCTGCCGAGAGCGCGCCCTCGGGGTCTGCGTCGAAGTCGGCGGCCGCTTCGGGGTTCTGGAACAGGCTCATCAGGAAGTCGAGCAGGGTCGTGGTGATTGTAGGCATTTCAGGCTCCTCCATTGGAGTTCTTCATGGGATGTGGATTGAGGTCACCGCCCCGAACCGGTGCGATGGGTCAACCGTAGATTCGGGCCCCTGCCGGCATCATCGGGGCGCTTCCCCCTGCTCCGAGCGATCCGTATGGGGGAATCGTGTTCGGGGTGCCGAGGGGGGAGGGGGTTCTCATCGCCCGGCCTCGTCGTCACCTAAGGCGATGCGCAGCTGCATCAGGAGGTCGGCCCGGTTGGTCGCCCCGAGCTGGCGGCGGATGCGGGCGATGTGGTGCTCTGCGGTGCGCGCGGAGATGAAGATCGTCTCGCCGATCTCGCGGTAGGTCTTGCCTTCGAGCACGAGTCTGCCCACCTCGCGCTCGCGGGCGCTCAGTCCCGAGGCGTGCCTCTCGTTGTGCGACCGGATGCGTGTGTCGGCGCGCGTCGGACGGCCGCCGGCCGCGGGCGTGGCCGGGTCAGGCGACTCGCTCGTGCCGCCCGTGTCGGGCTTCGGATCGGCGACCAGGGGGCTCGCCACGGCGCTTCCGCTCGCCCGCAGGTCGCGCGCCGTTGCGAGCAGTCTGGCCATGTCCTTGCGCTCGGCCGCGCGGGGCGCCGCGTGACCGGCCAGACGCGATCCGTCCCAGGTGAATCCGATCGAGGCGAGCGCGCGGGCGTTGGCCTCGACCTGGGCGGTGTTCACGTCGCCGGCGAGGACGGAGATCCAGACCTTGCCGGCCGACGCCATCGTCGCGGCGAGGTGGCTGTGCGGCGCGAGGCGCACGAGCGCGGCGCCGTGCGGCGCCAGGTCTGCGGGCTTCTCCATCAGGATCGCCGCCTGCACCGCAGCCCAGTGCAGCGGAACAGACCAGAGCGCCGGGCGGCCGAGCCGCTCGAGCAGCGACCAGGCCTCGGACAGCTGGTTCTCGAGCCGCTGCGAATCGTGCAGGCGCGCACCCGCGATCAGCATCTCGCCCAGGGGCAGCAGGCTGAAGAGGTCGACCTGGGTGTGCAACAGCACCGTTCGCGAGGCGCGCCACGCCTGGGTGAGCGCGAGCGGGTCGTCGGAGCGGCGGGCCAGCCCGATCTCGAGTGCGCGGGCGAGGAGTTCCTCCCGGGGAGACAGCTCGCCCTCCCAGCCCAGGGCCACCGCCAGAAGATCACGACTCTCCTGCAGCTGGTCGGACTGCATCGAGACCCAGGCACGGAGGAGGATCAGGCGCGGCTGGGCCGCGTGCCCGCACTGTTCTCCCACGAGGGCGTCGTCGAGCACCGAGGCGGCGATGTCGAGATCGCCGCCGTGCAACGCGACGAGCGCGGCCAACGCCGCCGGAACATCCGGAAGCGGCACCGCGGAACGTGACGCCGTCATCATGTCGGAGGCGCGAACGAGCGTGGCGAGGGCCGTGCGGTCGTCGTCGTCGAGGGTGCGCCGGATGCCCGAACCGAGCAGGTTCGTCGACACCCGTAGGAGAGTGGGCGACGCGGGCGACTCGACGGCCGCGAACATCGCGTCCGCGCCCGGCCGGTCTCCGGATGCGATCATCGTGATCGCCCCGAGCGAGGCCGAGATGCCCGGGGTGTCCGGTCCTATCCAGCGGTAGATCTCGGCGCTGCGCTCCATCATGCCTCGCTGCGCCCAGATGCTCGCGGCCACGTCGGCGGCACGCGGCAGATCGGGCGGGTCGTCGAGCGCGAGAAGCTCGTCGACGATTCGACCGCCCTCGTCGAGATCGCCGAGGGCGACCGCAGCCTGCGCCCGCCGAGCACCGGTGGCACGGTCGTCGGCGCCGCCTTCCTTCGACTGCTCGTAGAGTCTCGCAGCGATGGACGGGTCGGTGCGGAGGGCCTTGTCGGCGGCGTCCTCGAGCGCGCTGTTGACCCGCGAATCGTGCATGCCGTCGTGCACGAGTTTGCCGGCGACCGTGTCGAGGGGAAGTCCCGCACGGGTGATCGAGTCGACGAGGATGCTCTGGAAGTCGCGCACCCGGGGCGTCGGGCTCGTGCTCATCACGGCATGACGAATCAAGGGAACGGGCTCGCCCGACGACAGCAGGAGTCCGTCGGCCATGGCACGGTTCAACAGCTGCCGCACGGTGTCGGCATCGAGCTGCAGAGCCTCGACGAGGTCTCCGGTCGCATCGAATCCCACGGCCAGGGCCAGCAGGAGCTCGCGGAGAGGCTGATCAAGGAGGGCTATCTCCGAGCCGATGCGCTCAGCGACATCGGTGGGCATCGTCGGTTCGCGGAAGACGCTGGGGGTGCTGTCGCGGATCGTCTCGATGACGTGCTGCACGAGCCAGGGACGCGAGCCGGTGAGCTGCGAGACCCGCTCCACGAACTCGAGCGGAACCGGGCGAGCGGCGGCATCCCGGAGCCGCTCCGCTATCTCGCCGTGGGTGAGCGCGCCCAGCGCGATGGCGGGGCGATCGTTCTCCAGGGCCCGGATCAGGCGCAGCATCATGGTGGAGCGGGGCCAGGGTCGGAAGCTCGCGATCACCGTGACGTCGCCGCGCAGCACGAGGTCGAGGAGCACGGCGAGCTCGGCGTCGGGGTGCGTCTGCGCGTCGTCGACGAGCACGGCGCGAAAACCCGGCCGCGGCAGGCCGGCGGAGGGAATCGTTCCTCTCACCACCGGCACGCCGGCCGCTCGGTAGAGCGCTTCGATCTCGTCGAGCAGCACCCGTTTTCCCGACCCGCCGACGCCGGCGATGCCGACGACGACGGGGCTCTGCGGATCCGCCTGGATCTCAGCGAGCAGGGATGGCGCCGTTGTGCCGGTGTCGGCGAGTGTAGGAAGCGCACCCGGGGTGCGCGAGTACATCGATCACTCCCCGCCCTGTTCCGAGGGATCAGGTGCGGGTACGGCCGGCTCCGCGAGCAGCGTCGCATCGGGCGTTCCGGTGTCGCCGGTCGATTCGGGTGCGGGCGCCGGTTCCGGCTCGGGGTCGGCCGGGGGGTCGGCGACGGGCTCGGGGTCGGGCGTGGGGTCGACCGGTGTCGGGTCGACGGGCGTGGGGTCGACAGGGGTGGGGTCCACGGGCGTGGGGTCGACAGGGGCGGGGTCCACGGGCGTGGGGTCGACGGGTGTCGGATCCACGGGAGTCGGGTCGACCGGGGTGGGGTCCACCGGTGTCGGGTCGACGGGAGTGACAGGAGTCTCGGAGTTGACCGCGGGCGCCGTGGTCGCGGGGGTGGTGCCGGCCGGGGCGGCCGTGCTCGGCGTGCCCGCGGGCGAACCGGATGTGCCGGGCTCGGAGCCGCCGGACGGAGCGTCCGACGATCCCGACTTCGACGAGGCCGGCTTCTTGACGTCGGTGCTCTTGGGGGCGAACCACGGGGTGTCGTCGTCGGACGCCCCGGCCCCGGCCCCGGGCACGTCGCTCTCGCTCTCGCCCGCTGTCGCCTCGCCGGTCGCCGTCTTCGGGGAGCCGGTGACGGCATCCACCGTTCGCTCGATGGCGCTCATGGGCGAAAGCGCGTCGGCGGCCGAGGCCAGCGTCTCGAACGACGTGTTCGGCGCGGTGCCGGCCAGCACGACGACCACGCCGGCCGCTGCAGCGGCGATCGTGATGCGCACGCTCGTGCGTGACAGGGGCGAGCGTCGGCCGATCGCGGCGACCGGCTCGAGCGTCGGCACCGCTTCGACGGCCGGGCTTTTCGAGGCGAAATGCGGATGCGACGGGCCGCGCCCCGAGGAGCCGGCGACGGCATCCGATCGCTCGGCGATGCTGACGGACCCGACCGCGATCGCTGCGGCGACGGTCGGGCCGGAGACCACATGCGCTGCCTCGGCCGTGGCCGCGTCGTCGACGGGGGTGGCCGCGCGGACGGCGAACGCCGACGCGGCGGCCGCTGCGGCGCCGAGCGAGATGGCCGCCTTGGGATCGGCATCGACGGCGATCGGCAGGTCGAACTCGGCGGAGAGGAGCTCGCTGATCAGGGGAATCCGCGACGAGCCGCCGATGAGCACGATGCTCGAGAGGCTCGACGTCTCGATGTGCGCATCGGCGAGCGTGCGGCTCAGGAAGGCGACGGTGTGCCGCACCGGGCGCTCGATGAGCTCCTCGAATTCGTCGCGCACGAGACGCACCTGCGTGCTGAGTCCGGGCAGGAGCACGGGAATGCTCGTCTGCGAGTCGAACGACAGGTTCTCCTTCGCCTCGATGCACTCGCGGCGCAGTCGGCCCAGGGCCACGAGCACCGCGGGATCTGTGGTGTCGAGCGCCGCATACTCCTCTCCGAGACCGGCGGTGACGTGCCGGAAGACGGCCTCGTCGAAGTCGGCGCCGCCCAGCCGGTCGATGCCCGCGGGAGCGCCGACCACCTCGAACACATCCGCGGCGGCCTTGCGCAGCACGGCGATGTCGAACGTGCCCCCGCCGAGGTCGTAGACGGCGATCGAACTGCCGGCATCCACCCGCTCTCGGGCTGCGTAATGCAGCGCGGCGGCCTCGGGCTCACTTACGAGCACGACGTCGGCCAGGCCGACCCCGGCCAGCGCCTCGCGAACGAGCTCGGTCTTGTACGACCCCCAGTTGGCCGGGTGCGAGATGCACACGATTGCCGGATGCGTGCCCTCGCGCTCCTCGGCACGGTCGACGACCCAGCGGGCGACGGTGGCGAAGATGTCCTCGGCCGAGACCGAGAGCTGCTCGACGACGAGCGGGATGGCATCGCCGATGCGGCGCTTGAACTCGCGCACGAGCCTGAGGGGGTGTGAGGCGGCGCGTCGTTCAGCGGCTTCGCCGACGAGCACACGGCCGTCGTCGCCGAGGAAGATGACGGATGGAACAGTCGGACCGCGGGTTCCGAGTGGCAGGGTTTCCGCTCGGACCTCGCCTTCTGCATCGATCTGCACAACGGCAGCGGCTGTGAAGCTCGTGCCGATGTCGATGCCTAGCGCGTAAAACATTCTTGTCCCCAAACGTGAGCAATCTTCGTTGATCCCCTGCGAGAGTCAGTATCACCCCAATGGGGGAGAAACAATAGGGGGGTAATCACTCATTTATTGAGGTGAGGTGAAAGCCGAAACCCCTAGTGGGCTGTTCTCAGGCTTCGACGCTTTCCCGTGGCGTGTGCCGCACCGGCCCACGGGGGCATGTGCAGGCACGGCACACGGGTCGTATTCGGAGCCCGGCCGTCAGAGGATTGGGCGAACGCCGGCTTGCGTCGCCGCAGGAGTTCCCCCTGCGGACAAGAGGTACCGGCACACCGGTACCTTCAGTCCGCAGTGGGCACTTCTGCGTCTGCGGGCGGCGGCGTAGCATCGGGCGCAGAACCTAGCGACGTGAGGGAGCGGGAGGCATCGTGCGCCGAGTGACCTATTCCATGAGCGTGTCTGTCGACGGCTTCGTCGAGGGGCCCGACGGAGACTTCTCCTGGCCCGGCCTGAGCGACGAGGTCTTCGACATCGCGCTCCGCGAGATTCGGGATGTCGGAGTGCACCTCATGGGGCGGCGCCTCTACGAGACGATGCTCTACTGGGACACCGTCGACATCGACACGCTCCCTGCGCCGCGTCGCGAGTGGGTCACGCGCTGGAATGCCCTGCCGAAGGTGGTCTTCTCCACGACGCTGTCGAACGTGCAGGGCAACACCCGCCTCGCATCCGGTGGCCTTGCAGACGAGATCGAGCGCCTGCGATCAGAGCCGGATGAGGGCGACATCGCGATCGGCGGCGCCACCCTCGCCGCCGAAGCCGCCGCGCTGAGACTCATCGATGAGTACTACGTGAGGGTGTTCCCGGTGCTCGTCGGGGGAGGGCTGCCGTTCTTCGCCCGCGACGGGCAGCGGCGCGACCTCGAGCTGCTCGAGACCCGATCATTCGAGTCGGGAGTCGCCTACCTGCGCTACGCGGTGCGCCGCTGACGACTCGATGACCCTGCAGAAGCCGGGACCTCAGCCGAGCGCGAGACGGTACGACTGCATGGGATCGCCGCCGAGCGGGTGAGGCATGCTCTCGCCGAACGGTTCGAAACCCCTGCGGGTGTACAGGGCGATGGCGCGGGCGTTGGTCGTGCGCACCTCGAGCGAAATGCTCTGACATCCGCCGAGTCGTGCCCGTTCCACGGCATCGTCGAGCAAGGCTGTGCCGACACCGATTTCGCTCGCATCGGGGTCGACGGCGAGAAAGCGCAACAGGGCTTCTGTCGGGTTCGACCGGCCGGATTCGACCAGGGCGAACCCGCTTCGAGGCGAGGTGGCCACGGCGAACCGCACGATCGGGTTGTCGAACGCGGATCGCACCCTCTGCGCCATCGCCTGTGCGTCGACCGTGCCATCCCGGAACCTGATCGCTCGTACCCAGATGTCGGCACAGCGTTCGATGTCGTCGGGCACCTCGCCGTCGCGGATGACGACCGGATCCGGTTTGTCGGCCAACGCCGCCCCTAGCCCAGTTCGGGCAGGATGTGCTTCACGATCGTCTCGAGCAGGTGGGCGTTGTAGTCGACGCCCAGCTGGTTCGGGATCGTGACGAGCACGGTGTCGGCGTCGCGAACGGCAGCGTCGTCGAGCAGCTCCTTCACGATCGCATCGGGCTCACCCACGTAGCTCTTTCCGAAGCGGGCGATCCCGTTGTCGAGGTAGCCCACCTGGTCTTCGCGGTCGCGGGTCATGTCGCCGAAGTAGGCGCGGTCCTGGTCGGTGGTGATCGGCAGGATGCTGCGGCTTACCGATACGCGCGGCTCGCGTTCCCAGCCGGCGTCCTTCCAGGCTGCGCGGTACAGCGCGATCTGCTCGGCCTGGAGATCGCCGAACGGCACGCCCGTGTCCTCCGAGAGAAGGGTCGAGCTCATCAGGTTCATGCCCTGCTCGGCCGTCGACACGGCGGTCGCCCGTGTGCCCGATCCCCACCAGATGCGGTCGGCCAGACCCGGCGACTGGGGCAGGATGCCGAGGGGCTGGCTCACGCCCGTCATCTGCGGGTTGCTCATGGCCACGCCGGCATCGGTGATGGCCGCGCGGAACAGTTCGGTGTGCGCCCGGGCGAGATCGGCATCCGTCGTGCCGTCTTGCGGAACGAAACCGAACGACTCGGAGCCGCGGAGTGCGGTCTCGGGTGATCCCCGGCTCACGCCGAGCTGCAGTCTGCCGCCCGAGATGAGGTCAGCGGTCGCGGCCTCCTCGGCCATGTAGAGGGGGTTCTCATAACGCATGTCGATCACGCCCGTGCCGAGTTCGATCGTCGAGGTGCGGGCGGCCATGGCCGAGAGCAGCGGAAACGGCGATGCGAACTGCCGGGCGAAGTGGTGCACACGCATGTACGCGCCGTCGACGCCGATCTCCTCGGCCGCCACCGCCAGCTCGATCATCTGCAGGTGCGCGTCGGCTGCGGTCCGCGTGAGCGATCCGGGGATCGGCTGCCAGTGACCGAAGGAGAGGAACCCGATTTTCTTCATGTTCATGTGAACGCATGAAACGGCCAGATATTCCATTCGAACGGGCGCATTAAGAGGACGTAAACAATAAAAGGCACAGCCGCAACCGATCCAAATCCCAGCCGGTCACGAATAGTCTGTCGTCTAGCAGACCTGCGAGAGGACCACCCGGAATGCGCGTTTTGAGTTACAACCTGCGGAACAACAGTGCCAGCGGCGAACTCGCAGCCCTCACCGATGATTTCGATGCCGACATCTTCTGTGTTCAAGAGGCCGACACGGCATCGCTTCCGGCGACCATGGGGCACCTCACCATGTCGCACGCCACCACCGAGAACCGGCTCGGTCTCGCGCTCTACTATCGCGCCGAGCGCTTCTCCGTCGAAGACAGCACCACCTTCACCCTCAAAAAGTCCATGCACGACAGGGTCATGTCTCCCGGCACCCAGCGCCTGCTCGGTGCACGCCTGCACGACAGCGAGACCGACCGCTCGTTCGTCGCCGCGTCGTTCCACGCCGCGCCGCTCACGGCATCCAATTCTCTGCGTCGAACCCAGATCACCGCGGCCCACGAGGAGCTGCAGCGCATCGGCGTCGACATTCCCATCCTCATGGTGGGCGACTTCAACTACCCGCTGTTCCAGAACAAGCTGCGCGCCGGCATCAAGGACTCGGGCTACGAGCTCTCGCTGAGCGACAGCGTGACCTACCTTCGCTACAAGTGGGTGCGCGGCCACTTCGACTTCGTCACCTCGAACGGGTTCCGCATCGACGAGGTCAAGACGCTTCCGCAGGGCGACTCCGACCACCTGCCCATTCTGGTGAAGGCCGAGTACGACATGGCCGGGGTCGTCGGCGACTAGTCGCAGACCCACCCCTTCGGCCGTGAGCGCCTCATTCGGCGAACCACGCCGCCCGCCGGGCACTCGAGCAGCGGCCCGCCGGACATCGCAGCGCGTTGCCCGGGGGTCGCTCTGGCGCACCGTCGTGATCGCGGCCCTGGTCGCGCTGTGGCCTGCCGTGGGCACGGCTCTTCAGGCCGGATTCACCGGGCCGGGCGAACGGCCGCTGGTCGTGGGCTCGGTGCCGAGCATTCCAACGCCCTCTCCGACGGTATCTCCGACGGCGGATGCTGCACCCACCCCGCAGCCCGCCATTCCGGTGTCGGTGCTCAGCGACTCGCACGCCTACTTCGCCGCATCCTGGTGGCGGCAGACTGTCGAGGCGAACGCGATCGAGGGCGTCTCGATGGGGGCCTTCGCGTCGCAACCCGGCGCGGTGGCCGACACCATCGCATCCGGTCTCGACGAGGCCGCCGCCGCCGCGCAGAACGGCTACGTGCTCGTGCAGGCCGGAACCAACGACCTGCTCGCCGGGAGTTCGCCCGCCCGGGCCGCGTCGGACATCCAGAGCCTGTGGGCGGGCGTGCGCGACCGCGGATCGACGCCGATCGCGGTTCTCGTGCCGCCGTCGAGCGAGGTCGGCGCCGAGGTGATCGAGCTCAATCTGCTGCTCGCCGGGGCGGCTCGTGCCGACGGCATCGCGATTCTGGATGTCTACACGCCTGTCGCGGAGGCGGGCGGCGGGTGGCAGGCGGGCACCTCGGACGACGGCAAGCACGCGAACATCGAGGGTGCGACGCGGCAGGCGAACGAGGTGCTCGCGCAGCTGCCCGGCATCCTGGCCGGACGCCTCGGCCAGCTGACGCCCGTTCCCTGAGCCTGTCGGAGACTATCCGCTCCGGTTCGGCGCATCCGCTACTGCACGACCGGGCGCAGATAGACCGAACGGGCGCGGATGCGAGTCGGCGACCGCCTAACCCTGCTGCGACTCCGCGAAGTCGCGCCGGATCGCGGCCAGCGCCCCGGGCGACAGCTCGAACCCGATCGGGTGGCCCGGGTTCACCACGATGCCCACCTCGTCGGCGACGCTCGCCACGAAGCGTCCGCCGGTGAGCGTGACCGGATGCGGCGCGACCTCGAGATACTCGGCCGGCACGCGGCCGAGGTCGGTGAAGAGCGGCAGCATGGGTGCCCCATCGGTCGTGCTGAGAACCAGGGGACTGAAGGCCTGCGACGCGTCGTCGGATGCCTCGGTGCGGCTCAGGGCATGAACCGGGGTCGTGAGAAAGGCCGAGATGAAGACCGTCTGCCGCACCTCGCCCCGGATGCCGTCGAGCAGCGACTGCTCGAGCTCGTTGTGTACGGGGTCGGCCGCGAGGCGGGCGTCGAAGTCGGATGTGCCGGCGGAGTCTGTCACCGGTCAAGCCTATCGAGGCAGGGTCGGCGAAGCCCCGTTCTGCGCCGGTCGAGTAGGCCGCCTGCAGCCGTATCGAGACCACGACCGTTCAACAGGGTGAACTCGAGACACGCCGCCGCTCGACACATGGACACGCCGCTCGGCCACCGAAATCACCTGTAATACGACATCGGTCCTCGCGCGGCTAGTCCATCCGCGCGATGCTGCTGTCAGCGAGACGCTGCGGTGCGCCGCACCCTCACGGCGAAGCCGCCGCCGACCAGCAGCAGGGCCAGGGCCAATCCTCCGACGAGGGGCCCGGCATCCAGGCCCGTGTTGGCCAGCGCGGGCTTCGGCGCGATCGTGGCGGGGCCGGATGCGACCGGATCGGTGGTCGGGGCGACAGTCGGCACCACGGCGGGGAACGCGGCGTCGAAGGCGAGGCTGACGGAGTCGGTCAGGAAGGTCTCGCCCAGGGGGTTCGGGTGCAGCGACGCCGCTTCTGCGCCGGTCTCGCTGAGGGTCACGCCGTTGATGTACGGCGTTCCCGCGGCGGCGCAGGCGCTGTGACCGGCGCTGCCGGCGAAGGTCGGCACATAGGTGAACCCGGCATTCGCCGCAGAGGCCTGGATGGCGGCATCGAGCTTCTGCTCCGTCGAGCGCAGGTAGGCGGTGTCGATGGTGGTGAAGGGGAACGAGTTCGGCGTGCTGAAGGCGTCGGTGAAGCATCCGCCTTCGGGAATCGTGTCGGGGAACAGCCCGGGATACCCTACGACGAAGACCTCGGCGTTCGGGGCTGCGGCGGCGATCGCCGCGTAGGTGATGGCGAGATCGGGGGCGACCTGCGTTGCGATCTTGGCGGCCAGGAGGTCGACCTGCGCGTTGTAGAGGCTGACGCAGTTCTGTGCCGGCGGATTGGCGAAGACCAGCGGGCCGTCGGGGCCGGCCGCGAGACACGACGCGGCGATCTGCTGGAAACCGAGGTCGTTGCCGCCGATGGTGACCGTCACGATGTCGGTGTCGGCGGAGAGGGCGGTGATCTGGGGGCCGACCCCGGCGTACTGCGAGGTGACGGATACGTCGTCGGTCGTCGCTCCAGAGCAGGAGACATCGGTGAGCGAGAGACCGTAGGCCGTGGCCAGCCGGTGGGGGAAGTCGACCGCGCTCTGGCCGCACTGCGGCACGGGCAGGCCGGTGGCGGGCGCCAAACCGAGGCCGGCCGAGTACGAGTCTCCGAGAGCGACGTAGTCGAGGCCTGCCGTCACCTCGGGCACGCCGGGTGCGGGTGCCGCGGTGGCGACAGAAGCCGTGAGCATCGATCCTGCTGCCAGGCCCACGGCGATGATGGCGGCGCTGATGAAGCGGGCGCGCGTGTGCCCGGAAGTGATGTGTGACGTCATTGGTGGAGTCCCCCTTGCGCACATACTACGGGCTGTAACGATCTAGGCGATACCCGCCCGCTGCGCGATGTCGGCGGCGGCCTGCCTCGAATTGACGCCCAGCTTTCGATAGAGACTGCTCGTCGTCGTCTTGACGGTGTTCTTGCTCACGAAAAGAGTGTCGGCGATCGCCTGCAGTGAGAGGTCGGATGCGAGATGGATCAGCACCTGGCGTTCCCGTCGGGAGAGCGACGCGAGGGTTGCACCGCTCGTCGCCGTCAGGTCGGTCGAGTCCGTCGGCACATGAACGGGGAGCCCTGTCGACGCGGAGAGTTCGTGCAGGTGGGCCGGAGCGATGATCGAGTAGCTGCTGTAGAGCCGCTCGATCTCGATGATCGCGTGAGCCGTCGTGAACGACGTGGCCGCCGCGTCGGATCGACCGAGGCTGAGCCGGGCCGCGGCGGCGAGGAGTTTGGCCGCAGACTGCAGCCGAGGGCCGCGATCCTCCTGAAGTGCGCTGGCCGCCTCGTCGAGGGCGGCGTGCATCGAGCCGGCGCGGTACGCGGCCAAGGCGGACATGAGGTGGGCGAAGGCCGACGCATCCGAGTGGCGCTCGACAGGCGTCGTGTTCCTGCCTCGAATCGTCGCCAGCCTCTCGTAGGCGGCAGCCAGATATCGCGAGAAGGCGCCACTGCGCCGCAAGGCCTCCGGCTGACTCATCCGCTGCGCCTCGAGAAGGGTCTCGACCTGAACGATGTCGGGTTCGGTGCGGGCGGCCCAGGCCCTGACCCACGTTTCGGCCGCCCAGTACTCGCCGATCGGAACCGTCGACAGGTCGGCCAGGTGCCCGGGGATCGAATCGGTGTCGAGTCGATCGATCGCGACCAGGGCCGCGGCCAGGTGGAGCGGGGCGTCGTATCTCGATCCGATCGTCGTGATCTGTCGACCTCGGGCAATCCACGACTCCGCCTCGTTGAGGCGACCGTCGGCGGCGTGCAGCCAGGCCAGCGATGCCGCTGCTCGTCGCGCGATCAGGGGCTGGCCCGTCAGATTCGAGAGCTCCCACGCCTCTTCGTACTCGAGCACACCGCCGACCTCGGCCACCTCGAACGAGCGCCCCCACTGCAGCAGCAGATGAGGCAGCTCCATCTGCCGTTCCGCTCGCTCGGCGGCCGTGACCTCATTGAGGATGCGACGACCCTGCCGGGCCGCTCGCACGGCGTCGGCCAGCCGTCCGCTCGTTCGATATCCGGCGGTGCGCCCCGCCGAGTTGATCATGACGTCGAGCGGCTCGGACTCGTCGTCGGCACGGCCGCCCTCGGCGAGCGCGATGTCGTGGAACCGGCGGGGATCGTCGCCGCTGATGACGTGCTGGAGGTAGTTGACGGCGACGAGCAGGCTGGGAATCTCGACGAAAGCCTCGCCCGGCAGGCTTCTGATCGAGGCGAGAAGGGCCTCGGGGTGGCTGGTGACGAAGTGATCCCAGTGGGCGGACTGCACGGCGAGGCCGGCACGCCATCCGTTCGTTCGCGCCGCTTCTGCCACGGCCGCAGGCAGAGCCTCGGGAGAAAGGAAGGACTCGTCGGATGGCACGCCGGTGCTCTCGTCGGAGTCGGGGTCGCTCAAATTCTCGTTGATGGCAGTACCAGGATCAGAAACGCGGGGGGATACGTCTCGCCGGATGATCCGACTGTTCACAAGTGTCTCATGAGCCTCACAGGTGGATGATCCTTCGGCGCAGGGCGCTCGCCTGAACTCCGCCCGGTTGCGATGATGGATCATGACCGATGGCCAGAACGACCTGCGGGCGATCGCTCGATCACTGTACGAACTGCCGCCGTCGCAATTCACGGCGGCCCGCAACGAGGCGGCGTCGGAGGCGTCGAAGAACCCCGCCCTGCGCGCGCTCGCGCCCATGCTGAAACGGTTGCCCAGGGCATCCCCGACCGCCTGGGCCGTGACCGCGCTGGCCCGCGACGATGCAGAGCTCTTCGACCGCCTGCTCGATCTCGGCCGGCGCCAGCGCGAGGCGCAGACCGCCCTCGACCCTGTCGAGATGCGCTCGCTCGGCGCCGACCGCCAGCGGCTCGTGGCCGACGCATCGTCGCGGGCGCGCGAACTGGCCGTGCGGGAGGGGGTCGTGCTGAGCGGCTCCGCGCTCATCGAGGTCGGTCAGACGCTGCAGGCGGCGATGACAGACGAGGATGCCGCGGCCGCGGTGCGCGGCGGGCTTCTGGTGCGCGGTCTCACCGTCTCGGGGTGGGAGCCGGTGGCGCTCGCGGGCGCCGAGGCCCTGCCTGCGGATGGAGTGCTCGACGCTGTCGGCCGAACGACGGGCCGTGCGCGGTCGAGGCGGGCGAACGCATCCGAGGCCGCCACCGAGGCGGCGGCCCGTGAGCGCAAGCAGGCCGAGGACCTGGCCTGGCAGGCCGTCGACGACGTCGCGGTCGCGCGGGCCCGGGTCGCGGAGGTCGACGAGGCGCTCGACGGGCTCGCGGAGCGTCGCACGGAGCTCGAGGCGGAGAGGGCGGAGATCGAGGAGCAGCTTCGGGGTGTCGAAGCCGACCTGGCCGAGGTGTACCACGAGACCCAGCTCGCGAATCGCGAGAAGAAGTCTGCGGATCGCGATCATGTGCGCGCTGCTCGGCGGGCGAAGCAGGCCCAGGAGAAGCTCGATGGGCTCGGATGACCGCGTCGGGGGTGAAACAGGAGGTGAAAGACCGCCGCTTTCGCCCACCGGTTATCGAGCATTCCTTATCTTTAATTCCGAGGCGCCGGCCCAACCCCCAAATGGGCCGGCGCTTCCTCACGTTCCGCTTCGGTTCGAGGCCCGATCCACCGGCTCTCGGCCGTGAGCCAGCGAATGCACAGGCCGGCCAGCAGCGAGCCGAGGCCGCCCACGGCCAGGTCGCCGATGGTGTCGGTGTAGCCCACGAAGATGTCCGAGTCGATGAAGGTGTGACCGGCCCACTCGCCCATCTCCCACAGGACTCCGGCGGCGAGGCCGAACACCGTCGTCAGCAGGGCCGAGCGAAGAAGCGACGGCGTTCCCGCTGCGACGTCGGGCACGACGCCCGTGCGGGCCGCCACGACGAAGAAGAGCGCGGCGAGCAGGCCGTTGGCGGCGAAGTGGATCACGATGTCGAGCCAGTCGATCGACGTGTACAGCTCGAACACGCCGCTCCACGCGGCCACGAGCAGTGTGCCGCCCACCGCGATGTCGAAACCGGGCCGCAACCCGAGAAAGCGCGGCACGAGCATGCCGAGAAGGGTGAGTGCGAAGACCGCCACCTCCACGAATCCCCAGTGGATGCCGCCGATCACGATGCTGACGACGCCGAGCGCGCGGAGGACGTCGGCAGCCAGCTCGGCACCGCCGCGCGGTCGCCGCAGGAAGGTCTCGGTGATCACGCTGGAAGATTACCCGGCGGTGCCGTCCGCGGGCAGGGCCTTGCCAGGGCGCACGAGAACCTGCACGGGCTCATGGTCGGATGCGGCTGCGCCGTCGAAACGCGAGGCATTGATGGCCGCCTCACGAACCTCGATGCCGGGGCTCACGAGGATCCAGTCGATGCGTTTCCTGCCGGTTCTGGGCGCACGGTAGTTCGAGAAGGTGCCCCACGGGGGCGTGAGCCGCACGCCGGCCGTGGCCCAGGCATCCACGAGCGGCCCGGCGTCGCCGGCGATCGCCTCGAACGGAGCAGTGCCGACGTCGGTGTTCGTGTCGCCCATCACGATGACGGGTTCGTCGCTCGATGTGGCGAGCGCGGCGAGCTGCTGGGCCGAATGCAGCCGGGCCCGCCGGGCGATGTGGTCGAAGTGGGTGTTGATCACGCGCAGCGGCTCTCCGGTCTTCACGTCGATGAACCGGGCGACGACCGCGATGCGCGGAATCATGTTGCCCCAGGAGCGCGACCCCGCGACATCCGGTGTCTCCGACAGGGCGATCTGACGCCAGCTCTCGAGGTGCAGGCGGCGCGAGTCGTAGAAGAGCGGGCATCCCTCTCCGGTGCCGTCGGCGTTGCGCCCGTAGCCGATGCGGCGATAGTGGGGGCCGAGCACGGCCGAGATGAAGAGGGCCTGGTCGGGCAGGGCCTCCTGCGTTCCGAGCAGGGTGGGGCGTTCGCGCGAGAGCAGCCGGCGGATCAGCGGCTGCCGCCTCGACCAGAGGTCGGGGCTTCCGGGGGTGTTCTGCCGCATGCGACGCCGGATGTTGTAGGTCATCACATGCAGATCGGGAGCGTGGGCTTCGCCGAAGATCGGGGCGTCTGTCATGGGGTCAGCGTAGGCCGGGATGCGCGGCTGTTGCTGAGCACGCCGCGCGTCAAGGGGGTCATTCTGTTCGCACCCTGCCCGTACCGTCGAAGGAGTACAGACAAGTTGATACCGCACTATGAGGAGTTGTAAACATGCCCCAGATCATCGAGACCGTCGACGTTTCTGTTCCCGTCTCCGTCGCCTACAACCAGTGGACGCAGTTCGAGGAGTTCCCCAAGTTTCTCGACGAGGTCGAGTCCATTCAGCAGGTGACCGACACCCTGACCGAGTGGAAGATCAAGGTCGGCCCCGTCGAGCGCACGTTCGAGGCCAACATCACCGAGCAGCACCCTGACGAGCGCGTCGCCTGGACGAGCACGGGCGGCGAGGTCGACCACGCCGGCGTCGTCACGTTCCACAAGCTCGCTCCCACCGAGACCCGCGTGACCGTGCAGCTCGACTGGGAGCCCACCGGCCTGCTCGAGAAGCTCGGTTCGGCCGTGGGCGTGGGCGGCCACGCGGTGAAGAAGGACCTGAAGAACTTCAAGGAGTACATCGAGTCGGAGGGCCACCCCGACGGAGCATGGCGCGGCGACGTCGAAGCCTGATCACTCGCCCGTAACGAGAGGCCACCCCGCTCGGGGTGGCCTTTCTCGTGCTGCGTGCAATCCGATTCCGTCGCGGCGCCGAATCGTGAGAATACGTCGTTTACGGAGCTCTGTGAAGTCCCTTGCAAAGGAACATGACGCTCTGTAGCGTTGCCGCACGAATAAATGAGCATCACTCAACCCAATTCGATCGCGTCTGCGATCATTCGAAGGAGCGAAACGCCAGTCATGACTTCCGCCATCATCGAACATCACGGTGCCCGCCGCGCCTACATCCTCCAGACGGATGCTGATGAACGAACAAGCCGCCTCGCCACGGTCTACCGCATGAGCGACGGTTGGCACGCGAAGCTGAGCGACGACCACTCGAGGAACGGGTGGTCGGGCCCATACGGCTCGCCCGAAGAGGCCTTGACGCAACTCATCGCCTAGGTCGATCACAGGGAGGCGGAATCCGCAAGGGTCACGCCGAAACTGCCCCCAGTATTAGACAACTATCTGAGAGATCCTTATCTTTGATGGAGAGGAAGGCGTCGGTTCGCCCCCCAAGTTCGAGCCGGCGTCTTCCCCCTAGACTCTCCTCGCACCGGTTTCCTCCAACGGATGCGGCTCACCCCCTATCTGCTCGGATGCCATGACCACCCCAGTGCCCGCACGTGCCCACGCCAACATGTCTGTAACGGAGCGCGAGCTCACGTTCGACTCCCTTCTCGCCGAGTTCGGCGAGCTCGAGGAGGTCCAGGTGCCCGCAGCCGAGTTCGTGCCCCCGGCCGCCTCGGCGCCCGCAGCCGACTCCCTGCCCGCGGCATTCGAGATGCGGTCGACGCCGGTTCCGGATGCTGCCGCCCCGAAGCCCGTGATTGCCGGCACCCCTCGGGCTGCGGGGCCCACGTGGGCCGCGCGTTCGCGTGCTCTTCTGTCGCGCCTGCGGGCTGCGTCGTCGCCCGAGGTGCTCAAGCTCGGCGGCCTGATCGTGGTCGCCGCACTCAGCCTGACCCTGGTGTTCGTCGCCCTCTCCCGCTGACGACTGCGTAGCGTGGAGGCATGACGTCCACCACTCTGAAGCGCCTCCTTCTCGCGATCGCCGTCGTCGCCGTCGTGGCGGGGTCGGTGATCGCAGTCATCTCCGCGTCGCAGCCCCTCTCCTTCGGATGGGTGGCGTACGCGCCGCTCTCGGGTGACATGTTCCGGCCCGGAGCCGTGCAGGTCGTCGCGCCCATGACGGCTCTCGGCCTGGTGATAGCCGTGCTCGGCCTGCTCGCGGGAGCCTTCTGGGCTGGCCTTGCCGTGGGCGCTCGCACGCGGCCTCGACCCGAGGGCACCTCGCCTCGCGCCTGATCCATCCGTCAGAAAGCGCTCGTAATCGGGCGGCGAGTACGGGCATTTAGCGACGAGTCGATGCACTATGGATCGAAATCGGAGTGTGCTTACCCGTTCTCGTCAGGCTCCAGGGCCAACCCGGTCTCGGGGTCTGCCGGGCGGGAGTCGCCCAGCGTGATGTCGCCGGGTTTGAAGAGTCCCAGGGTGATCTGCTCGGTGCGCATGCGTGCAGACAGATCTGCCACAGCCACTCGGAGGTACGGCCACGCTGCCATGATCGCAACCCGCTCAATGAAATCGCGGCGGATGTCTTCAGACGATGCAACCTCGACCTCCGACTCGTAGTCGGTGACGATATCAACGTGGTAGACGGCATCTTTCGCCTCCACCGTCGTAGAGAGGCGAACACTCATCGCCTTGGCGTGGTACCGAGAAAATATGTCGTGGCTGAGCCGCGGGCCCTGGTCGAGATCGACGTCGTCGTTGCTGACGCGTTCGACCGAGAGATTGACGTAGTAGATATCGTCGAGTGACATGAGCTCCAGCAGATGCCGTGTGTCGCTGACTTCTACTGGCTGAGGCTGCTCTAGGTCGTCAGTCATGAAACCGACGCGCGTTGCCAGCCGACCGCGTCATTGGCTTGCGCTCGAATATGACGGGGAACGCCGAACCGCCCGCGTGTGACAGACGAACCAGCGAGCTCCCACCCGTCGAAGCCAGACGCACCACGGCGATCCTCTTCGACAGAGTGGGCGACCACCGCGCCGATCGCGAGGGCGTAACGTCGAATGGTCGACAGCTTCGGGTCGTTGTCGTGCCTCTCGAATGCAGAGATCGTGGCCTGCGTGACGCCCAGACGGTCGGCAACATCGCGCTGGCTCATGTTGAGGCGGATGCGAAGATCAATGAGATCTCGCACCAGGTACGCGTCGTTCTCAGTGAGAGTCAGGGCGAGTCGCTGCGAGGGAGATGACAGATCTGCACCCAGGAGTTCTGCGAGGGTTGACATAGACCGCAGTCTATAACGTCGGAGGTATCAGAGCGCAAGGCCCCAGTTGTTGCGCTCGCCCGCCCGGTACCGCAGGGCCGCCAGACTTATCTGGGCGTCCTGGGCCTCACGGATCTCATGATCGAGGCCAGTGACCGCCTTCTCGTGAAAATGCAATCCGATCAAGATCGACGGGAGTGAGGTCGGCTCGGCGTGGCATAGGCGAAACAGCCGTCGCCCGAAATTCCAGCGGAGTTCGAAGAGGCTCGGATCGAGAATGATCGGGCCAATGTCTGTGCCCTCAGGGTCGAGGTCACCTCGGGCTGCCATTTCCATAGTGACGGTGTACGCCGCTATTCGCATCTCGCGCTCGAGCGGGGAAAGCCCCGTCAGCGATTCTTTGATTTCGTCGAAGATGTCGATCGCGGGAACCGGATTCATGTGCCATGTCATCGGAACTCGTTGGCGTTGGGTGCAACGCGACCGCTGGGCGCCTTTCATCGGTCTACGCCATTGCTCAGATTACGAAGGGGCAACTTCATGGGTGAAGTATGTCAAAGGCCCATGACACGGTGCTCGTTCCCACCGGCTGGCAGCTGATCCGCCCTCCTCGCCCGTCGCTCGACGACGACTCCGAAGACCAAGACACTGCGCACCTACGCGTTCACCGCCGCTGCGGCTCACGCACCTAGGCACTCGGAGTACCAAGATCCGTCGCGCGTGTCGGCGCTTTCGATTGCCAGGCCCGAGGCGATCCGACAGCATCGAGAGGTGATCAGCACCACGAAGCGCCTGCCCGCCCGCGCCGCCCTCGTCGTCGGCGGGGCGGCGGCGCTCCTCCTGCTCGCCGCATGCGCTCCCGCTGCGAGTGATTCCGACAATGGCGAGTACATGCTGGTCCCGTCGTCTACGAACCGGGCGTCCGGTGAGGCGTCGGCAACGCCAGCACCACCCACAGGGCCGGGTGGCATCGCGGCCGAAGACGCCCCGCTGGCTCAGCTGTGGGCCTTGGCCGACTCCGAGGTGGGCGACGAGCCGAGCACCCTGGCGGGTGGCCCCGGGGTCGGACTCGCCGACTTCTCTGCGGCGATCGCGACCCGCTGCTACCCGCAGCTGGCCGATGCCGAGAAGACAGAACTCGACGGGCTGAAGGCGGCCTACGAGTCGCTGGCGGGAGCCGACGCCGCAGACCCGGCGCACGCGTACTTCGTTCGGGCAACAGAACTGTGCATGTAGGGAGGGCAGTGCGCCGCCGGCTGGTCGCTGGCGTGCTCGGCGCGCTGCTGGCGACTGCGGCTTCAGGCTGCACCGCCGTCACACACGTCAGCGCGCCGCCGCCGCCGGTTCCCCTCTTCACGCAAGAAGAACTCGTCGTCGAGTTCACGACGTGCATGCAGGGCAAGGGCTGGGAGATGGAATCAGACCCCGAGGAGGGCAGCAGTTCACCGAAGTCGGTGATCATGGATGGTCAGCCGCACGACTACGCGAGCGACGCCGATGCCTGCAGCGCACTCGGCTCCCAATCCACGTACGCCGACTACTCTCGCGACGAAAGGCGAGGCATCTACGCGAATCTTCTCGGCTCGCGTGACTGCCTGATCGGATTGGGCTTCGAGATCGACGACGGCCCCGGATTCGAGCACTTCGACGCGAGCGACGCGGAGTGGACGCCGCTCTCCGACGTGCCGCACAGCCAGTTCAGCGAGGCAGAAGAGATCTGCCCGCCACCTTTCTTCTAGGCGGGCTGCACTCGAGTGCGGTCGGGCCGGGCACGTCCCGACTATGCGCGGCGGCGACGCGAAGCGGCAAGAAGCAGCGCACCCGCTGCAGCAGCCAGTCCGCCGAATCCGACGATCAGCATGCCGTCGAAGCCCGTCGAGGCGAGCTTCGGGCTGCCGGCGACAGTGAAGGGAACCGTTCCATTGACAACGGGTGAGGTGGTCGCGGGGGTGGTCGTTGGCGGAATGACCGGTGTGGTGGTGAACACGATCCTGGTCGAGGCGATCGGGCTCGTCTCATCGCCGTCCTGCGTCGTCTGTGTGAAGGACACGCCGTCCGGACCGGGCTGCACTGTGGGGGTCGGGGAGCTCGCGAAGACATTCGACCCGGAAGTGCCCGTCGGGGTGCCCGCTCCGATGAGAGTGAGAGTGCCGGGGGCGGGGATCGGTTCGGAGTAAACCGCTCCTGAACCGATGGCAGCACCGCCTGTGAGGCTGATCGCCGTGACGTCTCCGCCCGAGATCGTGACGTTGCCGCCTGCGCCCAGGAATCCACCGCCGATACCGGCTCCCTGCGCTCCGGTGGCGACGACGACTCCGCCGGTGATGATGACGATGCCTCCGCTGGCGGAGGTGGCAGCACCGATTCCCGGGCTCCCGCAGGTTCCGGTTGCCGTGACCGTGCCGCCGTTGATCGTGACCGGGCCGACAGCCGTGCTGTACTCGCCCGCGCCGATACCCGCTCCGCAGTCGAGGGTGGTGGCTGTCACCTGACCGCCGTTGATGGTGATCGGTCCACTGCTTCCGTACTGGCCTCCGCCCAGCGCCGCGCCGTCGAACCCGCTGACCAGGTCGATGGTTCCACTGTTGATGACGATGGTTCCCGAGTCGGAGTTCGCGCTGCTTCCGACTGCGGCACCTCCGCTCGAGGTCGTGAGGTTCAGGGTTCCGCCGCCTGTCGCCTCGACCGTGAGCGTCTCGCCAGTGCTGACGTCGATGACCGCCGTGCCGTCGCCCGAGCCCGGATTGTCCACGGTGAGGCTGTAGCCGTTGAGGTCGAAGGTGACGGCGGCGCCGGCAGGAACGTCGATCGAGTCGTCGGGACCGCCATTCGTCGTTCCCGTATGGGTGATGTCTGCACCGAGGCAGATGACTGCTCCTGTAGCGGGAGCCGCCGCGAACGCGGCCTGCAGGTCGCTCCAGCTGGTCGGCGACGACGTGCATGTCGCGGCCTGGGCGGGAAGAGCGGTGAGCGCTCCGCCCAGAACGACGGTCGCTGTCGCAACCAGAGCGGCGACGCCGCGAACGCGCGCGCGAGATGTGTTGTGCAAGGGGGTGCTCCTCAGAGTCGGATGTTGCAGGGGCCATGGCAGCCGGCTGCGTGTGCGCCGACAGTGCCGGCGCGCTCCTGAAGACCCCCACAGCCCCAGGATGAGCGTCTGTTCGACCGGTGCATTCCCCGCTGGCGACTGCGTTGTCCGATCGAATCGACACTCAATTCTGAAACGCTAGCATTCTTCACTTCTTTGATGTGCGCCTATTTCGGGAACAAGGCCTGAACCGTCCGCTGATAATCTGAGCCGACATCGCGCGGCCCGCCGGGGAGCCGCCGTCGATGCGTCAATCGGGGGGTTGAGATGGTGGTTCTGTTCGGTGCGCGCGTTCGCAGGTCGCTCGGCGCGGGTCTTGTCGCGGTGGCGCTCGGCGCATCCGCTCTTCTCGCGGGCACGCCGGCCACGGCGGCGGCGGATGCACCCGCCGCGATCCCCGTGACGTTCTCGACGGTGACCGGCGACAGCGGCCGGTTCTATCCGACGGTCGAGATCATGCTCGGAACGAACCCCGACCCATACACCGTCATTCTCGACACCGGCTCGACCGCGCTGGTGATGTTCGAATCGACGATTCCCGGGGCGACGACGACGGATGCTCCGGCGAGCGTCGAGTACGTCGGCAACAGTCTGTCGGGAACGCTGTCGGTGGCCGACTTCTCGATCGGCGGCGCGACGGCGAGCGACGTCGCGTTCCTCTCAGGCCCGTGCCCGACATGCAGCTTCGGGGGAGCACCGGGCATCGACGGCGTCATGGGTGTGGGGCAGGCGCTGCAGGTGCAGACCGGAAAGACGAGCAAGATCGACTACGACTGGTTCAGCCCGCTGATGCAGCTCGACGACACGACCCTGGCGCAGGGCTTCACGATCGCCTTCACCACCACCGACGGCACGCTCACTCTCGGGGCGCCGACGCTGGTCACGGGAGAGACGGGCGTGACCGAGATGCAGGCCGGCAAGACGACAGACGTCTACCCGACCGCGCTGAAGTATCCCGTCTACGACAAGGCCGTCGACCTCTGCTGGCAGGTCGAAGACGTGGCCCCGCTGTGCCAGGCGACGACGATCGACACCGGTGCGCCCACGGGGCTGCTGACCGGTTCGCAGTTCGCCGGCCTCATCACGCCGCCGGCCGACGCGGCGAGCCTGCCCGCCCAGTCCGCGCTCGCGGCCCTGCCCGATGGAACCGCCCTGAGGTTCAGCACGTCGAGCTCGGCCACCCCCTTCGCCAGCTGGGTGACCACGAACACCCGGCACGAGATGATGCTGTACAACTCCATTCCCGATGGCCACCTCAACACGGGCAACGCCTTCTTCCCCGATCGCACCGTCGGCTACCACTACGAGACCGGTCGCATTCTGGTGCAGACCAACGGCACCCCGCCGGATGCCCCGGCCACCGTCACGACCACGGCATCCGATGGGGCCGTCACCGCGTTGTGGACCGACCCCGACCCCGACCTCGAGTCGCAGCCCGTCGCGACCGAGAATCGCCTCGTGAGGGTGCGCGACGCATCCGGCGCGACCGTGCAGCGGTTCACCCTGACCGGAGACGCCACGTCGACGACCATCACCGGCCTCGAGAACGGGCGCAGCTACACGGTCGACGTGGCCTCGGCGAACCGCCACGGCATCAGCGAGTACAGCTCGGCCGATCCGGCGGTGCCGTTCGCCGCGCCGAAGCCCGCCTTGGCGGCCACCGGGGTCGACGCGACGGTCGGCATCTGGATGGCCCTGGCCCTGCTGATGGCCGGGTCGGCGGCGGCGCGTGCGGCCCGCCGCCCCCGCGCTGCGACCCCGCGTATTTAACCGACCTAACAGGTCGGCGCGCCTCTTCTTATGAGAATCTCTCGTTCGACTCACATTGGCGCGAGTGTGAAACGTTCTGTATCGGCAAATACGAGACTCAATTTACCAACCGATGCACAACATAGTGAGTAAAAGTATTGATTTAAGAGCGAGTGACGCTTTAGTTTTGAGTGACCGCACGCGTTGCAGAGTGGGTGCGGTTCAGGTTGTGGGGGCAACCGACTAATCAGATTTTGAGGATATTTCTCGTACCGGCGTAAGGCAATTCTGTCTTTCGTATCTCTTCAGGTAACGAGCAGTAACTCAAATGTCACTTCGAACGATGAAGGTCGTTCACAGCGCCCCGAAAGGACGACGTGCTCCACACAGCCAAATCAAGACGAGGTTCAGGCGGGTTGAGGCGATTCCTCGCGGCCCTCACCGTCGCACTACTTGCCATCCTGGGTGTGGTCAGCATGCCCACGGCCGCCAACGCCGCGGCAGGAGACTACGAGTTGACCCTGACTGGTCCGGAGAGCGGCACCATCGAGCTCGGCGACACGTACAACTACGTCGCCACCTTGCAGTTCGAGGGTGTCGACAGCAGCAATCCGGCGACTGGAGCTGTCCTGACTACGACGCTGCCGGAGGGCACGACGTTCACCTCTGTACCGTCCGGGCCGGGACAGACCGTCGCCAGCTACACGTATGACGAGGCGACACGTGTGCTCACGCTGACGCTGAATGACACAACCGAGTCGGTCGTGAGCATCGCGTACACGGTGTCGCAGGTCGAAAACTACAAGAAATACGAAAACTTTCCGCTGGTGACCTCTATGTCGGGCATGGGCGGGCCGAGTGGATCCGTGACCTCCGACGAGGTAACGACCCTCGTCACGGGTGATAACGACTACGACACTTCTAAGCGATCCACGACGATCGCTGGGAGCGACAACCGAACCGTCACTTACTACTTCAATATCGGCACAGCCCACCCCAACTCGAATTCGACATTTACGTCGTACTCGCAGACGCTGACGGACTCCCTCCCCGCCGGGGCTGAGCTCGTGGGAGCTTCCTCGACCTGGAACAACGGTTCGTGGGACACGTCTGCTTTCCCGGACGTGACGTGGACCCGCACGGGAACGTATGGACCGTCTCAGAACCAGCTCGACACCTCAGGACAGCAGATCTGGATTACCGTCCACTATCCCGAGACCGTTCCCGGTTGGGAGCTGGGCCAGCAACCGCCCCTGAACACCGTGGATCTCGCCACGACTGATGCGAAGGGCACCCCGCATGACGGAGCGTCGGCGAGTGCCCAGAGCATCCCGTTCGGGCCGACCGGCGGCGTATCCGTTGGCGCGACAAAGAGCGACGCAGGGCAGAGCAGCGCCGGATTTCTCAGTCACCTGACTCAGACAGCCGGTTCCTACATTGGCCCGGGTGGAAGCCCAGACATCGATCAGCTGGTTCTTACCGACTCCGGGGCGACGGGCTCTCCCAACGAGTCGTGGTTCAACCACGCAGACATCAAGCAGCTGTTCCTGACGTTCTCCACCAGCCTCCAGTCCCTCGACCTTCCGTACTTGCTCGAGTACCAGATCGATGGATCGTCGACCTGGTCCACGTTCACTGGTTTTCCAACCGGCAATTCGGGAACTACCAGCCAATCTCTCGTCATCGCTGTCCAGACCGACGGATCCACGTCGTGGCAGTCTGCGGCCACCCAGGGTGTGCTCAATCTCCCTGTCGGCTCCACTCTGACCGGATGGCGACTCACCGTCGCTCCGGGTGCTGAGACGGTTCCGATCAATGTCGAGGCTCAGGTTCGAATGAGCTTCCAGCCCGTCTTCCGCGGCGTTGATCAGGGCATCGCGTCGAGCGACACGCCTGCCGCGACGTCTCCCGGAGCTCAGACAAATACGGTCACAGTCGAGGCCGGCGCGCTGACCAACACCGCCAGCCACGCATACACACCCAGCGACTCCGTCTACATCACGACGCATGTTGACGCGCCTACGGCCTTGTCGGTCGGTGGTAGTGGTGTTGTCACCGCCGGCATCGTGAACCAGAACCCGTCCGAGACATACACGGACTCCACGATGTCGGTGGTTCTCCCGTGCGGCGTGCTCTACGATCCGTCTCAGCCCATCTCCATCGAACCGAGCACGACGGGTATCCCGGCGACACCCGCAATCGGCGCTGGAGCTACGGTGGATGCCTCGGGCCGAGTCACGGGAGCCGACGGATGCGAGCAGCAGGTTGTGGAGTTCAGCTTCGACTCGTTGCCTCCCATGCGCCCGCCCGGTGTCGCCAACAGTCGACTCGCCGAAGCCTATGGATGGACCTACGCGATTCCGGTGACGGCGATCGCTCAGGCCTACAAGCCGTCTGAGACCTCGGTGCGCACGACCTCGTGGGCGACATCAGCCGATCCACGATTCCTGTCGACCGCGGCTGGCGGAACGAACTCCGCAACGGTGCCCATGACCGGCTACGGACCGTTCTTCACGGCGGACTCCTACGACTTCGATCCCGCTCGTGGAAGTATCGCCTTCTCGCCGGACATCACCACGATCAACACCGCCGGTGGTCTGCTCATCTCCAAGCTGTCGGCCGCGTCGCCGACGGGCCCGTGGGGTCTGAACACCACGGTCGGAACGGAGGCGTATTGGCAGATCCTGGTCAACGACATCCTGCCTAACCCGGTCACCGGTTCCGTGTTCTTCGACAAGCTGCCCAGCATCGCCGATGGTGATGACTTCGACACTCAATTGTCGGGCGCGGTGACCGGAGCGCCGGACGGCGCGACCGTGGAGTACTCCACGAACGCGACCTCGGCGACCACGGGAACATGGACGAGTGACCCGACCGGAGCGACCGCGTTCCGAGTCTCGGTTGCGAGCCTCACCATCGGGAACACCTTCACTCTCGTGGTTCCGACGACGGTGCTCGGTGACACGAGTTATGGAGAGACAGCGGACAACACCGTTTCGGCATCCGGTACGTACAACGGAAACGCTGTCGCGTTCTCGTCGAACCCCGCTGCAGTGAACGTTGTGGCCTCCCCGTCGTTGTCTGTCGTCAAGAAGACGAACGGCATCGAGTACACGGAGGCACCCGGTGCCCTCGTGGCGGTCGGCTCGACCGTTACCTGGACCTACGACGTCACCAACACCGGTGACACCCCGCTCGGTGATGTCGCAGTCAGTGATGTGTTCACCGCGGGCGACGGGTCGACCGGAACGTTGACACCCACGTCGACGGTCACGGGACTGCTGCTGCCGGGTGAGACACGCACCTTCACGGCAACCGGTCTCGCCATCGAGGGCCAGTACCAGAACACCGCAACGGCGGTCGGAACGGCAGTCGACGAAGAGGGCGAAGCCCTCCCCGTCCAGCCCACTCCCGCCGTCGACGACTCCTGGTACCTGGCCGGCGACTCCGGCCTGAGCATCGTCAAGACCACCAACGGTGAGGACGTCGACTCTGCACCGGGTCTGCCGCTCACGCCGGGCGACGAGGTCGACTGGAGCTACACGGTCACGAACACCGGTTCGCTTCCGCTGACCGACGTTCTCGTCGAGGACTACGATCATGACGGCGAGCTGGTGTTCAGCGACACGATCCCGGCACTGGCCCCGGGCGAATCGGTCACATTGAACGCTTCGGGCACTGCCATCGAAGGCCAGTACCACAACACGGTCACCGCGACCGCGGAGGATCCCGCCGGAGGCGAGACCCCACTCGTTGCGGCGGATGACTCCTGGTACTTCGGAGTGATTCCAGGGCTCGACATCGAGAAGCAGGTGAGCAAGTCGGCGAGCGGGCCTTGGTCCGAGACAGTTGAAGTGACCACGGGTGATGCTTCCTATTGGCAGATCGTCGTCACCAACACGGGGAACTCCACGTTGACCGATGTCGTGGTGACCGACGACGAGCTCGACGAGACCGTCGAGGTGGGAACTCTGGCTGCCGGTGAGAGCCGCACCATTCCGCTGACTCTCGATCACACGACACGAGCGTTCACGAACGTCGCTGTCGCAACGGGAGTCGCGCTCGATGGAAGTGAACTCGATGCCTCCGACGACGCCTCCGTCACCGTCGTGGCTGCGCCGGTCGCAACCCCGGCCCCGGGTTCGCCGTCGGGTCTGGCCCTGACCGGTCTGACTATCACTGGAGCTCTTGTGGCAGGCGCGGGCCTGTTGCTCGCCGGTTTCGTTCTGGTGATGCGCCGCCGCCGCACCACGGAGGAGTAGGCGCTCCGTATATCTGAAACGTTGCGGGCCCCGGGAGCAATTCCGGGGCCTGCAGCTGTTTGTTCAGGGGCGACGGCGACCGCTCAGGCCGGGCGGGCCACGGTGTCGGCCCGGCGGCGCAGCACGGCGTGACCGATCGCTGAAGCGATAGCCGCGACGCCGACGGGCACGAGGATGCCGCCGACAATTACGGCGACGACGGCGATGCCCACCGAGGGAACGAGTCCGACGGCGAGGTAGGCGACGAAGAGGAATGCCAGTACCAGAAGAGCCAACCAGGCGAGTCCCGGCAGGCGCCGGAACGCGATCCACGCAACACTGAGGCCGACCGCGGCCACCCAGATCGCCGGGCCCAGCAGGAGCCGCCAGTTGCCGCTCAGAACGTCGGGGAGGAGTGAGGGGCCGCCGAGCGCGAGGTCGTCGTTGCCCACGAGAAGCGCGCAGGCGACGAAGAGCGAGACGACGCCGATGATGAGACTGATCCAGGCAAGCACGCGCATGTTGTCTCCTTGAAAGATTGGCTGTAGTCGCAGAAGGTAACACCGCGATGCCTATGCGTCTAGCCCACGCGGTTCGGGAGGCGGTCTGTGAATGATGGATGTGTTGAATCGGTTCCCAAGACCGGTGCAACGGTTCGTCTTCCGCCGACACTGGGGGCGAACACCCGAAGGCTCCTGAGTTTGGCCCATGCCAGACGCGGGGGCCTTCACATGTCTTCGGCGCCGCTCGAGTAGGCCGTCCGCGGCTCTGCGCTGATCGAGTAGGCCGTCCGCGGCCGTATCGAGATCACCGCCCACACGCCTCTTCACCCGAATGCCACCAGAAATGGGGCCCAGATTTCCCTAACGCAAGATCGTTGATCGAGCTACCCTCAGTGGTAGGGGCAGCGTCGTCTGACAACATCAGGCGTCGCCGGCGTCTCACGGGTGTCAGAGGCTCGAAGCTGGTCCACGATCGGGGGATCACATCGTGGCAACAGAAGGCAACGCAGAGAACGACATTCCGCTCAAGGTCCTGCAGATATTCAAGAATGAAAAGGCTCGGCCCAAGGTTGTCCGTACCTACGACGTCACTATCGGATGGTTAGTCGAGCCCCGCTCGCCTGTTCTGACATGGCTGGCCGTGGATGAGTTCATCGAGAGTGGTAAGACGTCGGTCGACCTGAAATGGCGGTCGAAAAAGCATCAGGTGTCTCTACTCGACCTACGCCCACGGATGGACCTTAACCGGCGCAGCACCAGAAGCGAATCGCGAGCACTCCCGCCGCAGCGCTGACCTCCTTGGCGTGCGCGTTGCAGTGAGGCCCAAGCCGCTTTGGTCTTTCCGGTCAAAACATGATCGTGATTCCGCCAAGATGACCGGTCCTCGGTGCCGACTGATGTGTGGAGGCCGAAGGCTTGACGCTGCCCATAGCGCCTGCAGGGGGCCAGATGAACTGCTGCCCCGACCGTGCGTGCTCGCTCCGAGCGAATCTACCGATTCATCGCTGCCGCTCGTCCGCGCAATAGGTCCGGCGCCCAGCTCGTGCGCTGAATCAGCAGGCAGATATCGCGCATATGTTTCGTCACGGCTTCGAGCTGCTTCCGAAGTTTCTTTACGGGCAGGGCGGAGATTTGCCGGAGCTTGGTGCGCGTTTGACTTCGGACCCATACGCCGGTCGCCGCATCCATCGTTCGAACCAGAATGCCGTGTTCGCATCATAGATTGGCGCGATGAAAGCATCGCTGTGACGCGTTCTGGAGAGACTCCTCGGTCTCCTGAAACGATGCATCCGCGACGAAGCGTGATCGCGCCTGCTCCACCTATTTCTGAAGATTAGCCCGTCGTAACAGTGCTTCGGCGAGTTTTATGCTTTGACCGTCTCGCCAGGAGAGGCTGGTGTTTCAGCTTGCTGCGGTGTTTCGAGAAACTCGGGTATTTACGAGAAAAGAGAGGCTGCGACGAGCGAACCGTTGAATACCACATGCGCGATAATAGCTCCCCCGATGCGACCGGTCAGACCTGCGATCAGAGCCGCCGCCAGGCCGAAGGTGACGGCGGAGATCCCGAGCACGGCAGCGCCGATCGGATTCGCTGCCTGGGTCAGGTGCAGCAGCGCGAAGAGTGCGGCGCTCGTGATGATGGAAAGTACGGTCGCGGACCGGGCCGACAATCGATGAGACCCAGCCTGCAGTAGGGCTCGCTGCAGGAGGCCGCGGAAGAAGAGCTCCTCCACGAAAGGCGCCAGCAACACAGGCGCCAAGATTGTTCCGAAGACCCACCAGCCGTCGTAGACCGTGTCACCGAAAGTCACGCCGAGGCCGCTCATGCGTCCGATGAAGGCGATCTCGATAATGCCCGCGATCGCACGGACCAGGAAGCCGGCACCTACTCCGAGGAGGACATCGAAGAATGTGATCCGCAGGCCCACATCGTGAGCCAGAGATCGTGTTCCTCGGAGGAAACAGGCGACCCCGACAGCCCCGAGAAATGGAACCCAGACAACCGCATAGCTCAGAATCAGGACCAGGTGTCCGTCATAGAATCGTGGGGTTTGAAGCCAGTTCGTGAGACCGGCCATGAGTATTAACGCCGCGCTCAAACCGAATACAGACTCGCCAATGCCCCACCGCCGCTGCGGCGCATCCCCCCGAAGCGCTGTCACAATGCAAACGTAGCGGATGCGTGACTCCGAGACGCGGTCGAGGCAAGCTAGTCTTGAACTTCATCTTGCGGGGGACAATATGGCGGGAAAACCGAGCCGGTCACGACCACGTCGTCTAATCGGCCGAGGGGCAGACTATGTCGCGCTTGGTTTGATTGCAGTTGCGGCCTTGGGTCTCGCAGCCATGGCGTTGTCGGGATTCTCTTTGCGCTCGGGCACTAATCCGTCGCCTACATCGCCGTCGGCGTCAACGAGCTTCGATCTGTCCGAGCCGACGCCGACGCCGATGCCGACGCCGACGCCGACCTCCGAAGCGCCTGTCGGTGCTTCGATTCTGAGCGACCAGATCGCCTCGGCCGAGACCTCGTGGTGGGCCCTGTCGGTATCCGCCGGTCTTGTTCCGGGAGTTATCGAGAGCACTGAGCTCTCTGTTGTCCCCGACGCTCCGACGCTTTTGACTACGGCCGAGGTAGCAGTCCGTTTGGACGCAGTTCCCACCTTGAGCGGCTTCGTTGTAGTGCAGGCCGGCGCGGGCGACATCAATAACGGCACTGATGCGACGGTGGCAATTAGTAACATTCAGGCTCTGTGGCAGGCGGTGCAGGCTCGCGGCGGCGTGCCGGTCGTGGCACTTGCACCGCCGTCGGATGTCTACGGTGCCGAGGTGATCGAGCTCAACGGTTTACTTCAAACCTCCGCTGCCGCAAATGGCTTCGGCGTACTCGACCTCTACACACCCGTCGCAGCACCCGATGGCTCGTGGGCGGACGCCTATTCGATCGACGGTGTTTCAGCGGATGCCGCGGGTGCGCAGCTTCTTGCGCAGACGGCTATCACCCAGCTGCCACAGCTGGTGACACCAAAGTAATGCGCCCGTAACCCTGAAGCAGTATGGTGAATCCACCAACTGGGGGGAGTTGAACATGGGTGAGGTCTACCTCGAAAACGAAAGCGACAAGGTCGCACTGATTTTGCGTAACGCTGGGGCTGGGGCTGGGGCTGGGGCTGGGGCTGGGGCTGGGGCTGGGGAGCCTGTTCGAGTGGCTACCGTCTATCTCATGGCGGACGGCTGGCATGCGAAGAGTGCCGACCTGCACACGAGGCATGCGTGGTCTGGGCCTTACGCGTCCCCAACAGAGGCCCTGGCGGCCTTTACGATGCGCATCACGGCGTAAGCTCTTGAACGATTGGGCAGTCGCTGAGAGCGATCCTCGATGACTTCGACGCTGGTCGAAGCAGCTTTAGAGCCATTCGGCTGGTTCTCGCCGTGGTAATGATCAGTTGGCACTAATGATGCGCGAATTGGCTAGGGCTGATTCTCATAATTGGCGATTTGTTGGGCGCATCATCCAAATTCGCTATGGTCTCGTCTGCCACAGCCGGGTAGGTTGGCACCAACCGAGAGAGAGGCATCGCTCTTTACGCTACTGACTCCAGCGGCGTCCAATGACTCGCCGCGAAGTGACTGAGGCGGCGCCTACATGAGCGATGAGACTAGTGCCCGCGTCATCCAATTGGTTGTTCGTAACAAGCCACGCCCGAAGGTGACCAGTCTCAAACAATTCGGGATGCGTACCTGCATTGGGAGCGGTGCATGTCGTAGGTGGATTTCTATGAGCCGCTCATGTAGCGGCCGACCAATGTCGAGATTAGACGGCGATTACTAACCCTTAAAATCCCCATTCCGACATGGAGGGTCGTCTGATGCGGAACATGCCGGGCAAGTGCGGACGCAGAGCGGCGCGCGCGAGGGGTGTCGAACTGAGCTAGGCCGGGAAGATTTGCGTTCGTGTTACATCTCTGTAATGCGTTCGAAGTGGAGCATGGGCCGAACTGTGGCACGATGACGGTGGGGGTTGTTCGGCCGCCGTGCTCGACGACCTTGAGGGGAAGGCCGCTGAAGTGGAACTTCGTGACTACATCCGAATCCTGCGCAAGAGTTGGGTGCTCATCGCCGTGCTGCTTTTCGTCGGCATCGGTGCAGCTGCCGGGTATTCGATCCTGCAGACGCCCAAGTACAGCTCTTCTGCAAAAGTGTTCGTCTCTACCTCGGGCGGCTCGACCGTTACCGACCTGCAGCAGGGAAACACGTTCACTCAACAACGGGTCAAGACCTACGCGGATCTCGCGACGACCCCGATAGTCTTACTGCCTGTCATCACTGAATTGGGACTCGACGTCAGTAGTAGTGAGCTTGCTTCGATGATTACCGCGTCAGCTCCGCTCGACACTACGCTGATCGAGATTTCGGTCACTAGCGTTGATGCAGCACTTGCAGCAAGGATCGCAACCTCCGTCTCCGAGAGCCTCACGCTCGCCGTGGAGAACATCGAGACATCGACCAGCGATACAAGCAGTGTCTCACCAGTCAAACTCACCCTCGTACAGCACGCTGAGGTTCCACAGACACCGGTCAGCCCCAACGTGCCGCTGAACATCGCACTCGGTGGCCTCGTGGGGCTGGCACTGAGCATTGGACTGGCCGTTCTCCGCGAAACGCTCGACAACCGCATTCGGAATGAGCGCGACGTCGAGCTCATTACAGCCGCGCCGATCCTCGGAGGAATCGTCTTTGACGCGAAAGCGTCAGAACGTCCGTTGATCGTTCACGATGATCCGCGAAGCCCTCGAGCAGAGTCGTTTAGAACGCTGCGGACGAACCTGCAGTTTCTTGATGTAGGTCGAGACAACCGCTCATTCGTAATTACGTCGTCGATCCAGAGTGAGGGCAAGAGCACGACCGCGGCCAATCTTGCTATCGCCTTGTCCGATGCCGGATCTCGCGTGTTGCTTGTAGACGCTGACCTCCGTCGGCCAAAGGTGCACGAGTACCTGGGGCTCGAAGGTGCAGTAGGCCTCACCGACCTGTTGATCGGGCGAGCAGAGCCGGAGGACGTCATACAGCCCTGGGGCAAGGGAGACCTTTTTGTTCTGCCCGCTGGAAAGATACCGCCGAACCCGAGCGAGCTCTTAGGATCCGACGCGCTGGTCAACTTGATCGGCGAGTTCAACCGGGCCTTCGATGTTGTGCTCTTCGATGCTGCACCACTTCTGCCCGTGACAGATGCTGCTATTCTCGCGCGCACGGTAGGCGGAACGATTGTTGTCTGCGCGGCAGGCCGGACTCATAAGAACCAACTGAAAGGAGCGTTCACTGCCTTGAGTAATGTGGATGCCCCAGTGTCGGGCGTCGTGCTCACCATGCTGCCCACCAAGGGGCCGGATGCTTATGGATACGGGCGCTACGGGTATGGCTACGGGTACGGCTACGGAGACACTTCTGTTCCGTCTGCGGCCACGTCGTAGCCACCGTTCGTTATTCGGCGAATCGCGCACGGTCATCTTCGGGGGGAGATAGGTTTTGTCGCAGTCAGAGTCCAGCAGCGAGTTCGTCGTCCTCTTCGTCTGCACGGGCAACATTTGTCGTTCGCCAATTGCGGAGCAGCTCTTTAGAGCTCAGACAGGGTTGCTATCGGGGCTAATCTCAACTTCGAGTGCGGGTACCTACGCTATGTCTGGCCAGGCCATGACTGAACAGGCGGCAGCATTGTCGCGACGATATAACGGAGACCCGTCTCAACATCGGGCATCTGAGCTAACTTTAGCTCGCATCAAGGAAGCCAACCTCATTGTGACGATGACCCGTCAGCACCGCGCCGAGGTCGTGTCGATGCTCCCTAGGGCGTCGCGCAAGACATTTACTCTCCGCGAGCTGGATCGACTGATCGGCACCTACAGAGACCTCGAACCGGAACCCTGGGACCTGCCACGGCTCGCGAGCGTAGGGACGCTCGATGCTTTCATTCTCGGCGTCGCAGCCAAGCGCGGCTTCTCCACATCGGTAGTCTCGCCGACGGACGATGACATTCTTGATCCTTACCGGCGAAGCCAAGAGGTTTATGACGAGGCTGGCTTGCTCATCTCGCAGTCGATCAGGGAGCTGTCCCAAGCGATAATCACTGTGACCTCTTTTGGGTCAAAGACAAAACGTGACGAACTATCGCAAACCGGTAGAATTGTTTCGGACCAAAGTCGTTCCGCTCAGCGACAACGGGGGAACGATGATTGAGCAAGAAGCCGAGGCCGAACCGACGCAAACGCCGCAGAAAGTTACACGCGACTGGCGCAAGCGCTATGCGTACGGCCTCGTCCTTACCGATTTCTTGGTTCTGATATGGGTGATCGTCGGAGTGCAGATCGCGTGGTTTGGATTCACGACCTCCCAAGTGGCGTTTAACGGAAGGCTCAATGATGTTGCTCTGAGCTACAGCTTCACGTCGCTCATTTTGATATTGGCGTGGATGCTCATGCTTGGCGTTTTTGGCTCGCGAAGCTATCGCGTCCTGGGTACTGGAACTCAGGAATACAGGTTAATTGCAGACGCCAGTGTTCGGCTTTTTGGCCTTGTCGCGATCGTGGCGTTCCTCTTTCAGATCGACTTTGCGCGTGGCTACATCCTCTTGGCCTTCCCGCTCGGGGTTATCGTGCTGCTCTTCTCGCGATGGATTTGGAGGCAGTGGTTGGGAGTCCAACGCCAGAACGGCGGTTACTCGTCGCGAGTTCTCCTCGTTGGTTCTGAGGCTTCCACAACATACCTCGCGGCCGAGTTAGCTCGCCTGCCCACCGCGGGTTACCACGTAGTGGGCGCGTGTATCCCGAGTGGTACGGTAGCGGGTTACCTGGGCGACACGGGCATACCCGTTTTCGTAAGTATCGACCGGTTGCAAGAAGCCATGATTCAAAGCGAGGCAGACACTGTTGTGATCGCCAGCAGCGAGGAGTTATCCGCCGAAAAGATTCGAGAAATAAGTTGGTCACTCGAGCCTGGCCGGCAGCATCTGGTCGTCGCACCAAGTCTCACGGATATCGGTGGACCGAGGATTCATACTCGTCCGGTTGCAGGCCTTCCACTGATTCACGTCGAGACCCCGCGATACACAGGAGCCAAACAGTTCACGAAAAGAGCGTTCGACCTCGTCGCATCAGTGTTACTTGTGGCCTGCTTGTCGCCTCTACTGGGGCTTCTCGCCATCTGTGTTCGGCTTACATCTGCGGGCCCGGTTCTGTTTCGCCAGGAACGAATTGGAATTAATGGTCAACACTTTCAAATGCTCAAGTTTCGTTCTATGGTCACGAATGCCGAAGATCTCCTTGATCAGTTGAGACTTCAGCAGCGTGACAAAGGCAATGCTGTGCTTTTCAAGATGTCAGACGATCCAAGAATTACCCCGATTGGTCGATTTCTTCGACGATTTAGCCTCGACGAACTCCCCCAGCTTTTCAACGTCGTCGGCGGTAGCATGTCTCTCGTCGGGCCACGACCCCCGTTGGAACGTGAGGTCAGCCAATATGGCCCTCACGTTCATCGAAGATTTCTTGTCAAGCCAGGAATAACGGGCTTATGGCAAGTGAGCGGGCGCTCAAACCTCTCTTGGGAGGATACGGTTCGACTCGACTTGTACTATGTCGAGAATTGGTCGATGACGGGCGACCTCAATATTCTTTGGAGAACTGCTCGGGCAGTATTTGCCCGCGAGGGCGCCTACTAGCAGCGGGTTCTACGGTCGTCAGCTCAAGACTCGCTCCGAGGGTCGCCCAGAAGTGTCGGTGGACCGACGTTCTTTGTTTCGTTTTGAGAGCTGCAAGATCACGATGGCTATCAGTACAGGAACGAGCGGAATTAGTACTCGTTGAAAGTTGAAGGTAAAGCTGCCGCGCATCAATGGGAATACGTAGCCGGCGATCATGATGTAGAAAAACGTGGAGATCGTGGAAGACGAGTTCTCTGCAGCCCGAGCCAGCTTTCCAACAAGGAGACCAAATAGGGCGAACACGCAGATGACTCCGACGAGTCCGAAATTCGCAGTTGGTTCACTGTAAGAGCTGAAGGCGAATCCGATGCCTTTTGCATCCGTTGCAGGGAACAACTGGGCGTTCAGGTACTCGTCAATGGAACCGGGTTTCCCAGGCCAGATTGCTCGAGGGACAGCGGCTGTTAGAGCAGCGAGGTAAGAGTTTCCGAACAAGTAAGGGAGCGATTGATTCTCATAGGCCGAAATCTGTACGGCAAACGCATCGACCATGGCTGTGTCCAACCCTCCGAGGAATCCCCCGAATAACTCATCCGGCGTCAGTGCCTGAGCTAGGGAGTCGCTCAGCGATACTCCCGAGGCGAGGTTGTCGCGCCAAATACGGGGTGCGACGAACCCGAGAACAATAAGGGTAGGTAGCCAGAGGACAATTCGGCGCGGAGAAAGAACCGACGGGTCCACCCGAGCCAGCGCAGCTATTATCGCGATGATAATAGGAATGAATACCGCCCGACTTCCGGACGCGATCTGAGGAAAGACCGTGATGGTGAGAACCACGAGACTCAGGACCTGCAGCCGCCGCCGCCGTTGAACGGTTGAGTATAGAAACAGAAAGAGCACGGCCCCAGTGGCGAACTGAAGTCCTGAATATAGGTAGCCAGAGCTTGAGCTGAGAGCATTCCGCTGCTCGTCCGACCTGCCGGAGAGGGTTCCTTGCCAATAATTTCCCCATCCCGTTTGCAGGATGTAGAGGAAGTAAAGTGTCATGCCGATGCACGTAATCGTGATCAAGGCCGGACGGATCTTGGACCACTCTTCTTGGGGTAGTTCGCGAACTTGTTGCTTCGACGCGCCCTTCACCATTGGGCCGGCTGAAATGGAGTAGACAAGGCAGAGTGTGGCGAATCCGATCCCCGCGAAGAGTTGCGCGTATACGTAATTCTGGTCATAGGGCGCCGAGGTAAAGATGTTGATCGAATCCTGAAACAAGACGACGTACGCTGGTCGCGCGATGAAGAGCACGAACTGGCAGTACGTGATTATGGAAATGATGGACACCGCATTGAATACGCCGGTTATCAGGCGAACAAACATAATGCCTATGGCAAGGAAGAAAGCTGCAATCGCTATTCCAGCATCCGCAAAGTCTCCCTGCAGAGACAGCAGAAGAACGGCTGTTACGGCGCACGTAAACGCAGATCCAAGTAAGTAGATTAAGAGAGGGACGCTGCTTGCGTCCCGAGCCCCATCTTTTGATCCAGGTCTAAACGTTGTGATTCCGGCGGCTTTCGAATTCATAGTTGCAGGTCCTTGATCCTTCGAGCAGGTATTCCCGCGTAGAGTCCGTCTGGACGGGTGTCTCGAGAGACCACAGCACCTGCCCCTACGATGCAGCCCGGTGCCACAGTCACCCCGGGAAGTATCACGGCTCCGGAGCCTATCCAGCAACCCGGACCGATAGATAAGGGCTTGGATTCAGACGGACCTGCTCGCCGTTCAGACGGACCGAGACCGTGACTAGACGTTATCAATCGCACATGATCGCCAATTTGAACATTGTGCCCGATAGCTATGGGAGCTTCAGCGTCGATGAAGCAGCCCTCATTGATGAAGACGTGCTCTCCAATAGTGACGGGCGAGCGCCCCCGGATTGTTGTTCCATTCAGGATGAGGGTACGGCCGCCGACCTGCACATTGGTGTAACCGAGTAGACGAGGGCGAAGTCGATGAGGAACGAACCTGGACGAGCTCAACACGAGCATTAACTCGCTGAGAATCTGTCTTTTCATATTTATCCCAATTTTGATTAGGACTACTGCGGGGCAGCAATCGGATCACTCAGCTTGTCAGATTGATTGAACGCTGGACTATCTCAGCGGTTACTAAATCGGTGTACTGGCCCCAGCTCAAGATCCTGTTCTTTGGGCTCGAACTGCGCATACGATTCCCCCGGGCTTCCCGCTCGAGCCACGGCAGGGGGACGGCTGAGACCATCGCTGTCCGAAGAGCCTTAACATCGCCTGGTTCGATCAATGATCGATCCTGATCTTCAAGGAGCTCTGCCGAACCAGTACAGGAAGTCACGATGACCGGTAACCCGGCGCCGGCAGCTTCGATGACTGCGAGGGGACAGGCGTCTTCGATGCTGGGGAAGACGAACGCGTCAGCTCGGGCGAGCGCGATGTTCACGTCCTCATGCGGGAGGACGCCCTTGTATCGAACGTTTTGAGGCAGTGCATCTAGGAGTTTCTTATTGACGAGAGGACCGATAAGGTCAATCTCCACACGCAAGTTTCTTGCGGCCTGAACAAGAAAGCCGATTCCCTTTCTGTTGCTGATCTGGCCCACGTAGACGAGTCGAACGGGTCGATTCAGCGGCTGAGAGCGTAACTCTTCCACCGGTGCAAAGCGAGTAAAGTCGACGCCGTACGGGGCCTGAAAAATTGTTTCCTTACGTATCCCGCTATCGATGAGTTGGCGAGTGACGACACTCGAGGGGGAGAGAATCACGTTTGCAACGTCGAGTTCATCCTCTACCCTGGACACAAGCCTCTGAGGGTAGATTTCCCCAACGACATCGCGGCGATCATAGAAGTTGAGAAGAGCCTCGTTGTGCGCCTTGGGTGGCGCATCGACTTCATGGAATACCTTTAGCGTGTGTTCTTCGGCCGATAAAAAGGTCTGGAGTGCCGCCCCTGGCATTCCCGCGATGACTCTGGTGTCCGGCGACAGTGCAGCCGCGACCTTGCGATCAAATCGTTCTTTTATTCGAAGAAGGGCCAGTGTTCTTGATGCCGATCCTGCTCGATACTTTTGGATGAGGCGCAGCGCTTCCAATTCTGGAGCGACTTCAGTCACCCTAGGTCCTGCCGCCAGTCCCTTACCGAGGCGTTTGGAGGTGGTCGACGAGCCAGAGAGCGATGATATCGCGCGCGAGACACTGCGGGATATTTTTCGCGATGGAACAAACGTTCTGAGAAGCAAGTCCCTCGACATCCATTCCTCGGTGAGGTGGGCGAGGGCGCCTTCCGGGTAAGGCATGGACGTTGAGAACGAGCTGTCGAGTGAACTATTCATTGGACAGAGCCGCCTCGATTTGATCTAACGGAGTTCCCTGCGTGAGGGCTTTCAGCACATCGGCCCCATAGTCGGCCCAGGATCTGCCTCGGGCAACTACAGCAGTTGCAGCGATTCCCATGAGCCGCCTCTCATCTTCAGCGGCGTAAAGATTTTGAAGAGCATCTCGGATGGAACCACCGTCTTGTGCCGGCACTAGCGAACCGCCGTCGGGTACAAGCCCAATGTCCAATCCGCCGCATCGATCCGTGACTATCGACGGCAATCCAAGTGCTGATGCCTCGATAAGTACATTGCCGAAGCCATCAAGCAGGGTCGGAAATACAAAAACGTGTTGAGAAGCGAGGCGACGCCACAGGGATTCTTGGGGGAGGGAACGCACAAAGGTCGCCCGGACGTGCGGGTAAGTTCCCCTTAGTTGCGATTCCATCTGGGTTGTATCTGATCCGATGAGCAGTAACTCATAGTTTTCGGGATGCGATGAACCCTCGATTGCCTCGAACAGATAAGACAAGCCTTTGCGCTGGCTTATATGCCCGGAATATGTCACCTTAAGTGGCTCTGTTGCTTTCCTTTCATCAGTCGCTGATCCCAAGAGGCCGAGGGCCCTGAAACGCTCAATGTCCACGGCGAGCGGGATGGAGGCGATCCTTTCCTGGTCCACCAAGGTTGCGAACGATTTTCCCGTGAAGGCACTATTCGCGAGAACAAGACTTGCTCCCTTGGCCTCAATTGCCGCATCGCGGTCCGCAGCAAGAGGATCGCCCGCAATGAAATGTAGGTGGCGGGCCCAGTCTGGATTTGAAACGGCTTCTTCTGCCATGAGGTTCGAAGAGTAGTCCGCCAAGGGAAGGGGCGTGTAGAGGGCGTATGGAACGCCGAGCCTGATGCATTGTCGGGCAAGTCCACTATGGGTATTGCTGGGGATGATTACCCACAGGTCTTCTTCGCCGCGCATTTTGAGCTGGCCGATGATTTTCTTCGCGATCGCACGATTGCGTGCGTGGAGAAGTCGACGTTCGAGATCGGAATTACCTATGCGTCGTGCGATCGCAGCCGCAAGGTCCCGAGCGATTGCAGCACGTTTGAGAAGGGGACCCCTAATCGAGATAGGCAATTGCCGACTGTTGAATTCATTCCTGATGGACTTCGGCAGGGCACCAAGCCAAAGACTGTCGTTTGCCTGGTTTCCAACCTGAGCCGATGTCCAGTATTGGGCGAGGACACCTTCATCCGCCATCCGAGCGGCGATCCATTTGGGCGCGGGATGAGATCCGGGGTTGAAAACGATGTAGGACCTAGACAAGATGTTGGCTCCGTTCGCGGATGGTATGCCTTCAGTGATCGGGTGTGCGAAGATCGCGGGAAAATCTGGTTCTTAGAATGACGTGCGCGACCAATGCAACTGAGACCATTGCTATCGCCATGACCCAGGGCTGGCGGGTTAGAGATGAAAGACCAAGTACGCACACGGTTGCGACAGATGACGAGGCGATGAGCACTGGCACAAGAGTCGGAATGCTGTGAGCGTAGTACCAGCCCAATATGGGTTGATTGAGGGAATTGAATGCAGCGATCAGAATAACGCCCGCCGCCAAGGGCCAGGCTGCCATGAAGGAGTCTCCGTATAAGAGCCAGACGAGGAGGGGCGAGAAAACTGCGGACGTCGCCAAGAGAATCGCGAATATCGTCATGAGACGCATTACGCGCGCCATCGATGATCTTCTATAGTCAGGATCCGTCATCGCTGATAGAGACGGAACGATCGATTGCGTTAAAGATCCCGTGACTAGGTTCAGCGGTGCCGCCAGCCGCGATGCTGCTCCGTAGAGCCCGGCGATGGCCGTCCCTCCCACAGCGCCGATAACAAGCGAATCAGCTTGCTGGAGATTGGATGCGAGACTCGTGGTGGCGAACTTGTGATTTTGACGGATGAAAGTGATGGGATTTCTGGGACGACCGAAGAGGCGCATCGTCGGAATTATTCCTAGCGTGTATCCGACCGCACCAGTGAGAGCGAGCGCCGTGTACGCGGCATCCGTTCCGGAGTCGCCTACCCAGAGGAAAATCAGAAGCGCGCCCAAAGGAATAATGCGCCTTACGATCAGGATGATCGTTGCACGATATTCCTGCATAGAACCAATCAGAATCGATTGCGTCAGGTTTCCAAACAAGTCACCGGTCACATACAGAGCGAGTGCAAGTCCCCAATTCCAAGATCCCCGATGGAAGATTTGCCATCCGATCAACACCGCCGTGAAAACAACAAGATTCGTGACAAACCGGGTACTTAAGATTGTGGCCACAGTTCGGCCCGGTTCCTTGTCCGACGCCAGTCGAAGGGACCTATTTCCAAGACCGAACTCGAACGCCGTCATCAGTAATAGAGCAGCGCTGTACCCAATGGAGAATGCGCCGAAGTCGACAACACCCATGAATCGCGCTATGAGCGCAAAGGAAACGGCCTGCACTAAAGAGGAGAACGCTCGTCCGGCTGTAACCAGAGCAAACCGACGCGCGGTCCGAGATTTTTTTAAAGTTCTAAGAGCTCTAACGAGACGGTTCACATACGCCTCGAATTAGTGTCTGCGCTCTACGGCTTCCGTATCCCTCAGTATTCATACGAGCCTCCCCCCCGGCAATTCGTATCGTCTGGGCGACTCTGACCAACTCCTAGACTATATGACGAGCACGTGTCGATATGTTCTGGTCTCGCTACGTCTCAATTGGTTCTTTGAGAGAGAATCACCTGCGACAAGACTTTGGGGGATGTTCCTTGCGCATAATGCATGTGGCCACGCTCGTGACTCCAGATGGTGCATATGGTGGCCCGCTTCGAGTCGCCCTGAACCAGCTTGCAGAACTGCAAGCCATGGGCCACGAGACGCTCTTCGTGGGAGGGTATCGGGGCTACGAAGACGGGCCTCCAACCTCTATGGAAAACGTTCGAATGAAGCTTTTCCCTGTGATGCATCCGGCAAAAAAGTTTGGTTTCGCGACCATGTTCTCGATACCAATGTTGAGGTGGATCTGGACGCATGCATCTAACTACGACATTGTGCACATTCACTTAGCGCGAGACATGATCACGATGCCAGTGGCGCGGATGCTGACAAGCTTGAAGATTCCTTATGTCGTTCAATCGCACGGAATGATCGACGAGTCAAACAAAATTCTCGCGAAGGCACTAGATCTAGCACTTACGCGAAGTGCTTTACATCACGCCCAAAGTGTCGCCTACCTGACCCCTGAGGAAAAGCGCTCTCTGGCGGGCGTTTTCGGGTTAGGCGGGAGCTTAGTCAATTTGCCGAACGGGGTACCTAGGGCGTCCGTCCAGAATATTCAGCCCGCGAAGCGACAGGTGCTTTTTCTTGCCCGCATGCATTCGCGAAAACGGCCGACCGCTTTCGTAGAAGCGGCGCTCGAGCTTCATGAGCACTTTCCTGAAGTCACTTTCGCTCTCGTCGGGCCAGACGAAGGGGAGGCTGCGGAGGTTTCGACGATGATCCAAAACGGAACGACGGGGGCCTGGCTGAACTGGGAAGGAGCTCTCGACCCTGGTCTGACTCTGAGTCGAATGCGGGGAGCGACGATTTACGTTCTTCCCGCAGTAGATGAGCCCTTCCCCATGTCCGTTCTTGAAGCGCTGTCATTGGGAATCCCCGTGGTGATAACGGACACGTGCGGATTGGCGCCATTCGTCGAAGGTGCGGGCGCCGGAATCGTCACGGACGGAAGTGTTCAAGATTTAGTCGAGGCTATAAAGCTCTTGCTGACTGACGATACTGCGCGACGCGGAATGGCTAAGTCCGCGCTCGACCTCGCTCGGAGCACCTTTGAAATGGGTGCAGTGGCCGTGAGACTTGAGTCGCTATACGTAAGCGCATCTGGAAAGTCATAGAGGAGACCATCCATGACGAAACGTCTTGTAATTGTCCAGCCCTACGTTCCGAAATACAGAATTCCATTATTCAGTTCTCTAGTCGACGAGTTAGCCCGGGACGGCATCGACTGCGTCGTTGCGGCGGGAGAGCCGCAGGGTATTCAGGCCGCGAGGAATGACAGGGCCGACGCAGAATGGCTTGTCCCGGTTCGTCGACATGAAGTTCGTGTGGGTCGAGCCTCCATCAAGTTCAGCAACTTAGGTCGTGTTCTGTCGCGAGCAGATGGCGTCATAGTGGGCCTTGAAGGTACTTCTGTTGACGCCTATCGAGTGATTCTAAATGGCATCTTTCGGGGCATGCGAGTCGGGCTGTGGGGCCATGTGGCGTCGTATATCGGCCCGCCAAATTCGATCGACCTCGCCCTCGAGAAGTGGCAGATGCGTAGGGCGGATCAAGTTTTCGCTTATACCTCGGGCGGGGAGAGGGCGGCGCTGAAAGCGGGTATTGGCTCCGAAAAAATCACCGTTTTGATGAACACTGTTGATACTAATGCGCTACGCGACGCATCGACAATGATCAATGACCGAGATATCAACAAGTTTGTTGTTGACCATGAGCTAGAGGGTCGGCGCGCGGTAGCGTTTATCGGCGGGCTCGATGAATCGAAGAGGATAGCGTTTCTAGCCGACGCGCTTGACCGGTTGTGGAAAGTAGCGCCAGATATCGTCTTGCTTATCGGAGGCGAAGGTAAGTTGGCTTATCTTTTAGATAGCGCGCGCTCGCGGGGTCAGGTTCGGATCTTGGGCTACGTAGGTCCAACCGAAAAAGTAATTCTCTCGCGAGTCTCCAAAGCACTACTCATGCCGGGCCGTATAGGACTGGTAGCGGTTGAATCGCTCTTCCTCAAAATGCCGATAGTCACGACGGATTGGCCGTATCACGCTCCCGAGAGTGAGTATCTAATCGAGGGCGAGAGCAAGTTCACTGCTCGCAATGAAGCGGGGGACTTTGCGGACAAAGTTCTTGAGGTTGTCGCCCTCGGCCGGTCCCCTCAAATTGGCGAGTGGCGTTACCCCGAGATCGAAGACATGGTAGAGAACTTCGCAAACGGCGTGAAGCGGATGCTTCTCTGATCAGGAGATGCCACGTGCCAGACACGAGTGTTCGGAGCTGGTTCTCGGTGACTCTCACCGGTCCCCGGGGCGCCGTCGGGGGCCGGTGAGGGCAGGCATGTGGAGTGTTCGTCGGACCTACGCCTGCCCCCCGTTTGAGCGAGCCGTCCTGCGTGCCGGAAAGCGGCGCCCGAGGTTCTTGACGTCACCCGGCGCGATCACCGAGTTGGGCTCGACATCCTGCTTCACCACGGTCATCGGTCCGATGAGTGCTGAGCGACCGACTGTTACCCCTCCGAGGACCATGCACCTCGACGTGATCCAGGCTCCGTCCTCGATCGTCACCGGCCGCATGATCAACGCCATATCGGTGCGATGCGCATGACTTCCGGTGGTGATCATCGTCTCCTGCGAGATCGACACGTCGCTACCGATGTAGACGTGGTCCTGATTGTGAATCCACACACCTTCGCCGATCCACGATCGGGCACCGATGTGAAGCTTCCAGGGGAATTTGACGCGCGTGCGGGGTCGATAGATCACGCCCTCGCCGATCTCGGCACCGAACAATCGCAGAACACGAACGCGCAAGCTTGAACTTATCTGCCACGCGTTTGTCACGAAGATGAGTTCGGCGACCGCCCAGAGGTAGACGACAATTCTCGGCCTGTCCCAGGCCGCACGTTCGCCGGGGGCCTTCGACAGGTCGATGACAGGAGCCTCATCCGGCGTGCTCGATTCGTCGTTCAGTTCGCTCATTTGATTTCCCCCCGAAATCCGCCGGACATGATCCGGCGCTAATGTCGCACCTGTGAGTCACAAGCCATCATTGCGCATCCTGATCCTCGGCCTGAACTATGCGCCGGAACCCACTGGCATCGCGCCGTACACGGCCTCCCTTGCGAAGGGACTGGTTCAGCGCGGCCACAGTGTGATCGTCAAGACGACCCATCCCCATTATCCCGAGTGGAGAATTCGAGAAGGTTACGGGCGTTGGTCGCAACGCGAAACTATCGCGGGCGTGCGGGTTCAGCGATTGCTTCACTACGTGCCGCGGCGGCAGTCCAACCTGGCCCGCGTGGCGTCTGAACTGAGTTTCGGCCTAAGGACTGTCTTCAGCCGTTGGGGGCGGCCCGACGTCGTGCTGCTCGTCTCTCCGGCGCTCTTCTCGAGCTCGCTCGCGTCGATGCGACTCCGGCTGCTGGCCCGACGGGTGCCCTTCGCCGTGTGGGTTCAGGACCTGTACGGGTTGGGTGTCACGGAGACAGGAACGGGAGGCGGACGGGCCGCGCGTGTCATCACGGGGGTCGAGTCGGCCCTGCTTCGCAGTGCTTCCGGCGTCGCCGTGATTCACGACAGGTTCGCCGCTCACGTTGTCGACAATCTGGGTGTTGATTCGGATCGGGCTCGAGTCGTCCGCAACTGGACGCACCTGGAGGAGCTCGACCTGCCCCCGCGTGAGCAGACCCGGCAGACGTACGGCTGGGCTGACGACGAGACCATTGCGCTGCACGCGGGCAACATGGGGGTCAAGCAGGGGCTCGAGAACCTGGTCGCCGCAGCGAGAGTAGCTGACGAGCGCGGCGACAACGTGCGTTTCGTGCTGCTGGGCAAGGGCAATCAGCGGGAGCTCATTCAGGCCTCCGCTCGGGGCATCCGCAACATCCAGTTCATCGATCCTTTGCCCGACCTCGAGTATCAGGCGACGATGGCCGCGGCCGATGTGCTGATCGTGAACGAGAAGCCGGGCGTGGCCGAGATGGCCGTTCCGAGCAAGCTCACCTCGTACTTCAGCACAGGGCTGCCTATTGTCGTCGCCACAGACGAGGGCAGTGTGACGGCGGGGGAGATCGAGTCGTCGGGCGGAGGAGTCCGCGTGGACGCGGGCGACCCGCTCGCCCTGCTCGACGCGGCCCGCGCTCTGGGTGAAGACGGGGAGCGCGCACGCGAGCTCGGTGCGCGGGGCACGGCCTTCCGGCAGAACGTGCTGTCGGAGGACGCCGCAATCTCCGCATTCGCGGGCTGGCTGTCGGGTCTCGTCGCCGATGGACCGACGAGAGTCGCGCCCTCGGAGGCTTAACCTCGCCGAAATGAAAACACACCTGTGATGCCAAAATGACGCGCTAGTCTGAATTCGTATTCAGCATGGCAACGATGCACGGTCGCTATGACTGTATGCGCGAGGCCACAGTTTCTTGGGGGAGAAATACATGACCAAACGTGCTTTCATCACCGGTATCACGGGGCAGGACGGCTCGTATCTCGCTGAGTTACTGCTCAGCAAGGGCTACGAAGTACACGGCCTGATCCGCCGTTCTTCGACCTTCAACACCGCTCGCATCGATCACCTCTACGTCGATCCGCATGACCCGGCCGCGAAGCTGTTCCTGCATTACGGAGACCTGAGTGACGGGTCGCGTCTCGTCACACTGCTCTCGCAGATCCGACCGGACGAGGTCTACAACCTCGCCGCCCAGTCACACGTGCGGGTCTCATTCGACGAGCCCGAGCACACGGCCGACACGACGGGCACGGGAACGATTCGCATGCTGGAGGCCGTAAGGCTGTCGGGAATCGAGACGCGCTTCTACCAGGCGTCGTCGTCGGAGCTCTACGGCGCCACGCCGCCGCCCCAGAGCGAGACCACACCGTTCTATCCGCGCTCGCCGTACGGCGCAGCCAAGCTCTACAGCTTCTGGATCACCAAGAACTACCGCGAGGCCTATGACATGTTCGCGGTCAACGGCATCCTCTTCAACCACGAGTCGCCGCGCCGCGGCGAGACCTTCGTGACGCGCAAGATCACCCGGGCAGTGGCCGCCATTAAGGCCGGCACCCAAGACAGCGTCTACCTCGGCAACCTCGACTCGATCCGGGACTGGGGGTACGCGGCGGAGTATGTGGAGGGCATGTGGCGGATGCTGCAGGCCGATGAGCCCGACGATTTCGTTCTGGCGACGGGCGGCAACTTCACCGTGCGCACGTTCCTCGAGACCGCCTTCTCGCACGCGGGCCTCAACTGGGAGGACCACGTGAAATTCGACGAACGGTACCTTCGTCCGACAGAGGTCGACGCACTGATCGGTGACGCTTCGAAGGCGGAGGCGAAGCTCGGGTGGAAGGCGACGGTCGACACCGCCGAGCTCGCCAGGATCATGGTCGACGCCGACATCGCGGCGCTCGCCTCGCCAGAGAAACAGTGGGTCGACAAGGTGTACCTCGAGAGCTGGGGGACGAAGTAGCCATGTCAGCAGAACTGCCGAAGGTCGTGGACGAGCGCGACGCCGTCGCGTTCGAGCCGGCACCGCTGGATCGTTCAGCCCGCTTCTACGTCGCCGGTCATCGCGGCCTGGTGGGCTCGGCGATCTGGCGCACGCTCGAGAACGAGGGGTTCACCGACCTGGTCGGCCGCAGCTCGTCCGAGCTCGACCTGATGGACCGGGGTGCCGTCTTCGAGTTCTTCGAGCAGACTCGACCGAGGTATGTGGTTCTGGCTGCGGCGAAGGTCGGTGGAATCCTCGCGAACAGTACCTACCCCGTCGACTTTCTGAGCGACAATCTACGCATCCAGGTAAATGTTCTTGACGCCGCGCTCAAGTACGACACGGAGCGCCTGCTCTTTCTGGGCTCGTCGTGCATCTATCCCAAGTTCGCTCCGCAGCCGATTCCCGAGGACAGCCTGCTGACGGGCCACCTCGAGCCGACGAACGACGCTTACGCCATCGCGAAGATCGCGGGCATCATGCAGATTCAGGCGATCCGCCGACAGTACGGCCTGCCCTGGATCTCGGCCATGCCGACGAATCTGTACGGCCCCAACGACAACTTCTCGCCTCAGGGCTCGCACGTGCTTCCGGCACTGATCCGGCGCTACGACGAGGCCGTCAAGTCCGGTGCGGAGGTGGTGACCAACTGGGGCACCGGAACTCCACGCCGGGAGTTCCTGCACGTCGACGACATGGCCGCCGCGTGTCTCCATCTGCTCGAGCACTATGACGGTCCCCAGCAGGTCAACGTGGGTACGGGAACGGATGTCTCCATTCGGGAGATCGCCGAGACGGTCGCCCGGGTCGTCGGCTTCGAGGGAAGCACGGAATGGGACGAGTCGAAGCCCGACGGCACGCCACAGAAGCTTCTCGACGTGTCGAAGCTCACGAACGAGGGATGGACTGCTGCGATCGGGCTCGAAGAGGGACTGCGCTCCACCGTGGAGTGGTACCGAGCCCATCTCGCGACTCTTCGCGAGTAGTCTGCGCCTCTATGCCGCGAGCCCGTTTCGGCGGCTCGACCGAACACTGTGATTGAATCTGCCAATGTCATCGTCCAACCGCTTTCGTAGCCATCGTCGTCGCCGAAGCCGGCGGTCGAAGGTGAGGCGGCGGTGGATACTCGGAGCCGTCTCCGTCTCCGTGGTCATCGTGGTCGGCGTGCTGGCATGGGTCGGAATCCGCGCGTATCTGGCGAAGGGCGAGCTCGAAGCCGCAATGCCTTTGGCCACGAAAGTGCGCTCGCAGATTATGGAGGCCGACGGGCAGGGTGCCCTCGCATCCGGACAGGCCCTCACCGTGCACGCCAACAACGCGGCGGCCCTGACGGGCGACCCGGTATGGCGGATCGTCGAATTCGTTCCCGTTCTCGGCAAGAACCTTCAGGTCATGCGAGAACTCACGGAGGCCACCGACGATGTGGCACAGCGTGCCATTCTCCCCCTGACCCAGATGGCGGGAACGCTTAGTCTCGACAGCTTCAAGCCCGTCGACGGCCGTATCGATGTACAGCCCATGCTCGACGCGCAGCAGGATGTGAGCCTCGCCGCCGGTGCGATCACTCGCGCGAAGACGAAGGTCGACGATATCGATGCCGATGGCGTCATCTCGCCGCTCTCCGACGCGAGGGGCAAACTGAGCGGGCTGCTGGATGAGGTGTCGTTGAGCATCGACGTGATCGATGGCGCAGCGCAGCTGATTCCCGCAATGCTCGGCAACGAAGGCCCGCGCAACTACCTGGTCCTCTTCCAGAACAACGCGGAACTGCGTTCGACGGGCGGTATACCGGGGGCAATGGCGATGGTGCACACCGATGGCGGCTCGATGAACCTTGTGCAGCAGGCTGCTGCTGCCGACTTTCCGAAATTCAAGCCGCCCGTCGTGGAACTGCCCATCGAGACTCGGGCCTTATACGGCGACAACACGGCGCAGTATATGCAAGATGTCAACTTCACGCCTCAATTCGCGCTTTCCGGTCAGATCGCTCGCGAGATGTGGAAACGGCAGTTCGGTGTAGAGGTGGACGGGGTCATATCTGTGGACCCGATCGCTCTGTCATACCTGCTGAAGGCCACAGGCCCCATCGTGCTTCCGAGCGGTGACGAGATCAACGGTGACAACGCGGTGCAGTTGCTGCTTCAAGATGTCTATGCCAGGTACCAGGTTCCTGCAGACCAGAACGCCTTCTTCGCGTCTGCCGCAGCCGCAGTTTTCGACAGAATGACCCAGGGCGACGTGGACACATCGAAACTGGTCGCGGCCCTCGCTGAGGCCGGCACGGAACGACGGGTGCTCATCTGGAGCTCCCATGAAGAAGATCAGGCTGTGCTGAGTGACAGCACACTGTCGGGAGCCCTGCCGGTGAGCGATGATCAGACCCAGGCGTTCGGTCTCTATTTCAACGATGCGACCGCCGCGAAGATGGACCCGTACCTAAAGGTCGACGTGGAGACGGCCCGGGCCGTGTGCAGAAACGACAAACTGCCCAACTATTCGATTCGAGTGACGCTGACGAACACGGCGCCGGCGGATGCCGCCGTGGTCCTCCCCGCGTATGTGACAGGGGATGGCGGGAGCGGGGTCGCGCCCGGGAGCATCCGGACGAACGTCGCGCTGTACGGTGCGCCCGGTACGTTCAACCTCGGGGTGCTGCGTGACGGTCAGTCGGCCCCATACCATCCGGCATCGGATTCGGGCTACACCTTGAGCAAGCTGCAGGTCGAGCTGGCGCCCGGCGAGAGCACCGTGTTGGACTTCCAGTTCCTCGGCGGAGACGCGCAGCCGAAAGAGATGGTTGTCGAACATACACCGCTTGTTTACAGCCTCGAAACATCGAACGTTGATCTTGGCTGTGAAAGTGCCCTACAGTAGGAGTACCCCAATCTGGGGTATATGCCCACTCGGGCTGCCAGTGTCGGCGAAAATCACAAACTATTTTGGGGGTAGTTTTTAATGTTCAAAAAGGTCCTTGCAACAGGCTTACTTGCAGTTCTCGCGGTGTTCGCTGTTCCAGCAGCGGCGAATGCGTACGAAATTGACGGGCCTGCCGTCACTACCACGCCGGGTGTCGCTGCCACCCTGACGTTCTCTGGTTTTGATGCCAACGAGCCCACCACCGCATCAGCACCCGACGCGGTGACTCTCGGAATCGTCAAGGTCGTCTCGACATTCTCTCGTGCGGCAAACGGGTCGGGAGTTGTCTCCTACACGGCCACGGCATCCACGCCCGGAACTTACACAGTTACGGTCGTAGGTGTGTCGGGAAAGATTGGATCGGCAGCGCTGACTGTCGTACCTGCTGACTCGGGTGCCGGAAGCGGTTCGGGCTCTGGCTCGAACGGCGCTCTGCCCAACACGGGTCTCGAGACCCCGATGCTGATCATCTGGGGTGCTGCCGGCGCTCTTGCTCTCGGTATCGCCCTGACGGTGGTTCTCACCATCGTTCGTCGCCAGAAGGCGTCGGTCTAGCAAACGCCTGGAAGGTGTCTTGAACCGACACTCGGATAGCTTCTGGTAGGCGTCTTACACGGAATGCCCTCGGCGAAAGCCGGGGGCATTCTGCGTATCTGCAGGTCTTCGTGAGGCGTCAGAAGACGTCGAACGCGGATCTGCCTTTCGCGAACTCGTCTCGAGTCGACTCTTGGGGGATCGCTCGGAACGAGTCGCGAAGACGGATGGTCGCCCCGATGGCCACGGCGGTGACCGTTGCGATCACGAGCCAGGCAGCCAGCGCGAGGGCGGCGGCGGTGACGACGGCGGCGAGATCCATGAATGGAGCATAGGGCCAAATTGCGCCGAAGGCGAGGATTTCTCGGTTAACTACGGGTTGTCGTGTGTGTGGTCTCGATACGCGTCGGCCGCGGGCGGCCTCTGCTACTCGACCGGCGCATCCCATAGAAGAAGGGGCGCCCACCGGTGGTGGACGCCCCTTCGACAGGCTCAGGGAACGACGACTCAGGGAACGCGGGCTCCCTTCGACAGGCTCAGGGAGCGGCGGCCGTACTAGGGGCGACCCAGCCCGATGTAGGACCAGCCGGCGGCGCGCCAGGCCGTCGCATCCAGTGTGTTGCGGCCGTCGATGATCGTCGCGGTCTTCACCAGGGGCAGCGCCCACGCCGGGTCCATGTGACGGAACTCGTCCCACTCCGTGACCAGTACGACCAGGTCGGCATCCTGCAGCGCCGCGGCCGGGTCGGCCTCGTATGAGAGCTGTGGATGCGCGCGGCTGGCCGTATGGATCGCCTCGGGGTCGGTGGCCACGACGTTCGCTCCGAGGCCCTTGAGCTGCACGGCCACGTCGAGCGCCGGGCTGTCACGGATGTCGTCGGAGTGCGGCTTGAACGCCAGGCCGAGAACGGCGATCTTCTTGCCATTGACCTGGCCCCCGAGCGACTCGACCGCGAGATCGACCACACGCTGGCGGCGACGCAGGTTGATGGCGTCGACCTCCTTGAGGAAGGCGACGGACTCGCCGCGGCCCAGCTCTTCGGCGCGGGCGGTGAACGCGCGGATGTCCTTCGGCAGGCACCCGCCGCCGAAGCCGACGCCGGCCTTCAGGAACTTCCAGCCGATTCGGTCGTCGAGGCCGATGGCGGTCGACAGCTGCGTCACGTCGGCGCCGGTGACCTCGGCGATCTCGGCCATCGCATTGATGAACGAGATCTTCGTGGCCAGAAAGGCGTTGGCCGAGACCTTCACGAGCTCGGCTGTCGCGTAGTCGGTGACCACCAGCGGGGTGTCCTTGCCGAGCGCCGACTCGTAGACGCCGTCGAGCAAGGCCTTGGATGCCTCGGCCTGGGCCGGCTCGGGCGGCAGCCCGTAGACGAGACGGTCGGGAGAGATGGTGTCTTGAACGGCGAAGCCCTCACGCAGGAACTCGGGGTTCCAGGCGAGCATCGCGCCCGTTCCGCTCGCGGCGACCTTTCCGGCGAGATCGGCGGCCGTTCCCACGGGAACGGTCGACTTGCCGACCACCAGGTCGCCCTCGGAGAGGTAGGGGAGCAGGCCGTCGACTGCTGCGTTCACGTAGGTGAGGTCGGCGGCGTAGCTGCCCTTCTTCTGCGGCGTTCCCACCGCGATGAAGTGCACCTGGCTGCCGGCGGCGTCGGCGAGGTCGGTCGAGAAGCGCAATCGGCCGGAGGCCATGGCTGCGGTGAGGAGTTCGGGTAGTCCTGGTTCGAAGATGGGAGATATGCCGGCGGCGAGTGCGTCGATCTTGGCCTGGTCGATGTCGATGCCGATCACTTCGTGACCCAGCTCCACCATCGATGCGGCGTGAACCGCGCCTAGATAACCGCAGCCGATTACAGAGAGCTTCATTTGCTGCCTTCCCCCGATTTAGCAAATTGACGCACTCCGTTGTGCATATCCATTCCTCATTCCTACCAGACTTATGTATCCGGCGAGTTTCCTGAGGTGCGCTGCGGCGCATCCGGCCGGTGTCAGCGTGTGTCTGCTCGGTTCAGTCGGTCTCGGTCGTGTGGGGCAGCCAGGCCAGCCTTCTTTCCGTGAGCGACCGGATGAGGGGGGTCGTGTCGAGCTCCTGGTGCGGCATCGCCGAGTCGGAGACCTCGAGCGGTTCGCCCGGAAAGAGAATGAGCTGCACGACCGGCCCATCGTTCTCGGCGACGACCGGAACGTCGATGATCACCACACGCCCGCGGCGACCGGCGGCGACCGAGAAGTTCGTCACCGCGTGTGCGACGTCATCGGTCGTCACGAACGACTTGCCCTGGCATCGGATGAACTTCATGTCGGCCCCCTCGACACGATCAGGACAGCTGTCCCATCGCCTGCACCGCCTCTTTGCGGTGTCATGTTCGATCGAGCTTCGAGGCTAGCCGTGCAGGCGAGCGGCGCAACTGATGCTAGCCAGGTGGGCCCGGATGCCGTAGGGTCGCGCCGCCTACCGCGGGGTGCCGTCAGCAGAGTTCGACCGGCTTTTCGGTTCACGCGGCAGGGATGAGCCGCTCGTGTCGGTAGCGATCGAAGAGGGCTGTGAACGAGTCCACCGTGCGGTGATGGGTGTGGAACCCGGCCAGCCGGCTCTTGCTGATGTCGGTCACGACCTCGATGTCACGGCCCAGATCGGCGTCGGTGTGCCACCACGAGGCCAGGCGGCCGAGGTCGGGCTCGGCGAGCCCGTGCAGGGTGGCGATCTCCGTCCACACGTCGTTCATCCCCTCCATCTGCTGCTCGAGCGGTCGGGGGTTCGTGTCGAAGCCGACGGGCTCGACGCCGAAGTACGCGGCGAGCTGCGGCCACATCCAGCGCCACCGGAAGATGTCGCCGTTCACCACGTTGAACGCCTCGTTGGCGCCGGTCGGCGATGTGGAGGCCCAGACCATCTGCTCGGCGAGCACGGTCGAGTCGGTCATGTCGGTCACGCCGTTCCACTGCGTCTCGCTGCCGGGAAACACGAAGGGGCGATCGAGGTGACGGCAGATCGAGGCGTAGGTCGCGAGCGTGAGCCCCATGTTCATCAGGTTGCCGACGGCGTGGCCGATCACCGTGTGGGAGCGGTGCACCGACCACGTGAAGCCCTGTCGCTCCGCGGCGGCGAAGAGCTCGTCCTCCTGCGTGTAGTAGAAGTTCGGCACGTCGAGCCGGGGCTCGTCCTCGTGGAAGGGCGTATCGGGCATCTCGCCTTGTGCATAGGCGTCGAACGGGCCCAGGTAGTGCTTGAGGCCCGTCACCAGGGCGGCGTGCACCACCGGAGACCCGTCGAGCGCAGCGAGCAGGTCGCGCACCATGCCGCCGTTCACCGCGATGTTCTGCTCCTCGGTCGACTGGCGCGACCATCCAGGTCTGCAGGCCGAGCGGCAGTGCGCCCCAGACCAGACCCCACAGAGCGAGCAACACGATCACGCCGACCAGCGTCGACGCCAGCAAAGGCAGCAGCACGATGGCGGCGGCGACCACGATCATGGCTCCGCCCACGGTGCCGGTCACACTGCGAGAGAGGGTGAAGCCGGCCACGAAGTTGCCCACGATGCCCGCGATGCCGAAGATGAGCAGCGCCATGGTGATCGTGGCCGCGTCGACCTCGACGAGCTCGTCGAGGTAAGGAGACACGAACGTGTAGGCCGCGAACTGTGCGACGAAGACGAAGACTGCTCCGATCAGTCCCACCCGGGCGCGGGGCAGCTTCAGCAGCGCGGCCAGGGTCGACGCGCGCACCCGCTGCACCGACGGGATCTTCGGCAGCAGCAGCAGCTGGCCGACGAGCGATACGGCGCCGAGCGCCGCGCCGATCACGAACGCGAGGCGCCAGTCGGCCACGGATGCGATGAACGAGCCGAGCGGAAGGCTCACGACGGTCGCCACCGAGATGCCGGCCGTGATGAACGACGACGCCCGGATGACCGACTCCGGGCGCACGAGCCGCGCCGCGACGCCGGCGCCGATCGACCAGAATCCGCCGAGGGCGACGCCGAGCAGCAGCCGGGCCACGATGAGCACGGTGAAGTTCGGCGCCATCGCGCCGAGCAGATCGGCCAGCACGAGTAGAAGGCTGAGCGACCACAGCACGATCCTCCGGTCGATCCGCGAGGTGGCGATGGTGACGATCGGCGCGCTGACCGCACCGGCCAGGCCGGTGGCGACGACCATCAGGCCCGCCGTTCCGATGCTCACATCGAGATCGTCGGCGATCGCCGTGAGGAGGCCGATCGGCAGGAACTCCGAGAGCACCAGCACGAACGAGCCCAGAGATACGGACAGCACCCCGAGCCATCCACGCAGGTCGGAGCTGGTGGTGCCGGGCCGGTTCGCGACAGAGGTCATGACGAGCTACAAGCGCCGAACACCCGAGTCCATTCCCGGCGCAACGGAGTGACCCTCGCGCCCGTTCCCGGTAGGCTCGCTGCGCGCGACCGAACGCGTGCGGCAAAAGAAAGCACAGGTGTTACCGATGACCGAAGCGACCGAACTGCGTCTGACCGAGACCGCGATTCCGGGGCTCGTGATCCTCGACCTTCCGGTGCACGGCGACAACCGCGGCTGGTTCAAAGAGAACTGGCAGCGCGAGAAGATGCTCGCCCTGGGGCTGCCCGACTTCGGACCGGTGCAGAACAACATCTCCTTCAACGGCAAGGCCGGCACCACCCGCGGCATCCACGCCGAGCCGTGGGACAAGTACGTATCGGTGGCCACCGGCCGCATCTTCGGAGCCTGGGTCGACCTGCGCGAGGGCGACACGTTCGGCGCCGTCGTGACCGTCGAGCTCGACGCGGGCCGCGCCGTCTACGTGCCGCGCGGGGTCGGCAACTCCTACCAGACCCTCGAAGAGGACACGGCCTACACCTACCTGGTCAACGACCACTGGAGCCCGGCCGCCTCGTACACGTTCCTCAACCTCGCCGACGAGACCGCGAACATCCCCTGGCCCATCTCGCTCGACGACGTCGAGATCAGCGCCAAAGACCAGGCTCACCCGCGCCTCGCCGACGTCGTTCCTATGAAGGGTGCGCGCACGCTCGTGCTCGGCGCCGGTGGACAGCTCGGCCTCGCCCTCCGCGACGTCTTCCCCGACGCCGAATACGTGTCGCGCGCCGAGTTCGACGTCGCCGACCCCGCCAGCTACACCACGCGGCACTGGGGCGACTACGACACCATCATCAACGCCGCCGCCTACACGAAGGTCGACGAGGCCGAGACGGCATCGGGCCGAGCGGATGCCTGGGCCGCGAACGTCTCGGCCGTCGCGTTGCTCGCATCGGTCGCCACCGCCAACCGGCTCACCCTCGTGCACGTCTCGAGCGACTACGTCTTCGACGGAACCGCGCCGGAGCACCCCGAAGACGAGGCGTTCTCGCCGCTCGGCGTCTACGGCCAGACCAAGGCGGCGGCCGACGCCATCGTGTCGACCGTTCCGCGTCACTACATCGTGCGCACCAGCTGGGTCATCGGCGAAGGCAACAACTTCGTGCGCACCATGGCGTCGCTCGCGTCGCGCGGGGTGGCCCCGAGCGTCGTGAACGACCAGATCGGGCGCCTGACCTTCACGACCGACCTGGCCGACGGCATCCGGCACCTGCTGAAGACGGGCGCCGACTTCGGAACGTACAACCTCACGAACGAGGGCGAGCCGCTGTCGTGGGCTGCCATCGCTGCCCGCGTCTACGAGCTCACCGGTCACTCCGCGTCGGATGTGACCGGCGTCTCGACCGAGGAGTACTTCGCCGGCAAGTCGGTCGCGCCTCGCCCGCTGGGCAGCGTGCTGCCCCTCGGCAAGCTCGCCGCCACCGGGTTCGTTCCCCGCGATGGCGACGAGGCTCTGAAGAGCTACCTGGGCGTGTAGCGCTCTCCGGGGCTCGGCGCTCTTATCCCTGCTCCTTGCCCTGTCATCGCGTGGAGCGGCGACGGATGACGGCCGTGCTCGCCGCCATGACCCCTCCCGTGAGCAGCACCAGGGCGCCCACCCCGAGGAGACGTGCGTCGACTCCGGTGCTCGCGAGCTGCTGGCGCGCCGGCGGGGCAGGGGTGACTCCGGTGTGGGCCGTCGTCGTGATGGGCGAGGCGAGGATCGTCGGGGGATTCGGCGTGACCGAGGGGTCTGGGGTGATCGGGGGGTCCGGGGTGATCGGCGGATCGACCGGAGGGACCGGCGGATCGACGGGTGGGACCGGGCATTCGACCGCGGTGGTGGCACGCGTGGATGTCGACGTGGTGGTCGTGGGGGTGGCGACGGGGCGAGACGTGCTCGACGGCATCCACGAGTAGGTGGTCGTGGTGGTCGTGGTCGTGACCAGGCCGGTCGAGCATGACGTGTCGTCCATCGAACTGGTCGTGGTCTCGGGCAGGACATCCGTCGGCGGGGGAGGCGGCGTCGTGCAGTCGCCGGTGAGGGTGAGCACGCCCTCGGGGTCGTGGCTGTAGCTGTGCCAGTCGATCTGGAAGGTGACGTGCGCCGTCGTGGTGGTTCCGGCGACGCCGGTCTGCACCCAGGTGAACGATGCGTTCGGCGGCAGTGCCGGCAGCCCGTGGTTGGCGCTGTGCTGGGCCCACTCGTAGAGCCACGCGTTCTCGGGCGTGATCACCTTGACCTCGGCCTCGTCGCCGTCGGGGATGCCTGACGTCTGTACGGTCCAGGTGATCGAGTAGGTGCCGTCGGCAGCGCAGGCCGCGTCGCCGGTGACGACAGCCGAGGGTGCGGACGTGAGACTTGCGGCCGACGCCGAGGAGGGGGCGCCGGCGACACCGATCATCGCAGCGCCGGGAAGTATCCCGGCCAGCGCCACAGCCATCACTAACTGATGAATTCTCATGTTTATATCCAGACGAGACTTTGATGAATATTTCTCATTAGCCGGACGCTACGCCTCATAACTGAATTTCGCCAGAGAAAAAGGAATAATTCTCATTTTCTGCTGGTGTGCGCGGAGGAAATGGCATCGAAACACTGCTTCGGTACCCTCGGTGGATGGACAGCCCACGATCCAGACGCTGGGCATGGATGGCGTTGGGACTGATCACCCTGGCGGTGATCACCATCACCTTCTGGCCCACACCGGTCGACCGGCCGTTCCATCTGGCGATCGGCCGGGTTCTGGCGACCCTGCATCGCCATGGCCTGCCCCACTGGGTGACCTACGCCGCCATCGAGTCGGCCTCGAACGTCGTGATGTTCGTACCGATCGGTGCTCTCATCGCCATCCTCGTGCGACGGTCTCTCTGGTGGGTGTCCGGTGTGCTCGGTCTACTCGCATCCGTGTGCATCGAACTCTCGCAGCTGATCTTCCTGCCCGCCAGGTACGCCTCGCTGGGTGATGTCGCCGCCAATACGAGCGGCGCCCTGCTCGGGGGAGCGATCATATGCATCCTGCGTTATATACAGACGCACCGATCGCCGGCGTAACCCGCCGGGGCTGGCAAGCGCCTGTGGGTCGACCGTGCATCCGGTCTTCGAGCCCATGAACGAGGCCCCGCCCCGTAGAGTGGCAACAAGTCACCCCTAGAACCCGGTTGTCTTGCTGCCCTGCTCGGGCCCGATGGCCGAAGGGGGCCTCTGTGACTGACACAGTAAAACCGCGCATCACGTTCACGAAGACCAAGCCTGGCGGGGCGCGCACCAGCCCGACCAGCGAGTACTCCTCGCTGCTCAACACCGTTCGCGACGCCGGCCTGCTGCGCCGCCGCAAGGGCTTCTACTACTCCATGTTCGGTGTGCTCATCGCCGCACTCGGGGGAGTCGGCGTGGGCATCGTGCTGCTCGGCGACTCGTGGTTCCAGCTGCTGATGGCCGCCGCGCTCGGCATCATCTTCACCCAGTTCGCGTTTCTCGCTCATGAGGCGTCGCACCGCCAGGTCTTCACCTCGGGCAAGGCGAACGACATCGCAGGACGCGCCCTCGCCAATCTGTTCGTGGGCATCAGCTACTCGTGGTGGATGACGAAGCACTCGCGCCACCACGCCAACCCCAACGTGCTCGGCAAAGACCCCGACATCGAGCGCGACTTCATCTCGTTCATCCCTGAAGACGCGGCCAAGTCGAAGGGTCTCTACGCCTGGGCCACCAAGCGCCAGGGCTACTTCTTCTTCCCCGTGCTGATGTTCGAAGGCCTGAACCTTCACATCCACGGCTTCCGCACGGTGTTCGGCAAGGGCAAGGTCGACAAGCGCTGGCTCGAGATCAGCATGTTGACCACGCGCATCGCGGCCTACGTCGTCGTCATCTTCCTGCTGCTCGAGCCCGGGATGGCGTTCGCCTTCATCGGCGTTCAGCTCGCCGTCTTCGGCGTCTACATGGGCGCCTCGTTCGCCCCGAACCACAAGGGAATGCCCACCCTGCCGCACGACAGCAAGGTCGACTTCCTGCGTCGCCAGGTGCTGACCTCGCGCAACATCCGCGGCGGCTTCGCCATGGACACGTTCATGGGCGGGCTCAACTACCAGGTCGAGCACCACCTCTTTCCGAACATGGCCCGGCCGAACCTGAAGAAGGCGCAGGCCATCGCCAAGGAGTACTGCGAGAAGCACGACATCCTCTACACCGAGACCGGTCTTCGCCAGTCCTACGGCATCGTGATCCGCTACCTCAACAAGGTCGGACTCTCGGCCGGCGGAGACCCGTTCGACTGCCCGGCGGCGCAGGCGTTCGGCCGCTAGCACCAGCGCAGTTCCGCAGCGTCGGCGCTTCGAGTGTGCTTGCTGTAACTCAGGAAAAACCGTCCTTCCGGCGAGTATTCGCCCGACGAGGGGCGGTTTTTCCTGCGTTGCGGCGACGCGGCCACAGGTGGTCTCGCTGCGCGACGCGGCGCAGAATCACTCGCTCGGTCTCGGGCCAGTCGAACATCACCATCTCGTACGTGATGCGCATGGGCAGGTAGCCCAGGCCGATGAGTATGCGGTCTCGGTTTCGATCCGCATGGTACTTCTCCGAGCCGGTGTGCCACTTCTTGCTGTCGCACTCGATCACGAAACGATCGCCGATGAGCAGGTCGACTCGGCCGACTCCGACAATGCGCACCTGCACCGAGACGCGGATACCCAGGGCGCGAAGCCTCATCCGCACCAGGGTCTCGGTGCCGGACTCGCTCCGTGCATCCGCGCGGCGGAGTGCACGTGCGTAGCGGCGGGGGAGTCGAGTGAATGCGGCCTCGAGTTCGCGCAGGGAGACCAGGCCGCTATTCAGCGCCGAGTCGATTACGACAACCGCGTACTCCTCCGGCTGGCACTGAACCGCGTCGGCGAGTGCGTCGACCACCGATGCGATTCCTGCCCGTGGCCTGTCGCCGTGCTGGCGCCAGTGAAGGCATACCGCCGGGTATCGGCTCGGCGCCTGCCGAGGCGTGGTGGGCACGCGGCGCCTGTTGCCCTTCGGAGGCATCGCGACGTGCAGGGTGTTGTCGGGCGGAGTCCAGAGATTGAGCAGGGATGCCGCCGACAGCGAGGTCGCGACTCCACCGAGCTGCACCGCGCGAGTGGCATCGGATGGTGCCCCGGCCGCCGCGTACCAACCCCGACGAAGACGCAGCAGGTCGCCCCGCTCGACGGCGCGAGCGATGGAGTGGTGGGTCATTCCGAAGGCAAGGAGCCCCCTTCGGGAGATGATCTGGTCGCGGTCGTAGGTCGTCGTCATGGCCCCGATCGTGGTCACCCGAGCGGTGGCCCGCGGCAGACGGCGGCGATTCGGTGGACTTCTTTGCCTGCTGGGCCGGAGTGCGGAGTGGAGAAGCGCCTCTTCTCAGGAAGAACCGGGGTGCCGAGCGCGAAAACCGCGTATTCGGCTCATTTCTCCTGCATACGGGCGGCGTCAATCGTCAGGCGGGCGGGCCCTGCGCGCCGCACGATGCTGGCGCCATCGGCCGGGGTGTGCATAATGAGTAGGCGCTCACCCTTGTGAACGTGAACAACGATGAGGTTTGAGAGCGTGACAGACGAACCCGAGCCGGTGGCGAAGAAGTCACGGGCGCCGAGCATGCACGATGTCGCGCGCCTCGCCGGGGTCTCCCACCAGACGGTCTCCCGGGTCATCAACGACGCGCCCAACATCCGCGACGAGACAAAGCAGCGTGTGCTCGATTCGATGGAGCAGCTGCAGTACCGGCCCAACCGGGCCGCCCGCGCGCTGGTCACCTCCCGATCCCGCACCATCGGCATCCTGTCGGCGTCGCGCACGAACTACGGCCCCGCCGCCAGTATCCAGGCGATCGAAGACGCGGCCAACGCGGCCGGCTACGCGGTGACGACGGCGAACATCCACGGCTTCGAATCGACCTCGATCGTGCGCGCCATCGATCGTCTGCTCGACCAGGCCATCGAGGGACTCGTGGTCATCGCGCCGCAGCGGCGTGTGTTCGACACCCTGGCGGGCATGGCGCTGCGCCTGCCGATCGTCACCCTGCAGTCCACGGGAACAGACGGCGACAGGTCGCTCTCCGTCGACCAGATCATGGGCGCGCGCCTCGCAACGCGCCACCTGATCGAACTCGGCCATCGTTCGATCTACCACCTCGCCGGCCCCCAGGACTGGATCGAGGCGGAGGCACGCATGACCGGCTTCCTCGACGAGATGAACGCCCAGGACATGCCGACGACGGCCCCGTTCCTGGGCGATTGGACCGCCGAGTTCGGCTATTTCGCCGGGCGCGAGCTGCTGCGCGTGCGCGACTTCACGGCCATCTTCGCCGCGAACGACCAGATGGCCCTCGGGCTCATGCACGCCATTCGCGACGCCCGTCTCGATGTTCCGGGCGACATCAGCATCGTCGGCTTCGACGATATTCCGGATGCCGCCCACTTCTGGCCGCCCCTGACCACGGTGCGGCAAGACTTCCCCGAGCTCGGACGGCGCTGCGTGGCACTGCTTCTCGGCGGCCTCGACGCGGGGGAGCAGTACGACGGCATCATCGCTCCGACCCTCGTCGTGCGCGGATCGACCGGCCCGCCGCTTTCTCGGTAACGATCGTGACACGGCCGAAAATGGTGGTTGACACGGTGATCCGGTGCAGGACTAGTATGAACACGCGTTGTGAACGTTCACAAGGAAAGTGAAGCACCTCGCGCTGAGTACCAAGAAGAAACAACAGAGCAGACAAGGGAGTCGTCGAAGGGGCAGCAACTGTCCACCGTCCTCTTCCTAGCCAGCACCCCGCCGTTCGAGGCCTATGCCTCGCACGGCAAACGAATCGGTCATCCGGGACGACGCCGGTTCGCGCACCACTGCAGACAACGACGTCCACTGCACATTCGAAAGGAATTCACACAGTGAAAATCAAAACCCTCCTCGCCGGCGTCGCCGCCGGCGCGATGATCATCGGCCTCTCGGCCTGCTCGAGCGGATCGAGCGGTGGAGACGGCGGCGGAGACGGCGGCCTCATCGGCGTCGCGATGCCCACCAAGTCGAGCGAGCGCTGGATCCAGGACGGCGACGCCGTCAAGTCGCAGCTCGAAGACGCCGGCTTCACGGTCGACCTGCAGTACGCAGAAGACGACATCCCCACCCAGGTCTCGCAGATCGAGAACATGATCACCAAGGGCGCCAAGGCCCTGATCGTCGCCTCCATCGACGGCACCACGCTCACCAGCGTTCTGCAGGATGCGGCCGACGCCGACATCCCCGTCATCGCCTACGACCGCCTGATCCGCGACACCGAGAACGTCGACTACTACGCGTCGTTCGACAACTTCAAGGTCGGCCAGCAGCAGGCATGGTCGATGCTGAACGGTCTCGGCCTCACCGAGCTCGGCGGAACGCCCATCGAGGGCGCACCCGCCGGCCCGTTCAACATCGAGCTCTTCGCCGGATCGCCCGACGACAACAACGCCACGTTCTTCTTCGACGGCGCCATGCAGGAGATCCAGCCCCTCATCGACAGCGGCGTTCTCGTCGTCGGCAGTGGCCAGACCGACTTCGAGCAGGTCGCAACCCTCCGCTGGGACGGCGAAACCGCGCAGAGCCGCATGGAGGACATCCTGACCTCCACGTACTCCGACGGTTCCAAGAAGGTCAACGCGGTTCTCTCGCCCTACGACGGCATCTCGCGTGGAATCATCTCGGCTCTCACCGACGCCGGTTACACGGTGGGCGACGAATGGCCGACCATCTCCGGCCAGGACGCCGAGCTCGACTCGGTCAAGGCGATCAACTCGGGCGAGCAGTACGCGACCATCTTCAAGGACACGCGTGAGCTGGCCAAGGTCGCCGTCGCCATGGCGACCGCGATCCTCAACGGCGAAGAGCCCGAGGTGAACAACACCGAGGACTACGACAACGGTGCGAAGGTCGTTCCCTCCTACCTGCTCGAGTCGCAGATCGTCGTGAAGGACAACATCACCGAGGTTCTGGTCGACTCCGGCTACTGGACCGAAGACGAGATCAAGGGCTAATACCCCGAAGATCCCGGATGTTCCGGGCGCGTGACCCGATCGGGTCGCGCGCCCGGCGCATCCCGTCTCTCGTCGCCGCCCAGGGCGACGTAAAACCCCCCCACACGAACAACCAGCAAGGAAGCAGGTTCGCAGATGACGGACATGGTCGATGCGCCGCTCAACATCCTCGAGATGAGGGGAATCACCAAGACGTTCCCCGGCGTCAAGGCTCTGCAAGATGTGACCATCGAGGTCGGCCGTGGCCAGGTGCACGCCATCTGCGGCGAGAACGGCGCCGGCAAGTCCACGCTCATGAAGGTGCTCTCGGGCGTCTACCCGTTCGGCACCTACGAGGGCGACATCGTCTTCGAAGACAAGATCGTCGAGTTCAAGGACATCCGCGACTCCGAGGCCGAGGGCATCGTCATCATCCACCAGGAGCTTGCCCTGAGCCCGTACCTGTCGATCGCCGAGAACATCTTCCTCAACAACGAGCAGCGTGGGGCCATGGGCCTCATCGACTGGAACAAGACCAACTCGGAGGCGGCCAAGCTGCTCGCCCGGGTCGGCCTGCGCGAGAACCCGACGACCAAGATCATGGACATCGGAGTCGGCAAGCAGCAGCTCGTCGAGATCGCGAAGGCGCTGTCGAAGCGTGTGAAGCTGCTCATCCTCGACGAGCCGACCGCGGCCCTGAACGACGAGGACAGCGATCACCTGCTGAACCTGATCCTGCACCTGAAGGAGCAGGGGATCACGGCGATCATCATCAGCCACAAGCTGAACGAGATCAAGAAGGTCGCCGACTCGGTCACCGTCATCCGAGACGGCAAGACGATCGAGACGATCAAGAAGAGCGACGTCACCGAAGAGCGCATCATCAAAGACATGGTGGGCCGCGACCTCGAGCACCGCTACCCCGATCACACGCCGCACATCGGCGATGAGATCCTGCGAGTGGAGGACTGGACCGCGCACCACCCCCAGGACCCGAGCCGCGTGATGGTCGACAACGTCAACATCAACGTACGTCGTGGCGAGATCGTCGGAATCGCCGGGCTCATGGGAGCCGGCCGCACCGAGTTCGCGATGAGCCTGTTCGGCCGCACCTACGGCTCGAAGATCAGTGGCCGCGTGTTCAAGAACGGCGTCGAGATCAAGACCCGCACCGTCTCCGAGGCGATCGCGAACGGCCTCGCCTACGCGACCGAAGACCGCAAGACCTACGGCCTCAACCTGATCGACGACATCAAGCGCAACATCTCGATGGCGGCGCTGAAGAAGCTCGAGAAGCTCGGCCTCGTGAACGACGGCCAGGAGTGGACCGTCGCCAACGAGTACCGCAAGAGCATGAACATCAAGTCTCCGACCGTGCTGGCGAAGACCGGCAAGCTGTCGGGCGGAAACCAGCAGAAGGTCGTGCTGTCGAAGTGGATCTACTCCGACCCCGACGTTCTGATCCTCGACGAGCCCACCCGAGGCATCGACGTGGGAGCGAAGTACGAGATCTACAGCATCATCAACAAGCTGGCCGCCGAGGGCAAAGGCGTGATCGTCATCTCGAGCGAACTGCCCGAGCTGCTCGGAATCTGCGACCGCATCTACGCCCTCTCCGAGGGACGCATCACCGGCGAATTGCCGATCGAAGAGGCGAGCCCCGAGGCTCTGCTCAAACTCATGACCATGGAAAAGGCCCGCTAGCGCCCGCGCTGGTGGATATAGGAGCACAACGACATGTCTGACCTCGAGACCAAGCCCGCCGACGGCGTCGCGGCCGGCAGCCAGGTGAACCCGGTTGAGAACAGGTTCACCGAACGGTTCAGCCACATCTTGTCCGACCTCGGCAAGAACGGCATCTTCATCGCACTGATCCTGGTGGTGGTGCTGTTCAGCGTGCTGACCAACGGCATCCTGCTGCGACCGCAGAACATCTCCAACCTGATCGTGCAGAACGGCTACATCCTCGTTCTCGCGATCGGCATGGTGATGGTGATCATCGCCGGCCACATCGACCTGTCGGTCGGATCGGTTGCGGCCTTCGTCGGTGCCGTATCGGGTGTCTTCGCCGTGCAATGGGGCCTTCCCTGGTGGCTGTCGATCATCCTGTCGCTGCTGGTCGGTGCCCTCGTGGGTGTCTGGCAGGGCTTCTGGATCGCCTTCGTGGGCATACCCGCGTTCATCGTGACGCTCGCGGGCATGCTCATATTCAGGGGCCTCGCGCTCGTCGTGCTCGGCAACGCCAACATCGGTTCGTTCCCCACCGAGTACCGCGCCTTGGGCAACGGCTTCCTCAGCAACGTCTTCGGTGAACTCGAACTCGATCCGCTGACGCTCGGCGTTGCCGCCATCGCGATCATCGCGCTCGTCGTGCAGCAGTTCCGCACCCGCAAGGGCCGTGCGAGCTATGGGCAGGCCGTCGAGCCGATCATCTGGTTCATCGCCAAGCTCGTGCTCATCGCGGTGGCCATCGGATTCTTCGCCTACGCGCTCGCCAGCTACAAGGGCATCCCGATCACGCTGATCGTGCTCGCCGTGCTCGTGCTCGTCTACGGCATCGTGATGAACCGCTCGGTCTTCGGCCGGCACATCTACGCCATCGGCGGCAACCTGCACGCGGCCGAGCTCTCGGGCATCAAGACCCGCAACGTCACCTTCTGGCTGTTCGTCAACATGGGCTTCCTCGCCGCCCTCGCCGGCCTCATCTTCACCGCGCGACTCAACCTCGCAGGCCCGAAAGCCGGTGACGGCTTCGAGCTCGAGGCCATCTCGGCCGCCTTCATCGGTGGAGCCGCGGTTCAGGGTGGTGTCGGCACCATCGGCGGCGCCATCATCGGTGGTCTCATCATCGGTGTTCTGAACAACGGTATGTCGATCATGGGCATCGGCATCGAGTGGCAGCAGGCCGTCAAGGGCCTCGTGCTGCTCTTCGCCGTCGCCTTCGACGTCTACAACAAGCGCCGCTCCGGAGGCCGCTGATCCCCGAAGCGTTCAGCCCGAGCCCGGGCGAGATCCACGTCGTACTCGGCGTGGACTCGCCCGGGCTCGATGCCGTCCTGGCGCGGGTCGCGGGCGACGTCGCGTTCGCCCACGTGCGGCGGCAGTCGGGCCTGACCGCGACCCTCGACCTGGCCGACAACGTGTTCCTCGGCATCGAGCCGCGCCGACGGCTGTTCGGGCTTCCGGGCATCGTCGACCGGGTGTCGATGCGCACCCGCACGACCGCCCTGCTGCGCCGCGTCGACGTCTATACGCCTCTGCCCACCCCGGCGAGAGAGCTCGACGCCGCGTCGCGCGTGCTCGTCGAGGTGGCCAGGGCGCTCGCCCACGGGGCCACCACGATCGCCCTCACCGAGCCGACCGCCGGTCTGACCGAGGCCGGTGCCGGCCGCGTCGTGCAGGTGCTGCGCCGCCTCGCGAACGACGGAGTCGCGGTCGTCATCGCCTCGCAGCGACCCCGCCTGGCGCTCGAGATCGCCGACGCGGTCTCGGTGCTGTCGTCGGGGTCGGTCACGACCGTGCTGCAGCCCAGCGACAGTCGGGTGGATGCCCGTGGCCGGCTTCTCCGGGCGATGGCTGGCGACGCGCCGATCGGCGAGGCGCCGGCCGGTGACGCGCCCGCCGGCGCAACGGGCCCTGCGCCACGCGACCGATCGACGGAGTCGCCATCCGGGCCCCTGGTCGAGATCGCGAACTGGAGCACTCTCGACGAGTTCGACCGCACGACCCCGGTGGTCGTCGACGCCTCGGTGAGCGCGGCGGCCGGCGAGATCGTCGGTCTGGCCGGACTCGAGGGATCGGGCCGCAACGAACTGCTGCTCAGCGTGTTCGGGCGCACCGCGGGAACCGAGCCCACCGGCGCGGTGCTGCTCGACGGGCTGCCCGTCGACACGAGCTCGACCATCGCAGCGATCCACGCCGGCATCTTCGCCATCGTGACGGTGCAGCCGAAGTACCGCGTGCGCATCGTGGGTGGCATCTCCGCGCCCGCGACGCCCTCGATGCTGCCGACGCTCGTGAACACGGGGCTCGTCAGCCGTGACGACGAGCCGCCCGCGTCGACGCCGGGAGCCCGGGCGCTCGACGCCGTGCGCATGCGCGGACGTGACGACGAGTGGGTGCGCATCCGCAGCCTGCTCGAACTGTTCCCGGCGTCGGCGCATCGAGTGCTGCTGCTCGTCGAGCCGACCCGCGAGCTCGACGCCGGGCAGCGCGCCGAGGTGTGGCGGCTCCTCGGGGAGATCACGGCGGCGGGTAAAGCCGTGATCATGACCTCGTCGGACCTCGACGAGCTGCAGCAGCTGTGCGACCGCACCGTGGCGATGGCCGGCGGTCGCGTCGTGGGCGAGGTGCCCGGGGGCGGCGGTCGACTCGAGCTGCTCGACCTGATCGCACCGCTCTAACGCAGGAAAAATCGCGCCGATCGCGGATTTTCGTGCGCCGCGCCCCGGTTCTTCCTGAGTTGCGGCGGTCGCTACGCCGAGACGTCGAGGGTGGGAGTGCCGTTGACGCTCAGCACGCGCCACGAGCCGTCGGCCCACTCGATCTCGTTGATGGCGGCGTTGTGGATGTGGGGGATCTCCTGGCCGAGGATCTCGGAGAGGACGAACCGGATGATCGTGCCGTGGCAGACCGCGGCGATCGTCGCATCCGGCCCGTCGATCGGCAGCCGTGTGTCGCGGATCTCGCCGATGGCGCGCATGCCGCGCAGCGTCACGGACTCGCGGCTCTCGATGTCGGGGTACTCGGCATCGGGCTCGTCGGGCATCGGGCTGGTCGCCACGGTTCCCTCGAAGGAGGCGTAGTCGCGCTCGATGAGGTCGTCGTAGCTGGCGCCCAGGTCGATGCCGAGGATGTCGGCGATGATGCGCGCGGTGTCGCGGGCGCGTGCCAGCGGCGACGACACGATGGCGGCGAGGCCCTGGTCGGCGAGCAGGGCAGCGGTCTCGACGGCCTGCGCGCGCCCGGTGGCGTTGAGGGGAATGTCGCTCGATCCCTGCAGCCGGTCGTCGCGGTTCCAGTCCGTCTGGCCGTGGCGGATGAGTTCGATGCGCATAGAGGAAGGGCTTTCGTCGGCAGGGTGAGGAGGGCGATCCGCTCAGACGTCGGGGCCCTGACCCATCGTAGAACCCCGCTCGCCGACACGCCCCGGAGTGCTCTTTTCTGCACATCTGTTCGGGGGCGAAAAGGGCGGTTGTGAGCAATGGTCGTCTTCGACTTGCGAGTTAACCTTCGCCTGAGACAATGCCTCCATGACGAAGAAGATCACCACGGCGCTGGCCGAACTCATCAAGGCTCTGGGGAAGCACGCGGAGATCGCCGCCACCCCCGATGCGTCGGTCTCGAAGATCGAGCGGGCGACCGTTCGCGTGCAGAAGGCGGCCACCGCCTACCTGTCGTCGCTGCCCGCGAAGAAGCGGTTGGCCAACCCGTTCCTCGGTGTCGTCGACGACCGCATCGACGACAATCTGCGGGCCACCCTTGAGGCCGAGCGCGAGACGATCTCGAAGAAAGAGAAGAAGGCCTCGAAGTAGAAGCCCGGCAGCGCTAGGCCCGCTACGGTCGCGGCCTTCGTGCCCGAATACCTCCATTCCGTCACCCTGACAGATGCGTAATGGAGGTGTTCGGGCACAAAAGCGGCGAGGCTAGACCGCGAAGAGCTTCTGCAGTCGGGCGATGCCCTCGGCGAGCGGCTCGTCGCCCAGCGCGTACGACAGACGCAGGAACCCGCTGGGCCCGAAGGCCTCTCCGGGAACGACGGCGACCTCGGCCTGGTCGAGGATCAGATCGGCGAGCTCGAGAGACGTGGTGGGAGTGACTCCGCCCCACGAGCGCCCCAGGAGCCCGGTGACATCGGGGTAGACGTAGAACGCGCCCTCCGGAGTCGGGCACACGATTCCGTCGATGGCGTTGAGGCCCGCGACGATGGTCTTGCGTCGACGGTCGAAGGCCTGGCGCATCTCCTCGACCGCGTCCTGCGGACCGTTCAGGGCCTCGATGGCGGCGCGCTGCGACACGTTCGAGACGTTGCTCGAGAGGTGCGACTGCAGGTTCGCGGCGCCCTTGATGGCGTCGGCCGGGCCGACCATCCACCCGACCCGCCATCCGGTCATCGCGTACGTCTTCGCGACGCCGTTGACGAGGATCGTGCGGTCGGCCAGTGCCGGAACGGCCTCGACGATCGACAATGCAGCTTTCGGCGCTTGCCCTGAGCTTGTCGAAGGGTACGTGAGGTTCTGGTAGATCTCGTCGCTGATGACCCACAGCCCGTTGGCCTCGGCCCACTCGCCGATCGCCTTGGTCTGCTCCTCCGAGTACACCGCGCCCGTGGGGTTCGACGGCGACACGAACAGCAGCACCTTGGTGCGCTCGGTGCGCGCGGCCTCGAGCTGCTCGACGGTCACGAGGTAGTTCTGGTCGCTGCCGGCGAACACGTCGACGGGCACACCACCCGCGAGACGGATCGCCTCGGGGTACGTGGTCCAGTACGGAGTGGGCACGAGCACCTCGTCGCCCGGATCGAGCAGCGTGGCGAAGCTCTGGTAGACGGCCTGCTTACCCCCATTGGTGACGATGACCTGCGCCGCAGACACCTCGAGCCCCGAGTCGCGCAGCGTCTTGGCCGCGATGGCCTCGCGCAGCTCGGGCAGGCCCACCGCGGGGGTGTACTTGTAGTTCTTGGGATCGAGCACCGCGCGCGACGCCGCCTCGACGATGTGCGAGGGGGTGGCGAAGTCGGGCTCGCCCGCCGCATAGCTGATGACAGGGCGGCCCTGCGCCTGGAGCGCTTTGGCCTTGCTGTCGACCTTCAGGGTCGCCGATTCGGCGATGGATGCGATGCGGTGCGAGATGCGGGTGGGTTCGGTCACAAGAGTCAAGCCTAGCGGGAGGGGGCGCGAATCGACGGGAGAGTTTAGGGCCTCCGCGGCCGTTTGCGCATCCGGTCGGAGGGATATATTCCTGCAATCGCACGTCACCCATACCCTTGACCCATGAGCGAAAACCAGCCCGACGCATCCGACAGCCAGAAGCCCGTCGCCGCCGTCGTCTACAACCCGATCAAGGTCGACCTCGACGCGCTGCGCGCCTCGGTCGAGCGGCACGAGGGCCCCAACGGGTGGGGCGAGACGCTCTGGTTCCAGACGAGCGTCGACGACCCGGGGCAGGGTGTCACGAAAGACGCTCTGGATGCCGGTGCCGACATGATCCTCGCGGCCGGCGGTGACGGCACGGTGCGGTCGGTCGCCGAGGCCGTTCACGGAAGCGAGGCCTCGCTCGCCCTGCTTCCGAGCGGAACGGGCAACCTGCTCGCCCGCAACCTCGACCTCACCCTGAACGACCTCGACCATGCCGTCGAGACCGCCTTCTCGGGTGACGATCGTGCGATCGACGTCGGCATGATCCAGGTGCGCCGGGAGGACAGCTCCGTCGAGAAGTTCGCCTTCGTCGTGATGGCCGGTCTCGGCATCGACGCCACGATGATCGCCAACACCGACGACGACCTCAAGAAGAAGGTCGGCTGGCTCGCGTATGTGAGCGCCATCGCCAAGGCGCTGCGCGACAAGAACGAGCTGCGCATGCGCTACAACCTCGACAAGCAGGGCAACCACTCCGTGCGCGCCCACACGATCATCATCGGCAACTGCGGGTCGCTGCCGGCCAACATCCTGCTGCTTCCCGAGGCGGCCGTCGACGACGGCCTCTTCGACATCGTGATGCTGCGTCCGAAGGGCGTCGTCGGCTGGGTTCAGATCATCGTGAAGATCGTCTGGGAGAACGGCGTGCTGCGCCGCACCGCCGCGGGCCGTCGCCTCGCCGGTCTGTCGAAGGAGGTGCGCGCCCTCAACTACGTGAAGGGCAAGGAGCTCGTCGTCAAGCTGGATCGCGCCCACGACATCGAGCTCGACGGCGACAGCTTCGGCACCACGGTCGCCTTCCGCACATGGGTCGACGCGGGCGCGCTGCGCGTGCGCATCCCGGCGGAGGCCGCGCTCGAAGAGCCGCAGCCCGAGGACGAGCCCGACGAGACCGCCCTGCCGGGTGAGCGCATCGACGAAGGCGACGGGGCAGAAGAGGACCTCTTCGAGGCCTCGGGTGACGAGACCCCATCGCGCTGACGATCTCGGTCGTCATCCCGGTCAAGGACGACGCCGACCTGCTGGCGCGCTGCCTGCGCGCGATCGCGGGCCAGACGCGCCGACCCGATGAGATCGTGGTCGTCGACAACGGCTCGAGCGACGACAGCGCGCGGGTCGCCCGCGATGCCGGCGCCCGCGTGGTCTTCATCGAGGGCGGCGGAATCCCGGCGGCCAGCGCGGCAGGCTACGACGCGGCCGCCTGCGACGTCATCGCGAGACTGGATGCCGATTGCGTGCCCGGGCGCGACTGGCTCGAGCGAATCGAACGGGCCCTGGTCGGGCATCCGGATGCCGTCGCCGTCACGGGCGGCGCGCACTTCATCGACGGACCGAGGGCCCTGCGCGCGCCCCTGGCGCTGTTCTACCTGGGCGCGTACTTCGGCACGGTGTTCCTGGCCCTCGGGCACCCGCCGCTCTTCGGCTCGAACTTCGCCATCCGGCGCGACGCCTGGGTGTCGGTGAGCGACGCCGTGCACCGGGGCGACGAGGTCGTTCACGACGACATGGACCTGTCGATGCACATCGGGCCGCGCCGGCGCATCCGCTACGTGCGACGGCTGGGGATGGGCATCTCGATGCGCCCGCTCTTCGATGCGAGCGGGTTCGCGACCCGCATTCGCCGGGGCTTCCATTCCCTGTTCATCCACTGGCCGCACGACCTGCCGTGGCTGCGCTGGGCTCGGCGCATCCTGTGGCGCGTTCCCTGAGTCGTCGAACAGGGACCCCGTTCGTCGAGCCTGTCGAGACGGTTCCCTTCGACAGGCTCAGCGAACGGGCGGGCTCAGGGGGCGGGCAGGCGCGTGGCGTAGGCGATGGTCTGCTCGAGGAAGCGTCGGGCGAAGCGCGTGAAGTCGGCGGCCTCGTCGGCCGGCCAGTCCGCGAGGAGCTCGGAAATCATGTCGTCGCCCGCGTCGTAGAGATCCTGCGCGGCGGCCACGCCCGCGTCGGTGAGCGCGATGGTGTGCGCGCGGCCGTCGCTGGCGTCGACGTCGCGGCGAACGAGGCCGGATGCCGTCAGCTTGACGAGCGCCTTGCTGATCGTCGGGGCGCCGGTCACCAGCAGCTGGGCGAGCGCCGACGATCGAAGCGGGCCGCGGCGGGCCAGGGTCCAGAGGATGCGCACCTCGATGGCGCCGAAGTCGCGTCGGCGGGAGTGCGCGATGCCGGACTGGAACCGCGGAGAGTCCCACACGCCCTGCAGGTCGGCGAGGATCGCGACGAGCTCGGAGCGGTACTGCAGGGGAGCGGCGTACTCGCCTGAGGTTTCGCCGCCGACCATGGAGTCCACGCTAGTCGACAGATATGCTTTCCAATGGAAACCTTTTCATGACCAAAGGAGATCTCATGACTCGCACGTACGTCGTCACCGGAGCCGCATCCGGAATCGGGCAGGCCACAGCCGCCCTTCTTGCGGAACGGGGAGCCACCGTCATCGGTGTCGACCTGAGGAACGCCGACATCACCGTCGACCTCACCACGGCGGAGGGGCGCAGCACGCTCGTCACCGAGGTCGAGCGCATCAGCGGCGGATCCATCGACGGGGTGCTCGCGATCGCGGGACTCGCCGCAGAGATCCCCGCGACCGTCGGGGTGAATTTCTTCGGGATGGTCGCCACCCTCGAGGGGCTGCGCCCGCTGCTCGCGACGTCGGACGCGCCGCGCGCCGTGGGGGTCGCCTCCATGGCGAGCCTGCATCCCGTCGACGACGAACTGGTCGCCGCGATGGCCGCCGGCGACGAGGCGGCGGCGCTCACGAGGGCCGAGGCCGTGGCGAAGGGCGGAACCGGCGGCACGATCTACGCCTCGACCAAGAAGGCGTTCGCGCAGTGGATTCGGCGCACTGCTCCGACGCCCGACTGGGCCGGGGCGGGCATCCCCCTGAATGCGATCGCGCCAGGCGTCATCGTGACCCCCATGACCGCGCCGCTGCTCGAGACCGAGGAGGGCAGGGAGCAGATCCGCCAGGGTGTGCCCATGCCGCTCAACGGCTTCGCCGACGCGATCGTGCCCGCGCGGCTGCTCGCGTGGCTGGTCAGCGAGGAGAACTCGCACCTCTGCGGCCAGATCGTGTTCGTCGACGGCGGCAGCGACGCGGTGATCAGGGGCGACTCCACCTGGTGATCGCCGGAGGCCCCGTTCGTCGAGCCTGTCGAGACGGGCTCCCTTCGACGGGCTCAGGGAGCGGGCCTACAGCGTCGGGATGAGCTCGTCGAGGTAGGCGGCCGTGTCGTGCCAGCCCTCGACCGCGTGGCATTCGACCCCGAGCACCTTCACCGGGTAGTCGTTGCCGTCGGGGTCGAGGCGGTCGCCCACGAACAGCATGTCGTCGAGGGGAATGCCCGTGAGCTCGGCCAGGCGGGTCATTCCGTAGGCCTTGTCGATGCCCTGCCGCGTGATGTCGACGGAGGTCGAGCCGCCGCTGCGCACCTCGAGGTCGGGGAGGAGCGCCTGCACCGCCTCGCGCAGCGTGTTCTTCTTGACCCCGTCGGCGTCCCACGCCGATTTCTCGGCCACGGGAGCGCCCTGGCCGAGGGCCGAGAACGTGATCTGCGAGCCGCGGTCCTCGAGGATCGGGCCCCAGGTCTCGCTCTCCCAGTAGCCGAGCCGCTTGGCCTCGGTTTCGACGGCGGCGAGCGCACGCTGCTTCTCGTCGTCGGTGAGGTTCTGCGCGTAGACCTGGTTCCAGGTGCCCTCGCCGTAGCGGTAGTACTGGGTGCCGCAGGTGGGCATGAGGTGCAGCCGCTCGAGGGCCGCCCCGCTCGCGTTCGTGAGCCTGTCGATCACCTGGGCCGTGAATTGTCCGTACTGTCCACCCGAGATGATGCAGACCTCGACGCGGTCGAGCAGCTCGAGCAGCAGGTCGGCCATGCGCGGATCGATGGCCGTCTTCGACGGCGCGAGGGTGTCGTCGAGATCGAAGGCGACGAGGCGGGGAGTCGAGGTCATGGCTGTCCGTTCTGCACCGGTCGCGAAAGTCGCGGGCGCGTCGATTCTAGAGGGGCAGTGCGATGGTGAAGCTCGGCCGGGCGTCGGCGTCGCCGGCGGCCGGCTCGTGCAGGGTCACGACGACGTCGCGATAGTCGCGGATGCGCGGAAGCCCGCGGGTGGTCTCGCTCTCGTGCGAGCCGACGACCACGGTGCGCATGCCCGCCGCGAGGCCCGCGGCGATACCGGCCTCGGCATCCTCGAAGACGATCGCGTCGGCGGGGTCGACGCCCAGCAGCGACGCCGCCATCAGGTAGCAGTCGGGGGCTGGCTTGCCGTGCTCGACGTCGGCCGCGGTCACGACCACCCCGGGGGCGGGCACCTCGGCCAGTTCGAGGCGGCGCAGCGCGAGCGCGCGCCTCGCCGAGGTGACCAGGGCGATGGATGCCGCGGGCAGGCTCTCGACGAACGCGGCGGCTCCGGGAACGGCGACGATCCCGTCGACCGCGGCCAGCTCGAGGTCGAAGAGGCGGTCGGCGCCCCGGGCGACGTCGAAGCCGGCCGGTCCGTGGCGGAGCATCGTGTCCTCCGCCCGCACGCCGTGGCCGGTCGCGATGATCGCCTGCGCATCCAGGCCGTTCTCGGCCGCGAAGGCGGTCCAGACCTGCTCGACCACGGCGGTCGAGTCCACGAGGGTGCCGTCCATGTCGAACAGGACGGCACGCGCGGTGAGGTTCGTCGTGCCGTCGGCTCCTGTCGAAGCGGCGGTCGTCACGCTACTGCCCCTGGAGCTGGTACTTCGCCTCGGTCTCGGCCTTCTGCGGCTTCCACCAGTTCTCGTTGTCGCGGTACCAGGCCACCGTGGACGCCAGCCCAGACTCGAAGTCGGAGTACTTCGGGGTCCAGCCGAGCTGGGTGCGCAGCTTGGTGGAGTCGATCGCGTAGCGCAGGTCGTGGCCCGGGCGGTCGATGACGTGGTCGTAGGCGTCCGACGGCTGTCCGAGGGTCTCGAGGATCAGCTCGACGACCTGCTTGTTGTTCTTCTCGCCGTCGGCGCCGATGAGGTAGGTCTCGCCGATCTCGCCCTTGTCGATGATGGTGAGAACGGCCGAGGAGTGGTCGTTCGCGTGGATCCAGTCGCGTACGTTCTCGCCCGCTCCATAGAGCTTCGGGCGCTCACCCGTGAGCACGTTCGTGATCTGGCGTGGGATGAACTTCTCGACGTGCTGATAGGGGCCGTAGTTGTTCGAGCAGTTCGAGATGGTGGCGCGCAGGCCGAACGAGCGCACCCAGGCGCGCACCAGCAGGTCGCTGCCGGCCTTGGTGGAGGAGTAGGGCGACGACGGGTTGTAGGGGGTCTGCTCGGTGAAGCGCTCCGGGTCGTCGAGCTCGAGGTCGCCGTAGACCTCGTCGGTCGAGATGTGGTGGAAGCGCACGTCGTGGGTGCGGGCCGCCTCGATCAGCGTGAACGTTCCGATGATGTTCGTGTCGAGGAAGGGACGCGGGTCGTGCAGGGAGTTGTCGTTGTGGCTCTCTGCCGCGTAGTGCACCACCACGTCGGCGTCTTTCACGAGCCCGTCGACCAGGGCCGCGTCGGCGATGTCGCCCTTGACGAACGTGAACCGCTCCGGGTCGAGCCCCTCGAGCGAGGCGAGGTTGCCGGCGTAGGTCAGTTTGTCGAGCACGGTCACGTGGTCATCGGTGTTCTCGAGCACGTAGTGCACGAAATTGGAACCGATGAAACCGGCCCCACCGGTAACGAGAAGCTTGCGCACGGAGATCTCCTGAAGTAGAGGAAAAGAATGACCCCATAGTAACGGGGGCCCGATGCCGCTCTCAGGGAGGGCTGTGTGCGCTGGCTTTACTCTCGTTCTGCTCTCGCCTACACTTGGTCGAGGTAGTTGAAGTCTGCCAAGCTTTTTTGTGCCCATTTTGGGTATGCGACAGCTTGGAGGGCATCGATTCCCGGGCTTCTCAGCCCGAAGGGTGGTGGCTCAATTGGTAGAGCAGCGGTCTCCAAAACCGCAGGTTGCAGGTTCGAGTCCTGTCCGCCCTGCTGATCGAATCCGGTAGCCCTCGCTGTTCGGCGAGGGAGAACGGATGCGATTGGGCCGGATGGCCGAATTGTGAAGGGTAACTACTTACGTGGCACGCAAAGTAATCGACGAACCGAGTGAAGACGTCGTCGAGAGCGCCAAGAAAGAACGGGCTGCTCGCCGCAACCCGTTCGCCCGTATCGTGCTCTTCATCAAGCAGGTCTTCCAGGAGCTCAAGAAGGTCGTCACCCCGACGCGCAAGGAGCTGCTGAGCTACACCGCAGTCGTTCTGGTCTTCGTCATCATCATGATGGCGCTGGTGTCGGGTCTCGACGCGGTGTTCGCCTGGCTTGCACTGATCGTCTTCGGCAACCCGGTCTGAATATATTGAAGACGGGGTACACATGTTCCACTCGAACAGGTGCAGCCTGAGAAGTAGAGCGGCCGACCTTTGCAGTAGTACGGCTTGGTGCCGTTGAGCGGTGACCGAAGGCCCCATGCGCGGAGCGCATCAATAAACGAATTGGAACGGATTTACGTGTCAGAGTCACAGCGCGACGACGTCGATATCGTCGCAGCCGAAGAGAAGTCAGCCGAGAGCACGGCGGCGCGCGAGACGCCCGCCGACCTCGACGCTCTCCTCGAGGCTATCGACGCGAACCCAGACCCCGAGGCCGACGCCATCGTCGATGACGCCCTCGACATCAGCGACGCAGACGAGGCCCGAGCGGCCATCGACGTGATCGACGACCCCGACGCCGACACGGTGCTCGACGCCGATGAAGACGACATCGCCACCGCGGTCGCCGAGGCCGAGGCCGAGGCAGACGTGATCGACGCGGCCGGCCAGCCCGACGCATCCGGTGACGACGAGGCCGATGAGGCCGAGGCCGAGCCCGCCGAGGTCGACCCCTACGAGGCGTTCCGCAAAGAGCTCCGCACCCTCCCCGGCAAGTGGTACGTCATCCACTCCTACGCCGGCTTCGAGAAGCGCGTGAAGCAGAACATCGAGAGCCGCAAGACCTCGATGGGCATGGAGGACTTCGTCTTCCAGGTCGAGGTTCCGATGGAAGACGTCGTCGAGATCAAGAACGGCCAGCGCAAGCTCGTCACCCGCGTGCGCATCCCCGGCTACGTGCTGGTGCGCATGTTCCTCAACGAAGACAGCTGGTCTGTCGTGCGTCACACGCCCGGCGTCACCGGCTTCGTCGGCAACTCGCACAACCCCACGCCGCTGCGTTTCGAAGAGGCGTTCTCGATGCTGCAGTCGCTCGTCGTCGTCGCCGAGGTCCCCGTGGCCAAGGCGTCGGGTGGCAAGGGCGGCAAGGCCGTCTCCCGCTCGATCCCGGCCGAGGTCGACTTCGAGATCGGCGAGACCATCACGATCAAGGAAGGCTCGTTCGCGGGTCTGCCCGGGTCGATCAGCGAGATCAAGCCCGAGAGCGGCAAGCTCACGGTGCTCGTCTCCCTGTTCGAGCGCGAGACTCCGGTCGAGCTCAGCTTCGACCAGGTCACCAAGCTCTAACGCTCTTCATCCCATCGAGCCCACCGCTGATCCGGTGGGCTCGATGGCGTTAACGGGCTGAATCGCGTATGCTTGCGGGGTTGTGCTCATTCCGGCGCGCCAATGGCGTGCTGACGGGGTCGACCACAAACCGCGTTCACCGAACGGCGGGAGAGTTCGCCAATCAGGGCCGACTCGACACAGAGAAGGAAGAGAAATCATGGCACCGAAGAAGAAGGTTACTGGTCTGATCAAGCTTCAGATCAAGGCCGGCGCCGCCAACCCCGCACCGCCCATCGGGCCGGCGCTCGGACAGCACGGCGTCAACATCATGGAGTTCTGCAAGCAGTACAACGCAGCAACCGAAGCTCAGCGCGGAAACGTCATCCCCGTCGAGATCACCGTCTACGAAGACCGTTCGTTCACGTTCATCCTGAAGACGCCCCCGGCCGCCGAGCTCATCAAGAAGGCCGCCGGAGTCGCCAAGGGTTCGGGCACGCCGCACACCGTCAAGGTTGCGAAGCTCACCCAGGCTCAGGTCCGCGAGATCGCCGAGACCAAGATGGCCGACCTCAACGCGAACGACATCGCCGCCGCGTCGAAGATCATCGCCGGCACCGCCCGCTCCATGGGCATCACGGTCGAGGCGTAACACCTCACCGCTTAACGCACGACGTGGGAGAGCCAGCCAGGCTCACGTAAACCACACTCTCAGATTCAGGAGAATCGACAATGGCAAAGAATTCCAAGGCTTACAAGGCCGCGGCAGAGAAGATCGAAGAGGGCAAGGTCTACTCGCCCACCGAGGCAGTCGCCCTCGCGAAGGTCACCGGCTCCGCCAAGTTCGACAGCACCGTTGAGGTCGCCCTCAAGCTCGGTGTCGACCCCCGCAAGGCAGACCAGATGGTCCGCGGCACCGTGATTCTTCCTCACGGCACCGGCAAGACCGCGCGCGTCATCGTCTTCGCGACGGGCCCCGCAGCAGAGGCCGCCATCGCGGCCGGCGCCGACGAGGTCGGTGGCGACGAGCTCATCGAGAAGGTGGCCGCCGGCTACACGAACTTCGACTCCGCCGTCTCGACCCCCGAGCTCATGGGCAAGGTCGGTCGTCTCGGAAAGGTGCTCGGCCCGCGTGGTCTTATGCCCAACCCGAAGACCGGCACCGTGACGCCCGACGTCGCCAAGGCTGTCAACGAGATCAAGGGCGGAAAGATCGAGTTCCGCGTCGACAAGCACTCCAACGTGCACTTCGTCGCCGGCAAGGCCTCGTTCTCCGAAGACCAGCTCACCGACAACATCAAGGCCGCCCTCGAAGAGGTCGTCCGCTTGAAGCCGTCCTCCTCCAAGGGCCGCTACATCCACAAGGGCACGGTCTCCACGACGTTCGGCCCGGGCATCCCGCTCGACGTCAACGCCATCTAGGCTCAGCTCCCTCAGAAAGGGCCGCCCTCGCATCGCGAGGGCGGCCCTTTCTGCATCCACGCCCCGAGATGGCAGTTGCCGTCGTGAGGTGGCCACGAGGTGACGATCCGAAGCAACGGAACCGCCCACATGATCGACTCCGCCACAGGCGACCGAGAATCCCGCCCGTGCACAGTTGCAGGAAGGCGCTTCTGCACCCGCGTCGAGCACTGTCATCCTCGCTTCATGCCTACCCCAGCGCCGCTCCCCGATGATCTGATCCTTCGCGCCTTCACCACTCGCGAGGCGCTCGCGCGAGGAATCGGCGCGTCGAGGCTCCGTGCTAGAGACATTCGTCAGCCTGTTCGTGGCGTCAACCTCGCGTCTCGTTCCGGGCCGACCTTCATTCAGCGCTGTCGGGCACTGATGCGGGTACTCCCTGCCGGTTCCTTCGTCAGCCATGGCTCGGCGGCACGGCTCTACGGATTTCCCGTGGGTGCGGCCGGGACTCCGAGCATCCATGTCACTGTGCCTGCGCCGTATCGTGCTCCCCGGCGTGCCCAGGTCTTCGGCCATCGTGCGACTCTGACAGGCACTGAGTGGATGCGATCCGCCGGGTTCGCGCACAGCACCGCGGCGCGGGCCTGGGTCGAGCTGGCGAGCACGTCGTTGACTCTCGAGGATGTCGTCGTTGCAGGCGACTACCTCGTTCGAGCACGGGAGACCAGAAGGGGATATCGCCCCCTGGCGACGCTCGAAGAACTGCGCGCAGCCGCGGAACAGTCCGCCGACCGCCGAGGGAGTCGCCTCGTGTCGGCAGCGCTGGGAGCGATACGGGAAGGCGTCGATTCACCGAAAGAGACGCAGCTTCGTCTGCTGCTGCTTCGGGCAGGATGCCCGGACCTCGTCGTCAACGAAGCCATCCTCGACGAGCGGGGCCGTGTCATCGTGCAGCCCGATCTGCGCATTCGGGACTACCGCATCACCCTCGACTACGAAGGCGACCATCACCGCACGAGCCGCAGTCAATGGATGCGCGACATCAGGCGTTTTCGGCAGCTCGCGGGCGAGGAGATGGTCGCACTTCGCGTGGTCGGCGATGACCTGAAGCCGCCTGGAGTCTTCGAGTTTCTCGCGGATTTGCAGGGAGAACTCGACCGGCAGGGGTGGGTAGGAAGGCTCCGCTACAGGTCGAACTGAGCGTCGGCACGTGGCTAAAGCAATGCGGTGACAGTTCGGATCGCCGCAGTCGGCAACTCGGCCCCTAGGTGTGCACCGGACTGGCAACACGGTGCCCGTGATCGGTGGGCAGAGTGCCGTTTGGCAGAGGGCAGTAGTGTGGCGGGATGTCTGTTTCTGTGAGGCCTGCCGTCGCGTCCGATGCCGCGACGCTCGCCCGGGTCGCCGCCGCCACCTTCCCGCTCGCGTGTCCTCCGCACACCACCGACGAGGCCAAGGCGGCCTTCATCGCGACTCACCTCAGCCAGGCGAACTTCGAGGCGTACCTCGCAGACCCGGCCCGTGACATCCTGATCGCCGAGGTCGACGACGAGGTCGTCGGCTACACGATGCTGGTGTTCGCCGAGCCGAGCGATCCCGACGTCGTCGCGGCCCTCAGCCTGCGGCCGTCGATCGAGCTCAGCAAGTTCTACGTCATGCAGGGCCACCACGGCCAGGGCATCGCCGCAGCCCTGATGACCGAGACGCTGTTGACAGCGCGCGGTCGCGGCGCCGCCGGGGTGTGGCTCGGCGTGAACGAGGAGAACGCTCGCGCCAACCGCTTCTACGAGAAGAACGGCTTCGTGAGGGTGGGCACGAAGCACTTTCTCGTCGGCGACACCTACGAAGACGACTTCGTGAGGCAACTCGCCCTGTAGGCGCCCTTCGACAGGCTCAGGGAACGGCGCCCTTCGAGAGGATCAGGGTGCGGCCGAGACGAGCACCGGCTCCGGGGTGAGCGGGGCCACGTCGCGCATGCCGCGGCTCCGCCCGGCCGGAAGGAAGAGCGCGATCACGGCGGCGAGGGCCAGGGCCCCGGCGCCGACGAACACGGCCGGCACCGCGGCATCCACGTACCCGGTGGGCGTGAGCTCGCCGCCCGCCCCGGTGAAGACGGCGGTGAGCACGGCGATGCCGAGGGCGACGCCGATCTCGCGCAGCGTCGAGTTGGTGCCCGAGGCCTTGGCGTGGTCGTCGGGAGCCATGTTCACCAGCACCGCGGTGGAGCTCGGCGCGAAGACCAGGCCCATGCCCAGCCCCGCGAAGATGAACCCGGGAAGCATGCTCGGGTACGTCGCATCCGGGGCCATGGTAGCGGCCAGCCAGCCGATGCCGATCGCCAACGAGGTGAGGCCGGCGACGATCAGGATGCGCGTGCCGACGCGGGGTGCGACGAGCCCGGCGAGCGGGGCCACGACCATGGGCGCGATGGTCCAGGGCATGGTGAGAACACCCGCTTCGAGGGGGGAGTACCCCTGCACGATCTGCAGGAACTGGATGAGGATGAAGACGGAGCCGAAGGCGCCGAAGCTGAACGTGAGGCCCACCGCGTTCGAGATCGAGAAGCTGCGGTCTCGGAACAGACGCAGCGGCAGCAGCGGCGCGGACACGCGCGACTCCCTCACCAGGAACAGCGCCAGCAGCACAGCGCCGCCGATCAGGCCGACGAGCACCTCGGCGCTCGCCCAGCCCGCATCGTTGCCGCGCACGATCCCGTAGACGATGCCGAGAATTCCCACCCCGGCGAGGATGACGCCGATGACGTCGGCGCGCACCCGTGCGCCGAACGAGTTCGGGAGGGCGGCGATGGCGAGCGGAACCGACAGGATGCCCAGTGGCACGTTGAGCCAGAAGATGGCCTGCCAGCTCCAGCCCTCGACCACCGCGCCGCCGACCAGGGGGCCGAGCGCCACGCCGAGTCCGGAGATGCCGCCCCAGATGCCGATGGCGAGAGGGCGCATGCGGGTGGAGACGCTGCCGACGAGGAGAGTGAGCGACAGGGGCATCACGGCCGCGGACCCCGCACCCTGCAGCGCCCGGGCGAGCACGAGCATCCATGGCTCCGTGCTGAGCGCGGCGGCGGCGCTCGAGACTGTGAAAAGCACGATTCCCCCGACGAAGAAGTGCCGCCTGCCGAAGCGGTCGCCGAGACTGACGAAGAGCAGCATGAGGGCGGCGAAGCTCAGGGTGTATGCGTTGGTGATCCACTGCAGTTCGGTCACGCCGGCGCCGAGGTCCTCGTGGATCACGGGGAGCGCGCTCGTCACGACGAGGTTGTCGAGGGTGGCCATGAACATGGGCAACGAGGCGGCGACGAGCGCGAGCCAGACGGGAATGCGACGGGCGACGGACATGGATTCTCCAGACGGTTCTGCTTAGTAATCAATCAATAACCAGAGGCTAAGTTATCACCTGATACCATGTCAAGCGTGACCAACAACGCCGCCGTCGAACACCCGGTCAGAGAACGCATGCCCGCCGCCGAGCGCCGAGAGCTGATTCTCGGCCACGCGAGCGAGGTCTTCGGCAGGCGCGGCTATGCGGGCACGACGACGGAGCAGATCGCACAGGCGGCCGGCATCAGCCAGCCCTATGTGGTGCGCATGTTCGGAACGAAGGAGAAGCTCTTCGTCGAGGTCATCGAGCGCGCCCTGGGCAAGCTCACCGTGGCGTTCCGGGAGGTCCTCCGGCTGCACAGCACGGGGGAGATCCCGTCGAACGAACTCGGCGCGAGGCTCGGGCAGGCCTATGTCGACCTGATCGAAGACAGGGGAATCCTGATGTCCCTGATGCAGGGCTTCATCCAGGGTCACGACCCGGTCATCGGGGAGCGGGCACGGGCGGGCTTCCTAGAGATCTATCGACTGCTCCGCGACGAGGCGAACTTTCCGGCAGACGAGGTGCGCAGCTTCCTCGCCGACGGCATGCTCATCAACACGCTCCTCGCCATCGGTCTGCCCGACAACTTCGAGGGCGACGAGGCGGCCACCGAGCTGATGACCCTCTCGTTCGGGGCGAAGCTCGACACCGTGCTGTGCGCGGCGACAGACCGACCGGCCGATCGGGCGCAGGCGAACCTGCCCTAGGCCCGACCTGCCTCACGCGACCAGCTCGAACAGCACCCGGCCGGTCGCGATCTCGGCCTCGACGAGACGCACGCGCACCCGCTGGCCGGGCGTCAGGGCGCCGGTGCACTCTGCATCGACGGCGGGGTCGAGCACCTGCACGATTCCGCGGGACTCCTTTGCCGAGATCACCGAGGCATCGAAGACCTCGCCCACTCGATCGCACAGCAGGGCCGCCTCGACCGCCGCGATCGACCTGCTGTCGAGCTGCGATGCGCGCGAGTCGGACGAGGCCATGATCTTGGGCAGCGCGGGGAGGGCATCGCGCACCCACCGAGGGGGAGCCTCGTCGGCGCACAGGGCCTCGCAGACGACCAGAACGAAGCGATCGACCAGGCGCCGGAGCGGCGCCGTGGTGTGAGCGTAGGGCGCCGCGACGGCGGCCTGCATCACCTGCTCGGGCAGCTCTGCGTCGAAGGCCGTGTAGCCGGCGCCTCGGAACAGCGAGCCCGCCGCGTGCGTGATGGCGAGCTGAAGAGGTTCGTTCGGATCGAGAGACGCGAGGTACTCGCCATAGGGCATGTCTGTGGGCCACGGATGCCCCAGCGCCTCTGTGCGTCGTCGAAAGCGATCGACGGTGTCGGGCTCGGGCTCGGGCATCGTGCGCAGGATGCCGACACGACCGTCGATCATGATGCGCGCGGCCTCCATGCCGGTGAGCAGCGAGATCTGCGCGTTCCACTGCTCGACCGGCAGCGACGAGCGACGCTCGAGCGTGTAGTGCCCGTCGTGCGATTCCACGATCTGCTCGGGTCTCGACAGGCTCGCACCGCCTCGCAGGCGCTCGAGCTCGCGCCGCGCAGGGCCGAGCTCGGCGAGCAGCAGCAGCGTCGACCGCACGGGATCGGTCTCGAGCGCGCCCGCGTCGATCTCGCGCTGGGCCTCGAGGTACGACAGCTGGCGCACGCTCCGGATGCGCGCGCGGGAGAGGGTGGTGTCGAGCACGGCGCCGTCGCCGTCGAGCTCGAACCTCCACACGAACGCGCCTCGTTCGAGATCCGGAAGAAGTGACGCGGCGTTCTCGCTGATCACGGTCGGATGAAGCGGAATGCGCCCGTCCGGGGCGTAGAACGTCTGGCCGCGGAGCCGGGTCTCCTCGTCGATCGCGCCGAGCGGTTCGACGAACGCCGGCACGTCGGCGATCGCATAGCGAACGAGAAACCCCTGGCCGAGGCGTTCGATCTGCACGGCCTGGTCGAGGTCGGTCGAGCCCTCGGGGTCGATGGTGATGAACGGAACCGCCGTGAGGTCGGCTTCGGGCAGCGGATGCGCCGCGACGACGCGCTCGGCCTCGTGCTCGACCGCGGCCGGAAACCCCTGCGGCAGGGCGAGGTCGTCACGGATCGCCGCTATCGCAGCGGTGAGCCGGTCGTCGGTGGAGGTCAGTCTCAGCGGAAACGTGGTCACCCGCCCCAGCGTACGCGGCGCCGGTGACGACGCCCGTTCGCACGGGTCGCTAGGGGATCTCGAGCACGATCTTGCCGCGGGTGTGTCCGCGTTCGAGCAGCGCGTGCGCCTCGGCCGCGTCCTCCAAGGGGTAGATCTCGGAGATGTGCACATGCAGATCGCCCGAGTCGATGAGCCGGGAGATGATGGAGAGGCAGGCCGCGTCGGGGGCGACGGAGTATCCGCTCGACCGCATGCCGGCCGCCTCCGCCTCCGCGGCGAAACCGGGCCAGCTGCCCGTGGGAACCGAGATGATGAGCCCTCCGGGGCGCAGAGTGGCGAGCGAGCGCGTTCCGGTGTCGTCGCGAACGTTGCCGACGAGGTCGATCACCACGTCGACATCCGACACCCGGTCTTCGAACCTCGTCGTCGTGTAATCGATGACCTCCTCCGCTCCGAGCTCGCGCAGCCAGCTCGCGTTTGCGGCCGAGGTCGTGGCGACCACCCGGGCGCCGAAGTATGCCGCGAGCTGCACGGCGAGGTGGCCAACTCCGCCGGCTCCCGCGTGGATGAGCATGCGCTGCCCCTCGTGCGCCTTAGCCACATCGACCACCAGCCCCCAGGCGGTGAGCGCCGCGGTCGGCACCGCACCCGCCTCGATGGGGGTGAGCCGCCGCGGCTTGCGCGCGACCTGCAGGCTGGGCACGGACACGTACTGGGCGTACGAGCCGGCCACCCGCGGCGAGGCGCTGACGCCGTACACCTCGTCGCCGGGCTTGAGCGGATGCCCGTCGTACGGGCTCTCGACGACGATGCCGCAGAAATCGCGCCCGAGAACGGAGGGGTAGAGCGGGATGGCCGCCGCGACGCCGGCGCCCGCCCGCGTCTTCGCATCGATCGGATTGACTCCCGCCGCCGAGACCTTCACCAGAATCTCCGAGCCGGCTCGGACGGGCGTGGGCACGTCGGCGAGGTGCAGAACGCCCGGGCCGCCCGGCGCATCGAACACGATCGCCTTCATTGTCGCGGGAGTGTTCGACGGGGGAGCGCTGACGAGGCTCGGGGTGATCGAATGGGTCTCGTGCGGCGTCATCGCTGGCCTTTCATCGACGGGTTCTGGGCATCCCGTGAGGGATTCTCGATGGGGAATACAGAGTCCATCGAGTGTGAGGGTCGTTCGGGCTTCCCGCAGGCTCCAGTCAATCGGTCGAATGATTCACCGGTGTTACGACGGTGTTCCTTGGAAGCAAACAAACGGCACCCCCGGTACCATTCGCATATCGTGACAGTCCGAATCCTCCTTCCGATGGCTGCCACAGCCGTTCTCGTCGGGCTCGCCCTCCTCTGGGGAGCGCGCATCGCCGCGAATCGTTTCGTCTACGTGAGCGAGCTCGGAGCCGACGGCGAACCCACCGCATGGGCGTTCCGCTGGGCCCTCCTCCTCATCGCCTCGGCCGCCGTGGTCGTCGCCGTCGCCGCGCGCCACCTGCGCTCGCGGTTGCGCATCCTCGCGGTGTGGAGTCCCTCGGTGTCACTGGTCGTCGCGGGCGTCTCGTTCGCGGTGGCCTCCCAGGTCACCTGCACGAGCGGATGCCCCCTGCCCGTCGGTTCGTCGTTCACCTGGCAGGACCTCATCCACACGAGCATCGCCGTGCTCGGATTCGCCGCGGCCTGTGTCGCGATGCTCCAGGTGGCGACGGCGAAGGACCACCCGGGCCTGGCCCGGCTCTCCTGGATCTCGGCCGTCGTGGTCGCCGTCGTCGCCGGAACCGGCGGCATCCTGTCTCTGGCCCGTTTCATGGTGGACCTCGGCGGCATTCTCGAGTTCGTCGCCACGACCGTGGCCCTGCTCTGGCTCGCCGCGCTCGCCCTGGCTCTGCTCGGCGTTACGCGCCCCACCCCAGGAACGCGGTGACGGCTCGACGGGTCGCAGCGACCTGCGCTCCGTAGCCCGCGTCGCGCGAGGGCACTTCCGCGTAGTCCGGGTCGGGCAGCAGCTCCGCCCAGCGGCCAGCGACGGCCACCGGATGCACGGGGTCGCCGATCGCGGCGACCACGGCCGTGCGGGCGGTCACGGCGGCGGGCTCGGATGCGTCGGACCAGGCACGGTTGCGGGGGATCTCGACGAGCCGCCTCGAGCGCTCCACGGCGAGCGGATTGCGGAACTGCTGGAGCAGCGCGTCGGCGCCGACGGGGGACTCGGCGGCGGCGTGCGCGAACAGCGCGCTGCGGCGGAATCGTCGCTCTCCCTCGACGGCGCCGTGGTCGGCCAGCAGCTGGGCGATCACGGGAAAGGGCCGCAGATTCGCGGGGAGTCCGCTGTCGGTGAAGGCCGGTCGAACGAAGACGGCCTCGCGCACGTCGAGGCGCTCGTCGAGGGCCAGACGAAGGGCGATCGCTGCGCCCATGGAGATGCCGATCAGGGTGAGCGGCGTGGCGGCATGGCCCGCCGACAGGAGTGCCAGAGCCACCTCGTCGGCGAGGTTCGCCAGCGAGAAGTCGGCTGCCGATCCCACGACCGTGCTGCTGCCATGCGCCCGGACGTCGGGTGCCACGACGGTGATCGTGGGCGGGATCACCGGGGCGAACAGGCTGAGCGGCTGGGAGCTCTCGCCGCCCAGGCCGTGCAGCAGAACGACGGTCATCGGCCGGGCTGGATGAGCGCGAGCAGCTTGTCGGCGAGGCTCACGAGACGCGCGATCTCGTTCTCGTCGCGGTCGACCCACCGGCTCTGCGGCTCTGGGTCGACGGGAAGGAAGTTGTCGTGCTGCTCCCACACGACGATGGTTCGTTCGGCGCCCAGAACGTACTGCTGCCACCAGACCTGTCGCAGGTAGTGCCGGGGAATGGAGCGCCAGGCCTTGTTCGTGGTCTTGATCTCGGCGAGTTCGACGGTGCCGTGCTTGGTGACCGCCACGCCGTCGGGCGTCGCGAGATGCCGCTTCTCGCCCTCGGCGTGGAAAAGCGACGAACTCGGCAGCACGCCGTACATGGCCCGCACGTAGCGCGCGATGTGCGGCTCGCGGTCTCTGCCGTGCTCGGTGAAGATGTTGCCGCCGAAGCCGGTGCCGTTGATCTTGTCGTAGGCGACCGACTCGAGGTTCTGCGGGCCCGTGAGGCGGGCGACGTCGGTGGCGGTGACCCCGCGGCTGCGCGCGCGCAGCCACTCGACGCGGTTCGTGCCGTCGGCGACCAGGCGCTCGAGGTGGGCCGGGCGGGCGGGCCGCTGCTCCTCTTCCCACGGGAAGGAGAGCATGGGCTGGAGGGTCACCGGTCCATTCTCTCCCACGACCGGTGACAGACTGGGATGACGCGGCGTGATCGATCCCACGAACGCGTTTCCTCGCCTATGACAATGGAGTTCTCGATGCGTATTGCACTGACCGGTGGTTCTGGAAAGCTCGGCAGCGTGGTGCTGCCCTACCTGCGGGAGCAGGGTCACACCGTGACGAATTTCGACGTCGTCGGCCAGCGCGGCGAGGGCTTCGTGCGGCTCGACCTCACGAACTACGGCGATGTCGTGGATGCCTTCCACGGCGTCGACGACGGACCCGACGGTTTCGACGCGATCGTGCACCTTGCCGCGATCCCTGCCCCGGGCATCCGAAGCGATGTCGTGACGTTCGAGAACAACATGCTCGGCACCTATCACGTGTTCAAGGCGGCCGAGCGGGCCGGAATCACGAACATCGTCTACGCCTCGAGTGAGACCGTGCTCGGGCTGCCGTTCGATGCGCCGCCGCCTTACATCCCCGTCGACGAGGAGTACCCGGCCCGACCCGAGAGCACCTACTCGCTGGTGAAGCACCTCGAGGAGACGATGGCGATCGAGCTCACCCGGTGGAACCCCGAGCTCAAGATCGTGGCGCTGCGCTTCTCGAACGTGATGCACGAGTCCGACTACGCGGAGTTCCCGTCGTTCGACGCGGACGCGATGCTGCGCAAGTGGAACCTCTGGGGCTACATCGACGCGCGCGACGGCGCGCAGGCCGTGCTGAAGGCGCTCGAGTGGCAGCACACCGGGTTCGACCGCTTCATCATCGCGTCGCCCGACACCGTGATGAGCCGCTCGAATGCGGAGCTCGTCGCCGAGGTGTTTCCGGGCGTCGAGACCCGGGGCGACCTCGACAACACCCGCACACTGCTGTCGATCGACAAGGCCCGTCGCCTGCTCGGCTACGACCCGAAGCACAGCTGGCGCGACTGACCCTCTCCGTTCCCTGAGCCTGTCGCAGGGGGGCCCGTCGCCAGGCTCCCGGTACCGCCCTTTGACACGCTCACGGTAACGCCCCTCGCCACGCTAAGGGAACGGCCCGTGGACACGCTCCCGGTTCGGCCCTTG
>NZ_JARUXC010000010.1 GCF_030433855.1 Agreia sp. PsM10 | reverse complement strand
ACGAACTTCGACCACGCAAAACTGCTCCCCAGAAGTTGAGACTGAATTTCTCAGTCCAACTTCCGGGGAGCGGTTCAGTTCGCGGTGAGGGGCTCTTCCCGTTCTGTGCTCGGTTTCTACTGCAAGGGCGCGACCACGCGCCACGCGACCGGATGCGGTCCCGCCGCCGCCAGCGCCGGCATCCGTTCGAGAATGGCCGGGTCGGTGCCGGCGAGCAGCACCGCGTTTCCGGCCTCGCGGCCGTCGAGCAGGGCGGCGGGTCCGATCATGGCGGCGACGGGGAACACGCTCGAGAGGGCGTCGATCTGTCGTCGGACAGTGCCGAGGTCCGGCTCGTCGGCCACGTTCACCAGAACGGTTCCCCCGGGGGCGAGCACCGCGCGTACGGCCTCGAAGAAGGTCTGAGAGATCAGATGGGCCGGCGTGGAGACGCCGGCGTAGACATCGCACACGACGACGTCGGCGCCCTCGCGCCAGGCGGAACCGGGCAGGGCGAGCGATCGCAGCGCCTCGAGCGCGTCGCCCTCGACGAGGTCGAGGTCGGCCGAGCGCGGCAGCGGCGCCTCCTCCAGCACGAACGCGACCAGCCCCACCTCCTTCTCGACGACGAGCTGCCTCGAGGTCGGCCTCGTCTCGGCGACATAGCGGGCGAGTGTGAGCGCGCCCGCACCCAGATGCAGAACATCGAGCGGCTCTGCGGGCCGTGCCGCGAGATCGATCGCCGTGCCCATGCGTCGCACGTAGTCGTAGAAGAGGTGTCGCGGGTCGCGCACCGAGACATGCGATTGGGGCACGCCGTCGAGGCTGAGCGTCAGCGCCCCCGCGACGAAAGGGTCGGGCGTCAGCCAGGCCACCGTCGACGACGGGAGAGTCATCTGCGCTGCGTCTGCCACAGCCACGAGCCTAGGCTCCCTGCACAGCGAACCGGGCGGCCTCGGGGGTAATAAGCTGTCGCACGGCAGGCGATGACGACCGTCGACGGCGGAATGGGAGTTCAGGTGGGAACCGGGAAGATGCGCGTCGACTGGCAGGAGCCCGTGACGCTCCACATTCATCCCGACGTCACCGACGCGCAGGCGGGCCAGCTCCGGCGCTCCGCGGGCGATGCCGTGCAGCTGCTGATCGGCCACGACATGACCGTGCACGCCTGGGTTCTGGATGCCGCGGGCCCGGTCCCGGTCGGCCCGGGCCAGGTCGTCGAGAGGGTCACCTCGATCGAACTCGATGCCGCCGCCCTCGACGACGACACGGTGCTCAACGTCGACCGCGTGACCGCGGGCACCGCTCCCTCCCTTCCGTCACTCACCCGCGAGGGCAACGATGTCGACGACACGATCCTGGGCCAGCCGCCGGTGAGTGTCGCGGCCGACGACCCCAACGCATCCGCAGACACCGTGATCGGCGAGAGGCGCCGGGTGCCGGCCGCCGCGCCCGACTCCGTTCTGCCGCCGCCCCCGCTGCCGTCCATTCCGGGGATCCCGGCCAGCGCCCACCTGAATGCGGGCGTGACCCCGACGGGCGCGCGACGCACCCGCATCGAGCAGCCCGACGCATCCGGCCCGGCCGCCGCGCCCCACGCCGTGTCCTTTCCCGACGGACGCGTGATCGCGCTCGATCGTGCCGTCTACGTCGGCCGTTCTCCCCGCAGTCCCCGCATCACCTCGGGGCTCGTGCCCGAACTCGTCGCGGTTCCGTCTCCGCGTCGCGAGGTCAGCGCAACGCACCTCGAGATCCTCGAGGAGGGGCGGGCTGTCGTCGTGCGCGACCTCGGCTCGACCAACGGAACGAGGGTGAGCTCACCCGGAGCCGCGCCGTCGCTGCTCGGTCCGGGGTCCAGCCGCGTGGTCGCTGCGGGAACCATGCTCGACCTCGGAGACGGAATCGTGCTCGAGATCGTCGCGGGCACGGACGGTGCCGAGTGGTGACCGCTGCTCCGTCGAGCGTGGGCGCCGCGACCGTGGCGCTGCCCGGCGACGGGGGCCACCTCGGACTCTCCTGGGCGGCCCAGACGAACAAGGGCCTGAAGCGCTCCCAGAACCAGGACAGCTACCTGGCGGAGGCGCCGGTGTTCGCCGTGGCCGATGGCATGGGAGGCCACGCGGCCGGCGACGAGGCGAGCGCGGCCGTCGTCGAGCGGCTGGCCGAGCGGCTCTCGGGGGGATTCGCATCGAGCGACGAGATCACCGACGCGCTCCGGCGGGCGAGCGCAGACATCGGGGAGATCGCCGGAGGACGCGAAGGGTCGGGAGCCGGCACGACGGTGACGGGCATCGCCCTGACGCTGCAGGCGGGCCGGCCCTACTGGGCCGTGTTCAACATCGGCGATTCGCGTGTCTACGTTCTCGACGGCGGGGTGCTCACGCAGCTCACCGTCGACCACTCCGCGGTCCAGGCCATGGTCGACTCGGGCCGCATCACCGCGATCGAGGCGGAGTCGCATCCGAATCGCAACATCATCACGAGAGCGGTGGGATACGGCAAGAACCCCGTACCGGATCTCTGGTTCATCCCGGTGGCGCAGGGCGCGAGGCTGCTCATCTGCTCCGACGGCCTCACCAAGGAGGTCGACGTCGATCTCATCCGCCTCCTGTTGTCGGAGGCGATCGATGCCGACGACGCGGCCGGCCTCCTGCTCGAGGCCGCACTCGCCGCGGGCGGGCGCGACAACGTGACCACGGTGGTCGTCGAGGTGACGGACAGCGACGTCGAGGCCGAGGCGGACACGACTCTTCCTCGGTTCGACTGACCTCTGTGCCCCTGATTGGGGGCACCCCCGTGAGGGGGTGGAACTGGACGATGCCGGTGATGGCATATGTACAGTGGGGTGACGGCCTTTCGGGGGAACTGCCCAGGGGTGTCTCGCCCCGCTCCACGCACCCGTCCCGAAAGAGGAACGCCCATGGCTCGAAGGCTGCCGTCACAGCCTCCCGTGCTCGCGGGCTACACGCACCTCAGGGCCCTGGGAAAGGGCGGCTTCGCCGACGTCTTCCTGTACGAGCAGGCGCTGCCCAGGGCCGACGTCGCCGTCAAGGTCCTGCTGCCGGGCGTGGCGACCAACAGCGTGCGCGCCATGTTCCTGTCGGAGGCGAACCTGATGTCGCAGCTGGCGACGCACCCCTCCGTCGTCACGGTGCACGCCGCGAGCATCGCGCCCGACGGCCGCCCCTACCTGGTGATGGAGTACTGCCCCTCCTCCTACGGGTCGCGCTACAAGACCGAGCGCATCGCCGTGGCCGAGGTGCTGACGGCCGGCGTCAAGATCGGCAGCGCACTCGAGAGCGCGCACCGCCTCGGCTTTCTGCACCGCGACATCAAGCCGTCGAACATCCTCCTCACGCAGTACAACCACCCCGTGCTCGCCGATTTCGGCATCGCGGCCACCGTGGCCGAGGCCGAACGCGACGAGGCCGAGGGCATGAGTGTGCCCTGGTCGGCGCCGGAGGTGCTGCAGTCCGAGACGAGGGGCTCTGTGCGCAGCGAGGTCTGGTCGCTGGCCGCCACCCTCTATTCGATGCTCGCCGGCCGCACGCCGTTCGAGTATCCGGGCAAGAGCAACACCCGCGACGACCTGCAGCGCCGCATCGTGGGTCGAGACCGTGTGCCGCCGACGGGGCGGCCGGATGTTCCACCGGAGCTCGAGACGCTCCTCGCGTCGTGCCTGAGCAAGAACCCGGCCGCTCGGCCCGCGAGCGTGCTCGAGGTCGTGCGCGCACTCCAGCTCATCGAATCGAGCCTGTCCCTTCCTCAGACGTCGGCCGACATCTCGAACGAGGCGGTGCATCGCCCGGCCCCCAGGCCGTCGTCGGCCGAGCCGACCAAGGCGGCACAGGGCGGGGTCTCGGTGCGCGGCGGGGAGGGCGCGCGGGTGAGGCACCGGGGACGCCGGTCCGAGGCCGTCCGCGAATCCACCGACTCGAGCGTCACCGTGATCAGGCAGGCCACGGCCGCCCGCTCGCGCTCCGTGCGCAGGCCCGGCGTGATCGCCGCCGTCGTCGGCAGTGCCGCCGTGCTGGTCGCCGCGATCGTGGCCGCCGTCGTTCTGGTGCTGGGCGCCCTGAACACGTCGATCCCGGTCGTCAGCGACATCCGGGCGCAGGAGCAGGCCGGCGCCGTCGTCTTCTCCTGGCGCGACCCCGGACTCTCCGGCGGCGACCTCTACGTCATCCGCTCGGCCGACGGATCCTCGTCGACCCAGACCTCGGCCGAATTCACCGTGCAGGCCGACGGCTCGGTGCCAGAGTGCATCACCGTGCGCGTCTCGAGAGACGGCCGACTCGGCGACCCGTCGGCCGAGAAATGCGCGTCTGCCGGAGGCGCCGGATGATCTTCCGCTGGCTCCGTGCGCACGCGTCGCAGGCGATCACCACCGTGAGCGTTCTGCTCGTCGCCGCCGTCGTGCTCACTGTGGCCCTCGTGTCCACGGGGTACACCGAACAGAAACTGCAGCTCGACGACGCGTCGGTCTGGGTCACCAATGGCTCTCGCCAGGCAGTCGGGCGCGCCAACACCGACGTGTTCGAACTCAATACGGTGGTCAAGAGCGAGGGCGGCGATATCGACGTGCTGCAGCGGGGCTCGACCGTTCTGGCCCACGACCGCACGAGCAACACCCTGCAGGTCATCGACCCCGCGACCTCGCTGGTCACCTCGACGATCCCGTTGCCGGCGGGCGACCCCGACGTGATGCTCGACGACGGTCAGATCGTGATCCACTCGGCCGACACGGGCGAGGTCTGGGTCGTGCGGCAGGCGAACCTCGACGGCTTCGACGACACGGAGCAGCCTCTGCTCAGCCTGGATGCGGGCAGCGCGGTCGCCGTCGACGACGACGGCATGCTGGTGGGCTTCGACCGCCGCAGCCAGCGGCTCGTCACCGCCGACATCCGCTCGGGTGCCGAGCCGAGCTCCGAGCCGGTGACCGGCATCGACGCCGAGGACGACGACGAGCTGCAGGTCACGCTCACCGGCGGCGTCGCATCCGTTCTCGACGTGACCCGGCGCGAACTCGTCGTCGGCGGACGGCAGATCGACCTGACCGACAGCGTCGGGGCCTCGGAGGAGCTCCAGCTGTCGGCGGCGACCACGACCGGAGACACCGTGCTGATCGCCCACTCGGGCGGCCTGCTCGGCGTCGACACGGCCACCGGAGCTCTCGAGCAGCTGGTCGAGGGCGCGCAGGGCCTGCCGGCCCGGCCGTTCGTCGATGACGATGGATGCGCGTACGCGGCCTGGGCGGACGGCTCGACCTGGCAGCGCTGCGGCTCGTCCGATGCGGTGAGCGGCCGGCTGGCCGGTGTCTCCGCCGACGACGACCTGGCCTTCCGCAGTAACGGCCGATACGTCGTGCTGAACGACCGCGTCGGCGGCCAGGTCTGGGCCGTGCAGCACGACAACCGCCTCATCGACAACTGGGACCAGCTGATCGACGACGACGACGACGAGCAGCAGCAGGACGAGGTCGACGACCAGACGCCGCCCGAGCTCGTGACCGACCAGCAGCCGCCCGTGGCGAACGCCGACGACTTCGGCGCCCGCCCGGGCGTGGCCAGCATCCTGCCCGTGCTCTTGAACGACTACGACCCGAACGGCGACGTGCTCTCGATCACGGCGGTCGGCGAGGTCGACCCCGCGCTGGCGCGGATCGACCTCGTGAGCACGGCCCAGCAGCTGCAGGTCACGCTGACGCCGCAAGCATCCGGCACCTTCACTTTCGACTACACCATCTCCGACGGCCGGGGCGGCACGGCCTCCTCCGTCGTCACCGTGACCGTGCGCTCCGCCGGTGAGAACTCGCCGCCGGTGCAGGCGAGGGTCACCCAGGCGGCCGTGGCCGTCAGCGGGATCTTCACGACGAACGTGCTCGGCGACTGGTATGACCCCGACGGCGATCCGATGTTCCTCGAGCAGGCGCAGACCGCCGAACCCGACCGCGTGTCGTTCGCCCCCGCGGGCGAGCTCGACTTCAGAAGCGGGTCGACGGCACCCGGCAGCGCGGAGGTCGGCCTGCAGGTCTCGGACTTCACCGAGGCCGGAACCGGCCAGGTGCGGGTCACCGTGTCGGAGCCGGGAACGGTACCGATGACCGCCGACGGATTCCTGGTGCAGGGCTACACGGGCCAGGAGCTGCAGATCTCGCCCCTCGAGCATGTTCGGGGAGGAACCGGCAGCATCCGCCTCAGCACCGTGGCCGACTACCCCGACACCACGATCACGCCCAACTACGCGAAGGGCACCTTCCGGTTCGAGTCGCAGAAGGCCGGAATCCACTACCTGTCGTACTCGGTCACCGACGCGGCGCAGCAGACGGCGACCGGCGTCGTGCGCGTCGACATCGCGGCGGCGCCCGATGCCGCGACGAAGCCCATCACGGTGCCGACCGTGGCCTTCCTCTACCAGCAGCAGACAGATCTGGTCGACGTGCTCTCCACCGACATCGACCCGGCGGGCGGCGTGCTGAGCATCTCCGGGGTCTCGGGGGTGCCTGCCTCCTCGGGAGTGGTCGTCGAGATCATCGAGCACCGCATCCTGCGCGTGAGGCTCAACAACCCGCTCGACGGTCCGGTGACGTTCGGCTACACCGCCACGAACGGGTTCTCGAGCGCCGAGGGCGTCGTGACGGTCTACCAGGTGCCCGAGCCCAAGAGGCTCCAGGCGCCCGTGGCCACGGCCGACAGCATCTCGGTGCGGGTGGGCGAGGTCGTCGACATCCCCGTGGTGGCGAACGACGAGCATCCGAACCGCAAGCCGCTCGTGCTCGACCCCGCGCTCGTTCAGAACGTGCCCTCCGGGGGAGGTCTGCTCTTCGTCTCCGGCAATCGCCTGCGCTACCTCGCACCCGACGAGCCGGGCGACTTCACAGCGATCTACCGCCTCGGCACCACCGCCGACGTGCAGTTCGACACGGCCCAGGTGACGATCTCGGTGAGGGAGGCCGACGCCGCGACCAACTCCGCCCCCGTGCCGCCGACCCTGTCGGCCCGCGTGCTCGCCGGCGAGGCCGTCAAGGTCTCCGTTCCCCTCGGCGACATGGATGCCGATGGAGACTCGGTGAGGCTGGTCGGGGCCGCATCGAATCCGGCCCAGGGCAACGTGACCGTCACGGGCGACGTGATCACCTACACGGCCGGCGCGGCGTCGCAGGGCACGGACTCGTTCTCCTACGAGGTCGTCGACAGCCTCGGTGCGCGGGCGACCGGCGTCGTGCGGGTGGGCATCAGTCCCGCCTTCGACACGGCGAGCCTGCCGGTCGCGGTCGACGACGTGGTCGTGACCACGCCGGGCAACACGATCACCGTGCGGGTTCTCGAGAACGACTCCGATCCGAACGCCGGCGCCCTCGACATCGTGGGGGCGGAATCCGCCGACGCCGTCGTCGACGTGCCGACCTCCGCAGACCGCATCACGTTCCAGGCTCCCGAGGCCGAGGGCGACTACGCCGTGCTCTACACGATCCAGAACGAGGCCGGGCAGCAGGCATCCGCGTGGCTTCGTGTGCGTGTCGACGTCGACGCCCCGCCCGTGCGCCCGGAGGCCGACGACACCGTGCTGAGTCTCACCGACATCCAGGGCCGTGACGAGGTGACGGTCGACGTGATGCGCAACGTCTTCTACGCCGAGGGCGACGGCGATGCGCTCCAGCTGTCGCTCGTCGCGGGCTACGACAGCACGGCCCAGGTGCTGCCGAACGACCGGGTGCGGGTCGCCGTGCAGCAGAAGAGCCAGATCATCCCCTTCGTCGTGGCCAGGGCCGACGATCCCGCTGTGAGCGCCACGGCCTTCATCTGGATACCCGGCCTCGAGGATGCGCTGCCCGAGCTGCGAACGACCGCCAAGCCTCTGCGGGTGCTGAGCGGCGACACCCTCTCGATCGACATCAACGACTACGTCGTCGCAGCCGGCGGCCGGCAGGTGCGGCTCACGGACGAGGCCACGGTCAAGGCGAGCAACGCCGACGGGTCGAACCTGGTCGTCGATTCCCGAATGCTGAGCTTCACGAGCCGCGACGGCTACTGGGGCCCGGCGTCGCTGTCGTTCGAGGTGACCGACGGCTCGAGTTCCGACGACCCCGACGGCCGGAAGGCCGTGATCGTGCTCGCGATCACCGTCGAGCCCCGCGACAATCAGCCGCCCGTCTTCTCCGGCGCGCAGCTGGGCCTGCAGCCGGGCGACGAGCGGGTGATCGAACTCCGCGATCTCACCAAGTACCCCTATCCGGCCGATGTCGACCAGCTCGTGTACGCGCTGAACTCCCAGCCCGGCGCGGGGTTCTCCGCGACGCTCGCCGGCACGAGCCTCACGATCGCGGCCGCAGCGGATGCCCGGGTCGGCAGCGGCTCGGAGTTCTCGGTGGGGGTGCGCGACGCGAAGAGCGACGGCAAGGCCGGCATCGTCAAGGTGTCGGTGGTCACGTCGAACCGCCCGCTCGTCAGCCCGGGTGCCGACACCCTCACGATCCGGCGCGGCGAGTCGGCGTCCATCCCCGTGCTCGCCAACGACACGGCGACCAACCCGTTCCCCGACAAGCCGCTGACCGTCGTGGCCGTGCAGGGCGCGGTGCCTGCCGGCGTGCAGGTCACGCCGAGCGCGGACAAGAGCACGCTCCAGGTGCAGGTCTCGCCGCAGCTCGACCTGAAGACCGCCGGCCAGGTGACGATGCAGTACCAGGTGGCCGACGCCACGAAGGATCCGACCCGTGCCGCCTGGGGCACGGTGACGATCACCATCGTCGACGTGCCCGACCAGCCGGCGGCTCCGGTTCTCGGCGGCGCCGGATTCGTCGACGGCCAGCTCGCCGTGTCGGCGGTTCCCCTTCCTTATCCGAACGGCGCGCCCATCACGTCGTTCCTCATCCGCAGCGACGACAACGGGGGATACTCGAAGGACTGCGGCGCCTCAGCGACCTGCCTCCTCACCGATCTGCAGGCGGGCAAGAACTACACGTTCTATTCGATCGCGGTCAACCAGTACGGCCAGTCGGTTCCGAGTGGGCGCAGCGCTCCCATGCGCAGCGACTACATCCCCGCGCCGCCGCAGCAGGTGACGATCACCCGGGAAGCGGCGGATTCGACGCAGTCGAACGAGGGGTACCTCGTCGTCTCCTGGAATCCCATCGCCGACCCGGCGCCGGGAAGCGCGGTGCAGCGGGTGCGGGTGCAGATCGGCGGGTCGACCGTCACACTGGACCGGTCTGCAACCTCTCTGCGCTACCGGGGCGTTCCCGGAACGGAGTACACCGCAGAGGTGTGGGCCGAAAACGGTGCCGACTCCCTCTACCCGGGTCAGATCCCGTGGAACAGATCCAGCTCGGGTGCGGCGACCGCCGCAGGCGCTCCCACGGCGAGCACGGTGGGCGCGACGGTCGTCGACGACGCCGGTTCCGTTCGCGTCGACTGGTCGGCCTTCGGCGCGAACGGCACGTCCGGCGTGAAGTACACCGTGGTGCGCTATCCGGCATCCGCCTCCGTGGCGAGCTGCAGCCAGGCGCCCGGCGGTCCCCTCGTCTCGCCCGGTGTCGTCGTTCCGTCGGCGTCCGGCGACGTGGGTTCGCGGTTCGTCTACGTCGTCTACGCCGACAACGGCTGGGGATGCTCCTCGGCACAGACCGGCAGCGTGCGCGTGCTGGTTCCACCGGCGCCGCCGACGGTGTCGCTCGCCTATCAGGACCCTGTCGACGGGCGTTACGGGGTCGCCGTCTCGAGCGCGGCGCCGGCCGTGCTGCCGAACACCGACGCATCCGAGTACACCATCCAGGCGTCGAGCGGCCAGACGGTGACCGACGGCTCGCCCCTGTCCGGATCGGGCCCGTGGACCTTCACCTCGTGCATCACGAGCGACGGCACGACGCGGTGCAGCGAGGCCGCCGCGGCCACGAACCCCCTCGTGCCCGTGAACGCGAACGCCTCGGTCACCTCGTGCGTGGCGGGCGAACAGGTGTCGGTGGCTCTCGAGAGCGCGGGCAGCGTCTCGTGGACGTTCGAGTACTCGTTCCGATCGACGATCGCCGGGATCCCCGGTGGATGGTCCAGCTGGTCCAATGATCCCACCGCGCCGGCACTCGGACCGCTCGCCGACTCGGAGGAGGTCGTCGTGCGCACGATCGGCGATGGGGGAGACTTTACGAGCGGCACAGACCAGAACGAGCTGCGCCAGCGAGGCAGCGGCAAGCAGTGCGGGTAAGAGTCGCCGCCACAGAGACAACAGGAGTACGACCATGACCATGACCCGCGAACAGGCCGCCTGGTTCTCCGACGTGTTCGGCCGCCTCGTCACGAACGTCGAGCGCGTCGTCTTCGGCAAGAGCCACGTGGTGAAACTGGCCTTCACGACGCTCCTGAGCGAGGGCCACCTGCTTCTCGAGGACTCCCCGGGCACGGGCAAGACGTCGCTGGCGCGCGCCATGGCGCAGACCGTGCAGGGCACGTCGAGCCGCATCCAGTTCACCCCCGACCTTCTTCCCGGCGACGTCACCGGCATGAGCATCTACGACCAGAAGCAGGGCGTGTTCGAGTTCCACCGCGGCCCGATCTTCGCGTCGATCGTTCTCGCCGACGAGATCAACCGCGCGAGCCCCAAGACCCAGTCCGCGCTGCTCGAGGTCATGGAGGAGGGCCGGGTGACGGTCGACGGCGCGACGCACGGGGTGGGCAGGCCCTTCCTCGTGGTGGCGACGCAGAACCCCGTCGAGCAGGCGGGAACCTACAGGCTGCCCGAGGCGCAGCTCGACCGCTTCATGATGAAGGCCTCGCTCGGCTACCCCGACCGCTCGTCGACGATCGCGATCCTCGAGGGCGCGGCCACACGCACGCACGACAGCACGATCCCCGCCGTGGTCACGAGCGCCAGCATCGTCGAGATGGCCGATCTGGCCCGCACGGTTCATGTCGGCCACGCGGTGCTCGACTACGTTGCCGACATCGTGGATGCGACGAGGAGCGCGGTCGAGGTGCGTCTCGGTGCGAGCGTGCGCGGTGCCGTGGCCCTTGTGCGCACCTCGAAGACGTGGGCCGCGGCGCACGGCCGGCATTTCGTGACGCCCGACGACGTGAAGACCCTCGCGGAGAACGTGCTCGCCCATCGGCTGGTGCTCGACCCCGAGGCGGAGTTCGACGGCGTGACCGCGTCGAGCATCATCGGTCAGATCCTGCTCGAGACCCCGCCGCCCACCGACAGGGCGAAGTCGGCTTGAGCGACGACGCGCGGCGTGCGGGTGCGACCGGGGCCGGCGGCCCCGGTGCTTCGCAGCGCCCGCCGGAGGTTCGGGCGAGGCGCACGGCGTTCGGCCGCCGCACCGCCCGCCGCGCCCGGGCCCTGGCGGCATCCGGAACGACGGACGCCCGGATCGAGCTCACCGGCCTGACCGGAACCCACGCCTACACGCGCACGCGCGCCGCGTCCGGCACCGATGGCGGCGGGGTGCGCACGGGTGTCCGGATGCGCGCCGTCCGGATCGCGCGAGCGGCGAAGGCGGGCGTGGCGCGCGCCTGGGGCTGGACCGCGGCGACTGTCACGGGACTCGGGCTGGCCATCGTCGGCGTCGTGGTCGTCGGTGCGGTGTTCGGCTATCTTCTCGGGTGGACGGAGCTCGTCGTGGCGGCGTTTACCGGTCTCGCCCTGCTGCTTCTCGGAACGCTCTTCCTCCTCGGACGCAACTCCTACGACGTGGGTCTCTCGCTCGACCGCGATCGTGTCATGGTCGGAGAGTCTGCACGCGCGACGCTCTCGGTGCGCAACCCCAGCCGGTTCCGCCTTCCCCCTGTCAAGAGCGAGGTCCCCGTCGGCAGCGGCCTGGCGGAGTTCTATCTCGGCGGCATCCGGCGGCAGGGACATGTCAGCCGGGTCTTCTCCGTTCCGACGGCGCGGCGGGGCGTCGTGCGGGTGGGGCCGGTGCGAACCGTCAGAGCCGATCCGATCGGGCTGCTTCGCCGCGAGTACGTCTGGACCTCCCACCTCGAGCTGTTCGTGCATCCGGCGACCGTGGCCATCCCCTCCACGAGCACGGGCCTGATCCGCGACCTCGAGGGCAACCCGACGCGCGACCTCACCGATTCCGACGTCTCGTTCCACGCCCTGCGCGAGTATGCTCCCGGCGACGACCGGCGGCACATCCACTGGAAGAGCACGGCGAGAACGGGCAGCCTCATGGTGCGGCAGTTCGAAGAGACGCGGCGCAGTCACCTGGTGATCGCCCTGTCGCGCTCGAGCGCCGACTACCACTCCGAGGAGGAGTTCGAACTCGCCGTCAGCGTGGCGGGATCCATCGGGCTCCGTGCGATCAGAGACGCCAGGGACGTTTCCGTGCTCGCCAGCGCCGAGACGCCCGAGTTCGCCCGGCGAGCAACGACGACACCCCTGCGTCTCAGCTCGCTCAGCAGGACACGCCTGCTCGACGACCTCGCGCGCGTCGAGCACAGCGTGCGGGCCATGGGACTCGTCGCGCTCGCCCGGGGCGGGGCGGAGTCGGTCTCCGGAGCATCGGTGGCCATCGTCGTCTGCGGATCCGAGGTGACGAGCGCACAGCTGCGCACCGCATCGGCCGCGTTCCCCGCGGGGGTCGAGGTTCTGGCTGTGGTCTGCAACCCGGGAATCGTGCCGAGCCTGCGCCGCGTCGGAGAGTTGAGCGTTCTCACGGTGGGGTACCTCACCGATGTGCAGAAGGCGCTGGCGAGGGCGGCATCGTGAGGCCGGCTTCCCGCGTCGATCGGCGCTCCGCCGCGATCGACACCGCCCTCTTCGTTCTGCTGATGTGCATTGCGGCGGCGACGCTCTGGCCCATCTACCAGACCCCGCGGCTCGTCGTTCTCGCCGGAGCGGCACTCGTGCTGGGAGTGGCCGTCGCGTGGGCCGGCGCGCTGCTGCGCTGGCCCGGATATGCGGTCCTCGGCGCATCCATCGGTGTGTTCCTGGTCTTCGGCGTGGCCCTGGCCGTACCCGGTCGGGCGATCTTCGGGGTGCTGCCGAGCTCCGACGGCATCCGCGACCTCGTGACGGGCAGCGCCCTCGGGTGGAAGCAGCTCGTCACGGTCGACCTGCCCGTGGCGAGCTACCAGTCGCTGCTGGCTCCCGCCCTCGTGCTGATGCTCGGGGGGAGCGTGCTCGGCCTGTCGATCCTGCTGCGCACCCGACGGGGCGAGGTCGCCGTGGCGATTCCCGTCGCCGTGGCCGTCACAGGGATCGCCCTCGGCCCCGAGACGGCGTGGTTCCCCGTCGCGACATCCATCGCCTTCCTCCTCGTCGCGATCGCCTGGATGACGTGGCGCGCCCGACTCGCGAGACGCCGCGCCATCGCGCTGCTGGCCGGCCAGACCGAGCAGGATGCCCGAACGCGCGAGACCGAGCCGGAACGCCGGAGGGCCGTACGCCCCGTGATCGCGGCCATGGTCGTTCTCGCGGTCGCCGTCGCCGCGGGGGTCGCGGGCGCCGGGGCCCTCGCCCCGCAGGGGCCGCGCGAGGTGGTGCGGTCCGCCGTCGAGAGGCCGTTCGATCCGCGCGACTATGCGAGTCCCCTCAGCGGCTTCCGCTCCTACTTCAGTGCCGAAGCCGCCGCATCACCGCTCTTCGAGGTCGCCGGACTGCCCGACGGTGCGCGCATCCGTCTTGCGGCGCTCGACACCTACGACGGCGTGGTCTACAGCGTGGGCGACGCCTCCTCGACGGGTGCCTCGGGCTTCTTCGCCCGGGTCCCCTCCACGATCGACAGAACCGGCGAGACAGGGTCACCCGTCGCGGCGACGATCTCGGTGTCCGGCTACCGCGGGGTCTGGCTCCCCCTGGTGGGAGACGCCGAGAGCATCGAATTCGGCGGGCCCCGGGCCTCCCAGCTGGCCGACGAGTTCTTCTACAACCGCACCACGTCGACGGGGGCCGTGCTCGGCGGAGTGCAGGAGGGCGACACCTACACCGTCGATTCGATCGTTCCTCCCGCACCCGACGACGACGAGCTGCTGGCGGCCGCACCGGGCGACGCATCGGTTCCCGAGCCGCGCAACGTGCCGGAGGCGGTTGCCGCGGCGGTCGCCGACGACACCGCCGGGCTCGACGAACCCGGCGAGAAGCTGGCGGCCGTCGTCCAGGCGATCCGCGCATCCGGCTATATCAGCCACGGCACCGACCCCGATCGGCCCTACTCTCGATCGGGCCACGCCGCCGACCGCATCACCGAGCTCCTCACGGCTCCGCTCATGCTGGGCGACGCCGAGCAGTACGCCGCGACCGTCGCGCTCATGGCCGGCGAGCTGGGCTTTCCCGCCCGCGTCGTGATGGGCTTCGCACCCCCGGCCGGGTCGACCACCGTGACCGGGGCAGACGTCTCGGCCTGGGTCGAGGTCGACCTCGCCGGCTACGGATGGGTCGCGCTCGAGCCGACGCCCGACGACAGGGCCATTCCAGAGCAGCTTCCGGATGCGGCGCAGCAGGTGTCGAGGCCGCAGGTCGTCATCCCGCCGCCGCCCGCGGCCGACGACACTCCCGTGGAGCCGAACCGACCCGAGGCCGACGAGAAGCAGGCAGACGATCCCGACGCGTTCTGGCCGGCCGTGCTCGGCATCGTGCGCGTCGTGGGGATCGTCGGACTGCTGCTCCTGGTCGTCTGCGCGCCGGTGATCGCCGTCGGCGCCGCGAAGCTGGCTCGCCGGCGTCGTCGTCGGCGGCGATCGGATGCCGCCTCCCGCATCGCCGGAGGCTGGCAGGAGCTGGTCGACGCGGGTCTCGACTACGGCTACGACGTGCCGCCCGCGGCCACCAGGCTGGAGGCCGCACGGGCCGTCGGCGTCGCAGGGCTCGACACGCTCGCGCGCCGAGCCGACACGGCCGTGTTCGCCGACGACCGCACGGACTTCACAGAGGCCGATCGGTACTGGTCGGACGTCGCGGTCGTGCGCGCCCTGTGGGCGAAGGAGTTCTCGCGATGGCAGCGCATTCGCGCCGCGGTCCGCACGCGATCGCTCGCGTCGAACCGGCGCGCCGCCGATGGCGGGGGAGCGCGTCGTGGCTGAGCCCGAGCTGCCCCCGTTCCCCGCGTCGACGCCCGGCGGGCTGTGGGATGCGCGTTCCGCGCGCATCCCGTTCGTCGAGCCGTGGCCCGTTTCGGCGGATGAGCCCGTGCGCCCGACCGCCCCGGTGTCGTATCTCCTCGACTTCGGCACGGGCCGGGAGGTGACCGTCACGGGAGCCGGCATCATCGGACGGGCGCCCCAGGGCGTCGGTGGGGAGTCCGCGCTCCAGCTGGTGCGTATCGACGACCCGGGCAGATCGGTGTCGAAGGTCCACGCCCGATTCGAGATCGACCGCGACGGCCTCTGGATCGAGGATCTCGGTTCGGGCAACGGAACGACCATCGAGCAGCCGGGCATGCCTGCCGTCGATCTGCGGCCCGGGCAGAGGTATGCCGCCCGGGCGGGCGCGGTCGTGCGCATCGGGCGGCAGTCGTTCACCGTGCGGTGACACGTGCGCCGCGCCTGCTGGCCAAGCACCTCCCCGACGGGCAGGATGGCCTTATGAGCACGAACAACGATCCCGATCGCGACCCGCAGCGTTCGAACGGCCACGAATCCGAGCCGCGCGAATCCCGACCCGAGCCGCAGGCCGACCCCGACACGCCGTTCGTCGTCGCCGAACCGTCGACCGTCGAGCCGGGAACGCTCGAGCCCGTCGTCGTGCACACCGCGAACACGGAGACCGGCCCCCGCGAGTCGACCGGCTGGACCAGCCCCGCCGAGAACCGGGAGCCCGACGGCTCGAATCCGTATGTGGTCCGCACGACCGTTCCTCCCATGAACCCGCACATGACGGGCGCGCCGCTCGCGCAGCAGCACGAGGGCGCAGGCAGCCCTCCGGCCCCGTCGGTTCCGCCCGGCCTTCCGGGCGGCGAGATCTACTCGGCGACTCCGCCGCCCGGCTACACGGCCCAGCCCGCACAGCCCGCCAGACGAGGCAACCGCCTCTTCGGCACGGTCATCGCCCTGCTCGGCACGGTCGCATTCGCCGTGGTCTACGCCGCTGTGGCCGCCCTGTCCTTCGTCTTCAATCCGTCGGTCGACAACGCCGCCGCGACCCTCACCCGGTTCCTGGTCAACTTCGCGTTCATCGTTCCGGTCGTGTTCTTCGCGATCGCGTTCATCCTCCTCGTGCTGATTCTCAACCGTGCGGGCTGGTGGGCCTACATCATCGGCGGTTTCGTCGTGGCGGCGATCGTCTATGCGGGATCGATCGTGGGCGCGTACCTCGCCGTGCAGGGCTGGACCATGAGCTCGGGCGAGCTCGGCGAGTTCCTGCGGTCGCTCCTGATGGACCCGCTGCCGCTGGCGGCCGCCATCGTCGCCCGCGAGGTCTCCGTGTGGACCGGTGCCTGGGTCGCCTCGCGCGGTCGCAAGGTCAAGGAGCGCAACCAGGCCGCGAGGGCCGAGTACGACAGGGCGGCCGCCGAGGCACCGGCCTCCGCGCCGCAGGGATCGCCGGCCTGGTAGCCGCCATGCCGGGCCCGGGTCTGCGATACGGCCGATCGGTCTTCGCGACGGCGCTGTTCGTGGCCCTCGTCGTGGCCGGCTGGGGATTCGTCAGTCTGCTGACCGAGACCGATGTGGTGGGCGATCGCAGTGTGGGGCCGATCGTCGTGCCCGTCTCGATCGGGGTGAGCGCACTCGCCGTCTTCGTCGCGCTCGCGGCGCCGCGGTGGTCGACCATGACGACCAGGGGAGCGGGCACGCTGCTGGGGGCGTCGATCGTCCTCGCCCTCGGAGCGGTCGCCGTGCAGCTGGCCGTCCTCGGCATCCTGCAGTTCGTGGCCACGGGCAGGCCCGTCTCGCTTCTCCTGGCCATCGCGGCGCAGGCGCCCACGCCCTACACGCTCGTCGTGGTGGCAGCCGCCTTCGTCTCGGCCATGGGACTGGGCCTGCTGGCTGCCGGTGGCGGCGGCGCATCCTGGCCGTGGGAGAAGGACTGAGGCCTGCGGCGCGCAGACGGCAACGCCCGCGGGGGACGATCTCTGCTTGGATGGACATCCGGGATTCGAACGGAGGAGCCCTCGATGTCAGATGCCAGCCTTCCCCCTGTGCCCGAGGGCGCCTCGGCAGTGCCGCCGGTGCCGCCGGTGCCGCCGCTTCCTCCGACCGTCGGACCTGCGGGTTCCGCGCCCGCCTACCCGGGAGCGCCGCAGTACCAGCCGCAGTTCGTTCCGCCATCGCAGTTCGTTCAGCCGTCGTCCGCGCATCCGCCCCAGCAGCCGAGGCGGAGGTCGCGCACGGGGCTCATCGTCGGCATCTCCATCGCGGCCGCCGTCGTCGTCCTCGGCGGTGCCGGTCTCGCGGTCGCCGGCGCGTCGATCTCCTCGTCGTTGGCGCCGGACAGTCAGGTCGACGAGTTCCTGCAAGACCTCGTCGACGGCAGGGCGGAGGCCGCCCTCGCCGTGATGGGCGAGAAGCCGTCGGGGCTCCTCACCGACGAGGCGTACACGTCGTCGGCGAACCACATCACCGACTTCTCCGTCGGAAAGCCGAAGACGACCGGAGACACGTCGACGGTCACCGCCAAGATCACACAGGGCGGAACGAGCTACACGCAGGAATTCACGCTCTCGAAGAGCGGAAAGTCGTTCATCGTCTTCGACACCTGGCAGCTCGAGCCCCTGTCGCTCGGAGTCGTCGACGTGCAGGTGCAGGGGCCGGCGGGTCTGTCTGTCGAGATCGACGGCGATGCCGTCGACGAGGCCGACGGCACCACCCTGCGTGCCTTCCCCGGCGACTACGAGGTGTCGGTGGTCGACGACGACGAGCTGTTCGACGCCGTGCCCGCCACGGCCAGCGTCGTCGGACTGTCCGACAGCGCGGCGGGAAGCGTCGCGACGGCGGCGGTCACGACGACGCTCACCGAGGCTGGAGTCGCCGCCGCGCAGGCCGCCGTCGACGCCTATGTCGACGGATGCGTGGCCCAGCAGAGCCTGAAGCCCGACAACTGCGGGTTCGAGGCACGCGCGCAGGACGGCGTGACGTACTCCAACATCCGCTGGACTCTGACGGTGCGTCCCACGTATTCGTTCGGCGGATGGGCCCAGAACGGCTGGTCGGTCACCACGGAGACGGGTGGCACGCTCGACGTCGTGGCGGACTCCGTCGACGGCGCGGGACGCTCCGGGCCGTCGGGCACGACCATCTCCAATTACCGGCCGATCGGCACCGTCTCGGTGGTCGACGGAGCCGTCCAGTTCACGTCATCGGTGCTGCCGTTCTGAGCGGTGGCGCTCGCTTGACCGAAGGCCGTGGTTGGGGCTAATATTGCCCGGGCGTGTGCATTCTTGCATGCCCACTTTTCGCCCCGGATCCGTTCGAGGCGAGACTCTTGCGCCAGACCAGTCTGAGGCAAGGCAAGGGCCGGTCCTCTCTGGGGCCAGCTCCCACGGCATACCCACCATCAAGAATCCGCATGCGTCCGCGTGTACGGACGGTGGGTCCACAGGAACATCGGAGAGAATCCCGCAAGCCGGGTGCCGCCGATTGCTACGCGAAAGCAAGCTGTCACCGTGCAGCAGAAAATAGGAGAAGTAGTGCCAACCATTCAGCAGCTGGTCCGCAAGGGCCGGACTCCGAAGGTCACCAAGACCAAGACGCCGGCCCTGAAGGCCAACCCGCAGCAGCGCGGCGTCTGCACCCGCGTCTACACGACCACGCCCAAGAAGCCCAACTCGGCTCTCCGCAAGGTCGCCCGCGTCAAGCTGTCGAACGGCACCGAGGTCACCGCCTACATTCCCGGCGAGGGCCACAACCTGCAGGAGCACTCGATGGTGCTCGTGCGCGGCGGTCGTGTCAAAGACCTGCCCGGTGTCCGTTACAAGATCGTCCGCGGCGCCCTGGACACCCAGGCCGTCAAGGGCCGCAAGCAAGCCCGTAGCCTCTACGGCGCGAAGAAGGACAAGAAGTAATGCCTCGCAAAGGACCAGCACCGAAGCGTCCCGTCATCGCGGACCCGGTCTACGGAGCCCCCATCGTCAGCCAGCTCGTCAACAAGATCCTTCTTGACGGCAAGAAGGGCCTTGCCGAGCGCATCGTCTACGACGCACTCGAAGGAGTCGCCGCCAAGAACGGCGCCGACGCCGTCGTGACCCTGAAGAAGGCACTCGACAACGTGCGTCCGACCCTCGAGGTGCGTTCGCGCCGCGTCGGCGGATCGACCTACCAGGTCCCCGTCGAGGTCAAGCCCCACCGCGCCAACACCCTGGCCCTCCGCTGGCTCACGAGCTACGCGAAGAGCCGTCGCGAGAAGACCATGACCGAGCGTCTCACCAACGAGATCCTCGACGCATCGAACGGCCTCGGCGCCGCGGTCAAGCGCCGCGAAGACACGCACAAGATGGCCGAGTCGAACAAGGCATTCGCTCACTACCGCTGGTAGAAAGCGTGTCGAGTCGTGCGGTCCGCATCCGCGGGCCGCGCGACTCGATTCCTGCCTGACGTTCGACAAACCCCTTAGTAAACAACCGGAGGCAATCTGTGGCACAGGACGTGCTCACCGACCTGAACAAGGTCCGCAATATCGGCATCATGGCTCACATCGATGCCGGCAAGACCACCACCACCGAGCGCATCCTGTTCTACACGGGTATCACGCACAAGATCGGTGAAGTCCACGATGGTGCAGCCACCATGGACTGGATGGCGCAGGAGCAGGAGCGTGGAATCACCATCACGTCTGCTGCGACGACCTGTTTCTGGAACAAGAACCAGATCAACATCATCGACACCCCGGGTCACGTCGACTTCACGGTCGAGGTGGAGCGTTCGCTCCGCGTGCTCGACGGTGCCGTCGCCGTCTTCGACGGTAAAGAGGGCGTCGAGCCCCAGTCGGAGACCGTCTGGCGCCAGGCCGACAAGTACGACGTTCCGCGCATCTGCTTCGTCAACAAGATGGACAAGCTCGGAGCCGACTTCTACTACACGGTCGACACCATCATCAACCGCCTCGGAGCCAAGCCGCTGGTCATCCAGCTGCCCATCGGCGCCGAGTCGAGCTTCGAGGGTGTCGTCGACCTGGTCGAGATGCGCGCGCTCACCTGGCGCGGAGACTCCAAGGGCGACGTCCAGATGGGCGCCAAGTACGAGATCGAAGAGATCCCGGCCGACCTCAAGGACAAGGCTGACGAGTACCGCCAGCTGCTTCTCGAGACCGTCGCCGAGACCGACGATGTGCTGCTCGAGAAGTTCTTCTCCGGCGAAGAGCTCACCGTCGCCGAGATCAAGGGCGCCATCCGCAAGCTCACCGTGTCGAGCCAGATCTACCCGGTTCTCTGCGGTTCCGCGTTCAAGAACCGCGGCGTTCAGCCCATGCTCGACGCCGTCATCGACTACCTCCCCACCCCGCTCGACGTTCCGGCCACCGAGGCCCACGACGCGCGTGACGAAGAGGTCGTCGTGATGCGTCACCCCGACGCCAACGAGCCCTTCACGGCGCTGGCGTTCAAGGTCGCGGTGCACCCGTTCTTCGGTCGTCTCACGTACATCCGCGTCTACTCGGGCCAGCTCGAGTCGGGCGGACAGATCATGAACTCGACCAAGGGCAAGAAGGAGCGCATCGGCAAGATCTTCCAGATGCACGCGAACAAGGAGAACCCGGTCGACTCCGTCACCGCCGGTCACATCTACGCGGTCATCGGTCTGAAGGACACGACCACGGGAGACACGCTGAGCGATTCGCAGCACCAGGTCGTCCTCGAGTCGATGACGTTCCCCGACCCGGTCATCGAGGTCGCGATCGAGCCGAAGACGAAGGCCGACCAGGAGAAGCTGGGTGTCGCCATCCAGAAGCTCGCTGAAGAGGACCCGACCTTCCGCACCGAGCAGAACCAGGACACGGGCCAGACGGTCATCAAGGGAATGGGCGAGCTTCACCTCGACATCCTCGTCGACCGCATGAAGCGCGAGTTCAACGTCGAGGCCAACGTGGGCAAGCCCCAGGTCGCGTACCGCGAGACGATCCGTCGCCTGGTGCCGAAGCACGACTACACCCACAAGAAGCAGACCGGTGGTTCGGGTCAGTTCGCCAAGGTGCAGATCTCGATCGAGCCCATGGAGGTGACCGCGGAGAAGAGCTACGAGTTCGAGAACAAGGTCACCGGTGGTCGCGTTCCGCGCGAGTACATCCCCTCGGTCGACGCCGGAATCCAGGATGCCCTGCAGGTCGGCGTTCTCGCCGGCTACCCCATGGTGGGTGTCAAGGCAGCCCTGCTCGATGGCCAGTTCCACGACGTCGACTCCTCGGAGATGGCGTTCAAGATCGCTGGTTCCATGGCGTTCAAGGAAGCCGCCCGCAAGGCGGACCCGGTCATCCTTGAGCCGTTGATGGCAGTCGAGGTGCGCACCCCTGAGGAATACATGGGTGACGTCATCGGCGACCTCAACTCGCGCCGTGGCCAGATCCAGTCCATGGAGGACGCGACCGGTATCAAGGTCATCCGTGCCCATGTGCCGCTTTCGGAGATGTTCGGATACATCGGTGACCTGAGGTCGAAGACCTCGGGCCGCGCGGTGTACTCGATGACCTTCGACAGCTACGCCGAGGTCCCCAAGGCTGTCGCCGAAGAGATCATCAACAAAAACAAGGGCGAATAGTCCTGTATCGTGTTCCGGTGCTCAATATTGTTGCGAGCACCGGAGCGCGTAACATCAATACACAAACACCCCCGCTCTTCACCCGGTAGTTTTCTGTCCGGATGCGGAGCAAGAGAGTCCTGAGGAGGACCCAGTGGCCAAGGCCAAGTTCGAGCGGACCAAGCCGCACGTAAACATCGGAACGATCGGTCACGTCGACCACGGAAAGACCACGCTGACTGCAGCGATCTCCAAGGTCCTTGCCGACAAGTTCCCGTCCAAGACCAACGTTCAGCGCGACTTCGCGTCGATCGACTCCGCTCCCGAAGAGCGCCAGCGCGGTATCACGATCAACATCTCGCACGTCGAGTACGAGACCGAGAAGCGTCACTACGCTCACGTCGACGCCCCGGGTCACGCTGACTACATCAAGAACATGATCACCGGTGCTGCCCAGATGGACGGCGCAATCCTCGTGGTCGCCGCAACCGACGGCCCGATGGCCCAGACCCGCGAGCACGTTCTGCTCGCCAAGCAGGTCGGCGTTCCCTACCTGCTGGTCGCGCTCAACAAGTCCGACATGGTCGACGACGAGGAGATCCTGGAGCTCGTCGAGCTCGAGGTTCGCGAGCTGCTCTCCAGCCAGGACTTCGATGGCGACAACGCTCCCGTCGTGCGCGTCTCCGGCCTCAAGGCCCTCGAGGGCGACGAGAAGTGGGTCGACTCGATCCTCGAACTCATGCAGGCCGTCGACGACTCCATCCCGGAGCCCGTCCGCGACAAGGACAAGCCCTTCCTGATGCCCGTCGAGGACGTCTTCACGATCACCGGTCGTGGAACCGTCGTCACGGGTCGCGCCGAGCGCGGAACCCTCGCCATCAACTCCGAGGTCGAGATCGTCGGCATCCGCCCGACCGTCAAGACCACGGTCACGGGTATCGAGATGTTCCACAAGCAGCTCGACGAGGCATGGGCCGGCGAGAACTGTGGTCTGCTGCTTCGCGGCACCAAGCGCGAGGACGTCGAGCGCGGCCAGGTCATCGTCAAGCCGGGTTCGGTCACGCCGCACACCGGTTTCGACGGAACCGCCTACATCCTGTCCAAGGATGAGGGTGGCCGCCACAACCCCTTCTACACGAACTACCGCCCGCAGTTCTACTTCCGCACCACCGACGTGACCGGCGTCATCACCCTCCCCGAGGGCACCGAGATGGTCATGCCCGGCGACACGACTGACATCAGCGTCGAGCTGATCCAGCCCATCGCCATGGAAGAGGGCCTCGGCTTCGCGATCCGTGAGGGTGGCCGCACCGTCGGTGCCGGTACCGTCACGAAGATCACCAAGTAGTCGATTCTTCACCAGAAGTGCCTAATTAATTGGGCCTCAGTAGGGCCTCACCTTCGGGTGGGGCCCTGCTGCCGTTTAACGCGGCTCGTTCCCTGAGCCCACCACCCGTTCCCTGAGCCCGTCGAAAGGAACACAATGAACCATGCCCTTCGTGAAGTCGAACCCGCACGCACCCCTCGGTTTCTTCGAGGCGGAGGCGGCAGGCCTGGCGTGGCTCGCTCAGGCGCAGCCCGACGGGGGAGCGCGCATCGTGCGGGTGGAATCGCTCGGGCCGCGGTCGATCGAGCTCGAACAGCTCGTTCCGGCACGGCCGACACCGGATGCCGCGGCCGAGTTCGGGCGGGCGCTGGCCGTCACGCATCGGGCCGGGGCGGAAGAGCTCGGATCACCGCCGCAGGGGTGGACCGGCCCGAATTTCATCGGTTCGAGACCGATGACCTGCGAACCGGACATGTCGTGGGGCCGGTTCTACGCAGAGCAGCGGGTCAGGCCTTTCCTCGAGATCGCCGTCTCGGTCGGGTCGATCGGGGCCGGTGACGCCGACGTCGTGCGGGCCGTCTGCGAACGACTGGAATCGGGAGCCGCGGACGACGACGAACCCGCGCGGCGCATCCACGGCGACCTCTGGAACGGCAACGTCTTCTGGACGGCCGACGGGGTCGTGCTCATCGACCCTGCCGCCCACGGCGGTCATCGCGAGACCGACCTCGCCATGCTGCAGCTCTTCGGCGCGCCCCATCTCGACGAGATCATCGGTGCGTACGACTCGGTGTTCCCGCTCCGCACCGGGTGGCGCGAGCGCGTTCCTCTTCATCAGCTCCATCCGCTCGCCGTGCACGCCGCAGGGCACGGCGCCTCGTACGGGCGCGCCCTCGGCGACGCGGCACGGTCGGCTCTCGACTCGATGCGGTGAGAAGAGCACAATGGGCGCAAGCCTCAGCTCACGAGGTCCGATCAAAGGAGAATCATGGGACTCGAAGACATCACGAAGAAGGCGCAGGAGTTCCTGGGCGACAACAAGGTCCAGGAGGCGCTCAAGAGCGAACGGGCCGAGGACATCAGCGACAAGCTCCTCGACGGCGTCGCCGGCGCGGTCAACAAGGTGACCGGCGACAAGTTCGACGAACAGGTCGAGGGTGCCCGGGCCGCGGCCGACAAAGCGGTCGGCACGGAGTAGCGTCGTCCCCTCGACGGGCTCAGGGAACGGAGTCGTTCCCTGAGCCCGTCGAACGGAACCGCGCCGCTGTCAAGCCCTGCGCCCCGATGAGGCGGCTCACGCGGGCCGCCTTCAGAATAGAGAAATGGTCAGGCTGAGGCGAAGCAATTCGGCAGGTGCGGGTCTGCACCGGGTCAGGGCCGGACGCGGATTCTCGTACCGCAACGCGGACGGCACGGTGGTGGCCGACACCGAACTGCGGCATCGGATCGAGAGCCTCGCCATTCCTCCCGCCTGGACCGACGTCTGGATCGCGCCCTACGCCAACGGTCATATCCAGGCCACGGGCATCGACGCGGCCGGCCGCCGGCAGTACATCTACCACCCGACGTGGCGGGAGCAGAAGGACCGCATCAAGTTCGACCGTGCACTCGCGCTGGCCGAGTCGCTGCCCACGGCCCGACGTGCGGTCACGATCGATCTCCGCAGCGGCGAACCCAGCCGGGAACGCGCGCTCGCTGCGGCATTCCGGATGCTCGACACGGGATCGCTGCGCGTCGGCAGCGAGCGCTACGCGGAATCGAACGGCAGCCACGGCCTCTCCACCCTGCTGGGAGCGCACGCCCGCGTCAGCGGCGACACCGTGCACCTCGCCTTCCCGGCGAAGAGCGGGCAGGCGTGGGAGAGCGACATCCGGGACGCGGACCTGGCGACGGTGGTCGGCGCGCTCAAGCACCGGGGGCCACGGGCCCGCCTGCTGGCCTGGCGTGCGGGTGCCGGCAACTGGCATCCGATCGCCGCCGACGAGATCAACGACTACGTGCGGGAGAAGACGGGCGGGCAGTTCACGGCGAAGGACTTCCGAACCCTGCACGGAACGGTCGCGGCCGCCGTCAGCCTGGCCAAGCACGGACCGGAGCAGCGTGTCACCGCCCGTTCCCGGGCGCTCGCGCAGGCGATGCGCGACGCCGCCGAGGTGCTCGGCAACACCCCCTCGATCGCGAAGAAGAGCTACGTCGACCCCCGGGTCGTCGACCACTACCAGGCGGGAACGACGATCGATCCGGCGCGGCTGGGCTCGGCCGAATCGGAGCTCAGGGCACTGCTGTTCGAGTGATCCGAGGCGCCGGCGTAACCGCGCCCCGACGCGACACGCCCAACGCGACACGCCCGGGTTGCACGATGCCCCTCGGGTGTGGCAAACTCGTCTAGTTCAACATTTTCGTGCCACCATGCGTGCGCGGAATCACTGCCAGGCAGTGCACAGCTAGCCCACTGGGTCTCACGATCCGAGGTTGAGAGCTGGGCCGCGGGCAGCAGAACACACTTCAATCCTATTTCTCGGCGTCACGGGTTCGTCCTGTGCGCTGCGTGTGACGGGTTGGGTCCGCAAGGACATTGACAGAAGAACAGTGGTGCGACCGACTGCGGGCGTATCGAGCACGTGCCGCAAGGCTCGAGCAAGCAAGCGCGTCCAATGCTGCCTCCAGGCGGTAAGACGCAAGACAAGAGAGTGAGTCACACATGGCGGGACAGAAGATCCGCATTCGACTTAAGTCGTACGACCACGAGGTCATCGACTCCTCGGCGCGCAAGATCGTCGACACGGTTACCCGCGCGGGTGCGACCGTCGTCGGTCCGGTACCGCTGCCGACCGAGAAGAACGTGATCGCAGTGATCCGTTCGCCCCACAAGTACAAGGACAGCCGCGAGCACTTCGAAATGCGCACGCACAAGCGTCTGATCGACATCATCGATCCCACGCCCAAGGCCGTCGATTCGCTGATGCGTCTCGACCTGCCGGCAGACGTCAACATCGAGATCAAGCTCTAAGCGGGGGACTGAACACTATGTCTACGCCTACACAAGCAGCAGCCACCAAGACCAGCAAGGGTCTCCTCGGCAAGAAGCTCGGCATGACCCAGGTCTGGGACGAGAACAACCGTCTCATCCCCGTCACGGTCGTCGAGATCACGCCGAACGTGGTCACCCAGGTGCGCACCGTCGAGCGCGACGGCTACGTCGCCGTGCAGATCGCCGCCGGCCAGATCGACCCCCGCAAGGTGAACAAGCCTGCCACGGGTCACTTCGACGCCGCCGGTGTCACGCCCCGTCGTCACATCACCGAGATCCGCACCGCCGACGCGGCCGACTACACGGTGGGCCAGGAGCTCACCGTCGACGCCGTGTTCGAAGCCGGCAAGAAGGTCGACGTCGTCGGCACCTCCAAGGGCAAGGGTTTCGCCGGTGTCATGAAGCGTCACAACTTCCGAGGCGACAACGCCTCGCACGGTGCACACCGCAACCACCGCAAGCCCGGTTCCATCGGAGCCTCGTCGACCCCGTCGCGCGTCTTCAAGGGCATGCGCATGGCCGGTCGCATGGGTGGAGAGCGCGTCACCGTGCTCAACCTCGCCGTGCACTCCATCGACGCCGAGAAGAACGTCATCCTCATCAAGGGTGCCGTTCCCGGAGCTCGTGGCCGTCTCGTTTTCGTTCGTACCGCAGTGAAGGGGGCCTAGTTCATGGCTACCGCAACTACCACGGTTGACGTCGTCGACGTCACGGGCAAGAAGGCCGGCACCGTCGACCTTCCCGCCGAGCTGTTCGACGTCCAGACCAATGTCCCGCTGATCCACCAGGTCGTCGTCGCCCAGCTCGCCGCCGCCCGCCAGGGAACCCACAAGACCAAGCGTCGTGGCGAGGTCTCCGGTGCCGGTCGCAAGCCGTTCAAGCAGAAGGGAACCGGACGCGCTCGTCAGGGCTCGATCCGCGCTCCCCAGATGACCGGTGGTGGCATCGTCCACGGACCGACCCCGCGCAGCTACGACCAGCGCACCCCCAAGAAGATGATCGCCGCAGCTCTGCTCGGTTCGCTGTCCGACCGCGCACGCGGTGGACGCGTCCACGTCGTCGAGTCGCTCGCCCAGGGCGACACCCCGTCGACCAAGGGTGTTCTCGAGCTGCTCAGCCAGGTCGCGACCTCGAAGCACGTACTCATCGTGCTCGAGCGCGACGACGTGCTGAGCCTCAAGAGCGTTCGCAACATCCCGACCGTGCACGTGCTGCCGGCCGACCAGCTGAACGCATACGACGTGCTCGTCTCCGACGACATCATCTTCACCAAGGCTTCGTTCGATGCATTCGTCGCGGCCAAGTCGAAGAACACTGCTCAGGAAGAGGTCTAGACATGAGCAACGCTGCATTCAACAAGGATCCGCGCGACATCATCCTGTCGCCGGTCGTCTCCGAGAAGAGCTACGGCCTGATCGACGAGGGCAAGTACACGTTCATCGTCGACCCCCGCTCGAACAAGACCGAGATCAAGCTCGCCATCGAGAAGATCTTCAAGGTCGAGGTCGCGTCGATCAACACGCTCAACCGTGTCGGCAAGACCCGTCGCACCAAGTTCGGCATCGGCAAGCGCAAAGACACGAAGCGCGCCATCGTCACGCTCAAGTCCGGCACCATCGACATCTTCACCGCTGTCGGCTAGGGCCAGAGGGATATAGAAATGGCTATTCGCAAGTACAAGCCCACCACCCCGGGTCGTCGCGGTTCGTCCGTCGCCGACTTCGCGGAGATCACCCGCTCCACCCCCGAGAAGTCGCTCCTGCGTCCCCTCTCGAAGACCGGTGGACGTAACAACGCAGGTCGCATCACGACGCGTCACATCGGTGGTGGCCACAAGCGCCAGTACCGCGTGATCGACTTCCGTCGCAACGACAAAGACGGCGTCAACGCCAAGGTCGCTCACATCGAGTACGACCCCAACCGCACGGCGCGCATCGCTCTGCTGCACTACCTCGACGGAACCAAGCGCTACATCCTGGCTCCGAACAAGCTGGCGCAGGGCGACATCGTCGAGTCGGGCGCTTCGGCCGACATCAAGCCGGGCAACAACCTGCCGCTGAAGAACATCCCCACGGGTACCGTCATCCACGCGATCGAGCTGAAGCCGGGCGGTGGCGCCAAGATGGCCCGCTCCGCCGGAGCCTCGGTCCGACTCGTCGCCAAGGACGGCCCCTACGCACAGCTTCGTCTTCCCAGCGGTGAGATCCGCAACGTCGACGCCCGCTGCCGCGCAACCATCGGCGAGGTCGGCAACGCCGAGCAGTCGAACATCAACTGGGGAAAGGCCGGCCGCATGCGCTGGAAGGGCGTTCGCCCGACCGTGCGTGGTGTCGCCATGAACCCGGTCGACCACCCGCACGGTGGTGGTGAGGGAAAGACCTCCGGTGGACGTCATCCTGTGAGCCCCTGGGGCCAGAAGGAAGGCCGCACCCGGCACATCAACAAGGAAAGCGACAAGCTCATCGTTCGTCGCCGTACCGTCGGCAAGAAGCGTAAGTAGGAGTTGTAGAAGATGCCACGCAGTCTCAAGAAGGGCCCCTTCGTTGACGACCACCTGTATCGCAAGGTTGTCACCCAGAACGAAGCCGGTTCCAAGAACGTCATCAAGACCTGGTCGCGCCGATCGATGATCATCCCGGCGTTCCTGGGCCACACGATCGCCGTCCACGACGGTCGTAAGCACATCCCGGTGTTCGTCACCGAAACCATGGTTGGGCACAAGCTCGGAGAGTTTGCTCCCACCCGCACCTTCCGTGGACACGTGAAGGACGACAAGAAGGGCCGTCGCCGCTAACGCGGTGGCGAAAGGAGGAGAGAAATGGTGGAGTCAATCGCACGCGTGCGACACATCCGCGTCACCCCCATGAAGGCTCGTCGCGTCGTCAACATGATCCGCGGCAAGCAGGCAGTCGAAGCACTGGCGATCCTGAAGTTCGCGCCGCAGGGTGCGTCCGACCCGGTCTACAAGCTCGTCGCGTCCGCTATGGCGAACGCCCGGGTCAAGGCCGACGCGTCGAACAGCTACCTCGACGAGCAGGACCTGTTCGTCTCGGCCGCGTTCGTCGATGAGGGAACCACCCTCAAGCGTTTCCAGCCCCGTGCACAGGGCCGCGCGTTCCAGATCCTGAAGCGCACGAGCCACATCACAATCGTGCTGAACACGCCCGACGAGGCAGCAGTGGCAACGGCCACGAAGAAGGCAGGTAAGAAGTAATGGGACAGAAAGTAAACCCGTACGGCTTCCGTCTCGGTATCACCACCGACCACGTGTCGCGTTGGTTCTCCGACTCGACGAAGCCTGGGCAGCGCTACGCGGACTTCGTTGCAGAAGACGTCAAGATCCGCAAGCTGCTCAGCACCTCGCTCGATCGTGCCGGCGTCGCCCGCATCGAGATCGAGCGCACCCGTGACCGCGTCCGCGTCGACATCCACACCGCCCGTCCGGGCATCGTGATCGGTCGTCGTGGAGCCGAGGCCGAGCGCATCCGCACCGACCTCGAGAAGCTCACGGGCAAGCAGATCCAGCTCAACATCCTCGAGGTCAAGAACCCCGAGGCCGAGGCCCAGCTCGTTGCACAGGGAATCGCGGAGCAGCTCACCGCTCGCGTCGCCTTCCGTCGTGCCATGCGCAAGGGAATGCAGGGCGCCCAGCGCACCGCATCGGTCAAGGGTGTTCGTATCCAGGTCTCCGGCCGTCTCGGCGGCGCCGAGATGAGCCGTTCGGAGTTCTACCGCGAGGGTCGCGTGCCGCTGCACACCCTTCGCGCGAACATCGACTACGGCTTCTACGAGGCCAAGACCACCTTCGGCCGCATCGGCGTGAAGGTCTGGATCTACAAGGGCGACATCACCAACAAGGAGCTTGCTCGCGAGCAGGCCAACCAGAAGTCGACGCGTCCCGACCGTCGTGACGACCGCCGTGATGGCGACCGTCCCCGTCGTGGTGCTGCCGGCACGAATTCAGGCGCTGGCGCCTCCGCCCCCAAGGCAGAGGCTCCCGTTGCAGCAGGAGTTGAGGCATAACCATGTTGATTCCACGCAGAGTCAAGCACCGCAAGCAGCACCACCCCGGACGCAGTGGCCACGCCACCGGCGGAACGACGGTGAGCTTCGGTGAGTACGGCATCCAGGCCCTCACCCCTGCCTATGTGACGAACCGCCAGATCGAGTCCGCTCGTATCGCGATGACCCGTCACATCAAGCGAGGCGGAAAGGTGTGGATCAACATCTACCCCGACCGCCCGCTCACCAAGAAGCCCGCCGAAACCCGCATGGGTTCCGGTAAGGGTTCACCCGAGTGGTGGGTTGCGAACGTCAAGCCGGGTCGCGTGCTTTTCGAGCTCAGCGGCGTCAGCGACACGATCGCACGCGAAGCCCTCACCCGGGCCATCCACAAGCTGCCGCTCAAGGCACGCATCATCAAGCGCGAGGAGGGCGACGCATAATGGCGATCGGTTCCAAGGAGCTCGCCCCTGTCGAGCTCGACACATTCGAAGACGCCCGCCTGGTCGAAGAGCTGCGGAAGGCGAAGGAAGAACTGTTCAACCTTCGCTTCCAGTCGGCTACCGGCCAGCTCGAGAGCCACGGACGCCTGCGCGCCGTGAAGCGCGACATCTCGCGCATCTACACGATCATCCGTGAGCGTGAGCTGGGCATCCGTGCCACGCCCGCTCCGGTTGCCGTGGCTCCCAAGGCAGAAAAGAAAAGCAAGGCCAAGAAGGATGCGACCGCTTCGGCAGACGCCCCGGCCGCTGAGGCTGAGGAGGCCAAGTAATGGCAACGACTAAAGATGCGGCTGCAACGCCGGCCGACGAGACCACGGCAGCCCCCCGCGGCTACCGCAAGTCCCGTCGTGGATACGTCACGAGCGACAAGATGGAGAAGACCATCGTCGTCGAGGTCGAAGACCGCGTGAAGCACCCCCTGTACGGCAAGGTCATCCGCCGCACGTCCAAGGTCAAGGTCCACGACGAGGCGAACTCCGCCGGCATCGGCGACCTCGTCCTCATCAGCGAGACCCGTCCCCTCAGCGCCACCAAGCGCTGGCGCCTGGTCGAGATCCTCGAGAAGGCCAAGTAGGCCTCGCGCTTACTTCGCCTAAGGAAGAGTAGAAAATGCTGCAGCAGGAATCCAGAGTCAAGGTCGCCGACAACACCGGTGCCAAGGAGCTCCTCACGATCCGCGTTCTCGGTGGCTCAGGCCGCCGGTACGCCGGTCTCGGTGACGTCATCGTCGCCACCGTCAAAGACGCGATCCCCGGCGGAAACGTCAAGAAGGGCGATGTGGTCAAGGCCGTCATCGTTCGCGTGAAGAAGCAGACCCGTCGTCCCGACGGTTCGTACATCAAGTTCGACGAGAACGCCGCAGTGATCTTGAAGACCGACGGTGACCCCCGTGGTACCCGTATCTTCGGCCCGGTCGGCCGCGAGCTTCGCGACAAGAAGTTCATGAAGATCATCTCGCTGGCGCCGGAGGTTATCTAAGTCATGGCAAACATCAAGAAGGGTGACCTCGTTCAGGTCATCACGGGCGCGACCCAGGCCCGCGGCGGAGACCGCGGCAAGCAGGGTCGTGTCCTCGAGGTACTCGTCGAGAAGAACCGCGTCGTCGTCGAGGGCGTGAACTTCATCACGAAGCACGTTCGCGTCGGACAGACCCAGCGCGGCACGAAGACCGGCGGCATCGAGACCCACGAGGCCCCGATCCACGTGTCGAACGTCGCGATCGTCGATCCCGAGACCAAGAAGCCGACCCGCGTCGGTTTCCGCACCGAAGAAGTAACGAAGGACGGCGTCACCAAGACCGTTCGCATCCGTTACGCGAAGAAGTCAGGTAAGGACCTGTAATGACCGATACTGCAGTGGTGTCTGGCAAAATCCAGCCCCGTCTCAAGCAGAAGTACCGCTCCGAGATCTCGAAGCAGCTCCAGGAGGAGTTCGGCTTCACGAACGTGCACCAGGTGCCCGGACTCGTGAAGATCGTGGTCAACACCGGTGTCGGCGAGGCCGCCCGCGACGGCAAGATCATCGATGGGGCCGTCAAGGACCTCACCGCGATCACGGGCCAGAAGCCGCAGGTCACCCTCGCTCGCAAGTCGATCGCCCAGTTCAAGCTCCGTGAGGGCCAGCCCATCGGCGCACACGTCACGCTTCGTGGCGACCGCGCCTGGGAGTTCCTCGACCGCCTGCTGTCGCTCGCGCTTCCCCGCATCCGTGACTTCCGCGGTCTCAGCGACAAGCAGTTCGACGGCCGTGGCAACTACACGTTCGGTCTGACCGAGCAGTCGATGTTCCACGAGATCGACCAGGACAAGATCGACCGCGTGCGTGGCTTCGACATCACCGTCGTCACGACCGCCAAGACCGACGACGAGGGTCGCGCGTTGCTCAAGGCGCTCGGCTTCCCGTTCCGCAACGCGGAGAACACTCCCGCATAGTCTCGTCCCACGCGGTTTTCGACCGCGTGGGATAAGCTTTGTTGTTTGCCGTTTCGCCTGGGCCGTGTTTCACGGCCCGGGCGTAACGCATGCAATGAAAGGCCTCGCAGGTTTTGCGGGGTTCACCACCAAAGGTCGGCACCCTCGTAAAGGGTGTCGAAACCAGGCGAAAGGCAACACACAATGACAATGACAGATCCGGTCGCAGACATGCTGACCAGACTGCGCAACGCGAACTCGGCATACCACGACACCGTGTCCATGCCGCACTCGAAGCTCAAGTCTCACATCGCAGACATCCTCAAGGCCGAAGGTTACATCTCGGCGTGGGACGTCAAGGACGCAGAGGTCGGCAAGACCCTGACGCTCTCCCTCAAGTTCGGCCCGAATCGCGAGCGCTCCATTGCGGGCATCAAGCGCGTGTCGAAGCCGGGCCTCCGGGTCTACGCGAAGTCGACGGAGATCCCCACGGTTCTCGGTGGCCTCGGCGTTGCAATCCTCTCGACTTCCTCCGGTCTGCTCACAGACCGCCAGGCTTCCAAGAAGGGCGTGGGTGGGGAAGTCCTCGCCTACGTTTGGTGATCACTGATGTCACGTATTGGACGACTTCCCATTGAGATCCCTGCTGGGGTCGAAGTAAAGATCGACGGCCAGGCCGTCGCCGTCAAGGGACCGAAGGGCGAGCTCGCGCTCACCGTTGCAAGTCCCATCGAGGTCAAGATCGAGGATGGCCAGGTTCTGGTCACCCGTCCCGACGACGAGCGCGAGTCGCGTTCGCTGCACGGTCTTACCCGTACCCTGATCGCCAACCAGATCATCGGTGTCACCGAGGGCTACTCCAAGAGCCTCGAGGTCGTCGGAACCGGTTACCGCGTTGCAGCCAAGGGCGCCGGCGTCGAGTTCGCGCTCGGCTACTCGCACCCGATCACCGTCGAGCCGCCCGCGGGCATCAGCTTCTCGGTCGAAGGCGTCAACAAGCTCACGGTCACCGGAATCGACAAGCAGGCCGTCGGTGAGGTTGCCGCAAACATTCGTAAGTTGCGCAAGCCTGAGCCCTACAAGGGCAAGGGTGTGCGTTACGCCGGCGAGGTCGTTCGCCGCAAGGCCGGAAAGAGTGGTAAGTAACCATGGGTCTCGGAACTAGAGGAAAGAGCAAGTCTGCTGCGCGTTCGCGCCGGCACGACCGTCTCCGCAAGAAGGTCGAGGGCACTGCCCTCCGCCCCCGTCTCGTCGTGACTCGATCGGCTCGCCACGTCTTCGTGCAGGTCGTCGATGACGCACTGGGTCACACCCTCGCGTCGGCATCGACCCTCGAGGTCGACATGCGATCGTTCGACGGCGACAAGACCGCCAAGGCGCGCAAGGTCGGCGAACTCGTCGCCGAGCGCGCGAAGTCAGCCGGCATCGAAGCAGTCGTCTTCGACCGCGGCGGAAACCGCTACGCAGGACGCGTCGCGGCTATCGCCGAGGGCGCTCGTGAAGGTGGGCTGAACCTGTGAGCACCGAAAACACTACTAAGGAGAACGCTGTGGCTGTTGAAGCCCCGGTAGAGACCGCCGCATCGACGGAGGCAAACCAGACCGAGCCCCGCGAGGCTCGTCGCGGAGGCCGTGAGCGCAACCCCAACCGCGGAGACCGCGGAAGCCGTGACGCCGAGAAGAGCCAGTTCCTCGAGCGCGTCGTCACGATCAACCGCGTGTCCAAGGTCGTCAAGGGTGGTCGTCGCTTCAGCTTCACCGCCCTGGTCGTCGTCGGAGACGGCAACGGACTCGTCGGCGTCGGCTACGGCAAGGCCCGCGAGGTTCCCACCGCCATCTCGAAGGGCGTCGAAGAGGCCAAGAAGAACTTCTTCCGCGTCCCCCGCGTCGGCAACACCATTCCGCACCCGGTTCAGGGAGAGGCCGCCGCAGGCGTCGTTCTCCTGCGTCCCGCGGCCGCCGGTACCGGTGTTATCGCGGGTGGCCCCGTCCGCGCCGTGCTCGAGTGCGCCGGCATCCACGACGTCCTCTCGAAGTCGCTCGGTTCGTCGAACACGATCAACATCGTGCACGCGACCGTCGAGGCTCTGAAGATGCTCGAGGAGCCCCGCGCCGTCGCCGCACGTCGTGGTCTTTCCTACGAAGACGTGGCTCCGGCCCGTCTGCTCCGCACCGAGGCAGCGCTTCGCGAGGCCGCGGCGACTGCGAAGGCAGGTGCATGATGGCCGCGCGCCTCAAGGTAACCCAGATCAAGTCCAAAGTCAGTGAGAAGCAGTACCAGCGCGATACCCTTCGCAGCCTGGGACTCAAGCGTATCGGCGACGTCACCATCCGCGAGGACAACTCGCAGAACCGTGGCTACGTCAACACCGTCGCTCACCTGGTGAAGGTTGAGGAGATTGACTAATGGCTGAAGAAGCTAAGAAGGAGACGGCCGCCAAGGCTGCTCCGAAGAAGGCCGCTGCTCCCAAGGCAGAGACCGCAGCGAAGGCTCCGAAGGCCGCCAAGGCCGAGGCCGCCCCCAAGGCGGAGAAGGCTGCTGCACCCAAGAAGGCCGCTGCGCCCAAGGCCGACAAGGCCGAGGCTGCTGCTGCAGCTCCCAAGGCTGCCGCGAAGGCTGCGCCGAAGGCTGACAAGACCGAAGAGGCCGCTCCCCGTGAGCAGGTCCTGAAGGTCCACCACCTTCGCCCCGCACCCGGTGCCAAGAAGGCGCGCACGCGTGTCGGTCGTGGTGAGGGATCCAAGGGTAAGACAGCCGGTCGTGGAACCAAGGGCACGAAGGCCCGCTACCAGGTTCGCGTCGGATTCGAGGGTGGGCAGATGCCTCTGCACATGCGCACCCCGAAGCTGCGTGGTTTCAAGAACCCGTTCCGCGTCGAGTACCAGGTCGTGAACCTGGAGAAGCTCGCCGAGCTGTACCCCGCCGGTGGAGAGGTCACGATCAGTGACCTCGTCGCCAAGGGTGCCGTCCGCAACAACGAGAAGGTCAAAGTTCTCGGGCAGGGCGACATTACGGTTAAGCTGAACGTTGCAGTCGACAAGGTCTCCGGTTCAGCCGAACAGAAGATCGTTGCCGCCGGTGGCTCCGTAAAGTAACGCACCTTCCGGTGCGGCGGGTGTTCATTCACCCGCCCGCTACGGTTTCGACGAGAGCCCCCGATAGACTCCCTGAGTCTGCCGGGGGCTTTCGCGCCATCACTTTCGCCAATTAGCAGGAGGCATTTTTTGTTTAGAGCCGTCGCGCGGATCTTCCGCACCCCGGATCTCCGCCGGAAGATCGGGTTCACGCTCGGCATCGTCGCACTGTTCCGTCTGGGATCCTTCATCCCCGCGCCATTCGTGGACTTCGGAAACGTGCAGTTGTGCCTCGCTGCGAACCAAAACACGTCGGGCCTCTACGAGCTCGTCAACCTCTTCTCCGGTGGCGCTCTCCTGCAGTTGAGCATCTTCGCGCTGGGAATCATGCCGTACATCACGGCGTCGATCATCACCCAGCTGCTGCGCGTGGTCATCCCGCACTTCGAGACCCTCCACAAGGAGGGCCAGGCCGGGCAGTCCAAGCTCACGCAGTACACGCGGTACCTCACCATCGCCCTCGCCGTCCTCCAGTCGACGACGCTCATCACGGTCGCCCGCTCGGGAGCCCTCTTCGGCACCACGACGGTGGCGGAGTGCACGCAGCTCATCACCGACGACGCCTGGTACGCGATCATGCTCATGGTCATCACCATGACCGCCGGTACCGGCCTCATCATGTGGATGGGCGAGCTCATCACCGAGCGCGGCATCGGCAACGGCATGTCGCTGCTGATCTTCACGTCGATCGCGGCGCAGTTCCCCACCTCGCTGTGGAGCATCGCGCAGGCCAAGGGCTTCGAGACATTCCTTCTGGTCATAGCCGTGGGACTCGTGATCGTCGCGGCCGTCGTCTTCGTCGAACAGTCGCAGAGACGTATCCCCGTTCAATACGCCAAACGCATGGTCGGCAGGCGAACCTACGGCGGCAACAACACGTACATCCCGATCAAGGTCAACATGGCGGGCGTCGTGCCCGTGATCTTCGCGTCGTCGCTTCTGTACCTCCCCGCGCTCATCGCCCAGTTCAACCAGCCCGCAGCCGGACAGACGCCGGCCGCGTGGGTCACCTGGGTCACGAACTACCTCACCAAGGGCGATCACCCGCTCTACATGCTTCTCTACTTCCTGCTCATCGTCGGATTCACCTACTTCTACGTCGCGATCACCTTCAACCCCGAAGAGGTTGCCGACAACATGAAGAAGTACGGCGGGTTCATCCCCGGCATCCGTGCTGGTCGCCCGACGGCTGAATACCTCGACTACGTGCTGACCCGCGTCACCCTGCCGGGCTCGATCTATCTCGGTCTCATCGCCCTGATCCCATTGATAGCCCTCGCGCTGGTCGGGGCCACCTCGAACTTCCCGTTCGGTGGAGCCTCCATCCTGATCGTGGTCGGCGTGGGCCTCGAGACCGTCAAGCAGATCGACTCGCAGCTGCAGCAGCGGCATTACGAAGGCCTCCTGCGATGACGTCGGTCGACACGGTCACGGGAACCGTGCGGCTGCTCATCATCGGTCCTCCCGGGGCCGGCAAGGGCACGCAGGCGGCGAAGCTGGCCGAGATCTACGGTATTCCCGCGATCTCGACCGGTGACATCTTCCGGGCCAACATCAAAGAGGGCACCGAGCTGGGCAAGCAGGTGCAGGCGATCGTGGAGTCCGGCTCCTATGTGCCGGATTCCCTCACGAACGATCTCGTTCGCGATCGACTGACCCAGCCCGACGTGGCCGGCGGCTTCCTGCTCGACGGCTACCCGCGCACGACCGAGCAGGTCGACGAACTCGATCGCATCCTCGCTGAGGCCGGCGCGGGCCTCGATGCCGTCGTGCAGCTGGTGGCCGACGTCGACGAGGTCGTCGATCGGCTTCGCAAGCGCGCCCTGGTCGAAGGCCGCGCCGACGACACCGAAGAGGTGCTCCGTCACCGCCAGGAGGTCTACGCAGACCAGACGGCGCCGCTGATCGATGTCTACGCGAGCCGCGGACTCGTCGTGGCGGTCGACGCCCTGGGCGAGGTCGACGAGGTCACCGAGCGCATCGTCACCGCCCTCGCGTCTCGATGAGCTTTCGCAAGAACATCTACAAGACGCCCGACGAGTTGAGGCTCATGGTGCGTCCCGGGGTCGTCACGGCCGCATCGCTCGATGCGGTCCGTGCCGCCATCCGGCCCGGCATCACGACCCTCGAACTCGACGCCATCGCCGAGAGGGTGATCGTCGAGGGCGGGGGAGTGTCGAACTTCAAACTGGTTCCGGGCTACCGGCATACCATCTGCGCATCGATCAACGACGATGTGGTCCACGGCATCCCGGGCGACCGCATCCTGCAGCCGGGTGACATCGTGTCGATCGACAACGGCGCCGAGGTCGAGGGCTGGAACGGCGACTCGGCCTTCACCGTCGTCATCCCCGATGAGTCCCGTCCGGAACTCGTGGCCGAACGACAGCGACTCAGCGACGTCACCGAGGGTTCCTTGTGGGCCGGCATCGCCCGCCTCAGCACGGCTCGTCACCTGAACGAGGTGGGAGAGGCGATCGAGGAGTACATCGAGGCCCAGGGAACGTTCGGCATCGTCACCGACTACATCGGTCACGGCATCGGTCGCAGCATGCACGAGGCTCCGCCCGTCTTCAACTACAGGGTTCGGGCCAAGGGGCCCGATGTGAAGCCCGGCCTCGTGGTCGCCATCGAACCGATGGTCACGCTGGGCTCGATCGAGACCTTCGTGCGCGAAGACGACTGGACCGTCGCCACCGACGACGGCAGCGTAGCAGCGCACTGGGAGCACTCCGTCGCGGTCCACGCCGACGGCATCTGGGTCACAACGGCCCACGACGGCGGTGCGGCAGGCCTCGCCCCCTTCGGCGTAACCCCGACCCCCATCCGGTAGCAGCGTCCTCTGGATCCGTTCCCTGAGCTGGTCGAAGGGCTCGGGCGCTTCGACGGGCTCAGCGCGCGGGAGTGTTCGTTCCCTGAGCTTGTCGAAGGGGCTGGGGCGCTTCGACGGGCTCAGCGCGCGGGAGTGTTCGTTCCCTGAGCTTGTCGAAGGGGCTGGGGTGCTTCGACGGGCTCAGCGAGTGGACCTGTTCGTTCCCTGAGCTTGTCGAAGGGGCTGGGGTGCTTCGACGGGCTCAGCGAGTGGACCTGTGGAGAACTCCCGCGCCCGTTATCGCTTCTGCGCAACAATGCCCCATGCCATTCATCTACATCCTCGAGTGTGCCGACGGCGCCTACTACGTCGGCAGCACGTGGAACCTCGAGAAGCGGATCTGGGAACACAACAACGGAGCGGGCGCGAACTTCACGCGCAAGCGCCTTCCAGTGCGACTGGTCTACTCGGAACATTCCGACGACGTCAGCGTTGCGTTCGCCCGAGAGAAGCAGGTGCAGGGCTGGAGTAGGGCGAAGAAGGAGGCCCTGATCGACGGGCGATGGGGCGATTTGCCTGGTCTTGCCCGCGGTGGTGGGGCGGGGACGTGACACGGCCCCCTTCGACAAGCTCAGGGAGCGAGCCTCCCCTTCGACAGGCTCAGGGAGCGGGCGTCCCCTTCGACAAGCCGCAGGGAGCGGGCGTCTCCTTCGACGGGCTCAGGGAACGGGCTATTTGTCCATGATGTGGACGAGTTCTTCGATGAAGGTGGGGAAGTCCACCGCGCGCTTGATGATGCGCTGAACGTCCTCCCTGTCGGAGAAGACCTCGACGAACTGGTCGAAGACCTCCTGGAACGAGGTGCGCCCCGTGGCCGCGAACGCGATGAACGCGATGACGTTCACGCGGTTCTCACCCCAGGCCATGGCCGAGTCGTTGATGACGATGGCGATCGAGGTGCGGCTCGCGGTCATGGCCATCGCGTGGGGCACGGCGATGCTGTCGGTGAAGGCCGTCGACGACATGAGCTCCCGCTCCACGGCCCCGTCGACGTAGGAGCTCTCGATGACGCCCTGGTCGACCATGCGGCGACCGAGGGTCTCGATCATCTCCACCTCGCTCGACGCGTGCAGCTCGCGAAAGAACAGCGCCTCGTCGAAATACAGAAGCAGGTCGTCTTTGATCTGCATGCGGCGCGCGTGCCGACGCACCCGGCTGATCGCCCGTCGCACGTTCTCGATGTCGCTCTCGGTGAGGAACGGCTGGATGACGACCTCGTTCTCGCGCGGCGCACGGGAGGCGATGGTCGTGAGCACGAGGTCGACGTCGAGCTCAGCCCAGTCGACGTCGGTGCGGGTGATCACGATCGCCACGTCGAGCTCGTCGCCGAGGGCGCGCTGGATTCGTTCCGTGAGCATCTCGTGCATGTCGTAGTAGTTCGGGCACACGACGGCGCAGCGCAGCCTGTCGCCCCGCCGCTGCTTGCGCTCGAGATACGAGCCCACGTGCAGGGCGATGAACGCGATCTCGTCGTCGTTGATGTGGATGCCGGCGCGTCGCTGGAGCTGGCTCGCGATGTAGACGGACAGCTCGTAGGTCATCGGATACGACGTCTTCATCGACCGGGTCAGCGGGTTGGCCGAGTAGGCGTTGTCGTGGGCCCGGGCGACCAGATTGCGCACGTGCAGCGACAGCCGCACCATGAACTCCTCGTCGGCGAGGTCGATGAGGTACTCCTGCTGCACGAGCGCGACGATCTCCCGCACGGTCGCCAGCACGTCGGCGTCGACGTAGTTCTCGACGACCTCGTTGGTGGATTCGTCATGCCCCGGGGTGACGACACGGGTGGTCAGCAGAACCGCGAGATAGTCGAGGTCGGTCGTGCTGAGCGACACGGAGAAGTGCTTCACGACGAGGCCGGACAGCGCCGAGGCGATCTCGGCGATCCGAGGGCCGCCGGCCACGAGGGGCGCGTCGCCGGCCTGGTCCCTGTCCTGCCGCTCGAGAGCGATCATGAGGTGCAGCAGCACGTTGTTGACGCCGTACTCGTTCACGAAGTAGCCGTGGGCGTCGAGCATCTCGATCAGCTCGGTCTTGAAGCCGCCGAGGTTCTCGGACTCGAACTCGCGCTGCACCCGTTCGAGCTCGAGGAAGCCCTGAGCGCTCTCCTCCCGGAACATTCGACTCAGCAGGCGGCGGTGGTTCGCCTCCGACCCGACGAGAGAGACGTGATTCACGCGCCTGACGAGCGACAGGTCCTCCGACTCGACGAGGAGCTTGACCTTGCGCAGGTCCTGGTCGAGGGTCGAATCGCTGACGAAGAGCCGGGCCGCGAGGCTGCGGGCGTCGAGGCCGTCGGGAGCGTTGCCGAGCAGACGGACGAGCTGGTAGATACGGTCGCGGGGCGTCTCGGGCTCGGAGCTGCGACCTTCCGCGCGGAACGCCGCCAGTGCGTCACGATCGACGCGGTACCCCAGCACCCCCGACTGGATCGTCTCGTGCGGGTGCGAGGCGGTCTTCGCGGCGGTGACGTAGCTGCGAACGCTGCGTGTCGTGACGCCCAGCCTGTCGGCGAGTTCGGCAGCGGTCACCCAGCCATCGGCCTGGGACAGATAGTCCAAGAGGCGTTCGTACTTCTCATTCATGCTGGTGGCTCCCGACCCGAGTCAACCATCCCGGGCGCCTCCAGACTAATTGCCGCGAGCCCGCTTCCTCCCCTGCGGAAAGTTTTCTGAGGCCCGATGGGGGGCGGAGCCGGGACTTCTCCGAGAGTATTGGTTGTGATCGCAAGGAGGCGGGAGATGCACAGAGTACTGGTTGTCTGCGGTGCCGGTGCGTCGAGCACCTTTCTGGCCCATCGTCTTCGTGCGGCCGCCCGCGGTCGCGGAATCGAGATCACCGTCGCGGCATCCAGCACCGATGATCTCGCTGCGCGGCTGGGCGAGGTCGACGTACTGCTGGTCGGCTCGCACCTCGCAGCGCAGTTCGACGAGTTCACCCGGCTCGCCGATGCAGCCGGTGCGAGAAGCGCCCTGCTGCCGGACACCGTGTTCGGCACGCGCGGCGAGGAAGCCGCGCTCGATCTCGTGCTGGGCAGCGACGCCGAACGGACCACCTCGGCATGACCGAGCGAACGACATACGAAAATCAAGGAGAAATCATGGCTGAACGCACCGTCACCATCGCCTCGACGCACGGACTGCATGCCCGTCCCGCATCGATCTTCACGCAGGCAGCCGCCAAGGCCGGCGTGCCCGTCCAGCTGACGAAGGGCGAGAAGACCGTGAACGCGGCGAGCATCCTCGGTGTCATCTCGCTCGGCATCGACCACAACGACGACGTTGTGCTGTCTGTCGAGGGCGACGATGCGAACGCGGTGCTCGACGAGCTCGCGGCCCTGCTCTCCACCGACCACGACGCAGCCTGAGCGGCGGCGGACATGACTTTCACCGGAGTAGGAATCGGTCGCGGAATGGCCATGGGCACGGTGCTGCAGATGCCGGCACCGCTTCCCGAACCGCAGGATGCGCCGTCGGCGCTGAGCGTCGACGCCGAGAAGGAGCGGGCCGCGGTCGCGCTGGCCGCCACGGCCGCCGGCATCCGGGCCCGGGGCGAGCGTGCGGGCGGATCCGCGAAGGACGTGCTCGAGGCCCAGGCCTTCATGGCCGAGGACCCCACGCTCTCCGACGACGTCAAGGCACGGCTCGAGACGGGCAAGACCGCCGAGCGCGCCGTATTCGAGGCCTTCGCCAGCTTCCGCGACCTGCTCGTCAGCATGGGCGGATACATGGGGGAGCGCGCGACCGACCTCGACGACGTGTCGCAGCGGGTCGTGGCGCAGCTCCAGGGCGTCGAGGCTCCCGGCGTGCCCGATCCCGACCACCAGTTCGTGCTCGTCGCCCGCGACCTCGCACCGGCCGACACCGCGCTCCTGAACCTCGACAAGGTGCTGGGCCTCATCACGAGCGACGGCGGTCCCACCTCGCACACGGCCATCCTCGCCCGTGAGAAGTCGATCGTCGCGGTCGTCGGTGTGGCCGGCGCACTCGACATTCCGAACGGCACCACCGTGATCGTGGATGCCTCGACGGGTGCCGTCACGGTCGACCCGGACGAGGACGCACGCTTCAAGGCGAAGATCGCGATCCAGGAGCGCGCCTCGCTGGCCAAGGCGCCCGCCGGCCCCGGCCGTCTCGCCGACGACACCGCGATCCCTCTGCTGGCCAACCTCGGTTCGTCGGGCGGCGCGGCCGAGGCCGTGGAGCTGGGAGCGGAAGGCGTGGGCCTGTTCCGCACCGAGTTCCTGTTCCTCGACTCCGCACAGGCGCCGACCGTCGCGGAGCAGCAGTCGCAGTACTCGGCGCTCTTCGCCGCGTTCCCCGGCAAGAAGGTCGTGGTTCGGGCGCTGGACGCCGGAGCCGACAAGCCGCTCAGCTTCCTGAACGACGCCCCCGAGGAGAACCCGGCGCTCGGGCTCCGGGGCCTGCGCGCCCTTCGCGCGAACGAGCAGATCCTGCGCGACCAGCTCACCGCCATCCGCAATGCCGAGGCCGAGAACACGGCCGACGTCTGGGTCATGGCGCCGATGGTCTCGACCCTCGAGGAGACGCGCTACTTCACGTCCATCGCCCGCGAGGTCGGCCTGAAGACGGCCGGCGTCATGATCGAGGTGCCGTCGTCTGCTCTGCTCGCCGATCGCATCCTCGTCGACGCCGACTTCGCGTCGATCGGAACCAACGACCTGACGCAGTACACGCTGGCCGCCGACCGCCTCCTCGGAAGCGTCGCGTCGTTCCAGGACCCGTGGCACCCCGCCGTGCTCCGCCTTGTCGGCGAAGTGGGCAAGGCCGGGGCCGCCCTGGGCAAGCCCGTCGGCATCTGCGGCGAGGCTGCTGCCGACCCGCTGCTCGCCGTCGTGCTCGTCGGGCTCGGGGCGACCAGCCTGTCGATGTCGCCGGCTGCGCTCGCCGACGTTCGTGCGGAGCTGCGTCTCTACACGATCGAGCAGGCCCAGCACTTCGCCGAACTCGCCCTCAAGGCGAACAGCGCGATGGAGGCCCGCGCAGCGGTGTCCGCCAGCGCGTCCTCCTGACGTACCACCCGCACCACACCCGATCACACACACCCCCTCAACACAGAAAACAAGGAGAATCCTCATGACGACGACGTCAGCAACGACCAAGCCGGGAGGTGCCCGAGTTCGCGTTCAGCAGCTCGGCACATTCCTCTCGGGAATGGTCATGCCCAACCTTCCCGCGTTCATCGCGTGGGGGCTCATCACCTCTCTCTTCATCTCTGCCGGATGGCTGCCGAACGGCATCCTTGGTGGGTTCGGCGATGCAGCCGCTATCGGATGGCCTGGCGCTGCGACGACCCTCGCCGAAGACGCAGACGGCAATACCTTCCAGCAGTACGCCGGTCTCGTCGGTCCGATGATCACCTACCTGCTGCCGTTGCTCATCGCGAACACCGGCGGACGCATGGTCTACGGACAGCGCGGTGGTGTTGTCGCGACGATCGCGACCATGGGTGTCATCGTGGGCAGCACGATCCCGATGTTCCTGGGTGCGATGATCGTCGGTCCGCTGGCAGCATGGATCATGAAGCAGATCGACAAGCTCTGGGATGGCAAGATCCGCCCCGGCTTCGAGATGCTCGTGAACAACTTCTCGGGTGGAATCGTCGGTGGCCTTCTCGCCATCGGTGCGTTCTTTGGTGTTGCGCCGCTGATCCAGGGTCTGACCAATGTTCTGAGCGCCGGAATCGAAGGCCTGTTGAACGCTGGACTGCTTCCACTCACGAGCATCATCATCGAGCCGGCGAAGGTCCTGTTCCTCAACAATGCGATCAATCACGGCGTCATCACCCCGGTCGCGACACCTGAGGCGCTGGCGAATGGCAAGTCGATCCTGTTTCTGCTGGAAGCAAATCCTGGACCCGGTGTCGGAATCCTCATCGCGTTCGCGGTGTTCGGTGTCGGCGCGGCCCGAGCCAGCGCACCCGGCGCGATCATCATTCAGTTCTTCGGTGGAATTCACGAGATCTATTTCCCTTACGTACTGATGAAGCCGCAGCTCATCCTCGCGGCTATCGGTGGCGGAGCGACGGGCGTTGCTACCAACGTGCTGTTCAACTCCGGGCTGGTCGGGCCTGCTGCGCCGGGAAGCATCATCGCCGTTCTGCTCGTCACGGCGAAGGACAGCTACATCGGCGTCATCCTCTCGGTCATCCTGGCGGCGACGGTGTCGTTCCTCATCTCGGCGATCATGCTCCGGGCCAGCCGCAAGAAGGACCTCGCAGCCGAGGCCGCCGGTGACGACGCTCTTGCAGCCGCTGTTGCACAGAACGCCGCGAATAAGGGCGGCGAGAGCCGAGTCGGAGCGCTTCTCGGGGGCGACGAGACGATTGACCACGGACAGTCAACGGTTCTGACCGAGACCCGCCTCGAGAACATCGTGTTCGCCTGCGATGCAGGCATGGGATCGAGCGCCATGGGAGCCTCCGTTCTGCGGAACAAGCTCAAGAAGGCCGGTATCACCGACGTCTCCGTCAGGAACCTCGCCATCGCGAACCTGACCGACGACATCGACCTGGTCATCACCCAGAAGGAGCTCACCGACCGGGCGAAGCAGAAGACGCCGAACGCACAGCACGTGTCGGTCGACAACTTCATGAACAGCCCCCGCTATGACGAGGTCGTGAACCAGGTCGCAGCCCAGCACCCCACGGACCAGGCGTAGCCTGATCCCTCACCCCAGGACGCCCCCGGCCGTCGGAGCACGACTCCGGCGGCCGGGCGGCCCAGGCCCCATTACAGACGAAGACCCCCGAAGCGAACGAAGGACGTCATGAGCGACAAAGTACTGGACCTCGAATCGATCAGTGTCGACGGCACCGCGACCACCAAGGAGGACGCGATCCGCGAAGCGGCATCCATTCTCGTTGCAGCCGGAGCCGTGACCGACGACTACGTCGACTACATGCTCGAGCGTGAGACCAGCGTCTCGACGTACATGGGCAACTTCCTGGCCATTCCCCACGGAACGAACGAGGGCAAGGACACGATCCTCGCCTCCGGCCTGTCGTTCGTGCGCTACGCGAACCCGATCGACTGGGAGGGCAACGAGGTGCGCTTCGTCGTCGGCATCGCCGGCAAGGACAACGGCCACCTCGACATCCTCTCGAAGATCGCCATCATCTTCTCCGACGACGACGAGGTGCAGAAGCTTCTGGATGCGCCTGACGCCCCCGCGCTGTTCGCGCTGCTCGGCGAGGTGAACGAATGAAGGCTGTGCACTTCGGTGCCGGCAACATCGGTCGCGGCTTCGTCGGACTGATCCTGCACAACGCCGGCTACGAGGTGGTGTTCGCCGACGTGAACGCCGAACTCATCGACTCGCTCGCCTCGACGCCCAGCTACCGCGTGCACGAGGTGGGAGCGTCGTCGAAGAGCTGGACGGTCGACAACTACCGCGCTCTCAACTCGGCCACGCACGAGGCCGACGTCGTGGCAGAGATCGCCTCGGCCGACATCGTCACGACCGCCGTGGGCCCGAACATCCTGCGTTTCGTCGCCCCGCTCATCGCCCGCGGCATCCAAGCGCGGGACGCGTCCCTCAAGCCCCTCGCCGTCATGGCCTGCGAGAACGCCATCAACGCGACCGACCTGCTGAAGCAGGAGATCGTGGCGGGACTCGACGACGCGGCCCTCGCATCCATCGACGCGCGAGCGGTCTTCGCGAACACGGCCGTCGACCGCATCGTTCCCGGCCAGGCGGCCGATGCCGGACTCGACGTGACCGTCGAGGACTTCTTCGAGTGGGCCATCGAATCCGGCCCCTTCGGCGACGATCTGCCCGAGATCGCCGAGGCCCACTTCGTCGACGATCTCGCGCCCTACATCGAGCGCAAGCTCTTCACCGTGAACACCGGCCACGCCACGACGGCCTACTTCGGTTTTCTCGAGGGCGCGGCCACCCTGTCAGACGCCATGCGCAGCCCCGAGGTCTTCGCGCGGGTCGCCGCGGTGCTCGACGAGACCAAGACGCTGCTCATCGCCAAGTACGACTTCGACCCCGAGGTGCAGGAGGCGTACGTTCAGAAGAACCTCACGCGCTTCGCGAACCCCTTCCTGCCCGACACCCCGGCCAGGGTCGGACGGCAGCCCGTGCGCAAGCTCGGCCGGCATGAGCGCTTCATCGGCCCGGCGGCGGAGCTCGCCGAGCGCGGTGTCGTGCCCGAGGCTCTTCTGGGCGCGATCGGCGCCGCATTGCGCTTCGATCTGCCGGAGGACGCGCAGAGCGTGGAGCTGAAGGAGCTGCTCGCCACGTCGACGGCGGCCGACGCGACGTCACGCCTGACCGGGCTCGACGAATCCCACCCCCTCTATGCGCACGTGGTGCGCGTGGTCGAGCGGGTGCAGAAGAGCTAGCCGAGTCAGTCGTCGCTCTCGAGGATCAGCTTGAGGTTGTCGAACATCTGCTCGATCGTGTTCTGGTTGATGCGATCGAGCAGAGTGGCGTTGACGACCTTCTGCAGCACGGTCGGCTCGACCTCGTAGAGGATCTCGGTGGTGATGCGCGTCGTGCCGTCGCCGAGGTCGTCGAACGTGTAGTCCCAGGTGGCGTTCACGTCGCCGGTGAGCCGCAGGGTGACCTTCTTGTCGACCTCGAAGGCGATTCCCTCCGCCTTTCCGCGCAGGTCGGCGCCCGCCATGTTGAAGCGCCAGTCGAAGGTCTGGTCGACCCCGGCCTTCTCGGGCGTGATGTTCGTGTTCTCGTTCAGGTTCGGAATGAACGCCGGACCGTTCTCGGCACTCGCGGTGTACTCGAACACCTCGGAGACGGGCTTGCGGATGACGATGAGTGCTTTGGCGCTGGCCATTGCGGTTCCTTCCTTCGTTGCCGGTCAGCTTCGACCGAGGGAGTAGTTCTGAACAGTCTTGCGCAGAACGTTGCGGAAGAGGGCGATCTTCTTGAGGCCGGTAGCGTTCGACGCGCTCACGCGAATCGTGATGAGCTGAACGCGCGGCAGCAGCCGACCGACCCGCAGCCGTGACCGCTCGCCCATGACGAAGGCGCGGTCGTCGACCGGCACGCGCTTCACCCGCACCATGGTGGATGCCTTGACCACGGCCGCCAGCACCTGCTCGGTCGCGAGGCCGATCGCCACCCAGGGTCGCCAGACGATCGCCACGACGAGCTGCGCGATGAGCAGCAGCAGCGCGGGCATGGTCCAGACACTGAGGAACGCCACGGCTACAATGACGAGGGCGCCGAGCGCGTAGGACTCCGCCCCGCGGAGGAGAACCGGTCGGCGCTTCGCCAGGGGGAGCAGCACGAGGTGCGCCAGGATCGCCAGAACGGCGCCGAACGCACATACGGAGACGATGACCATCGGCACAACACTATGAGGGGCGCGTGGATATATCTACGCGAGCGTTTTCCCCTCGCCCTCGTCGCCCTCATGTCGGCCGCGTTCGCCGCGGCATCCGTGGGACTGTTCGCGCCGACCTCTGACACGCCCGGTGCGCACACGTGGTCCTCGGCGATCCTGCTGTTCGTGATCTATCTGGCGCTGCTGCTGCGCTACCGGGTCACAGACGAGTGGAAGGACTTCGCGCACGACAGCGCTGTGTACCCCGATCGACCGGTGCAGCGCGGAGTGGTCTCGCCGCGAACACTGTTCGTGATCGGAACGGGCGCGTTCGTCGTCGAGATGCTCGGCGTGATGCTCGTCGGAGGCCCGCTCGGTTTCGTGCTCTACCTGCCCGTTCTCGCCTACTCCGCGCTGACCGTCTTCGAGTTCTTCTCCGGGCCTCGGCTCGAGCGGCACTTCACGCTGTCGTTCGTTCTGCACGAGGCGATCTACCTGCCGCTGTTCCTCTGGGTCGCGGTCGTGCTCGGTGCGGGCCCGGACTGGCGGACCGCCGTAGGAGTGCTGGCCTGCACGGCCCTGTTCGTGTCGGTCGAACTGGCCCGCAAGTTCAGCCCGCGTTTCGACACCCGAGGCCGGGTCGTGCTGGACACGTACTCGGCCGTGTGGGGGAGGGGCCGTACGCTGGGTGCGATGGTCGTGCTGGTGGTTCTGAGCGGAGTGCTCGCGACGACGGCGGGCGCAGGCCTTGCCTCTGGTGTGATCGCGGTCGTCGCGGCGGCCGTCGCGCTCGTGCGGCCGGCATCCGATCGCTGGGTCACGACGGTCGTCGCCATCCACCTTCCGCTGCAGGCGGCGGCGATGCTCTCGTGAGCGCGCGACGCAACGCATCCGACCCGGCCGACGAGGCCGACACCGTCGACGCATCCGTCGGGCGCAAGGCGCTCGGACTGTTTGAACTCGATCGCCTGTACCCCGGCCTCGTACCGTCGTTCGTCGTGCTCCCCGTCGACCGGCTCGTCGAGAACTGGCCCGAGCTCAAGGCCGGCGCCGAGACCCTCGTCGCCGAGTTCTGTGAGGGCGCCGTCGACGACGACGCGTATGCCGCCCGCGAGACGCGACTCGTCGCATCCATCGCCCTCGACGACGCCGTCGTCGCCGAGGCCTTGTCGTCGGCGGCCGGCTGGCGCGCGGTCAGCGTGCGCACCTCGGCGCTCGCGGAGGACGGCGCCGAGCACTCCTTCGCCGGGCAGTACGTCACGACCCTCGACGTGCCCGTTGAGCCTCAGCCGGTCCGAGACGCGATCCGCGCCTCCGTGGCCAGCCTGTTCTCCGCGCGGGTCGCGGCCTACGCCCGGGCGCGCGGCATCGCGGCGCTCGAGCTCGGCGGCTCGGTCGTCGTGCAGCAGATGTTCGTCGGCACGACCAGCGGTGTGCTGTTCAGCGAGAACGGCCGCGGGGAACTGACCCTCGCCTGGAGCAGATCGGCACGGAACACGACGGTCGAGGGCGAGAACGCGCTCGAGCTGCGGGTGTCGAAGGTCGCTCCCCAGCCGTCGGGCCTGCCCGCGCCCCAGCGGCTGCTCGACATCGCTCTCGAGAGCGAGGCGAGGCTCGGTCGACCCGTCGACATCGAATGGGCGGCGCGCGGAGGTCGCCTCGCCCTGCTGCAGCTGAGACCGCAGACCACGGTCGCGCTCGACTACGAGCTGGCGTGGGACTGCACGAACATCGCCGAGAACTATCCCGGCATCACGCTTCCGCTCACCTACTCCTTCATCCGCGGTCTCTACTCGCGCGTCTATCCCGCCTTCTTCCGCAAACTGGGCGTGGCTCAGAAGGTTCTGGATGCGAAGCAGCAGGTGTTCCGCAACACGCTCGGCTACCTGGGCGGTCACGTCTACTACCAGATCGACAACTGGTACGAGATGGTGCGCATGATCCCCGGTCCCAGCAGCAACCAGGCCTTCTTCTCGGCGATGCTGCAGCCGCAGCGCACGCCCGGCGAGGCGCCTCGGCGACGGCTCGGGCTGAGGGGCGCGGTGACGATGGCCCCGCTGGTGGGTCGGCTGGGCTGGCTTCTGCTGCGGTCGAACTCGATGTCGAAGGGCTTCAGCCGCACCTTCCAGAAGCGTCTGGCGCGTTTCGAGTCGATCGACTGGTCGACCCTGCAGGCCGACGCGATCCTGTCGACCCTCGAGACCATGCGCGGCGAGCTCCTCACGCTGTGGGCGACTCCCGTGTTCAACGACCTGCGGGTCATGATCTTCCACGGGCTGCTGAAGACCTACAGCTTCGGCCCCGAGCAGCACGCCGACTACCTCGGGTACCTGCACGGCCTCAGCGACCGGGCGTCGATCGCCCCGCTCACCGCTCTCGGCGCGCTCGGCAACAGGCTGCGCGACCGTCATGGCAGCGATGCGACAGCCGACAGCATCCTGTCGTCGTCCGACTGGACGGCGACGCGTCTCGACATCGACGCGTATCTCGCGCGGTTCGGCGGGCGGGCGCCCGACGAGCTGCAGCTCGAGAACCCGCGGCTGGCCGACGACCACGCCTCGCTCCTCGCGCTGGCGCTCGGCACCGACCCCGAGGGTCGGCCACCGGTGGATGCGACGGCCCGCTCGATCCGCGGACGCTTCGGCACCCGGTTCATCGGCCGCAACACCCGGCAGGCCATCGACTGGCGGGAGCGGTTCCGCTTCAACCGGGCCCAGGTCTACGGGCTCGCGCGCACGGCGTATCTCGCCTTGGGCCGACGCCTGGTCGAGGCGCAGCTGCTCGATGCGGCCGACGATGTGTTCTGGCTCACGGAGCAGGAACTCGACGAGGCGGTGTTCGGGCACGCGTGGAGCTCCGACCCTCGAGCCGTGGTGGCCCGCCGGCGGGCCGAGTTCGCAACGTTCGAGGCCCGTTCGCTCGCGCGCCGGGTGGTCGGATCGGGCCTCATCGCGCCCGCACGGCTGCGCGACGACGAACAGCGCACGGCGGCGGGGATGGCCGCGGGAATGGGCGTCTCCCCGGGCGTCCTCACCGCCGAGGCGATCGTGGTGCACGAGTTCGACCCGACCGTCGACGTGCGGGGCAAGATCCTCGTCACCAGCCACATCGACCCCGGCTGGACCCTGCTGTTCGTGCAGGCCGCGGGTGTCGTGACCGAGCGGGGCAATGCGCTGTCGCACGTGGCGATCATCGCCCGCGAGCTCGGCATGCCCGCCGTCGTCGCCGCGATGGGCGCCGTCGACGCCCTTCGAACAGGGCAGCTCATCACGATCAACGGAACAACGGGAGACATCGATGCCGCGCTCTAGCTACTGGCTGAAGGCCATCGGGCCCGCGGGGGCCGTCTCCCTCGCGAGCCTCCTTCTGGCGTGGGTCGCGATCGGCCTCGCCATCTCGGGGTCGCTTCGGGCGAGCGTGCTGTGCGCGCTCGGCGCGTTCCTTCTCGACATGCTCGACGGATTCGTGGCGCGAAGGCTCGGAGTCTCGAGTGAGTTCGGCCGGCAGCTCGACAGCTTCATCGACGTCGTCAACTACTCCCTCTACGCGGCCGTGCTCGTGGGCTTCCACATCATTCCCGGGCTCGTCGGCTGGGCCCTCGGATTCGTGATCGTCGCCACCGGCATCCTGCGTCTCATCCGGTTCAACATCGAGGGTTTCACCGACGACGAGCCCATCAAGTACTACCGCGGCATCGTCGTGTGCCACCTGTCGCTCGGCGCCATCGTCTTCCTGATCCTCACGCAGCTCCTCCCCGACGCGGCGTGGATCCCGTGGCTCGCCGTCGTCGTTCTCATCGTGCTGTCGGTTCTGCAGCTGTCCTTGATCCGCATCCGCAAGACCGGTCGGCAGGCGTGGTGGGCCGCCCTCGTCGTGCCGCTGGCCGTGGGCGCCATCCTGTGGTTGACGTAGCGGCGCGCTTCCCGGCCGACCGACATCGTGCTCTGGCCGAGGAGATCCGCTCGATCGCCCGCACCCATCCCGAGGTCTCGGAGCGCAGCGCACGCCGACTCGTTCGCGCCCTCGAGCACGGGCGCCTCGCGATCGCGACCGACGATTCCCGCGTCGTCGGCTGGCTCCTGTCCGAAGGGTCGGGATTCGCACCGCACGAGCTCGGGTACCTCTTCGTCGAGCCACGATTGCGCACGGGCGAGGTCTTCGACCGGATGCTCGCGCTGCTGCTCGAGATCGAGTCGCGCGCCGTCGCGGTCACCTTCCGCCCGGCGTTCGCCGCCTGGCTCGAACGGTCGTACGGATTCGAGCGCGCGAGCCTGGGCCGCGTCGTCATGCTGTCGCGAGGCACCTTTCTGTTTCGTCGCCTGACGCCCGCTCGAATCGTGGCTGTCGCGCGGCACACCACGGCGGCATCGCCCGTCTATCTCACCTGGCGGAGGCCGGCGCTGTGATCGTCGACCCGTCGCGCGCTCTGGTCTTCGGTGCCGCCACCATTGCCCTCGCGCTGTCATTCGTGGTGCTCGAGCGCCTGGTGCGCACCCGCGGCGTGCCCACCGAGATCACGCGGCGCGTCGCCCACGTTCTCGCCTGCCTCTTCGCGCTGATCGTGCACACCCTCGTACCCGTCTGGCTCTTCGTCGTGCTCTCGCTCGTGTTCGCGGCCCTCATGTGGCTCTCGCGTCACTTCCACGTCTTCACCGCCATCCACAAGGTGCGACGCCGTTCGTTCGGAGACGTCTATCTTCCGCTCGGAATCGGCGTCGCCGCCCTGCTGGGCCAGGCCGACACAGCGGTCTTCGTGGCCGCGGTGCTCATCCTCGGCCTCGCAGACGTGGCCGCCGGACTGGTGGGCGACTACCTGCGCTCGAGTCGCAAGACGTGGTGGGGTTCGGGGGCGTTCCTCGCGGTGAGCGTCGTCGTGCTCGCCCTGTGCGGGTTCCCGGTCTTCGCGATCGTGGCGGTCGCCCTGCTCGCCACGGTGACGGAGCGCTACTCGCCCCTCGGCACCGACAACGTCAGCATCCCGTTCGTCGTCGCCGGGCTCCTCGTCGTTCTCTGACCGCGGGCGTGCGACTCGGGAGTCAGCGCGACTTGAGCCGCAGGCGGTGCATCGCCAGGTCGGTCGCCGCGTGCACGGCCACGCCGACGAGCGCGGTGGCGGCGACCAGCAGGGGAGAGGAGCCGAGCGCGACGAGCAGCACCGAGACGGCCACGATGCCGTCGGCCAGGTCGGCGACGCGCTGCACGCCCCGCCAGCGCGACGACGTCTCGACGCTCGAGGCGATTCCGAGCCGGCGCTTGACGAAGCTGTTCACCAGCTCGCCGAGCACGTAGGCCACGCCGATGGCGAAGCCGATGGCCGCCGAGCGGGAGCCGCTGAGAACGGGGGCAACCCAGGAGGCGAGGTCGGGATGGCCCAGCACGCCGGCGACGACCGCGGCGCCTCCGACGTAGATCACGACGCCGAGCCAGGTCTTCGTCTGCCCGAACACCGGGCGCCCGTCGCGCCAGACGGAGCCGGCGTCGATCGGAACGGCGAGCCGTCGCATCCAGCCCTGCTTGAGCACGACGATCAGCACGACGCCCGGCAGGAGGACGGTGGCGAGCAGCGAGACGAGCTGCGAGGCGAAGTGAAGGGCGGACATCCCCTGAATCGTACCGGGATCGACTTGCCAGAAAGGCTCATATCACCTAAGCTCGATCTTTGGTGTTTGTACGCCCTTTTCGGCGTGCCGCGTTCGAGCCCACGGGCCCGTCGCACACACCCATCCAACGCACGACCAGCAATCAATAACTTTAGCGATAGTGAGTAATGGCCAAAAAAGACGGTGTCATCGAAATCGAAGGCGCAGTGGTCGAGGCTCTGCCCAACGCGATGTTTCGTGTTGAGCTGACCAACGGACACAAAGTACTCGCCCACATTTCGGGCAAGATGCGTCAGCACTACATCCGAATCCTCCCTGAGGATCGGGTGATCGTGGAGCTGAGCCCCTACGACCTGACCCGCGGTCGAATCGTCTACCGCTACAAGTAACGCTCACCCGAGCGATTCGAACGCTGGAAAGTAACGGCCCGGGGCATCCTCCGGGTACGAAGACAGCGAAAACAAGGAAAACATCATGAAGGTCAACCCCAGCGTCAAGCCGATGTGCGAGCACTGCCGTGTCATCCGCCGCAACGGCAACGTGATGGTCATCTGCAAGAGCAACCCGCGCCACAAGCAGCGCCAGGGCTAAGCAGCCGACCGGCCCGTCAGGGTCAGCGGCCCGCGAGGGCCACCAGCTCCACCCCACACAACACAACAGCAGAACCAGATCCGATCGGCTCGCCGATCGGGGACACCCGCGGTCGGAGGCCGCGGCACCGGTTCTGCTGCAGACCTCCACTCATCAACAGGAGCCACCACCATGGCACGTCTAGCAGGCGTAGACATTCCGCGCGACAAGCGCGTGGAAGTCGCACTCACCTACATCTACGGAGTCGGTCGCACCAGCGCCCTCAAGACTCTGGCCGACACCGACATCTCGGGCGACATCCGGGTCAAGGATCTCAGCGATGACCAGCTCATCGCTCTGCGCGACTACATCGAAGGCAACTTCAAGGTAGAAGGTGACCTTCGTCGCGAGGTCGCAGCAGACATCCGCCGCAAGGTCGAGATCGGAAGCTACCAGGGTGTCCGTCACCGTCGTGGCCTGCCCGTTCACGGACAGCGCACGAAGACCAACGCTCGTACCCGCAAGGGCCCGAAGCGCACCGTCGCCGGCAAGAAGAAGGCCCGATAGCGAGAGGCCCCGCGCCTCACGCATCGCCATAAACGTTTTAGGAGAAAACAATGGCAGCACCAAAATCGGCCGCTCGTAAGCCGCGTCGTAAAGAGAAGAAGAACATCGCCGTGGGCCAGGCCCACATCAAGTCGACGTTCAACAACACCATCGTCACCATCACCGACCCGCAGGGCGCTGTCCTGAGCTGGGCCTCGTCGGGAACCGTAGGATTCAAGGGATCGCGCAAGTCGACCCCGTTCGCCGCTCAGCTGAGCGCCGAGTCCGCCGCCCGCCAGGCGCAGGAGCACGGCGTCAAGAAGGTCGACGTCTTCGTCAAGGGACCGGGATCGGGTCGCGAGACCGCCATCCGCTCGCTCCAGGCCGCAGGCCTCGAGGTCGGATCGATCAACGACGTCACCCCGCAGGCGCACAACGGTTGCCGCCCGCCGAAGCGCCGTCGCGTCTAAGTAAGCCAACCGCCGATCGGAGAATGGGATTTTTCCCATTCTCCGATCGACGGGTTGTACGTGGTTTCATAACTCAATAACCGGCCGGGCCCGCCACCCGGTTGTCACTGCAGGTGTCATATAGCGGACATCTGGCCGAAAGGAATCAATAGTGCTTATTGCACAGCGCCCCACGCTCACCGAAGAAAACATCTCCGAATTCCGCTCGCGGTTCGTCATCGAGCCCCTGGAGCCCGGTTTCGGCTACACGCTCGGCAACTCGCTCCGTCGCACCCTGCTCTCGTCGATCCCCGGAGCCGCTGTCACCAGCATCCGTCTCGACGGAGTGCTGCACGAGTTCTCGACGATCCCCGGTGTGAAAGAAGACGTCACCGAGATCATCCTGAACATCAAGGGCCTCGTCGTCTCGAGCGAGCACGACGAGCCGATCACCGCCTACCTGCGCAAGCACGCGTCGGGCCAGGTCACGGCCGCCGACATCTCGGCTCCCGCCGGTGTCGAGATCCACAACCCCGACCTCGTGATCGCCACGCTCAACGAGAAGGCGAAGTTCGAGCTCGAGCTCATCATCGAGCGCGGTCGTGGATACGTCTCGGCCACTCAGAACCGCAGCGAGTTCTCCGAGGCCGGCCAGATTCCGGTCGACTCGATCTACTCGCCCGTTCTCAAGGTGACCTACCGCGTCGAGGCGACTCGTGCCGGTGAGCGCACCGACTTCGACCGCCTGGTCGTCGACGTCGAGACGAAGAACGCCATCACGCCGCGCGACGCCATCGCATCGGCCGGACGAACCCTGACCGAGCTGTTCGGTCTGGCCCGCGAACTCAACACCGCCGCAGAGGGCATCGAGATCGGCCCCGCGCCGGTCGACGCCGTCCTCTCCAGCGAGCTCGCGGTTCCGATCGAAGACCTCGACCTGTCGGTCCGTTCGTACAACTGCCTCAAGCGTGAGGGAATCAACACGGTGAGCGAGCTCGTCGCCCTGAGCGAGACGCAGCTGATGAACATCCGCAACTTCGGCCAGAAGTCGGTAGACGAGGTCAAGGACAAGCTCGTGGAGCTTGGCCTGTCGCTGAAGGACACGGTTCCCGGATTCGACGGAGCCCACTTCTACGGCGGCTACGACGACGAGAACATCTAGTCGCTCGACGCGCTCCCACGAACCCCACACACCTGAACTGATTCTGGAGAAACACCATGCCTAAGCCCACCAAGGGACCCCGTCTCGGTGGCGGACCGGCGCACGAGCGCCTGCTGCTCGCCAACCTGGCTGCCGCCCTCTTCACCCACAAGAGCATCAAGACCACCGAGACCAAGGCCAAGCGCCTGCGTCCGGTCGCCGAGCGTCTGATCACGTTCGCCAAGCGCGGAGACCTGCACGCTCGTCGTCGCGTTCTCGGCGTCATCGGCGACAAGAGCGTCGTTCACGAGCTCTTCACCGAGATCGCTCCGCTGGTCGCCGAGCGTGAGGGCGGCTACACCCGCATCACGAAGCTCGGCTTCCGCAAGGGCGACAACGCCTCGATGGTCCAGATCGAGCTCGTTCTCGAGCCCGTCGTGAAGACGCCGTCGAAGTCGAAGTCCAAGAAGGTCGCCGACGCTCCCGTCGCGGCTCCTGTCGAAGACGCCCCAGTCGAGGAGACCGAGACCGTCGAAGAGAGCGCCCCCGTCGAAGACGAGGTCGTGACCGACGCCGCTGCCGAGGTCGAGGCCGACGCAGCAGCAAAGGCCGACGACGCCAAGTAGTCAGCACCACCTGCGAACGCCCCGCCATCCGCTCGGATGACGGGGCGTTCTCTCGTTCTATGCTCTTTGACGATGACCGACCGGAGAAGTGACATGACGCTCGAGCCGAGTGCAGAAGACCTCGTACGTGTGCGTCTCGGCATCGCGTACGACGGCACGGGCTTCTCCGGCTGGGCGAAGCAGCCCGAGCTCCGCACCGTGCAGGGGGCGCTCGAACAGGCTCTCGACACCATCTACCACCGGCACGGCCCCGCGCCCACGCTGGTGGTCGCCGGGCGAACGGATGCCGGGGTGCACGCGACAGGGCAGGTCGCCCACCTGGATCTGACGCCGGCTCAGGCCGCGCGGGTCGCGCCGGAGGCTCTGGCCCGGCGTATCAACGGGGTGCTCGGCTCGACGTCGGATGTCGTGGTCACGTCGAGCGGGAGGGCCGACGAGAGCTTCGACGCGCGCTTCTCCGCCACGTGGCGCCGTTACGAGTACCGCCTGGCCGATGCGTCCACCGAGCGCAATCCGCTGGAACGCACCTTTACCGCCGCCTACACGGGCTCTCTCGATGTCGCCCTGATGCAGGAGGCCGCGCAGAGCCTGCTCGGATTGAGGGACTTCGCCTCGTTCTGCAAGCCGAGGGAGGGCGCGACGACCATCCGGTCGCTTCAGTCCTTCACGTGGCAGCGAGATGACGAGGGCGTGCTGGTGTCGAGGCTGCAGGCCGACGCGTTCTGCCACAGCATGGTGCGGGCGCTGGTCGGGGCCTGCGTCGCCGTGGGGGAGGGGCGCTTCGACACGAGCGGACTCGTGTCGCTGAGCGACGCGCTCGAGCGCACGAGTGCCTTCAAGGTCATGCCGGCGCGCGGCCTGATCCTGCGCGAAGTGGGCTACCCCGACGCATCCGGTCTCGCCGCCCGTGCCCTGCAGACCCGAGCCAGACGCACGTGACGCACGCCCCCGCAGTCGCGGTATGGCCGCAAATAGGCTAGTCTCGATTCTTGGTGTCCACGCAGCTTCGTGTGGCGCCCGAACTTGAGCCCTCCACGGGCCGCGTTCCCGGGCTTCTCGCCCGAGGCCGATCTCATATCGTCCGCAGGAACACGCCACCGGAGTGGGATTTCACGGACTCCTCATTTCGACAAAGAAAGCAGTAATACTGTGACGCGCACTTATTCCCCCAAGATCAGCGAGGTCACCCGCAACTGGGTCATCATCGACGCCGAAGACGTAGTCCTCGGCCGCCTCGCCAGCCACGCCGCGATCATCCTCCGCGGCAAGAACAAGGCCACCTTCACCCCCCACATGGACATGGGTGACTTCGTCATCATCATCAACGCGGAGAAGGTCGCCCTCACCGGCGCCAAGCTCGCGCAGAAGCGGGCCTACCGCCACTCGGGCTACCCGGGCGGACTGTCCTCGATGACGTACGCCGAGCTCCTCGAGAAGAACCCGACTCGTGCCATCGAGAAGGCTGTTCGCGGAATGCTCCCGAAGAACTCGATCGGTCGCGCCCAGCTGACGAAGCTCAAGGTGTACACCGGCTCCGAGCACCCTCACGCTGCACAGCAGCCGACGCCGTACACCCTCGACCAGGTCGCCCAGTAGCGACCGGCCCAGACACTTCTTCTAAGACAAGCTAAGGATTCGTAACCATCGTGGCGAAGATCGCAGACCAGATTGACGTTGCTCCCACCGAGGAGCAGCAGAGCTATTCCACCGAGACGCCCGCCGAGGCCGCCGCACAGGCAGCCCCGCGCCCCGCGCTCACTGTTTCAGGAGCGGCCGTCGGCCGTCGCAAGCAGGCCATCGCCCGCGTGCGCCTCGTTCCGGGCGCCGGCACCATCACGGTCAACAGCCGTGAGTTCGCCGACTTCTTCCCGAACAAGCTCCACCAGCAGCTCATCACCGACCCTTTCAAGGTGCTCGACCTGCTCGGCAGCTACGACGTCGTCGCCAAGATCTCCGGTGGCGGCCCCTCGGGTCAGGCTGGTGCGCTTCGCCTCGGCATCGCCCGCGCGCTGAACGAGATCGACGAAGAGAACAACCGCGCCACGCTGAAGAAGGCGGGCTTCCTCAGCCGCGACGCACGCGTCAAGGAGCGCAAGAAGGCCGGTCTCAAGAAGGCCCGCAAGGCTCCTCAGTTCTCCAAGCGCTAATCGCAGTCGTTCCCCGACTGCTTTAGAACTCAGCAACACACATGCCTCCCCGTCTGTTCGGCACGGATGGCGTTCGCGGACTCGCGAACGCCGACCTCACTGCCGACCTCGCGCTCTCCCTCGCCCAGGCCACCGCGGTGGTCCTTGGGCAGGGCCGCAGTGCGGCCGCTCGCGCGGCGACGGGGAGGCGTCCTGTTGCGGTGGTCGCACGCGATCCTCGGATCTCGGGCGAGTTCATCACCGCGGCAGTGGCCGCCGGGCTCGCAAGCTCCGGCGTCGACGTGCTCGACGCGGGAGTGATCCCCACCCCGGCCATCGCATTCCTCATCGCCGACATCGACGCCGACTTCGGCTTCATGATCTCGGCCTCGCACAACCCCGCTCCCGACAACGGGATCAAGATCTTCGCTCGCGGCGGCACCAAGCTGCCCGACGAGGTCGAAGACCGCATCGAAGCCGCCATGTCAGGGCCGAAGAAGGCTCCCACGGGCAAAGACGTCGGCCGCATCCGGCGCTTCGCCGATGCCGAGGACCGCTACGTCATCCACCTCCTCGCCAGCCTCCCGCACAGGCTCGACGGCCTGCATGTGGTGCTCGACTGCGCCAACGGCGCGGCCGCCGGGGTCTCGCCGCAGGTGTTCACGGATGCCGGGGCGCGCGTCACCGTGATCGGTGACGATCCAGACGGCCTCAACATCAACGACGGAGTGGGCTCGACCCACCTCGACAAACTCGCCGAAGCAGTGCTGCTTCACGGAGCCGATGTCGGAATCGCCCACGACGGCGACGCCGACCGCTGCCTCGCCGTCGACCGCGACGGCACCATCGTCGACGGCGACCAGATCATGGCGATCCTCGCGATCGGCATGAACGAGCGCGGCGCCCTGCGCGACAGCACCCTCGTCGCCACGGTCATGAGCAACCTCGGCCTTCTCGTCGCGATGAAGCAGAACGGCATCCGGGTTCTCCAGACGAGTGTCGGCGATCGCTACGTGCTCGAAGAGATGAACGCCCACAACTACTCGCTGGGAGGCGAGCAGTCGGGCCACGTGATCATGAGCGACTTCGGCACCACGGGCGACGGCATCCTCACCGGCCTCCACCTCGTCGCCGAGATGGCCTGGCGTGGCAAGACGCTGGCCGAGCTCGCGAGCGTCATGACGGTGTACCCGCAGATCATGGTCAACGTGAAGAACGTCGACCACCACGCCGTGCACACCGACGAGGTGCTCGCCGAGGCCGTGCGCACCGCAGAGGCCGAACTGGGCGACACCGGCCGCGTACTGTTGCGCAAATCCGGCACGGAGCCGCTCGTGCGCGTCATGGTCGAAGCGGCCGACCAGGCCACCGCCGACCGCATCGCGCACAGCCTGGCCGACGTCGTCCGCGAGCGTCTCGGTCTCTGACCTGCCGCTGAACGCGCGCTCGGCGTAGCCTTGGCGGCATGAACGTGCCTGCCGATCCCTCGTCGTCGTTGCCTCTGGCCGGTCGCACGGCTCTCGTCACCGGGGTGTCGCGTCGCCGCGGCATCGGACTCGGTGTGAGCCGTCGGCTCGCCGAGCTCGGGGCGAACGTCTTCGTGCAGCACTACTCGCCCCACGATGCGGACCAGCCGTGGGGAGCAGACGACATCGACTCCGTTCGCGTGGCGGTCCGTTCGGCCCTGACCCCGGGCGCGGACTTCGGCGACTGGGGCCTCGACCTCGCGGAGCCCACGGCGCCCCGCCGACTCATCGAGGCGGCGGTCGACGCATTCGGCCGTCTCGACATCCTGATCTGCAATCACGCGCGCAGCGGCGGAGACGGGTCCATCTTCGACATGACGCCGGAGAGTCTCGACGCCCACTGGTCGGTCAACGCGCGTTCGACACTGCTGCTGACGCGTCACTTCGCCGAGCAGTTCGCGCCGGAGTCGTTCGGTCCGATCGACGAGAGCGCCACGGGTCGGGTGATCTGGATGACCTCCGGGCAGCACGAGGGTCCGATGCCGGGGGAGGTGGCCTACGCCACGAGCAAGGCGGCTCTCGCGGGCATCACCCCGACGGTCGCCGCCGAGCTCCTGACCCGGGGGATTCTGCTGAACACGGTCAACCCCGGCCCGGTGAATACGGGGTACCTCGACGACGAGCCCACGGACAGATCGGCCGAGGTCAAAAAAGGGGTGCTGCGTGCGATGCCGTTCGGTCGTTTCGGGCTGCCCAGCGACCCCGCCCGCCTGATCGCGTGGCTCGTCTCGGACGAGGGCCGCTGGATGGTCGGCCAGGTTCTCACGAGCGACGGCGGCTTCTCGCTGAGATGAGACGCGTGGGTGGTCAGATCTTGCGCAGCAGCACCCTGTCGACCGCGTGGGTCGACGACTTGCGCAGCACCAGGGTCGCGCGCGACTTGGTGGGCTGGATGTTCTCGACAAGGTTGGGCTCGTTGATCGAGCGCCAGATCTCGGCGGCCGTCGAGCGGGCGTCGTCGTCGCTCAGCTGCGCGTAGCGGTGGAAGAACGAGTTCGGGTTCGCGAAGGCTCCGCGCTTGAGGGCCAGGAAGCGATCGACGTACCAGCTCGCGATATCGCTCGTGCGCGCATCCACGTAGATCGAGAAGTCGAACAGGTCGCTCACCGCGAGGCCCTGGCCCGGCAGGGGCGGCTGCAGCACGTTCAGACCCTCCACGATCAGGATGTCGGGCTGCCGCACGACGATCTGCGCCTCCGGCACGATGTCGTAGGCGAGGTGGGAGTAGAACGGGGCGCGCACCTCGGGCACACCGCTCTTGACCGCGCTGATGAACCGGAGCAGGGCGCGCCGGTCGTACGACTCGGGGAAGCCCTTGCGATGCATGATGCCGCGACGCGTCAGCTCGGCGTTGGGATACAGGAATCCGTCTGTGGCGACGAGTTCGACCCGGGGCGTGTCCGACCAGCGGGCCAGGAGCTCTCGAAGAAGGCGCGCGATCGTCGACTTGCCGACGGCGACGGAGCCGGCCACGCCGATGACGAACGGCGTCGCCGTCTGCCGGTCGCCGAGATAGTCGCTGGTGGATGCGTGCAGTCGCTTCGCCCCGGCCGCGTACAGGTTGAGCAGACGGCTGAGCGGCAGGTAGACCTCCGACACCTCGGTCATGTCGAGAGGTTCGCCGAGCCCGCGCAACTGAACGATCTCGGTCTCGGACAGAGGCTGGGGCGTCGAGGGGGCGAGAGCCGCCCAGTCGCCGCGGTCGATCTCGCGGAAGGGCGTCGGGTGGCCCGTGGAATGGGGTGCGTGCCCGGTGTCAGCCATAGACCACCCATTGTGCCCCACGCTCCGGGCAGGCCGTAAACTCGAGGGATGTGCGGAATCGTAGGTTATGTCGGTAACAACTCCAGTCTCGATGTTCTGATGGGCGGTCTGGGTCGCCTCGAGTACCGGGGATACGACTCCGCGGGCGTGGCGATCATCACCGACTCGGGTGACCTCGTGACCCGCAAGCGCGCGGGAAAGCTGGCCGTCCTGGCCGCCGACCTGGAGGCATCCGCTCTCACCGACGGGCGCACGGGCATCGGCCACACCCGCTGGGCGACGCACGGTGGCCCCACCGATGTCAACGCGCATCCGCACCTCAGTGCCGACGGCCGCATCGCCCTGATCCACAACGGCATCATCGAGAACTTCGCCGTTCTGCGCGACGAGCTGCTCGCCGACGGGTACACCTTCGAGAGCGAGACCGACACCGAGGTCGCCGCCAAGCTGCTGGGTCGGGAGTACCTCGAGGGCGAGGGCGGTCTCTCCGCCGCGCTCGGCCGTGTCGTCGCCCGCCTCGAGGGTGCGTTCACGCTGCTGGCCCTGCACCAGGACGAGCCGGGTGTCGTCGTCGGCGCTCGCCGCAACTCGCCCCTCGTCATCGGCCTCGGAGACGGCGAGAACTTCCTCGGCTCCGACGTCGCCGCCTTCATCGAGCACACGCGGCGCGCCATGGAGATCGGCCAGGACCAGATCGTCACGATCACCCCCGACTCCGTCTCGGTCACCGACTTCGCCGGCAACGGTGTGGAGGCCCACGAGTACGAGGTGTCGTGGGACGCCTCCGCCGTCGAGAAGGGCGGCTGGTCGAGCTTCATGGCGAAGGAGATCAGCGAGCAGCCCGAGGCCGTCTCGAACACCCTTCTGGGCCGCATCCACAACGACCACGTCGTGCTGGGCGAGCTCGAGGGCATCGATTCGTTGCTCACCTCGATCGACCGCATCGTGATCCTGGGCTGCGGCACCGCCGCCTACTCGGCGATGCTCGGCAAGTACGCCATCGAGAAGTGGGCCCGCATCCCCGTGGAGGTCGAGCTCTCGCACGAGTTCCGCTACCGCGACCCGGTCGTCAACGAGGGCACCCTCGTCATCTCGATCAGCCAGTCCGGCGAGACCATGGACACGTTGGTCGCCGTTCAGGAGGCCAAGGCCAAGGGCGCCCGCACCCTCTCGATCTGCAACACCCAGGGCGCCACCATCCCGCGCGAGTCCGACGCCGTCATCTACACGCACGCGGGCCCCGAGGTCGCCGTCGCGTCGACCAAGGCGTTCATCGCCCAGATCACCGCGCTCTACCTCTTCGGCCTGCACCTCGCGCGAGTGCGACAGGCCCTCGACGACGAGACGATCGCGAGCTCGATCGTCGAGCTCCAGGGCATTCCCGACAAGATCCGCTGGGTGCTCGAGCAGCACGGCGACATCACCGAGCTGGCCAACTGGATGAGCGACTCGCGCGCCGTTCTCTTCCTCGGGCGCCACGTCGGTTTCCCCGTCGCCCTCGAGGGCGCGCTGAAGCTGAAAGAGCTGGCCTACATCCACGCCGAGGGATTCGCGGCCGGCGAGCTCAAGCACGGCCCCATCGCGCTGATCGAGCCGGGGCAGCCCGTGTTCGTCGTGGTGCCGAGCCCGCGCCACCCCAACTCGCTGCACGCCAAGGTCGTGTCGAACATCCAGGAGATCAAGGCCCGAGGCGCCAAGGTGCTGGCGATCGCCGAAGAGGGCGACGTGGCCGTGCTGCCGTACGCGTCCGAGGTCTTCCGCATCCCGCTCGCCGGCCCGCTGTTCGAGCCGCTCCTGGCCGTCATTCCGCTGCAGATCTTCGCCATGGAACTGGCGACGGCCAAGGGGCTCGACGTCGACCAGCCGCGCAACCTGGCCAAGTCCGTCACCGTCGAGTAGGGGCCTGCGGTGATCGTGGGCATCGGCGTCGACCTGGTCGACGTGCCCCGGTTCGTGGGGTCGATCGACCGCACGCCGGGTCTCGTCGAGCGGCTGTTCGCCGAGGGCGAACGCCGGAGGTCGCCTCGGTCGCTCGCCGCCCGGTTCGCCGCCAAGGAGGCGCTCATCAAGGCGCTCGGAGACTCCTCGGGATTCCGCTGGCACGACATGGAGGTCGTGACCGACGAGGACGGAAAGCCGTCGTTCCTTCTCGGCGGACAGGTCGCAGAGACCGCGCGCGCTCGCGGTGTGGGGGTCATCCACCTCTCGCTCAGCCACGACGGCGACTCGGCGTTCGCCTTCGTCGTCGCGGAGCGCACGCCGTGACCGTCGCAGACGGCGCGGCTTCGGAGTCGGTGGCGATCATCGACCTGTCGGCCGTCGCCCGGAACGTCTCCCGGTTCGTCTCGCTCGCAGACGGAGCCCAGGTCATGGTCGTGGTCAAGGCCAACGGCTACGGCCACGGTGCGGTCGAGGTGGCCCGCGCGGCGATCGAGGGCGGCGCCGCCTGGCTCGGCGTCGCCGATCTCGCCGAGGCGTTCGAGCTTCGCGACGCGCGCATCGATGCGCCCGTGCTCGCGTGGCTGCACGAGTCGCACGAGAACTTCACGGCGGCGATCGATGCCGGCATCGACATCGGGGTGAGCGACCTCGCCCAGCTCGACTCGGTCGCCCGGGCACAGCAGGCTGTCGGCGATGGTCCGGCCTCCGTTCATCTCAAGCTCGACACCGGGCTGGGGCGGAACGGTGCCGACGAGCCGAACTGGGTCCACCTTTTCGCCGAGGCTCGTCGGCTCGAGCTCGCCGGACTGCTGCGCGTGCGCGGCATCTTCAGTCACCTCGCGAACGCAGACGACTCGGAGGATGCCCGGCAGCTCGAGCGACTCCATCGCGGCATCGAGGCCGCGCGGCGCGCGGGCCTTCAGCCCCAGCTGCGGCACCTGGCGTCGACGGCCGCGACTCTCCGCCTGCCGCCCATGCGGCTCGACCTGGTGCGCGTCGGCATCGGCGCCTACGGGCTCTCTCCCTTCGACGACGGAGGATCCGCCGAGCTCGGGTTGCAGCCGGCCATGACGCTGCGCAGCACCGTGGTCGCCGTCGCCCCGTCGTCCGACGCCGATTTTGCAGCTCACTCGGGCATCGTGCCCCTGGGCTACGGCGACGGGATACCTCCGCAGGCCGCAGGCCGCATCCATGTCACCGGCGATGCCGGCTCGCTGCTCGTGACCCGCATCGAGTCCGATCACCTCGTCGTCGAACCCGTGTCGCCGGGCGTCGACGTCGTGCGCGGAGACACCGTGACGCTCTTCGGCGACCCTGAAGGGGGATTCACCGCCGTCGATGACTGGGCCAGGGCCGCCGACACGATCAACTACGAGATCGTCACCCGTCTGGGCGGGCGCGTGGCCAGGGAGTACACCTCATGACCGGCACCGACTCGGGGCTCGGTCGCGAGGCGGCCGTCGATCTCGTCGCGTTCCGACTCAACGTGGCGCTCCTCGCGGCCCGCGCGGTCGGCGGCCCCCTCGTGATCGACATGACGGCGGATGCCTATGGCCACGGACTCGTGCCGCTCGCGCGTGCGGCGGCCGAGTCGGGCGCGGACATCCTCAGCGTGCGAGACCAGGCCGACGCCGACGCCATCGCCGAAGCGCACATCGGCATCGACGTGCGCTGCTGGCATACGAGGAGGTTCGCCGTTCCTCCCGCAGGATCCGGCATCGCCGCCTTCGGGTTCGGCATGGAGCTCACCGACGGGGCGCCCGAGGGGGTCGTGCCGGTCATGCGCGTGTCCGCTCCCGTGCTCTCGGTCAAGAGGGTGCCGGAGGGCCACGGAGTCTCCTACGGCTTCGTCTACCGCACGCCGCGGGAGACGACGCTGGCGCTCGTTCCCCTCGGCTACGCCGACGGCCTTCCCCGGGCGGCCACAGGCTCGGGCCGCATGGCCGTGGGAGGCACGCAGTATCCCATCGTCGGGCGCATCGCCATGGATCAGGTCGTGCTCGACGTCGGCGACGCGCAGGTCGCTCCCGGCGACCGCGCCGTCGCCTTCGGTGCCGGCGTCGACGGCGAGCCCACGGCGGCCGACTGGGCCGAGGCGACCCGGTCGACGGCCGGCGAGATCCTCGCCCGCATCGGTCGTCGCGTACCCCGTCGCTACATCGATCGAGAGGTGAACCGATGAGCGCCGTGAACAGGCAGACGACCATCGAGACGCCCGAGCAGATGGCGCAACTCGCGCACGAGGTGGCCTCGTGGCTCGCCGCCGGCGACGTGGTTCTGCTCACGGGCGAACTGGGCGCGGGCAAGACCACCTTCACCCGCGGTCTCGGCCAGGCGCTCGGGGTGAGGGGCGCGGTGACGAGCCCGACCTTCGTGCTGGCGCGCACGCATCCGCGCCTCGACCCGGGCGCGCCCGCCCTCGTGCACGTCGACGCCTATCGGCTCTCGACCGCGGTGGAGCTCGACGACCTCGACATCGACTTCGCCCGCTCGATCGTGGTCGTCGAGTGGGGCGCGGGCCTCATCGAGGAGCTGACCGACTCGTGGCTGTCGATCACGATCGACCGGCCGCGCGGCGCATCCGACGACCCGGATGCCGATGGCCGCGACGACGAGGAGCCGATCGAACCGCGTACGGTCACCATCGACGGCGTGGGCCCCCGCTGGCAGTGAGCGGCGGGGGGCCGGGGCTGCTCCCGGGCGGCTAATCTGGAACACGTGCTTCTGGCCATCGACACTTCCGCGGGTACCTCCGTCGCCATCGTCGACCCGTCGACCGGCCGCATCGTGGCCGAACGGTCGACGCCCGACACCATGAGGCACGCCGAGGTGATCGGCACCCTGCTCGCCGAGGTGCTCGAGGCCGCCGCGGTGAGGCCGTCCGCGCTCGACGGTGTCGTCGTGGGCATGGGCCCCGGGCCCTTCACCGGCCTTCGGGTCGGCATCGCGGCCGCGCGCACCTTCGCCCTCGGCGCGGGGCTCCCGCTGCTTCCGATGGTCAGCGCCGACGCCGTGGCGCTCCAGCAGGCGCTCGCCGGCGCCTCGGACACGGTGATCGTGGTGACCGACGCCCGCCGCAAAGAGGTCTTCTGGTCGCTGTACGAGCTGTCGGGCGCCGAGCCCGTACGCATCGACGGCCCCGGACTCGCCCGGCCCGACTCGCTTCCGCACACGCACGCCCGGCGAGTGGATGCGGCCGAGATCCCCGCCGCGCAGCTCGCCCTGGCCGCGGCCGCCCTCGTCGAGGCGGGCAGGCCCCTCGCATCCGACGACGCGCTCTACCTGCGCTCGCCCGACGTGACCATGCCATCCGGCATCAAGCGGGTGACCCGGTGACCTGGCAGCTGCGCCGGGCCGGTGTCGACGACCTCGACGCCATCATGCGCATCGAGTCGAGCGTGTTCACGACCGACGCGTGGACCCCCGACGCGATGAGGGCCGACCTCGCGAGCGAGCACTGCTACTACGTCGTCGCGCTGCCCGCCTCCGACCCTCCCTCGAGCACGACGATCGCGGGTTACGCCGGTCTTCTCGCTCCCCGCGGGGCGAAGGAGGGCGACATCCAGACCATCGCCGTCGCTCCCGAGGCCCGCCGGAACGGTCTCGGTCGTGTGCTGATGACGAGCCTGTTGAACGAGGCGCGTCGTCGCGGTGCCCGGGAGGTGTTCCTCGAGGTGCGCGCAGACAATCCTCATGCCGAGGCGCTCTACGAGTCGCTGGGCTTCGAGCGCCTCGGAGTGCGAGCCGGCTACTACCAGCCCGACAACGTCGACGCCATCGTCATGCGAGCTGCGGTTCCGCAGCCTCAGACTCGGTGGACGGGCGCAGACCAGGTCGAGGAGATCGAACCGTGAACACCGAGAACCCCCTCGTTCTGGGCATCGAGACGTCGTGCGACGAGACCGGTGTCGGAATCGTGCGGGGCACCACCCTGCTGAGCAACACGATCTCCTCGTCGATGGACGAGCACGCGCGCTACGGGGGAGTCGTCCCGGAGGTCGCCGCGCGGGCGCACCTCGAGGCCATGACGCCCGCCATCACGACCGCTCTGGCCGACGCCGGCGTGACCCTCGACGAGATCGACGCGATCGCCGTCACCAGCGGACCCGGCCTCGCGGGTGCGCTCATGGTCGGAGTCGGCGCGGCGAAGGCGCTGGCGCTGGCGCTGGAGAAGCCGATCTACGCCGTCAACCACCTCGTCGGCCATGTCGGCGCCGACGTTCTGCGAGCCCCGGTCGACGGGGCTGTCGACGCGCTCGCGGGCGACGAGGCGCCGATCCAGTACCCCACCATCGCCCTGCTCGTGTCGGGTGGGCACACGTCGCTGCTCCTCGTTCGCGACCTGGTGTCCGACGTCGAGCTTCTGGGCGAGACCATCGACGACGCCGCGGGGGAGGCCTTCGACAAGGTCGCCCGCCTGCTCGGGCTGCCCTACCCCGGCGGGCCGGAGATCGACCGGGCGGCCGTCGGCGGCGATCCCAAGGCCATCCGGTTCCCCCGCGGGCTGAGCCTGCCGAAAGACCACGAGGCCCACCGCTACGACTTCTCCTTCTCCGGCCTGAAGACGGCCGTCGCCCGCTGGGTCGAGAAGAAGCAGGACGCGGGCGAGGATGTTCCCCTCTCCGACGTGGCGGCGAGCTTCCGCGAGGCGGTCGTCGACGTGTTGATCACCAAGGCCCTCGCTGCCTGCGCCGAGTACGGGGTTCCGCGTCTCCTTCTGGGTGGCGGCGTCGTGGCCAACGCGCGGGTCCGCGAGGTCGCCGCAGCGCGTGCCGCGTCTGCGGGGGTCGCCCTGCGCATCCCGCCCCTGAGCCTGTGCACCGACAACGGAGCCATGATCGCGGCCCTCGGGGCGCAGCTGATCATGGCGGGGCACGCGCCCTCGGGGCTCGGATTCGGCGCCGACTCGACCCTGCCTGTCACCGAGATCCAGGTCGGATAGGCTCGGTTCCATGTCGAGCCAGCCTGCTTTCGCGCCGTACTCGCCCGATCCGGCCACGGCCCAGCCGTCGTCTCCTCCCGCGTCCGCGCCGGCCCGCAGGACGCTCAACATGCCGGCCCTCTTCGCGGCCATCACCGGCATCCTGCTCATCTCGCCCGTCGCCATCGTGCTCGGTCACATCGGCATCGTGCAGGTTCGCCGCCGCCGGCAGTCCGGCCTGGTGTTCGCCATCGTCGGCCTCATTCTCGGATATCTGGGGTTCGTCGCGACCGTCGCGGCGCTCGTGGCGCTCGTCGTGTTCGTGAACTCGGGCCCGACGCCGCCCACAACGTTCTGATCCCACGGGCGTGCCGGGCGTCGGCTAATCGGGGTGTCCCGTAGATGTGGGTGACTGGGCTTCAGTAGGGTGGACCCATGACTGATCCCAATACCCCGTCGACCGAGGGCACGCCGTCGGTCCCCCCGCTGCCTCCCACCGCTCCGTCCGCGCCCGCGGCACCCAGCTACGGCGCGCCGAGCGCGCCCTCCGCGCCGCCCGCCTACACGCCGCCCGCCGAGTCGACTCCGTCGTACGGAGCACCGAGCTACCAGCAGGCGCCTCCGGCCAACCCCTACGCGCAGGCTCCGAACGGCGCCGCTCCCTACGGCCAGCCCTACTCGCCGGTCGCCGCTGCTCCGAAGACCCTCAGCCTCATCGGCATGATCGCCGGTATCGTCGGCGTCGTCATCTCGCTGTTCAGCGGTGGCTTCGGTCTGATCTTCTCGATCGGTGCCGTCGTCCTCGGATTCCTCGGCAAGAAGCGTGAGCCGGCCGCGAAGGGCTTCTGGCTCACCGCGATCATCACGGGCTTCGCAGGCATCGGCATCTCGGTCATCTGGGGCATCGTCTGGGTGCTCATCTTCGTGTCGGCTGCGTCCTCCGGGTACAGCAGCTACTGAGTCATTCACCCGAAACGCCCTCCGTCGTCTGACGGAGGGCGTTTTTTTCGTCGAGGGTCAGACGCGCTCGGCGAGGATGGCCGTGTGCCGACCGGCCACACGGGTCAGCACCAGGGTCGCCTCGCCGTCGCCCGACAACGACAGCCGTCGCCGCAGAACGGCCGGGTCGATGTCGACGCCGCGCTTCTTGATCTCGAGCCGACCGATGCCTCGACGCCGCAGCTCCTTCTTCAGCTTCGATTCGTCGCTGGGAAGGGTGTCGACGACGCGGAACGCCGCCACGAACGGCGATGAGACCAGGTCGTCGGAGGTGAGGTAGGCGATCTGCTCGCTCAGCATGCGGGCGCCCAGCGACCGCGCGAGATCACCGATCAGGCGTGCCCGGATGACGGAACCGTCCGGTTCGTACAGGTAGGTGCCGAGTTCGCCCGTCTCGGCGTCGGGACTGTCGCCCTCTGCGACCAGCTCGGCGCTGGCCCCGCCGCGCAGCACGAGCGCACTGCGGGCGATGCCGGGTCGCGCGAGCGAGCCGAACCACAGGCTGTTCTCGACGAGCTGGCCGTCGACCGAGATCCACTGGGCCTCGGCCTCGTCGGGGATGAGCGACCGGTCGAACCCGGGGCCGAGCTTGATGCCCGTCGGCAGCCTGCGGGCCACGCCGAACGCGAAGTCGAGGGAGGGGGAGTAGTCGCGCGGGTCGGGCAGGCGCCTGGTATCCGCGTGCCCTGCCGTGCGTCGGGCCGGGTCGAGGTAGACGGACTCGACCGAGGCGAGGTCGTGGTCTGCGGCGTCGCCGAGGCTCACCGTCACGTTGGTGAACGGCGCGAGGTTGTACGAGGCGATCGCCGCGGTCACCTCGTCGAGCTCGACGGCCTGCACGTCGAGGTCGAGCGCGGCGAAGGCCAGCGCATCGGCACCGATGCCGCACCCCAGGTCTGCCACGCTCCGGATGCCGGCGCTCTGGTATCGGCCGGCATGGAGTGCGGCGACCCGCAGGCGCGTGGCCTGCTCGAGACCCGCCTCGGTGAACAGCATTCGCGATGCGAACTCCCCGAACTTGGCCGTAGCCTTCGCCCGCAGACGCGACTGGGTGAGTACCGCCGACACGAGGTCGGCCGGGTGTCCGTCGCGGCGGAGCGCGGCGACGGTCTTCACGATGTCGGTGGAATCGCTGTACGGCGGAAGGGAGTCGAGCAGGCGCAGGGCCGTCGACGTCATCACCAGGCCGAGCTCGTCCTTGTTCATTCGTTGAGCCTGTTCACCCCGTCAGCCTAGACGTCAGTCATGGGGCGCGGCGTGCCGTTGCCGGTTGGCACTCGGATTGACCGAGTGCCAGTGCACCCCCTAAACTCGTCTTAGCACTCTCGGTGTGAGTGTGCTAATCAGACGTGAAGAAAGAAGAGGTCAACCGTGTCGGTCTCCATCAAGCCGCTCGAGGATCGCATCGTCATCCGCCAGGTCGAGGCGGAGCAGACCACCGCTTCGGGCCTGGTCATCCCTGACACTGCCAAAGAGAAGCCCCAGGAAGGCGAGGTCGTGGCCGTGGGTCCCGGTCGCGTCGACGACAACGGCAACCGCGTTCCGATCGACGTCGCCGTGGGCGACAAGGTCATCTACTCCAAGTACGGCGGAACCGAGGTCAAGTACGGCGGAGAAGACCTGCTCGTGCTGTCGGCTCGCGACGTGCTCGCCGTGGTCGTTCGCTGACCTACGACATGTGTTAGCGAACCTCGCTAAACAGACAAAGACCCGGATGGCTCTGCCATCCGGGTCTTTTTCGTTGTCGGGCGAGGTTCGGCGCTCGGTGCCGGAGGTAGCATTCGTTGAGTGTCCCGCCCCGCCGTCCCTCCCGCCTCAGCCCCGCAGACCGACGAGCAGCCGTCGCGGTCGGGCATCCTCTACGCCGTAGGCGCCTACACGATGTGGGGTTTCCTCCCCGCCTACTTCCTGCTGCTGCTTCCCTCGGGCCCGTTCGAGATCGTGGCCGTGCGCATCTTCTTCTCGCTGGCCTTCTGCGCCCTCGTCATCACCGTGACGCGCGCCTGGCCGGCGTTCCTGGCCATCGTGCGCCAGCCGCGGCTGCTGTTCACGATGGGCCTCGCAGGCGTGCTGATCTATGTGAACTGGCAGACCTACGTGATCGGCGCCACGACCGGGCACGTGGTGGAGACCGCGCTCGGTTATTTCATCAACCCGATCGTCACCATCCTGCTCGGCGTCGTGATCCTGGGCGAGCGACTGCGCATCGCCCAGTGGGTGGCGCTCGGAATCAGCGTGATCGCCGTGGGAGTGCTGACCGTCGGCTTCGGCTCGGTTCCGTGGATCGCCCTGATCCTGGCGTTCTCCTTCGGGCTCTACGGCTTCGTGAAGAAGAGGGTCGGTCCCTCCGTCGATGCCGTGTCGGGCCTCACCCTCGAGACGCTCTGGCTCCTTCCCGTGGCGGCGGTGCAGGCCATCGTCGTGGCATCGACCGCACCGGGCCTCGCGTTCGGATCCTCGGGCGCCGCCCACGTCGCGCTCATGATCGGCGCGGGAGTCATCACCGCGGTTCCCCTGCTGCTCTTCGCATCGGCGGCGAAGCGGCTGCCGCTCATCTACATGGGGTTCATCCAGTACGTGGCCCCGATCCTGCAGTTCCTCTTCGGAGTGTTCATCATGGGCGAGCCCATGCCGCTCGAGAGATGGCTCGGCTTCGGTCTCGTCTGGCTCGCCCTGATCGTGCTCACCGTCGACATGATCAGAACGTCGAGAGCAGGCCGGATGCCCGTCTCTGAGCCGGTCTGACGGGGAGAAGGTAACGATTGGGTCGCGTTACACGCCCGTAACAGGAATGTATTGTCGGTGCGACTTTGGGCCGTTAGCTTTACAGCACGGCCAACTTCGTTATGCCGTGCACCACAAAACAATCACATTCAAGGAGCATCATGGGCGTATTCGCCAAGACCGGTTCCCGGTCGCTGAAGACCACCCTGGGTGGCGCGGCCATCCTGGGAATCAGCGCGCTCGTTCTCGTCGGCTGCTCGAGCGGCTCGACCGACAGCGGCAGCGACTCCGGTGACCTGTCCCTCAAGATCGGCACGATCCTTCCCCAGACCGGCACGCTCGCTGTGCTCGGCCCGCCCGAGATCGCCGGTGTCGACCTGGCCGCGAAAGACATCAATGACGCCAAAGCCGGCCTCACGATCGACGTGACCCAGAAGGACTCGGGCGACACCACCACCGACATCGCCTCGCAGTCGGCGACCTCGCTCCTCGCCGATGGCGTCTCCGCCATCGTCGGTGCCGCATCGTCGGGCGTTTCGAAGACGTTCATCGACCAGGTCACCCAGGCCGGCGTCATCCAGATCTCGCCCGCCAACACCTCGCCCGACTTCACGTCGTACGAAGACGACGGATACTACTGGCGCACCGCCCCGTCCGATGTCCTCCAGGGTCGCATCCTCGGAAACAAGATCATCAAGGACGGCAAGACCAACGTCTCGATCCTCTACATGAACGACGCCTACGGCACCGGTCTCGAGGAGAACGTCAAGGCAGCCCTCGAGGCGGGCGGCGCCACCGTCGGCGCGGAAGAGACCTTCGAGCCGGCATCCACCGACTTCAACTCGGCACTCACCAGCGTTCTCGCGACCGACCCCGACGCCCTGGTCGTCATCTCGTTCGACGAGATCAAGACCATCGCCGAGCAGCTCGCGGCGAAGGGCTTCGACTTCTCGAAGTTCTACGGCACCGACGGAAACTACGGCGTCATCACCGATAAAGACACCAACGTCGACATCGCGGGTGCGCAGTTCACCAACCCCGGCGTCGAGGCCAAGACCGAGTTCCAGGACAAGCTCCAGGCCCTCGTCAAGGAGCAGGGCAACGACGAGCTGACCGTGTTCAGCTACGCCGCCGAGTCCTACGACGCCACCACGCTGCTGGCTCTCGCCTCCCTCCAGGGTGGCGCGACCGACGGTGCGACCATCAAGGACAACCTGCAGTCGGTCTCTGAAGAGGGCACCAAGTGCGAGTCGTTCGCCGACTGCGCCAAGCTCATCGCCGATGGCGAAGACATCGACTACGAGGGTCTCTCGGGCCCCATCACGTTCGACGAGAACGGCGACCCGACCGAGGCCTACGTGTCGATCTACAAGTACGACACCGGCAACAAGACCTCCTTCGAGGAGCAGGTCTTCGGCAAGCTCGACTAATTCTCTGACCTGTTAGAGAAGAGGGGCTCGGTCTTCGGACCGGGCCCCTTCGTCGTGCCTGCGGCGGCGAGGGGCCGTCAGCTCCAGTGGCAGTAGTCGTGGGCGATGTAGTCGTAGATCTGACCGCGTACCGCGTCGGTCACGCCGATGTAGAAGGTTCCCTCGCCGCCAGAGTCGGTCGTCACCTCGAAGGGGAAGAATGTACCCCTCTTGTCCTCGGCGACCGTGTGCGTGTTGCAGTTGTTGGGCACGATGTCGAGGGTGACGACGGAGGCCGGGTCGGAGGCGGTGTAGGTGGCCCCGACCGGCCAGGAGTCGGCCGCGGGCGGCCTGATGAGGATCGTGCGGCCTATCGCATCGATCGTCACGGCGCCGGCGGCACCCGATGCCCCGCGAGGCGTGATCGCGATGTCGAGCTGCGCCGTCGGAACGCCGGCGACATCCACCACGCGCAGCGTGTCCGCCGGAACGATGTCGACGATCGAGAGCGTCGTCTCCTCGAGGCAGTCCTGGGCGTGCACGCGCGCGATCGCGCCGAATCTATCGCCCGGCGTCACCGTGGCCTCTCCGGCCCGCCCGTCGGACGTCTCGAACTCGATCCGCACCCGTGTGTCCTCGGGCGTTCCCGGGGCGCACACGGTCTCTCCGAGCACCACCCGCAGATCGCGGGTCACCCCGTCAGGAATCTCCGATGCCCGTTCGGTGGACGCCTCGGTCGCGAAGACGGAGCTCTCGAGGGTCGCCCGTGTGACCGTGATGGCGCCGTCGCCACCGTTGGCGACCTTGATCTCGAGCCGCCTCGGCCCGTAGTCGTCGCGATTCTGCTGGATGCCGACGGTCACGCTTTTGGGGAGGGCGTCGAGCCGGGCGGGTGCCTGGCACGCGGAAAGGCCCAGCACCCCGGCCGCCACGGCGCCCATGAGGGCGATTCGTGGGGCGCGGGTGCCGGGCCTCAGCATGGTGGAAAGGGTCAGCCGCCCACCGTGGGCGTCGAGGTGGTGACCTCGTTCGTCGTGGCGAGGGTTCCGAGGTAGAGCTCGATGACCTTGGGGTCGTTCATGAGGTCGCGGCCCGGGCCCTCGTACGCGTCCTTGCCCTGGTCGAGAACGTACCCGCGGTCGCAGATCTGCAGCGCGCGTCGGGCGTTCTGCTCCACGATCATGATCGAGACGCCGGCGCGGTTGATGCGCTGCACGTTCACGAACGTCTCATCCTGTCGCATGGGGGAGAGGCCTGCGCTCGGCTCGTCGAGGAGGAGCATGCTCGGATCCATCATCAGGGCTCGAGACATGGCCACCATCTGCCGTTCTCCGCCGGAGAGGGAGCCGGCGCGCTGCTTGAGCCGCTTCGACAGCTCGGGGAAGAGATCCTCGACGAAGGCCAGACGCGTCTTGAAGAGCTTGGGCTTCTGGTACATGCCCATCTCGAGGTTCTCCTCGATGGTGAGCGAGGGGAAGACGTTGTTGTTCTGCGGCACGAAGCCCACGCCCTTCGACACCAGCTTGTCGGCCTTGAGGCCGGTGATGTCTTCTCCATTGAGCTCGACGGTGCCGCTCCGGATGTTCACGAGGCCGAAGATGGCCTTCAGCAGCGTGGACTTGCCCGCGCCGTTCGGGCCGATGATGCCGACGAGTTCGCCGCGCTTGACGTAGACGTTCGACCCGTTCAGGATGTTGACGCCCGGAACGTAGCCGGCGAAGAGCTCACTGGTGACGAGAACGCGCTCGGTATCGGTGCTCACTTCTTCTCCTCTGTATCGACCGGTGTCGATGGGGCGTCGGCGGTCGGTGCCGACTCGTGGCCGGGAACGGCGATGCCGGCGGCCTCCGCGTCGTGCTCCACCTCGTTGCGGATCAGGTCGGACTGCATGTCCTCCGCCACCTCGAGCTGCCCCTCGATGGTTCCGAGGTCGGTTGCGTGGTGGGCGCCGAGGTAGGCGTCGATGACCGCGGGGTCGGACATGACGGTCGAGGGCGGGCCCTCGGCGACGACCTTGCCCTCGGCCATCACGACCACCCAGTCGGCGATCGTGTTGACCATGTGCATGTCGTGCTCGACGAAGAGCACGGTCATGCCCTCGTCTTTCAGGTTCACGATGTGGCCGAGCAGCGACTGCGTCAGTGCCGGGTTCACACCGGCCATCGGCTCGTCGAGCATCACGAGTTCGGGGCTCGACATCAGCGCGCGTGCCATCTCGAGCAGCTTCTTCTGTCCGCCGGACAGGCTCGAGGCGTAGTCGTCTTTCTTGGTGTCGAGCTTGAACTTGGCGAGCAGCTGCATGGCCCGTTCGGTGATCTCGTCCTCCTTCGCCTTCCACAGAGGCTTGAAGAGCGAGACGAAGATGTTCTCTCCACCCTGCTTCGTGGCTCCGAGGCGCATGTTCTCGAGCACGGTCATGCCGCTGAGCGCCTTCGTGAGCTGGAAGGTGCGGACCATGCCCATGCGCGAGACCTTGAACGCCGGCACGCCGGCCAGGCTCTTGCCCTTGAAGGTCCAGTTGCCGGTGTTCGGCTTGTCGAACCCGGTGAGCAGGTTGAAGAACGTGGTCTTGCCGGCGCCGTTCGGGCCGATGAGGGCCGTGATCGAGCCGCGAGGGATCTCGAGGTGGGCGACGTCGACCGCGGTGAGGCCGCCGAAACGACGGCTGACCGCGTGCGCGACGACGATCGGGTCCTTCTTCTTGACGCCCGGAACGATCACATCGTCTGTGATGTCGGATACGAGAGTTTTTTCAGGCAAAGTGCAGATCCTTCTTCTTGCCGAAGATTCCTTGCGGACGGAATATCACGAGGAGCATCAGGGCGACGCCGACGATGATGAATCGGATCGGACCGGTCTGCGTGGTCGTGAGCGGGAGGACTCCGGCCTCGATGCCGAGGCTGAGGAGTCCGTCGGTGAGCGACAGGGTGACCCAGAAGATGATGGAACCCACCACAGGTCCGAACACGGTCGCCGCGCCACCGAGCAGCATGATCGTGTAAAGGAAGAACGTGAGCTGCGTTCCGTAGTTGTCGGGTTGCAGCGACCGGGGGAGGATGAACACGACTCCGGCCAGACCTCCGAGCACGCCACCCAGGATGAGCGCCTGGATCTTGTACGAGAACACGTTCTTTCCGAGCGAGCGCACTGCATCTTCGTCTTCGCGGATGCCCATGATGACACGGCCCCAGGGGCTGCGCATGAGCAGGAAGACGAGGAGGCACGCGAGGGCGACAAGGCCCCAGCCGACGATGCGGATCCACCACTGGTCCTGGTTGTAGACCAGGGGAGTGCCCATCAGACCCCAGCGGCCCTCGGGGAGCGGGTTGACGGCGTTGAACGCGCGCGCCGCGCCGTTGATGCCTTCCGAGCCGCCGGTGACGTCGGAGAACTCGGGCGTCTTGACCGACAATCGGATGATCTCGGCCGCGGCGATGGTCACGATGCTCAGATAGTCCGCCCTGAGTCTCAGCGTGGGTATTCCGAGGATCAGCGCGAAGATGGTGGCCGCGACGATCGCCGCGAGGAACGACCCCCAGAGCGGCCAGCTGTAGATCACCGACGTGATCGCGAAGGCGTAGCCGCCGACGGCCATGAATCCCGCCTGCCCGAAGTTGAGCAGGCCCGTGAAGCCGAAGTGAATGACGAGGCCGATGGTGGCCAGTGCGTAGGCCGCCACGGTGGGGTCGAATATCTGCCCGATTGCGAGCCAGATGAAATTGCCGTTCATAAGGACCTTCCCTAGCCGACGCGCTCTTTGCGGCCCAGGATGCCCTGGGGCCTGACGAGCAGAATGATGATCATGAGCACGAGCGGGGCGACGAACTTGAGGTTCTCCGGAATCCACAGTGTCGACAGGTTCATGATGAGGCCGATGACCACGGCTCCGACGAGCGCGCCGTAGGCCGAGCCCAGGCCACCGAGGGTGATCGCCGCGAAGATGAGCAGCAGGATCGATGCGCCGGTGTCCCAGCGGAGCGACTGGTAGTACCCGACGTAGACGCCGGCGAGGGCGGCCAGGGCACCCGAGCCGACCCAGACGACGCGGATGACGCGCTCGACGTTGATGCCGGATGCGGATGCGAGGGCCCGGTTGTCGGACACGGCGCGCATGGCCTTGCCGATCTTGGTCTTCGTGAGCACGAGTGCCACGCCGAGAATGACGACGATGGCGATGATGGCTCCCGCGACGTCGGTGAACTTGAGGCTCACCGAGCCGATCACGAGGAACGGCTTGGTGCTGTTGGGCAGCGTGAGCCGGTCGGGTCCGAAGAGGAGGACGAACACGTAGCGCAGAGCGAGCGAGAGGCCGATGGTGACGATCATCATCGGGATCAGGCCCAGGCCGCGCTTGCGCAGGGGGCGCCAGATGCCGGCATCCTGCGCCCACCCGAACAGGCCGCCCAGCACCATCGCCGCGGGAATCGCGATGACGGCGGGGAGCCCGATGATTCCCGAGAACAGGTAGGCCATCAGGGCGCCGAAGGTGACCAGCTCGCCGTGGGCGAAGTTGTTCAGGCCTGTCGTTCCGTAGATGAGAGAGGCGCCGATCGCCGCGAGGGCGATGAGCAGACCGAAGATGAGGCCCGTGACCAGCTGGGGCCAGAACCGCAGCCAGAAGGTGTCGGCCGTGACCGGTGCCGTCGTGGTCGCCGTTCCGGCCTCGTCGTCTGCTCCGGGCGTCGGCGTGGACGTCGCCGTATCGGTGGGGGCCGCGACGGCTCCCTTCGCGTTGTCGGGCGACAGGAAGAAGATCGCGGGCACCTCTGTATTGCCGGCGAACACCTCGACCTCTGCGGGGTTGGTCGACGGACGCGGGTAGCCGGTCTCGGCCGGGAGCGCGTCTTCGTCGATCGTCACCGTGTAGGTGCCGGGCTCGCTGACGGGGATGATGGCCTTGCCGTCTTCGCCGGTGACCGCCGTCTCCGTGCCGCCATCGCCCTCGACCGTTATGGAAACGTTTGCGACGCCGACTTTGTCGGCATCGGAGCGTACCCAGGCGAGGATCGATTGCTCAGTGGTGGTGGACGTGGAAACGGTCGTCTCAGCAGCTGATGCGCCGAGGGCGGATCCTCCGAGGACGACGGATAGACAGAGAACGACCGACGCGATGAGCATCGCGATCAATCGAGCCGACTGCCCGGGTCTTATGCCAGCGAGCAAGGGTGCACCTCCTGTGGGAAGCACGGGCGAACCCGGACTCCGTTATCTATGGTCGAGCGACGTTGCTAGAACATAGCGCCCCATTGTTGCCTCCATGTTTCGACACGGAAAGAAACGCCTGCGACGCGCAGGTACTTTCTTACACCGGAATAACGTGCGCACCTAACCGTTACTCTTGGGGAGACGAATTTTCTACTAGGCGAGGTGTCATTTGGACCAGGCGGATCCCTTCGGTTTTATCGGACTGACGTACGACGATGTGATGCTCCTGCCGGGTCACACAGACGTGATTCCGAGCGAGGCCGACACCTCATCGAGGCTGACCCGCCGCATCGACGTAGCCACTCCTCTTCTCAGTGCGGCCATGGACACGGTGACCGAGTCCCGCATGGCCGTCGCCATGGCCCGCCAGGGCGGTATCGGCATCCTGCATCGCAATCTCTCGATCGCCGACCAGGCGAGCCAGGTCGACCTGGTCAAGCGCAGCGAATCGGGCATGGTCACCGACCCGGTCACCACGACGGCCGACGCGACCGTCGCCGAGGTCGATGCGCTCTGCGGCCACTTCCGCGTCTCCGGCCTCCCCGTCGTCGACCAGGCCGGGGTGCTGGTGGGCATCATCACCAATCGCGACATGCGCTTCGTCTCGCCGTTCGAGAAGGCCACCACGCTCGTTCGCGACGTGATGACCAAGGCCCCTCTCATCACCGGACGCCAGGGCATCGACCCCGACGACGCGATCGCGATCTTCGCCCAGCACAAGATCGAGAAGCTCCCCATCGTCGACGAGCAGGGCCGTCTCACGGGCCTCATCACGGTGAAGGACTTCGACAAGAGCGAGAAGTACCCCCTCGCCACCAAGGACTCGGCCGGGCGCCTGCGCGTCGGCGCCGCCATCGGATTCTTCGGCGACGCCTGGCAGCGGGCCACGAGCCTGCTCGAGGCCGGGGTCGATGTGATCGTCGTCGACACGGCCAACGGCGACAGCGCAGGCGTGCTCGACATCATCCGCCGGCTGAAGCGCGACAGCGCATTCGCGGGCGTCGACGTGATCGGCGGCAACGTCGCGACCCGCTCGGGCGCGCAGGCTCTGGTGGATGCCGGTGCCGACGCCATCAAGGTCGGTGTCGGTCCCGGATCGATCTGCACGACCCGCGTCGTCGCCGGTGTGGGCGTGCCCCAGGTGACGGCCGTCTACGAGGCGTCGCTCGCGGCCAAGCCGCACGGCATCCCGGTGATCGCCGACGGCGGCCTGCAGTACTCGGGAGACATCGCGAAGGCCCTCGTCGCCGGAGCCGACACCGTGATGCTCGGCTCGCTGCTCGCCGGATGCGACGAGAGCCCGGGCGACCTGGTCTTCGTCAACGGCAAGCAGTACAAGAACTACCGTGGCATGGGCTCCCTCGGAGCCCTGCAGACCCGCGGCGAGAAGACGTCGTACTCGAAGGACCGCTACTTCCAGTCCGACGTGCCGAGCGACGACAAGCTCATCGCCGAAGGCATCGAGGGCCAGGTGCCCTATCGCGGCCCGCTGGCGAGCGTCGCGTACCAGCTGGCCGGCGGTCTTCGCCAGTCGATGTTCTACACGGGAGCGCGCACCATTCCCGAGCTCAAGGAGAAGGGCCGCTTCGTGCGCATCACCGCCGCGGGCCTCAAGGAGTCGCACCCTCACGACGTGCAGATGGTCGTCGAGGCGCCGAACTACCGCCGGTAGGCAGCGCCTCCGGGCGGAACGAGTCACCGGTAGGGTTGTCGGGTGAGTATGGATATCGAAATCGGCCGCAACAAGCGAGGCCGTCGCGTCTACGCATTCGACGACATCGCGGTGGTGCCCTCGAGGCGCACACGTGACCCGCAGGACGTGTCGATCAACTGGACGATCGACGCCTATCACTTCGGCATGCCCGTGCTGGCGGCCCCCATGGACTCCGTGGTCTCGCCGGCCACGGCCATCCGCATGGGACAGCTCGGCGGACTCGGCGTCCTCGACCTCGAGGGCGTCTGGACACGCTACGAGAACCCGGAGCCGATCCTCGAGGAGATCCGCACGATCGATGCCGCCTCTGCGACGGCGCGCATGCGCGAGATCTACGCCGAGCCCATCAAGCCCGAACTCGTCACCGCACGCCTCGCCGAGATCCGCGCCGCGGGCGTCACCGTCGCCGCGGCCCTGTCGCCGCAGCGCACGCAGGAGCTGTACGAGACGGTCGTCGCCGCGGGCGTCGACCTGTTCGTGATCCGAGGCACGACCGTGTCGGCCGAGCACGTCTCGAAGAGCACCGAGCCCCTGAACCTCAAGAAGTTCATCTACGAGCTCGACGTCCCCGTCATCGTCGGAGGCGCCGCGACCTACACGGCCGCACTGCACCTCATGCGCACGGGCGCGGCCGGTGTTCTCGTCGGTTTCGGCGGGGGAGCCGCCTCGACCACCCGGGCGACCCTCGGCATCCACGCACCCATGGCCACGGCTGTCGCCGATGTCGCCGGCGCACGCCGCGACTACATGGACGAGTCGGGCGGGCGCTACGTGCACGTCATCGCCGACGGCGGCCTAGGCACATCCGGCGACATCGTGAAGGCCATCTCGGTCGGCGCAGACGCCGTGATGCTCGGCACCGCGCTTGCTCGGGCGACCGACGCGCCCGGCGGCGGATACCACTGGGGCAGCGAGGCTCACCACACCCAGCTTCCGCGCGGCAACCGCGTGCACGTCGGCCAGGTCGCGCCGCTCGAGGAGATCCTCAACGGCCCGTCGCCCGTCGCAGACGGAACGGCCAACCTCATGGGCGCCCTTCGACGCTCGATGGCGACCACGGGGTACTCCGACCTCAAGGAATTCCAGCGCATCGACGTCGTCGTCGCCCCGTACCTGACCCACTAGTCATCGCCTCCGGCTCGCTGTTTATCAACCCGTCCCGGGTACACTGAGGCCACCGATTCTCTATGACGAGGAGGCCTGAAAATGGTTGAAGCGAACAGTGTGTCCAGGTCTGCGAAGCTGGGCCCCGAAGAGCGTGAAGCCGCGATCGAGGCTCTGAAGACCAAAGAACTCGACATCCTGGTCGTGGGCGGAGGCATCGTCGGCGCAGGCGCAGCACTCGATGCGGCTACCCGAGGGCTCCGCGTCGGAATCGTCGAGGCCCGCGACTGGTCGAGCGGAACGAGTTCGCGCTCGTCGAAGCTGGTGCACGGCGGAGTCCGCTACCTCGAGCAGCTCAACTTCCGGCTCGTCCGCGAGGCCCTGATCGAGCGCGGCCTCCTGCTGCAGCGCATCGCGCCGCACCTCGTCAAGCCCGTGCGGTTCCTCATTCCGCTCAAGCGCCGATTCATCGACCGCTTCTACATCGGCGCCGGCATGGTGCTGTACGACCTCTTCTCCTACACCGGTGGCCGCCCGCCCGGCGTTCCCCACCACCGCCACCTGACCCGAGGCCAGGTGCAGCGCGCGATCCCGAGCATGGCCCACGATGCCCTCATCGGCGGCATCACGTACTACGACGCGCAGGTCGACGATGCGCGCTACGGCGCTTCCGTCGTGCGCACCGCGTCGTTCTACGGAGCCCACGCGGCGAGCCGGGTGCGCGTCGAGGGATTCATCAAGGTCGGGCAGCGGGTCGTCGGCGTTCACGCCCATGACCTGCAGACCGGTGAGAAGTTCGAGATCCGGGCGAAGCAGGTCGTGAACGCCACCGGCGTCTGGACCGACGACACCCAGGCAATGGTCGGTGAACGCGGTCAGTTCAAGGTGCGGGCGTCGAAGGGCATCCACCTCGTCGTGCCGCGCGACCGCTTCCAGTCCTCCATGGGCCTGCTTCTGCGCACCGAGAAGAGCGTGCTCTTCGTCATCCCGTGGGGCCGGCACTGGCTCGTGGGAACCACCGACACCGACTGGCACCTCGACAAGGCGCACCCCGCCGCGACCGCGGCCGACATCGACTACGTGCTCGAGCACGTGAACACGGTGCTGAACGTGCCGCTCACCCGCGACGACGTCGAGGGCGTCTACGCGGGCCTTCGTCCGCTGCTCGCCGGAGAGAGCGACCAGACGTCGAAGCTGTCGCGCGAACATCTCGTCGCGCACTCGGTTCCCGGTCTCGTCGTGATCGCGGGCGGCAAGTGGACCACCTACCGGGTCATGGCCAAAGACGCCATCGACGCGGCGGTCTCCGCCCTCGACGGCAAGATCGCCGACAGCGTCACCGAAGACATCGCCCTGCTCGGCGCCGAGGGCTATCAGGCTGCGTGGAACAAGCGCAGCAAGATCGCCCGAAAGTTCGGCGTGCACACCGTGCGCATCGAGCACCTGCTCAATCGATTCGGAACGCTGACCGACGAACTGCTCGACCTGATCTCGGCGAACCCCGAGCTCGCGGAACCCCTGCCCGGGGCCGACGACTACCTCGCGGCAGAGGTCGTGTACGCCGCCAGCCACGAAGGAGCCCTGCACCTCGAAGACGTGCTGGCCCGCCGCACGCGCATCTCGATCGAAGCGTGGGACAGGGGAGTCTCCGCCGCTCCTGTCGCGGCGCGGCTCATGGCCGGCGTGCTGGGCTGGGACGAGGCCCGGATCGAGCGCGAGGTCGCGAACTACCTGCGTCGAGTCGCGGCGGAGCGTGCGAGCCAGGAGCAGCCCGACGACGAATCGGCCGACCGCATCCGGCTCGAGGCGCCCGACATCGCCGCGCAGGCGTAGCCCCTTTCGGCAGGCTCGGGCGACGCCTCGGCAGGCTCGGGGAACGGACCCCCCGTTCCGTGCGCGGGTAGAATAGAGTCTTACGCCCGCACGATGCAGATACCCGAGGAGTTCAGTCATGGTCGATGTCCGACGGGTCAAGCTTCCCGGGGTGGGGGTGCTGCACACCTTCATCACCGCCGATGGAGGCAAGGTCGGGGTGATCGCCCATCGATCGGGTCACAGCGACCTCATCACGTTCTCCGATGAGGACAACACGTCCGATGCCGCGAAGGTCTCTCTGCGCCTGAGCGAAGACGAGGCCCGCACGCTGGCCGAGCTGCTCGGCGGCACGCAGATCACCGAGTCGCTCACGGCCCTCGACCAGATCCCCGGGCTCAGCATCGACTGGTTCACCGTCGACTACGAGGATCACATCGCCGGCCAGCCGCTGGGAAACACGGCCGAGCGCGACATCGTGGGACTCACCGTCGTGGCCGTCGTGCGGGGCGAGTCGGCGAACCCGGCTCCCGCACCCGACTTCAAGGTGTTCCCGGGAGACACGCTCGTCGTGGCCGGGTCTCCCGAGAAGGTCGCGAAGGCGTTCAACTTCTTCCGTACGGGCGAGATGCGCGCCAAGACCGGCGCCGTCGACGGTTCCGCCGGGCGTTAGGCGATGCACTTCGGGCCCGATCTCCTCATCCTGGGCGCCCTGTTCGTCATCGCATACGTCCTGGGCAGGCTCGGCAAGACCATCGGCCTGCCCGCGATCCCGATCTACATGGCGGTCGGTCTCCTGGCGAGCCCCAACTTCCACTTCTTCCCGCTCGAATTCGTGCACACCGAGTACATCGAGCTCATGGCCGTGTTCGGCCTCGTGCTGCTGCTGTTCAACCTGGGTCTCGAGTTCGATCAGGACGAATTCTTCTCGAACGCCGGAAAGCTGATCATCTCGGGCGGGTCGTACATCGCGCTGAACATGGGCGCCGGCTTCGCCTTCGGCTTCATGCTCGGCTGGGGAACGCGCGAGGCGCTCATCGTGGCCGGCATCACGGCCACCAGTTCGAGTGCCATCGTCACGAAGCTCCTCATCGAGCTCAAACGCCTGGCCAATCCCGAGACGCCCATGATCCTCGGCGTGACCGTCGTCGAAGACATCTTCATCGCCATCTACCTGGCCATCGTGTCGGTCGTGCTCTCGGGCGAGACCGAGATCTGGCCCGTCGTCGGCAAGCTCGCCATCGCGTTCCTCTTCCTCATCGTGATGTTCACGGTGGCCCGCTGGGGCGGGCGTTTCGTGTCGCGGCTGTTCCGCACGAAAGACGACGAGCTCTTCACGATCCTCTTCTTCGGCCTGGCCATCATGTTCGGCGGCATCGGCGAGATCCTCGGCGTGACGGATGCGATCGGCGCGTTCCTGATCGGCCTCGTGCTGGGCGCGACCCGGTACCGCAACCGCATCGAGCACATCGCCATCCCGCTGCGCGACGTGTTCGGAGCCTTCTTCTTCCTCAACTTCGGCCTCGGGCTCGACCCCACGAAGTTCGCGCCGGTGATCCTCCCGGTGCTCGGGGCGGTGCTGATGACGGTCGTCCTGAACGCCGGTGCGGGTCAGTTCGTGGCCTGGCTCAACAAGCTCGGTCCCCGGGCGGGAATCAACGCGAGCGTGATCCTGCAGAACAGGGGCGAGTTCGCCCTCATCCTCGCGACCCTGTCGCTGTCTGCGGGCCTCGACGAACGCATCCAGCCCTTCGCCGGACTCTACGTTCTGATCATGGCGATCATGGGCCCGATCCTCGCCGCGAACTCGGAGAGGATCGCGAACGTCATCCTGCGCCCGAAGGCGGCGGCGCGGGCGGGCGAGGCGCAGAAGCATCGCGATCCGATGCTCGACGAGGAGATCGCGCTCGTCGCCGCGGCGACGGCGGGTCAGGACGTGTCGCTTCCCCGCGCCGACGATGACTCGGAGCCGACGCTCGACACGACTCCGCGTGCCGAGACGGCGCCGCAGGAGCCGGAGGCGGGCGATGTCGATGCCCTGATCGAACAGGCCATGCGCCAGTCCGACGACTTCGGGGTTCGAGAGAGAGACAGCGAATATTGACCCTCTTCAGTGTGATGCGGCGGCCGAGATGGATCGCCGCCCTCGTGCTCGCCCTGGCGATCGCGGCGATCTTCGCGGGCCTCGGGCAGTGGCAGCTCGAGCGAGCCGTCTCCAGCGGACAGGTCGATGACCGACCCACCGAGACGGTGCAGCCGCTGACGTCGGTCGCGTCGCCGCAGCAGCCCGTGCTCGCCGTCGAGGCGGCGCAGCGCGTCACCACCTCGGGAACCTTCGAGCCCGCCGACTACGGCATCCTGGCAGACCGACTGAACGGCGGGCAGTCCGGCTACTGGGTCGTCGGGCACCTGGCCGTCGATGAGCCCGGAGCGCCCGCCCTGGCGGTCGCGATGGGCTGGGCGCCCGACCGCGACACCGCCGTCGCCGTGCGCGACGCCCTCGCGGCCCAGCCCCGCGCATCCGGCCCGAAGGCCGTCGACGGGCGCTACGTCGACCCCGACGCGCCCAACGTCGACGATGCGGAGAAGAGCGAGGGCGGGCGATACGACCTCACCACCATGAGTCCCGCCGCGTTCGTGAACATCTGGACTGCGCTGCCCGAATCGACCGACGTCTACGGCGGCTACGTGATCTCCAGCACGGCCCCACACGGCCTCGACGTGATCGACGCACCCGAGCCCGACCGCTCCGTCGAACTCAACTGGCTCAACATCTTCTACGCGGCCGAATGGGTGATCTTCGCGGGCTTCGCCGTCTTCCTCTGGTACCGGCTTGCACGCGACGCTTGGGAGCGCGAGAAGGAGGAGCTCGAGGAGAGCGAGGCCGACGAGCGCGCCCGGAGCCTGGCCGAGCACGGAATACACTAGACGCATGGCCCTCGAACCCAAACCCCGCGATTTTCCGCGCATTCGAAGCGCGGTCAAGCTCTACCGGGTCTCCTCGATCATCACCGGTGTGATGCTGCTGCTGCTCTGCCTCGAGGTGGTGCTCAAGTACGTTCCCGCTTTCGGTGTCGAGCTCGAACTCGGCGGACCGCAGGGCTTCCTGGCGCTCGTGCCCGAGGGCACCGTCACGGCGGTCAACCTGTCCACCGGCATCCTCATCGCCCACGGCTGGTTCTACGTGCTCTACCTGTTCGCCGACTTCCAGCTCTGGAGCCGCATGCGCTGGCCGTTCTGGAAGTTCGTGCTCATCGCCCTCGGCGGTATCGTGCCGCTGCTCTCCTTCTTCCTCGAGGTGCGCATCGCCCGCGAAGTGAAGTCCTATCTGGCCGGCCGTGAGGCCGAGCTGTCCGCATCCGCCCCCGTGGAGGTCACCCATTAGCACGCCCAGCCCCGACAGCCAGTCCCGGCCCGTCCTCGTCGTCGACTTCGGCGCCCAATACGCGCAGCTCATCGCCAGACGAGTGCGCGAGGCGAGCGTCTACTCCGAGATCGTCCCCTCGTCGATCACCGCCGAGGAGGTCGCTGCCAAGTCGCCCGTGGGCATCGTGCTCTCCGGTGGGCCGGCGAGCGTGTACGAGCCGGGGTCTCCCGAGCTCGACCCCGCGATCTTCGATCTCGGCGTTCCCGTTTTCGGAATCTGCTACGGATTTCAGGTCATGGCGCGCGCCCTGGGCGGCGAGGTCGCCAACACGGGGCTTCGCGAGTACGGATCGACCGACATGGCCGTCGCCGGCGAGGGCGGTTCGCTGCTCGTCGGCCAGCCCGATTCTCAGACCGTGTGGATGAGTCACGGCGACTCCGTCTCGAAGGCGCCCGAGGGCTTCGAGGTTCTGGCCAGCACGTCGTCGACGCCGGTCGCGGCGTTCGGATCGAAAGAGCGGCGCATGTACGGGGTGCAGTGGCACCCCGAGGTCAAGCACTCCGAGTTCGGGCAGCGCGTGATCGAGAACTTCCTGCACGACACGGCAGGCATTCCCGCCGACTGGACCAGCAGCAACGTCATCACCGATCAGGTCGCCCTGATCCGCGAGCAGGTCGGAGACGGCAAGGTCATCTGCGGACTGTCGGGGGGAGTCGACTCCGCCGTGGCCGCCGCCATCGTGCACGAGGCGGTCGGAGACCAGCTCACCTGCGTGTTCGTCGACCATGGCCTCCTGCGCCAGGGAGAGCGCGAGCAGGTCGAGGTCGACTACGTCGCATCCACCGGTGTGCGCCTCGTCACCATCGATGCCCGCGAGCAGTTCATGGATGCGCTGGCCGGGGTCACCGACCCCGAGCAGAAGCGCAAGATCATCGGCCGCGAGTTCATCCGCAGCTTCGAGGCCGCCGCAGAGGCCCTCGTGCTGGAGGCTGCCGCCACCGATGGCGAGCCCGTCAAGTTCCTGGTGCAGGGCACCCTCTACCCCGACGTCGTCGAGTCGGGCGGTGGAACGGGCACGGCCAACATCAAGAGTCACCACAACGTCGGCGGCCTCCCCGAAGACCTGCAGTTCGAACTCGTCGAGCCGCTGCGCGCCCTGTTCAAAGACGAGGTGCGCGCCATCGGCCGCGAGCTCGGGCTTCCCGAGGCCATCGTGGGTCGCCAGCCCTTCCCCGGCCCCGGCCTGGGCATCCGCATCGTCGGAGAGGTCACCTGGGAGCGGCTCGAACTTCTTCGCCAGGCCGACGCCATCGTGCGCGCCGAGCTCACCGCGGCGGGCCTCGACGATGAGATCTGGCAGTGCCCCGTCGTTCTGCTGGCCGATGTCCGCTCCGTCGGAGTGCAGGGCGACGGCCGCACCTACGGACACCCGATCGTGCTGCGTCCCGTCTCGAGCGAGGACGCGATGACGGCCGACTGGACCCGGTTGCCCTACGACCTGCTGGCCCGCATCTCGAACCGCATCACCAACGAGGTGGCCGGCGTGAACCGCGTCGTGCTCGACGTCACGAGCAAGCCGCCGGGAACTATCGAGTGGGAGTAGTTCCCCGCTGAGCCTCTCGCGGCGCGGTCCGTGGCGTCCGCCACGGACGGCGCAGCGTGAGGCGAGCGAAGAGCCACTCCAGGGGGCCCTGCGAGAATCGGGCGCTCCACGCGATCGCGAAGACGAGCGAGCCGAGGGCCAGGCAGGCGAACAAGGTCCACTCGAACGCGTCGTCGTACGGCTCCGGATGCGCCGCCGAGACCAGGGCGATCACGAGAACCTGGGCGGTGTAGATGGTCAACGGCATCGACCCGGCCGCGACGAGCGGCCGCACCAGCATGCGGCCCCATCGGCTCGTGATCGCGCCGACGGCGACCACGAGGAGGCCGATCATGGCGATGGCGAGCCCGCCGGAAGAGATCGCCTCCATGGTCGTGTCTGTGTGCGCCCTCACCGGCTCGCCGATGGCCGCAGAGACGCCGTAGCCGAGAGCCGCCGCCGCAATGCCGCCGACGATCATGATGCGCTGCACAGTCGGTCGTGTCACTCCGAACCGGGCGATCGCGAGGCCGGCCAGCACGTAGGCGAGCCAGACGGGCGCGGGGTAGTACGCGTCGAGCCACGAGAGCGGAACGGACAGAGGGTTGTCGGGGGCGACGGGCAGGGGCCCGGTCGCGGATGTCGCGGCAGTGAGTGCACCGACCACGCTCGGGCCCACGAGGGCGCAGATCAACGCGAGTAGCGCCAGCACCCAGCGGTTCGTGAAGAGCAGTGGAATGCAGACGAGGAACAGGAAGCCGTAGGAGTCGAGAATGATGGCGATGTTCGTGCCGAGCAGCCAGAGGGAGAGCCCGAGGGCGATGAGCAGCAGGGCCCTGATGGCGATCGACAGCCGGATGCGTGTGCGCGGTGAGCCGGGCGCACGGACCCTCGACGCGGGATGGTCACCTCCGGACATCAGTCCGAGCGAGACGCCCGCCAGGGTGGCGAAGAGGATGGAGCTGCGGCCGTCGTAGAACGCGTCGCCGTCGCCGGGCAGCGTGTGCGCTGCGAGCATGCCCAGAATGGCGAGCCCGCGAGCCGCATCCAGGCCCGGGATGCGCGCATCGCGCCGGGCGGGGACAACGACGGCGGGGCCGCCCCGAAGGACGGCCCCGCCGATGTCGTCGTTGAACACGCTAGTTGCGGAAGATCGCGATGAGGCGGAGCAGTTCGACGTAGAGCCACACGAGCGTGACGGTGAGGCCGAACGCGGCCGACCATCCGTACTTGCGCGGGGCGCCGGTCTTGACGCCGCGCTGCACGAAATCGAAGTCGAGCACCAGCGAGTATGCGGCCATGATGACGGCGAGCACGCCGATGATGATGCCGAAGATGCCGGAGCGCAGGCCGAACATGTTGTCGGCGGGGAAGACCCCGGCGATCATGAGCACGAAGTTGAGCAGCGAGAAGACCGCGTAGCCGACCATGGCGATCAGGAAGATCTTGGTGGCCCGCTTGGATGCGCGGATCTTGCCGTTGGCGAAGAGCGCCAGGGTGGTACCGAAGACGGCGAGCGTGGCGAGCACGGCCTGTACGACGATGCCCTCATAGCGCTGCTCGAAGAATGCCGAGATACCTCCGACGAAGAGTCCTTCTGCCGCGGCGTAGGCGATGATCAGCACCGGCGACGGCTCGCGCTTGAAGGAGTTGACGAGGCCGAGCACGAGGCCGACGAGGGCGCCGACAATGAACAGGCCGGGCACGATCCAGCCGACGACGGCGCCGGCCAGGAGCACGGCGAACAGCAACGCGGTCTTGACGATCGCGTCGTCGTAGGTCATGCGCGAGGTGTCGGCTGGGGTCGCCGAGGGACGCTCGTACAGGTCTTGCAGCTGTGTGCTCGACATCGTGGGCGCAGCGTCAGCGGCGCCCTTTCCGTTGAAGACAGGGTTGCGTGTGAACGCGGGGTTCGCCGACGGCATGAGTTCCTCTTGTACGTAGGTGGACGGAGTTCAAATCTACCGGATACGTATCCGTCGGGGCCCATCGGTTGGGCGATTTCGCAGGCTTTCGCGCAGGGCGGAGCCCAGGGAGGCTACCGTGGTGGCGTGACCCCAGCCCGCCGCCCCCTCGTGATCGGACATCGAGGCGCTCCCGGATATCGGCCCGAGCACACGCGGTCGTCGTACGAACTGGCCATCGCCCTGGGTGCCGACGCGGTGGAGCCCGACATCGTGGCATCCCGCGACGGAGTGCTCGTGCTGCGGCACGAGAACGAGATCAGCGGCACCACCGATGTCGCGTCGCGCTCGGAATTCGCCGCCCTGCGCACGACGAAGACGATCGACGGCGCGGCCCTGACCGGCTGGTTCACCGAGGACTTCACCTGGGCAGAGCTGTCGACGCTGCGCGCGCGGGAGCGACTGCCCTCGATCCGCACCTCCAGCTCGTCGTTCGACGGACAGTCTCCGATCATGCGTCTGTCGGAGCTGCTGGAGCTGCTCGACACGGCCGGTGAGGAGACGGGACGCTCGCTCGGCCTCGTGGCGGAGATCAAGCACGCCGCGTACTTCGAATCCATCGGGCTGCCTCTCGACGAACTGGTGGCCGATGAGCTGACGCGCAGCGGGTGGAACACGGGAGACGGGCGGCTCACGGTGGAGTCGTTCGAGAAGACGGTGCTCGACCTGCTGCGGGGTCGAGGCATCCGCTCGAAGAACGTCTTCCTCCTCGAGGCTGCGGGCTCGCCGCCCGATCTGGTCGCCCGGTTCGGTTCGGATGCCGACAGCTACGCGTCGTTCCTCACGCGTGACGGCATGCGGATGCTGCGCCGTGACGTGGAGGGGATCAGCGTCGACAAGAAGATGATCCAGCCCCGACCCGATGCCGACTCGACCCGGGTGTCCTCGGCGCTGGTCGACGCGGCGCACGAGGCGGGGCTCGAGATCTACTGCTGGACCCTGCGGCCCGAGAACCGGTTCCTCTCGGCTGAGTTCAGGAGGGGAGGCGGCCCTGCGGCCTTCGGTGACTGGGAGAGCGAGTTCGCGCTCATTCTGGCGACGGGGGTCGACGGGGTGTTCGCCGACCAGGCGGATCTCGCGGTCGCCGCGCGCGAGGCGGTGTTCCCCGCGCGGGGAACTGTCGGAGGTTCGGCTTAAACTGGAGCGGACATGACAAGCCTCTTCGACCTTCCCTCGAGCGATCCGGGCGCGCAGAGCCTGAAGCCCGTCATCCTCGACGGGCAGGGGTCGGGCGACGCCAGCAACGACCTTCTCGACGGGCTGAATCCCGAGCAGCGCGAGGCCGTCGAATACCGCGGGCCGGCGCTGCTCATCGTCGCCGGCGCCGGTTCGGGCAAGACCCGTGTGCTCACCCATCGCGTCGCCAGCCTGATCGAGAGCCGCGAGGCATGGCCGAGCCAGATCCTGGCCATCACGTTCACGAACAAGGCCGCGGCCGAGATGCGCGAACGAGTCGAGGCCCTGCTGGGCCAGGCGTCGCAGGGCATGTGGATCTCGACCTTCCACTCCGCGTGCGTGCGAATCCTGCGCCGCGAGGCAGAGAACTTCGGCTTCACCAAGAGCTTCACGATCTACGACTCGGCCGACAGCCGCGTTCTCATCAAACGCATCATCAAAGAGCTGCAGGCCGATACCTTCGGCTTCACGGTCGGCTCGGTGTCGGCCAAGATCTCGAAGCTCAAGAACGAACTGGCCGACGTCGAGAGCTACGCCCGCACGGCGAACTTCGCAGATCCCCAAGAGGCGCTCTTCGTCGAGATCTTCCGGCAGTACACCCGCAGCCTGCAGGCTGCCAACGCGTTCGACTTCGACGACCTGATCAGCCAGACGGTGTTCCTGTTCCGCGCCTTTCCCCAGGTGGCTGAGCAGTACCGGCGGCGGTTCCGTCACATCCTGGTCGACGAGTATCAAGACACGAACCACGCGCAGTACTCGCTCATCCACGAGCTCACCCTGTCGCCGGGCTCCGTCGACCCCGGCCAGCCGCCCGTGCCGGGTGCGTCACTCACGGTGGTCGGCGACTCCGACCAATCGATCTACGCGTTCCGCGGGGCCGACATCCGCAACATCGTCGAGTTCGAGCGCGACTACCCCGGCGCCAAGGTCGTGCTGCTCGAGCAGAACTACCGCTCGACCCAGAACATCCTGTCGGCGGCCAACGCGGTGATCTCGAACAACTTCGATCGCAAAGACAAGAAACTCTGGACCGCCATCGGCGACGGCGACAGGATCCTCGGCTACACGGGCTACTCCGGCCACGACGAGGCCCAGTTCATCGCCGACGAGATCGCCAAGCTCCACGACGCCGGAACCGCGTACAAAGACATCGCGGTCTTCTACCGCACCAACGCCCAGACTCGAGCGCTCGAAGAGATCTTCATCAGGTCGGCTCTGCCCTACCGCGTTCTCGGGGGCACGAAGTTCTACGAGCGCGCCGAGATCAAAGACGTCATGGCCTACCTGATCTCGGTCGCCAACCCGCAAGACGCGCTCGCACTGCGGCGCATCCTGAACAGCCCGAAGCGCGGCATCGGCCCCGCGACCGAGACCCAGCTCGCCAGCTTCGCCGAGGCGAACGAGATCACCTATCGAGAGGCGATGCGCCAGGCGGCCTCGCTCGGCCTGGGGCCCAAGGTCACGACGGCGATCCTGCAGTTGGCCGCCCTCCTCGACGAGGCGTCGGCGCTGATCGATCCCGATCGGGAGCAGGGCCCGGCGCCCGTGTTCGACGTGCTGGCACTCCTGCTCGAGAAGAGCGGGTATCTCACGGCGCTGCGCGCCAAACGCGATCCGCAAGACGAGGCCCGCGCCGAGAACGTCGAGGAGCTCCTGGCGGTGACCAAGGAGTTCGGCAAGAACAATCCCGACGGCGGGCTCGTCGACTTCCTCACCGAGGTCTCGCTGGTGGCCGCCGTCGACGACCTCGACGACTCCAGCGGCACGGTCTCGCTGATGACGCTGCACACGGCGAAGGGCCTCGAATTCGAGGCCGTCTTCCTCACCGGAATCGAGGAGGACCTGCTGCCGCACCGCATGTCGGCCAATGAACCCGGCGGCCCGGCCGAAGAGCGTCGCCTGTTCTATGTGGGCATCACGCGTGCGCGCAAGCGTCTCTACCTGTCGCTCGCCATGACCCGCGCGCAGTACGGCGAGACCGCGGTGGCCATGCCCAGCCGCTACCTGCAGGAGATCCCCGCCGAGCTCATCGAGTGGGTGCAGTCGCCCGGAATGGCCACATCGAGGGGCGGAACGCAGCCCCGTGCGCTCAACGCCAACCGGTCGTCGCGCCAGGGCTGGGGCTCGTCCGACTCGAGCGGTTCCAGCGATTTCCCGGCTCTGCCTCCGCGCCCGAAGGCGGAATGGGCCAACACGATCACGAACAAGGTGCGCGACAACGGCGACCTCGAACTCGTCGCCGGCGATCGCATCCGGCACAGCGACTTCGGCGAAGGCCGCGTGAACCAGGTCACGGGCGAGGGCACGAAGCGGGTGGCTCACGTGATGTTCGAGAAGGCGGGCGCCAAGAAGCTGCTCATCAAGATCGCCCCGATCGAGAAGATCTAGCCGGGCACACCCCGGAGAGCGCGATCGCGTGCGACGTGGCGCAACGCTCGCGGCAGTCGGGGATACACGAGGCGGGTGATCGTCATCAGGCCGGTGAAGATGCGGCGACGCGTCGGTGTCCACGGCAGGTCGAAGGCCTCGCGAACACGTGGCGGGAGAAGGCCTGCGGTGACCAGGCGTGCTGCGGGCATGGCCGCCTTCAGCCAGATGGGCCCCACGGCCGGGTGGAGCAGCGCCTGAGCGACCCCGCGGGTGGCGGCATCGGTGCTCAGCGTGTCGAGCTGGTGCGACCAGTACTCGCGGAACGCCGCGCGGTCGGCGGGCCAGAGCTCCCGCGGCACCTGGAGCGCGGTGCCGAGCACGGCGTAGTCCTGGTAGATCTGTTCGGCGGATCGGTCGTCGAGCGGACCGTGGATGCGTTCGTACATGTCGATCGCGGAGTCGTACAGCGTGGCGGCGACCCAGAGCTGGAGCTGCGGGTCGAAGGCCGAATAGGAGGGGTGGGCATCGGCCGGTGCCGAGCGCACGGGTGCATGCGCACGGGAGACGGATCGGACGACCGCCCGCACCTGCGTCGGGCTGCCGTAGACGATCGTGTAGACGTACTGCAGAGTGCGAGCCAGACGGTCGAGGGGTCGCGACGCGAAGTCGCTGTGCTCGGCGACCCCTCGACCGACGCCCGGGTTCGCCAGTTGGAGCAGGATGGCTCGGCCGCCGGCCGCGATGAGCACCGACTCCGCTGCGATGTCGCCGATGCGCAGCGGGGTCGGGCCCTCGAGGTCTTCGGTGCCGGCCATGGGGTTCCTCTCGCTCGTCGGGTGCGGCGCGGGATGTGCGAGGAGCCCCGCCGGCTCAGTTCGTCGACGGCATCGTGTGCTTCAGGGTGAGCCGACGTCGCCACAGTACCCCGACTCCGAGCAGCGTTCCGAGAACCAGAGCGGAGCCCGAGACCAGCAGGAGACCGGGTGTCGTGGTGCTGCCCGTGTCGGCGAGGGCCTGTACGGCGACCGGCGCGGGGGGAGTGCTCGGCTCTGCCGGGGCCGGAGGCGCCACGACGACGGTGATCTCGCTGGCGGTACCGAAGGGCGACTGCCAGGGCAGGATGCGCGCGCCGCCCTGTTCCGCAGGCGTTCGGGAGCCGTCGATGCGCTCGACCCAGACGTAGTATCCGGGGCCGGGGAGCGTGCACTCGGGTGTTCGATAGGTGCCCGGGCCGGTGTCGACGCGCACCTCGACCGTGCACACGACGGGCGCATCGGCCGGTGCCTGCTCCGCGGGCTGGATGGGGTCGGCGAAGGGACCGAGGAGCGAGCTCTCGACGACGACCGGCACGGGAAGCATGCCGTTGACGTCGACGGCGGGTATGGAGCCGGCGGCAGGGGGAGTCGACGGTCGGTAGAGGCCCCAGCCCGAGAGCATGTCATCGTCGGTCGCCGGAGTCAGCGCGGACACCACCAGTTCGTCGCTGATCGCATCGCCCGCGCCGGCGACGTTCGCGCTCGTCTTCGTGGCGACGACGGGCTGGAATCTCTTCGTCGACGGGACCGTCGCGGTGGTCGTGGCGGTGCCCGAGGCCGAGCCCTGCCCGGCGATGAGAACCTGCTGCACGTCGTCGCCGGCCATTCCTGCGGTGAAGGACGACCCGTAGGGGAGGTGCTCGTAGCTGACGGTGGCCACGACCTCGGAGCTCGGCGCCTGACCGGTCGTCGTGATGGACTGGGTGTCACCGTTCGACACCGAGCGCTCGGACGAGCCGTCGTCGAAGACGGCACCGGACAGCCTCATGGTTCCGGTGTGGCTGCCCGGGCTCAGCACGGTCGGCCCCGTCGACAGGAAGTCGACCGTGAGACTGCTCGAGACGGTCAGGCGACCCTCGTCGTCGGCCTCGGTCAGGGCGACCGAGGAGGACACGCCTCTGGAGGCTCCGAGCGGGCCGTCGGCCGTCGCGAGAAGCTGACGGCTTCGCGCGAGCACGTCCTGGGCCGCGGCGCCGGCCCGCTGGGCATAGTGCTCGGGCGTGTGACCGTTCAGCCCGGCGATGGTCCAGGTGGCGAGCTGCCCGGCGGCGGCTTCGGAGGCGTCGGCCGACGACGCAGAGGTGCGAGAGAGGTAGGCGAGGCGGGCGAGGTCGTCGGGCGCGAACCTGCCGAGCTGTGCCGCGTCGACGAAGGCGTAGTCGTGGCCGGTCGGGGCCTTCTTGCCTGCCTCGAGGCAGAACACGAGTGCACCGTCGTCGAGGCGGTAGGAGCCGATCCAGGCGACGCCGTCGTCGGCGAGATGGCCGACCCCGTGGCCGGTGGAGACGGCGGCGGTGGCCGGAGGTGCACCGGCCAGGAGGAGACCGAGGGTCGCGGTGACCGTGGTGAGTGCGGTGAGAAGGGCGGGTGTGCGCCGATGGTGTTGTGTCATGCCCATCACCTTCGCGGGCCGTCGAACGGGAGAGGACCGGGGGCGCCGACGTCGTGGACTTCCTCGCACGACCGAAGGCTGTGGAGGAGCGGTGGCTCGGCCGCCCGCATGTGCGTGTCTTCTCCGGGCGGTAAGGTTTCAGATGGCGAAAGTCTGCGGCGGAGCAGCCAAATCTGTCGGTCGCAGCTCGCAGGAGTACTCAGAAGCCGAGCACCAACCCCCGTGCCGGCTGAGACCTAAGCGGATTGGATGAGCGTGGATCTGTTCGAATACCAGGCACGAGACCTGTTTGAAAGCTACGGGGTTCCGGTTCTTCCGGGTATCGTCGCGGACACCCCCGATGAGGTGCGTGCCGCGGCCGAGAAGCTCGGTGGCGTGACCGTCGTCAAGGCGCAGGTCAAGGTCGGCGGCCGTGGAAAGGCCGGCGGCGTCAAGGTCGCGAAGGACCCGCAGGCGGCGTTCGAGGCGGCGGAGGCGATTCTCGGCCTCGACATCAAGGGCCACGTGGTGAAGCGCGTCATGGTCGCGGGCGGTGCCCGCATCGCCGAGGAGTTCTACTTCTCCGTGCTCCTCGACCGGGCGAATCGCTCGTACCTGTCGCTGACGAGCTACGAGGGCGGCATGGAGATCGAGCAGCTCGCCGTCGAGCGCCCGGAGGCGCTCGCGCGCATCGAGGTCGATCCCATCGCCGGCATCGACCTGGAGACGGCCAAATCGATCGCCGTGGCGGCGAAGTTCCCCGCGGAGCTCGTCGACAAGGTCGCCCCGGTCTTCGTGAAGCTCTGGGAGGTCTACAAGGGTGAGGACGCGACGCTCGTCGAGGTCAACCCGCTCGTTCTCACCGAGGAGGGCGACATCATCGCCCTCGACGGCAAGGTGACGCTCGACGAGAACGCCGGATTCCGGCACCCGAACCACGAGGCGCTCGAAGACAAGGATGCGGCCGACCCGCTCGAGGCCAAGGCCAAGGCGGCCGACCTCAACTACGTGAAGCTCGACGGGGAGGTCGGGGTCATCGGCAACGGCGCCGGCCTCGTGATGTCGACCCTCGACGTCGTCTCCTACGCGGGTGAGAAGTACAACGGGGTGAAGCCGGCCAACTTCCTCGACATCGGCGGCGGAGCGTCGGCAGCGGTCATGGCCGCGGGCCTCGACGTGATCCTCGGCGACGAGCAGGTCAAGAGCGTCTTCGTCAACGTCTTCGGCGGAATCACCGCGTGCGACGCCGTGGCCAACGGAATCCTCGGCGCCCTCGAGGTGCTCGGCGACTCCGCGACCAAGCCGCTCGTGGTTCGACTCGACGGCAACAAGGTCGAGGAGGGTCGTGCCATTCTGGCCGCCGCCAACCACCCGCTGGTCACCCTGGCGACCACCATGGACGAGGGCGCCGACAAGGCCGCCGAGCTCGCCTCCCTCTGACGATTTCCTCGCGACGAAGTAAGGACCACAACAAGAATGTCGATTTTCCTCAACAAGGACTCCAAGGTCATCGTGCAGGGCATCACCGGAGGTGAGGGCACCAAGCACACCGCCCTCATGCTGGCCGCCGGCACGAAGATCGTGGGCGGCGTGAACGCGCGCAAGGCGGGAACGACCGTCACCCACGGCAAGCTCGAACTGCCCGTCTTCGGCACGGTGGCCGAGGCCATCTCCACCACGGGCGCCGACGTGTCGATCGCCTTCGTGCCCCCGGCCTTCGCGAAAGACGCCATCATCGAGGCGATCGACGCGGAGATCCCGCTGCTGGTCGTCATCACCGAGGGCATCCCCGTCGGCGACGCGGCGGAGGCCTGGGCGTACGCCAAGCAGAAGGGCAACAAGACCCGCATCATCGGGCCGAACTGCCCCGGCATCATCACGCCCGGCGAGTCCCTCGTCGGCATCACGCCGGCGAACATCACGGGCAAGGGCCCGATCGGCCTCGTCTCCAAGTCGGGAACGCTGACCTACCAGATGATGTTCGAGCTGCGCGACCTGGGCTTCTCGACCGCCATCGGAATCGGCGGCGACCCCATCATCGGCACCACGCACATCGACGCGCTCGCGGCATTCGAGGCAGACCCCGAGACGAAGGCGATCGTGATGATCGGCGAGATCGGCGGAGACGCCGAGGAGCGGGCGGCCGACTACATCAAGGCCCACGTCACGAAGCCCGTCGTCGGCTACGTGGCCGGGTTCACGGCTCCCGAAGGCAAGACGATGGGCCATGCGGGCGCCATCGTCTCCGGCAGCGCCGGCACGGCCCAGGCGAAGAAGGAGGCCCTCGAGGCTGCCGGCGTTCGCGTCGGCAAGACCCCGAGCGAGACCGCGGCCCTGCTGCGCGAGGTCTACGCGGCGCTCTGACACCTGCACGACCTGCGGCGGGCATCCTCTTCTCTATGATGAGGATGCCCGCCGTTCGTCTGTGCGACGACAGGCGACGGGCTCACGTCAGAAGGGGGTTTCGATGTCCGAGTCTCTGGGGGCCGACCCCGTCGAGCAGCCGGTGGAGTCGCCGAGCCGGTGGCAACGCATCCGCCACGCTCTGGTGACGCCCGAGCTGATCTACGGAACGATCATCAGCTCTGCGGTCATCGCCGTCGCCGAGGACGACGACACCGATCTCGACGTGTTCGTGGTGACCTTCGTGACGATGCTCGTGTTCTGGGCCGCCCACGTGTTCGCCGTGGCGGTGGCGAACCACGGCAAGCGCGACGGCCGCGTGATCGGAATCGGCGAGGCGTTCCGCGGAGGCGTGCACCATTCGGTTGGCCTGCTCTACGCCTCGATCATCCCGCTCCTGTTCCTCGTCCTTGGCTCGATCGGGGTGCTCGACGAGGACACCGCGTATCTCGTCGCGCTCGTCGTCGGCATGGTCGTGCTGGGAATCCTGGGGTGGCTGGCGTTCGCCGACAGGGGGAGCCCGTGGCCCGTGAGGCTGCTCGGCGGAATCGGAACGGCTCTTTTCGGATTGGTGATCGTGGCCTTCAAGGCCTTGCTCCACTAGACCGGCGGGGTGACAGGTCGGGCCTCCCGTCAGGGGGTACGCTCGGCACGGCATGAATCGACCATTTACCGCATTCCTCGCGTTCCTCGACGCGCTCCTCGTCGGGGCCCTCGGCCTCGGAATCCTCCTGGTACCGCTCACGATCCTCTGGCTGACCCAGTTCGAGCTCGCCGTCGACTACGGCGCGTTCTGGCGGGTCGCCGCCAACGTCTGGCTCCTCGGCAACGGGGTGGACCTGCTCGTCACGATCGATCCGACCCTCGCGCTGCAGCTCGCCCTCGAGGGCGCCGGTGTGCCGTTCGAGATCGGATTCGCGCCCCTGGGGGTGGCGGTCCTGACGGTGCTTCTCGGCTGGAGGTCGGGTCGACGGCTCGCCGATTCCGAGCATCGCGTGCTGGGAGCGGCCGTGGGCATTCTGACCGTCGCCGTGATCGGATGGCTGGTCGCCCTCGGGGCCGGCTCCGACAGTGCCCGGCCGTCGGTTCTCCAGGCCCTGGTCTTTCCCGCCGCCATCTACGCCATCGGCATGGCGACGAGCCTCTTCTCGCGCTCCGATGTCGAGGTCGGAGATGATCCCGCGGACCAGGCCGTCGACATCCTGGCCCGAAGCCTTCGCGCGATCGTCGCCGGCGTGCCGGTGCCGGTCAGAACAGTGGTGGCGCTGGCGGCGCGCGGGGGAGCCCTCGTGGTGGCGGGCGTGGTGGCCGTCGCGGCCGTGGTCGTTTTCGTGCTCGTGCTGGGGCATTACGGCGAGATCATCTCGTTGTACGAATCGCTCCAGTCGGGTCTCGTCGGCGGCATCGCCCTGACCGTCGGGCAGCTCTCTCTGATCCCCAACCTCGTCGTGTGGGCCGCGTCGTGGCTCGTCGGGCCGGGCTTCGCTCTCGGCTCGGGGAGCCTCGTCTCGCCTCTGGGAACGCAGGTCGGCCTGCTTCCCGCCCTGCCGATTCTCGGTTCGCTGCCCCAGGGGGCGCCCGCGCTCGGGTACGCGGTGGTGGTGGTTCCCGTGGTGATCGGCTTCGTCGTGGGCGTTCTGCTGAAGCCGAGGCTGACCGCGGATGGCGCTGCCGCCTCTCCTCTGATCCTCGTGCTGTCGGGCCTGGGAGTCGGCGTCGTCGGCGCGAGCATCCTCGCCCTTCTCGCCCTCTGGTCGGGCGGCGCCGCGGGTCCGGGTCGCCTCATCGACATCGGGCCGGATCCCGCGGCCGTCTGGCTCTGGTCGGCCGTCGAGCTCGGCCCGAGCGCGGTGCTCGGCCTCACCGTGGGCCTCACGCGACGCCTCTTCTCGCGCACCCCGGATCTGGCGGGCGTCGACGACGAGGCCGGCTCGGCCCCGGGCGCGGGCTCGATGCCCGATGCCAATAAACTGTGACGGTGCTGTCGCTCGTCGTACTCATCTCAGGCGGAGGATCCAACCTCCGCGCCCTCCTCGACGCGCAATCCGATGCCGAGTTCCCGGCCCGGATCGTGGCCGTCGGGGCAGACAACGACGCGGCCGGCCTCGCCCATGCCGAGGAGTTCGGAGTCCCCACGTTCACGGTGCCGCCGACGTCGTTCGAGTCGCGGGCGGCCTGGGGCGACGAGCTGCTCGAGCAGATCCAGGTCTGGAACCCCGACCTCGTCGTCTGCGCCGGATTCATGCGCATCCTGCCTCCGCGGGTCGTCGCGGCCCTGTCTCCCCAGCTGATCAACACGCATCCTGCGCTTCTTCCCGCGTTCCCCGGTGCCCATGCCGTGCGCGATGCTCTGGCCGCCGGGGCCTCGCAGACAGGCGTCACCGTGCACATCGTCGACGAGGGCGTCGACACCGGTCCTGTGATCGTGCAGGAGGCCGTGGCCATCGAGCCCGGCGACACAGAATCCGAACTTCACGAACGAATCAAGACGGTCGAACGGCGCCTGCTCACCCAGGCCGTGCTCGACATCGCGAACAGCAGAGTCAACCTCAGGGAGCTAGCCACAGCATGAGCGGTCCAATCCACGATCCGAACCTCTACACCCACCGCGATGTCGTGCGCATCGAACGGGCACTGATCTCGGTGAGCGACAAGACCGGGCTCCTCGAGCTCGCTGCGGCTCTCTCCGACGCGGGAGTCGAGATCGTGTCGACCGGTTCGACGGCCCAGACCATCGCCGACGCGGGTTATGCCGTCACCGAGGTGAGCCAGGTCACGGGCTTCCCCGAGTCGCTCGACGGCCGTGTCAAGACGCTGCACCCCGCCGTGCACGCGGGCATCCTCGCCGATCTCCGGCTCGAGTCGCACAGGGCGCAGCTCGACGAGCTCGGCATCCGGCCCTTCCAGCTGGTCGTGGTCAACCTCTACCCGTTCCGCGAGACGGTCGCCTCGGGCGCCGAGGCCTCCGCCGTGATCGAGCAGATCGATATCGGCGGCCCCGCCCTGGTGCGCGCCTCGGCCAAGAACCACGCCAACGTCGCCATCGCCGTGTCGCCTTCCAGCTATGCCGAGATCATCGCGTCGCTGCCCGAGGGCACCTCGCTCGCCGCACGCCGGGCCCTCGCAGCGTCGGCGTTCGCCCACACGGCCGCCTACGACACGGCCGTCGCCGCATGGTTCGCCGACACGGCGACGGATGGCGAGGCCGCCGAGACGGCGGGCTTCGGCGACGCCCTCACGATCGAGGGCACGCTGTCGGCGACTCTCCGCTACGGCGAGAACTCGCACCAGCCGGCGGCGCTCTACGTGCGCGAGAACGGCCGCGGCATCGCCCAGGCCGAACAGCTGCACGGCAAGGAGATGTCGTACAACAACTACGTCGACGCCGATGCCGCCGTGCGCGCCGCGTTCGACTTCGACGAGCCCGCCGTGGCCATCATCAAGCACGCCAATCCGTGCGGCATCGCCGTCGCTCAGTCGTCCGACGCCGATGCCATCGCGGGCGCGCACGCCAGGGCCCACGCCTGCGACCCCGTCTCCGCCTTCGGCGGTGTGATCGCCTCCAACAGAACGGTCACGCGTGCGATGGCCGAGGGCGTCGCCGAGGTCTTCACCGAGGTGCTCGTGGCCCCGGACTTCGAGCCGGAGGCCCTCGAGATTCTGCAGATCAAGAAGAACCTGCGACTGCTCAAGCTGCCCGCCGGGTTCCAGCGCGACGAGACCGAGGTCCGACAGGTGAGTGGCGGATTCCTCGCTCAGAAGCCGGATGGTTTCGTCGGCTTCAGCTCGGTGAAGTGGCAGCGGGTCGCCGGCAAGCACGTCGACGACGCCACCCTGGCAGACCTCGAGTTCGCGTGGAAGGCGTGCAGGGCGGTCAAGTCCAACGCCATCCTGCTCGCCTCGGGCGGAGCCTCCGTCGGCGTCGGCATGGGCCAGGTCAACCGGGTCGACTCGTGCCACCTCGCCGTCACCCGTGCGGGAGATCGGGCCGCCGGGTCGGTCGCCGCCTCCGACGCCTTCTTCCCGTTCGCAGACGGGCTCCAGGTTCTGATCGACGCCGGCGTGACCGCCGTCGTGCAGCCGGGTGGTTCTGTGCGCGACGCCGAGGTGATCGAGGCCGCGCAGGCGGCGGGCGTCACCATGTACTTCACAGGCGAACGTCACTTCTTCCACTAGGAGTACCCGTCGTGCGCACAGAAACCGCAACTAAGGTCGCACCCATGCACTTCCTCCGCCCGAGACCCCTGATCGCCTCGGCGGTCGCGGCCCTGCTCGTGGCGGCGATCACCCATCTCGCGACGATGCTCTCGTTCTTCGTCGGCAACGATCCGCAGTCGATCGTGCTGCTCCAGATCAACAACTTCTTCGTGCCGTCGACTCTCGTGCTGCTCGTCCTGGTCTTCGTCTTCGCCCTCGCCACGCGCCTCTGGCGCTGGTACACGGCGGCCATCGCGGGTCTGGTGTCCGGCGCGATCGCGGCCGTCGTGGGCACGGGCATCCAGACGCTCGTGCAGGGCAACGCCCTCGACGGCCCGGTGATCGCCTACATTCTCAGCACACTGGGAAACATCAACCTGATCTTCGTTCTCACGGCGACCGTCGCCACCGCCACGCTGGGCCGCCGGGTCTACGGGGCACTGAGCCACTCGGAGGTGCCGCCGCGGAGCGTGGCCGGCACCGTTCTCGTGCGCAGGCCGTCCGACAACCTCGCCGAGGGCATCGTCACCCACCTGGAGCGCACCGAGGTCGACTCCGACCTCGCGGACACGCAATGGGAGTCGTATGTCGCCGCCCTGATCGGGGCGGGCTGGAAGCCGGTCGAAGTCGAGCGCGCGACCGACCTCGCCGACTCCGTCTTCGTCGAGGATTCCGTCGTGATGTTCGGGCGCCTCGCCGTGCTCGCGAGCCCGGCGGCGCCGACCCGGGTCGCCGAGATCGACGGGGTCGAGAAGAGCGTTCGCTCGCTCGGCCTCGACGTCACCCGCATCGTGCAGCCCGGCACCCTCGACGGCGGCGACGTGCTGAAGATCGAGAAGCGCGTCTACGTGGGCCGAGGCGGGCGCACGAACGCCGAGGGCATCCGGCAGCTCCGGCATATCCTGAGTCCGCTCGCTTACACCGTGATCGCCGTTCCGATCTCGAAGGTGCTGCACCTGAAGAGCGCGGTCACGGCCCTGCCCGACGGCACGGTCATCGGATATCCGCCGGTCGTCGACGATCCCAAGATCTTCGACCGCTTCCTCGCCGTGCCCGAGGAGGCCGGCGCACACGTCGTCATCCTCTCCGACGACACGGTGCTGATGTCGTCGGCGGCGCCGGAGTCGGCGCAGCTCATCGAGAGCCTGGGCTATCGGGTGATCGCCGTCGACATCTCGGAGTTCGAGAAGCTCGAGGCCTGCGTCACCTGCCTGTCGGTGCGGGTGCGCTGAACGCCTGGGGCGCGGCGCGTCGCCGATGGCGCGTTGCGTGTCGGTACGAGTCGGGAGTAGCCTAGAAGGCTGCCCGGTTCCGGGTGGAACTCCCGCCTTCTGTTCTCGAGGTCTTTCCGTGTCAACGCCCGCGCCCCCGTCCACCCTCGCCTCCCTCGGGAGGCTGTACCGCTACGCGAAGCCGGCCATGCCGCGCATTTACGTGGCGATCGTGGCATCCCTGCTGGCGAGTCTCGTGGCGCTGGCCATCCCGCAGGTGCTGCAGTGGCTCATCGACGGGCCGCTCACCGGCACCGACGTGTCGCTCGTGTGGTTCTCGGTCGGCCTCGTCCTGGCACTCGGAGTCGCGGAGGCCGGGCTCATCGCGCTGCGCCGCTGGCTCGTGCTGACTCCGGGAACGCACGTCGAGGCGCACATGCGCAACAGCCTGTACCGGCAGCTGCAGCGCCTGCCCGTCGCGTTCCACGACCGGTGGCCGAGCGGCCAGCTGCTGTCGCGCGCCATCGGCGACCTCAACCTCATCCGACGGTGGATGGCGTTCGGCTTCGTGATCCTCATCGTGAACACGCTCACGCTCGTGATCGGATTCATCATCCTGGTCTCGCTCAACTGGGTCCTCGGCTCGATCTTCGTCGTCGCCTCCATTCCCGTGCTCATCTACGGCTACGCGTTCGAGAAGCGCTATTCCACGGCCGCGCGCCGAGGACAGGACCAGCAGGGCGACCTGGCCACGGCCGTCGAGGAGAGCGTCCACGGCATCCGCGTTCTGAAGGCCTTCGGCCGCGGCTCGCACGCGCTCAAGCGCTTCGAGACGCAGGCGGAGCAGCTGCAGGGCACCGAGCTGGAGAAGGCGCGCGCCGTGGCCGGCATCTGGCTGTGGCTCCTCCTCGTGCCCGATGTCGCCTTCGCCGTGGCCCTCGTGGTGGGAGTCTGGCTGGCGCAGTCCGGCCAGTCGAGCGTGGGGGAGCTGGTGGCGTTCTTCGCGACCGGCACGGTGCTGCTGTTCCCGATCCAGTCGATGGGCTACTTCCTCGCCATGACGATCGACGCCAAGACCGCGACCAACAGGTTCTTCGAGGTCATGGACGAGGTCAACACCATCGTCGACCCGGCGACCCCGAAGACCATCGCCCGGCCCCGGGGAAGGCTCGTCTTCTCCGACGCGCACTTCCGCTACCAGGATTCGCCCGAGCGGTTCCCCGACCTGCTCGACGGCATCGACCTCGTGATCGAGCCGGGCGAGACCATGGCGCTCGTGGGCCTCACGGGCTCGGGCAAGACGACGCTGACCGCACTCCCGACGCGCCTCTACGACGTCACCGGCGGCTCCGTCTCGCTCGACGGTGTCGATGTGCGCGACCTCGCGCTCGACGAGCTGCGCACGCACATCGCCATGGCCTTCGAAGATGCCACCCTGTTCTCGGCGACGGTCCGCGAGAACGTGCTGCTGGGCCGACCGGATGCGACGGAGGCCGAGCTCGCCGAGGCGCTCGACGTGGCGCAGGCGCAGTTCGTCCACGACCTCCCGAACGGACTCGACACCCGGGTGGGCGAAGAGGGGCTGAGCCTGTCGGGAGGTCAACGACAGCGCCTGGCGCTCGCTCGCGCGGTCGCGGCGCGTCCATCGGTGCTGGTGCTCGACGACCCCTTGTCGGCCCTCGACGTGACGACCGAGCAGCGTGTCGAGGCGGCGCTCCGCCGTGTGCTCGCGTCCACCACGGCACTCATCGTGGCGCACCGCCCCTCGACCGTCTCGCTTGCCGATCGTGTGGCCTTGATGCAGGACGGCAGGATCACCGCGGTCGGCACGCACAGCGAGCTCATCGCGAACAACGACCACTACCGGTTCGTGATCTCCAGCCTCGACGACCAGGCGCAGAGCACATCCTCAGAACCCGCCGCAACGGAGATTCCCTCATGAGCAGCCAGTCCAGCGTCACCGGAACGAGCGGTGAGGAGCGCGACGACTTCTCGCGCGCCGAGAGCCGGCAGATCCGCGCCCGCAGCATCCGCCTTCTGGGGTCGCTGCTCGCGCCGTTGAAGGCGCGCCTGGTGCTCGGCATCGTCGTGATCGTCGTGTCGACGGCCGCCCAGGTGGCGGGGCCGGCCCTGATCGCCTTCGGCATCGACCGGGGCCTGCCCGCGTTGATGCAGAACGACTGGATGCCGCTGGCTCTCGCGGGTGGCGCGTATCTGGCGACGGGCATCGTGGGTGCGGCCCTGGTCGCCTGGTTCACGGTTCTCTCGGCACGCATCAGCCAGGCCGTGCTCCTCGACCTGCGTCGGCGCGTGTTCCTCCAGACGCAGCGGCTCAGCCTGGAGTTCCACGAGAGCTACACCTCGGGGCGCATCATCTCGCGCCAGACGAGCGACCTCGACTCGATCCGTGAACTGCTTGACTCCGGCATCAACAACCTCGTGCAGGGCGTGCTGTACATGGTCTTCGTCGGAGTGGCGCTGCTGCTCGTCGACCCGCTGAGCGCGGCCGTGCTGGTCGTCTCGCTGATTCCGCTCGCCATTCTCACGAGATGGTTCCAGCTCAGGTCGCAGCGCGTGTTCCGGCAGACGCGAACGGCCTCGGCGAATGTGATCGTCAAGTTCGTCGAGACCATGACGGGCATCCGCGCGGTCAAGGCGTTCCGCACCGAGAAGCGCAACGAGCGCGACTTCGGCGAACTCGTCGAGGACTACCGCCACGTGAACGCGAGGGTCATCAGCCTCTTCGGCATCTACAACCCCGGACTCGTGCTCATCGGCAACGTGACCGTCGCGGTCGTGCTGCTCGTGGGCGGTCTGCGTGTCTTCGACGGCCAGCTCGCCGTCGGTGCGCTGCTGGCGGTCGTGCTCTACACGCGTCGATTCTTCGACCCGATGGAGGACATGGCGATGTTCTACAACTCCTACCAGTCCGCGGCCGCCGCGCTCGAGAAGATCTCCGGCGTGCTCGAGGAGCGTCCGAGCGTTCCCGATCCGACGCGCCCGATCGACCTGTGGACCTCGAAGGGGCACGTGCGATTCTCCGACGTCGAATTCGCCTACGCCGGCGATCGGGTCATCCTCCCGACGTTCGACCTCGACATTCCCGCCGGACAGACCATCGCGCTGGTGGGGTCGACGGGAGCCGGCAAGTCCACGCTGGCGAAGCTGGTGTCGCGCTTCTACGACCCCACCACCGGCGAGGTGTCCCTCGACGACGTCGATCTGCGGGCCCTGCACCCGAAAGACCTGCGCAGGGCCATCGTGATGGTGACGCAGGAGGCCTACCTGTTCTCGGGCACGGTCGCCGACAACATCGCGATCGGCAAGCCCGAGGCGACCTTCGACGAGATCAGGGAGGCCGCGCGGGCCGTCGGCGCCGACGCTTTCATCCAGGGCCTGCCGAACGGCTATGAAACCGATGTGAACAAGCGGGGAGGGCGTGTCTCGGCGGGCCAGCGGCAGCTGATCTCGTTCGCGCGGGCGTTCCTGGCCGATCCGGCGGTGCTCATTCTCGACGAGGCCACGGCGTCGCTCGACATACCGAGCGAGCGACTCGTGCAGGACGCGCTGCAGACCCTGCTCGCCGACCGCACCGCGATCATCATCGCGCACAGGCTGTCGACCGTGGCGATCGCCGACAGGGTGCTCGTGATGGAGCACGGCCGCATCGTCGAGGACGGCACGCCCGTCGAGCTCATCGCGGGAACAGGACGTTTCGCGACCCTGCACGCCTCGTGGCGGGAGTCGCTCGCCTGATCGAGCGGGGGCCTACGGAGTCCAGGCGTAGATGGTCTGGCCCGCGACGTAGATGTGCCACGAGCCCGAGCAGGTGATCGCGGCATCCGTCGGGATGGACTCGGCCCACCAGGTGTCGTCGAGGGCCGGGCTGCTGGCGCTGGCGCACGCCTCGCCGATCGGCGCGGCGAGCGGAGCGGGGATGCTGTAGCCGAGGATCTTGGTGTCGTCGGCCGTGTCGGTCTTGATGCGGATCGTGGTGGCATCGGCCTGCACGAAGTCGGGCAGGGCGACGGTGCTCTTCGCTCCGGCCGCCTCGGGCTGGGTGGCGTAGATCGCACTCTCGATGGGCGGGTTGATCGCGTTCGCCAGGGTGCATCCGGAGAGGAGGGCGGTCATGGCGAGGATGGGGGCGGCAACAAGCAGGCGACGCTTCACTGCTGCTCCTTTTCGTTGGCTTACGGGGCTGTGTGCGGTGGTTCCGTCGGGATCCACCGTGCTACAGCGTAGTCGACGCGGTACCCCGGGCCTGTCGACGTGCGCACGAGTGGCGTGCCCTCGGCGACATAGTGTTCATGAGCCCGGGCCTCGTTTCCCGTCGGCGGATGTCCGCCGGCCCGCAGTACGCGCCACCAGGGGTGACCGGAACCCGACTGCCGCATGACCGTGCCGACGGCCCGGGAGGCTCGAGACCCGAGCATGGCGGCGACGTCGCCGTAGCTGAGCACCCTGCCGGGAGGGATCGAGTCGACGAGGTCGAGCACGTCGAGGGCGAATTCGTGGCCCGAGGAGGGCGAACCTGCCATCGAGCGAGGCTCAGAGCGAGAGGGCGGCGATGGTCTCGCCGTACTGCGTCTCTCCGATGCTCGAGAAGCCCAGGCGGTAGAAGAACGCCTCCGGTCCGTCTTCGCCCGGTTCGAACATCACGGTGATGCGGTCGTAGCCGCGCGAGCGGGCCTCGTCGGCCAGAGACAGCACGGCGAAGCGTCCGACGCCCCTGCCCTGCGCGGTGGCGGCCACGTTGATGCTCCAGATGCAGCCCTTGAACTCCTCGTGATCGCTCTCGGGATCGAAGTTGCCCTGGATGAACCCGACCACCTCGTCGTCGTCGAGAACCACGCGGGGCCATGCGGTGACGGGGTTGACGTAGGCCTCGGCGATGGAATGGGAGACGGGAGCCACGTACTGCTCTTGACCCGGTTTGAGCGTGAGCGAGTTCGCCGCCACGATGTTGCTCGCCGACAGCTCGACCAGTCTCAGTTCACCCATGGGCCAAGGCTAGCCCGCCGCGCTCGCCCCCGCCACTTTCATCTCCCCGAAGAGATATATATCTCGACGTCGAGATATATCGGCGAGCGGCTAAGCTGATGAACAGTCCGTCAAACACGCGAAGGAGTGGCCGTTGTCCAAGATCAAGGTTGAAGGAACCGTCGTCGAACTCGACGGAGACGAGATGACACGAATCATCTGGCAGGCGATCAAGGACACCCTGATCCACCCCTACCTCGACATCGATCTCGAGTACTACGACCTCGGCATCGAGAACCGCGACGCGACCGACGACCAGGTCACGATCGACGCGGCCCACGCCATCCAGAAGCACGGTGTCGGCGTGAAGTGCGCGACGATCACGCCCGACGAGGCCCGCGTCGAGGAATTCGGCCTCAAGAAGATGTGGAAGTCGCCGAACGGCACCATCCGCAACATCCTCGGCGGCGTCATCTTCCGCGAGCCCATCATCATCTCCAACATCCCCCGCCTGGTGCCCGGATGGAACAAGCCGATCATCATCGGCCGCCACGCGTTCGGCGACCAGTACCGCGCCACCGACTTCGTCTTCAAGGGCAAGGGCAAGCTCACGGTCGAGTTCACGCCCGAAGACGGCTCCGAGCCGATGAAGTTCGAGGTCTACGACGCTCCCGACGACGGCATCGCGCAGGTGCAGTACAACCAGGACGCATCGATCCGCGACTTCGCGCGGTCGAGCCTCAACTACGGCCTCAGCCGCAACTACCCCGTCTACCTCTCGACGAAGAACACCATCCTCAAGGCCTACGACGGTCGCTTCAAGGACATCTTCGAGGAGATCTTCCAGGCCGAGTTCAAAGAGAAGTTCGACGCCGCCGGCCTCACCTACGAGCACCGCCTCATCGACGACATGGTCGCCTCGGCCATGAAGTGGGAGGGTGGCTACGTGTGGGCCTGCAAGAACTACGACGGCGACGTGCAGAGCGACACCGTGGCCCAGGGCTTCGGCTCGCTGGGCCTGATGACGAGCGTGCTGAGCGTTCCGGACGGCTCGGTCGTCGAGGCCGAGGCCGCGCACGGCACGGTCACTCGGCACTACCGCATGCACCAGCAGGGCAAGCCCACGTCGACGAACCCGATCGCCTCGATCTACGCGTGGACCCGCGGCCTCTCGCACCGAGCCAAGCTCGACGACAACCCCGCCCTGGCGCAGTTCGCCGAGACCCTCGAAGACGTCGTCATCAAGAGCGTCGAAGCGGGGCACATGACGAAGGACCTCGCGCTGCTCGTGGGCCCGGAGCAGAAGTGGGAGACCACGGAGGAGTTCCTCGACACGCTCGACAAGAACCTCGCCGCGCGTCTGGCATAGTCCCGACATCGCGTCTCGACGGCGCCCCGCCTCCGAACATCGGAGGCGGGGCGCCGTTCTCATTGTTACGACCTCGTAAACACAGGGGCCCCTGACGAAGAACATCTTGTTCTTTGTTTGTTCGTAAGCTTTACTAACAAACATGACTGCATCGGAAGTGCAGCGAGGCTCTTCCCGTTCCGCGTCGGCGTACCCGCCGCGGGCGCACCAAGGTCTCGCTCAAGGCAGGGCCCTTCGGCCCAACGGCAAGATCGTTCCGGGCGACGCCCGGGGCCACAACCTCTCGCTCGTGCTCCAGACGCTCTACCGCTCGGGCACCCAGAGTCGCGCGGACATCGCCCGGGTGACCGGGCTCACCCGGGTGACTGTCTCGGCCCTGGTCGCGGAGCTCATGGCCGACGGCCTGGTGCTCGAACTGGGTCAGCGGGAGGACGCACGGCCGGGGAAGCCGGCCACCCTCATCGATCTGAACCGTGCCGGATTTCAGATCGTCGGCCTCGACCTGTCGGAGCACGCGGTCTTCCGCGGAGCCGTCCTCGACCTCGACGGGAACATCCTCGCGCGGGCGGAGGTCGCCCTCGAACACCGGGTCGGCGAGGCCGCGTTGGCCCTCGTCGTCGACCTCACCCGCCGACTCGTCTCGGCGTCGACAGCGCCCCTGCTCGGCATCGGAGTCGGCTCGCCCGGCGTCGTCGACCTGGGCGGCGTCGTGCTCACCGCGCCGAACCTGGGCTGGGTCGAGGTCGCCCTCCAGCAGACTCTCGCCGACGAGTTCGGGGTCGGCGTGATCGTGGCGAACGATGCGAACGCGGCCGTTCTGGCCGAGCACAGCTTCGGCGACGCCGACAGCGACGCGATGCTCGTGAAGGTCGGCCACGGTGTCGGCGCCGGTCTCCTGCTCGGCGGCACGCCCCTCTTCGGATCGCGCTTCGCCGCGGGCGAGATCGGTCACGTCGTCGTCGGCACCGATGGGGGAGCCACCTGCGTGTGCGGCAAGGTGGGGTGCCTCGAGACGTGGCTGAGCATCCCGAACCTCACGGCGAAACTGGCCGGCAGCGAGCCGGCCGATCGACACGCCGTGCTGGTCGAGGCCGGACAGCGCCTCGGCATCGCCCTGGCCCCGGTGGTCGGCGCACTCAACCTGAGCGAGATCATCCTCAGTGGCCCCACAGAACTTCTCGACGGTGTGCTCGCCCAGGCGACCGTCGAGACACTCCGCAGCAGGACGATGGCCGAGTTCCACGGCTTTCTCACGCTGCGGATGACCGCGCTCGGGCAGGACATCGTTCTGCGCGGCGCGGCCGTCATGGTTCTCTCCGACTCCCTCGGGGTGTCGTAGAGCGGCCCTGCACCACCCACGGCCCTCGGTGCCCACCGCAGGCCGCGCATTCACATCAGCCCTAGGAAAAGGACAAGACAATGAGGAAGAAGATACTCGCCGCCGTCGGCATCGGCATGGCGGCGGCTCTGGCGCTCTCCGGATGCTCCGGCTCGTCGAGCGGATCGGACGACGGCGCCGACATCCGCGTCTGGCTCGTCGGAACGGACACGCCCGACGAGGCCCGCGACTACCTGAAGACGACCTTCGAAGCGGAGAACCCGGGCTCGACGCTCACGATCGAGGAGCAGGCCTGGACCGGCCTCGTCGACAAGCTCACGACGAACCTCTCGGGCAGCGACAGCCCCGACGTGGTCGAGGTGGGCAACACGCAGGCGGCCGCATTCACCTCGGCGGGCGCCTTCCTCGACCTCAGCGACAAGTACGAGGAGCTCGGCGGCGACGACCTGCTCCCCGGGTTCGTCGAGGCGGGCTCGTACGACGGCAGCTTCTACGCCGCCCCGTACTACTCGGGCGCGCGGCTGGTCTTCTACAAGAAAGACCTGTACGCCGCGGCCGGCCTGAGCGTGCCGACCACCCTCGAGGAGTACGTGGCCAACGGCAAGGCGCTTGCGGCAGCCAACCCCGGCGTCTCGGGCATCTACTTCCCCGGCCAGGACTGGTACAACGCCCTTCCCTACATCTGGGAGGCCGGCGGAGACATCGCCGTGAAGGACGGCGACTCGTGGAAGGCCTCGCTGTCGAGCCCCGAGTCGATCGCGGGACTCGAGATGATCCAGGACGTGATGACCACCGCCTCGAGTGCTCCCAAGGACGGCAATGAGACGAGTCCCGAGGTGCCGTTCTGCGCCGGCGAGGTCGCGCAGCTCTCTGCTCCCAGCTGGGTCAAGTGGTCGATCCTCGCCCCGCTCGACGCCGAGGCGCCGGGCTGCCCCGACCAGGAGAGCAACCTGGGCGTGTTCGCTCTGCCGGGTGCCGACGGCGGCGCGGCGAAGGTTTTCGCCGGAGGATCGAATATCGCGGTGGCCGCCAAGAGCGCCCACCCGGAGCTCGCCACCGCCGCCCTCGAGATCATGCTGAGCGACGAGTACCAGACGATCCTCGGCAAGACCGGCCTCGTGCCGGCGAAGGTGTCGCTCGCCGACACCGTCGGGACCGACGAGGTCGCCCAGGCCATCGCATCCGCCGCGGCCAACGCGAAACTGACGCCCGCCAGCCCGAAGTGGGCCGACGTCGAGGCGGCCGGCGTTCTGCAGGACTTCTTCGTGAAGATCGGGCAGGGCGGAGACGTGACCGAGCTGGCGACCGAGGTCGACAAGAAGATCGACGACATCCTGGCCGGCTAGACGCCGCCGAGAACAGTGGTGGTGGTCGACGCGGCAACGTCGGCCACCACCAGCCCAATGCAGGTGATCGCCCTAGGAAAAGGGAAGCATCACAGCACCCTCCGATCGTAGTAGGAGCAGCACATATGTCGACCCACAGCCCGGCCCTCGAGGTCGCGCCCGGCGGGGCCGACGGATCGCGCCAGGTGGCGCCCGTCCCGCCAGAACCCCCGCGCCCCGTGCACAGACGAAGACGGTCTGCGCGGATGGCCCCGATGGTTCTCCTGATTCCCGCGTCGCTCGTTCTGATCGTGGTGATCGGGTACCCGCTGCTGCAGCTGGTGATCATGTCGTTCCAGGAGTTCGGCCGCGAGCAGGTCTTCGGCAAGCCGGCGCCGTTCGTCGGCCTCGACAACTACGTGCGGGTGCTCACCGACTCGCAGTTCTGGGCCGTGCTGGGGCGCAGCGTCGCGTTCGCCGCCGTGAACGTGGTGGTCACAATGCTGATCGGAACGCTCATCGCGCTTCTGCTGACCCGGCTGAACAAGGGGTTCAAGCTGCTGGTCTCGGTCGGGCTGCTGCTCGCGTGGGCCATGCCGGCGCTCACCGCCGTGATCGTGTGGGGGTGGATGTTCGACACGCAGTACGGCGTCGTGAACTACGTGCTGGGCATGATCACCGGGCAGGATCTGCACGGCAACTCGTGGCTCAGCAATCCGCTCAGCTTCTTCCTGGTGGCGACGATCATCATCACGTGGCAGTCGGTGCCCTTCGTCGCCTTCACGATCTACGCGGGGCTCACCCAGGTGCCCGACGAAGTGCTCGAAGCGGCCCAGCTCGACGGCGCGAACGGGCCGAAACGGTTCTTCCTGGTGACCTTCCCCTACCTCAGGTCGATCTTCCTCGTTGTCACGGTGCTGCAGGTGATCTGGGATCTGAGGGTGTTCACCCAGATCTACGCCCTGCAGGGCATCGGGGGAATCCGCGAGCAGACGTCGACCCTGGGCGTGTACATCTACCAGACCTCGCTCGGCACGGGCGACTACGGCGCCGGCGGGGCCATCGCCGTGATCATGGTGGTCATCATGATGGCCATCTCCCTGTACTACGTGCGCCAGAGCATCAAGGACGAAGAACTGTGACCCGCAAGCGCCTCGACAGCCTCCTCCTCGGAACCGCCGCTGTCATCGTCTTCGTCTTCTCGGTCTTCCCTGTCTACTGGATGATCAACACCTCCCTGCAGCCCAACAACCAGATCCGCACGGTGGTGCCCAACTTCGTGCCCGCGAACTTCACGCTGCGCAACTACGAGACGGTGCTCTTCGACACCACGAGATCCGACTTCATGCCGGCACTCGGCAACTCGCTGATGGTGACCATCTCCACCGTGGCGATCGCCCTCGTCTTCGCGTTCCTGGCGTCGCTCGCGGTCACCCGGTTCCGGTTCCGCAGCCGCAAGGGATTCATCCTGGCGATCCTCATCATCCAGATGATCCCGGCCGAGGCCATGATCGTGTCGACCTATCGGGTGCTCGACAGCTGGAGCCTGCTCAACACCATCGCGGGCCTGACCCTCGTCTACGTCGCGACCGTGCTTCCGTTCACCATCTGGACCCTGCGCGGCTTCGTCAACGGCATTCCGATCGACCTCGAGGAGGCGGCGATGATCGACGGATGCTCGCGCACGGGCGCGTTCTGGAAGATCACCTTCCCGCTCCTCGCGCCCGGCCTCGTCGCCACCGGCGTCTTCGGCTTCATCCAGGCGTGGAACGAGTTCCTGCTCGCCCTCGTCGTGAACTCCCGGCCGGAGATGATGACGCTGCCCGTGTGGCTGCGCACGTTCCAGGTCGCGACCGGAACAACCAACTGGGCGGCCATAATGGCGGGCTCGACGCTGATGGCGATTCCCGTCGTGATCTTCTTCCTCGTCGTGCAGGGCCGCATGACGGGCGGACTCGTCAGCGGGGCGGTGAAAGGATGATGCGCCACGAGATCCTGGGCACGCTCCTTCCCGGATTCGCCGGCACCGACCTGCCCGACTGGCTGCGCGCACTGCTGGCCGACGGCCTCGCGGGCGTGTGCCTGTTCGGCGAGAACGTCTCCTCGCGCGACCAGCTCCGTCGGCTGACCGACGACATCCGATCGGCGAACCCGACCGCGCTCATCGCCATCGACGAGGAGGGAGGGGATGTGACGCGCCTCTATGCCGACACCGGGTCGCCGTTCGCGGGCAACGCTCTGCTGGGCCGCATCGACGACGTCGAGCTCACCCGATCGGTGGGCGAGAGGGTCGGCGCAGAGCTCCGCGCCGTGGGCGTCAACCTCGACTTCGCCCCGGATGTCGACATCAACTCGAACCCGGACAATCCGGTCATCGGGGTGCGCAGCTTCGGCGCCGCGGCCGACCTCGTGTCGAGGCACGGCGCCGCGTGGACGCGGGGACTGCAGTCCCAGGGCGTCGCCGCCAGCATCAAGCACTTCCCCGGTCACGGGGACACGAGCCAGGATTCGCACCTCGCCCTTCCCGTGATCGACGTGTCGCTCGAAGAACTGCGTGCGCGGGAGCTGGAGCCGTTCCGAGCGGCGATCGCAGCGGGAGCGGCGACGGTCATGACGAGCCACATCCTGCTTCCCCGAATCGATGCGCAGAACCCGGCGACCTTCTCGGTGACGATCCTCGACGGCATTCTGCGCCGGGAGCTGGGCTTCTCGGGCGTGGTCGTCTCGGACGCGCTCGACATGGCCGGGGCGAGCGCCCGGACAGGGATCCCCGTCGCGGCGTCGCGCGCCATCCAGGCCGGGTGCGACCTGCTCTGCATCGGCACGAGGAACAGCGCCGCACAACTGGAGCAGATCGTCGCCGGCATGATCGAGGCCGTCGATCGGGGCGAGCTCGACGAGCGCCGGCTCTCGGATGCCGCGGGCCGGGTCCGCGATCTCGCCGGCTCGGTCGTCGTGGCGCCGGATGCCTCCGGGCCCGTCCCCGACGCTCCTCTCGCACATCCCGCGCTCGCACATCCTCCACTCGCCGACGCGTTCGACGTCTCGGCGTCGGCGGAACGCTTCCTGGCCACGTCGACGCACGCCCTCGTGCTTCGGATCGAGACGGAGGCGAACATCGCCGTCGGCGACTCTCCCTGGGGCCCGTTCGGCTCCGACGAGGTCGTCGACGCGGTGAGCATCGACGCCGACGGGACGGCGGCCGTTCACGGGCTCGACCCGGATCGGCCGATCATCGTGATCGGCCGTGACAACCACCGCCGCCCCTGGGTCGTCGACCTGGTCGACGGGCTGCGCCGGCGACACGCATCCGTGCTCGTCGTCGACATGGGCTGGCCCGGCGACGATCGGGGTTACGCCGACATCGCGACCTTCGGCGGATCTCGCCTCGTGAGCGCAGCCCTCGCCGATATGCTCGAGCGCGCCACCGCACCACTGAACGGAGAGACCCGATGAGGCTCGGACTAGACATCGGCGGCACCAAGACGGACGCCGTGGCCATCGACGAGCGGGGCGACATCGTGGCCCGCCTGCGCATGCCGACGGGGTTCGGGGGCGACGCCGTCGTCGACACGGCCGTCTCGGCGCTCGAGCAGCTGGGGCAGCTCACCGCCACCCCGCTGCCGGCGTTCTCGAGCATCGGCATCGGCATCCCCGGCACGGTCGACACGGCGGGGGGCATCGTGTCGCACGCGGTCAACCTGGGCGTCGACGAACTCGCCCTTGCGCGAGACCTCAGGCTTCGGCTGGGCGTCGACGTGCAGGTCGAGAACGACGTCAAGGCCGCCGCGCTCGGGGCATTCCGGCTGCTGTTCCCGCCGCAGGGCGACGGCGGCGATCGACACTCCATGGCCTACCTGAACCTGGGCACCGGCCTCGCGGCCGGTCTCGTGCTGGGAGGCGAGCTGTGGCGGGGGTCGCGGGGCACCGCGGGTGAGATCGGACACATCCCGGTCGACCCGACGGGCGCCCTCTGCCCGTGCGGCCAGCGCGGATGCCTCGAGACGGTGGCATCCGGATCGGCGATCGCCCGCCAGTGGCCGAGCGACGACGCCCTGCCCGTGCTCTCCCTGCTCGCCGCCGCCAGGGCCGGCGACCCGGGCGCCATCGCCATCCATCGCTCGCTCGTCGAGAATGTCGCCGCGGCCGTGCGCATCCTGGTTCTCACCGTCGACGTCGAGGCCGTCGTGATCGGGGGAGGGCTCAGCCACCTCGGCGACCCCCTGCTCGACGACATCCGCGCCGTGCTCGGGGGCTGGGCACTCGATTCGCCGTTCCTCGCCTCGCTCGAGCTGCCCGGCCGCGTGCAGTTCGTGCCCGATGATTTTCCTGTCGCGGCAGTCGGGGCCGCCCTGGTCGGACGTCCGCTCGCGCTCGCCGAGGAGGTGTGACATGGCCGAGATCGTGATCGTCGACTCGGTCGAATCGGCTGGAGAGGTCGCGGCCGACGCGGTGCAGCGACTCGTCGCCGAGCGAGAGGATGCGGTGCTGGGACTCGCCACGGGGTCGACGCCCGTGCCCCTCTACCGGGCGCTCGAACGGCGTGTGGCGGCGGGCGGACTCGACCTCTCGCGGCTTCGGGGCTTCGCGCTCGACGAGTACGTCGGGCTGCCGGAGGGTCATGAGGAGAGCTATGCCTCCGTGATCCGGCGCGAGGTCGTCGAGCCGCTGCGACTCGACCCGCGCCTCGTGCACGTTCCCGACGGGCGCCCGCAGGAGATCGAGACGGCCGGCGCCCGCTACGAGGCGCAGCTCGAGGAGGCCGGAGGGATCGACCTCCAGATCCTCGGCCTCGGAACCGACGGCCACATCGGCTTCAACGAGCCCGGGTCGTCTTTCGCCTCGCTCACCCGCGTGAAGACGCTCACCGAGCAGACGCGCCGCGACAACGCGCGCTTCTTCGCGTCGCCTCGCGAGGTGCCGATGCACTGCATCACTCAGGGGGTCGGCACCATCCTGCGGGCCAGGCACCTCCTGCTGCTGGCCTTCGGGGAGGGCAAGGCCGAGGCGCTCGCGGCCGCGGTCGAGGGGCCGCTCACGGCGAGCGTTCCCGGCTCCGCGATCCAGTTGCACGCGAGGGTGACGGTCGTCGTCGACGAGGCCGCGGCATCCCGTCTCGCCCGCGCCGACTACTACCGATACGCCTGGGCCAACAAGCCGTCCTGGCAAGCCGTCTGAGTTCGGGCCTCCAGCGCAAGCACCCGACCTAGGCGAGCCTCTCGCCGTCGGCGAAGACGTCGGTCGCGTGCCATCCGGCGTCGAGCAGCACCGCGTCGGCCGCGTAGCCCGTGCGCAGGTACCCGAGCCGCTCGTCGAGGCCGAGCGCGCGGGCGGGACTCGCCGTGAGCGCACGCACGGCCAGCACCGGATCGATGTTCGCCCGTTCGATCGCGGTGCGCAGCGCGGCGTCGAGCGTGAGAGTCGACCCGGCGAGCGTTTGCGTGCCGCTCAGCACGGCCTCACCCTCGACCACCGTCACGTCGAGCGAGCCCAGCCGGTACTCCCCGTCGTGAGATGCGGCGGCGGCCATGGCGTCGGAGACCAGGAGCACGCGCTGCGACGCGGCCACGAAGCAGAGCCGCGCCACATCGGGATGCACGTGCACACCGTCGAGGATGAGTTCGAGCGCCACGCGCGGGTCGTCGAACGCCGCCACGACGGGGCCGGGGGCGCGGTGGTGGATTCCGGGCATGGCGTTGAACGCGTGCGTCAGCACTGTCGCGCCGCGGTCGAACGCCTGCCTCGTGAGCTCGAGCCCGGCATCCGTGTGCCCGACGGCCACGACGACCCCTGCGGCCACGAAACGGTCGATCGCGTCGAGGGCGCCGGGCAGTTCGGGCGCGATCGTGATCTGCCTGAGGGTGCCGCGGGATGCCTCCAGCAGCATCTCGACGGAGGCCGGGTCGGGATGCGCCAGGTGATCGGGGTCGTGCGCGCCGCGGTGCAGGGGCGACAGGAACGGGCCCTCCAGGTGCGACCCGAGCACGAGCGGGTCGCGCTCGGTCAGCTCGGCCACGTGCCTCAGGCTCGCGACCAGGTCGGGGAGCGAATTCGACACGAGGCTCAGCACCGATCGGGTGGTGCCGTGCGCGCGATGCGCGTCGAGGGCGATGCGCATGGCGTCGGGGCCATCGTCGAAGGACGCGCCGCCGCCGCCGTGGCCGTGCACGTCGACGAACCCCGGGGTCACCCACCCGCCGCGGGCGTCGACGCGTTCCTCGGCGGGAATCGACGGGGCCAGCGCCTGCCAGGCCGAGCCGGTGCCCGTCGCCGCGATGGTGTCGCCGGCGAAGACCATCCAGAAGTCGTCGAGGATGCCATCGGCGTCGAGCTTGCGCGCGCCGTGCAGCAGCATCAGCGGAACTCTTTGCGCCCGGAGACCACGCCGCTGACGGCGGCGGCGATGCCGAAGACCACCGCGACGACGGGCTGCCCGAGCATGAGCCACGCCAGCGCAGCAGACCCCATGATGAGGATCTCGATGAGCGCCTTGCCGAATGCATCGAGCCGTATGACGGCTCGCGGAGAACGGAAGAGGGCCCACAGCAGGATGGCGAACAGGGGCGTCGCGACGCAGAGCACCAGGTTGAGCCACGGGCCAGGCCAGGCCAGGAATCCCCAGATGCCGAGGCTGACGAAGGCGAACAGTTCGAGGATGAACCGGATCACCTCGGCGATGCCGATCCGGTCGGGAGCTGTCTCTGTCTGCTGAGTCACGGTTCCAGCGTACCGACCGCGTCAGCGGAAGATGATCGTGCGGGCGCCGTCTTGAAGCACGCGATGCTCGGAGAACCACTTGACCGCCTGGGTGAGGGTGCGGCTCTCCTCGTCCTGGCCGATGGAGACGAGCTCCGAAGCTGTGCGGGAGTGGTCGACTCGCACGACGTTCTGCTCGATGATGGGCCCCTCGTCGAGGTCGCTCGTCACGAAGTGGGCGGTGGCGCCGATGAGCTTCACCCCGCGAGCGTGGGCCTGCTTGTAGGGGTTCGCGCCCTTGAAGCCGGGCAGGAACGAGTGGTGGATGTTGATGGCCCGGCCGGCCAGCGCGGCGCAGAGCTCGGGCGACAGGATCTGCATGTATCGCGCCAGCACCACGAGTTCGACGTCGTTCTGCTCGACCACTTCGAGCACGCGACGTTCGAACGCGGCCTTGCTCTCGGCATCCGTCACCGGAAGGGACTCGAAGGCCACCCCGTAGAACCCCGCGAGTTCGGCGAGCACCGTGTGGTTGCTCAGCACGAGGGGGATGTCGACGGCGAGCTGGCCCGCCCGTTGGCGGAACAGCAGGTCGTTGAGGCAGTGCGCAGCCGTGGAGCCGAGGACGAGGGTGCGCAGCGGGCGGCCGACGACGTCGAGCTGCCAGTCCATGTCGTAGCGCTCGATCACCGGGGCCAGAGCCTGCTCGAAGACGGAGCGGTCGGAGTCGGACTCGACCTGCAGGCGCATGAAGAACCTGCCCGTGTCGGCGCTCGAGAACTGCTGACTCTCGGTGATGTTGCCGCCCGACGAGACCACCGCGCCGCTCACGGCGTGCACGATTCCGGGGAGGTCTGCGCAGACGAAGGTCAATACCCAGTGGGAACTCGTCAACGCTCTCGCCTCTTCTCTTCTCGTTCTGCCTCCCGTTACACTAGCGGTTGGCCGACGGATGTCGTTCGGCCCCGGGCATGCACGACGTCGTCATCGGTTCCTGAGGTCTGGTGCCCATCGTGCGGCATCGTCCGATCCTTCCGATGCCGCCCTCGTCAGGTCGGCGTGACGCCGCCTCTGTTCGCCTTCTTCCGTTAGTTTGGTTCGTTCTTTCTCCGTGACTCAGCCGTTCACCTCGCCCATCGCCATCATCCCGACCGGGGCCCCCGGACGTCCCTTCCCCTGGGGCGGCCTGCTGGTGCTCGCATCGGCCGTGTTCCTGTCGGTCACCGCCGAGATGCTTCCCACGGGTCTCCTGCCGGAGATGAGTGCGGAGCTCGGGGTCGGCCAGTCGCAGATCGGGCTGCTCGTCTCGGTCTTCGCCTTCGCGGTCGTGCTCACGAGCATCCCTCTCTCGCGCCTGACGCGCAGCGTATCCCGGCACCGCCTGATCGTGCTCGTGCTCATCGTCGTCTCGCTCTCGAGCGCGGTCACCGCCATCGCGCCGACCTTCGAGATCCTCGTGGGAGCGCGCATCGTCGGCGGCATGGCGCACGGTCTGTTCTGGGCCGTGATGGGCGCCTATTCGGGCTATCTCGTGCCGAAGGAGCAGCTCGGTCGAGCCGTCGCCATCACCACCGGCGGAGGCACGCTCGCCTTCGTGCTCGGCGTTCCCCTCGGCACCGTCCTGGGGCAGGCCGTCGGGTGGCGGAGCGCCTTCGGGGCCATCGCGGTGCTGTGCATCGTGGGCGCCGCCCTGATGCTCTGGCTGCTGCCCCGGGTCGAGCGTCCGGCCAAATCCGATGCGCCGCCGGAACGGCATCCGTCGGGTCGCCGGAAGCTGGATGCGACGGTTCCGGCCGTGGCCCTGCTGTGCCTGCTGGCCGCCGTCATCATGATCGGTCACTACTCCTTCTACACCTTCATCGCGCCCTATCTCGTCGGGGAGCTGGGTGTGGATTCAGGCGACGTGGGACTGCTGCTGGCGATCTACGGCATCGCGGGTGCGGGCGGCCTGCTGCTCGCCGGAACGGTGTTCGGTCGGCACCCCACCCTCGGCGTGGTGATCGGCGTCGCCGTCACCGCGATCTCGGTGACCGTCATGGCCCTGTTCGCGGCCGACCCGATGATCGCCATCCCCGCGTTCGTGCTGTGGGGGCTCGTCTTCGGAACCCTGCCGCCGCTTCTCGGCGCCCGGATGCTCCATGTGGCATCGGTCGACATCCGTGACACGGCGAGTGCGTTCTACTCGACGTCGTTCAATGTCGGCATCGGCGGGGGAGCCCTCGTGGGCGCAGCGCTGCTCGACGGGTTCGGGCTGACGTCGCTGCCGGTGGCGTACCTGATCACCCTGGTGCTCGCGGGCGTGCTGCTGGTGGCGGCCGAGCTGAACTCGCGCCGCCGCATGGCTCGCGCCGACTGATCGCTGCCGAGGCAGCGCTTCAGATCAGTCGAGCATGTAGGTGACGACGCGGGTCAGACCGAATCTGCCCGAGTCGGGGTCGTAGTAGCGCATGCCGAGCTCGATCGGGCCGGCTGTCGGCGCCCCGTAGATCTGCGACCACAGGCCGTCGCCGTCGAGAGCGTGGATGTCCTCACGGACGGCGCCGTTGACGATGCGCTGGATGCTCGCCCCCGGCACCCCCGAGACGACGATCTCGTAGGTGCTGCCCACGGGAACGGAGTCTCCCTCGAGCGGCGTCTCGATCACCGGGGCCTCGAGAACCACGAGGTGCTGGGGCGCGCTCGGGTCTGATTCGACCCCGTCGACGACCTGTCGAACGACGACCTCACGACCCGCGGGGTCGCCGGTGATGCTCTCGCCGAAGTCGGAGATCGACCAGGTGCCGTCGTCGGCCGCCGTGGTGGACACGAGCGGATTGCCGTCGGTGTCGAGGATCTGCACCGATGACAGCGGCTCTGCGGTGCCGCTGAACACCGGGAAGGTCAGATGGTCGGCAGCCTGCTCGATGACCACGGTCGGCGCCGCCGGCGCGGGTTCGGGCTCGACAGGGGGCGGGGCCGGCGTGACGACCGGCGGCGTCGACGGCTCTGCCGGTGTGCTCGGTGCGGGGGAGTCGTTCGGCGACGGCTCCGGGGCGACGGCGGGCTTCGTGGGGCTGCCGGGCGGGCCCGGACGCGTCGGTTCGGGTGCGGGTGCGGGCTCCGTGGTCGGCGCAGGCGACGTGGTGGGGGCCGGCGCGGGGTCGGCGACGACCGCCGTGTCGGAGCCGCTGCGAGAGTCGCCTGGATCGGTAGCCGCGGAGTCGGACGAGAGGTCGGCGGATGACGCGTCGTCTGCCGGGGTCGCGAACAGCCCGGGGCCGAGGGTGACGGCCGCGACGACGGCGGCGGCGAGGGCCAGGGCTCCGACGGCCGAGCCGACGATGCCGGCGGCGCCGATGCCGGATGCGACCGCTGCCGCGGACGTGCCGCCGCTCGACGACGCGGAGCTGTTCGCGCTCGCGGAGGAGGAGCCCGAGGCGGTGAGGTCGGCCGGCATGGTCGCGGCTGCCGCAAGCCCTCCTGCCGTGCCGCTGCCCGCCTGCATCCACGAGAGGAACCCCGCGGCACCGGAGACCCCGGCGGCGAGGGGCAGCAGAACGAGGGCGAGGCGGGAACCGACCTGGCGTGCTTCATCGGCGACGATGGTGCACGAGGTGCACCCGGCGAGGTGATCGCGCACCCTTTTGGATTCGCGCGCGCCGAGCGTGCCGCGGGTGAACGAGCCGAGGCGCTCGATGGCGGCCGCGCACTCCGGATCGGTCGTGCGCCGGAGGTGCGCCTGGATCCACGCCTGACGCAGTCCCTCGCGTGCGCGGTAGGTGAGCGCCGAGACGGCATTGGCCTTCATTCCGAGGAGCGGGGCGATCTCCGCAGACGAGAGCTGCTCGACCTCGCTGTACCACAGGGCCTCCTGCCACCGTGTGGGGAGGCTGCGGAACGCGTTGACCGTGAGGCTCTTGTCGAGCGCGGCGAGGGAGGCGTCTTCTTCTGTCGAGGGATCGGCGATGAGGTCTAGATCTTCGCTGGCGTCGGCGCTCTTGGCGCGCGCCCACTGCATCGACACGTTGCGGATCGTGGTGAAGAGATAGGGGCGGAATGCGGTGGTGGGACCGCCTCCGGCGGAGATCGCCTGGAAGACGCGGGCGAAGGCTTCGGAGAGGAGGTCGTCGGCATCGAAGCGGTGGCTGCGTGCGACGGCTCGCCCGGCGTTGGAGTGGCGGACCCACAGTTCGCCGAATGCGGCGGAGTTGCCGGCCCGCGTGAACTCGACCAGCTCCATGTCTGAGGCGTCGGCGAGCGGTCGGGCGGGCGGATCGAGGTGGGCGGCCATGTGGCGCACACTCCTTTATCAAAGGGGAATTCAGGACGGTACTACTGCGGGGTCCCCATTCCCCCCTCACATAAAGAGACATGCGAGGGCGGCGTCTATGACGCCACTTGTGCCAGAAATCATAGCGGATGCCTCATGTAGGCTTCCTTGTGTCGCAACTGGCGTTCAGATGGTCACCATCGGGAAGCGACTGACACGAATTCGGCCGCGCGCCTGGGTCGATCCGGATACTGCATCACCCCGTCGTCCGCGCGGCGACATTTTCCGTTTCTGTCATGTTTAGGAGCCAGTCTTGTCTGATAACACGCCGTCGAAGTTCAACGAACCCCTCCAGACCGTCGATCCCGAGATCTACGCGGTCCTCGAGAAGGAGCTGGGTCGCCAGCGCGACACGCTCGAGATGATCGCGAGTGAGAACTTCGTTCCTCGCGCGGTGCTGCAGTCGCAGGGCTCCGTGCTCACCAACAAGTACGCGGAGGGCTACCCGGGCCGTCGGTATTACGGCGGATGCGAGTTCGTCGACATCGCCGAAGAGCTGGCCATCGCCCGCGCGAAGAGCCTCTTCGACGCCGAGTACGCGAACGTGCAGCCGCACTCCGGAGCCACGGCCAACGCGGCCGTGCTGTCTGCGATCGCCACCCCGGGCGACACCATCCTCGGGCTCGAACTGAGCCACGGCGGACACCTGACCCACGGCATGAAGCTGAACTTCTCGGGCAAGCTCTACAACGCGGTCTCCTACGGGGTCGACCCGGAGACGTTCCTCGTCGACATGAACGTCGTGCGCGACAAGGCGCTCGAGCACCGCCCGCAGGTCATCATCGCCGGATGGTCGGCCTACCCCCGTCACCTCGACTTCGCCGCGTTCCGGGCCATCGCCGACGAGGTCGGCGCCAAGCTCTGGGTCGACATGGCCCACTTCGCTGGGCTGGTCGCGGCAGGTCTGCACCCGTCGCCCGTGCCTTTCGCCGATGTCGTGTCGTCGACGGTGCACAAGACCATCGGCGGTCCCCGCTCCGGCTTCATCATCAGCCGCGACACCGAGCTGGCCAAGAAGCTCAACTCGAACGTCTTCCCCGGCCAGCAGGGCGGTCCGCTCATGCACGTCATCGCCGCCAAGGCCACGGCGTTCAAGCTCGCGGCGGAGCCCGAGTTCCGCGACCGCCAGCAGCGCACCATCGACGGCGCCCGCATCGTCGCCGACCGCCTCACCGCAGAGGACTCGCGCGCCGGCGGCCTCGACGTGCTCACGGGCGGCACCGAGGTGCACCTCGTGCTCGCCGACCTGCGCAACTCGCCCCTCGACGGGCAGCAGGCCGAAGACGTGCTGCACGAGGTCGGCATCACGGTCAACCGCAACTCCGTTCCCTTCGACCCCCGCCCGCCGATGGTCACCTCCGGTCTCCGCATCGGAACGCCGGCGCTGGCGACCCGCGGGTTCGGCGACGTCGAGTTCACCGAGGTGGCCGACATCATCGCCGAGGCGCTGAAGCCGGGAGCCGACACCGCGTCGCTCCGCACGCGCGTCACCGCGCTCACCCAGGCGTTCCCGCTCTACCCCGGGCTCGTCCAGTGACGGCCGTCGTCCTCGACGGCGTCGCCACCGCGGCCGCCATCAAGGCAGAGCTGGCCCAGCGCGTCGTCGAGCTGAAGAAGCAGGGCATCCACCCGGGCCTCGGAACACTGCTGGTCGGAGACGATCCCGCATCCCGTTCGTACGTCGCGGGCAAGCACCGCGACTGCGCCGAGGTCGGCATCGAGTCGATCCGTGTCGACCTGCCGGCCACGGCCAGCGAGCAGAACGTGCGCGACGCCATCGAGGCGCTCAACGCCGATCCGCTCGTCACGGGCTACATCGTGCAGCTCCCACTGCCGAACGGCATCGACGAGAACGCGATGCTCGAACTCATCGATCCGGCCAAAGACGCAGACGGTCTGCACCCGACGAATCTCGGGCGCCTCGTGCTCACGGTCGATCCCTCGGCGAGTTCCGGTCGACCCGCGCCTCTTCCATGCACCCCCGCCGGCATCGTCGAGATCCTGCGCCGCTACGACGTGCCGCTCAGCGGCAGGCACGTCGTGATCGTCGGGCGCGGGCTCACCGTCGGTCGCCCCCTCGGGCTGCTGCTCACCCGCAAGGGCATCGACGCGACCGTCACACTCACCCACTCGCGCACCCGCGATCTCGAGGCCGAGGTGCGCCGCGCCGACATCGTGATCGCGGCCGTCGGAGTTCCCGGTCTCATCAAGGCCGAGTGGGTCAAGCCGGGCGCCGCCGTGCTCGACGTGGGCATCACGCGCGTCGTCGACGAGGAGACGGGCAAGGCGAGGCTGAAGGGCGACGTCGATCCCGCCGTCGCCGAGGTCGCCGGGTTCCTGTCGCCGGTGCCCGGCGGGGTCGGGCCGATGACCCGCGCCCTGCTGGTACAGAACGTGGTCGACGCCGCGACCCCCTAGTCTCGGCGCGAGAGCACGACCCCACCAATGAAGGAGGAACGCATGACGCACGAACATCCCAAGCCTCACGATCCGGGCAAGAAGACGGTCGTCGAGAAAGAGGAGAACGTCCTCGAGGAGATCGAGGAGTCGCTTCCCACCGATCCGGAACCGACCGACGGGTCTGCGCCCGCCGCCTGACCGGCACGTCGCCCGACCCCCGGCATCCGGATGCCCTGGGTCGGGCGACGCCGTAGGCTTATGCCGTGACAGCAGCGACAGGCACCCAGTTCTCCGTGGAGTTCGGCGATTCCCGGGCCACGATCACCGAGCTGGCCGCCGGTCTCCGGGGCCTCGTGCTCGACGGAGTCGAGGTCGTGCGGGAGTACCCCGAGTCGTCGCTGCCGCCGATGGGCCAGGGCATCGTCCTCGTTCCGTGGCCGAACCGCATCGCCAAGGGCGCGTGGGTGCTCGACGGAAAGACACAGCAGCTCGACATCACGGAGCCGTCGACGGGCAATGCCACGCACGGACTGCTGCGCAACACGGCCTACACCGTGGCCGAGCAGGGCGATGGCTTCCTCACCCTGCACGCCCGCGTCTTCCCCCAGCACGGCTACCCCTTCCTGCTCGACACGTCGGTGAGCTACGAGCTGAGTGAGGCCGGTCTGACCGTGACCCACGCCATCACGAACGAGTCGGATGCTCCTGCCCCTGTCGCGGTCGGCGCTCACCCCTACTTCGTCGTGGGCTCGGTGCCGGCGGAGGATCTGACGCTCACCATCGCCGCGGAGACCGTTTACGAGTACGACGACGCCTTCATTCCGACCGCCGAGGTCGGTGTCGAGGAGGCGGGACTCGACCTGCGCGCCGGGCGCCGTCTCTCCGATGTCGACCTGAACCACGCCTTCGGAACCCTGACGGGTACGGGTGGGCAGAACATCCACTCCCTCGTCGCTCCCGACGGTCGCCGAGTCGAACTGTGGACGGACGCGAACTTCGCCTGGGTCCAGGCGTACAACCCCCGCGCGTTCCCCTTCGAGACGGGCACGGGCATGGCCATCGCCCTCGAGCCGATGACCGCCCCGGCGAATGCGTTCAACACGGGGCAGGGTGTCCGCTGGCTCGAACCGGGCACGTCGTGGATGCTCAGCTGGGGTGTCCGGTACCGTCCGGCGTCCTAGCGGCCGTCATCACACCCGCCTGTAGCGTGCCCGGGGAGAGGCGTAAACCCCTTGTTCGGGGGCGAAGCCTTGCATAGCCTGACGACATAAACAACTCTGGAATGGAGTGGATTCATGTCTCTGTTATTCGACAGCGTGCCCTCGACGACGACCGCACCCGAATCGATCTCGCCCGACCGTGCGATGCCGCACCTGCGCTGGGAACTCGTCTTCGATGGCGTCTGGCTGGCGCGACATGACGGGCGATTCGCCGGGATGGTGCAGGGCACCCCGGGCGAGAAGATGAAACTCACCGACGCCCGCGGAAATCTCTGCGGACTCTACGCGTCGTTCGACGACGCGAGAGACGCTCTGGTCGCTCGCTCGAACTGATGCGAGGTCGGTGCTTCTTCGCACACCGGCCGCACTTTTGACAACCCCGAACCCAAAAGCTCATATTTAGGGGTAGGTTCGCTGGGGAGCTCACGTGGAATTGGACCGCGTGGGCCCTTTGTCAGGAACGGACGATTTTCATATGGGCAGACTGATCTACGGCACCGGTGACACCGACGTCGAATTCGAGGATCGGCTGCTTGCTCACCTCAAGGTCGTGATCTCGACGAAGCTGCGACGCAATGAGGCGTTCATGCTGTCGTGGGAGCACGGTACCGAAGAGGGCAGCGGCCGCAGCACCATCTGGATCCACCCCTCGATCCCCCTTCATTTCCGCTTCTACGGCAACAAGTCGCCCGCGCTCAATCGAGTGTGGATCGAGGACCTGATGCTGGCGGCCAACAGCACGGGCGGCCTCAGGCCGGTTCCGGAACCCGACGAGCACTCCGAGCCCGGCAACTCATAGCGCCGGCACCGACCCGTCTCGCTGCGGGTCGGTGAGCGCCTCGCGCGACAGCAACGTCGCGCCGGCCACGGCTGCAGGCATCACGAACACGGCGCCGAACGGAATCAGGAAGACGAGGTAGCTCGCCACACCGAATCCGAGCGCCGTGGGCCGGATGGCGGCAAGCGCCCGACGACGATCCTTCAGGGAGCGGCCCCGGGCGTCGAACGCCTTGCCGGTCAGTTCGAGCGCGAGGAACCAGCCGGCGACCGCGGCTCCGACGATCGGCACGACGGTCTGGCCGACGATCGGGATGAAGCCCAGAACGAACAGGCCGAGCCCGATGGCCGCGGTGGCGACAAGGATTCGCACGGCGTCGAGGATGCCCCGGCGCAGGGCCGGCCAGAACGGCATCTCGACCTCGTTCCGGATGCCGCCGAGCCGGTTCTCGACGCTCCGCCAGATCTTCTCGTAGAAGGGGTCGCCGACCGCGAGCGTGATGGCCGTGTAGGTGTAGACCACCAGCAGGGCGCCCAGGCCCACGAACGCGATGATGGCAGCGATCCGCACTGCCGTGCGCCAGCCCTCCGGCCACCCGTCGGCGAAGGGGGTCGCCCACTCCGCCAGGGCGGGTGCGTTGACGAAGAGCACGATGAGCGCGGCGAGATACACCGCGGCGACGATGAGGGCCGGGAGCGCGCCGACGAGCATCAGTCGGGGGTCGGTTCCCCACATCTTCAGGCCGCGACCGAGATAGGCCGTTCCATCGAAGAATCGGCGGACGACGCTTCGGGCGGGTGCGGGCGGCATGGGTCCTCATCGTACGGGTGGGGCGGCCTGGAGCGAAAGTCCACCCGGCTGCTACCTCAGTAATGCCGTCATCACAATGCCCGGGTCTTCGAGAGGTCGATGGGTGAATCTAGAGAGATGAAAAGGATGAGCTACGCAGGCGGAACCTTTGTCACGAGCGACGAAGTGGCCGACGCGCTCGTGCACTTCGTCGCCACCGTTCCCCGCAATCGTCGCAACCAGGTGGTCGTCGTACCCGGGTTCAGTACAGAAGGAGAGTCGACGCCGGTGACCCTCGTGCTCGGGCCGGCCAGCCAGATCCTGAGTCAGCACGAGGCCGTCTCGTATGCCGAGCCCGAGACGCATAACGTGGCCGACGAAGTGCGACGTCAGGCGAGCTCGCACGAGAACACCGCCCGCATCGAGAGCGCGAACGGCAAGGCGAGCCTCGATTACGACGTCTTCTGAAAGGCAGCCTCATCGGGACAACCGGACGGGATCAACCGGCGCAGTCTCCGGTGCTCACCGGGGCTGAGAGCCCCGGTGCCTGCGCGGCAACGGGCGACAGCTCCTGCATGGTGAGCGCGTATCCGACGTTGTCGACGGTGCTGGCCTTGGCGAACACGACACCGGCGACCTGGCCGTCCACGGTCAGCAGCGGCCCACCGGAGTTGCCGGGCTCGATGTCGGCGGCCAGCGTGTAGGCATCCCGGGTCGTGCCGGCGGCTCCGTCGGTGATGAGCTGCAGAGGGCCGGCCGCGAGGACCTCGGCACCCGCGATCGAGAACGGCCCTCCGAACGGATAGCCGGCGACGACGGCCGTACTCGACGGGGCCAGGGTGTCGCTCAGCTCGATCGCGTCGGCGGGGAGCCCGTCGACGGCGATCACGGCGAGGTCCGCCGCCGGGTCGAAGTAGACGATCCGGCCCGCGCGCGGAGACTGCCCGGGAACCTCGACCACGGGCTCGGAGATGCCGGCGACGACGTGCGCGTTCGTGACCACCCTGTCGGTGGCGACGGCGAAGCCGCTTCCCGACATCGTGACCCCGCACTCGTACGCAGTCCCTGTGATGCGTACGACGGACTGCGCGGCGGCGGTGAGTGCCGGGTTGTCCGTGCTGATCGTCGGGATCGAGGGAGCCGTGCTCGGCGCGCCGAGCGCGTCGATGACCCAGGGAGCGCCGTCGGTCACGGCGGCGGTGCGCAGCTGGGCCAGGAGACTGGTCACCTGCGGGGGAACGAGGCCGTCGAGGGTCTTCAGGATCGACGACGACGCCACGGCCTGGGTGAGCGGCGCGACACCGAGGGTCGAGACACCGGATGCGACGGTCACCACGACGAGGACGGCTGCGATTCCGCTACCAACGAGCCCGAGCAGGCGGTCGACGAATCCGAGCTTCGCCTTGTCGACGCCGCGGCCGATCACCCGACCGATCGTGGCTCCCAGCAGGTAGCCGATGGTGACGAGCACGAATGCGGTGCCGATGACGCCGGCGATCCTCCACTCCGGTTCGGAAATCCAGGCGACGACCGGCGGGATCGCGAAGTACGCGCCGATGCCTCCGGCGATGACGCCGACGAGGCCGAGGAGCGATCGCACGAGCCCCATGCGGTAGCCGGCGACGGCGCCCGCGAGCAGCACGATCACGACGATGACGTCGATCACCGGAGTGCTCTCTTCACTCGCGCGAGCCAGCCTGTCGCCCGCGGCGCCGGTTCGGCCTCGGGCGGAGAGCCGACCACCTGCAGGTCGATATGCACGCCGGTGAGCCGGCCCTCGGCATCCAGGGTCTGGAGAAGGGGATAGACGCCGTCGCCCCAGCCCGAGTGGGCGAGGATCACATTCTCGCCCGACAGGGCCAACGGCATCTCGATGTTCGCGGTGCCCGCCTGCAGCGGCGTCTCGGAGTCCATGATGTCGAACCACGAGCCGGGCTCGCCGGTGTCGAACACCTCGTCGTACCAGCTGTCGCCGTCGTTCGGCATCGACGACTCCACGGCGGGGGCGTCGAAGAAGGCGACGGTTCCGGCATCGACGGCCACGCCGAAGAAGGCTCCGGCCTCGGGAGGGCCGTCGGGACCGGGCACCGGCTCGACCGACGCGTTCGGAGCATCCGAGATGACCAGCGAGAGGTAGGCCTCGCGCAGGTGCGACCGGTCGCGCTGTGTCGACACGTCGGCGATCGTCACCGCGACCGGGTGGTCGCCCGGTGGGATGCGCACGGTGATCGGCCGGTCGAGGGCGACGAACGGGTCGGCGGCCCCGAGGGTTCCCGAGGGAACGCGGAGCACGCCGAGCTGGTGCACGATGAGCTCTCCCGTAGCACCCGTGACGAGGGGAGCGTCGCCGGGAACGAGGGCGAAGAAGTCGGAGAGGCGCACGAAGCAATGATGCCAGCAGCCGCCGGTGCGCTAGCTGGAGATGAGCAGATCGCTGAAACGGAACCCGCCGCGGGGAGGACGGGTGGCTCGGATCTGCTCGGCCGAGAAGTCGAGCCGGTGATGGCGATCTTCACGTCGTGAGCTCTAGTGAGAGTTCGCGTCGTGTTCTTGTCGACGTCGTCGTCTAGCCGCCTCGTAGGAGACGATCCATCCGGTGAGGGCGACCCACGTTGCCAATCCGAGAGCGGTGGGCACTGTCTGGGTCGCCGTGAGCGGAGTCAGGATCACACCCGCCACGATGATGACGATGAGACCCGTTCGATACACGCGGTCGGACATTCGATTGCTCCCTACAAGCGATTTCTTCGACCTGAGGGGGGTGATCCCCGCCATCGAGAGCCATGGTTCCGATGTCGACGAGTACGGTGGGCCCCGCGGGGCTCGAACCCGCGACCCGCGGATTAAAAGTCCGATGCTCTACCAACTGAGCTAGAGGCCCGCAGCGACTAATCTAGCGCGTCTTTGACCTCGGATCGAACCGAGGCAGGATGGACGCATGACAAGCGAGCATCGCAAACCGGCACTCTTCGGCGGATCGGAGTTCGAGGCGTTCAAGGGCGGCGAGGATCCGGCGCAGATCTCCCGGCTCGCGCATGACACGGCCAGCGCCCTGCTGGGCCGCGTGCGCGCCGATCCCGACCCGGGCGTGATCGACAGGCTCATCGAGTACACCGACCTCCACGGCATCGATGCGATCGCCGAGCTGTGGTCGCGGGCCTCGTCGCACAGCCTGCCGGGCGCTCTCTGGCGCATCTACCTGCTGCGTGCGCTGATCCGTCAGGATCCCGAGCAGTCGAGCTACCTCTTCCAGAAGGGCAGCGACCTCAGCGTCACCATCGACCCCGTCGTCGCCGGGGCGACCTCGCCGACGGGCCCCAACGAGATCACCGCGCTCGCCGACCAGATCCTGCGCGGAATCTTCGACGGGGATTTCGCCGTCGCGCTCGAAAGGGCTGCGGCGTTCTGCCGCATCATGTCGCTCGGAACGGCCGCGGAGGCGGACGACACCGAATCGGATTCGGGGGAGCGGGCATCCGAGTTGACCGTGCGTGCCAACCGTTTCGCAGAGACCGCGTCGGAGTTCGCTATCTGCGCAAAGTTGTGGAGAACGGACAGCCTCGACTGAAGTCGGGTAATGTCGTATCTCGCCGGGCCGTGGTAACCCCGGGCTCCAATTTCCGCCGTTACGAACGGCCTTCCGCCGAGAGGCGTTCCGCGGCCTGGCACTCTCTTCTCCTTCGAGCAGATCGCGTCTCGCTCGCGTAGGTCAGCTTCTCGTTTTTGGCAAGGGGCAAATCGAATCCCGCGGCCGAGTGGCATGCTGAATTTCAGGCGCCGCAGGACAATCCCGGCGCATCTGAATCCACACGGGTCGTAAGGGGGAGACGTTCATGACGCGCCTTCTTCCGCATCCCGCACAGGATCGATCCACGTCATCGGCAGGAGTCGTCTCGCCTATCCGTCCAGGCGCTCAGCCGCAGCTCGTGCGTGTCGCAACCGTTCCCGCCTCCCATGTCTACGTGCGGCACATCGCGCCGATCGACGGCGACGTCGCCGCACCCGGCGGACCGGCGGCCGCAGCCCGCGATGGCGGGGTTCGTGTCGTGCGGCTGGCCGATCCTCATCCCGACGACCCCAGTCGCTCGGCCGAGCAGCGCTGGTGGCCCCCGGTCATGCTCGATGCCGCCTGGGTGCGGGAGCACGCGGACGAGTTCGACATCTTCCATCTGCAGTTCGGCTTCGACGCGCGAACGCCCGACGAACTCCGCGACCTCGTGTCCGAACTGCGACGGCAGGGCAAGCCGTTCGTCTACACGGTGCACGACCTCCGCAACCCGCACCACCTCGACCGGTCGCAGCACGACGCCCAGCTGGATGTCATCATCCCGGCCGCCGACGCCGTGATCACGCTCACAGACGGCGCCGCCTACGAGATCAAGCGTCGGTGGGCCCGCCGCGCCATCGTGCTGTCCCACCCGCACGTGGTCGACTTCGAGACCATGCGCGCCATCCAGCACGCCCGAGTCGACGGTCAGCGCGACCGGGCCCGGCACGACGACTCCGGCTACCGCATCGGCCTGCACCTCAAGAGCCTGCGCGCCAACATGAACCCCGTTCCCGTCATCGGCGCACTGCTCGACGCGATCGACGGCCTGCCGGGAGCCGTGCTCCAGATCGACGGGCACCGAGACCTCCGGGAGCCCAACGGAGCGCGCTACGACGACGAGCTCGCCCAGCTCCTGCGCACGAGCGCGGATGCGGGCCGTATCGACCTGCGCATCCACGACTACTTCGACGACACGCAGCTCTGGCAGTACCTCGCCTCGCTCGATCTCTCGGTGCTGCCCTACCGTTTCGGCACGCACTCGGGCTGGTTGGAGGCTTGTCGCGACCTCGGAACCGCCGTGCTCGCGCCCAACTGCGGCTACTACCGCGATCAGGCTCCCGTGCTGCTCTACCTGCAGGACGACGACGGCCTCGACGCGGACTCGCTCGGCTCGGCCGTGGCTCGCGCGTACTACGAACGGCCCCTCTTCTCCATCACGGTCGACGAGCGCAGACGCCAGCGCGACGCGGTGTCGGACGCGCACGCCGCCCTCTACCGCGATCTCCTTCGATGACGCGGGCGCTCCGCATCTGCCTCATCGCCTCCAGCCGGTTTCCCGTGGCCGAGCCGTTCGCCGGAGGGCTCGAGGCGCACACGCACAGCCTGGCCACCGAGCTGATCCGACGCGGGCATGAGGTCACCCTGTTCGCCGCACCGGGGTCTGATGCCAGGCTCGGCGCCCTTCACCTCGACGTCGAGGAGTTCACCAGCAGCCCGGCCGCCCGAGCCGACGTCGGCGCCCGGCCCGAGCAGTGGATGCGGGAACACCACGCCTACCTCAAACTGATGCTCGACCTCAGCCGCACCCCCGGCAGCTACGACATCGTGCACAACAACAGCCTCCACCACCTGCCCGTCGCCATGGCCGAGGCCACCGGACTGCCGTTCGTGACGACCCTGCACACGCCGCCGGTGCCGTGGCTCGAGTCGGCCGCCAAGCTGGCCTCCGCGAGCCTCGCATACGCGTCGGTCAGTCGACACACGGCGAGTGCGTGGCGCCACGTCGTCGAGAGCACGGTCATTCACAACGGCGTCGACACGAGCGCGTGGATGCCCGGGCCGGGCGGGCCGGCCGCCATCTGGTTCGGGCGTCTCGTTCCCGAGAAGGCGCCCCACCTGGCGATCCGCGCCGCGCGGGCGGCGGGCATGGAGCTGGACCTCGCCGGACCGAGCCTCGACCGGGCCTACTTCGACACCGAGATCGCGCCCCTTCTCGACGACAGGACCCGGTATCTCGGCCACCTGCGCCACGAGCAGCTCGTGCAGGCCGTCGGGCGGGCTGCCGTCTCGGTGGTCACGCCCATCTGGGACGAGCCCTACGGCCTCGTCGCCGCAGAGTCGCTGGCCTGCGGCACACCCGTGGCGGCATTCGCCAGGGGCGGTGTGCCCGAGATCCTCGACGAGCTGTCGGGCCGTCTCGCCGCACCCGGCGATGTCGAGGCGCTGGGCGCGGCGATGACGGCCGCATCCGGTCTCTCGCGCGATGATGCGCGGCACCGCGCCGTCATGGCCTGCTCGCTCGATCGCATGGTCGACGACTACGAAGAGCTCTATCAGTCGCTGGTGCCCGCGGAGCTCGCGGCGTGATCGGCTATTACATCCATCATCAGGGTCGCGGGCATCTCAACAGAGCCATGGCGATCGCGGCCGAACTCGATCAGCCGGTCACCGGATTATCGTCTCAGCCCCGCCCCGCGGACTGGGGCGGCGACTGGATCGAACTCGCGCGCGACGACGAGGCCGCCGCTCCGCGCGACGTCGACGCGCAGGGCCGCCTGCACTGGGTGCCGCTGCACGATCAGGGCCTCAGCGACCGGATGGCCCGAATCTCGCAATGGATCGCCGAGTCGAGGCCCCGCGTGATCGTCGTCGACGTGTCGGTCGAGGTCGCGCTGCTCGCCCGGCTCCTCGGCGTTCCGGTCGTCTCCGTCGCCCTGCCGGGCGTGCGCGACGACGAGGCGCACCGCCTCGGCTACGACATCTCTGCGGCGATCATCGCGGCCTGGCCGCAGGAGGCCGAGGGCATGATCTCCGGACTCAGCGCGCCGGCCCGGCGCCGACTGCACTGCGTCGGCGCGATTTCGCGTTTCGGCACCCGGGCGAACGAGCGGCGCCCGTCATCGACGCCCGATGCGCCGAGGCGTCTGCTTCTGCTCGGCGGTGCCGGTGGCAGCTCCCTCGACGCGGCCACCATCGCGACGGCGAGGGAGGCGACTCCCGACTGGCACTGGACCGTGCTCGGCAGTCGCGGAGGCCGATGGGTCGAAGATCCCTGGCCGGAGATCTGCTCGGCCGACGTCGTCGTGACGCATGCGGGCCAGAACGCGCTCGCCGACGTGGCGGCTGCGCGGCGCCCCGCCATCGTGATCCCCGAGTCGAGGCCCCACCAGGAACAGGCGACGACCGCCTCCGTGCTCGCCGGAAGCAGCCGGTGGCCCGCCCTCGTGCGATGGAACTTCCCCCTTACCGGGTGGCCGACTCTTCTCGACGAGGCCCTCGGACTCGACGGCGAGCTGTGGGACGGGTGGAACGACGGACTGGGAGCCCGGGTCGCCGCAGCCGTCATCCAGCGGGAGCTGGCGCACGCCCCTGCGGAGGAGCCCGCGTGACCCGGGTCGCCGTGGTCACGGTGGTTCACGGAAGGCACGCGCATCTCGACCTGCAGAGGCAGGCCGTGGCGCGCAGCGAACGACGTCCCGACGACTACGTGGTCGTTGCCGTCGACGACCCGGTGCAGCTCGACGAGGGCGGGGTGCCCGACCGCGCACCCGTTCGTGTGCTGCGTCACCCGGCGCATCCGCTCGGCCTGCCGATCGCGGCGGCGCGGAACGCGGGTGCCGATGCGGCGCTCGCGGCCGGTGCCGACGTGCTCGTCTTCCTCGATGTCGACTGCGTTCCGAGCCCCGCCCTGATCGGGGCCTACGAGGCCGCAGCCGACTCGCTCGAGCTGCGCGGCGACATCCTGTGCGGGCCCGTCGCCTACCTGCCGCCCGCGCCCTCGCACGGTTACGACCTCGGCACGATCGCGACGCTCGCAGAGCCGCACCCCGCCCGCCCTGCGCCCGAGTCGGGCGAAGTCGAGCGAGGGGGAGACCACGATCTGTTCTGGTCGCTCTCGTTCGCGGTGACCGCTTCGACCTGGCGGCGCATCGGAGGCTTCGAGGAGCGGTACGTGGGCTACGGCGGGGAGGACACGGACTTCGCCGCCACCGCGGCGCACCGCGGCATCGAGCTCGCCTGGGTGGGCGCGGCTCGGGCCTATCACCAGCACCACCCGGTCGAGTCGCCCCCGGTGTCTCACCTCGACGACATCCTGCGCAATGCGGCCCTGTTCCACGCCCGGTGGGGTCGGTGGCCGATGGGCGGCTGGCTGGCGGCCTTCGAAGAGGCCGGGCTCATCGCGCACAGTCCGATTCACGACGTCTACGAAAAGCTCTGACGCGCGACCAATCCGACATCGTACCCGCACCGAATCATTGGTGTGAACGGACCACGAACAACAGGCCTCAGGTGGGAAACCTGTCATGCTTAAGCTCGTGACCTCTGATAGCGACCACGACGGTACCCCGATGGAGGCGCTCGACTCGGTCGAGAGCCTGCTGCTGCGGGTTGCCGACGGCGATCAGAGATCATTCGCCGAACTGTATGACCGCATCGCACCGCGGGTTCTCGGCCTCATCAAACGACTGCTTATCGACCACGCGCAGTCCGAAGAAGTGGCTCAAGAGGTGTTTCTCGAGATCTGGCGCACGGCAACACGGTTCGATCCACAGCGCGGCGCCGCCCTCTCCTGGGTTCTCACGATGGCGCATCGCAGGGCGGTCGACCGCGTCCGTGCGTCGCAGTCCTCGCACGATCGCGATATCAAGATCGGTATCCGCGATGTCGACCGTGAATACGATCAGGTGGCCGAATCGGTCGAGATCAGAATCGAACATGAAAGGGTGAAGAGAGCAATGACTCAGCTGACTGAACTGCAGCGCGAAGCCATCTCTCTGGCGTACTACGGGGGATACAGCCATAGCGAGGTCGCCAAGATCCTGGCCATTCCGATCGGCACCGTGAAGACGCGCCTGCGCGACGGCATGATCCGCCTTCGAGACGAAATGGGAGTTGCCTGATGTCTGCACACGACGACCCCCGCCTGAACACCGGAGCCTTCGCTCTGGGCGCCCTGACCCCCGAAGAACTCGACCGTTTCCTTGCAGCGTCGGAGTCGGATCCCGACCTCGCCGCCGAGGCCGACGGACTCAGCGCCACGGCCGTTCTCCTGGGCCTCGCATCGACTCCCGTCGAGCCGTCGGCGAAGCTGAAGGTCGACATCATGGCCGCCATCGCATCGACCCCGCAGCTTCCCCGTGAGACGGTCAGCCCTGTCTCCGAGGCTCCGACCGGCACCGGGTCGGTCTCCGACGAGACCGTCTCCGACGGCACCGTCTCCGACGGCACGGCGGATGCTCCGCGCCCGGTCGTCGAGACCGGTGCGGCCCAGCAGAAGGCCCAGGCGCGCTGGTTCGCCCGCCCCGCCACTCTCCTCGTCTCGGCGGCAGCCGCGATCGCCCTGTTCGTCGGAGGCGGCTTCGTCGGCTCCGCACTCACGGGCGGCACCCCTGTCGTGGTCGATCAGCAGGCGGCGGGTCTCGCCGAGATCTACGCGGCGTCGGACACGCAGTCGCAGCGCAGCGAGGTCGACGGCGGCGGTGTCGCCACGCTCGTGTGGTCGAACGAGCTCGGACGCTCTGCGGTGGTCGTCGACGGCCTCGAACCCCTGCCGGCCGGCAGCGTCTACGAGGCCTGGTACATCAACGACGCCGGAGCGGCTCCCGCAGGCACCTTCGACGCCACGGGCGCCCACAAGACGTCGTGGCACCTGCTCGACGGAACGATGTCGGCTGGAGACACCGTGGGTGTCACGATCGAACCCGCGGGCGGATCGAAGACGCCGACCACGACGCCCATCGTCGCGATCGCCAGCGCGTAGCCGCCGTTCCCTGAGCCTGTCGAAGGGAACACCGGCACCACAACAACGAAGGCCCCCTCGATATGAACCGCTCCCCGGAAGTTGGACTGAGAAATTCAGTCTCAACTTCTGGGGAGCAGTTTTGCGTGGTCGAAGTTCG
>NZ_JARUXC010000107.1 GCF_030433855.1 Agreia sp. PsM10 | reverse complement strand
GAATATTATAAAAAATTTATATAAATAATTAATATATTATATAAAAAATAATTATAAAATTTAATATTATATTATATATAATAATAATAATTAAAAGTTAAATAATTATTAATTTAATTTATAATAAAAATTATATTTTATATAAAATAATATATAATTATTAAAAAATTTATATAAATATTATAATATAATTTTTAAAAAAATAAAATATAATTTATATTTTGATTTA
>NZ_JARUXC010000106.1 GCF_030433855.1 Agreia sp. PsM10 | reverse complement strand
ATGAACGAACCGACCACGGCGATCACTGCGCTGACGGCCACGGTGACCTGGGGGGCGGGGTCCGAGCGTGTTGCGATGGATGTCGATGACAGGGGGCGCCTCTCAATTAGTCAGCCAGCTTAGTAATCGACGGTAGCCTACATTTGGACAATGAGCGAGGAGCCTACGACAGAAGCCCGGGTGGCTTCCGCTGCCGGCCCGGCTATCCATGAGTGGCCCACGGGGCGGC
>NZ_JARUXC010000105.1 GCF_030433855.1 Agreia sp. PsM10 | reverse complement strand
GTGGCGCGGCTCGCTTGGGGCCAGCCGCAGCTCGTTCACTATCATAAGCTCGGCATGGAGGTCTTCGACGCGGTGTCCGCGGACGAGCGCTCCGACTATAAGCACCTCTTCGATCAGTACTTGTTGATGAATGACTAACTCATCAAAGGCTTGCTAAAGCGCCTGGAAGAATAAAACGTAAGTGTCGAGGAACGCCCTCATATATACGCGCTACTCCGCTAACCTCGTG
>NZ_JARUXC010000104.1 GCF_030433855.1 Agreia sp. PsM10 | reverse complement strand
GGGTGATCCTGCGGCGTGAGATGAGCATGCGAATGAGCATTGGCAGCGCGAGTATGACGAGAATGACGAGGACTGCACTGAGAGGTGCCCAATTGAAGCCTTCATGGTCGGCGGTACTGATAGGTGCGGGGCTGCTGGTGGGTGTCGAAGTATGTGCAGCTGCCGGGGATGGATCAGGCGATGAGGTGGAGGTCTGTGTCGAAGGAGTCGGGGATGACGATGGGGTGGAG
>NZ_JARUXC010000103.1 GCF_030433855.1 Agreia sp. PsM10 | reverse complement strand
AACAGTTGCTCGGCCTTCTCGACCGGCTGGTCGACTCTGGAAAGTGGGTGATCGACATCGAGCACCACCAGGCGTTCATGGCTCACGCCGACTGGATCTTCGACATCGGGCCCGGCGCCGGCCACGACGGAGGCACCGTGGTCTTCCAAGGAACTCCGTCCGACCTCGTCGACGCACGATCGCCCCTGACCGGGGAAAAGCTGGCACGGTCCGTGGGTGCCTGTGCGTCG
>NZ_JARUXC010000102.1 GCF_030433855.1 Agreia sp. PsM10 | reverse complement strand
CCACCGTGACCTCGAGGCTGCGGTCGTCGTGCAGCCGGGGCGGCAGCGTCTTCCACTCCTCGACGTAGGGAGCCTCGCCGTAGAGTCCCGACTCGCGACGGCGGAAGCGCACGACGAGTTCGTGCGTCGCGGCGTCGATCACGACCGAGTCCGCAGGTGCCGCCGCGGCCCGCGCCCGCGCCCGCCCCCCCAGCCCCGCCTCGCCCCCGGGGTACCACGCCTCGGCGCGG
>NZ_JARUXC010000101.1 GCF_030433855.1 Agreia sp. PsM10 | reverse complement strand
GCTGTAGTCACCTGGCGGAGTGCGGAGAGAATAAATCGCCTGATCGAGCTGTGAGTCGAGATCCCATGCTACGGCGGCGTCGATCTCCTCCTGCAACGTGCCCATCTCGGCGAGAAGGGCGACGAAGTCGGCGTCGGGCTCGGCCATCGCGAGACCGATCTCGTTGAAGCGCTCGACCTTCTGCTTGAACGGGCCGACTCCCTCCTGCACGTTCTCGAGCACCGACTTGGT
>NZ_JARUXC010000100.1 GCF_030433855.1 Agreia sp. PsM10 | reverse complement strand
CTTCAAGATTGTTTTCTTGTTGTGCTTTGACTAATTCTTCTTTAGCATCTTTTGCTTTTTGTAATTCGTCATCTGAAACTTTGCCTTCAAGTTCCTTCATTGTCTTATCAGTTTGGAAGATTAATTGATCAACATCGTTCTTTAAATCAACTTCTTCTTTACGTTTTGAATCGGCTTCTTCGTTTTCTTGGGCTTCTTTCATCATACGATCGATTTCGTCGTCTGAAAGAC
>NZ_JARUXC010000099.1 GCF_030433855.1 Agreia sp. PsM10 | reverse complement strand
ATACAGGCGTGGCGCCGCCACCTGCTTGCCGTCATGGAAGACGCGAATGATGGCGATGGGGTCGCGGGCACGGCCCTGGTCGTCCTTGATGGAAAGGGCGTGCGAGAGCACCGCGTCGGCGTTGTCCTTGCTCAGCTTCGCGCTGGAGCGCAGCAGCTCGACATAGGCCTGGGTCTTGGTGCGAGTGCCGCCCTCGCCACCTTCGGTGCTGTCGCGCAGACGGATGTGACC